>CAWGRT010000011.1:0-228648 GCA_963825035.1 Candidatus Krumholzibacteriia bacterium | reverse complement strand
CAAGACGAAGCGCCCGCCGCATCCCGCGGCGGGCGCTTCTGGTCTACTGGCGAAGACGGCGGTGCCTACTGCACCATCACCATCTTCTGGGTCTGGCACGGCCCCGTCCGCGACGAACCGCGCGAAGTACAGCGCCGCTGGCCGCGCGGGCGCCCGTGTCGGTGCGGCCGTTCCAGCACGGCCTCGTGCCAGCCGGCGCGGCTGCGTCCGCGTCCAGGTGGCGCACCAGGCGGCCCCGCTGCGTCGTACACGGCCAGGGTCACGCTCGCGGGCGCCCGCGGGCACGCGGTAGCGCAGCACGTCTGCGGGTTGAACGGGTTGGGCACCGGGCGAGGCCAGGAACGGCCACCGCACCCGGCGCGGGCAGGTCCACGCCCGACGGGTACAGGGAGGTCACCGCCACCCGGTCCACCCACCAGCCGATGCCGCAGAAGCTGCCGTCCTCGCCGACCAGCCGCCGTCGCTGGCCAGGCGCAGGCGCACGTCCACCGCCGCGACGCCGTTGCCGTCGGGATCGCCCGCCGCCAGCACCGACGCGGGGATGGCCCAGGCGCCGGTGGTGCAGCCGCTGGTGCCGGTGAAGAGGCCAGCTGCGTCCAGTCGCCGAGGTCGCCCCAGGGGCGCACCTCGAGGTAGGCGTAGTCGTAGCCGGTCTCCAGCTCGTAGCGATGCGTCAGCTCCACCCGGGGGCTGCCGGCGGTCTGCACGCCGACGGTGATCCAGGTGAAGTCGTTCCAGTTGTTGCCGTAGCCCACGCCGCCGCAGTTGGCCCAGCCGTCGGTGCCGAACCACAGGCCGCCGCTGCCGGCGCAGTTGCCGGCCTGGGACTGGTCCCAGTGGACGTAGCTGTTGCAGAACTGCCACTCGGCCGCGTCGGTCTCGAAGTCCCACACGCCGCCCGTGGCCACGTTGGCCGGCACGGCGCCGGCGGCCGTGGCGAACGACACGTCCAGGTTCACGTCCACGCCGGCCAGGGCGATGTTCTCCAGGCTCAGGCCCGTCTGGCCGCAGCTGTAGTCGCCGGCCGCGGGCACCGAGGTGTCGTTGAAGGTGGTGCGGTCGCGGGGCAGGGCCCACTGGGAGCTGTCGGCGTTCACCGCGGTGAAGCCCGGCCAGAGGTCGCCGTTGTCCCCCCGGTTGTAGCCCCAGACCTTGGCGTAGGTCGGTGTTGGCGCCGTCCAGGTTCTCGCACCAGCCGCCCTGGCCGTCGAACCAGGGGCTGGCATCCACCACGTCCACCAGGCGGTGCTGGTCGTTGCTGTTGCCGCCGGCGCTGACTCGTCCACGTGGTAGATGATCAGGCCCTCGGGGTCGTCGTAGCCGAGGGACTGCTGCCGGCGCACCAGGCCTTCGTCGAAGCCCAGGCGGCGGCGGTTCTCGAACAGATAGTACTCGTCCGCGCCGGCGAACCCGTTCTCGAACACGCTTGTAGGCCACGGGGCTGGTCTCGGCGGGCACCACGGTCAGGCCCGGCTGGTCGCTGGTGATCTCCACCGGCGTCAGCCAGCCCAGCTGCATCTTGGACCAGGCGGTCATGTGGGAGGGGCTGCTGCCGGCGTCGCCGGCGTCGCGCTTGGTCCAGCTGCCGCCGGACATCAGGCCCCACTCGCCGATGCCCTGGGACGGAGTAGTCGGTGTCGTAGAGGTCGGGCAGGCCCAGCACGTGGCCGTACTCGTGGGCGAAGACGCCGACGGTGATCTGGTCGCCGTTGGTGAACTCCTCCGGCTCCACCGAGTAGCGGTAGACGCGGACCCCGTCGTTGGTGGCCTGGCCGCCGGGCAGGGCCCAGGCGTGGGACCAGATGTCGTGGATGTCGCCCGACTGCTCCTGGCCCGGCCCCGCGTGCACGAAGAACAGGGCGTCCACGAGGCCGTCGTCGTCGCCGCTGTCGGGGATGCCGTCGGGCCCGTCGTTGTCGTACTGGGAGAAGTCCACCACCGGGTCGAGGGCGACGATGGCGTCCTGGAGCATGGCGCGGGCGGTGTAGGAGTCCTGGCTGCCGTCACCGTTGGCATAGCTGGCATAGGTGCTGGCGGCGGTCGTCCAGTTCGTCACGAGGCCGCCCACGCCGTACTGTCCGTAGCTCACCTCGCGGTAGTAGTCGTTCATGCTCCCGGTGGGGAAGGTCCCCGTGGAGAACATCATGTCGTCGTACGCCGAGGCCGGGTGGTTCGCCTGGTCGGCCGGATGGTCGGTGAACTCCCAGAGGATCACCAGGCACGCGCCGGTGCCGGTGACGGCGGCGGCCGCCTTGTCGGTGCGCATGATGCGCAGGTCGGCGGCCATCCGGGGCGTGTAGGTCTTCTGCTGCAGCTTGGCCACGCGCGCGCCCCCCAGCTGCTTCAGCAGGTCGGGATGGGCGGGCATGGGTCGAGGCGCCTCGGCGGCGAGGCTGCAGGCGGCGGCCAAGGCCACGACGGCCGCCGCGCAGGCGGAGACGAAGGTACGGGGAGTCATGCGGTCGCTCCTCGGGTGCGGGAATGATCGACGGAGTCGTTTTGTGCAGTCACGTCAGATCAGTGTCACGCCCAGATGTTGTGAATTCGTCACGTGCTGCGTCCCTGGAGGGCCGCCCGCGCAGTCGGGTCTCATATATCGGCAAACAATGTGACAACTTGAGAAAATCCCGGATCTTGACGGCGCCCCTCAGGGATTGATCCGGACCTCGGACGTGATGGTCGGCCGATCCCCGCAGCATGGCCGACACCGAGCAGTAGGTCCGCTCGGACAGGTCCACCGCCCGCTGGACCTTCTTCTCGTCCAGGTCGCCCCGCAGGGTGTAGACCACGTGGACCTTCGTGTAGACCCTCGGATGGTCCTCGGCCCGCTCATGCTCGGCGCTCACCTCGAAGCTCTCCAGGGGCTGCTTCATCTTGTGAAGGATGCTGACCACGTCCACGCCCGTGCAGCCGATCAGGCCCAGGATGACCAGTTCCATGGGGGTGGGCGCCGAGCCCAGGCCGCCCTTGTCGGCGGGCGCGTCGGTCACGACGGCGTGGCCGGTGGCCGAACGGTGCACGAAGCGCATGCCGCCGGCCCAGGTGGCGGTCATCTTGTTGTCCATGGTGTCCTCCTCTAGCGCAGATCTCCGGAACGGCGGGTGGGGATCGTTCTCCATGCGCTTCATCAGGGCGTTGATCTCGGCCCCCAGCAGGAACACCAGCCCCGACAGCCACAGCCAGACCATCAGGATCACCAGCGCGGCCAGGGAACCGTAGGTCTTGTTGTAGGCGCCGAAGTTGCGCAGGAACAAGCGGAAGGCCGACGACGCCACCATCCACAGGATGGTCGAGGTGATGGCCCCCGGCAGGATCCAGCGGAACTTCTGCTTCGCCTCGGGCGCGATGTAGTACAGCAGCGACAGGGCGATCAGGTTCAGCACGAAGGCCATGGGCAGCCGCACGCTGGTCCAGAAGGTGTTGGTCTCGCTGGCGATGCCCATGAACTCGAAGATGTTCTGGGTGATGCGCGGCCCCACCAGGATGATGGTCATGGACACGAGCCACAGCCCGGACAGGGCCAGGGTCAGCGCGATGGACAAGACCTTCTGCACGGCGATGTGCCGCCGCGGCCGGATGTTGTAGGCCCGGTTGATGGTGGTGATCAGCGCCCCCACGGCCATGCTGGCGCCCCACAGGGAGGCCAGCAGCCCGAAGCTGAGCAGCCCCTGGTTGGTGTTGGGCAGCAGGTTGAGCACCACGCCGGCCACGTAGTTGGCGGCCTCGGCGGGCATCTGGTCGGCCAGGGCCTCCAGCAGCATGGGCTGCAGCGCCTCGCCGATGGGAAAGGTGCTGACCACGCTCAGCAGGAAGATGAGGAAGGGGAACAGCCCCAGCATGGTGTAGAAGGCGATCTGCGCCGCCATGCCCATGCAGTCGTCGTAGGCCATCTCCCGCTGGAGACGGACCAGGAAGAACCACCATCGCTTCAGGAATCGGAATCTGCTCATGGCCGGCCAAGGATGGGTGAGGAGGGCGGGGAAATCAACCATGATCCGGTGCCCCCCGACCGGGCCCTCGCACGTTCATTTCTGTCGCCGTCTCCGGGCGCTCATGTCCGTGTCCCCACCGACGACCGCAGTGCGGGAGCCCGTCGCCACCGCCCCCTGACGACCCGTCCGCAGGCGACGATCCGGCATTGCTCCTTTCTTCCCCGGCACCGCGTGGCTTATCATCGACCGGTTCCGGCCATCCCCCGACCCAGCCGCCTGGAGGAACCATGCGTCCACTGACCCTGCTCTGCTGCGTTCCTGCTCCTGCTCGGCGCCGCCCTGCCCGCGGCCGCCGCGGACGAGGCCCCCGCCCCGCCACGCCCGTCGTTCCCGGTTCGGTGCTCGTCGCCGGCCCGGTGGCCCTGCCCCTGCCCGCGTTCCACGACGCCGAGCGGGCGGGCGTCTCCCTGGACGACCTGCTGGGCGAGCTGCCGGCGCAGCCGGGCGAGGACCGGCCCGCCGCCGGCCGCACCTTCGCCGCCCCCGGCGGCGACCTGGCCTGGACCGAAAACGACCGCGCCGCCTTCACCGCACCCGCCGGGGGCGCCGCCGCCGCCTGGACCGCCCTCTACGTGGCCACCGACCGCTGGCAGAAGGCCAAGCTCACGGTGGTGGCGCCCCGGGCGGTCAAGGCCGTGCTGGACGGCGGGGACCTGTCCCTGGCCAAGGGCGAGGGCGACACCCTGACCGCCGACCTCACCATGCAGATCGGCAAGCACCTGCTGGTGCTGCGCAGCCTCTACGATCCCGCCAAGGAGGGCGACTGGGCCCTGGACCTGGCCGTGACTCCGGACGCGAAGGCCGGCGACGCCACCGTCACCCTGGGCGTCGATCCCGAGCGCGTCACCGACATCCACCTGGTGCTGGACGCCCCGCGCTGCTCCGCGCTGGCGCTTTCGCCCGACGGCGACCTGGTCGCCCTCTCCCTGGCGGAGATCCGCGACGGCGAGCACCGGGAGAACTGGCTGGAGGTCCGCGGCACGAAGGACGGCGGGCTGGTGGACCTGTGGCGCGGCGACGGCGCGCCCTCGGGCCTGCAGTGGCTGGACACGGGCCGCCGCATCTCCTGGCGCACCGACACCGACAAGAAGGCCACCATCTGGCTGCGCGACCTGGACCGGGGCACGGTCGAGGCCGTGGTCGAGGGCGTCGAGAAGATGGGCGCCTGGCGGTGGGCCCCCGACGGCTCGTACATCATCTACGAGATCAACCGCGAGCCCGAGCCCGACCAGCGCAAGATCAAGCACGTGACCACGCCGGCGGACCGGCAGCCCTGGTACCGCAACCGCACCCACCTGGTGCAGGCCTTCGTGCCCGACGGCGTCACGCGGCGCCTGACCGCCGGGCCCGTCAGCCCCCAGAGCTGGCGCATCGCCCCGGACGGCAGGCACCTGCTGTTCTTCCTCAGCGAGCAGGACCTCACGGCCCGCCCCTACTACACCAGCGAGCTGTGGCTGATGGACCTGGCCGACCTGACGACGGAGCGCCTGCTGGACGACCGCTGGATCGGCGGCGCCGAGTTCAGCCCCGACGGCAAGACCCTGCTGCTGTCGGGCACCCCGTCGGCCTTCGACGGTTTGGGCCGCGACCTGCCCGACGGCGTGCAGGCCAACGACTACGGCGGCCAGCTCTACCTGTGGAGCCTGGCCGATCGCGAGCCGGTGCCCCTGACCCGCGACTTCGATCCGGCCGTGGACGACGTCGGAGTGGTGCCGGGCCGACGGCATGATCTACGCCCGCTGCACCGACACCCAGTACGCCAACGTCTACCGCCTGAAGCCGGGCAAGGGCGCGCCGCACTGGGAGAAGATCGACACGGGCTTCGGGGTCACCAACGAGATCGCCCTGCCCCGCGCGGGACGCACCGCCGTGGCCCGCGGCAGCGACGCCACCGTGCCCAACCAGGTGCGCACCGTGGACCTGAAGGGCGGCAAGCCGCGGCTGCTGCTGGATCCGGGCGCGCGCAACTGGGCGGACGTGGTCTTCGGCAAGAGCGAGCCCTGGCCGGCCACCCTGCCCGGCGGCGAGGTGCTGGACGGCCGCATCTGGTACCCGCCCCACTTCGACCCGGCGCGCACCTACCCGGTGATCGTCTACTACTACGGCGGCACCTCGCCCATCGACGTGTCCTTCGGCGGGCGCTATCCCAAGAACGTGTGGGCCGGCGAGGGCTACGTGGTGTACGTGCCCGAACCGTCGGGCGCCACCGGCTACGGCCAGGAGTTCGCCGCCCGGCACGTCAACGACTGGGGCCAGCGCACGGCCAAGGAGGTCATCGAGGGCACCAAGGCCTTCCTGGCCGCCCATCCCTGGGCCGACGCCGACCACGTGGCCTGCATGGGCGCCAGCTACGGGGGCTTCCTGACCGAGTACGTCATCACCCAGACGGACATCTTCGCCGCCGCGGTCAGCCACGCGGGCATCTCGTCCATCAGCAGCTACTGGGGCGAGGGGCTGTGGGGCTACGACTACGGCGCGCGCGCCCTGGCCAACGCGTTCCCCTGGAGCGACCGGGACCTCTACGTGCAGCAGAGCGCCCTGTTCAACGCCGACAAGATCCACACGCCGCTGCTGCTGGTGCAGGGCGACAGCGACACCAACGTGCCCATCGGCGAGAGCGACCAGCTGTTCACGGCGCTCAAGCTGCTGGGCCGGCCGGTGGAGTACGTGCAGATCAAGGGGCAGGACCACTGGATCCTGGACCACGACCAGCGCATCGTCTGGAACGACACCATCCTGGCCTTCCTGGCGCGCTACCTGAAGGAGCGGCCCGCCTGGTGGGAGGCCGTGCAGCCGGAGCCCAAGGACTGGCGCTAGGCGCCCGTCGGCAGCGCAGCACCGACCGCCCGGTCCCCCTGGGGGCCGGGCGGTTTCACCGATGGACGGGTTGGTCGTCGCTCTCGAGGTCCAGGTCGGGATACAGGCGGCGGGCGCACTCGGGGCAGATGCCGTGGCTGAAGTCCGCTTCGCTGCGGTCGCTCACGTACCGTTCCACGGCGTGCCAGCGGCCCTGCTCGTCGCGCACCTTCTTGCACGAGGCGCAGATGGGCAGGATGCCTTCCAGGTGGCGCATGCGGGCGAACAGCAACCCGGTGACCCGCACGATGGCCACGCCCAGCACGGTGATGAAGACGCTCTCGAGGAGGGATTCCGGCCAGTTGAAGGGGGTGGCGGCGGCGCCCAGGAGGAGGTGGGGAAGGTCCAGCAACTCGTCCATCCAGATGGTGACGATGACCAGGGCGAAGGCCGCAGCCTCCAGCAGGATCACGCGCTTCGCAACCAGGCGTTTGCCCGACTCACCCATGTGTAGTCCACCTTCGCGCGCCCGTACGCCGGTCGCGGTGCTGCGCCCCTTGCGCCGCCAAACGTAGCACCCCCGACCACCCTCGCGCAAGGCGCGCCCGGCGGCGGCCGCGTCGGATCGGGCCGCCGCCCGCGTTGCCGCCGTCGCCATGTTGAATTTTATTGTTCATTGGTGTCGCATGGGGGTGCGGCGCGCCGGCACTGACGGATGAAGGCCTCCGCCGAGGAGATCGATTTGACGGGGGCCGATAGCGCACCATATTCGTCCTGCCTAATCCACCGCTGGTGGCTCGCGCCGGGGCGGCTACCATGTGCCGGGCGAAGGACCGCAGCACGGCGGCCTCTCCCCTCATCCCTGTCCCCGGCAGGTCGACGCCCATGAACGCTCCGTTGAACGCCCACCAGCCCCGCGCCACCACCGCCCAGAAGGCGCTGGAGTTCAACCTCGACCCCCTGCTGTACGGCTCGATCGCCGAGATCGGGGCCGGCCAGGAGGTGGCGCGCCACTTCTTCCGGGTGGGCGGCGCGTCGGGATCCATCGCCAAGACCACGTCGGCTTACGACATGCGCTTCAGCGACGCCATCTACGGCGCCGACGCCACCGGGCGCTACGTCACCCGGGAACGCCTGCAGCGCATGCTGGACCACGAGTACGCCCTGCTCATCGAGCGGGTGTCCGCCAACCGCGACCCGGCCTCCCGCTACTTCGTGTTCGCCGACACGGTGGCCGCCCGCCGCTTCGGGGTGGAGAGCGAGGACCACGGCTGGCTGGGCATCCTCTTCCAGCACGCCCCCGGCGCCCGGGCCAGCCGCGTCATCATCCACGTGGGCCTGTTCGACGAGACCAACCAGGACCAGCAGGAGGCCCTGGGCATCCTGGGCGTGAACCTGATCGACTCGGCCTTCCGCTGGCACGACGACCCCGAGACCCTGGTGGACTCCCTGGCCGACAACCTGGATTGGGGCCGGGTGGAGATCGATGTGCTGGAGCTGGACGGGCCCGCCTTCGCCACGGTGGACCGCCGCGCCGTCGGCCTGAGCGCGGTGACCTCCAGCCTGGGCCCGGTGGTGGTCTTCGCGCCGGACGGGCGCATGGCCATGCCCCGCGACCTGCTCTACCACAAGGTGCCCCTGATCCTGCGCGGCACCTTCCGGCCCTGGACCCACGTCCACGCGCGGATGGCCGCCGCCGGCGCCGCCAAGCTGGCCGAGGAGCTGGGCATCGGCACCGACGACATCGTGCTGCTCTGCGAGATGAACGTGGCCCGCCACCTGTACGAGGGCGTGGACGAGGTCAGCGACCTGCTGACGCGGGTGGCGATGCTGAACGACCTGGGCCTGCACGCCATGGTCAGCAGCCACCTGCGCTTCTTCCGGCTGGCCGAGCACTTCCAGCGCCACGACCTGCGGCGCATCGCCTTCGTGCTGAGCGTGGCCGACCTGCACCTGATCTTCGACGACGCCTACTACGAAGGCCTGTCCGGCGGCATGCTGCAGGCCATCGCCCGCCTGTTCGCCAGCGACTCCAAGCTGCTGGTGTACCCCAACCTCACCGTGGACGGCGACGTGCGCACGGCGGACAACCTGCGCCTGCCCGAGGACCATGCCCACCTCTACCAGCACCTGGTGGTGAACCGCCGCATCCTGGGCCTGGCGGCCGATCGCGCGGACCTGGTGCCCTTCGATCCCGAGGCCCTGGGCACCCTGGTGGCCGCCGGCGACGACAGCTGGCGGGACCTGGTGCCGGAATCGGTGCAGGCGCGCATCGGCGAACTGAAGCTGTAGCGGCTGCGGCCGGAGCTTCCCCCGCGTTCCCGGATCTTCCCTAAACCTCCCCGTCTTCCGGCCGAACACCGGCCAGAGCGTTCCCGCGCGGGAACGCACGTCCGGCGGCGTCCTGATCGGGACCCGCCTGGCGGAAGGTCGCCCTTCGACCCCTTCCGCATCCGGAGAGACGAGGACAATGCAGCATCGTGGGCAGCCGCTCCTGGCGGCGTGCACCCTCGCGTCGATCCTGGCCGCGCTGGCCGGAGCGGCGCAGCGGGCCGAGGCCCGGGGCACGCCGGCGGGCACGGACATCGTGACGCAGGCCACCGTGACCTACGCGCTGGAAGGCGAGGCCCGGTCCGGCGCCAGCAACCAGGCCGTGGTGCGGGTCGACGAGGTCGTCGACTTCGCCGTGGTCTGGCAGGACGCCGGTCCGGTGGAGGCGTTCGCCGGGGCGGCGGGCCAGGTGCTGGCCTTCCGCCTGCAGAACACCGGCAACGGCAGCGACCGCTACCTGCTGGCGGCGCTGGCGGCCCTGGCCGGCGACGACTTCGACCCCGGGGCGGTCCACGTCTACCTGGACAGCGACGGCGACGGCCTGCTGGACCCGGTCGCCGACGCCCCCTACGTGCGGGGCGCCAACGATCCGGTCCTGGGCCCGGACCAGGACGCCGTCGTCTTCCTGACCGCCGACATCCCCGGCGACGCGGCCGACGGCGCCACCGGCGCCCTGAAGCTGGTGGTCACCTCGGGCACCGGCGTGGGTGCGCCGGGCACGGTGGTGATCGGCGCCGGCGACGACGGCACCAACGCCATCCTGGGCGCGGGCGGCGGCGTCGCCGAGCAGGGCGGCACCTACGAGGTGATCGCCGTCACCCTCTCCCTGGTCAAGAACGCCGTCGTGGCCGATCCCGACGGCGGCACCGACCCGCGGCCCGGCGCCGTGATCACCTACACCATCGTCGCGAGCGTCGCGGGCGCGGGGACCGCCCGCGGCGTCGTCGTCACCGATCCGCTCCCCGTCCACACGGCCTACCGGCCCGCAAGCCTGCGCCTGAACGGCCGGCCCCTCACCGACACGGACGACGGTGACCAGGGCGACGTCGGCGCGACCACACCCGGAACCATGACCGTCCGCCTGGGCGACCTGACCGCCGACTCCGCACCGCAGGAGGTCGCGTTCCAGGTGACCATCCAATGACGCAAGAAGGAGGCAACGTCGTGAGAACGATCCGGATCCTGATGCTGGCCGTGGTGCTGCTCGCCGGAGCCGCCGCCACCGCCGCCGCCGGCGACGCGCCCGGCGGCATCGAGCTGCGCGCCACCGCCGAGGTCGAGGTGCCCGTCGCCGCCGACGACGGCGCCGTGACGATCCACCGCGAACCGGCCGTGAAGGTCGTGCCCGGGGACGAGGTGGTCTACACCATGCACTACCGCAACGCGGCCGACGACGCGGCCGACGACGTGGTGATCACCAACCCGCTGCCGGCGCACATGACCCTGATGCGCACCGGCGGCCTGCCCCCCGCGGTGTCCCTGACCTTCTCGGTGGACGGGGGCCGCACCTTCGGCGCCCTGGGCCGCCTGGAGGTCTCCGGCCAGGACGGGCGGCCGCGCCCGGCCACCGCCGCCGACTGCACCCATTTGCGCTGGAATTTCACACGCCCGCTCGCCCCCGGCGAGACGGGCTCGGTCGACTATGTCGCCCAGCTGCAGTAGCAGCGTCAACCACCGCCAAGGAGGAACAACCATGTCGAGATTCGCCCGCAACGCGCTGCTGCTCTGCACGGCCGCGCTGCTCGTCGCCCCCGCCGCCGCGTTCGCCGCGGGCACGCCCTCGGGCACGCCCGTGCACAACAGCGCGACGGTGGACTACCAGGTCGGCGGCATCGCCCAGGCCCAGATCACCAGCAACGACGTCCAGTTCGTGGTCGACAACCGCATCGACCTGACCGTGACCACCGTGGACGGGAGCGCCGTGACGGTGATGCCCGGCTCCACGCGCCGCGTGCTGACCTTCCTGGTCACCAACACCGGCAACACCATCCAGGACTTCCGCCTGTCGGCCCTGGACGCCGCGGCGGCGGCCTTCGGCCTGACCGAGACCTTCGACGCCACCAACGTCCAGGTCTGGGCCGACGACAACCTCAACGGGGTGTACGACCCGGCCATCGACATCCACGACTTCTGCGACGAACTGGCGCCCGATGCGTCGATGCACGTGTTCGTCGTGGCGGACATCCCCGGCACCGTGGCCGTGGACGACGTGGCCTCGTACGACGTGCTGGCCACGGCCGCCCGGGCCACCACGCCCGGCTCCCTGGGCCCGGACGCGGTGGAGGACACCGGCGCGGCCGACGATCCCAACACGGTGCAGGTGGTCTTCGGCGACGGCGCCGGCCAGATCGACGGCGCCCGTGACGCCGCCTTCTCCAGCCGGGACAGCTACCTGGTGGCCAACGCCAACCTGGCCATCACCAAGAGCTCGGTGGTGGTGGAGGATCCCTTCAACGGCACCACCAATCCCAAGGCCATCCCGGGCGCCCGCGTGACCTACACGCTGGACGTCAACAACACCGGGACCGGCGACGCCGACAACGTGAGCATCGTGGACATGGTCCCCAACTTCACGGTCTTCCACGTGGGTTCGGTGGTCACCACCGGCACCGTGGCCTACTCGTCGGACGGCGGCAACACCTACGGCTACACGCCGGTGCCCGACGCCGACGGCAACGACGCCAACGTCGACTACATCCAGGTCACCTACGGCCTGATCGCCGGCGGCGGCACCAACGAGCAGACCACCTTCGACGTCGTGATCGAGTAGATCGCGAGACACCCGGACCCGGGGCGGCCACGGCCGCCCCGGGTCCACCGAACGGACAGCATGCACGGAATCCGGACGCAGCGATCGCCCCGCTACGACGGCGCCGCCCCCTTCGCGGGGGCGGCGTTCCGTGCGTTCCCGGGCCGAGGCCCCGCGTCCCTGCCGGCGGTGATCCTGGGCGTTTTGATCGGCCTGGTTCCGGTGGCCGCCCGGGCCCAGACGCCCGCCGGCACCCCCATCGCCAACACCGCCACGGCCGTCTTCGGCGCCGGCGACCAGGAGGGCCTGACGGCCGCCTCCAACACGGCGGCCGTGACCGTGACCGCGGTGCGCACCCCCGCCGACCTGGCCTTCCTGCGCCTGGCGCCCGGCGGCGCCGCCACCGCGGCCCTGGACCTGCCGACGACCGCCTATTCCGAGACCGGCACCGAGCTGGGACCCTTCGTGCCCCTGCCCGACCCGGTGGCCGGCGGCCCGGTGGACCTGGCCGTCGGCACCGCCTTCCACCAGAACGACCCCGTGGTCCTGCGGGTGGAGGATCCCGACCAGGATCTGGACCCGAACACCGCCGAGACGGTGCTGGTGGCGGTGGCCGCCGCCGCCACCGACGAGCGCGAGTGGCTGCGCCTGACCGAGACGGGCCCGGCCACCGGCGTCTTCGCCGGCGCCATCCAGGCCGCCGGCGGCACCGCCGCCGTCAAGGGGGACGGCGTGCTGACGGTGACCGCGGGCGCCGAACTGGTGGCCCGCTACCAGGATCCGCGGACACCGACGGACGAGGCCATCGGCCGCGCCCTGGTGGATCCGCTGGGTCTGGTGTTCGCCGCCGACAGCGGCGCCCCCGTCGACGGCGCCCGCGTGACCCTGGTGGACGCCGCCACCGGCGGCCCCGCCACCGTCTACGGCGACGACGGCGTCAGCCCCTTCCCCGCCACGGTCACCAGCGGCGGCACCGTCACCGACCAGGGCGGCGCCGCGTACGCGTTCCCCGCGGGCGGCTATCGTTTCCCCGTCGTGGCGCCGGGCAGCTATCGGCTGCAGGTCCATCCTCCCGCCGGCTGGCTCGCTCCTTCACGAGCCGCGACGGCGGACCTGCAGACGCTGCCCGGCGCACCGTTCGCCCTGGACGAGGCCGCCTCGCGCGGCGGCGCCTTCACCGTCGACGGCACCGTGCCCCTGCGGGTGGACCTCCCCGTCGACCCGGCCGGCGGCACCCTGTTCCTGGCCAAGCGCGCCGGCAAGACCACCACGGCCGTCGGCGAGTGGGTGCCCTGGGACCTGCGCCTGGCCAACACCGGCCAGGAGGACGCCGCGGCCGTCACGGTGGAGGACCGGTTGCCGCCGCGTTTCCGGTTCGAGCCGGGATCGCTGCGCCTGGACGGCGCGCCGGCCCCCGACCCGCTCCTCTCCCCCGACGGCCGCACCCTGACCGTCGCCCTGGACTCCCTGGCCGCCGGCGCCGCCGTGACCATCCGCTACGCCACCGCCGTGCTGGTGGGGGCGTCCGCCGGCCAGGCCACCAACACGGCCCGCGCCTGGCATGCGGGCCTGGCGTCCAACGCGGCGTCGGCGTCGGTGCTGGTGCAGGACGACCTCTTCGCCGACCGCTGCCTGCTGGTGGGCCGCGTAATCGAGGACGACTGCGCCGCCGCCGCCGCCGACTCCGCCACCGGCGTGCCCGGCGTCCGCCTGTACCTGGAGGACGGCACCAGCGTGGTGACCGACGCCCGCGGCCGCTACCACCTGGAGGCGGTGCGCCCCGGCGCCCACGTGCTGCAGCTGGACAAGGCCACCCTGCCCGGCCGCCTGGCGGCCGGCGCCTGCGCCCCCGAGCCCCGCCGCGCCGAACATCCCTTCGCCCGGATGCTGGACCTGCAGGCGGGCACCACCTGGCGCGTCGATTTCCCGGTGCACGAGGTGGATCCGGACACGGGCGCGGTGAGCCTGGACCTGGCGGTGACCCTGGACGGACGGGACCTGGCCGGCGTCCTCGCCTTGACCGCCGATCGTGTGCCCCTGCGCAACGTCCGTCCCACGGTGATGCTGCCCGACGGCGTGTCGTACCGGCCGGGCAGCGCGCGGCTGGACGGCGAGCCCGCGCCCGATCCCGAGGACCGGGGCGGCGTGCTGATCTGGCGCCTGGGCGACGTGGCCGCCGGCTGGCACGGCGCGCTGGCCTTCGGCGCCGCCGTGGACACGGTGCAGCGGGCCGACCTGGTGACATCGGCCCTGGTGGTGGCCGACGGCCCGGCCGCCGCCAACCTGCGGGCCGGCCCGGCGCAGGCCGTGGTCAGCCTGGTGCCCGAACAGGTGCGGCGGCGCAATCCGGAGATCGTCCTGCGGCCCCGCTTCGCTTCCCTGGCCGCCGATCTGGACAGCCTGGACCTGGCCGAGGTGGACAGCCTGGCCGCCGGCCTGGTCCGCCATCACGTGCTGGCGGTGCGGGTGGTGGGCCACACCGACAGCCAGGGCATCCCGGCGGGCAAACGGCGGGTCTTCCGCGACAACTACGCCCTGGGCCTGGCCCGCGCCCAGGCCGTGGCCGACCGCCTGGCCCGCACGCTGCGCCTGGAGGACGGCCAGCTCCACGTCTACAGCCGCGGTCCCGACGAGCCGGTGGCCGACAACGCCACGGCCGAGGGCCGCGCCCACAACCGCCGCGTGGTGGTGCAGGCCTGGACCGAGGACGTCAGCCACCGCCTGCCCGACCACCCGGTGCGCGACCGGGCCGCCGCCGCCCTGCCGGTGGTGGGGCTGCCGCCGGGCGAGTCGTGGGAGCGCCCAGCCGCCCCCGGGGCCGATCCCGACGTCATGCCCGTCTACGACATGGCCTGGCTCGACGGCCAGCAGCCGGGGTTCGCCCTGCTGTGGCCCCCCGAGGGCTACCACCCGGCCATCCCCTCGCTGAAGGTCGCGGCCAAGCACGACCCGGCCCACCGCCTGACCCTGGAGGTCAACGGGGCGCCCCTGGATCGCCTCAACTTCGACGGCACCGCCCGCGACGCGGCCAACCGCGTGGCCGTGACCCGCTGGGCGGGCGTGGACCTGAAGGAGGGCGACAACCGGCTGGTGGTGACGGCGCGGGATTCGGCGGGAGTCGTCGTGACCTGGGCCGAGCGCACGGTGCACGTGTCCGGGCCGCCGGTGCGGGCCGAGCTGGTGCCGGAGCGCTCGCGCCTGGCGGCGGGCGGCCGCACGCCCCCGGTGCTGGCGGTGCGGCTGCTGGACCGCGACGGCCACCCGGCCCGCCGCGGCGTGACGGGCGAGTTCGACGTCGACGCCCCCTACGAACCCCTGCGCGCCCGCAGCGAGCACGAGAAGGCGCGGCTGGCGGCATTGGCACAGACCGGCAACACCTACACCGTCGGCCCGGACGGCATCGCCGAGATCACCCTGGAACCCACCACCCGCACCGGCGAGGTGCACCTCCGGCTTCCCCTGGCCGGCCGCCGCGAGGAGCTGCGCGCCTGGCTGGAGCCCGAGCCCCGCGACTGGATCCTGGTGGGCCTGGCCGAGGGCACCGCCGGCTGGTCGGCGGTCTCGGGCAACCTGCAGGGCCTGGACGAAAGCGGCGAGGACGACGGCTTCCACCAGGACGGCCGCCTGGCCTTCTTCGCCCGTGGCCGGGTCAAGGGCAAGTGGCTGCTGACGGCGGCCTTCGACAGCCGCCGGAAGGGCGATGCCCCCGCCGACCGCGCCCTGGGCGGCGTCATCGACCCGGACGCCCTCTACACGGTGTACGGCGACGCCTCGGTGCAGGGCCAGGACGCCCCCACCACCGGCAAGCTGTACGTGCGCCTGGAGAGGCGCGCGTTCTACGCCCTGTGGGGCGACTACACCACGGGCCTGACCGTCACCGAGCTGGGCCGCTACAACCGCAAGCTGACCGGCGGCCGGGCCGGCTGGCGCGACGGCCCCTGGGACGTGACCGCCTTCGCCAGCGACCGGGGCCAGAGCTACGGCCGGGACGAGCTGCGGGGCGACGGCACCTCGGGCATCTACCGGCTGTCCCGCGGCGACCTCTTGATCGGCTCCGAGACGGTGACCATCGAGGTGCGCGACCGCTTCCGGCCCGAGGTGGTGCTGTCCTCGCGGCGCCTGACCCGCACCGTGGACTACGACCTGGACTACCTGCGCGGCGAGCTGGTCTTCAAGGAGGCGATC
Source organism: Candidatus Krumholzibacteriia bacterium (assembly GCA_963825035.1). Taxonomy (GTDB): domain Bacteria; phylum Krumholzibacteriota; class Krumholzibacteriia; order LZORAL124-64-63; family LZORAL124-64-63; genus JACZKN01. Next base: position 212,595 of record CAWGRT010000011.1, on the reverse strand, counting down.
TTCAGCCGGGACGACGAGCTGAACCCGGTGTGGATCGTGGCGGAATACGAGACCACCGCCGCCGGGGCCGACGCCGTGACCGCCGGCGGCCGCGCCGCGGTGCACCTGCGCGGGGACAAGATCGAGACGGGCGTGACCGTCCTGCACGAGGGTGCGCCGGGCGCCGACGGCGACCTGGCCGCGGTGGACGCCCGCGTGGACCTGGCCCCGGGCGTGACGGTGAAGGCCGAGGCCGCCGGCAGCGACCGCGCCGACGTCGGCCGGGCCGGCGCCTGGCTGGCCGAGGTGGCCGCCCGTTCGCCCCAGGTGGACACCCGCGTCTGGGCCCGCCGACGGGAACAGGATTTCGGCCTGGGCCAGCAGCGCCGGGCCGAGGCCGGCACCTTCACCGCCGGCGCCGAGACCGCCTGGCGCTTCCGCCCCGGCTGGACCCTGGGCAGCCGCCTGGCCCGCCGCGAGGACCTGAAGACCGCCGCCGCGCAGGACCTGGCCGACACCCGCCTGGCCTGGAACCGCGGTGCCTTCAGCGCCGACCTGGGCCATCGCTGGGCGCAGGACCGGTTCGCGTCGTCGCCGGATCGGCTCACCCGGCAGGTGCGCGTCGGCGCCTCGGCCGCGCTGCTGCGGGGCCGCCTGCGCCTGAAGGCCGCCCACGAGCACGACCTGGGCGCGGGCCCGGCCAGCGCCGACTTCCCCACCCGCACCAGCGCCGGCGCCGAGGTCGAGGTGGTGCGCAACGCCACCCTCCTCTTGCGCCAGGAGTGGACCGACGCCGACGGCCACGACACCCGCAGCACCCGCGTGGGCATGCGCTCGACCCCGTGGGCCGGCGGCGAGGTGCAGTCGTCGGTGGAGCAGCAGCATCGCGAAGGCGACCTGCGGGTGTGGAAGAATGCGGGCATCAAGCAGACCTGGCAGATCAGCCCGCGCTGGAGCGTGGACGGCGGCCTGGACCACGCCCGGGTGCAGGGCGCGGCGCCGCCGACCGTGGACACGGGCTCGGTGACCTCGGGCGGGCCCACCGAGGGCTACACGGCGGTGTCCGCCGGCGCCATCTGCCGCGGCAGGAACTGGCGCTGGACCCAGCGGGCCGAGGTGCGCCACGGCGACACCGAGGACAAGTGGAGCCTGGACGGCGCCGTGTTCGTGGAGCCCAGCGGCAGCCTGGGCCTGCAGGCGGGCCTGCGCCTGGACCGGCGCGACGGCGCCGCGGGCACGCGCAGCGACCGCACCGCCGCCCGCCTGGGCCTGGCCTGGCGCCCCGAACGGTCGCCCTGGACGGTGCTGCAGCGACTGGACTGGAAGATCGATGACGACGCGTCCACCGCCGGCGCCCTGGAGAGCCGCCGCCTGGTGCAGAACCTGACGGCGTCGTGGCAGGGCCGGCCGTGGCTGCAGGTGTCGGGCCGGTACGGCTGGCGCTGGGCGGTGGAGACCATCGACGGCGCCACCTACCGGGGCTGGACCGACGTCGCCGGCCTGGAGGGCCGCTGGTTCTTCGCCCGCCGCTGGGACCTGGGCCTGCAGGGGGCGGCACGCAACTCGTGGCACGGCGGCGTGCACGACCTCAGCGTGGGCGCGTCGGTGGGCCTGAAGCTGCTGGAGGACCTGTGGCTGAGCGCCGGCTACAACCTGCGCGGATTCCGCGATCGCGACTTCGACGCCGCCGGCTGGACCGCCCAGGGCCCGTACCTGCGCTTCCGCTTCCGCTTCAACCAGGAGTCGAGCCGTGAGCAGATGTTCTGAGCCGCGGCGCCGGGAGGCGTTGATCGCCGTGCTGCTGACCGTCGCCTGGGCGATGGCCGCGCCGGCAGCCGCGGGCACGGACATCAGCCTGTACCGCAGCTTCGCCGGTCCGGTGGACTTCACCGGCACCGGCGGCAGCCTGCGCACGGACGCCAACGGCGGCGACGCCTGTTCGGTGGCCCCCGGCAGCGAAGGCGAGCTCGCCGGCCTGCCCGGCGGCGCGCGGATCGAAGCGGCCTATCTGTACTGGGCCGGCTCGTACAGCAACAACTGGCGCTCGACGCAGCGGACCCCCGACTGGGACGTGGTCTTCGACGGCCGGCCCGTCGGCGCCGATCGTACGTTCACCGAGACCTTCCCCTACGGCCGCATCAACTACGACTTCTTCAGCGGCTTCGCCGACGTCACCGCCCAGGTGGCCGCCAAGGGCAACGGCACCTACACCTTCAGCGGCCTGGGCGTGAACACCGACTACCCCCACTGCGACGTGGAGACGGTGCTGGCGGGCTGGTCGCTGGTGGTGGTGTACTCGCACCCTTCGCGGTCGCTGCACGTGGTGAACGTGTACGACGGGTTCCGCTTCTACCAGGGCGGCGAGATCGTGGTCACCGCCGACAACTTCCGCATCGCCGCGGCGGACATCGACGGCAAGGCGGCCCACGTCACCTGGGAGGGCGACGAGACCAACAGCCAGAACAACGGCGGCTACGGCGAGAGCCTGTCGTTCAACGGCCACGACCTGACCGACGCCTACAACCCGCCGGGCAACCAGTTCAACAGCACCATCAACGTGGCCGGCCGCGCCGACACCTGGGGCGTGGACTTCGACATCCACGACGTCTCCCCCTGGCTGAACGCCGGCGACCAGCTGGCGGTGTCGCGCTACTCTTCGGGCCAGGACCTGGTGCTGCTGTCGGCCGAGGTGATCTCGGTGGCCAACGCCCCCACGGCGGACCTGGCCCTGTCGGTGTCCCACACCGGCGGGATCGCGGTGGGTGCCGACGGCGACCTGGTGCTGACGGTGACCAACCTGGGCCCGTCGGCCCTGGACAGCGACGCGGTGGTGACGGTGACGCTGCCGCCGGGCCTGGACCTGGTGGCGGCGAACGCCGGCGGCGGCTGGACCGTGGATGCCTCGGGCCTGCCGGTGATCACCGCGCGCATCGGGCGCACGCTGCCCCCCGGGGGGAGCCTGGCGCCGGTGACCCTGACCGTGAACCCGGACGGCACGGTCATGGGGCCGGTGGCGGTGACGGCGTCGGTGGCTAGCGGGACCTTCGACCACCGTCCCGCCAACAACACGGTGACCACCACGATCAACGTGGGCGAGCCGTCGTCGGCCCTGGCCGCGCGCAAGAGCCTGGTCACCGTCAGCGATCCGTTCAACGGCGCGGCCAACCCCAAGGCCATCCCCGGCGCGTTCGTGCAGTACGAGGTGGAGGTGTCCAACCGGGGGACCGCGCGCATCGACGGCAACACGGTGGTGGTGGCCGACGCCGTCCCGTCCGGGACGGCCATGTACGTGGGCGACCTGCCGGGGACGACCGGGCCGATCGCGTTCGTCCAGGGGGACGTGCCCAGCGGATTGAGTTACCGGTTCGTCTCGCTGGCGGACCAGACCGACGACGTGGACTTCTCCGCCGACGGCGGGGTGACCTGGACCTACGTGCCGGCTCCGGACGCCGACGGCTGCGACGCCGCCGTGACAAACGTGCGCATCCTGCCCCAGGGGCGGATGCGGGGACGTTCGCGGACCGGGCCCTCGTCGTTCGTCGTGGGCTTCCAGGTGCGCGTCCAGTAGGCGCGGCGCCGGTCGCCTCGACCTAGACCCTATGGAGTGACCGGCCCCCTGTCGTATCGTCGTCACCGACACTTTGGTGGCTTCGATGACGGCCGGGTGGCGAAGCACCGCTGTCGCGGGTTGGCGCCTTTCGGCGTCAGAGCCGCATACGACGAAGGGAGCCGGCCATGTCGAGTATGGCCCATGTAGGATTGGACGTGCACAAGCAAACGATCGCGGTCGCCATGCTCGAACCGGGAACGTCGCAACCCGTTGAGTGGCAACTGGCCACGAACCGGCGGCCGTCCGGCGGCTGATCCGCAAGCTGAAGGGCCGCTCGCCGGTCGCCTGTGCCTACGAGGCCGGTCCGTGCGGCTATCCGCTGCAGCGCCAGCTCGAGGCCGCCGGGGTGCCGTGCCTGATCGCGGCGCCGTCGCTGATCCCGGTCCGCAGCGGCGACCGGGTCAAGACCGATCACCGCGACGCCCGCAAGCTGGCCGAGCTGCTGCGCGCCGGCCTGCTTACGGCGGTCCACCCGCCGACCGAGGACCCGGAGGCGGTGCGCGACCTGAGCCGCTGCCGCGAGGATGCGCAGAAGGACCTGGTCCGCGCGCGTCACCGCCTGGCCAAGTTCCTGCTGCGGCGCGGCCTGGTGTTCCGCGGCGGCTGCAGGTGGTCCCAGCGGCACCACACCTGGCTGGGCGGCCTGCGGTTCGAACGGGAGGTCGATCGGACCGTGTTCGAGGACTATCTGCTGGCGGTCCAGCGGACCGAGGCGCGGGTCGCCGACCTGGACCGGCACCTGGAGGAGGTCGCCGCCGGCGAGCCGTTCCGCACGCCGGTGGCCTGGCTGCGCTGCTTCCGCGGCATCAGCACCACGACGGCCGTGGCCCTGGTCGCCGAGCTGCACGACATCCGTCGCTTCGCGACCGCGCCGCAGCTGATGGCCTACCTCGGACTGGTGCCCAGCGAGCACAGCAGCGGAGCCCGCCAACGCCGGGGCGGGATCACCAAGACCGGCAACAGCCACGTCCGCCGCCTCCTGGTGGAAGCGGCCTGGCACGACCGCCACAAGCCTGCGGTCGGGGTCAAGCTCAGGCAACGCCGGCAAGGGCAGCCGCCCCAGGTCGTGGCCCGGGCCGACCGGGCCCAGCTGCGGCTGTGCCGGCAGTGCCGCCGCATGAGCGCCCGCGGAAAGCACCACAACACGATCGTCGCGGCGATCGCCCGCATGCTGGTCGGCTACCTGTGGGAGACATTGCACGAAGCGCAGCAACCGAAGGCATAGGATGACCGGAACTGCCAACGGCAACCGGACAGGATGGGCGCGAGCGGGGACGATCCCGAGAGCCCGCGTTACCGCTATGCGGCCGGCCGCCTCGGCCCGGATCCGCGATCCTAGACTGCGGCACCTCACGACGGAGCACGGTCATGCGGCTCGGCGTCGGCTTGCCGACGCAACCCGCGCATATCAGAGTGACACGTCGTCGGAGAGACCCGCGGCGCCCATCCCCATCCTCGCCGAATCCGGCCAAAGAAAAAGGCCGCCCCCGACAACGGAGGCGGCCCTTGACACAAGGTCACTCCATATCAGCGGAACAGGGCCTTGACGCCGCCGAAGCTCGAGTCCTCGTTCGGCACCACGCCGGCCCGGATGAAGGCGGGCGCGCAGGGCCACGGGGTCACGAACCAGAAGCAAAGAGGCGAACCCACGGTCAGCGCCGTGCTGGCGGGGTCGTTCTCGACATAGATGGGAAGCACCACCCCCAGGCCGGGGTCCGGCAGCGCCGCCGGATCGATCGCCAGCGTCAACTTGGCGAAGGCGAGCGTGCTGGCGTATGGGATGCAGACCCCGGTGTAGTCGACTGACACCAGGACCCCGTTCCCCGGTTCCGATTCGACGCTGACGATACCCGCCGGATCCAGCAGGCCCTCCAGACCCTGGAAGGCCACTCCGTTCGACAGGAGGATATGCCCCCAGAACGCGCCGAACGTCGTTTCCGTAATGTCCGGTTCGACGAGGAGATAACAGTCGTAGGTACCCGGCTCGGCTACAACGAGCGTATCGACGACGGTGTTCGGGTTCCAGGACAGGCTCAATTCCAGGGCGGCATGCGCCAGTGTCGCCGGGGCCGCCGCCATGACGGCTCCCGCGATCGCGACCAGGAAGATTCGCAAGACGTTTCGCACGATCATGATCCTCCCGCGGTTTCGGCCCCGGCCGCGCATCCGCGCGGCCGGGGCGCGTTCGGCTTGTCTACTTGAGAAGCGCGATCTTACCGAATTGTACATCTCCGTTCGCGTCGATCCGATAGAAATAAACGCCACTGGCGACGCGTTGGCCCGCGTCGTCCATGCCTTTCCAGGTCGCCGCCACGGGGCCGGCCTGCCGGAACTCGTCCAGGACCGTCGCCACGGCGCGGCCGCGCACGTCGTAGATGGCGACCTTCACGCCGCCGGCGGACCGGACCTCGAACGAGATGTTCACCGTCGGGTTGAACGGGTTCGGCGCGGCGATGACGTGCCCCACGCCCGGCGTGGCCTGCCCGGGATCGGCCGGCCGATCGGTCTCGCCGCGATCGCCACCCGCGGCCGACGGGATCCCCACCGGCAGGTAAGCGAATCGGACCGTCCCGATGCGTCCGTCCTTCGCCGCAACGCGGACAGCCTTGGCCTTGTCCTCGCCGAGGACGAACAGTTCGAAGTCCACCGCTTCCGATCCCGCGGCCGCAGCGGCCCGGACCCCGGCCGAGAGGTCGAGCACGTAGGACCCGCGCCCCGAAAGCATGACCTGGTCGGCGATCTGCGGACCCGCGGGCGTCGTGTACGAGACGCCCAGGACGGCGTCGGCGCCCGAGACATTCCCCAGCTCGAGGACCGCCGAACAGAGCGGGACGCTCCCGGCGACGGGAACGCGGAATCCGCCCAGTCCGCCCTTGTCGGGCGTCCCGGCCGTCAGGCCGGCGATGGTCACGGCCCGGTCGGCCGCGCGCGCGGGCGCCGCCACGGCCGAGGCGCAGGCGATCGCCAGCACCAGCAGTACGACATGGTTTCTCATGGTAGCCTCCTCCTACTCGCAGTGGCCGGGCAGGAAGATGACCGTTCCCGCGCCGTAGACCTTGGGTTCGAACATGTACGCCGGGGGGTTCTCCGACCCGTCGAAGCAGTCGCCCACCATCATCAGGTCCGTAGTGAGGTTCCAGTTGAGGGCGTACCGCTTGCCGATCGACGTGAAGGTCGATCCGCCCCAGTCGGCCGACGTCCCGAAGTTGCCGACGCCGGTAGGGTTGGCGCACACGCCGTAGTTGCAGCCGGTGACCGTCAGGTTCCGGCCGACCACGTGCGCGTCGCTGACCGTCCAGACGCCGGTTTCCGAGTTGCTGATGGTCGGCCCCTCCAGGTGCGGCGAGCCCCCGGAACAGTAGATCCCGGCGTAATCGGCGCCGGAGACCTGCACCCCCGAACCGAGCGTCGGGCTGCAGTCGGTGATGCGGAAGCCGGAGTTCGCCACGTTCGACACGGAGATGTTGTCAAGGAGATGCCCCGCGGTCACGTTGTAGACCTGCACGCCGTGTAGGCCGCAGTTCGCGACCGTCATCCCGTTGACGCCGAAGTCCGCATCGCCGTTGATAATCGCGCCGTTGGCGCCGGAGCCGTTGATCGCCAGGCCGTTGCAGGTGACACCGTTGCCGAAATAAGCCCCGAGGTCGCCGCTGTTCGTTACCGCGACCCCCGGCCCGATCGTCGGCGCGGACGAATAGCCGGGACCGACGAACATGCCGACGGCGCAACTGTCGACCGACGTATCCGAGACCGTCACGCCGGAACCCGCCATGATGTAGAGCCCGACGCTGTACCCTTCAACGGTCGTGTTCCCGCCGATCGTCACCACGGCGCCGTCGTCGTAGTTCCACGTCTGTATGGTGACGCCGTAAGTGCTGTCGCTGCTGCACGAGAATACCGTACCCGTGACGGAGATGACGTCGTCCCCCATCAGCGAGCCCGTGACGAGGCCCTCGTGCCGGGTCTCGATGATGCAGTCGGCGATGTCGAGGCCGACAGTGTAGGAACCGGGGATGCCGACCACGTCGATGCCGGATTCCATGTCCCTCATGACGACATGGCTGAAGCCGGCGTCCAGCGAACCGTAGCGCCGGTCCAGCGCGATGGGCCCCCACTCCCCGGCCCCGTCGGTGTGGCACTCGAAGAGGACAGGCGCCAGCGCCGTGCCCTGGACGTCGATGTTGCCGTAGACCGTGAACTCCACCCGCGACGGCGCGCTGCCGGCCGACAGCAGGTCGTCCTGCGCGACGTTGATGATCGTTCCGGGTGCGATCGTCAGGGTCTTGCCCGGCGGCACCGTGATATCGCCGCCGACCCAGACCGTGCCACTCCACGTCGTGTCCGTGGCGACGGCGGGAACGGTGCCGTACAGGGACACGGCCTTGTAGGCGTTCACCCGGCCCGAGCCCAGGAGCCCTTCGTAGCCCGCGTTCCGGCCGTCGGCGTAGATGTCGTCGACGGACGTCAGCAGCTTGTTGATGATCTGGTCGCGGGTGTAGCCCGGGTACGCCGACTTGATCAGGGCGGCCACGCCGGCGACCCTGGGCCCGGACAGCGACGTTCCGGCCCAGCCGATGCCGTAGAGCGAGTTGCCGGACGCATCGACCGCAGTGGCCACGTGGATCGGGCCCTCCTTGGCGGAGATGTCGACCCAGGAGCCGAAGCGCGTCGTCGTCCGACCCCACTGGGTCGTCACGTCGTACCGGACGTCGGAGGTGTTCAGGCCGGCGACCATGACGCTCGGCGTGACACCGTTCAACACGTGGGGCACGTCGGAGTAGTCGTTGCCCGCGCCGTTGACGAAAACGACGCCGTCGTCGACCAGATCCTGGATGATCGGCACGACCACCGCCAGCGCCGACGACGACGCCAGCGAGGTCGAAAGCACGTCGACTCCGATCGTGCGCATGTACTCGACGGAGTTGATCAAGGCCTTCACGTCCAGGGACAGATATCCCGTGTCGTTGACGAAGATGGCCCGCGCCGGAACGAGGCGCACGCCGGGCGCGACACCCATCATCAGGCCGGTGTTGATGGTCGAGGCGACCTGGCTCATACACGCCGAACCGTGCACGTTCGCGCCGCGGACGTCGAAGTCCCGATCGCTGGTGTCGTCGTTGACGCTGTGCTGGCCCGGGGCGTCGACGAAGTCATAGCCCCGCGTGTCGTCGGCGCAGCCGTTCTCGTCGTCGTCGGCCGCCAGGTCGTTCACCCAGCCGCTGTCGTCGACGAACGGGTCGGGCCACGTCTCGTGGTTGCTGAGGCCGTCGCCGATGCGGTACACGTTGTCGTACACCGGCAGGAGATAGGACCAATCCTGCAGGAAGAATCCCGGCGTGACCTCGATGGGTTCCGTCGTCAACGTCGTCGCGGTGTTCGAGACGATCCGGGCCTTGTAGCCGGTCACGCTTCCGCCCCATCCGTAGAACCACAGGCCGACCAGGTTGCCGAAATTCGCGTTGCTGTCGGTCACGGTCAGACCGGATATCCCGGTGGCGGTACCGACGACGACGTCGGACTCGGCGTCGTTCCGGTAGTCGTAGCCATCGCTGTCCTCGTCGACCAGACCGTCGCCGTCGTCATCCTGGTAGGCGACGCCGGGACGGCCGTCGCCGTTGGCGTCACCCGGCAGCTCGTTGTTGTTCTGGTAGAAGATGCCGTCCTGGTAGTAGTAGAACAACGAGTCACTCAGGGAGACCGAGGAGACCGGCCCGTGCCCGCCGAGGTCGGCATGTCGCCAGCAGAAGCCGGTGTCGATGATGCCGACGAGCACCGACGAGGAGCCGGTCGTCACCCCCCAGGCCTGGGGCAGGTCCATGTCGTGGTCCACGGAATCGGGGCTGACCGCGGTGCACCAGTCCCCGTCCATCAGCGGCTCGCCCGTCGTCCGATAGTGGTAGCCCCGCTGCGAGTCGCAGAAGCGGATCTTCTCCTGCGGGGGGAACCATGCCTTGGTGTCCTCCCCCAGAACGTCCACCGGGATGACGGCGCGGGTAGCGTAGAGCACGTCGGGATCGCTCGCCAGGCCGGTCAGGACCGCGTCGGTGTCCACCGTGTCGGCGAGAACGATCGAGAATGGCCCGTCGAAGCGGGGTTCGGCTACCGAGACCGGGAGCACGCTGGTCACCGACGTCGCACCCACCACCGCCGGCAGCGCGTAGATCGCCTTGTCGACTCGGGTCAGCAGCACCTTGCCCGCGTACGTGGCGACCTCGGCGGTGTTCGTGTTCGGTTGGAACTTGATGATGATCTCTTCGGCGACCGCTCCGCAGGCGGCCAGTCCGACGGCCAGGACCATGGTTGCCGCGGCAGCCAGGCGATTGAATCCACCTTGTGACACGTCAGCTCCTCTCGGAAATCGATGCGGGTTCACCTATCGACTGGTCCGAATGCGGCGCGATCGCGAACGCGATGCGCCCTCGTCATTGCCGGCTGCCTCACCTCCTTTCTCGGGGAGTCGGCGGAGCAGCTGCCGATGTCGGCGGGAACGTCAACCGGCGGGCCACCGGGTGAACGCGGGCGATAGCGGGCTTTCAAGAAGAAAGTGGGGCTTTTTCGTGGGTTGCGGCGCTCGACCACCCCGGATGCGAAAGGCTCGCACCCGGGGCAGCGTCGCGGTCGCAGGCAACCTGCAGGCGGCGCGCATCGCCCCGCGCCGCGGTCCGGCGCGGCCTAGGCCTTCGACAGCTTTCCGATGTCGACGTTGGTCAGCCAGCCCAGCATCGCCTCGTCCGCGCCGCCGGAGCGGGTGACCACGACGTCCTGGCACTTCTCGCGCGCCTCCATCAGCGCCTTCGCGTCGGCGACCGTCGCGTGCTCGGACACGAGGACGAAGTTGGTGATCCAGCCGTTCAGGGCCGGATCGCGCGCCAGGTCCTGCAGCGTCAGCTTGCCCAGGTCGTCCTTGCCGATTCCGGCCATGGCGCGGTCGGCCACGAACCGGTACATCGCCGTCAGGTGGACGATGTACCGGATGACGTCGCCCGAGCCCAGGATGGGCAGCCGGGTGATCTTGTCCTTGAGCAACCCCTGCAGTTCCGCCACCGGCACGTCGGCCTCGGTCTTGCCGACCGGGATCCGGTAGACCGTGATCGCCGCCAGCTTCATCATCTTCTCGGCCACGTCCATCTTGCGGAGCTTCTGCTCGGAGGTCAGGGCGACCATGCGTTCGACGCTGTTGCTTGCCGTCTCGTAGTTCTTGCGGGAGAATTAGTACGCCAGGACGGTGCCGACTCAGGTGCCCATGAGCGGCAGCAGCGCGTTGAACACCGTCTTGCTAGATTCCGCGAACTGCTCCTTGCCGACGAATGCGGCCCCGACCAGCGTGACGACCGCGACGGCCGTGATGCCGATGCCGGAGACGAGCAGGATCGTCCGCGCGATGTCGGTCAGTTCCGGCGGCGCCCCCGTCTCCGTGCCGGAAGTCTTCTTCTTCGCCATCTCCCACCCCCTGGGTCCGGGTCCTGCGGTCACAAGGACCGCCGTGCGCGGCCCCCCGCCGCGCCCGGTCCGCGACTTGGCCGGGCGGCGACCACCCGGCGAGACCGGACCGTCCGCTGAACGTAGTCATACGGGGGTTTGCAAGGAATGCGGAGCTTCGGGCCGCGTGGGGGGAGGTGGCAGCGGAGGGCGCGTGCAGTCGTTCCGTACGGGATTCCGGGGCCGGTTCTGTCCCGGCCCCCGCCGGTCGACGAGGCGGAAGTCGATTCCGCCGCGGGTTCCCGGGGGACGAGGTGGCGGGGGGCATCTACCCGCCGACTCGAGTGATCCGGTGGACCGTCCTTCGCGGAAACCGCCACAACCACACGATTCCCATGAGATTACGGACTAGTGCAATTCGGCTGCATCCAATTGTGGCATCAAGGATTGTTATGACTGCAGGGGGGAGTTGCCCCGGATCGTATCGCTCCTCCGGTTCAGCATCGACATCATCCGCCTCCCCCCACGACCGGAGTAGCCGGCAACCCGACACCACGCGTGCATCCATCGACGAATTGAGTTCCGCGTTCGATCCCACCGGCCCGAGCATCCCACCTCCCCCCGCCGTACAGGGCATCGCTTCATGACGCCCAAGATGCAGGGTCCCAACGAGGAGGATGGACATGGCTATCGGTGACGAACTCGCCAGCTTGAATTTCGAGGCGATGATCGGAGGACCGCTGACTGCGGTCGTGAAAGCCCAGGCCAGTTCGGCCGTCACGTCGGTGGATTTCATCAAGGCGGTAGGCTTCAACGCGGACGACAACGGCAACGTCACCGACCCGGTGATGGTCACCTTCGCGTACGACAAGCCGGTCGAGACGACCGACCCGAACACGGGAGCCGTGACGACGGAGGTGAAGAAGTTCAAGCTCACCGTCCCCTTCCTGACCATGCTGCCGGTACCGTTCATCCGGATCGAGGAGACCACGATCGACTTCAACGCGAAGATCACCTCCGTCCAGGAGAGCTCGTCCTCGTCCAAGCACGGCCTGGACACCGAGCTGAAGGCCAAGGCCGGCTGGGGCTGGGGCTCGGCGAGCCTGAAGGTGAACTACTCGTACCAGAAGTCGACGACCTCCAGCGCCAAGGTCGAGCGGACGTACTCCATGGCGGTCCATGTCCGCGCGGTCCAGGACGAGCTGCCGGCGGGCACCGAACGCCTGCTCGGCATCCTGGAGAACGTGATCACCGAAACGCCGGCGGCCTAGGCGCAGCCTGATCGGAGTGTGGACATGCCTGATCTGGGAGACGTGATCGGCACGTTCCTGGGGAGCCTGGCCCATGCTCGGCGTATCGCCGACGAGGAATCGGCGGCGATCGCCGAGTACTACCGCAGCAACCCGCTGCTGGAAGGCATGAGCCTGCCCCGGGTCCGGGTGCCGGAGATGGTTCTGGAGATCCCCGTGCTGATCGAGAACTTCGACGAGGGCACCGCGAGCGTCGCGGAGTCGGCGACGACGATCAAGACCGAACTGGGCAAGCAGCTCAAGGCGTCGGCCGATGCCCTCGGCCTGACCCTGCCGACCAACTTTCGCAAGGAATTCGAGGCGGCGGTGGCCGCCGAGGTCAAGACCCTCGACGCCAAGCCACTGCCTTCGAAGCGTGGACAGCCGCGCGAAGCGGTCGCGCGAGCGGCCGAGGCAACGCTGGCTCGTTTGGCCGGCGGCAGCGGAACAGCGGTCTTCCCGGCGGCGAAGATGCGTGAACTAGCCAGTCAGGTGCGCCAGAAAGCAATCGAGATCGCGATCCGCGACCCGGGCCAACCTTCGTCAGTGAAGGCGACGGTGCTGACCGCGGAGGTCAAGGAGCGCGCCGACGCGGCCAACGTCACCCGGCTGCGCATCGTCCTCAAGGAAGAGGGCCTGGAGTGGAGCGCCATCCAGAACGACGATGGCACAGTCACGCGCAAGTTGACGCCGGAGTAGGGGGAGGGATCGTCGTGCTGATCGTCACGCGCGAAAAGCTGGTCGCCCACCTCCTGGAGTTGTCGGCCATCGTGGACCGGTACCAGCGGTCGGATCCCGAGTTCGTGGAGCAGGTCGCGGCCTGGTTGATCGCGGTAGAGAAGACCCTGCAGCAGCTCCGCAGCCCGCTGTCCTCGCAGATAGCGGGGCAGCGGGCGCGGTTGCTGGCCGTTCAGGACGGGTTCCGCGAACCCTCGCTCGCCGAAAACAGGGTGTCCCGGCGCAAGGCGGTGCGGGCCGCGGCCGGCCTGGTCGTCGGGCGGGCGGAGGAGGCGTTGCGGGCGCGGCTCGCCGCCATCGACGCCCGCTTCGACGAGGCGCGCGAGAAGATGGCCCAGTATCTGGCCGTGACGACCTCGGTCAGACCCATCCCCCTGCCGCCCACGGAGCCGCGGACAGCCTGGCTGCGATCGGTCTGGGCGTCGCTCGAGGACGTGCCCAACACCCAGGGCATGCGAGGGTACCTGAACGCCGCGCTGAGGCCGTCGGATCGGCTGCACGTGCTTGGCGAGGTCGTCGACAACCTGATCGAGAACAACGGCGACTGATCTCGCCGACCAGGAGAGCGACTTCGAACCGCGACCGGCCGAGCGCGCGTAGGGGATCGCGCTGTTCAACCGGTCCCTGCGGACGCGGAGATCCATCGAGCAGGCGCGCCGGACCTCGTTCAGCCCTCCGCGCGGACCGCCTCGCGCCGGTACGTCCCGTCGGCGACGGCGGCCGCCGTTCGGTAGGCCAGCCGTACCAGCGCCTGGTAGAGATCGGGGTTGAGAGTGTCCACGGTGTCGCCCGTCTGGTGCAGGTATGTGTAGCTGAACTGCGAGGCGAAGTAGAGGGTCGGCACGCCGGCCTTGAAGAACGGGGCCGCGTCCGCGCCGCCGCCCCGGCCGGTGGCCGCCACCGTGAGATGGGCGTCGGCCGCGTCGAACTTGCGCGCCAACCCCCACAGATCCGGCTCCGACTCCCCGCCGTGCATCTGGATGCTGTCGCCATGGGCGATGCAGTCCAGGTTCAGCATCGCCGCCGTGCGGTCCAGGGGCACGACCGGGTGGTCCGCGTGGAACCGCGAGCCGAACAGGCCCTGCTCCTCCCCCGCGAAGAGGACGAACACCACCGTGCGCCGCGGCGCGTGCCCTGCCGCCGCCGCGGCCGCGAAGGCGCGGGCCACGCCCAGCACGCCGGCGGCGCCGGACGCGTTGTCGTTGGCCCCGGGCCAGACGACGCCCCCCTGCGACCCCACGTGGTCGAGGTGGCCGCCCACGATCAGGGCCTCGTCCTTCAGGTCGGGATCCGTGCCGCGCAGGACGCCCACCACGTTCCAGGTGTCGGCCGCCTGCGTGTAGCGGGCCGCGACGTCCACAGCCGCCCGGCCGGGCAGCGCCTGCGACGCCGGGGCGTGCGCCTCGTCGATGGCCGCCTGCGCCGCGCGCAGCTCGTCGAGCCCGCCGGCCCACAGGCGCGCCGCCTGATCGACCGACACCTGCACCGCTGGCAGGTCAGGCACCTGGTCGCCCTTGCCGTGCAGCACGCTGCTGATGACGGGCTGGGGATGCTCGTCGTCGGGCCGCGAGACCAGCAGCAGCGCCGCCGCGCCGTGGGCCCGCGCGGCCGCGGCTTTGGGGCGCGGCAGGTCCGCGCCGTCCCAGCCCTCGCCGTCGGCCGGCTGCCAGGCGGGCGCCTGCTTGAAGGCGAGCACCACCTTGCCGGTCACGTCGACGCCCGCGTAGTCGTCGTAGCCGCGCTCGGGCAGGCTGAGGCCGTAGCCGACGAAGACGACCTCGGACGCGGCCCTGCCGCTGCCGGTGAAGCCGCGGCAGGCGCAGTCGGTGCCCAGCGCAAGGTCGGTCGCCACGCCGTCCGCGCCGGTCAGCCGCACGGCGCAGCGGTCGATGACGTTGGCCTCCATCGGCAGGTGCTGCCGCCAGCCGCCGCCGTCGCCGCCGGGTTTAAGGCCCAGGCCCGCAAAGACGGCCGCGGCGCGGTCCGACGCCTGCGCGTAGCCGGGCGTGCCGGGCAGGCGGCCGTCGTCGGCGACGAGCGCCGAGACGTCGGCCAGGAGGCCGGTGGCGGTGATGGCCTGGGCGGGGTCGGTCGCCGGCGCGGCGGCGACGACCGGGACGACGGCCGCGGCGACGGCCAGGACCGTGGACAGCAGGGAGCAGCATCGGCGCACGGCAGGACCTTTCGGCGGGGGCCAGGTTGCGAGACTCGGGGCGGAGGCTCCTGCCCACCGGGCGTCCGCGGGGATGCGGGGCGAGGGGCGCGACGAGGGCGGAATGCCCGCCGGCGGCGATGATAAGGGATCGCCGGCGATCGCAACACGGTCTGCTGGGCCGGGTCACGCGGCCGGGCGGCGATCCAAGCCCACCTCTTTTTGCAAACTGATATCCATTATCCTTGATTCGCCCGTTCGGCGGCGTCATGATGAACCCGGTCCACCGCGGTCGGGGCGGCCGCGGTCGTCCTCCCACCGATCGGAGGCGCCATGAACCTGCCGAAATCCCTGAGGGCGGCCGGGATCGCGGTCGCGGCGATCGTCCTGGCCTTGTGCTCGTGCAGCGACGACGGCCCGGACGGTCCCCCGCCGGATCCCGATTGCATCGGACCGTCGGGCGGCCAGGCCGCCGTGACGGACACCAACTCCGCATTCGACGGCGTGGCCCTGACGGTGGATCCCGGGGCCTGGGACCAGTGCTGGACCGTGGTCTTCCAGCCCTACTCGCCCTTCGCCACCCCCGACTTCCCGGACGGGCTGACCGGCTACGCGAACTTCCTGACCGGATCGGTGCGGCTGTCCATCGGCCGCCAGGTGACCTGGGAGCAGTGGGAAGAGGCCCCGTCCCCGCTGCCCATGCACCTGACCTTCCCCGTGGGCGCCCTGACGGTCGAGCCCGGCGAGAAGCTGGTGGCGTTCCGGTACGACGAGGCCGCGGGCAAGTACCGGCTCGTGTTTCCCGACCGCGTGGACGACGGGCAGCTGACCGTGTCGACCGGCGATCACGCGTCGCTGTGGACCTGGGGCAAGGTCGACCTGGGCGAGGTCGATTTCGACGCCTACCTGGCCCCCGCCATGGAGGAACTGCACGGCGCCGGCGTCTGGTCGGCGGTCGAGGCCAAGCTCGACAGCCTGCGCCAGGCCACCAGTGGCGGGGCGATTACCGCGAACTGCACCACGCTCGACGCCGTCCGCTCGGCGCTGGTCATCGCCCACGCGGGCGCGGGCGCCACGCTCCGCGCCATCCAGAACAGCCTGTCCGGCGACTGCGGGCTCTGCGACGCGACCTCGCCCGCGTTCTCGGCCGAACTCGCGGCGTACTTCCGCCTGAAGGTCGCCGAGATCCTGACCGACCTGTTCACGTCGGGCTCCCGCAACCCCTACGTCCGCCTCTACGGCTGCATCATGACCGGGTACCAGCAGCACGGCATCGCCGAGCTCGACTGCGACTTCCCCTGCCTCTCCGACTCCGTGGGCGCGGACTACTACTACAACCTGGCCATCTACCATGTGGCCGCCGCGATGGTGGAGCTGATCGACTGGGCCATGGCTGGGGGATTCATCAACTGCGGTTGAAGCCCGGAGGGCTGTCTTTCGGGCGCGAGCGTCCGGCGGATCCACGTCGGAGAAAAGGACTAGAACTGCCTCTCGTAATAGTCGTCCCCATGCTTCCCAGGCAGATCCACCCAGTGCGTCCCCCGCCCCCGCGCGCGCAGCGCCAGCTTGTCCCGCCCGGTGGCCCGCGCGACCAGCCCCATGGGCGTGACCACCAGGAAGTAGACGACGGCCAGGATCACCCGGCTGACCACGTTCCCCATCACGAACGCGATGCCCATCCACAGCAGGTAGCCCGGCCGGCCGGCGCGCGTGCCGGTCAGCGCCAGCCCGCCGATCACGACGCCCGCGATCGCCAGCACCAGGGCGGCCGTGGGCCAGTGCTTCAGCCACTAGAAGACCGCCGCGATCAGCAGCGACCCGATCAGGGTCGTCCGCCCGAACCGCCGCAGGGCCGCCCCGTCGGGGCGCCAGTCGATCTGCACCATCGACACGTCGACGCTCCTAGAACAGCGTGTAGATGAACGGCGCCGCCCCGGTGCCGCCCAGGATGACCAGCACCGCCACCAGCAGCAGCACCACGATGATCGGCGCCAGCCACCAGCTCTTGTGGCGCTTCATGTAGAGCCAGATCTCCTTCAGTATTCCAGCGCGATGCACGGCGACCTCCCCGGTCGGGCGAACCCGGCTCAATCCAGCTTGAACTGTGCCTTGTACTCCTCGGCCCCCTCCAGCGGGGGCTGGTCTTCCTTCAGCAGCAGGTGGTTGCCCAGCACCAGGGCGTCCATCTCGGTGAACATGAAGCAGCGCCAGGCGTCCTCGGGCGTGCAGACGATGGGCTCGCCCCGCACGTTGAACGACGTGTTGACCACCAGGCCGCAGCCGCTGCGCTCCTCGAAGGCCTTGATCAGCCGCCAGTAGCGCGGCGACGTCTCCCTGTTCACCGACTGCACCCGCGCCGAGTAGTCCACGTGGGTGATGGCCGGCACGTCCGACCGCACCACGTTCAGCTTCTGATGCCGAACCAGCTCCGCTCCTCGTCGCTCATGGCCCGGCGCCGCGACGGCTGCACGTCCGCCACCAGCAGCATGTAGGGGCTGGGCACGTCCAGCTCGAAGTAGTCGGCGGTGCGCTCCTCCAGGCACGAGGGCGCGAAGGGCCGGAAGCTCTCGCGGTACTTGATCTTCAGGTTCATGGTGCGCTGCATGGCGGTGTTGCGGGGGTCGCCCAGGATGGACCGATGGCCCAGCGCCCGCGGCCCGAACTCCATGCGCCCGTAGTGGTGGCCGACCACGCGGCCCTCCTCCAGCAGCTCGGCCACGCGGCGGGCCAGGGCGTCCTCGTCGGCGATCTCCGCGGCCACGGCGCCGGTCCGCGCGAGCAGCGCCTCCACCTCGTCGCGGTCGTGGGCCGGGCCCAGGTACGAGCCCTGCTGGGCGTCGGGCGCGGTCACGGTGCGGTCGTTCCCCAGCATGTGGTGCCAGCCCAGCAGCGCCGCGCCCAGGGCGCCGCCGGCGTCGCCGGCCGCCGGCTGGATCCACAGCCGCTCGAACGGGCCCTCCCGCAGGATCTTCCCGTTGCCCACGCAGTTCAGGGCCACGCCGCCGGCCAGGCACAGGTCCGTCAGGCCGGTCTCCCGGTGGACGTGCCGCGCGATGCGCAGCATGGCCTCCTCGGTCAGGGCCTGGATCGACGCCGCCAGGTCCATCTCCTTCCGGGTCAGCTCCGACTCGGGGCGGCGCGGCGGGCCGCCCAGCAGCGTCGTGGAACTTCGGCCCGGTCATGGTCAGGCCCTGGCAGTAGTTGAAGTAGCTCTGGTCCAGCCAGAAGCTGCCGTCCTCCCGCAGGTCGACCACGTGCTCCAGCAGCAGGTCCAGGTACTTCGGCGTCCCGTAGGGCGCCAGGCCCATCACCTTGTACTCGCCCGAGTTCACCCGGAAGCCGGTGTAGTAGGTGAGCGCGCTGTAGAGCAGGCCCAGCGAGTGGGGGAAGCGCACCTCCTGGCGCAGCTCGACCCGGTTCGCCGCGCCCCACGCCCCAGGTGGTCGTCGACCACTCGCCCACCCCGTCCAGGGTGACGATGGCGGCCTCGGCGAACGGCGAGGGGAAGAAGGCGCTGGCGGCGTGGGACTCGTGGTGCCCGGAGAAGCGGATCGGCCCCTCGTACCCGGGCAGCCCCTTGCGCGATCTCCTGGGGGATGAACAGCTTGGTCCGCAGCCACTGGGGCATGGCCCGCAGGAACGAGCCGAAGCCCGCGCGGCGCGAAGGCCAGGTAGGTCTCCAGCAGGCGCTCGAACTTCAGCAGCGGCTTCTCGTAGAAGACCACCAGGTCCAGGTCGGCCGCGGTCAGCCCGGCCTCGCGCCAGGCAGGCGGCGATGGCGTGCTGCGGGAACCGCTCGTCGTGCTTGACCCGGGTGAAGCGCTCCTCCTGGGCCGCCGCGGCGATGCGGCCGTCGACCACCAGCGCCGCGGCGCTGTCGTGGTACCAGGCGCTGATGCCGAGGATCGCCGTCATCGCCCCGGCTCCGCGGCCGATCGCGGGCAGGGCGCTGCGCGGGCCGCGGCCAGCAGGGACGGCGGCACCGTGTCGTCGGCGCCCGAGGCCGGTGGTGATCAGGCGTGGACAGGGCGGCGGCCAGGGCCGCGTGGGCCGCGTCGGTCAGGTGGATGCCGTCGCGCATCAGCAGCGGCGTCTGGCCGTCCAGCTCCTCGAACAGCTTGTCCGCCGCCAGCACGGCCACGCCCTGCTGGCCGCGGAAGGCCCGCACCGCCTCCAGGTAGCGCTCGTGCAGCGCGCCGGGCTGCTCGCCCTTGCAGGATGTAGCCGGTCTGCTCCAGGTGCTGCACCGCCTCGCCGTGAAATGGTAGGGCGCCGCCACCAGGATCACCTGGGCGCCGGCGCCGCGTGATCTCGTCCACCATGGCGTGCAGGTTGCGCCGCGTACTGGTCCAGGGGCACCCGCACCGGGCGGCTTGGCCGGGCATGCGGCGCAGCAGGGTGAGCAGCCGGAAATGGCTGACCGCATGCCACTTGGCGTACTGGCGATCGGTCACGCCGGTGGAGCGCCAGTGATCGTTCCAGCCGAAGTAGACCACCACCAGGTCCGGCTTCAGGTGCCAGCAGCTGCTTCTGCAGCCAGACCAGCCCCTGGTAGGTGGTGTAGCCGGGCACCGCGGCGTTGAAGCACCTCCCACCGGGGCCCCAGGTGCTGCGCCAGCAGCTCCGAGTAGGGCGGCGCGGCCATGGAGATGCGCGAGCACGAGTCGCCCAGCACGATCAGGCGGCGGCGGTCGCTCTTGGGCGGCACCGGGCGCTGTCGGGTGCACCGCGTCGATGGCCTTGTCGATGGGGCGTGGGCCGGGCGGGCAGGGTCCAGAAGAGGTCGTCGTCGGGCTCGAAGCCGCCCGCTTTCGAGGGCCCCCCGGGTGTTGATCCCGAAGTTCATGGCCGGGCGTGATGCGGCCGAACCCCGCCGCCCGCAGCACCAGCTCGGCGGCACCGAGGGATACGACGATGCTCAGCAGCAGGAGCAGCGCCCTGCGCGTTCCGACTGGCAACGGGGGACCTCCGGCGGGATGGCGAGATTAGCTCGTCAGAGGCGTCAACTGGCGTGATTGTAACGAATTCGTGATATTCGGTGTCAATCGGTTGAACCGCGTTCAGTCGCCGTCCTCCGGCTCCCAGTCGTCGCGCACCAGCACCAGCACCGCGCTGTTGGGCACGATCAGGTAGTTCTTCTTCTCGAAGGCGATCTCCACCGCGGCCTTGTGCAGGAAGAGCACGTAGTCCCCCTCCTGGGCCTGCATGGGCACGTAGCGGGGCCTTTCGCCCTCGCCGAAGCCTCGTCCAGGTCCGCCGGCGTCGGCCACCGGCATGCCCGGCCCCACCGACACCACCCAGCCGCCCCGGGCCTGGCGCGCCGACACGGCCGTGGCCGGCAGGTACAGCCCCGCGTTGGTGCGTTCCTCGCCGTCCTCGGGCCGCACCAGCAGGCGGTCGCCGACGACGATCAGCTTCTTCTTCAGGCGCGGCATGACGGCTCCTCTCGGGCTCGGCCGTCACGGCTCCAGGATAATGTCCGGTCGGGGCACGGGCAACACGCCGCCTCGGCCTCCAGCGCCGCGGCGATGGCTCCGCCAGGGTGCGGCCGTCCCCGGGGTGGACCAGGTCCGGCGCCAGGTCGGCCAGCGGCCGCGCCACGTGCAGGTAGCGCACGATGTCCGGGTCGGGCACGCTGCCGGCCCAGGATCTCCCCCACCAGGTCGTCCCACAGGGCGATGTCCACGTCGATGGTGCGCGGCGACCCAGCCGCCGTCGGCCGGCCGCTTCGCGCCCGAGCGCCTCCTCCACGTCCAGGCGCAGCCGCGACTTCAGCACCACCGGCTCCAGGTCCGTGCGCAGCAGCGCCGCCCCGTTGAGGAAGTTGGCCGCGCCGCGCATGCCCACGGGCGACCGTCTCGTACACCGGCGACACCTCCGACACCTTGCCCAGGGTGCCGCAGCAGACGCACCGCCGCCGGGTAGTTGCGGGCCGCCTCGACGTTGGAGCCCAGGGTCAGGTAGACCTCGTGGCCGCTCATGGGAAGTCCTCCCGTCCGCGCACGATGGACACGCCCACGCTGCGGGCGAAGCGCAGGGCCCCCGGCTTCTCCACCGTCACCCGCACCTCGTCGCACCGGCGTGGTCGGTCACCACCAGCCGCGCGATCTCCTCGGCCAGCCGCTCGACCGTGTGGAACTCGCGCCCTCCACCAGGGCGATGATCTGCCTTGGCCACCGAGCGGTAGTTGAGCCGCCGTCCAGGCTCGTCGGCCGCCGCCACGGCGCGGGTGTCGGCGCCCATGGCCACGTTGATCAGGATGTCCTGGCGCTTGCGGCGCTCGCTCTCGTTCACGCCCACGATGCCCCGCAGCAGCAGGTCGCTGGATCTCGATGGTGTCGGTCGGTCGCATGGCCTGGTCTCCCTCCCGATCGGTTCGATCAGCGCAGGTTGCGCCCCCCGTTGAGCAGGATCGTCTGGCCCGGTCACGCCCGGATTGCCCAGCAGGAACAGCAGCGCGTGGGCCACCTCCGCCGTGGTCGCCGAAGCGCCCCAGGGGGATGTCCTCTTTCAGGGTGTGCAGGTAGTCCTGGTCCGCCTTCGCCGGCGGCAGCACCGCGCCCAGGGCCAGTTCGTTGACCCGGACGCGCGGCGCCAGGGACAGGGCCAGGCTGCGGGTCAGCCCGTGCAGCCCCACCTTGCTGATGGTGTAGGGGAAGTGGTCCGCCGGCGGCCGCAAGGCCCGGTCGTCGTTCAGGTTGATGACGTCGCCGACGGCCCCCTTGGGCAGCTGCCGCGCCAGCCCCCGCGCCAGCAGGAACGGCGCCCGCAGGTTCACGGCGATGTTGCGGTCCCAGTCCGCGACCGGTGGTGGTCATCACGTCCAGGGCCTCGAACACCGAGGCGTTGTTCACCAGGATGTCCACCGGCTGCCCCACCAGCGGGCCGCCTCGTCCACCAGCTGGATGTCCACGTCGCTGCTCGCCAGGTCCGCGCGCAGGGTGTAGGCCTCGCCGCCGGCGGCCTCGATGGCGGCCACGGCCTGCCGCGCGTCGTCCTCCGAGGTGCGGTAGTGGATCACCACCGATGGCGCCGGCGCCGGCCAGCGCCTCGGCCAGCACGGCCCGACCGATGCGGCGGGCGCCGCCGGTGACCAGGGCGCAGCGGCCCCTGAGGAATCCAGCCGGGTGGTGCCCCGCCGGCCGGGCGGATCGACGAAACGGTCGATGACCATGGATCCTTGCTCCCCTCTTCACGGCGCCCGGTCCTCACCGCAGCCTGACGACGATGGCGCCCGCGCCTCCCCAGCGCGACGGCGCCTCTCCCAGAAGATACCAGCCACGGGTGATCGCTGCACCATCGGCGCACCGCCGGCCCCAGCACGGGGATGCCCCGCGCCGAGCGGCTGCCCTTGCCGTGGACCACCAGCACCTGCTCGCTGCCCTTGCCGGCCCAAGCCCGCAGCTGGGTCTCCAGCCGCTCCAGGGCCTCGGCCAGGGTCAGCTTGCGCAGCAGGATCTCCGGCGGCTTGTCCGGGTCGCGGGGCCGGCCCGCCTCGTCCACCGGCTCGACTCACCGCATCGTAGCGGATGGACCGCTGCGGCCGCGCCCGCCGCCCTTCTTCCCGCCGGACCGGGCCTTGCCGCGTCCCATCTCAATCCTTCGGCCGCAGCCGGGCCACGGTCGCGCCCCATGAGCCGCCGTCGGACGGCTGCCCGAACGCTCCACGGCCGGATGTTCGGCCAGGACCTTCCGGCACGATGGTCCGCAGCACGCCGATCCCCTTGCCGTGGATGATGCGCACGTCCAGGATGCCCGCGTCCCGGCACTCGTCCAGCCAGGCGGGCACCAGTTCCTTCACGTCGCAGGGCTGGAAGGTGTGCAGGTCGAGGATGCCGTCGATGGGCAGGGGGACGGCCTCGTCGCCGTCGCCGGGCGGCGGGACGGAGGCGTCGGCGCCGGTGGCCCGTCGCGGTCGGCGGTCATGGCGGTCCCTTCCCTGGGCTGGGCCGGCGCACGGCGCCGGCCGGGTCCGCCGCCATTCTAGGCCGCCGGCCGCGGCCTGTCAGGGACTTTCGGACACGGCGGATCGGCCGCCCGGCCACCGGCCCGCCGGACCAGCGCCGCGGCCAGCCGCGCCAGGCGCAGCGCCGACAGCGCCCCCAGCAGCCAGGCCCACCGCCAGGCCGCCCCACCCCGGACTCGGCCAGGCCGGCGTGGCGCAGGGCCGCCGCCGCCATGCTGCCGAAGAATGCGCCGCGGGCCAGGCCGTAGCCCGGTCAGCAGGAGCGACGGCGCGCCGGTCGTCGCCGGGCGCGGGCATCCGGTCCAGGTCGTCCAGGCCGGCCAGGTCGGTCAGCAGCCAGAAGGCGTCGGCCCGGAACACCGGGGTCAGGCTCCAGGCCACCGCCAGCAGGGACCACACCGCGGCCAGGGCCGCCACCGCGCCGGCCGCTCCCGGGCAGCACCCGCCCGGCGCCCGCCAGCAGGCCCGCCGCCGCCACCTGGAAGACCGGGCCCGGCCAGATCCACCCGCACCCGGTCCGGCCGCGCCAGCAGCGCCACCGCCGAGACGTCGCACCACAGCACCGGCAGCAGCCGCCTGCAGCCCCAGCGCCGACGCCCCCCGGGCGGATAGCCGCCCCGGGCCAGCGCCGCCGCGTGGCCCAGTTCGTGGACCACGCCGCCGGCGACGAACACCGCCAGGGCCGCCAGCCAGCCGCCGAAGCCCAGGGGCGCCGCCTGCGCCGCCGGCTGCAGGCCCGCCGCCACCGTCAGCCACCCGCCGCCCAGCGCCAGCAGCGGCCAGGGCGCGGCCGCCGGTCGGCGGCGCCAGGACCGCGCGCCGCGCCGGCACACGAGGGCAGCCGGCAGCAGGGGCAGCCGCAGCCAGGGCCCGCGGCGCCGGCGGCGGCGGCGCGCCGCCGCCGTGCAGCAGCGCCCGCGCCGCCGTCGCGTCCCCGTCCAGGCGGGCGGCCAGCTCGGGCACGCCGGGCCGGCCGCCGTCGAGGTCCAGCAAACGGCGGCCGAGCTCCGGCGGCACCGCGAGGCGTCGCGGCCGCGGACGACGAGCCACGGCCCCTCGCGGTGGGGATGCACGAACAGGCGCGGTCCGGCGCTTCATCCGCCCAGGCGCGCCAGGCCCAGCAGGCACAGGCGCAGACCGTGGTAGCCCACCCACACCGGGCCGTGGTGGGCGCCAGGCGCGGCCAGGGTGGGCCGACCGCGGCGCAGGGGTTCCAGGTCGGCTCGTCCTGCAGGCCGGCGGCGGGGAAGAAACGGTCCCTCTCCAGGTCCACCAGGACGTCGCCGGGCCACACCTCCACCTCCCGCTCCAGGCACAGGCGCACGGCGTCGGCGGTCCGCGCCAGGCAGGCGGTGAAGGCGCGGCTGTAGTCGCGGCGCAGGCCCGCCGGAACGGCGGTCCGCGTCGGCTTCGCCGGCGGCGAAGCAGGCGCAGGCCCTTGCAGCATCGGCCACATGCCGCCACTGCTCGGGCCGCGCCATGACCTGGCTGAAGCACCAATCCCAGAGGATCGCGCGCCACGGCGTCGGGATCGGCGTCCGGGCCCGGACGCAGCACCGGAGCCGCGGGTCCACTCGGGCAGACCGTCGTCTCCCCAGTGCACCGCCACCGGATGCACCGGGCAGCCCAGGCGCACCGCCAGCCGCGCCAGGCCCGTGCGCACGCGCAGGTCGCGGCCGGGCAGCCGGTAGGGCAGGCCGCGGTCGCGGGTGCCGCCCCATAGCCGCCGCGCCCAGGTTGCCGTCCAGGTAGGCGATCACCGGCTGCCCGGGGTCGCGCACGCCGGCCAGGAAGCGGCGCAGGTCGGCCCGGCAGGTCACGTCCAGCCACAGGACGCGGGCGGTCGCGGCCCAGCCGGGCGGCCATGCGGTCGGCGCGTTCGCGGTTGCGGTCCCGGGCCTCGGGGCTGGCCAGCACCAGGGGCTCGAGCCCCGCGGCCAGGAAGATCTCCGGCACCAGCTGGTAGGGTCCCTGGTGCAGGGACACCACCAGCCCCTCGGCCGAGGTCGGGCGTGGCGGCGCAGGAAGCCGTGGCCGGGGGCGAGGATGACCTCGTCCCCCGACCACAGCCCGGCGAGAGCCTCCCGTTCCCTCGCCAGGATCGCGGCGCGCCGGGCCGTTCGAGTTCGGCCAGGTCGGCCCAGCCGGCGTCGGGCCAGAAGGCGCGCAGGTTCCAAAGTTCCCAGCGGGCCTGCGCCGCGTCGCCGCCGCGGGTCGGTCGGCCGCGCGCCGGCCGGGCCCGGAGCCCCGCGGGGCTCCGGACCGCGGCAGGCGCGGCCGTCGGGTTGCCGGTCGCCGCGTGTTCACCGTCAGACCATCGGGTCGTAGATCCGCGTGTTGGCCAGCCGATCCAGGAACAGCGGATCGGTCGGGTCGTCGGGCATGTCGTCGCAGGTGCATTCGCAGTGACAGCTGTCGCTGTCCTGCACCGCGGCCTTGCCAGCAGCGGGCTCAGCTCCATGCGCTCCTCCAGCTCCCGCACCCCCAGGCGGGCGAGGCTGGCGTCCAGGTCGGCGGCGGGGATCGGGTCGGGGCGGTGGGCCATGTCGGGTCCTTCCTTGGCTCCGGGAGGGTGCCTCCTGCGGTCACCCGGATCGCGGCAAGGCCCGGGCCAACGCCCGGTCGCGCGCGCGGGGCCGCCGCGGCCCGACGTGCCCGGACACACGAAGCCCCCGCCCGGGGACGGGCGGGGGCCGGTTCGTCAGCCGCAGGCGACGGCCGCTCAGGCCAGGAATTCCACCTTGTAGCCCGTGTACTTGCGCAGGTTGATCACCCCGGCGTCGAAGATCAGGTACTGGCCCTTGATGCCCTGCAGCACTCCGCCCGCATCCGGGATCCTTGTCCAGGTTGAAGCTGGCGACCTTGGTCGGCCACTGCAGCACCGGGTAGGTGAAGCGGCGCTCGGTGCGCTGCTCCGGCGGCAGGACGCCCTCGACGCCCCACGCCTCCAGCCGGCCGACGACCTCGGGCCACGGCCGCGGCCAGGTCGAACTCCCCCGGTTCGGGATCGCCCTTGAGCATGCGCGTCCAGTGGGTCTTGTCGGCGAAGCCCTCGTCGCTGAGGCGCTTCTCCACCAGGCCCACCTCGCGGCGGCTGGGCAGGATCGCCACCGGCACCGCGGCCACGGCGCCCTGGTCGATCCAGCGCGAGGGGATGTTCTGCTTCGCGGGTGATGCCCACCTTGATGCCCGAGGTCAGCGCGCAGTAGAGAACGTGGGGCCGGAAGCACTGGCCGCGGGCGAAGTCGTCGTCGCGGCAGGGATTGTCCGCCTCGAAGTAGTGGCACAGCTCCGGCCGGACGATGCAGAGGTCCGCCTCGGCCCGGTTCTGGGAGCAGGGGTAGCAGAAACCCTGGCCGAAGGTCTTCTTCGTCGGCCGCCCGCAGTAGACGCAGTGGATCTCCCGGTGAAGTGCAGCCGGCAGGGCCTGCCCCAGGTGCCCGTTCAGGGGATGGTCGCCGCGCGCAGCCTCGGCGTCGAACCAGCCGTCGGCCAGGCTGTAGCGCACCGGCTCGGCGTCCTCGACGCGCATCTTCGCTGAGGGTTCCGGTCCAGACCGGCAGCATGGCGGCTCCTCGGTACGGGCGGCTGGCGGCGCTCAGGTCATGCGGTCGAAGACGCCCTTGAGCCGGGCCTCGATCTCGCCGGCCACGTCCGCCAGGTCCGGGTTGCCGACCGCCTGCATGGCCACCGAGGGCTTGATCACCGACAGCACCGTGGCGCCGTCGCGTCGAGTAGACGCACACGTTGCAGGGCAGCATCAGGCCGATGTTCGGCTCCGCCTGGATCACCTTGTAGGCCGAGGCCGGATGGCAGGCGCCGAGGATCACGTAGGGCTCCATCTCCACGCCGATCTTCTCCTTCAGCTTCTCGTGCACGTCGATGCGGGTCAGGATGCCGATGCCGTCCTTGGCCAACTCGGCCGTCACCTTCTCGATGGCGGCGTCCAGGGGCATATCGAGGGTCTTGGTGAATCCGTAGTCGGGCATGAGGATCTCCTTCGGGATGGTCGACGCGGGGTGTCCGTCCCCTCCGTTCGGAGCACAGCCTACACCCAACGCGGGAGGGCGGCCAGCGAGTCGGCGCGGGCGCGTCGGCTTCAGCGGGGCCGCGCCGCCAGCCCCAGGATGATGCCCAGCACCACCGACCACACCGCCGCCAGCCCGATCTGGTAGTCCCGCGGCAGGCTGAACGTGACCGTGTGGGCGGGGATCCAGAACCAGACCAGGGTCCACCAGGCCCGCTGGATGCCCGCGAACCCGTGCCGGCGCAGGATCAGGTTGTCCTCCCAGCGGTGGAAGGCCATCATCTGCGGCCCGAACAGCAGGTTGGTCACCACCGAGACCAGGAAGGCGTAGCCCACGCCGCGCCCCAGCGCCCCGGGCACCAGCCCGTGCTCCACCAGGGCCAGGGCGCCCCCCTTCATCAGCGCGAACCCGTACTTGATGACGATCCCCAGCACGGCCCAGGCGATCACCTTGGCCGCCAGCTGCGGCGGCGTGCAGGGCAGGCCGTCCACGCGGCGCCGGCCCATCCAGTAGGCGATGACCTCGCCCAGGGTGCCCAGCACCGCGAAGTGCAAAGCGGCCGAGAGCAGCGGGTTGGCGGCGACCCAGGCGGTGTAGGCGGACATGGCGGACCTCGGCGTCGGGGCGGTTGCGGAAGCGATGACGATCGGGAATCAAGTAGGCACGCGGCCGCCGTCGGGACAAGGACGAACGGGACGCCGCGTGGTGCGGCGTCCCGCTCGTCGGGACCGCGGTGGGGGCGCGATCAGGGCAGGAAACTGACGTCCATGCCCACAGTGAAGCTGTAGATGCGGGTGCGGCCCACCTCGAGGGTGATCTGGCGCGCCGCCAGCTCCATGAAGAGGTTGGACTTCTCCTCGCCCTTGACCAGCACCCCCACGCCGCCGCCGTAAGCCAGGTCGTCGTGGGTGTAGCCGGCGTCCAGGCCGCCGGTGGTGGCGAACGCGTAGCGGTAGCCGCCCACGAAGCCCTTCAGGTAGGGCGCCGTCCGGCCTTCGCGCAGGAGGTAGCGGGCGGTGCCGGTGTAGGCCAGGAAGTGCCGGCTGGCGGTGTAGTCCACCGCGGCGGCGCCGCTGCCGAGGGTGAACTCGTCGCGCTGGTAGCCCAGGTAGGACAGTTCGCCACCCAACACCAGGCGCGCGGTGAGGTTGTAGCCCACGCCGCCGCCCACCATGTAGCCGTTGCTGGCCTCGGCTTTGGACGGCACGTTGATGCCGCCGCCGAAGGTGACGTTGAACTGGCCCGGCTGGGCCTCGCCGGCCCAGGCCGTGGCCGCCAGGGCCAGCAGCACGACGGCCGCCGCAAACACTCGACGCATGGATCCGCTCCTCGGTTCGGGATGCTGAGTCGTCATCCGGACCCATCACGATCGGCTGTATACGGGGTACCTTTAGTGCAAAATCTCGGGGGACGATGGCCCCGGTCCGCCCGTCGCGACGGACCGGGGCCTCGACTGCGGAAGCTACAACCCCGTGTCGGCCACGAGGATGTTGCCGGTGTCGTGGCAGCTGATCAGGACCTGCGCGGCGTCGGCGCCCAGAAACACGGCGTGCCCGGGGGCGGACGCGCCCGGCGGCAGGTCGTGGCTGGTGCTGGACACCTCGCGGCCGTCGGCGTCCACGATGGTCAGGGTCCAGGTGTCGTCGTTGAACCCGGCGCTGACGATGCCCACCCGGCCGCCGGGCAGGGCCGCCAGGTCGATGTCCAGGGGCCCGTCGCCCACGGTGACGGTGTCGGTGACCGCCACGTTGTCGGACGCGTCCCAGGTGAAGATGGTCAGGGTGCCGGACCCCAGGTTGCTGACGGCGCCGATCTCGCCCAGCACCCGCACGCGGCGGGGCTCGTTGCCCAGGGTGCCCACCGCGGTGGCGTCGGCGGACGGATTGACACGGTCGTGCAGGTAGAGCGTGCCCGGGTCCCCGTCCAGGGCGATCACCATCGAACCGCCCGTCCTGGCGAAGGCCGTGACCGGCGGTTGGAAGTTGCCGCCGAAGCTCAGGTAGGGGCCTTCGTTCACCCAGGTCTGCTGACCCGCGTCCCAATTCACCACGTAGGCGCGGCCCAGGCCGTACTCCACGTAGGTGAACGAACCCTGGTGCGGATCGCCGTCCAGCGGCCAGGCGTCGGTCACGTTGTTCTGGGAAAACAACTGGGCCCAGCTCCAGGTGTCGGTCTCCGGGTCCCAGGTGTTGACCGTCGCGCCGCCGGACCCGAAGGCGACCAGCGCCACCGAATCGTCTCCCGCGGTCTTGTTCCCGAGGGACAGCTTCAGGGTCAGGGCGCCGTACAGGTCCGACGTGAGGCCGGCGAAGTTGCCGGGGATCTGCGTCAGCGGCGGCGTCGAGCTCAGCGAGTAGGACGTCAGGCCGCCGGCGCCGGCCACCATCATGCGTCCGGTCAGGGCCCACTGCGCGTTCACGGTGGGCTCGATCGCCTCGGGCGCCGCGGTGCCGACCGCGTACAGGCCCGTCGGGATGTGGCCGATCACCCCACCCTCGTCCAGTTCCACCGGCCGCGACTCGTAGCGCAGGTGCGCCGTCAGGGAGCCGACCACGGGCTGGTGGGCGTAGGAATCGAAGAAGCCCGCCTGGAAGTCGTAGCCGAACTTGAGACCCTGCTGCACCGTGGCCGAGCCCGCGGACGAGCCGGTGTAGGCGATGGCGTAGTCGTGCCAGGTCGCGTCGTCCGGATAGGTCCCGTTGGCCGATTCGGTGAGCATCCCGCCGGCGGGGATGCCCGGCATCACCCCGGCCAGGGCGGGACCCGGCTCATTGGTGACGTCCCCGACCACGCCGAAGTCGCGGGCGATCAACAGCCGCACGACCGCATCCAGGTCCGTGCCAACCGTGCCGGTGGCCGGGACGTCCTGATCGCCGCCCAGGGTGACGCGCGTCGTCATCGAGCCGCTCTCGAACACCGTGACCAGGGCCACGGCGGAGGCCTTCAGCCCGCGCACGTTCACGGTGGTCGGGGTGGTGGTGGTCGCGGTGGTGATGCCCGGCAGACGGGCGAGCAGGTCCTGGTCCGGCAGCCGGACGACGTCCTCCTCCGACAGGCTGGTGGTCGCACCCAGCACGAGGGGCGTCCGCGCGACGTCGCCCAGCTTGGCCGTCGGCGCCGGCACGTCGACGGTCACCGACCATTCGGCGTCCGGACCCAGGTCGATGTCCGCCGGCGTGACGGTGAAGGCCTTCAGCACGGTGAAGTCGGAGAATGCCGCCGGCGCATCGGCGGCATCCGTCTCGGTGATGGCCAGGTCGACCGAATCGGCCAGCGCGCCGGCCGGGACGGTCAGGGTCATGCGGCCGTCGTCCGACCGCAGGGTTCCGCCGGCGGGGCCGACGGGACCCGCCAGCGCGAGCGGTTCGGGCGGCGGCGGCGTGGTCGGATTGTCGTCGGACGAGCAGCCCGGCAGGCAGGCAACGAGGACAGCGGCCGCGGCGGCCGCCCGGATCAGGCGTCGAGTGTTCATGGTTCTCCCCCCGGAGCAGATTCGGCAGCGTCCCCCCAGGACGCCGGCAGTGAGGCGCCGCGGGCTCGATGCGGCCCGCCGCGCACCATCTGGATAATTTATGTCCTCTATTTGACCGCCGCACCCCGGACCGTGGCGCCGGGCGTGATCAACCGGCCGCGGATGCAGCCGGTGAATTGCACCAGGGCTCGGGAATCGATGGGCATGGTGGTTCGTCCTGCGCGGTCGGCAGCCGACTTGAACGGCGACGCAGGGATCCCCAGCCGTCTCGCCCCCCCACGAATCGCCAGGATGCCGCCAACCGGATCGGCCGGGACGCCCTCGCTGTCAGCATATCTTTATTTTTTACAACATATTACATGATGTGCGACGGCGGCTGCACTTTCGGATGTCGCATATCCGGATTACGTTGGGCGGCGAATCGCGGTCGCCTCGCCGAGGCGACAGGCGGCAGACCCGCTGCCGCACGCAGGACCGGGCCGGCTGCGCCGGCCGCTCCCGACGAACTGCCTCCGGGGCAGCGCCAGGCGGCGACCGCAGCCGCCCGCAGACCACGGAGGACCCACCATGAGGAAGATCGCCGCGTTCGTCGCCGTCCTCGCCCTGGCCGCCTTCGGCACCGCCGGAGCCATGGGCATGGACCACGCCAAGGACATGAACCGCACCACCGCCATGGCCACGACGGGGGACTACGCCGTCACCATCCGGGTGCTGCCCGCCGAAGCGTTCACCGGCCCCGGGTCGGACATGGTCCGCGACGGTGGCGCCATGCCCTGCGCCGTCGACAGCAAGGCCGACCCCAACCACCACCTGGTGGCCTTCGTCCAGGAGGACGGCAAGCCCGTCGAGGACGCCAACGTCACCATCCGCTACTGCCGCACCGGCGCCAAGGACATGCCGTGGACGACCCTGCCGGTGGTGCGCATGCACGCCGCGGGCAAGGGGCTGGACACCACCCACTACGGCAACAACGTCCGGCTGCAGCCGGGCACCTACGAGGTCCAGGTGAGCGTCAACGGCAGCAAGCCCGCGACCGCCGACGTCACCGTGGCCAACAGCTGACCGCCCGCCCCGCCGGTCCGCGGTTCCCGCCCGGGACCGCGGGCCGGCAAATGGGACATGACACCCGCCGCCCCCGCCTTTAAGCTCCCGCCGATGGAGCGGCCCCGACCGCCGCATGTCCTGCCCCGCGGGAGAACGGATGCTCAACCGGATCTGGACCTTCTTCTTCATGGGCGCCTTCGTCACCGCCCTGGGCCGCACCTTCGCGGGCCATACGGGCGTGTGGGCCGACATGGTGGGCGCCACCTTCGACATGGCCAAGACCGGGTTCGAGATCGCCCTGGGCCTGACCGGGGTGATGTGCCTGTGGCTGGGCATCATGCGCATCGGCGAGCGGGGCGGCGCGGTGGACTTCCTGGCGCGCATCTTCGGCCCGCTGCTGCGGCGCCTGTTTCCCGGGGTCCCCGCGGGCCACCCGGCCAGCGGCAGCATCGTCATGAACATGGCCGCCAACATGCTGGGCCTGGACAACGCCGCCACGCCCCTGGGCCTGAAGGCCATGCGCGAGCTCCAGGAGCTGAACCCGGACCAGGACACCGCCAGCGACGACATGATCCTGTTCCTGGTGATCAACACGTCGGCGGTCACGCTCATCCCGGTGACCATCTTCACCTACCGCGCGCAGCTGGGCGCGGCCGACCCCACCGACGTGTTCCTGCCCATCCTGATCGCCACCTGGTGCAGCACCATGGTCGGGTTGGTCGTCACCTCGTTCTTCCAGAAGCTGCGGCTGCGCGACCCGGTGGTGGCCGGCTGGCTGGTGGGCATGACCGCGGTGATGGTGGGCCTGGTGGGCTGGCTGCGGCACCATGGACCGCGCGGTCCTGCAGGCGCGCTCGGCGGTGGCGGCCAACTTCATCATCTTCGCGGTGATCATCGCCTTCATGATCGGCGCGGTGCGCCGGCGCGTGGACCTGTACGACGCCTTCGTCGAGGGGGCCAAGGACGGCTTCAAGGTCGCCGTCGGGATCATCCCCTACCTGGTGGCGATGCTGGTGGCGATCGGCGTGTTCCGCGCCAGCGGCGCCCTGGACCTGATCCTCGACGGCCTGCGCGGGGCGGTGGGCGCCACGGGCCTGGACACCCGCTGGGTCGACGGCCTGCCCACCGCGCTGATGAAGCCCCTGTCCGGCAGCGGCGCGCGCGGCCTGATGATCGAGACCATGACCGCCCACGGCGCCGACTCCTTCGCCGGCCGCCTGGTGTCGGTGATCCAGGGCAGCACCGAGACCACCTTCTACGTGCTGGCGGTGTACTTCGGGGCGGTCGGCATCCGGCGCACGCGGCACGCGGTGGTCTGCGGGCTGGCCGCCGACCTGGCGGGCGTCACGGCGGCCATCCTGGTCAGCTACCTGTTCTGGGGCTAGGCCTCTTCGCGGCGGTCGTCCTCGAAATGCCGCGCCTCCCGGATCCGCGCCCACAGCCGCGTCAGGCCGCGCGGGCTGAGAAAGAGGAACAGCCCCAGCAGGAGCCTGGTCGC
Source organism: Candidatus Krumholzibacteriia bacterium (assembly GCA_963825035.1). GTDB lineage: Bacteria > Krumholzibacteriota > Krumholzibacteriia > LZORAL124-64-63 > LZORAL124-64-63 > JACZKN01. The sequence goes on along the minus strand of CAWGRT010000011.1, from coordinate 179,400 downwards.
GATGGACGCCACGTCCGACAGGGGAGACTTCCCGATCAGCGCCATGGTGGACATGTCCGCGTCGTAGTGCTGCATCGCCTTGTAGGTGACGACGACGCTGACCAGGGCGGGCAGCGCCCCGACCATCAGGACCAGGCCCACCAGGTTGTAGCCCAGGGTCTGCCAGTCGGCGAACGCCATGCCGCCCAGTTCCTTCGGCTCGGGATCCTCGGGACACACCCAGCGGGCGACGGCGTCGCTGTTGCGGATCAGCGACACGCAGAGGACGGCGCCGAGCAGGGCCACCCCCACGATGAACGAGACGCGGTAGAGTTCCGAGAGCAGCGCGGCCCGTTCGGCCGAGATCGCGGTGCCCAGCACCGTCAGCGGCGCTCCGGCGACGATCCGGATGAGGAAGTACAGACCCATCACCTTGACGAGCACCGATACGAGTTCGCGTCGGGACATGGCCGGCCCTTTCGATCGTGTCTGGTATGGCGGATGAAATGAAATCCCGGAATCACTCTAGCCCACGATCCCGGCCGTCGTCACGGGGAAATGCCCGTCACAGCCAGGCCCGCGCCGTCGCCACCACTCCCGTCACGATCAGCAGCGCCCCCATGGCCTGCATGATGCGCGGCAGGGTGCGGTCGGCCACCAGGGTGCGCAGGTGATCCAGCAGCAGCAGCAGCACGGTGAACCAGCCGAAGATGCCCAGGGCCACGCCGACCGAGAACATCCCCGGCGGACCCGCCAGGGGCCGCAGGCCCATGGAGTGGGCGATGGCGATCAGCGCCAGCCAGTTGATGGGAATCGAGATGTTGCCCGCCACCAGCGCGAAGCCCAGCCGGAAGTTGCCCGAGGTGGCCGAGGCGCCGTGCACCCTGGGCGCGGTCACCAGCGGACGCCGGCGGCGCAGGAACAGGAGGCCCAGCGCGATGAGGATGACGCCGCCCACGGCCTCGGCCGCGGTGCCCACCTGCGGCCAGCGGTCGATGATCTCGCCCGCGCCGAAGCGGGCCGCCGCGCACCACAGGGCCTCGGCGATGCCGGCGCCGGCGGCCAGGCGCAACCCGTCGCGCACGCGCCCGGCCAGCCCCCGCTGGAAGATGAAGATGGAGACGGCCCCGGCGATGGGCATGGAGCCCACCCACCCCAGGACGAACCCGATGGCCAGCGAGGCGATCACGGCTCTGCGAAGAGGCGGCGGGCGGCCTCCAGGTCCTCGACCGTGTCGATCTCCAGACAGCGACGGTCGCCCAGGTCCACCGGGGCGATGGCGTGGCCCTGCTGCGCCAGCTCGGTGAAGGACGCCTCGTAGTATTCGTTCACGCGGTGCTCCTCCAGCATGCGCCGCCGCAGCACCCCGTGCAGCGCGGCGGTGAATTCCGCCGAGAAGACCTCCAGGCCCACCGACTCGCCGGCCGCGTCCGCCGGCGGCATCTCCTTGGTCAACTCGGTCACCAGGCCGCGGCCGTCCAGGCGCACCTTCATCTCCTCCGCGCCCACGGCGCCGCGGGTGCGCAGGCCCAGGCGGTTGGGCGCACCCGGGGCCAGCACCGCGTCGTACACGGCCGGCTCGCAGAGGATGTCGCTGTCCAGCAGGAAGATGGGCTCGTCGCCGCGGCAGTCGGCCAGCATCAGGGACCAGGCGTTGTTGGTGGTCGGCGAAGTCCTCGTTGCGCACGAAGGTGAACTCCAGGGCGGGGAAGCCGGCGCGCAGGGCCTCGCGGATCAGGTCGCCGCAAAAGCCGTCCACCACGGTGAAACGGCGCAGGCCGCGCTCGGCCAGCAGGCGTACGGCGCGGGCCAGGATGGTCTCGCCCCCCACCTCCAGCAGGCACTTGGGGCAGTGGTCGGTCAAGGGGCGCAGCCGGGTCGCCTGACCGGCCGCCAGCAGCACGCCTCTAATGGCCGGCTCCTTCCGCCACGCAGCGCGACCAGGCGCCGGTCCACCGCCTCGCGCCAGCCCAGGATGGCCAGGCCGACCGTGGTGCCGACAGACGAGGCTGAACCAGAAGTAGGCGGCCAGGTGGTCGGTGGCGCCGGCCAGCATCATCAGCGACAGGTGCATGGTCGGACCCAGCACCACCGCCGCCTGCATCACCGGACGCCGCTGCTGCTGCCAGTCCTCCAGCTGCACGCCCGGCCCCGGCGGCGGCTCGTGGTGCCCGTGCCCCGAGTACCAGAGGCGCACGTACAGGGCGTAGACGCCGATCAGCAGCCGGTCCCAGCGGTGGCTGCCCGGGGGGAAGTCCGCCGCCGCGCACCGCAGCTCGGCCAGCTCCACCTGGGGGTCGCGGCGCCGGTCGTAGACCCGCTGCAGCCACTCGTTGCGGAACCGGTCCACCATGGCGCACCACCACGCGTAGCTGATGCCGCCGGGCACGCCCACCAGCCAGATGAAGGCCGCGCCCGCCCCCTGCACGTGCAGGCCGTGGAGCATGCCCACCAGCACGGCCGTGTTGGTGGTGTAGTCCACCAGGCCGTCGAACAGGTAGCCGGTCAGGCAGCCGCAGCCCCGCGCCCGGGCCAGCATGCCGTCGGCGCAGTCCACGGTGTTGGTCAAGAAGAGCAGGACCGCGCCCCAGACCAGCAGCGTCGGCGTGCCCTGCCAGTAGCAGGCGCCCGACGCCAGACCCAGCAGCAGGCTGACGAAGGTGACCTGGTTGGGAGTGACGCGCGTGGGCTGCAGCAGCTTCACCACGACGAAGGCCAGCGGCCGGTAGACCACGAGGTCGAGGATTTCCTCGACCTCGGGGGCCTTGAGCAGGCTGCGGAAATCCCGGCTCCAACCGCCGCAGCCGCGGATCACGCCACGTCACCACCGGCGGCGGCGCTCAGCCCTTCGGCGGGCCAGGCCTGGCGGACGGCATCGCACAGGGCGGCCGTCTCCTCGCTGGTGCCCAGGCTGATGCGCGCGTAGCCGCGGAAAGCGGGCTCGGTGAAGAACTTCACGATCAGGCCCTGCCGATCCAGCTCCTGCTTCAGCACCGTCACCATGGGATCGGGCAGCTTGACCAGGACGAAGTTGGCCTCCGAGTCGAAGGCGCGGCAGCCGTCGTAGGACCGGAACAGGGCACAGATGGCGCGGCGGTCGGCGGCCATGCGCTCGGCCAGGCCGCGGTAGTAGTCCTGGTCGTCCAGCGCCGCCAGGGCCAGGCGCTCGCTGATGCGGTTGTAGCCCAGGTTGCGGCTGCAGAACCGGCGGAAGGCTTCCAGGCCCGCACCCACGATTCCGTAGCCGATGCGCACGCCGGCCAGGGCGTACAGCTTGCTGAAGGTGCGCAGGATCAGCAGGTTGGGATACTGGTCGGTCAGGGCGGCGAAGTCGTCCTCCTCGCCGCAGCAGAGGCCGAAGTAGGCCTGGTCCAGGATCACCGGCGTGTCGGCGTAGGCCTCCAGCACCCGCAGCAGGCCGTCGCGGGACAGCGCGTTGCCCGTCGGGTTGTTGGGCGAGGCGATCAGCACCAGGCCGGGGTCGTGCTCCGCCTTCATGGCGATGAGCGCGTCCACGTCGAACGCGTAGCTCGTCTCGCCCTCGACCAGGGGGAACTGGACGGTCACGCCGCCCACCTCGGCGGCGATGGCGGTGTAGTACCACCAGCTCGCCGAGGGGATCAGGATGGTGCGGCCGCTCTCCAGGAAGTGGTGCACCGCCTCCTTCAGCACGTCCTCGCAGCCGTAGCCCAGGATGATCCGCTGCTCGGGCACGCCGTGCATCAGGGCCAGCCGCACCGAGAGGTCGCTGTAGACCCCGCGCTGGAAGGCGCGGGTGTAGTTGCACAACAGTTCGGGTGCGGCTTCCCGCAGGACCTGGAGGCAACCCGGAGCGGGACCGAAACGGTTTTCGTTGCGGTCGAAATGGACAACTCGATGTTCTGTCACGCGTCACCTCGGGGCGCCAGGTCCGTCAAGGGGCCCAGCAACGAATCGGCCCGCGTTGGCGGGCCGGCGAAGTTGCTGGTACGTCGGGGAAATACTACCGTCTTGACCGAGGAAAAGCAACTCGGGAGAACGGCATTCGGTGATCCTGAATTCCGTTCGCATCCGGCGGGCGCGGGACGGCCCCGGCCCGGTTACAGACCGGCCGCCACGCGCCGGTAGTGGAAGCCCATGATGGCCAGGGTGACCGCCACCCCGATCTGGCGCGGGTGCCGCCGCAGGGTCTCCGCCAGGAAGTGCCAGTAGGCCCGCCGTCCACGGTGGACGATCCCCATCAGCCAGAACGACTTGAACAGGGCCTGCAGGTCGCGGCGGGTCACCGGCACCCGCGGCCCCCGCAGGGGGTGCCGGCCCAGGAACGTCAGGGCCCGGCGGTAGTAGTTGCCCGGTTCGTAGAGCCGCCGCATCAGGCTCCGGTAGCTGTCCAGCAGGAAGTCCCGGTCCAGCCGCGGCTCGAAGTTCAGGGACGCGCTGGTGTTGTCGCCGTTTCCGCCGTCCAGCAGACGGCCTTCCGCGGCCAGGCGCCGGTAGAGACGGCTGCGGGGCAGGGCCTGCAGCAGACCCACCATGGCGGTGGCGACCCCGGCCTCCTGGATGAAGGCGAACTGCCGCTCGAAGATGTCCGGCCCGTCGCTGTCGAAACCGACGATGAACCCGCCCATCACCTCCAGCCCCGCCGCCTGGATGGTGCGCACCGACGCGGACAGGTCCTCCCGCAGGTTCTGCAGCTTGCGGCACTCCCGCAGGCTCTCGGCGCTGGGGGTCTCCAGGCCCAGGAACACCTTCTTGAAGCCGGCGGCGACCATGAGCTCCAGCAGCTCGGGATCGGCGGCCATGTCCACGGACGCCTCGGTGATGAAGGTCATCTTCGTGCCCGTGGCCCGCCGCCAGGCGACGATCTCGCCCAGCAGCTCCCGGCACCGCCGACGGTCGCCCACGAAGTTGTCGTCCACCACGAAGACCGGCCCGCGCCAGCCCAGGAGGCGCAGGCTCTCCAGCTCGGCCACGAAGCGCGCGCCGGACTTGTGCCGCGGGCGCCGGCCGTTGAGCGCCACCACGTCGCAGAACTCGCAGTCGAAGGGACAGCCCCGGGACGACTGCACCGACATGGTGGCGTAGCGGGAGAAGTGCAGCAGGTCCCAGCGGGGCACGGGCGACGCCGCCAGGTCCGGGAAGCGGGGCGCCGCGTAGCAGGGCGCCACCTGTCCCCGGTCCAGGTCCGCGGCCAGGATGTCGATCAGCTCCTCCGCCTCCCCCGCCACCACGTGGTCGACGCCGCCGTTGTCGGCGGGATAGGCCGGGTCGGCGCTGAACATGGGACCGCCCCCCACCACGGTGCGGCCCAGGGCGTGGCAGCGGTCCACCACCTCCACCACCGAATCGTGCTGGATCTGCATGGCGCTGACGAACACCCGGTCGGCCCAGCGGATGTCGCGATCCCGCAGCCGGTCGCAGTTGAGATCGACCAGACGGCACGACCAGTCCGCGGGCAGCAGACCCGCCACCGTCAGCAGGCCCAAGGGTGGGTTGGCGACGCGCCGGCCCACGAAGCGGACGGCGTGGCGCAGGCTCCAGAACGTGTCGGGAGTGCGGGGTTCGACGAGGAGGATGCGCATGATGCGCTCCGATCTGGGTCGCCGCCTTGGCGAAGCTCTATCAATATATGGAAGTTCGATTCGGGACGCCCGCGGCCCCCGGGGGCCGCCGCGTCACGATCGCCCGGGGCGGCTCCACCCCCCGCTTCCTGGCGCCGGACATCGTGGTCTTCTTCCGCCCCGCGAGCAGCGACCTGGCCGCCGTGCGCGTGGACCCGCACACCATGGCGCCGCGGTCGGAGCCGGCGGTCGTGCTCGACCGGGTCGCCACCGGCCCGAACCTGCGGGGCTGCTACGACCTGTCCCGTGACGGCCGCCTCATCTACACGGGCGGCGACAACCACGGGCTGGTCACGGGCAACAGCGCCGTCTGCTGGACGAGCCCGGACGGCGCGCTGGTCCCCATCTTCGCCGAGCGGTCGAGCTGGGCCCAGCCGCGGCTCTCGCCCGACGGCCGCCACCTGGTGGTGCGCGAGGTCGAGACGCCCGATTGCATCCTCTGGAACTACGACCTGGGGCGCGGCACCCTCAGCCGCATCACCTTCGACGTGGATGCCCACTCGCCCATCTGGAACCCGGCCGACGGCAAGGTCATCTTCCGTTACGACGCGGGGACCCGCTACTACGTGGCCGAACGCAGCGCCGACGGCAAACGCGTCATCGCGGTGGGCGGCGCCGGCGCCGCCGAGGTGCTGTCCGAGCTGCGGGTGGTCCTGGGCTGGGGCCCCGCGCTGGAACGCCGGCTCTCCGGAAAGTAGGCCGCGTGGGGACGGTCCCGCGTCCGGTCCTGTCCGTCCGCCCCGGGACGTGTTAGGGTTGGCCTGAGCGGCCGTGTCGGCCGCCCGACCGCACCTCTCCCACCTCCGGAAAGGGGCCGCCCGTGCCCGATCCCCACGAAATCGACTGCCTGGATGAGACCCGTTCCCGTGTCCACGCCGAGTGCGTGGTCTGCAGCCCCGACAAGGCGAACGGGCTCAAGTTGACGTTCGTGCGCCTGGCCGATGGCGGCGTGCACACCGAGTTCCCGTGCGGCGCCGAGTTCGAGGGCTACCCCGGCTACGTGCACGGCGGCATCGTGTCCTCGCTGCTGGACGGCGCCATGACCAACGCCCTCTTCGCCGCCGGGCACGTGGCGCTGACGGCCGAGCTCACCGTGCGCTTCCTCGAGCCGCTCCTGGTCGGCGAGGCCGCAACGGTGGAGGGGCGCGTCGAGCGCGCCCGGCCCCGGCTGCAGCTGACGACGGCGGCGGTGGTCCAGGGCGGGCGGACCAAGGCCACCGCGCGCGCCAAGTTCATCCGGCACCCGGATCTCCAACGCGAAGGGGACGGATCATGAAGAAGCTCGGCATCATCATCTGCGATCGCTACCATACCTGCGCCGGCGGCAAGTGCCTGCGCGCCCTGCGGCAGCGCGAGGGGGCCTTCGCCCGCTACGCCGGCGAGGAGGTCGAGCTCGTGGGCTACACCACCTGCGGCGGCTGCCCGGGCGGCAACGTGGAGTACGCCCCGGCGGAGATGCAGAAGAACGGGGCCGAGATCGTCCACCTGGCCACGGGGCTCGTCGTGGGCTACCCGCCGTGCCCCCACCTGGAGCACTTCCGGGCCTTCATCCCGGTCAAGTACGGCCTGGAGGTGGTCGTGGGCACCCACCCCGTGCCCGAGAACTACTTCGTGACCCACCAGGAGCTGCGGACCTGGGACGAGTCCTGGGCCGGCGGGGACCTGGCGCCCCTGCTGGAGGACCGGGACCAGCGTCTGGCCTACGATTGAGGAGAGATCGCCCGGGTCAGCGCCGTCGCGCCGCCCGCACGGCCAGGATGACGAGCGTGACCGCCGTGACCGGCACCACGAACATCAGCATGATCCGGCTGTAGGCCGGCAGCGCGGCGTGGTGCCCCGCCGCCAGCACCAGGTAGGCGGTGTAGCCGCAGTAGCAGGCCAGGAACAGCGCGCCCTCCCAGCGCGCGATCACCTGGCCGGTGAAGAACACCGGCAGGCAGGCCACGGCGACGGCCAGCGTCACCGGAAAGTCGAAGTGCAGCGCCGCCGGCGACACCGCCAGCCCGCCGCCGGAGGCCAAGCTCCCCGCCCCCAGCACTCCCAGCAGGTTGAAGATGTTGCTGCCGACCACGTTGCCTACGGCGAGGTCGCGCTGCCCGCGCAGGCCGGCCACCACCGAGGTCACCGCCTCGGGCAGCGACGTGCCGGCCGCCACCACGGTCAGGCCCACCACGAATTCGCTCACCCCAAGGCCGCGCGCCGCGGCGGCCGCGCCCTTCACCAGCCAGCCCGCTCCCACCACCAGCAGGGCAAGGCCCACGGCCACCAGGATCACGTCGCGGAGCCAGCCGCCGTCCGTCGCCGCCGGCACCGCGTGCTCGTACCCCTGCTGCACCGCGGCCCCCTCCCGTCGGCCCAGCCGCACCAGCACCGCCGTGTAGATGATCAGCAGCGCCAGGAGGAGCGCCCCCTCGAGCCGACCCAGCCGGCCGTTCGCCGCCAGGGCCCAGGCCAGGCCCGAGGCTCCGATCATCACGGGCACGTCCAGGCGCAGGAGCTGGCGTGCGACGGCCAGGGGCGTGATCAGCGCCGACACCCCCAGGACCAGCAGGACGTTGAAGATGTTGCTGCCCAGCACGTTGCCCACGGCCAGGCCCGCCCTGCCGCCCAGGCCCGCCCCCACGCTGACCGCCAGTTCCGGGGCGCTGGTACCGAACGCCACCACCGTCAGGCCGATCACCAGGGGCGACACGCCGGCGATCCGCGCCAGGCGCGCCGCGCCGCGCACCAGGAGTTCGGCACCCAGGATCAGGACAGCCATGCCGGCCAGGACCAGGACGATCGTCACGGCGCACCCCCGGTCGAAAATCAAGCAACGGTGGGCTCCGGCCGATCCTAGGTCCGGCGTGCGCCCCATGTCCATCGTTGCGGTTGAGCCCAACGGTGCCATACTGTACCGCCGACCCATCGCCCCCGGCCTCCAACGGACGGACCGGACCCCGTGACCCTGCTGACCGCCGTCTTCTGGCTGAGCATCCTCGCGCTGGCGTACGTCTACGCCGGCTATCCCCTGCTGGCGAAGCTGTTGGGCGGCAGCCTGCGCCGCACCGTGCGCGCGGCCGAGCCCGGCACCTACCTGCCCACGGTCACGGTGATGATCGCCGCCTTCAACGAGGCCCGGCACATCGAGACCACCGTCCGCAACAAGCTGGAGAGCGACTACCCGACCGACCGCCTGCGCGTGGTGGTGATCAGCGACGGCTCGGAGGACGGCACCGACGACTCGTGCGCGGCATCGGCGACCCCCGCGTCACGCTGATCCGCCAGGAGCCCCGCGCCGGCAAGACCAGCGCCCTGAACCTGGCCATGCCCGAGGTGGACAGCGAGGTGGTGGTGTTCTCCGACGCCAACAGCCTGTACGGCCCCGACACCATCGCCCACCTGGTGGCGCCCCTGGCCGACCCCGAGGTGGGCTACGTCACCGGCCGCATGGTCTACAAGGCGCCCGACGGCTCGCTCACCGGCGAAGGCTGCTCCACCTACATGCGCTACGAGAACAAGCTGCGCGAGTGGGAGACCCAGCTGGGCTCCATCGTGGGCGTGGACGGCGGCGTGGACGCCTTGCGCCGCGAGCTGTGGACCCCCATGCGCGCGGACCAGCTCCCCGATTTCGTCGAGCCCCTGGCCGTGCGCCAGAAGGGCCATCGCGTGGTCTACGAGCCGCGGGCCCTGCTCTACGAGGATGCCCTGGCCGACGCCGGCGACGAGTTCCGCATGCGGGTGCGCGTGGGCCTGCGCGCCTTCCATGCCCTGAAGGACAAGTCGGCGCTGCTGAACCCCTTCGGGTTCGGCCTGTTCGCCTGGCAGCTGTGGTCCCACAAGGTGCTGCGCTACCTGGCCTTCGTGTTCATGGCCGGGGCGCTGGTCTCCAACTGGGCGCTGGCCGGCCGGGCCCCCACGGTCCGCAGCGGCTGGCCCGCGCTGCTGCTGCTGCAGTTCCTGTTCTACGTCATCGCCGCCTACGGCCGCTCCATGGCCGGCCACAAGCAGACCCCGCCCCGCCTCGTGGGCCTGGCCTATTACCTGTGCGTGGTGAACTTCGCCAGCGCCGTGGCGTTCTGGCAGTTCCTGCAGGGCAAGAAGCAGGTCACCTGGAAACCGAGGACCTGAGATGTTCCCCGCCCCCCGCGATCCCGCCTGGCCGCCGCCCCGGCCTGCTCACCCGCTGGCAGACCTGGACCGTGCTGATGGTGGCCCTGCTGGTGCCCTTCTTCGTGCCCATCCCGGTGGAGCTGCGCCGCAACGTGCTGATCGCCACCATGGGCGACCGCATGCACCTGGTGCTGCCGGCGGCCATCACCCTGATGCTCTACTGGAAGGGGCCCGCTGCGCGGACACCTGCTGGCGGCCGGCATCGCCACGGCGGTGATCGGCGCGCTCATCGAGTTCATCCAGCAGGTTCGTGGGGCGCACGCCGCTGCTTCACGACTGGCTGCTGGACCTGATGGGCATCGGGCATGGTCAGTCGGCTGGGTGACCTGGCGCGGACTGCGGTCGGCCGGCTGGGCCTGGCCCTGCTGATCGTGCTGTTGGCCATCGTCGCTGGTGCAGCTGCGCAACCTGCCCGGCAAGATGATCGCCGCGGCCGAGGCCCGGGAACGCTTCCCGCTGCATCGACGGCTTCGAGAGCGCGCCACGACTGGCCCCTGTGGGGCGCCAACGACGACGCCGAACTGCACATGCCGGGCGACGCCGCCTACGACGGCAAGCGCGGCCTGCGCATCACCGGCGGGCCGCCGTCGCGGTGGCCCGGCGCCAACATGCGCCGCTTCCCCCACGACTGGTCCGCCTACCGCGCCCTGGAGTTGAAGGTCCGCGTCGTCGGGCACCGCCCGCGACAGCGTGTCCTTCGGCGTGCGCGTCGACGATTTCCAGGGCGTCCGCGACCACGACTGGCTGTCCAGGCGTTTCATCGCCACCCACCGGTGGCAGACCTTCACGCATGCCCGTCGCCGACGCCGTCACCCGCTGGTCCAAGCGACCCTTCGACCTGACGGACGTGGACCACTTCTCGGTGTTCCTGATCACGCCCCCCGACTCGGCCTCCCTCGAGATCGACGACATCCGCCTGGTGCGCTGACGTCCCCCGCACGAACGGCGGCTCCCCGCAGGGAGCCGCCGTCGGTGGGCAGACGCCTTGTCGTGCGGGAACTAGCCGAGGTTCTTGGCCACGAAGTCCCAGTTCACGACGTTCCACCAGTTCTCGATGTACTTGGGCCGCGCGTTGCGGCGGTCGATGTAGTACGCGTGCTCCCACACGTCGATGGTCAGCAGCGGCGTGGCGGTGCGGACGGCGCTGTCGGCGTCGTGGGTGTTGACGATCTCCAGCACGCCGCTCTTGTTCTTCACCAGCCAGGTCCAGCCCGAGCCGAAGTTGGTGGCCGCCGAATTGCTGAACTTGTCCTTGAACTCGGCGAAGCTGCCGAAGGTCTTCTCGATGGCCTTGAGCAGGTCGCTGGTGGGCTCGCCGCCGCCGTTCGGCTTCAGGCCGTTGAAGTAGAACGTGTGATTCCACGTCTGCGCCGCGTTGTTGAAGACGCCGCCGGCGGGCGCGTGCTTGACGATCTCGACCAGGTCCATGCTCCGCGAACTCGGTCCCCGGAATCATCTTGTTCAGGTTGTTGACGTACGCCTGGTGGTGCTTGCCGTAGTGGTACTCCAGCGTCTCGGCCGAGATGTGCGGCGCGAGCGCGTCCTGGGCGTAGGGCAGTTTGGGCAGCTTATGCTCCATGACGTTCCTCTCCTTCGTTCGGGGGCATGGCGGACATTCGCCGCCGTTGATCGATCACGCGCCCACACGATAGCGACGATTCCGGGAATCGCAATCAGCGCAGCCGCGCCACTTCCGCGTGGCGGAAGCAGCCCGCTGCGTGATCGTTGACCAGGCCCACCGCCTGCATGTAGGCGTAGCAGATGGTGCTGCCCACGAACTTGAAGCCCCGCCGCTTGAGGTCGCGGCTCAGCGCGTCCGACTCGGTCGGTGCGGGCCGGCACCTGGTCCAGCGCGCGCCGGGAGTTCTGCCGCGGCCGACCATCCACGAAGCGCCAGAGGTAGGCGTCGAAGCTGCCGAACTCCTCCTGCACCGCCAGGAAGGCCCGGGCGTTGGCCACCGACGCCGCCACCTTCAGCCGGTTGCGCACGATGCCCGGATCCGCCAGCAGCGCGGCCGTCCTGCGCTCGTCGTAGCGGGCGACCTTCGTCGGGATCGAAGCCGTCGTAGACCTCGCGGTAGCGGGCCCGCTTGTTGAGGATCGTCGCCCAGCTCAGTCCCGCCTGGGCGCCCTCGAGGATCAGGAACTCGAAGAGCAGCCGGTCGTCGTGCACCGGCACGCCCCACTCGGTGTCGTGGTAGGCCTCGTACATGGGGCGACGACGCCGTTGTTCGCCCAACCGCAGCGTTCCATGGCGGTCTCCCGGATGAGGTGTTTGGCCGGTCGGGGATCGTCACTATATTGGCGGGCGTCGTCCCGCGCCACCGCCCGAGGAAAGGATCGCCGTGAGCAAGCCCCTGACCATCGTCGCCATCAGCAAGGCCCGCCCCGGCCGCGAGGAGGCCGTGCTACGCCGCCCTGCGCGGGCTGGTCGAACCCAGCCGCCGCGATCCCGGCTGCCTGCAGTACGACCTGCACGTCTCGGTGGAGACGCCGGGCGTGTTCCTGTTCTACGAGAACTGGGCGACGCGCGCCGACTGGGAGGCCCACATGGCCACGCCGCACCTGGAGGCCTGGAAGGCGCGGGCGCCGGACTGGTCGCCGAATCGCAGCTGCTGCAGATGGAACCGGACGCCTGATCAGCCGCCGGCCAGCTTGACGGTGTGGCCGCGGGCGCGCAGCAGCTCGGCCACCTTCTGGCGCTGGTCCCCCTGGATCTCCACGGCGCCGTCCTTGACGCTGCCGCCGGTGCCGCAGGCGCGCTTCAGGTCGCGCGCCAGGTCGTCCAGGCCGCCGGCGTCCAGGGCCAGGCCCCGCACCACCGTCACCGTCTTGCCCTTGCGGCCCTTGCTCTCCCGGAAGATGCGCACCACGCCGTCGGTCGGCGCGCGCGGTCCCGGCCGGCGCGCCGCGCCGGCAGGTGCAGGCCTCCCGCGGCCGCCCGCAGGCGGGGCACAGGCCGCCGCCCTCGCTGGACCAGACGAGATCGTTGTCGCGCTTGCCCACGGTCACTTCTCTCCGGACGCGCACCGCAGCGCCCAGATCGCGCGCGTAGGTCCCGCCGGGTGTGACGGCCACGTGCTCGCCGTGCTCGGCGGACACGGGCCGGATGGTGGTCGGGGTGCCGTCGCGGTCGATGCTGACGCCGTCGCCGTCGTCGGTGCCGGTGAAGACGGCCACCGAGTCGGCCGTGCCCAGGGCCACCCGGAAGTCGGCTTCGCCCACGGGCGTGATGTCCACGAAGCGGCCGTCCGGCCGCGGTCCAGCGGCCGATCAGGCCGTCGGCCACGTTGCGGATGGTGGGCGCCGCGTAGGCGCGGCGCAGACCGCCCGGCGCGGTCAGGACCAGGCGGCGAAGGCTGGGCATGCCGGGCAGCGCGGCCGCGTCCGGGCCGCCGCCGGCCGAATCGACCGAGCTCCGGAGGAATCGAGTGGAGTCGCTGGTCGTCAGGGCGATCCCGTAGGTCTCGGCCACCGGCTCGGGGTACCGCGCCGTCCGCGACCAGATCCGCAGCGAGTCGGGCGCGAACCGCTCCCAGCGCAGGCCCTCGAAGCTGAACATGTCCACGGCGCGGGCGGTCCCGTCGGCCTCGAACTGCCAGCCCTGCCAGCCGTCCTGGCCGGGGATGGGCTCCAGCCAGACGCCCACCAGGGGATCGGGCGCGGGCACGGGCTTGGCTTCCTTTTCGCCCAGGGCCTGCTCGCCGCCGCCGTTGCCGCACCCGGCGGCCAGCAGCAGGACCGCCGCCGTCAGCATCCATCGTTTCATGATCGTCACCCCATCATCTCCAGCATGGCCATGTTCACCGGGCCGGCCGGCACCAGCACCACCCGGCAGGGCACGTCGGCGCGGCGGCAGGCCTCCTCGCAGCAGGCGCGGTAGGCCTGGGCCGCGGCGTCCTCGTCGGCGGCACGGCTGAAGCACACGACGCGCAAGGGCGCGACCGCCCGCAGCTGGACGGCCACCCGGTCGGCCAGGGCGTCCACTTCGCCGGTCGTCAGCAGGTGATCGTAGTCGGGAATGGGCTCGCCCGCCGCCACCAGCCCGTATTCGCCCGAGAGGATGCGGAACGACGCCCCGTGCTCCACCGCCAGGGCCAGCACGGCCTCGATGCGCGAACTGCGGTAGCGCCAGGCAGCCGGCAGCAGGCCCGGGGTGGGGTCCTTGGCCGCGGCGCAGCAGGTGATGTACAGGGGCAGGTCCATGCCCCGATTCTAGCGTGGATCAGCCCTCGCCGTCGAGGTATCGCTTGGGCGCCGCGTTGAACGCCTGCGACCTGCCCCGGGGCACGCTCAGGCTCTGCCAGGCCGCGCCCGCCTCCAGCCGCGCCAGCAGCACGATCTGCCCCACGTGGTAGGCGTAGTGGGTGAGCTGGCGGCTGACCGCCTGCAGCACCGTGTGGGGTTCGCCGCGGATGGTCACCGTGCGTTCGAGATCGCCGTCGTCCAGGGGATCGAGGGCGTCGTGCAGGATGGCCCAGGCGTCCCGCCAGCGGGCCATCAGGGCCGCGCGGTCGTCGGCCTCGTCCAGCTCGAACTCGGTGTCGCGGCGGCGGTCGGGCTTCTCGCCGTCGCTGGTCAGGAAGTCCCGCCAGCGCGAGCGCAGATTGCCCGCCACGTGCTTGACCAGCACCGCCGGGCTGTTGCCGTCCTCGCCGCGGACGCGGAAGAAGCCCTCGTCGTCCACCTGGGCCAGGGCACGCTCGGCCAGATCCTGCAGGCGCCGGAACTCGCGCACGGCGCCGGTCATGAAGCCGATGTCGGTCATGGTTCGCCTCCTGGGCGCCGGCAAGTTAGCGCGAAGCAGGCGGCGCGGCTACCGGCCCACGACCTCGTAGCAGACGACCTCCATGGGCTTGGCGTCCTCGTCCGCCTCGCCGTTCCCGGCGCCACCGTTCTGCAGGGCCTGCACCGCGCTCTGGAAGCCCGTCACCTGCACGGCCCCGTCCGCGGTCCACAGCATCATGTCGTCCAGTCCGTCGCCGGGGCACGCGGCCGAGACCTGCTCGACGAACTTGCCGTCGGGGTCGAACACGTCCCAGGTGAAGAAGACGCCCTCGGGCTGGTCGACGCCGCCGCGGCTGCTCTCGACCCAGATATTCCCGTCGTGCCCCAGGCGCAGGGCCGCGATGTCCGGTTCGGTCTTGGAGATCTCGAACTTGGCGTCGGGCAGGCGGCTGAGCCGGGTGGCCATCATGTCCTGGTTGTGCTGGAGCTCCTCGGGGGTGCGCTGCCGGTGCTCGTAGGTGCGGGTGATCACCCGGTCCGGCGTGCCGTCGGGCCGGAAGACGTCGATGCGGTAGGCGTTGCGTTTCCCGGCCACGTAGACCCGGCCGTCGGCGCCCACCACCGCCTTGCGGAACTCGATCTGGTCCTGGTCGTCCTCCACCCACTTGAACTGGCTGAAGTCCATCTCCCGGCGGATCTCCTCGTAGCGCACGGCCTCCTTGCCGTCCAGGGTGTAGGCTGCCGCGAAGCTGGTGCGGATCTGCCCCGCCGGCGGCTGGGGCTGCATCTGCATGCCCGCCACCACCAGGCGATCCCCCTGGACCATGCAGTCGAAGAGCTGCAGGAACCCGCCCTCGGTCTTGTCGCCGAAGTCGATGGTGCCCTGGGGCGTGCCGTCCAGACCCACCTCGACGATGCGGCCGGGGAAGAGCTGCACCAGGCCCAGGTTGCCGTCGGGCAGGAACAGCAGGTTGACGGGCATGCGGGTCTCGCCGGGGCCCTCGCCCTCGCGGCTGAGGCTGCCCCGGCGCTCGCCGTCGGGGGCGAAGACCGCCACCTCGCTCAGGCGCGTGTCCAGCAGGTAGACGGTGCCGTCGTCGCCGACGACGCACTGGGAGATCAGGCCGAAGAATTCCTCGCTGTCCTCGCCGCCGGCCCGCCACCGCTCCTGCAGCTGCACGGTGCGGCGCCCGTTCGCAGGCTCGGCGCCGTTGGCCACCACGGGCACGCCGTCCCACCTGGCGTCGTCGGCCGCCGCGGCCGGCAGGACCGCGCCGATGGACAGCAGCAGCGCCGCGGCCAGGGTGGCCCCGGCCGCCTTCGTTCCCCTCGTCATGTCTCGGATCCTTTCATCGTGGCCGCCGCAGGCGCGGGGCCGGTCTCCCCGGTGGTTGCGGCCCCTGTACGGACTCGGGCCCCTGGTGTTGCAGTTCGCGTGCGCGGGCCGGAGCCGGGGCGTCCACCCACCCTTGGCGGAACGCCCGCCCGCACTTACCTTCGCCGCCATGACCACGCCCATCCCCCTGCCGCGCCTGGTGCGCTTCTGGCTGCCCATGCAGGCCACCTGGCTGATGATGGCCGTCGAGGGACCGTTCCTCGCGGCGGTGATCGCGCGCCTGCCCGATCCCAAGTTCAACCTGGCAGCCTACGGCGTCGCGTTCTCCCTGGCCATCATCGTCGAGGCCCCGGTCATCATGATGATGAGCGCGTCGACGGCCCTGGTCGACGGCGCCGAAAGCTACCGCCGCCTGCGGACCTTCATGTGGTGGCTCAACGGCGGCATCACCGCGGCCATGGTGCTGCTGCTGACGGGCCCGGTCTGGACCCTGGTGGCCCGCCGCCTGATCGGCCTGGACCCCAAGGTGGCCGACCTGGCCCACCGCGCCCTGGTGCTGCTGCTGCCCTGGCCGGCGGCCATCGGCTTCCGCCGCTTCTGCCAGGGCCTGCTGATCCGCGCCGGCCTGACCCGCCGCGTGGCCTGGGGCACGGCGGTGCGCCTGTCCACCATGGCGATCACCGCCATCATGGTCCGTGCCGCCACCGACCTGCCGGGCGCCGCGGTGGGCGGCTGCGCCCTGGCCGCCGGCGTGGTGGCCGAGGCGCGTCGCCAGCCGCGATCATGGCCGCGGGCACCATCCGCAGCGTCCTGGCCACGGCCAGCGTCCGATCCGCCCACCTTCGGGCGACATCCACCGCTTCTATCGTCCCCTGGCCCTGACGTCCACCATCGCCCTGGCGGTGCAGCCGGTGGTGACCTTCTTCATGGGCCAGGCGCGCCATTCGCTGGAGTCGCTGGCGGTGCTGCCGGTGATCAACGCGCTGGTGTTCATCTTCCGCACGCCGGGGCTCAGCTACCAGGAGGTGGCCATCGCCCTGCTGGGGCGCTCGTGGGACAACCTGGTCCGGGTCCGGCGGTTCGCGGGCCTGCTGGGGCTGCTGGCCACCGCCGGGTTCGCCGCCATCGCGCTGACGCCCCTGGCCGACGTGTGGCTCCAGCGGGTGTCGGGGCTGTCGCCCGACCTGGCGGCCTTCGCCCACACGCCCCTGCGCATCATCGTGCTGATGCCGGCGCTGAGCGTGCTGCTGTCCCTGCAACGATCGCTGCTGGTGGCCCGGCGCGACCACCGGGCCCATCACCTGGGCCGCGCTGGTGGAGGTGGCGGGCATCGCCGCGGTGCTGGCGGCGACGGTGTTCTGGCGCGACTGGGTGGGCGTCACGGCCGCGGCCACGGCCTACCTGGTCGGGAGGTCGCCGCCAACGGTTCGCTGCTGGGCACCCTCAGCTTCGCGCCGCCCGGGGACCGATCACCCACCCCGCCGCTGGGTTGAATCCTGGCCGCAACCTCATATCATTCCCTGATATCCGTCTGCAGGGGAGCAGCCGTCTCGATCACGGAGGACACCATGCCTGCGTTCCGTCCGATCGTCGGGGTTTGCCTCGTCCTGGCCCTCGCGCCGGCCGCCCTGGTCGCCGCGCCCGCGTCCCCCGACACCGCACGCGCCACGGTGCCCGACCTGACGGTGGTCGCCACGCCGTTCGTGTGGAGCGGCGGCCTGCGTGTCCGCAGCCTGGCTGAGCAGAGCACGCCGACGGCAACCTGGGCGAGGCCCTGGAGCAGTTGCCGGGCATTGCCATGGTGCGGCGCGCCCCCGGCGGCACCGAACCGGTGATCCGCGGCCTCGGCTACGAACGGGTGCGCACCCTGATGGGCGCCGTCCCCCTGCACGGCGCCTGCCCCGGGCGCATGGACCCGCCGGTCACCTACCTGTCCACCCTGTCCGCGCCGTCGTTCTCGGTCACCCGCGAGGCGGGCGTCGAGGCCGGCGCGGGCGGCATCGCCGGCGCCATCACCGCCGACCCCGACTACGAGCGCCGGCCCGGATCGCCCGCGGGCTGGCGCCCGTTCCTGGAAGCGGGCTGGGAGTCCGCCCGGGACGGCCGGCGGGCCGAGGGCGGCGTCGCGGGGCGGCACCGACCGCCTGGACCTGCGGGCCACGGCGGGCTGGCGACGCCTGGAGGACTACACCGCGCCCGATGACCGCGTGGTCCCGGCGGGCCTGAAGGAGGGCACGGCCAACCTGTCCGTGGGCTGGCGCCCCGCGGACCGCAAGCGGCTCTGGGGTGCGGTCAACTACGTGAAGGAAAAGGACATCGTCTACACGGCGCTGCCCATGGACAACCGGGACACCGACGTGTGGATCGGCAACGCCGGCTGGCGGCAGGAGGGCGACGGCGCCCTGGCGAAGCTGGAGGTGACCGGCGGCTTCTCGGCGGTGGACCACCTGATGGACAACCGCGACAAGCCCAACTACGGGATGATGCACGCGGAAACCAACGGACAGACCGACACCTGGGCCGGCCGCGCCCGCGCCGACCTGGACGCCGGCGGCCTGGACCTGCGCCTGGGCGCCGACGTCACCCAGGTGCAGCAGGACGCCCTGCGCTCCCGGTTCATGACCGCCATGGACATCACGTACTGGGACCACATGTGGCCCGACGCCCGGCAGACCACCTACGGCGGCCTGGCCGAGGCGCGCTGGCGGCCGACATCGGACCTGCGCCTGATCCTGTCGGGCCGCCTCGACGGCTACGACAGCCAGGCCCGCGCCGCCGACGACGCCAGCCTGGGCGGGATGACCGTGCGCCAGCAATACGTGCGCTGGTACGGCGCCGACGCGGCGACCACCGACCGCACCGAGACCGTGGGTCAGGCCGCCCTGCGCCTGGACGGCGGCCGCGGCGCCGGCCTGGCCTGGCACGTGCGCTCGGGCCTGGCCGGGCGGCCGGCCGGCATCGGCGAGCGCTACCTGGCCTTCGCCCCCGCTCCGGGCGGCTACCTGGTGGGCAACCCCACCCTGAAGGCCGAGCAGGCCTGGCAGAGCGAGGTGGGCGTGTCGGTGGCCCGCGAACGGGCGACCGTCGCCGTGACCGCCTTCCACGACCGCGTGACCGACTACATCCTGCCCACGGTCATCGCCCGCCAGGACGTGAACGGCGACACCCTCGACGACGTCATCAAGGGCTACGTCAACCGCGACGCCCGGCTGGTGGGCGGCGAGCTGGACGCCGAGGTCCGGCCCCACGGCCGCGTGCGCGTGCCCGTGTCCCTGGCCTGGGTGCTGGGCCGCAACACCACCGACGGGCGCGCCCTGCCCGAGATCCCCGCCTTCGGCGGCCAGGCCGAGGTGCGCTGGCTGGCGCGTGCGCCAGGGCGGCTGGTGGCTGCGGGCCGGCCTGCAGTTCGCCGCCGACCAGCCCAAGATCGATCCCCTGTTCGGCGAGGACCGCACCGGCGGCTGGACGGTGTGGCACGTGGGCGTGGAGGCCCGGCCGCTGGCGCAGCTCACCCTGCGGGTGCTGGTGGACAACCTCTTCGATCGTCTGTACTGGGACCACCTGACGCGGGAGGCGGTGCTGCCGGTGGGCGGCCTGGCGGCCGGGGACGAGGTGCCCAGGCCGGGGCGCAGCGTGACGTCTCGGCGAGGTGGGCGTTCTAGATCCGCGATGTCCGTGGGGGAAGGCGGGAGGAACCGGCCGGGCCTTGGGTCCGGCCGGTGTCGTTTCAGGCATGGACGCAAAATCCACGTAAGGCATTGGCATATTTATTCTTATGCAGGTTTCTTCGCCGCCGGTAGTTGGACCGACGAGTCCGGATCGCCTACTCCTCCCCCCTGACCTTCCCCCGCCTCTTCTTGATCTGCCCCCGCTTCTTCTTCTCGTCCACCCGCCGCTGCTTCGACGCCCGGGTCGGCCGCGTCCGCTTGCGCGGCTTGGGCGGCACCAGCGCCTCGCGCACCAGCTGGGCCAGGCGCTGCCGCACCTCGTCGCGGTTGCGGCGCTGGCTGCGGTGCGCGTCGCTGGCCAGGATGATCTCCCCCGCGTCGGTCAGCCGCGAGGCCAGGGCCCGCAGCACGCGCGCCCGCTGGGCGTCGGTCAGGGCGCGGCTCTCGGCCGGGGTTCCAGCGCAGCTGGATGCGGGTGTCCGCGTGTTCACGTGCTGGCCGCCGGGGCCGGACGAGCGGCTGGCGGCGTAGGTCAGTTCGTCGGCGGGGATGGTCACGCCGTTGTTGATCACCAGGTCGTCGGACACGGCCGGTCGTCCTCCTGCGGCGGGTTCTCGTGCGCCGGCGGCGGTCCGCGGCTATCATGGGCGGCGAGCAAGGAGACACCCCGGGACCCCAAGGAGAACACCCGTGATCATCCGCAAGCTGCAGGAGGTCGAGAAGACCTCCGTCGACATGGACGGCGTGGCGGGCATCACCAAGCAGCTGGTGATCGGCAGCGCCGACGGCGTCCCCAACTTCTCGTTCCGCGTCTTCACCCTGGCGCCGGGCGGGCCACTCGCCCCACCACCGGCACGACGTGGAGCACGTCAACTACGTCATCAGCGGCCGGGGCGCCCTGGTGGACGCCGAGGGCAACCTCAACCCCCTGGAACAGGGCGACTTCGCCTTCGTCGCGCCCCAGGACGTGCACCAGTTCCGCAACACCGGCGACGAGCCCTTCGTGTTCATCTGCGCGGTGCCCAAGAGCTACGAATAGGCCACCGCCCCTGACATGCGAAGGGCCGGCCGGCGCCACGCCGACCGGCCCCTTCGCGCCCGGACCTACCGCGGCTCCACCGGCAGCGGCGGCTCGGCCCCCGCGGCGTCCTCCACGCCCAGCACGTAGTGCCGGAACCACTGCAGCTCGCGCGTCTGGTAGTCGATCATGTGGCTCGGCTGGTTGATGCCGTGGCCCTCGCCCGGGTACAGCACCAGGCGGCTGGGCACGCCGTTCAGCTGCAGGTAGCTGAACATCTCGATGGACTGGCGCGGGTCCACCGCCTCGTCGGCCGTGCCGTGCATCACCAGGGTCGGCGTGGTGATGTCCGCCGCCCGCGAGACCGGGCTGTGCTCCCACATGCGCTGCAGGTCCGCCGCCCAGGGCTGGTCGTAGCTGTCGATGAACAGCTGCGGGTTGTTCTCGCCCATGGCCGAGACGAAGTCCCAGATGCCGGCGATGGACACGGCCGCCTTGAAGCGGCCGGTGCGGCTGACCACCACGTCGGTCATCAGGCCGCCGTAGCTGTAGCCGGTGAAGCCCAGCCGGTCCGGATCGACGGTGCCCTGCTCCACCAGGGCGTCCACCGCCGCCATGATGTCCTTGAAGTCGTCGGTGCCGAAGTTGCGGTACACGCCGCGCAGGGCGTCGACGCCGTAGCCGGTGCCGCCCCGCGGATTGACGATCACCACGGCGAAGCCCTCGCGCGCCAGCACCTGCCAGGGGTAGCGGGTGGTCCAGGCGTTGCCGTAGCGGTAGTAGGGCCCGCCGTGCATCTCGATGATGGCCGGCAGCTTGTCGGTCCGGCCGGCGCCCGGGGGCAGGAACAGGAAGGCGTCCACCTTCCCGCCGTCGTAGCCCGGCAGGTGCAGCAGGGTGGCCGGCTGCAGCCCGTACTCGGCCACCGCGTCGTTCGGTCGTCGCCAGGGCCGTCGCCTTGCCGCCCGGCTTGCCCGCGTACAGGGTGCCCGGCTTGTCCAGGCTGCTCTCCACGTAGGCCACGTGCCGCCGGCGATGTCCAGGCCCGCCAGGTTGCCCGCCAGGTCGGTCATCTTCTTGATGTTCTCGTCCTTGGTGTCCACGCGCACCAGGTCGTAGGTCGTGCCCTCGGCCGCGGGCAGGTACAGGGCGCGGCCGCCCTCGCCCCACACCGGCGCCGTGTCCGGGCGTCGACGCCGGTGCCGCCCAGGGTCATCCGCGTGGCGGCGGTGACCACGCGGGTCGCACCCGAGGCCAGATCGCGCACCACGATGTCCTTCAGGTTCTGGTAGGCGCGCAGGGCCGCGTCCCGGTCCTGGTAGTAGGCCAGCTGCTTGCCGTCGGGGCTGTAGGCGGCCAGGGAGGCGTGGCGGTCGTCGGGGGTGATGATCTCGCGCCGCGCCGCTGGCCGCGTCCACCAGGGCGATCTGCTGGTCCTCGTCGACCAGCGAGCTGAAGCGGGCGTTGAAGGTCAGGGCGATCTGCTTGCCGTCGGGCGACCAGGCCGCGTGGTACGGGTGCCAGGGGGCCGTGGGTCAGCGGGCTCGGCGTCGGCCGTGGTCGGCGTCCGGCGTCCACCACGTAGAGCTGGGCGTACTCGTCGGGATGCTCCAGGCGGTCGCGCACCTCCCAGTCGGCGCGGTCGTTGGGCACCGGGTAGACCTGCTGGTCGCGGGGATCGCCGGCCGCGCTGTCGGGCTCGGCCTCGTCCGGCTCGGGCGGCACCGCCAGCACCGCCAGGCGCGCTGCCGTCGGGCGACCACCAGTAGGCGCTCGACGTCCGCCGGCAGCGAGGTCACCGGCCGCGGCTCGGAGCCGTCCAGGGGATTGATCCAGACCTGGGTCGTGCCGTCGTCGTCGCGCAGGAAGCTCAGCGCAGCCGTCGGGGCGCCAGGCCAGGCCGCCCACGGCGGCGTCGGTGAAGGTGAGCTGCCGCGTGGTGCCGTGCTCCACGTCCGCCAGCCACAGCCGCGTCTCGCGCTTGTCCGCCTTCAGGTCGCGCCAGGTGACCAGGTAGGCCACCTGCGTCGCCGTCGGTCGACACCGCCGGCGAGGTGATCACCGGCACCTCCAGGAACCGGGCCAGGGTGAAGGGCGGCGCGTCGGCGGCCGCCGCGGTGGCGGCGACCAGCAGCACGACGGACACGAGCAGCACACGGATCGTCTTGGACATCTCTTGCCTCCGGGAAATCGCTGCAGACGTCAACGGGTGGGCCGCCGCGGCGGCCGTCATCCTGATATAGCCCATGCGCCGGGCGGTGGCCAGCGTCGATGCCGCCGCCGGCACTCGCCGGCGGATTAACAGTGGCGCCCATCCGCTGGAATTCTTTCCTTGATGCCAGAGGCGCCGGCCCGTTCCGGCCGCGCCGCGCGGAAGTCGCCTATCCCTTGATATATCGTCACTTCCGTTTCGGCACGCCCCTTGCGGATGCGGACCGGATTTGCCCCGGTCCCTGCGGCGGGGACCGCCGCCCTTTCCGGTGACGATGGTGCGCGAGCCACGGATGGGAGTCGAACATGGCCGTCGAGAAGAAGAACACGCTGCAGAACCACTTGCTGGCGCTGAAGTCCGGCGAGCGGGTCTTCGAGAACGCGTTCCAGGCCATCAGCCGCATGATCCTGGACGGGCCGATCGAGAAGGTCGTGGTCAACGGCAAGACCACCTACGACTTCAAGATCTTCCGCGAGGGCAAGAAGCACATCGTCGGCATGTACGACGAGATCAACAGCTTCGTCTCCTACGTCAAGGACGCCGCCGAGGGCGGCAGCTCGTCCGAGATGGCCTACGTGCTGGTGGGCGAGCCCGGCAACGGCAAGACCTTCTTCGTCGAGTACGTGAGCCGGCTCTACCGCGAGTTCCTGGCCCGCGAAGGCAACCGCAAGTACACCTTCCGCTTCACCGGGCTGGACAAAATCGGGTCATACGGCAAGATCACGACCATCGAGAGCCAGACCTACGAGGACCCCGCCATCCTCGCCATGAACCTCTTCGACGACCCGGCCGAGAACCGCGGCTGGCTGGCCCGCAAGATCGGCCTGGACGACGCCCAGCTCGACCGCATCTACGAGAACTACCGCCCCCTGGGCGCCTGCACCGGCTACATCTGGAACGAGCTGCGCGACCACTGCGACGGCGACGTCGAGCTGATGCCCGCAGCGACATCGAGATCATCCCCGTGCCCCTGACCGAGAGCCTGGGCACCGTCACCGGCAAGTACCCGGCGAAGGACAAGATCACCTCCAGCGCCGTCGACCTGCTGGGCGAGGAGTCGATCCAGCGCCTGCTGCACATCACCGACACCAACAACCCCTACCGCTTCGACCTGCGGCGGGGCGCCCTGGCGCGGGTGGCCGGCGGCGGCATCCACTTCGCCGACGAGATGTTCAAGAACAAGAAGGACCTGGTGCAGGTCTACCTGGGCGTGATCCAGAACCGCACCATCGAGATCGACGGCTACAAGTGGCCCATCGACATGCTGATCGTCGCCACCAGCAACAACAGCGAGTTCAACCGCTTCCTGGCCGAGAAGGAGGAGGCGCCCATCGTCGACCGCTGCCGCATCAGCTACATCAGCCACAACACCAACTACCGGCTGCAGTACGAGCTGACCCAGTACGCCATCGGCAGCGAGACCAAGACCACGCTGACCCGCGAGGACCTGCACCAGGACCCGAACCTCAACTACGCGGCCAGCGTGTCGGCCATCCTCACCCGCCTGCCCCACAACGAGAAGCTGACGCCCGATCGAGATGATGAAGCTGGCCGCGGGCGAGGTGGCGGGCGAGAAGTCCATCAAGACCCTGGCCGAGGTCATCGACACCCTGAGCCAGGACACGGACATCACCAACCGCTTCGGCCAGAAGGGGCTGGGCCAGCGCAACCTGGGCCGCGCCATCCAGCTGATGGTCGAGAGCAGCGAGACCAACGAGGGCCGCTGCATGTTCGCCTACGACGTGTTCAAGACCCTCGAGCGGGTGATCCTCGACTACGTCCACGACAACAACGACCGCGCCAAGTACCTGGAGGACCTCAAGACCGCCAAGGGCCTGTACCGCGAGCGGATCATGACCGAGATGTTCAACGCCTACATGGACGAGCCCCAGGCCATCCGCAAGGACGTGATGAACTACGTCAACATGATCATCGGCATCGACGCCGAGCAGCTCGGGCCCCGACAAGATGTGGAAGTACAAGGATCCCCAGACCAACGAGCTGCGGGCCCTGAAGGTGGACGAGCGGTTCATCAAGAGCATCGAGGAGCGCCTGCAGCTGAAGACCGAGGAGCAGCGCGAGTGCTTCCGCACCTCGATCCGCAAGATCTACGGGCAGAAGATCGGCATCGATCCCAACTACGACTTCATGGACAACCTCGAGCTGGTCAAGGCCGTCACCGACGTGCGCCTCAAGAGCGACATCGCCGGCGCGGGCAGCCTGATCGGCGCCCTGGCCAACCGCACCAACGAGGAGAACCAGAAGCTCTACGACCGCATGATCGACACCATGCTGGGCAAGCTGGGCTACTGCCGGACCTGCGCGCAGAAGACCATCGAGTACTTCTGCACCCAGGAAGACGAGAACTGACATGGACCCGCGCGCACGGGCACTGCTGGCCGAACTGGCGGCCCTCGGGCTGGACCCGGGGCGCGAGGCCCGCCTGCGCGCCGAGATCGAGGCCGGCGGCGACCACGCCCTGCCGGAGGCGCCGCCCGACGCCGAGCCCACCCCGGGCATCGAGTTCCTGCGCCGCGTCCGCACCGACGTCTACGCCTACGCCGACCTGTCCTGGCTGCAGGCCATGGCCCCGCCGCGCGAGGCCTACGCCGTGCACATCCGCTCCCTGGACGACCTGATGGAGCGCGACGCCCGCCGCGAGGAGGACGGCTTCCCCCGCAAGATCCGCATCGGCCGCCTGGTCAAGCCCGGCCGCGGCGGCAAGAACAAGGTGGTGGTGGTGCCCACCACGGTCGAGGACAAG
Organism: Candidatus Krumholzibacteriia bacterium; assembly: GCA_963825035.1. Classification (GTDB taxonomy): domain Bacteria; phylum Krumholzibacteriota; class Krumholzibacteriia; order LZORAL124-64-63; family LZORAL124-64-63; genus JACZKN01. Next base: position 153,943 of record CAWGRT010000011.1, on the reverse strand, counting down.
CTCGTCCACGACAACAAGTTCGCCGAGCAGGAGGAGAGCGGCGGCGAGGCCGGCGGCACCGGCGAGGGCGAGGAGGGCGAGGTCATCGGCGAGCAGCCCGTGCGTCCCCAGGAGGGCGAGGGCGACGGCGCCGGGCCCGGCCAGGGCGAGGGCGGCCCCCACGAGATGGAGTCCAACGCCTACGACCTGGGCCGCATCCTGACCGAGCAGTTCAAGCTGCCCAACCTCCAGGACAAGGGCAAGAAGCGCTCGCTGACCCGCTTCACCTACGACCTGACCGACCGCCACCGCGGCTTCGGCCAGCTCCTGGACAAGAAGGCCACCCTGCGCCGCATCATCGGCACCAACATCGCGCTGGGCCGCGTGACCGAGGCCCAGCCGCCCGACCCGGCCGAGCTGATGTTCGGCCCCAAGGACAAGGTCTACCGCATCCTCTCCAAGGAGAAGGACTTCGAGTCCCAGGCGGTGATCTTCTTCCTGCGCGACTACTCGGGCTCCATGAGCGGACGCCCCACCGAGCTGGTGGTCAGCCAGCACGTGATGATCTACAGCTGGATCCTCTACCAGTACGAGGGCCAGGTGGAGTCGCGGTTCATCCTCCACGACACCGAGGCCAAGGAGGTGGACGACTTCTACACCTACTACAACAGCCGCGTCGCCGGCGGCACCAAGGTGGGGTCGGCCTTCCGGCTGGTGAACGAGATCGTGGCGAAGGAGAACCTGGAGCGCGACTACAACATCTACGTGTTCCACGGCACCGACGGCGACGACTGGGACACCGAGGGCAAGGAGACCATCCCCGAGATCGAGAAGATGCTGGGCTACGCCGCCCGCGTCGGCGTCACCGTGGCCCAGAGCCCCTACGGCGCCAAGAGCGACACCGAGGTCGAGAAGTACCTGAAGAAGTCCGGTCTGCTGGAGAAGCGGAAGGACGTGCTCCGCCTGGACGTGGTGCCCGAGGACGCGGACGAGTCCCGCCTGATCGAGGGCATCCGCAAGCTGATCGCGGAATAGGATACGGCATGCAGCTGATCGACCAGCACGCCAAGGCCATCATGGAGGGATGCAAGGAGCGCGCCCGCGACGCCGGGCTGCGCTTCGGGGACGAGACCCTCGAGTACATCGTGACCAACCGCGACATGCTCGAACTGTCGCCCAAGGTCATGATCCCCACCATGTACGACTACTGGGTGCACGACGTCGAGGTGCTGCAGGGCCGCGGCCGCTACGAGCTGTACCCCAGCAACCCCTACGAGACCGTCATCAACACGCGGCCGGCCATCAGCTTCTACAACGACAACAATCCCGACTGGCTGAACGTGATGATCTTCTACCACGTCATCGGCCACATCGACTTCTTCCAGAACAACCTGTTCTTCCGCCACACCTGGGACGACGACTTCGCCGGCCGCGCCCTGGCCGACAAGCGCGCCGTCGCCCGCCTGCGCAGCGAGCACGGGCGCTGGGTGGACTACGTCATCGAGTTCGCCCGCTCCATCGACAACCTGGTGGACTTCCACGGGGCGCTCTCGCGCCTGCACCGGCCGGACACCAACGGCCTCGAGCCGCCGCGTCGACTGGTACTTCGACGTCTTCCTGCAGGACGTCAAGAAGGTGCGCACCAACGACTACGTGAAGGAGATCGAGCGCTTCAACGCCGCCTGCCGCGAGCACGGCGACGACGGCGAGGAGGTCTTCTTCCGCGAGATCACCCGGCGCCACCCGGAGTTCGGCGCCATGTTCGCCAAGTCCGCCCACGCCGAGCACCCGCAGGACCGGGACCTGATGGCGTTCCTGCTGGAGCACAGCCCGTTCCTGAACAGCGACGAGAACCGCTGGATGAAGGACGTGGTGCAGGTCGTGCGCGAGACGTCCATGTACTTCCAGCCGCAGATCCGCACCAAGATCATGAACGAGGGCTGGGCCAGCTACTGGCACGAAACCCTGTTCATGCGCGACGACCGCATCGCCGGCCACGAGGTGGACTTCGCCCGCGTCAACGCCATGGTCACCTCCATGCCGCGCGTGGGCCTGAACCCGTACGCGCTCGGGATGCGGCTGTTCTACTTCATCGAGGAGGCGGCGCGAGAAGGGCCGCTACAGCCGCGCCTTCCTGTCGCTGCTGGACGCCGACCAGCGCCGGCATTTCGACGAGGGCACCGGCACCGGCCGCGACTACATCTTCCGGGTGCGGGAGAACCTGAACGACTACCTCTTCGTCAGCACGTTCCTGGAGCAGGACTTCGTGGACCGCCACCGCCTGTTCGTGGCCGACCGCGTGCTGGACGAGCAGCGCATGGTCTGGCGCTGGTACGTCAAGAGCCGCAACGCCGGCGCCTACCGCAGCATGATCGAGGAGAAGCTATACCATCCGCCCCACGTGACGGTGGACCTGGCCAAGACCGGCCAGGACGCCCTCTACCTGGTGCACCACTTCGAGGGCAAGCCCCTGGTGCGGGACTTCATCCACAACACCCTGCTGGGGATCGAGTACCTCTGGGGCGGCAAGGTGATGCTCGAGACCACCGAGGTGAAGTCGATCAGGAAGCCCGACCGCGCGCCGGACGCCGGACAGCCCAGCCTGCCGGGCCTGGGCGGCGGCGACCGGCCGGCCGAACCGGAGATCCAATGGCAACGCGTACGCTACACGATGAAGGACAAAAAGCTCAGCAAGGGGCTGATCTGAGGATGGACCACGTCCGCAAGGCGATGCAGCGTCTGACCGAGGCCGAACGGGGCCAGGACGTCACGCGCACGATCACGTTCGACGAGTTCCTGCTGCACCTGCAGGAACACCCCGAGCGCCTGATCCGCAACGTGCACCAGGTCTTCCACGACATGGTGCAGGCCTACGTGGGCGAGGGCCACGACGAGTACCCCGGCGACCCCGAGTCCATCAACTTCATCGCCTTCGACTGCACGCGCCTGTTCGTGGAGAACACCGACAATCCGTTCTTCGCCGACCGCATCTTCGCCAACCGGCTGATGAACATGATCGCCGGCTTCCGGGGCGGCACGCAGCAGAACAAGATCTACCTGTTCGACGGCCCCCCGGGCTGCGGCAAGTCCATCTTCCTGAACAACCTGCTGCAGCGGTTCGAGGAGTACGCCAACAGCCCCGAGGGCTGCCGCTACGAGGTGGTCTGGCACCTGGACCGCAACGTGCTGGGCGAGACCAGCGAGGAGAGCGGCCCCATCGTCGACCAGCTGGCGCGGCTGCTCTGCGACTGGGACGCCGCCCAGAAGCTGGTGGACGACGCCCGCCCCGGCCAGTCCGACCGGCCCGAGCGCCCCGAGGCCGCCCGCGCCGCGCCGAGCGCCCGCCGGTGGACCGCGGCTTCATCGAGGTGCCCTGCCCCAGCCACGACAACCCGCTGGTGATGATCCCCAAGGAGGCGCGCCCCGCCTTCTTCGACGAGCTGTTCGGCAACGACGAGTTCAAGTGGAACCTCTCGGGCGGCAAGGACTACGACTGGGTCTTCAAGACCGCGCCCTGCACCATCTGCGAGTCGCTGTACCACGCCCTGCTGCACCGCCTGGGCGACCCGGCGCTGGTCTTCCGCATGATCCACGCCCGGCCCTACGTGTTCAACCGGCGCCAGGGCGAGGGCGTGACCGTCTGGAACCCCGGCGACCGCGTCATCCGCCAGCCGGTGCTGACCAACCCCCAGCTGCAGCGGCGCATCTCGGCCGTGCTGCAGGACAGCAACCAGGTGCGCTACCTGTTCTCCCGCTACGCCCGCACCAACAACGGCATCTTCGCCCTGATGGACATCAAGGGCTACAACAAGGACCGCCTGCTGGAGATGCACAACATCATCAGCGACGGGGTGCACAAGGTTGACGAGATCGAGGAGAACGTGAACTCGCTGTTCCTGGGGGTGATGAACCCCGAGGACAACAAGAACATCCGCGGCTTCCAGTCCCTGACCGACCGCATCGAGTTCATCAACATCTCGTACGTGCTGGACTCGTCCACCGAGGTGGAGATCTACCGCGAGGTCTTCGGCCGCCACGTGGGCGAGCTGTTCCTGCCCCGGGTGCTGGAGAACTTCGCGCGGGTGATCATCTCCAGCCGCCTGAACACCAAGTCGCCGGCCATGAGCGACTGGATCGACGACGCCTCCAAGTACGAGCTGTTCTGCGACGAGAGCCTGCTGCTGCTGAAGATGTCCATCTACACCGGCCGCATCCCCTCCTGGCTGGACGAGGAGGACCGCCGCAATTTCACCGCCGGCCGCCGCCGCCGCATCATCGCCGAGGCCGAGACCGAGGGCGACAAGGGCTTCAGCGGCCGCGACGCCCTGGACATCTTCCACGACCTGATCTCCACCTTCGGGCGCGACGGCCAGATGATCACCATGGACACGCTGATGCGCTTCTTCACGCGCACCCGCTCCGAACTGGGCAAGCAGATCCCCGAGGGCTTCCTGGACTCGCTGCGGCGCATGTACAACTACCAGACGCTGCAGGAAGTGAAGGAATCGCTGTACTACTACAACGAGGAGCAGATCGGCCGGGACATCATGAACTACCTGTTCGCCCTGAACTACGAGCCGGGGACCACGGCCACCTGCAGCTACACGGGCGACCGGCTGGAGATCACCGACGCGTTCCTGGCCGGCATCGAGGAGCACCTCCTCGGCCCCGACACCAAGGAGGGCCGCCGCAAGGAGTTCCGCGCCGACACCCAGCGCGAGTACACCTCGCAGACCCTGACCCAGGAGATGATGGTCGAGGGCAAGCGCATCGGCGACACCAAGCTCTTCGCCGACCTGCACAAGCGCTACGTGCACAGCCTGAAGGAGCAGGTGCTGGAGCCGTTCCTGAAGAACACCAACTTCCGGCGCGCCCTGAAGGACTACGGCACCGACGAGTTCCGCACCTACGACCGCCGCATCCGCAGCGACGTCACCTACCTGATCGCCAACCTCTGCGACCACTTCGACTACAACGAGTCGTCGGCGCGCGAGGTCTGCCTGTACGTGCTGGACCAGGACCTGGCGGAGGAGTTCGGGAGCTAGGCGATCGATGCGACCGCCCGGGCGTCGCGGGACGTCCGGGCGGTTGTCTTTGCGCGCCGTGACGAGGCCGGCCTTTGATCAATGATGGGAGCGGCGCGTTCTGGAAAGTGCGGAGGCCATCATTTCTCAAACGGAGGCCGGCGCTCCTCTTGATCGATGATGCCGCAGCCGGATTCCGGAATCCCCCCCCAGAGCCCCATTCATCAACTATCACGTCGAGGGTCTGGGCCGATCCGGCGACCGGTGACCTTCCCCCTACCGCGGCGGATCGACGTGCCGCAGGCGCGACTTGTCGAACCCCTTGATCTCGCCCTGGAGGGCCGGGTCCAGGACCAGGACCGAGCGGATCGAGTCCGCGCCCCGGCCGGCGTTGGTCCTCATCAGGGTGTCGTAGGCCTGGATCGTCGCCCCCTGGGCCTTGCCCTGGTCGGTGCAGACGAGCTTCACGGCGCCGGCGTGCTGCTTCACGGTGTAGCCGAAGTGGAGCAGCCCCAGGATCTCCCGCGCGGTCACCACGTGGAACCCGCGGTCGAAGTCCCAGAGGTTCTGCAGGGTCCGCACCGAGACCAGGTCGAAGTCCGCGCGGCGGTGCACACCGCCCAGCACCCAGCAGTCGTTGACCACCGGCGACCACTTGTCCAGCACCTGGATGTTGCCCTTGGTGTGCGGATCCCAGAGGGTCTGCTGATCCTCCAGGCTGATCCCCACGCGCTGCAGCTGCTGCGCGATCCACAGGTCCCCCGTGCGCCCGATCAGCTGGGGGCCCCCGGCGTTGAGGGCCTTGCTGTAGACCAGCCAGCAGTACTCCAGCAGGTCGTTCAGGAAGTTCTTGCCCCGCCCGTACTTGAACTTCGCCGCCAGGTGGGGGTTGAGGTCCTGGCCGGCCTTCTCCCACACGAACGCATTGACGCCCTTGGCGTGGCCGACGTCCTTGAGCGCCTGGCGCATGGTCGTCATCGAGTAGGTCATGTTCGGCTCCGTTCTCGCAGGTTCGGGTCCCGGGGTGCGGAATGCGTCCGACCGGCGCACGATTCCGCGACGAGGCGAATGCCCCCTTTTAAGAGGAGTCAAGCCCCATCCTCCTGGTTGATCGTTTGTTTGCAAGCGCTTTCGGGTCGTCCATCCGCTTTTTCGAGCTCGCCTAGCGGCTCAGGAGTGTGGTTCGGCCAGGCCTGCATCCGCCGGGAAGGGCTCGTCCGGCCTAGTTGGCGCGGCCGCCCAGGGGAACTCGGCAGTACCTGTCGTTGACGCGATCACGCCTGCAGTCGCTGTCCTAGGACAGCACGGGCTCCGGCTCGGCCAGGCCCAGGCAACGGGGCAGGCTGAACGCCTCCCCCGTCAGCAGCATCTTGTACACGCCCACCAACAGCCGGCGAGCCAGCGCCACCCGCACCTTGTTCTTGTGGCTGCGACGCAGGTGTGGCGCCGCCCATGCTTTCACCGTCGGATCGTGGGTCAGCAGCCGCACCGCCCACTCGCCCAGCACGTGCCGCAACTCGCGGTTGCCCCGCTTCGTCAACCGCCCGTGATGCGCCACGTCCGCTGATTGGCTCACGCGCGGCACCAGGCCCGCGTACGACGCCACTGCCCGGCTGCCGGTGAACCGGCTCACGTCACCCAACTCGTGCACCAGCACCGCCGCCGTCAACGGCCCCGCCCAGGGCAGGCTGCGCGCCAGCGCTTCGGCCACACCGCCCCGTTCCATCTCCTTCAGTTGCTGGTCCAGCTGCTTGATCGACTCACCCAGGCTCGTCAGCAACGACAGCCACGCCCGCAGCGTCGCGGTCAGCTCGGCCGTCGGCAGTTCCAGGCGACCCAGCCGGATCCGCGTCCGCCGAGCGCTCAGACCGCCCTCGAAGCCGCTGATCTTGTAGGCGTTCAGCAGCGCTCGGATCTGGTTGAAGACCTGCTGCCGCTGCTCCATCAGCGCGTGCCGCGAATCTCTTATACATGGGGGGCACCGATCCGCTTATCAATTGCAAATAAACAGGTTACCTGCCTCGACGTTCCCTAGGCCAGCGCCGCCGCTTCCCTCACGAACGCCGCCCGCTCCGCCGCATCGGGCACGTGCACGGCCAAACGCTCCACCACGGCCGCCAGCGGTCCGCCCGCCGCCGCTTCCCGTTTCACGAGCACCCGGGCCAGCGGCCCGATGCGCGCCGCCAGCCGTTCGGTGACCGCCGCCACCAGCTCCGGGTCCAGGGTCGCACCGGTCGCCGCGGTGCCCGACGCCGTCAGCGACGATCGCGAGCCGCTGCCGCCCAGGTCCGTGGTCGTGCCCGTCCTCCACGCCGCACTCCCGCAGGAACCGTCGCCGGCCGCGCCCCTCCGGCACCTGGGCCGCCAGGGTCTCCAGCAGCGCCGTGCGCGAGCCGCGCGCGCCGGCTCTCGCGTCCCACCAGCACCTTGGCCAGCGGGCCCGATGGCCTGGGCCAGGGCCGTCTCGATGCGGGCCAGTTCGCCGGCGTCGCATCACCGGCGGCGGCGCGGGACAGTAGGCCGCACCCGAGGGCGTCGTGCGCCACCATGATCGTCAGGTCGCCGTCGTCCGGGCGCACGTGGTCCGGGCCCGCCGGCGCCGCGGCGCGCACCCGCGCCAGCTCCTCGCCCAGCTCGGCGGTGTCCTGGTGGCGCCGGGCCGGATCCTTGGCCATGGCCCGGCCCACGGCGTGGCAGAAGCCGTCGCTCAGGTCCGGCACCAGGCGGCGCGGGTCGGGCAGGGGATCGTTCAGGTGGCGCGACATGATGTGGGCGCCGCTGGTGCCGTCGAAGGGCACGCAGCCCGTGGCCAGGCAGTACAGCGACGCGCCCAGGGAGTAGATGTCCGCGCGGTGGTCCACCACCTTCGCGCCCAGGATCTGCTCGGGCGAGATGTAGTGGGGCGTGCCCATGGTGCGGCCGGTGGCGGTGTGGCCGGCGTCGTTCTCCAGCTGCTTGGCCAGGCCCAGGTCCACCAGCTTGAACTGGCCCGACGAGGTCAGCATCATGTTGTCGGGCTTCACGTCGCGATGGATGATGCCGCGCGCGTGCGCGGCGCCCAGGGCCACGCAGGCCTCGCCGATCAGCTCGGCGGCGCGGCGCTCGCCGTAGCGGCCGTCCCGGGCCATGGCCCGTTTCAGCGACAGGCCGTCCACGTACTCCATGACCAGGTAGGTGCAGGCGTCGGTGCGCCCGAACTCGTAGATCTGCACGATGTTCGGGTGGTTCAGCGCGGCCGCGGCGCGGGCCTCGTTCAGGAAGCGGCGGACGAAGTCCTCATCGGCCGCGCAGTGGGGCGCCAGCACCTTGACGGCCACCTCGCGGTCCAGCACCCGGTCGCGCGCGTGCAGCACCTGCCCCATGCCGCCGGTGCCCAGCAGGCCCAGCATCTCGTAGCGGTCGGGCAGACCGGACTCGTAGGCCAGTTCGCGGGTGGGATCGTCCGCCATCTCAGCCGTCCTCGAGCATGGCCATGGCCTTGGCCAGGCTGATGCGCATGCGCCCGAAGCTGCCGGCCAGCACGCCGACCTCGTCGCCGCCGCCGACCTTGACCTCGGGCACGCCCGTCTCGCCGCGGCTGACCCGGTCGGCCATGTCCGACAGCCGCCGGATGGGCCGCACCACGACGAAGGAGAGCAGCAGGTTCAGCGCCAGCAGGGTGAACGCGAACAGCCCCGCGAACACCAGCAGCAGCCGGCCGAAGGCCACGTCCGCCAGGCGCGCGGGCTCGCTCATGGGCACCTGGACGATCTGCGCGCCGATGGTCTCGCCCATCTTCCAGCCGAACCCGCCGTCGCGGCCGTACACCGCCAGCATGGTGGCGGGCGCCTCGTCGGGCGTGGTGTGGCAGGACAGGCAGGCGGCGTCGTTGATGCGGATGGGCTTGCTCAGGTACAGCGACGGCCCCAGGGGCGTGTCGCGGTGCCCGACGATCTCCTGGCGCCCGGGATCGCGCCGGAACTCGCCCACCAGGTCGGCCTCCCAGTCCACCGCCCGGTTGCGCGGGTTGGTGGGGTTGAGGGTGGCCTCCTTGTAGGTGTACTCGGGATGGTCCTTGCGCAGGGTGTTGAAGATCTCCGTCGCGGCGAAGGCCGGCACCGACTGGGACAGGAACGTGTCCCGCATGGCCGGCGCCAGCAGCGGCTTGACCTGGCTGACGGTGTAGCCCCGCATGGCCAGGGCGGTCTCCATCATGATGCGCGCGTTCTGGATGACCTGGGCCTGGGCGTTGTTCTCCAGCAGGTTGCGCGAGATCAGCGCCGCCGGCACCATCGCCACGGCGAACACCAGCACCACGATCAGGTTGAGCTTGGCGAGCAGCTTCACGGACCATCCCCCGGGGTCGGGCGCGCAGGCGTGCGCGCGTCGGGGGATGATAGATCATTTTCGGACTGTTTGCATCTTGATTCGGCGAATCGCGGCGGTCAGGGGGTGACCCAGGCGAGGCTAGGCGTACCCCTGCGGATTCCCGCTCTGCCAGCGCCAGTGGTCGGCGCACATCTCGGCGATGCCCGCGGTCCGCCTGCCAGCCCAGCACCTCGGCCGCGTAGGACGGGGTCGGCGTAGCAGGTGGCGATGTCGCCGGGGCGGCGGGCCGCCACCGCGTAGGGGATCTCGCGGCCCGAGGCCTCCCGCGCCGCGGCGACCATCTCCAGCACCGAGTAGCCGCGGCCGGTGCCCAGGTTGATGGCGGTGCAGCCGGGCAGCGCGTCCAGCTTGTCGATGGCCGCCACGTGGCCCTGGGCCAGGTCCACCACGTGGATGTAGTCGCGCACGCCGGTGCCGTCGGGGGTGGGATAGTCGTCGCCGAAGACCTGCAGCTCGCGGCAGGCGGCCCACGGCCACCTGCATCACGTAGGGCATCAGGTTGTTGGGCAGGCCCTGGGGGTCCTCGCCGATGCGCCCGCTGGGGTGGGCGCCCACCGGGTTGAAGTAGCGCAGCAGCACGGCCCGCCACGCGCGGGTCGGCCTCGCACAGGTCGCGCATGATGTTCTCGATGAACAGCTTGGTGCGGCCGTAGGGGTTGGTCGCCGCCAGGGGGAAGTCCTCGGTGATGGGCACCCGCGCCGGGTCGCCGTAGACGGTGGCCGACGACGAGAACACGATGCTCGCGCACGCCGTGCTCGGCCATCACCTCCAGCAGGGTCAGGGTGCCGGTGACGTTGTTCTCGTAGTAGCGCAGGGGCACCTGGACGCTCTCGCCCACGGCCTTCAGGCCCGCGAAGTGGATGCACGGCGTCGAACTCGGTGGCGGGCGAAGACCGCCGCGCAGCGGCGTCGCGCGTCGCGGATGTCCACCCGGTTGAACTCCAGCTCGCGGCCGGTCAGCTCGCGCACCCGGCGCAGGCTCTCCTCGCTGGAGTTGGAGAGGTTGTCCACCACGACCACGTCGTGGCCCGCGCCGAGCAGCTCGACGCAGGTGTGGCTGCCGATGTAACCGGCGCCGCCGGTCACGAGGATCCTGCTCATGCACGCTCCCCGTGCCCGCGGCGCCGGTCACGCGCGGGGCTAGGACCGCCCCACCTCGTAGGCCGAGAGGGCGGCCATGTTGACGATCTCGGTCACCGACGACCGGGCGTTGACCAGGTTGATGGGGTGCTTCAGGCCGTACAGCACCGGGCCGATGACCTCGCGCTGGCCCAGGCGCCCACCAGCTTGAAGGCGATGTTGGCGCTCTGCAGGTCCGGGAACACCAGCACGTTGGCGTGCCCCGCGACCTCGCTGTCCGGCACGACAAGCTCGCTCCGACCCGGCACGACCGCCACGTCGGCGTGCATCTCGCCGTCGACGCGCAGCTCCGGGTGGTCGCGCTTGAGCATGGCGCACGGCCTCGCGCACCATGCGGCTCTCCGGGCGGTTGTTGTCGCCGAAGTTGGAGAACGACACGTAGGCCACGACCGGCTCCAGGTTGAAGTGGCGCGCCACCTGGGCGGCCATCAGGCCGATCTCCGCCAGGCCCTTGGCGTCGGGGCGGTAGCTGACGGTGGTGTCGGCGAAGATGTAGACCTTCCCCTCCACCATCAGCACGTGCATGCCCACCACCCTGCTGACGCCCTCGCGCAGGCCGGCCAGGGGCAGCACCACGCGCAGGGTGTCCACGTAGGAGCGGTCGGCGCCGCAGACCATGCCGTCGGCCTCGCCGCTGCGCAGCATCATCACGCTGTGGTGGACGGGCCGCTGCACCAGCCGCCGGGCCTTGACGTAGTCGTAGCCGTTGCGCGCCCGCAGGTGGAACAGCTCCTGGGCCATCTGCTCCAGGTTGGGGCAGTGGGCCGGGTCCTTGATGGTGACCCGCGACAGGTCCAGGCCCAGGGCCTCGGCCTTGGTCTCGATCACGTCGGGCCGGCCCAGCAGCACCGGGTGGCAGTAGCCCTCGTCCACGGCGATGCGGCAGGCCTCCAGCACCCGGTCCAGCTCCGCCTCGGCGAAGACGATGCGCCGCAGCTGGGACTTGGCCTTGGAGCGGATGGAGTGCATGACCATCAGGCTCTTGTTGGTCATGCCCTCCAGGCGGACCCGGTAGGCCTCCCAGTCGCTGATGGGCTGGCGCGCCACGCCCGTATCGCAGGCCGCCTTGGCCACGGCCATGGCCTCCACCGCCAGCACGCGGCTGTCGAAGGGCTTGGGGATGATGTACTCGGGACCGAACTCGAACTGCTGGCCGCCGTAGGCCGCCGCCACCTGGGCCGGCACCGGCGCGCGGGCCAGCTCGGCCAGGGCCTGGGCCGCCGCCAGCTTCATCTGCTCGTTGATGCCGGTGGCGCGCACGTCCAGCGCCCCCCGGAAGATGAAGGGGAAGCCCAGGACGTTGTTCACCTGGTTGGGGATAGTCGCTGCGGCCGGTGGCCATGATCAGGTCGTCGCGGGCCGCCGTGGCGTCCTCGTAGCTGATCTCCGGATCGGGGTTGGCCATGGCGAAGACGATGGGCTTGGCGGCCATGGAGCGCACCATGTCCTTGCTGACCAGGCCCGCCACCGAGTTGCCGTAGAACACGTCGGCGCCCTTCATGGCGTCGGCCAGGGTCCGGCAGTCGGTCTCGACCGCGAACTCCTCCTTGTACTTGTTCATCCCCTCCTTGCGGCCCTTGTAGCACACGCCCTTGCTGTCGCAGAGCATGATGTTCTCGCGGGGCACGCCCAGGACGACGGCGAACTTGGCGCAGGCGATGGCCGAGGCGCCGGCCCCCGAGACCACCACCCGCAGCTTGCCCATCTCCTTGCCCTGCAGCTTCACCGCGTTGATCAGCGCGGCGCCCGAGATGATGGCTGTCCCGTGCTGGTCGTCGTGGAAGACCGGGATGTTCATGCTCTTCTTGAGGGTTTCCTCGATGTAGAAGCACTCGGGAGCCTTGATGTCCTCCAGGTTGATGCCGCCGAAGGTGGGCTCCAGCAGCTCGCAGGCCTTGATGACCTCCTCCGGATCCTCGGTCTTCAGCTCGATGTCGAACACGTCGACGCCGGCGAACCGCTTGAAGAGGACGCCCTTGCCCTCCATCACCGGCTTGCCCGCCAGGGCGCCGATGTTGCCCAGACCCAGCACGGCGGTGCCGTTGGAAACGACCGCCACCAGGTTGCCTTTGTTGGTGTAGAGGTAGGCGTCGTCGGCATTGGCCTCGATGGCCGAGCAGGGAATCGCCACGCCGGGCGAGTAGGCCAGCGAGAGGTCGCGGGCGGTGAGGCACGGCTTGGTGGGCACCACTTCGGTCTTGCCGGGGCGTCCTTCGCGGTGGTACGCGAGGGCGTCATGATCGCGGATCGCCATGACTGGCACCTTTCTTCAGGGAGTGCACCGGGCAAGTTGTTAACTATTCAACGACGTTCGTACACGGAGGCCCCGTTGTCCAGCCCGCAACGGCAAGAACTGCGCGAAGATGGGACCATTCCAGTCGGTTTCGGGGAATGTTCGCCCCGGGGGTCGCCGGTCCGGCCGGTTGTGCTTAACCATGGGGGGCGGGGGCGCCCGCCCCCGGCGGGCTCCGCAGATGAACGAGGACGACGTGGACGAGGGCCCGCCCTATTCGGCCCCATGCCCGGGAGCGCTTCCATGCCCATCACACCCATCCGATCGCCGCGCCTGGACGGGGGCGACCCGGCCGCCCTGCGCGAGGAGATCCGCACCTACTTCCACGCCACCTGGGAGACCTACGAGCGCCTGTTCGACGTCATGGCCGCCGACGAGGCCTGGTACCGCCGCGCCGACCCCCTGCGCCACCCCCTGATCTTCTACCTGGGCCACACCGCCTGCTTCTTCGTCAACAAGCTGGTGCTGGCCAAGCTGCTGCCCGAGCGGGTGAACCCCCGCTTCGAGTCCATCTTCGCCATCGGCGTGGACGAGATGAGCTGGGACGACCTGGACGGGACCGCACTACGACTGGCCCCCGGTGGCCGAGGTGTGGGAGTACCGCCGCCGGGTGCGCGCCGCGGTGGACAAGCTGATCGACGACCTGCCCCTGGAGCTGCCCATCGGCTGGGACGCGCCCTTCTGGGTGATCATGATGGGCATCGAGCACGAGCGCATCCACCTGGAGACCAGCTCGGTGCTGATCCGCCAGCTGCCCCTGGACCTGCTGCGGCCCACGCGACGACTGGCCCGTCTGCGACCGCACCGGGCCCGGCCCCGGCCAACGAGCTGCTGGACGTGCCCGGCGGCGTGGTGGTCCAGGGCAAGCCCCGCGACCACCGCTACTACGGCTGGGACAACGAGTACGGCCGCCTCGAGACCCGCGTGGCCTCGTTCCGCGCCGCGAAGTACCTGGTCAGCAACGGCGAGTTCAAGGCGTTCATCGACGCCGGCGGCTACCGCGAGCAGCGCTTCTGGACCGAGGAGGGCTGGGGCTGGCGCAGCTACCTGGAGGCCGAGCACCCCCGCTTCTGGGTGCCGGACGGCGGACCGGTGGCGCCTGCGCTGCTACGTGCAGGAGATCCCCATGCCCTGGGACTGGCCCGTCGAGGTCAACCAGCTGGAGGCCAAGGCCTTCTGCAACTGGAAGGCCGAGGCCACGGGCCGCCCGGTGCGCCTGCCGACGGAGGCCGAGTGGTACCGCCTGCTGGAGTCACGCCGGCATCCCGCGACATGGACGCCTGGGACGAGACGCCGGGCAACCTCAACCTGGCGGGCCCCGCCTCCAGCGTGCCGGTGACCGAGAACCTGCACGCGGGCTTCGGCGACGTCATGGGCAACGTGTGGCAGCACACCGAGACGCCCATCGCCGGCTTCCCGGGCTTCGAGGTCCACCCCCTGTACGACGACTTCTCGACGCCCACCTTCGACCACAAGCACAACCTGATCAAGGGCGGCAGCTGGATCTCCACCGGCAACGAGGCGCAGCGGGACAGCCGCTACGCCTTCCGGCGCCACTTCTACCAGCACGCGGGCTTCCGCTACATCGAGTCGGAGCAGCCGGTGGAGCTGCGCGAGGACGTGTACGAGACCGACGAGCTGGTCAGCCAGTACTGCGAGTTCCACTACGGCGAGGAGCGCTTCGGCGTGCCCAACTTCGCCGAGCGCTGCGCCGAGCTCTGCCGCCGAGATCGCCGGCGGCCGCCGCATCCGCCGGGCCCTGGACCTGGGCTGCGCCACCGGCCGGGCCTCCTTCGAGCTGGCCCGCTTCTGCGACCACGTGACGGGCATCGACTTCTCGGCCCGCTTCATCCGCGTGGGCCACGAGCTGCAGCAGACCGGCCGCACCCGCTACGTCATGCCCGAGGAGGGCGAGCTGGTCAGCTACCACGAGAAGACCCTGGCCGAGTTCGGCCTGGACGGCGTGCGCGGACAAGGTGGAGTTCTGGCAGGGCGACGCCCACAACCTGAAGCCCCAGTTCAAGGACTACGACCTGATCCTGGCGGCCAACCTCATCGACCGGCTCTACGAGCCGAAGCGCTTCCTGGAGCAGTCCACGGCGCGCCTGCGGCCGGGCGGCCTGCTGGTCCTGCTCTCGCCCTACACCTGGCTCGAGGAGTTCACGCCCCAGGGACAAGTGGCTGGGCGGCTTGAAGATCGACGGCGAGAACGTGACCACCCTGGACGGCCTGCACCGGGCGCTGGAGCCGCCGCTTCCGCCTGGTGGAGGAGCCGCGGGACGTGGCGTTCGTCATCCGCGAGACCGCCCGCAAGCACCAGCACACCGTCAGCCAGATGACGGTGTGGGAACGCACCGACTGAACGGAAGGACGACGCCGTGACCGACACCCCGCGCGAGGCCGCCATCCGCGTGCTGATGATGCCCAAGGACACCAACCACCGGGGCACCATCTTCGGCGGCGTGATCCTCAGCCACATCGACCAGGCGGGCGCCGTGGGCGCCATGCAGGCCGGGTTCCGCGCAGCCGGTGACCGTGGCCATGGACAAGGTGGAGTTCCGCGAGCCGGTCCAGCTGGGCGACCTGGTCAGCTACTACACCGAGGAGGTGCGGCGGGGCCGCACCTCCATCACCATCCGCGTCGAGGTGGAGTCCTGGCGCCGGAGCGGCGAGAGGGTCTCGGTCACCTCGGCCGACGTCACCTACGTGAACGTGAACGACGAGGGCAAGCCGACGCCGCTGCCGGGGTAGCGCGGCATCGGCGAATTTCTCCCCGCCTCCCCGCCGGTCTGATATAATACATAATTCATCTCGTATTATTCCGGTTCGCGGAGGTCACCGTCGTGCAACCCAGCCGCATCGTCATCCGGGTCGGCCTCGTGCTGGCGCTGGTCTTCGCCGTCAACGCACCGAACTACGCCGGTCCGGGCCGGGCCGCCGATGCGCCCCCGACCGGTGTCCCGCCGGCCGGCAACCCCGACCAGCCCCTCGGCGATGCGACCGCCATCGAATACGGCCTGATCGCGGCGCTCATCGCCGTGGTGATCATCGGACCCCTGACTGCCCTGGGGGCGCACCTCGATGGCGAGTTCGACACGGTCGCCGACGAGGTGGACACCGACCCGAACAAGCTCGCCGCGCCGCCCGGCCCCGCCGGGGCCGGCGCCAAGACCTACGTCCACGGATCCCTCCCCTACACCGGCATCCACATCCCGGGCGGGACGACCGCGACCGACGCCTTCCTGACCTCGCCGTACGCCAACGGCGGCGAAGCGACGGTCGGCATCACGGCCGATTCGGACTTCGCGGCCCGGACCCTGACCCTCGGCCTCCAGGCGCGGGTGCTCAATTCCACCCTCGCCGCCGATGCGCCGGATGTGGCGCTGCGTCACCACCTGGCCTGGACGACGACCCTGTTCGCCAGCGACCCCAACAACGAGGCGGGTCCCGGCGAGATGGCCCTGGTCAGCATGGAGATCTCCTTCAGCCACCTGCTTTGGGGAATCGGCGGACCGGTCAAGGGGCAGACCGGGGTGTTCGAGATCGAGGGCCCGGACGGTACGGTGTACAGCTTCACCGTGGAGCACGATCCCGCCGCGGGCATGCAGCTGACCGATGTCACCGGCTTCGATCCGCAGGGGTTCGTGATCGGCGGTCTGCAGGGGCCGATCAACCTGCAGGGCCTGACCTTCGCCTCGCAAGAGGTGCTCAGCCAGGTGCCGCCGGCGGTCTTCACGTTCGAGATTCCCTACAACCAGGCCACGGACGTGACCTTCCACGTGCGGCACGCATCCCACGACAAGGTCTTCGCCGCGGCGTCGGCCGTGCCCGGGACCCCGGCGCCCGCAACGCTGGCGCAAAGCGTGCCCAATCCCTTCAACCCCCTCACCGGGATCCGCTTCGCCCTTGCCGAACGCGCCCGGGTCGAGATCGTCTGCTTCGATGCCCGGGGCCGGGAAGTGCGGCGGTTGGGCGGCACCGAGCTGGACGCCGGCGAGCACGAGGTGTCGTGGGACGGCCGCGACGACGCCGGACGCGCGCTCGCCAGCGGGACCTATCTCTATCAGCTTCGCGTGGGGGGCCAGCCGATCGCCGTGCGCAAGGCGGTGCTCGTGCGCTGACGCCCGGGGCGATCCCGCCGCGGACAGGACGAAGAGCGGCTCGAGGAATCACGAAGACCGGCCATCACCACCCGTGCCGAAGGGGGTCCTACCGATGAGCAGGATGACATTTGTCCTGGCCGTGCTGATCGCCGCTGCGCCTGCGTTCGCCGGCGACCAGGCCGACGCGCCCAGGCCGGCGATGGCTGCCGGGACCTTCGCCGAATACGTGGCCCCCGCCGACAGCCTGCCCCACCTGCGCTACCTCGCCGACGGTCTGGTCACCCTCAACGACCGCTGCCCCGTGCGCAAGGTGCGCCTGAACCCGCGCATGGGCGCCTCGTACGTGAACGGGCACCCCGTCGGCTTCTGCTGAAGGCCCTGCTCCGTGACCTTCGTGCAAGGTCCCGAGATCTACCTGAACCAGCTGGGCGTGACGGTGAAGTGCGTGGTGGACCCGTCGCGGGACGCGATCCTGGACGAGGCCCACCGGGTGTTCGTCAACTGGGAGACCTACTACCTGTGCGACGACGCCGCGGTGAAGACGTTCACGGCCGCGCCCTGGAAGTACGCCGGGACGGTGACCGATCCGGTCAGCCGCGAGCGCTTCCGTCCCGACGGCGGCTCGCCCACGGCGCGCCACGGCGACCGGGTGTTCTACTTCCAGTCGGCCGAGCACGCGGCGACCTTCACGGCCGATCCGGAGGCGTATGCGACGCCGATCGTGCCTTACGCCGGGCGGATGTAGCCGCGTCCGCTATTTCAGGAGCGACGCCTTGAGGGCCTGCCGGCCGTCGGGCGTCTCCACCGTGACCAGGTACGTGCCCGACGGCACCGCGCGGCCGCGTGCATCGCGACCGTGCCAGTCCACCGCGTGGTCGCCCGCGGCCATGACCTCGTCCGCCAGCCGCGCCACCAGCCTCCCGCGCAGGTCGTAGACGCCGACGCGGACCTCCCCCGGCCGGGCCAGGGCGAAGCGGATGGTGGTGGACGGGTTGAAGGGGTTGGGCTGCAGGGAGACGGGCGGCGTGGGCGCGGCGGTCGGCACGGTGGGGTCCGGGACGGCGGAGGCATTGGGACAAAGTAGCGGACAATATCTTTCCTTGCCGTAAGAGTCGGTGTACCAGAGTCGGTCGCCCCGCAAGATGAGATTCTCCACCGCGGTAGAGCCGTCGATGCCCCGCCAGCGTGGGTGATCGGGATCCTCCAGTGTGAAGACCTCCAATCCCAATCGACCTTGCGCCACGTACAATTCGTCATCCCTCACGGCGAGGCCCGAGACGCGGCCGGGACGGCCGACGATGCTCCGACGGACCGGACGGGCCGGATCGCTGATGTCATAGACGCCGAATCCGCTGCGGTGGATGTATCCTCGGATCAGGTAGTCGCCCATTTTCGCGCAAGCATCGGTCACCGCCGAAGCCGTTTCGCTCAACAACCGCGGCGCCTGGGGAACGGTGATGTCGTAGACGCGGAAGGAGGTCAACTTGTCGACGACCAGCAGGCCATCCTGGGCCAACTTCGGAATTCCGCCAGGCAGTTCACCCACCACTACGGGATTGGGAGGACATGTGCAATCCAGGATCTGGATACCGGAATCGAAGCCGACATACACCGTCGAACCGTAGATGATCACTGAGTACGGCCACATCGGCAGGCGATAGGACGCCACCGAATACGGCGCGGCCGGATCGGCAATGTCGATCCAATAGATCTGCGAGGGAAAGACGGCGACGGCTAGGTCCCCGACCAGGGTGATCTGGGGAAGGTGCCGCTCTCTATCTTCGAAGTAGTCCGGATCGAGAAGGACCTGGGAGACCGGACTCAACTCGCCCGAGGGTGCGACGCCATAGATGTCCAGCATTTCCCGGTCCCCATCCTGATATACAGCGCGCAGAGCATAGGCATAGCCGCCCCGGATGGCCTGGATTGTCTCCGAGGGACCGACCGGCAGCGGCGAACCGAGATCCACCGGCTGCGGCAGACCGCGAAAGGCGAACGCGGCAACTTCGCTGTTGGTGCTCACCGTAAAGGCCAATCCGGGGGAGAGCGCGACGGCGGCCGGCGAATCTGCGGTCAGCACGTCGTGAGTCTCGACTGGGCGACGAGGATCCGTCACGTCCCAGATGCGCATGGTCCAGTTGTCGCGGGCGACCAGCGCCCCGGCGCGTAGATCGAACAGACGATTCCAATAGGTGACATCGATCCTGGACAACTCGTTCGGCCGTAGCGGATCCGAGACGTCGAACAGGTAGAGGGCGTGCGCCGTCGCAACCGCCGCCACGTCACCATCAACGACGATGCGCTCGGTGCCTTCGGGCCAGGCGACTGTGTCGACGTCCGCCGGCGCAAGCGGATCGGATAGGTCGACGATGGCCATCCGGTCCCCATCCAGGGGTCTGTAGACATACCCCCCGACCTGCGCGCAGTACCAACGACCGTCCGGATTGTCGAACTCGCGGATCGCCGTCGGATGCGCACCGTCGCTGACATCGACGATCTCCATCGTCCGCGCGCCGTAACGACAGAGATAGGCCAGGGAGCCGACGACCAGGAAGTTGTCGAACGCCCGGTCGAACCGGGTCTCGCCGACCAGGACGGGATGCCCGGGCGAGGAGAGGTCGTAGGCCGCAAACGAGTTCCAACCGTCGCTGGTGTAGAGCCGATCCCCGACCGCCTGGGCCCACAGGGCCGACGCCGGAACAGAATCGCACACGGCCGGGTGTTCGACATCCGAGAAGTCCAGCGTGTACATCATGCCCGGAAATAGGGCGTAGGCGAGGCCGTCACGGAGGAAAAGGTGGATCTTTTCGACTTCCTCGTATTCGTATCCCCAGAGGCGCTCGCACGCGGTCAACGCGCCCACCCAGCGCGCGTTCGGAATCTCATCGAGGCAGGGGCCGGAAGCCGTCGCCTGCACGGCGAATAGGACATTCACCAGTACGCAGGCCAGTGCGATCAAGCGCAATCGCATGGTGGAGTCCCTTCACAAGATACCGTTCGCAATACCTCCGTCGGTCCCCCGATAGTTCTATCGGCCGCGCCCCCCGAAAACTTGACCCGCACCGCCCTTTCCGGCCCAGCGCTTTTCCGATATATTCCCTCGCGTCTCCGCCACGCACGCCACGTCCCCCGCGCCGGGGGCCAGACCGAGGATCGCGTCATGAACCTCCGGCACCATCGTTCCCTGCTCGCCGCCGTCGCCCTGGCCGTCGTCCTGGGCGCCGCCGCGCACGCCGCGGCCGGGCCCGACGCCCGCGCCGTCCCCTACCGCACACGCACCATGGGCACCTGGGCCACGCTGACCCTGGTCACGCCCGATTCGGCGGCCTCGGCCGACCTGGCCTACACGGCGCTGATGTCGCTGCACCGCACCGACTCGCTGATGACCAACTGGACCACCACCAGCGAGGTGGCGCGCGTGAATCGGGTGGCGGGCCAGGCGCCCACCGTGGCCGATCCCGAGGTGTTCGCTGTGCTGGCCCGGGCGCGCGAGGTGAGCATCGCCTCCGGCGGCGCGTTCGACGTGACGGTCGAGCCGCTGGTGCGCCTGTGGGGCTTCCTGCAGGGCACGCCCCACGTGCCGGAGGCGGCGGCCATCGACGCGGCCCGTGCCGACGTCGATTGGCGCCTGGTGCGGCTGGATCCCACCAGCGGCATGGTGGGTTTCGTGCGGCCGGGCGTGCGCATCGACTTCGGGGGCATCGCCAAGGGGTACGGGGTGGACCAGGTGGCGGCCATCCTCGATTCGGCGCAGGTGACGGACGCCCTCATCGACCTGTCGGGCAACATGGTGGCCCGCGGTTCCTCGCCGGGCCACGACGGCTGGGTGGTGGGCATCCGCGACCCCGAGGACCGACAGCCCTACCTGGCCACGGTCACCCTGCACGACGAGGCCATCGCCACCTCCGGCGCCTACCAGCAGTTCGTCGACGCGGGCGGCAAGCGGTACGGCCACATCCTGGACCCGCGCACCGGCTGGCCCGCGTCGGGGCTGCTGTCGGCCACCGTGGTCAGCCGCGCCGGCATCGACGCCGACGCCTTCGCCACCGCCTGCTTCGTCCTGGGCCTGGAGAAGGCCAAGGAGCTGGCGGCCAAGCGGGACGACATCGCCGTCGTCCTGGCCGCCCCCGGCCCGGACGGGCGCACCGTCCTGTGGGTGGAGCGCCCCCTGGCCGACCGGGTCGCCGTCTCCCCGGCGGCGGCCGCCTTCACGGACCTCGCCGTCTTCTGATCCCGCCTCCTGCCGCCGGCACCGGACCGGCGCTTGCACCGTCCTCCCCTCAGGCCACGCGCCGCCACGCGTCCGCCGCCGCCGGAATACCCTCCGCGGACGGTTGATGCGTCACGGCTCCTGGCAGGAAATCATGGGGAAGGCGGACAATTGGACTTAAACCGGGCAAAAAGCATCCGAAATGTCCAGTGGACTTGCAGAAGTCGGGACCTCGGCCCGGCGGCCCGGCCGCCGCGACCGGCATCCCGGGCAACCCACGGGGGCGCCGCCGCGCTCCGGACAGGACGGTCGACCATGCCCCAGCATCCCGCCCAACGGACCGCGCACCCCGTCGTCCGCCTCGGCCTGCTGCTGGGCCTGGCGGCCGCGGCCCTGCCGGCCTGCCGGACCCCGGGCACCGGCGACCCCACCCCGCCCGGCGGCGGCCGGGCCTACGTCCTGGACTACGACGCCTACGTGGCCACGGTCGCGCCGGTGCTCACGGCCCGGGGCTGCGACACCGTCGCCTGCCACGGCGGGGGCATCCGCGGCACCTTCGCCCTGTCGCCCGCCGCCGACAAGGACTTCACCTTCGACTTCGACCAGGCCGCGCTGCAGGTGGATCCCGCCGACCCCGCCGCCAGCCCCCTGCTGCAGAAGCCCCTGGACGAGGCCGCCGGGGGCGCGGCCCACGCCGGTTCCCAGGCCGCCGACGGCTTCGCCGGCACCGACGACCCGGACTACCAGGCCATCCTGGCCTGGATCGAGGCGGGGGAGTACCGATGAACGGCCGCCGCATCCTGCCCGGGCTCGTGCTGGGTCTGCTGGCGGCCGGCGCCTGGCCGGCCGGCCCTGCGCGCGCCGCCGACGCCGACGCCGACGACGCCAAGCCGGGCGTCACCTGGCTGGTGCCCGCCCTGCAGGACGCCGGTTGGCGGGTCAGCCCCGGACCGCGGCGGTTCGCCCACGCGGTGTCGGTCAGCCCGGCCATGGGCAAGCTGGGCGGCGAGGACCTCTTCGCCCTGCGCCTGGCCTACAACCCCAACAGCTGGCTGGGCTACGAGGCCTCGTTCGGCCACAACGCCGCGTCGTCACTGCACGCGCTCATCCACACCTTCAACGTGGTCCTGCGCAAGCCCGTGCCCTGGCGCCTGCAACCCTACCTGACCGCCGGCTACGGGATGATGACCGTCTACCCGGGCGCCGCGGTGAACGCCGACCCGGTCACCAAGAACACCGTCACCTGGGGCGGCGGCCTCGAGTTCTACGTGCGCGACGACGTGGCCCTGCGGGGGGAGATGCGGGGCGCCACCGTCTTCGGGCAGGAGCGCGATCGCGCCGGGACCGTCGCCTACACCTATCGCGAGTACACGCTGGGGTTCGTCTTCTACCGCAACCTCGAGAGCAGTGCCCACTGAACCGGCCCCGTTCCCGGCGCGCCGCGGCGCGCCGGGACAGCCACAGGGAGAGCGATGATGAGCCAGCCCATCACGAACACCACGACCGCCGCGGCCCGCCGCCGCGGTGCGCCCGGCCGCGGCCTCGCCCCCGTGCTGCTGCTGACCGGGCTGCTGGCCGGGGTGCTGGGGACCGCCGGCTGCCGCGACAGCGCCCCCGACGACGTGATCGTCCAGGAGGAGACCACCGAGGCCCTCGTCTTCGTCAAGACCGAGGCCGAGGAGACCCTCAACCGCAGCTGGGCGCCGAGCAATCTCTACAAGCTGGCCCCCATCTCGCCCGACGGCGTGGTCACGCCCATCACCGACTTCACGGGCGCCAGCATCAGCGATCCCTGCGTGTCCTTCGACGGCCAGCGCATCCTCTTCTCCATGCGTCCGTCCGGGGCCCACGACCGCAACATCTGGGAGATCAACGCCGACGGCACGGGCCTGCGGCAGGTCACCAGCGGCGGCGGCCACGACTTCGACCCCCTGTACCTGCCGGACGGCACCATCATGTTCACCAGCTCGCGGCACGGCGGCATGGACGAGTACAACCACTCGCCCGCCGAGAACCTCTACACGTGCAACGCCGACGGTTCGAACCTGCGGCGGGCCAGCTTCAACATGAGCGACGACTTCGACCCGACCCTGATGCCCAACGGCCAGGTGGTCTACACCCGCTGGGAGCACTTCGGGACCATGAACCGCTTCCCGCTCTTCTTCTGCGAGCCCGACGGCACGCTGCCCTTCCACTTCTTCGGGCCCCACAACCGCAACTTCTTCCACGCCCAGCCCACGCCCGACGGCCGCCTCATCGCCATCGAGTCGACCATGGTCAACGAGGACGCGGGGCCGCTGGCGGTGCTGAAGCTGGAGGCCGGCCCCGCCGACCCGGCCGGCGGTTCGTCGTCGAGCCACTGGAACGTGCTGACGACCCAGGTGAACAACGACGGTGCGCCCTGGTCCCACGGGGCCTTCAAGTACCCGTTCCCCCTGGGCGGGAACACCTACGTGGCGTCGTACACCCTGCCGGCGGCCGAGGAGACGGACGTCGACTACGGGCTGTACACCTTCACCCTCCACCAGGACGGCGACGGCACCGACGCCAGCCCGGCCACCATCGCCATCCAGGACCTGACGTTCCTGTACAACGACCCGGCCACCAACGAGTACGACGCCCAGCTGCTGGCGCCGCGGGACACGCCCCCGGTGATCCCGACCCACCTCGACCAGAGCAAGGACTACGGCACGTTCCTGGCCCACGACGTCTTCAACCGTTCGCAGGTGGACGGCCAGGAGGTGCCGGTGAAGGGACAGGATCCCATCGACCGCATCGCCGTCATCGCGGGCATCCCCACCGTGCAGGGCGAGGCCAACGACTACTCGGCCAACGAGTTCGAGAAGCGCGCGCTGATCGGCTACGCGCCCGTCTATCCCGACGGCTCGTTCAAGATCAAGGTGCCGGCCGGGGTGCCGTTCTCCTTCGCCACCCTCGACAGCCTGGACCGGGGCTTCGTGGTCAAGCGCACCTGGCTCTATGCCGGCCGCGGCACCGAGGACAAGTGCATCGGCTGCCACCAGGACCGCGACATCGGCGCCGAACAGATGACCAATCCCAATCCGTACGCGGCCACGCAGGAGCCGACGGACCTGGACGTCCCGCCGTCGGCCTACACGTACGTGACCTACCGCGACCGGATCGGGCCCATCGTCGAGGCCAAGTGCGCCTCGTGCCACCACCTGTCGTTCGCCCAGCGCGACTCGCTGGTGCTGCCGGACAGCGTGTGGGTGGCCGTCACCGACACGATCCCGGCCCCGGGCGACCTGGACCTGACCGCCGTGCCCGACACCACCGCGCGCCGCATGCAGGTGTTCCCCCGCGCCTACATCAACCTCTCGGGCGAGTCCATGACCATGGACCAGCCAGGTGGTGGATCCCGCCTTCCCGCGGCGCTCGCTGCTGATCGACTACGTCCTGGGCGTGGGCGCCGCCACGGGCCAGGGTCCGCACCCGGCCGGCGATCCCCTGACCCCCGAGGAGCAGGACCTCTTCAAGCTGTGGGTGCTGCTGGGCGCCCAGTACCGGTGAGGGTGCGCCCCGTGCGCCGTCACGAAGGAGAGCATGAGACGCAGACCCTACGTCATGGCCGCCGCGACGCTGCTCCTGCCGCTGGCGCTGGCGGCCGCCGCCCCGGACGGCCCCGCCATCCGCGGGCGCGACGACGCGGCCCTGCTGCGGGCCCGCGACCTGACCACCCTGGACGGCAGCCCGGCACACCTGGGCGACTTCGCCGGCGAGGTGCTGGTGGTGAACTTCTGGGCCAGCTGGTGCGCCCCGTGCCGGCGCGAGCTGCCGCAACTGGACCGCTGGGACGCCGCCTGGCGCGGTCGCGGCGCCCGGGTGGTGGCCATCGCCCTGGACGCGGAGGTGCGCAACGCCAGGCGCTCTGGTCCAGGACGCGGGGCTGGGTCTGACCGCCCTCGTACGACGGTCCCGGACGGGCTGGCCGCGCAGCTGGACCTGGACGCCGTGCCCACCACCTACCTCCTGGACCGCGACGGCCGGGTCGTCGCTGGTGGTGCAGGGCAGCGTCCCGACCGGCTGGACAGCCTGCACCGGCAGGTGGAGTCGTTGCTGCACTCCCGGCCGGAGGCGGCGTCGTGAGCCGTCCGCGCCGGCATCGCGTGGCCCGCACTGCTGCTGCGCCTGCTGGCGGCGGGGCCTGTTGCTGCGCCGCGGTCGGCGGCTGCGCCGCAGGTGCGCCCCTACCAGAAGGAGCACCTGGCCGACCCCATCATGGACCCGAAGGTGGCCCCGGCCGCGGACATGCGCGAGATGAAATGGCTGGACGCCCGCGAGGGCTCCACCGGCGGCGTCGGCGGCGCCGGCGGGGGGTGCGCGTGCAAGTGACGCGGCGGAACGGCAGCAGCGGCCACCGGGCGGGCGCGATCGTCCTGGTGCTGGCGTGTGCCGCGGCCGCGGCGGCGCCGGCCCGGGCGGGCGACACCGAGGCGGGTTACGTCCTGAACCACTACTCGGACGTGGACGGGGTCAGCGTCGACACCCACTACCTGGACGTGGACATGAACCCCTGGCGCAGCGTCGCCCTGGCCCTGCACTTCGTGCACGACCGGGTGGTGATCCCGGCCATCGACGCGCCGGCCGGGCAGCCCCGAGGCCGTCGACGCCATCACCACCGCCAGCCGGCCCATCACCGGCGACGCCGAGGCCTACGAGGACTTCGTCAAGCAGCGCAACTCCCTGCAGGGCAGCGTCGACTGGCAGAACGCCGGCTTCAGCTACTACGTCTCCAGCGAGTCCGACTACTTCGCCCAGATGGTCACCGCCGCACTACGGCCGCGACTTCCTGCGCGGACAACCTGAACCTGACCGCGGGCGCCGGCTACAGCTGGGACGACATCGAGCCCCTGGCCGACGCCGACACCGACGGCCGCAGCGACTTCCGCACGCACCGTGCACGGCAACCTGGTCGGCCACCTGCGTGCTGACCCCCGCACCACCGCGCGCGGCTGGGCGTGGAGCTGGACGTGGTCGAGGGCCAGCAGCACGATCCCTACCGCAACGTCTACGCCGGCGGCACCAACGTGCAGCGAGCGCCATCCCCGCCGCGCGGGCGCGCCGCGACGCCTTCCTGCGGCTGAGCCGCTGGCTGGGCAACCGCTCCAGCCTCAAGGGCGACGTGCGCTGCTACGCCGACGACTGGGGCGTGACCTCCAAGACCTACGGCCTGCGCCTGCACCAGTACGTGTCCGACGCCGTGACGGTGCGCTACCGCTACCGCTACTACACCCAGGGCGCGGCCGACTTCTACCGCGCCGTCTACACCGACCCCGACGGCGTCGACGGCTACCGCACCGGCGACTACCGGCTGGGTCCGCTGGCCGCCCACCTCTTCGGCGCGCAGATCGACGTGGCGTCCCCACCGGGCGCCGCTGCTGGGCGACGCCGTGCACGGGCCGGAGCTGCTGGTCAGCTACGAGCGCTACTTCAACAGCAACAACTTCACGGCCACCATCCTCGAGACGGGAGTGCGGGTCTCGTTCTGAGCCCGCCGACAAAGGAGCCGGACATGAAGCGCATCGCCATCCTCACCAGTCTCCTGTGCGCCGCCGCCGCGGCGGAAGCCGCCACCTTCGAGCCCGCGCCCCTGCTGCCGGGGGCGCAGGTGGACATGCTGACCCGCGACGTCGCCCGGGCACAGCTGGGCCGTGACCTATTCGGCCAGCCCTGGGCCACGGCCGTCGTGGGCAACGTGGACGTCTACGACCGCTTCCCCTACCTGGAGTCCCGCTACTTCGAGGTTGTTTCCGACCCGGCCTGGAACCGCCTGCTCTGCGGCCAGCTGGACCGGGGCCTGACCGCCTGCGACGGCCGCGGCACCGCCTTCGGGGCCCTGCGCGCCCCCCACGGCCTGGCCGTGGACGACGCCGGCCGCGTCTACGTCGCCGACACCGGCAACGACCGCGTGCTCGTGTTCCGGGCCGTCACCGAGTTCGACCACATCGACCTGGTGCCCGAGCGGGCCATCACCGGCCTGAACGCCCCCTACGACGTGGCCTGGTCCGACGGCGGCACGCCCCTGGTGCCGGGCGACGACCGCCTCTACGTGGCCAACACCGGGCGCAGCGAGATCCGGCGCTACGACCTGACCGACGACGGACCGGAACTGGCCGCCGCCATGGGCGAGCTGGGCAGCGGCGACGGGCACTTCGCCGGTCCCCTCGCCCTGGCGGTGGGCCGCAGCGACGGCGCCGGCACCGCGGACGTCTACGTGGCCGACGCCCACACCGGCCGCCTCGTCCACCTCAAGGACGGGGCGTCGGGCCTGACCTGGGTGGGGGCGCGGGCCCACGACCTGGGCACCGTCACCGCCCTGGCCACCGACAACTGGGGCAACGTCTACGCGGCCGCCCCCGACAGCCGGCGGCTGGTCAAGTGCACCGCGGACCTGGTCCCGGTGGCCGAGGACAAGGACGCCCTCGCCCGGCCGCGGGGCATCCACGTGCCGTTCGTCACGGTCACCGACCACCGGGACGGCAGCGTCACCCGCCGGGGCGAGGGCCGTGTCCTGGTGGTGGAGGAGTGGGGCCAGGGTCACGGGCTGCGCCTGCTGGACCTGGGTGTGGAGCTGGCCGATCCGGCACCCGCCGCCGACGGCGCTCCCGGCATCGACGTGACCCTGACCGACCGGGCCCGGGTCACGGCTGAACTGGTCGATCCGGCCGACGGCCGGGTGTTGGCCCGCCACGACGCCGGGCTGCTGTCCGCCGGCCGCCGGCGCGTGTCCTTCGTGCCGGGCGACGACCTCGCCGGTTGGGAGGCCGGCCGCTACCTGGTGCGCCTGCAGGCCGCCTCCACCTACGACGGCATCGCCCCGGCCAGCGCGGAACTGGTCCTGGACCTGGCGCCGGGCGGCGTGCCCGCGGCGCGCCTGGCCCTGCTGGGCAACGCGCCCAACCCGTTCAACCCGCAGACCACCATCGCCTACACGATTCCGGCCGACGGGAACGGCGACCACGCCCTGCGCATCTTCGACGCCCGGGGGCGCCTGGTGCGCACCCTGGTCCGGGGACCCGCGGCGCCCGGCGCCCACCGCGCGGTGTGGGACGGCCGCGACGACGCGGGCCGGGCCACCGGTTCCGGCGTCTACTTCTACCGGCTCGAATTCGCGGGCCGGAACCTGACCGGCAAGATGACCCTGCTGAAGTAGGAGGACGCCATGGGCCTCGAGCGCATCCGGATCGCCGCGTCGTCGCCGCGCCTGGCGGGCCTGTCCCTGGCCCTGCTGGTGACGGGCCTGTTGGCCGGCGGCTGCCTGGACGAACCCGGCATCGACGAGCGCTGGACCCTGCTGGAGCTCACCGGCGTGACGCCCCTGCCGGACCAGGCGGTGTCCGCCGACTCCGCCGTGGCCGTGGCCGTGTCCGCCCGCATCACCTACCGGGCCATCCGCACCGGCTACCTGGTGGCCGAGGCCCGCTACTGCGACCCGGCGCCCGACGGCAGCGACGGCCTGGACAGCGACGCGCACGACCTGGACCAGGCGCTGGCGGTGGAGCGCATCCTCGCCACCTCGGTGACCGCCGGGCGGGCCACCCGCGCCGTCACCGGTTTCGATCACCTGGTCCAGCCGATCGACCTGCACTTCGACGCCGCCGTGCCGCCGGCCATGTTCACCGGCAGCCCCGACTCGGTGGGCCGCCGAGGGCTCTTCCTGGTGCTGTACCTGGCCGACGGCGAGAAGATCGAACGGGACGACGGCACCGACACCCTGGTGGTGACACCGTTCCCCGTGGAGGAGAGCCAGGTGCTGTTCACCGGCTTTCCCCTGCGGGTGACGCCGGGCGGAGGCACGCCGTGAACCGCGCCGGGAGCATCCTGACCGTCGTCGCCGCGGCGCTCGTCCTGGGCGCAGGCGCCGCTCCGGGCCAGACCGGCACGGCCTCCTGGCGTCTGGACGCCGGCGCCGCCGCCGGCGGCCTGGGCCTGGACCCGCACCTGGCCGACTACCGCTGGGACGTTTCGCCTGCCGCCACCTGGGGCGCCCAGGCGGCATTCACGCGCGGCCGGGTGGGCTGCGGGCTGCGCGCCTGGCGGGCTCGCACCACCCAGGGCACCGGCCTGACCGCCGGCCCGGCCGACCTGGACGTGACCCTGACCGGCGTCGAGCTGACCGCCCAGACACGGCTGCTGACCGTGGCCGGCTGCCAGCTGTGGGCCGCCGTCCTGGGCGGACGCCTGCACGGGGCCTATGCCCCGGACCGGCTGACCGCGGCCGTGGGCGGCGGCGAGCCGGTGACGGTGGTTTTCGCGCCCCTGGACACCTGGACCTGGGGCCTGGGCGCGGAGCTCCGGCGCCCCCTGGGCCGGTCGCTGGGCCTGGCCCTGCAGGCCGAGCGCACGGGCTTCGCCCTGGACACGGCCCACCGCCGCGGCGCCGACGTGGTGACCGCCCGGGAGACCTTCCACAACTGGAGCGCCCGCCTGCTGGTGGCGTGGTCCTGGAGCCTGTCGTGAGGGCGACGGAACGGAGAACGGACATGCAGACGGAGCGACGCGCGGCGGCGGATCGAAGCGCGATCCCGGCCGTGTCCCTCATCCTGGCCCTGGCCCTGGCGCCGCTCCCGGCGGCGGCCGGCACCGGCGGCGGCGCGGCCGCATCCGCGGCGACCACGCCCGCGGCCGCCGACACCACGGCGGGTCCCGACCTGAACGCGCCCTACGTCCTGACCGAGAAGAGCGTCCGCCTGCGCGACGACGGGGTCAACGTGGTGCGCACCGGCCCGGGCGACGGGTTCGCCATCGTCGGCGTGTTCGCCGGCGGCTCGCGGTTCCCGGTCATCGCCAAGAAGGGGCTCTGGTACAACGTGCGGCTGTCCGACAGCGAGACCGGTTGGGTCCACGCCTCCCTCTGCGAGGAATTCGACGACATGTCGGGCCTCGAATTCCGGCCCAACCCGCGGCTCTTCTCCCGGGTGGGCAGCTACGGCATGACCCTGTACGCCGGCGGCTACGCCTTCGACCGCAAGTCCAACTCGCTGGTCCTGGGCGCGCGCTTCGAGTACTTCCTGCTGGAGATGGTCGGCATCGAGGCGGGGCTGGGCTGGACCCACGTGGTGCGCCCCGCGGAGATCGTGGAGTCCCTCTTCGACCTCTCCCTCGAGGAGGAGAACTTCCCCATGCTGTTCTACACGTTCAACGTGAACCTCAAGCTGCTGCCGGGCCGCCAGATGGTGCCCTACCTGACCGTGGGCGCCGGCAATTCCATCATGGAGGGCGCCACCGAGGGCACCGTCAACTACGGGGTCGGCCTCGACTTCTACGTCAAGCGCGCCACGGCCCTGACCTTCGAATTCCGCAACTACACCCTCGATTCCGGCGTGGCCGACGCGCGACGCAAGAACGCCAACTACGAGTTCGGTGTCGGCACCACGTTCCTGTTCTAGAGGAGGATCCGTCATGGCCCCCCCCTTCCGCTCCCCCCGCCGCCCCGGCCCGTGCGCCGCCCTGGTGGTGCTGGCAGCCGTCCTGGGCGGCCGGACCGTTGCGGCCGTGGCCGCCGACGCGCCGCCGGTGCCGGCCCGGGCCGGTCTGGAACTGGCCGCCGACGCCGCCCGCACCTGGGCCGCCGACGCCAGGCTGGTCTACCTGGAGAACGACGAGGACCTGGGCGACGACGGCACCGCCGCCCGCTGGGGCTACCTGTTCTACTCCCCCGCCCTGGACGCCGCCCGCGGCTACGCCGTGCGCCGGGGACGCATCACCGTGGCGGCGGACCTGGGGTTCGACTTCCCGGCGCCGCCCCTGGCCGAGGGCTGGATCGACAGCGACGCGGCCGTGGCCGCCGCCGAGCGGGCGCAGGGCGGACGCTACCGCCGCGAACACGGCGGCCGGTTGGGCAGCGCCCTGTTGATCCGCGGCGCCCTCGACGACAAGGACCCCGACGCCACCACCTGGGCCGTCGTCTACGTCTCGGACACCGAGCCGCCCCTGACCGTGGTCGTGGACGCGGCCTCGGGCAAGGTCGTCCGCACCTGGAAGGGTTGAGACATGCCGAACCGCCACTTCTTCGTCGCGGCGACGGTCGCCCTGGTCCTGGCGGCGGCCTGCGCCGTGCCGTCTGCGTCACGGGCCCAGGCCGCAGCCGGCCCGGGCGGCGAGACCCGCTACGAGGTCAAGCGCGCCAAGGTCAAGCCGCCCGCCCAGCCCAGCCTGCGTTTCCTGCGGGCCAACCGCGACTTCCTGCGGGCCCAGCTGGATCGGTTGCGGCTGCAGGCCATCCGCCTGCACGGCGGCGACGCCGAATCCATCGATCCCCGCTGGCTGATGCTGCGGGACATGGCGGCCGCGGTGGCCGCCGCCCGGGACACGGTGGCGGTGGAGGACTCGGTGACCGCCTGGCGCGGACTGCTGACCAGCGTCACGGGGCTGGCCGATCTGGAGACCCAGCTCGACCGGATGCAGGGCCTGCTGAACGACCAGGGCGTGCGGTTGGCCGCCCTCGAATCCGACTATCTCGACCGTCAGGAAACGGCGCTGGTGCTGCTGCTCAGCGGCGGCCGCGCGGGTCGGCTGCCGGCCGGCGTGGTGGTGGGCGACGGCGACGACCGTCTGCAGGTGCCTCTGACCGACGGGCAGCGCGACGCCCTGGCCGCCGGCGGCGTCGTGCAGGTGATGCACCGGCTCGTCGAGCCCCGGGACCACCAACTCGACCTCGTCTTCACGGGGGCGGCCGGGGACACCCTGGAGGCCGCCGTGGTGCCGGTGACCGCCGAACGGGACCGGCTGACCTTCGTGGAGCTGGACCTGGACGGGCTCGCCGCCGGGGCCGTCGACACGGCCCCCGCAGCCACGGTGTGGAGGCGGTAGCGGAGCATGCCCACGACGGATCGACAGACGCGCGCCCCCGCGCAGCACGGGCCCCGGCACCCGGGGGCCGTCGTTCTGGTGCTCGCGCTGCTGCTGCCCGCAGCGGTGCGGGCCGCAGAGTCGGCGCCACGGACCGCGGCGCCCGACACGGTGCCGCCGGCGGCGCGGACCCTGGACGGCCCGGCCTGGGACCGGCTGCACCTGGCCCGGGCCGTGGCCCTCTGGCACCAGGACCGGACCCGCGACGCCCGCGCCGAGCTGGAGAGCATCGACCTGGACGGCGGCGCCACCGACGGCGTGGCCGCGCAGGCCGCCTTCCTGCTGGCGGTGATCTGCCGCGGGCAGGGCGACCACCGGGGCCTGGCGGACCTGGCGCGCCGCGCCGGCGACCCGGGCGCGGCGTCGCCTTGGCGCCGCTGGGTCGCCTACCTGGCGCTGCTGGACCAGGCGGCGCCGGACACCACCGCCGCGGCGGCCGATCTGCCGGGCGCCCCCGAGCTGGCGGCATCCCTCCTGCTGACCCACGGCCGTCCCGGGGCCGCCCGGGCCCTGCTCGCCGGCGACGATGCGCCGCAAGCCCTGGCCGCGGTGCGCCTGTACCTGCGCGCCCTGGCCGCCGAAGCCGCGGGCGACCCGGCCGGCAGCGACGCCGACTGGCGACGGCTGGCCCGCCTGGCGCCCGACACGCCGGCCGACGCCGATCTGGTGGGGGCCGCGGCTCTGCATCTGGCGGCGCGCGCCGGCGCCGACACCGACGCAGCGGCGGAGTGGCTCCGGCGGGTTCCGCGAAACGCCCGTCAGGCCGTGCGTGCCCGCCACGCCCGGGGCCTGCTGGCCTTGGCCGGCGGCGACACGGCGCGCGGGGTGGCGGAGCTGTCCGCCGGTCTGGACGGCACGGACGACGGCGCCGAACGGCGCGCGATCCTGCTGGACCTCGGCGCGGTGGCCGCGTCCCGCGGTGCGTGGGCTTCCGCCCTGGCCCGCTACGACGCCGCCGACTCCTCGTGGCAGGCGGGTGCCGCCGACCTGACCGCCCTGGCCGCTCCCGACAGCGCGGCCGCGGCCTGGAGGTTCTGGAGCCGCGACGCGCGGACGCCCGACGCCATCGTCCTGGACGGCGAGCTGGTGCAAGACGCCCTGGCCGCGGCCGTCGCCGAGGCCGTGCACGGCGAACCGGCGCGCCCCGGCGGTCCGGCGGCGCCCTTGGCCGCACCGTCCGCCCTGGTCCGCGCCGCCCGCGCCCACCGGCCCACGCCCGCCCAATGGGACACCGTGCGCACCGCCGTGGCGCGTCAAGAGCACGCACGCGTCCTCCTGGGCGATCTGGACCACGCCATCGCCGTGCGCCGGGACGACCTGGCGCGACGGCGGGAATTCCTGAACACCGGACAGGATGGCGCCGACGCCTCGGAGCGCCGCCTGGCCGCCGCGGTGATGCACGCCGACAGCCTGCTGGCCCGGCTGGACGCCGCGGCCGCCGCCCTGGACACGCTCCGCGACCGCGCCCTGCTGCGTTTCGCCCGCCGCGCCGCCGGCCTGACCACCGAGCTGCGCCGCAACCTGCTTTTTGCCCAGGCGGTGCAGCACTTCCGGGTCGGCGGGCCCATCCCGCCGGGCGCGGACACGCCGCCGCCGGACTTCCCCGCGCCCGCCGACCTGCTGCGGCAGGAGATGCTCCTGGACCACGAGATCGGCGATTTCCTGGAACGGTTCGCCGACCGCACGCCGGACCTGGTGCGCCGCTCGGCCGCCGAGATCTGGCTGCCGCGCCTGCTGGGCGACACCCCCGACCTGCGCGACGCCCTGGCCCGGCAGCGCACCCGGGCCGCCGCCGCCGCCGATTCCCTGGCCCGGTTGCGGAACGCGCTCGACCACGACCCGGTGCTGGCCGCCCTGACCGCGCAGCGTGCCGACCAGGCCCGCCGCACCGCCGCGGCGGCCGCAGCCGTCGGCGCCGTCCGCCGCACCCTGGCCGCGGACGTGGCCGCCCGCGGCCGTGCTCAGCTGGCCGCGGCCCGCGAGGCGATCGACTACCACCGCGCCGACGCCGCCTACTGGCAGACCGTCGCCGCGGCCACGGACACGGCCGACACCGCCGCCGCCGCCGCGACCGTGGCCCGCGCCCGCGCCCTGGACCGACTGCGGACCTTCCTGGACCGCTACCCGGCCAGCGCCGCCCGCAGCGAGACCCGGTTCCGCCTGGCCGACCTGGAACTGCTGCGGGCCCGCGACGACTTCCGCACCCGCATGGCGTCGTTCCTGCAGCACGAGCCCGACGGCGCCGACCTCCAGGACCGGGCCCTGGCACCGTTCGTGGACCACGGGCCGGCTACGGCCCAATACCGCGCGATCCTGGCCGAGGACCCGTCCTTCGCCCACACGGACGCGGTGCTCTTCAACCTGGGCATGATCCTGGCCGACGACGGTCAAGCCGAGGGCGAGGACCTGCTGACCCGCCTGGTCACCGACTTCCCCGCGGCGCCGCGGGTGCAGGAGGCCTGGCTGCGGCTGGGCGACCTGAAGTTCGCGCGGAACGAGAACGATGCTGCCCGCCCCTGCTTCGAGCACGCCGCCGCGGCGGGCCCCGGGCGCGACCCCGGACTGGCGGCCATCGCCCTCTACAAGCTGGGCTGGACCCACCTGCGCGAGGACCGCTTCCTGTCCGCCGCCGACGCCTTCGCCCGCCTGCTGGACCTGGCCGGGGCCGGCGCGGTCCGCGGCGGCGGCGACGGCAGCACCGACCTCGCCGCCGAGGCCGAGGACCACCTGGTCCACGCCCTGATCCGGGCGGGCGGCGCCCCCGCCTTCGCCTCGTTCTTCGCCGAACGGGGCGGCCGGCCCTGGGAGGCGCGCATCCTCGCGGACATGGGCCGCACCCTGCGGGGCTTCAGCCTCTATGCCGACGCCGCCGCCTGCGACCGCCTGCGCCTGGCCCGCTACCCCCTGGCGCCGGACGCCCTGGCGGCGGCCGAACGGCTGGCCGACACCTTCCTGCGCTGGGATCGTCCCGATTCGGCGCGGGCCTCACGCTTGGCCGAGGCGCCCCGCTTCACGGCGGACAGCCCCTGGGCCGCCGCCAATCCCGACACGGTCCTGCGCGCCCGCGGCGTCGCCTTCGCCCAGTCCGCCACCCGCGATGCCGCCGAGCACGAGCATCGCCGGGCCCGCGACGGCGCCGGCGACCAGTCCTGGCGCCGGGCGCTGGACCTGTACGCCGTCTACCTGGAACGCTGGCCCGACGCCGCCGATGCCGCCCGCATCCACGCCCAGGCAGGCGAGGCCGCGGCCCGGCTGGAGGCCTACCCCGTGGCCCTGGAGCACTTCGGCACCGCGGCCGCCCGCGGCGACTCGGCCCGCGACGGCCGGACCTTCGTGGCCGACGCCGCCTGGCAGGTGGTGGCGGTGACCGACGCCTGGTACCGCAGCACGCGGGCCGACACCACCGCACCCGGCGCGGTGGGCGCCGACTCGCTGGCCGCGGCCCTGCTGGCGGCCGGCGACCGCTTCGCCGCCGCCCATCCCGACGATCCGCGGGTCCCGGACCTGCGCTGGCGCCAGGGCAACCTGGCCTACGCCCACGGCTGGAACGACGACGCGGCCGCGCGCCTGCAGCGTTTCGGCCGCCGGCAGCACGACGATCCCCGCGCCGCCCAGGCCCTGCGCCTGGCCGGCGACGCCCACACCCGCGCCCGCCGGTTCGGATCCGCGGCCGCGACGTACGAGGAGGCGCTGGCGGCCGCCCGGGCCGCGAACGACGACTCCCTGGCCACCCGCCTGGCCGCCGCCGTGCCCCTGTCCTGGTATCGCCTGGCCGAGAGCGTGGCCGACGCCGACACGGTGACCGGCGCCGCCGCGGCCGCCGACACCTTCGCCATGGTGGCCCGCCGCTGGCCGGACTACCCTCACGCCGACACCGCCCTGTACCGGGCCGGGCTGGGCTACGCCGCCGGCGGGGATGCCGCCGGCGCAGCCGCCGCCTGGGACCGCCTGCTGCGCGACCATGCCGGCAGCCCCCTCGCCCGGGACGCGGCCATGCAGGCGGCCCGGGTCCTCGAGGACCGGGATCCCGCCGCGGCCGCCGCGGCCTACGAGCGCTTCGCCGAGCTCTTCACCCGCGATCCCGACGCCGCCGAGGCCCTGCTGCGCGCCGCCGACCTCCGAGCCTCCGGCGGCGACGATGCCGGGGCCGAAGGCGTGCGCTCCCTCTACCTGGACCGCTTCCCCGACGACTGGCGGATGGCTCTGGAGATCCGCGGGCGCCGGGCCGCCGCCGCGCTGCAGCGCATCGACGCCGGCGACCAGGCGCTCGACCAGGCGCCGGAACTGGCGGCCTACCTGGTCCTGGCGGCCGACCACCCGGGCCAGGGCGATCCCCACCTCCTGGCCCACGCCGACTTCCTGAAGGCCGAGGCCGCCCGCAGCGCCTACGAAGCCCTGCCCCTGGACCAGCCCCTGCCGGCGGCCATCGCCCGCAAGCAGGCCGGCCTCGAACAGGTGCTGGCCCTGTACCGCGCGTGCCTGGACCGGGGCGACCTGGAATACGGCCGGGCCGCCGCCCACCGCCTGGGGGCCGAGGTGGTCCACTTCGGCGATGCCCTGCAGGCCAGCGAGCGCCCCGCCGACCTCGCCGGCGACGACCTGCAGGCCTACGAGGACGTGCTGGCGGACCAGGCCTGGGTCTTCCAGGAGAAGGGCGAGGCCGCCTGGACCGACCTGCTGCGCCAGTGCCGGAACGCCGACGCCGATCCCGGCGGCTGGCTGGCCCGCACCCGCGAGGCGCTGTGGCCCCGCCTGGCCCGTCGCTTCCTGCATCGGCCCGAGGTGGCCTATCCCCGGGTCGCAGCCGCGCCGCCGGCCACGGCCACGGACGCCACCCCGGCCGCCACGGCACGGACATTGCCCTGAAGTTCCCGACGCAATAGCCGATGAAAATTATCCGCGATGTCTCCATTCCAGGGAACGACGAGGAAGGACGCGATGAGGCAGCCGAGGACAAATGCAACGCCGGGGCAGACCGCCAAGGCGGCGGCGGGCCTGCTGGCGGCAGCCCTGCTGACCGGTTGCGCGGCCACGGGCGGCGGTCCGCGCACCGATCCGTCCACCACGGCGCCCGCGGGGCTTCGGGACGACCCGACCGCCTACGCCGAGGCCGTGGCCGCCGCCCGGGCCCGGTTCGCCGCGGCCCCCGCCGAACCCTACTGGCCCTACCGGCTGGCGGCGTGCCGCGTCGCCGTCGACTCCCTGGACGCGGCCCGCGCCGACCTGGACCGGGCCCTGACCCTGGATCCGGACTACGCGCCCGCCGTCTCCCTCCTGTCGGAGATCCACTACCGGCGGGGGGACCACGCCGCGGCCGCCGCCCTGCTGACGGCGTACCTGGGCCGGCACCCGGACGCGCCGGACGCCCTGCGGGCCGACCTGGCCGTGAACCTGGCCGCCCAGGGGGACGAGGCCGCAGCCGAGTCGGCGCTGGCGGACTGCCGCGGCGACGACGCCGGCCTGGCGGGGGTCCGCGCCTTCGTGCTGCTGAAGAGCGACCACTACCTCGACGCCCTTGAGCCGGCGCGCCGTGCCGTTGCGGCCGATCCCGGGAGCGCCGCCGCCCACAACAACCTGGGCATCTGCCTGCTGTACGCCGGGCGACCCGCCGAGGCCCGCGAGGCCTTCACCGCGGCCCTGGACCGGGATCCGCAGCTGCCCGGGGCCCTCTACAACCTGGCCATCGTCACCAGCACCTACTTCTTCGACCGGGATGCCGGACGCGCCTGGTTCGAGCGCTACCGCCAGGTGGCCGCCGCCGACCCCGACGGTCTGGCCGACCTGCTGGCCGACAAGGACCCGGGCACCCCCGCGGCCGTGGCCGCCGCCCCCGCCGCCAGCGGAGCTGCCCCATGAGCCGCCGCACCTGGATCCTGATCTGCAGCTGCACCGCGGCCCTGGCCGCACCGGCCGCCGCCGCCGACGCCCCGAGCCGCGGGACCGCGCCGGCCCGCACCCTGGACGCCGTGTCCATCGAGGGCGAGGTGGACGTGCCCCGGGTGCTGTTCATCTCGTCCCGCGACCACCTGCGCTTCCATGACGACACCGGGCGGAGCTACCGGCCCGGCCCCCTCCAGGTGATCCTGGCGGCGGCCCTGCCCACACGCCTGCGGTTCACGGCCCACGAAGGCCCGGCGCTGTCCGCGGCCGCCGCCGAGGCGAATCCGCCTGCCGACGACCCACGAACGGGCCGGACTCCGGCTCCAGCAGAGGAGAGTTCCCGATGAACGCGTTGTCCGCTTTCGCGAAGTTCTTCCAGACCGGGGGTCCGTTCATGTACGTGATCCTGGCCACGGGCGTCCTGTGTCTGGCCATCGCCGCCGAACGGTTGTGGGTGATCGGCCGCGCCGCCTCGGTCAACAGCGGCAAGCTGACCAAGGACCTGCTGCGGCTGGTGAGCATCGGCGAGCTGGCCCAGGCCGTGGAGCTGTGCCGCAAGGTGGGCGGCCCGGTGGCCCGCGTGTCCGAGGCGGTGATCGTGCGCAACGTGCGCGACGAGGACAAGCTGCTCACGGCGGCCGAGAGCGCCGCGGTGACGGTGCTGCCCAGGTTGTCGCGACGCCTGCCCTTCCTGGGCCTGCTGGCCAACGCGGCCACCCTGCTGGGCCTGCTGGGCACGATCTTCGGCCTGACCACGGCCTTCTCCGCCGTGGGTGCCGCCGACCCGGCCATGCGCTCGGCCTTCCTGGCCTCGGGCATCTCCCAGGCCCTCAACACGACGGCCTTCGGCCTGATCGTGGCGGTGCCGAGCCTGCTGGCCCACGGCTTCCTGGCCAGCCGCGTCGACGTGATCGTCGAGGAAGTGGACGAGACCAGCGCCCGGCTGATCCAGGCCCTGGTGCGCAGCGGCGGCGGCACGACCACCCGCCGCGCGGCGTAGCCGGAAGGACGGCGGACCATGCGCAGCCTGCACCGGACGAGCCTTCGTGACCTGGTGGCCGACGACCTGGACACCATGCCGTTGATGAACCTCTTTGTCGCGCTGATCCCGATGCTGCTGGTGTCGGCCGTGTTCCTGAACGTGACCGTCATCGACATGGACGCGCCGCCGCCGGACGCGGCCGCCGCGGCGCCCGAGGGCGCGCCGCTGGAGATCGCCGTGACCAACGCCCGCTACGTGGTCCGCGGCGGGGGCGGGCCCACCACCGCCATCCCCCGCGACGACGAGGCGGCCGCCGCACTGGCAGCCGCCCTGGCCCAGGCCGCCGAGCGCCGTCCCGAACGCCGGGACGTCACGGTGGTCTCCCAGGCCGACACCCGCTACGACGAGATCATCGCGGTCATGGACATCGCGCGGGAGGCCGGCCTGCCCGGCGTCTCCCTGCGCGGGAACCGCTGAACCGGGGAGACCGCACCATGAAGCGACGCCGCCGCCGCCGCCCGCGCAACCGCCGCACCGCGGCGCTGCGCATGACCTCGATGATGGACATCCTCACGGTGCTCCTGCTGTTCCTGTTGAAGAGCTTCGTGGTGGACGGTGAGGTGGTCACGCCGGTGCCCGGGGTCGACCTGCCGGAGTCCTCCAGCGACGCCCGTCCCGAGCAGGCGGTCGTGGTCGCGGTGTTCGACGACTCCATCATGCTGGACGGCGAGACCGTCGGCAGCGTCGCCCGCGCCCTCGCGGGCGACGACCTGCTGATCGCGCCCCTGGCCGACGGCCTGACCCGCACGCGGACGCAGGGCGCGGAGATCGCCCGCCGCCGCGGGGACGGCGACGCGTTCCGCGGCCGGGTCTCCATCCAGGGGGACCGGGCCATCCCCTTCGCGCTGCTGGAGCGCGTCATGTACACCTGCAGCCAGAGCGGCTACGCGGACATCTCGCTGGCCGTGATCGGAGTGTCCTGACATGGCCACGGCCGCCCACGACCCCGTCCGCGTCTACCATCAGCCCCTGTGGGGACGCACCGACCCCGAGCTGCGGCGCAGTCTGGTCGGCGCCGCCGTGGCGGGGGTGCTCACCCTGGCCGCCGTGTTCCTGGCGCCGCAGCCGGCGCCCACCACCATGACCATCGAGCAGGTGCCCGAACGCCTGGCCCGCCTGATCCTGGACAAGCCCCAGGCGCCGGCGGCCGCGCCCGCACCGGCCCACGCGCCGGAGCAGGCTCGGCCCGCCGTGCCGACGCCGGCCCCCAAACCGGAGGCCGCGCCGCAGACGGCCCCCCGGACGGCGCCGCCGCGACCGCGGACCGCCGCCCGCCGCGACCAGGAGCCGGCGCCGCCGCAGACCGGCACCGCCGGCCGGGAACGGGCCCGCACCGAGGTCGCGGCCAGCCTGGGCCAGACGCGGAAGTCCCTGGACAAGGCCCTCGACGGGTTGGCCGCGGCCTTGCCGACGGCCGCGGACGCCGGCGCCGCCCCGGCGCCCCGGCGGCGCGGTCGCGGCCATGTGCGCGGCGGCCGGGACGCCGGCGAGCTGGGCAAGGTCGGGGGCGGCGTCCAGGTGGCGACGGCCGACCTGGGCGGCTCGGCCCTGGCCGTCGAGGGTGTGACCATCGGCGGCATCGACGGGGTGGTCTCCGACGGCCCAGCGGCCGCGTCGGCCGGCAGCGGCACCGGCGGCGGCGGCCTGGGCGGGGTCGGCGGCGGCGGCGCCCCGGTCCGCAGCGACGAGTCCCTGCTGGCGGTGGTCCGCCGCTATGCGCCCGCCATCCAGTTCTGCTACGAGAACGAGCTGAAGAAGCAGCCCGGGCTGCGGGGCAAGGTCATCGTCGCCCTGACGGTGGCCGCCGACGGATCCGTGAGCGCCGTGCGCGTGGTGGAGGACGGCCTCGCCGCACCGGCGGTCCTGGACTGCGCCCTGGCCCAGATGCGTGCCTGGCGCTTCGCCGCCGTCGACGGCGGCGCGGCCACCTTCCAGGTGCCCTTCCTGTTCACGCCGCCCGAGTAGCGCCGGCGCGGGTCGAGGGCCGGGAGATCCCCGGAATCCTAAGCGATGTCCCAGCCGGCGACGATCGCGCCGACCGGCAGCAGCGACGGCCCCGCGACCCAGGCGTCGGCCCCCTCGCGCACCGCCGCGCGCACCGCCACCCCGCCGAAGCCGATGACCCGGGCCCCGGCCGCCTGCGTCTCCAGGTCGGTGATGCCGTCCCCCACCATCACGACCGGTCTGCCCGCGGCCAGGCGGGCCACCACCTCGGCCTTGCCCCCGCTGCGGGCGGTCGGCGCCTCCCGGTCCCAGCCCCGGTAGCGGCCGAGCTCGTCCAGGTCCACGGTCACCGCGTGCACGCGATCGGCGGGCAGGCCCAGGGCCTCGGCCAACACCACCACCGGCTGCCGCAGCCCGCCGCTGACGATGTGCACCTCGCGCCCCTCGGCGGCCAGGGCGGCCACCAGCTCCCGCACCCCCGGGACCAGCGTCGCGACGTAGCGCTCACCCAGCCAGGCCAGGTCTTCGGCGCCCGGCCGCACCAGCGCGAGCCGGCGGCCGTAGACCGCCTCCATGGACACGTGGCCGGCCATGGCGTCGCGGGTCAGGGCCGCGATCAGGCCGCCGGCGCCGGCGCGCACGGCCAGCTCGTCGATGCCCTCGATCGTCGAGAGGGTCGAGTCGCAGTCGAAGGCCACCACGGCGATGGGTCCGCCCGCCACCGTCAC
Source organism: Candidatus Krumholzibacteriia bacterium (assembly GCA_963825035.1). Lineage (GTDB taxonomy): Bacteria > Krumholzibacteriota > Krumholzibacteriia > LZORAL124-64-63 > LZORAL124-64-63 > JACZKN01. The sequence continues at coordinate 112,359 of CAWGRT010000011.1, read as the reverse complement.
ACGCCCCGCAGGTCGACCTGGTGCACGGCCAGCACCGCGTCCACGGCCGCGATGGCCCGCAGCGCCACGTCGTCCACCGGCGCGTCCAGGCCGATCACCGCCATGGCCAGGCCGCGGTCCCCCACCGGCCCCAGGTGCATGCGGGCGATGTTGCGGCCGGCGTTCGCCAGGGCCGAACCCAGCCCGGCCACCACGCCGGGCCGGTCCTCGTGGCGGGTCACCAGCAGGGGGCCCTCCAGCACGGCCTCGATCTTGAAGTCGCCGATGCGCACCAGCCGCGGCAGATGCTCGTCGAAGAGGGTGCCCGTCACCGTCACCTCGCCCGCCGGCCCCTGGCCGCTGAGGGTGACCAGTGTGCGGTACTCGCCGGCGTCGTCGGTGCGGGAGGCCTTGACCGCGATGCCCTGGCGCTGGGCCAGGTGCCCGGCGTTGACCCTGTTCACCGGACCGTCGAACCGCGCCCCCAGCAGCCCCACCAGGGCCTCGGTGGCCACCTGGGTCGGGCGCACGTCGGCCGGCCCGCCGGCCAGGGTCAGCTCCACCCGCTCCAGGGGCCCATCCGCCAGCACGTCCAGCAGGCGGCCCAGGGCCCGGGCCAGGCCGCCGAAGGGCCGCAGCAGGGCCAGCTGCTCCGCCGACACCGCCGGCAGGTTCACCGCGTGGATGGGCTCGCCGGTGGCCAGGAACGTGGCCACCTGCTGGGCGATCTGCACGCCGACGGCTTCCTGGGCCTCCCGGGTGGACGCCCCCAGGTGGGGCGTGAAGACGATGTTGGGCGCCTTCAGCAGCGGCGATCCGTCGGGCGGCTCGGACGCGAACACGTCCACCGCCGCGCCGGCGAGGTGTCCCGAGCCCAGGGCCGAGCCCAGGGCCTCCTCGTCCACCAGGGCGCCGCGGGCGCAGTTGATGAGCCGCGCCCCCTCCTTCATGGCCGCCAGGCGCTCGGCGTTCATCAGGCCGCGGGTCTGGGGCGTGACCGGGGTGTGCAGGGTCACGTAGTCGGACTCGGCCAGCAGCCGGTCCAGGTCCGCGGGCTCGCCGCCGGCCTGCGCCACCACCTCGGCGGTGACGAAGGGATCGTGCACCAGCAGGCACATGCCCAGGCCCTTGGCCCGGGCCGCCACCAGCCGGCCGATGGTGCCGAAGCCCACCACGCCCAGGGTCTTGCCCGCCACCTCGACGCCGGTCAGGGCGCTGCGCTCCCACTTGCCCTCGCGCACCGAGCGGTCGGCCCGGGGCAGGTTGCGGCTCAGGCTCAGCAGGTGGGCGATGGTCAGCTCGGCGGTGGTGGTGGCGTTGGCGTCGGGGGTGTTCAACACCACCACGCCGCGCTCGGTCGCCCCGGCCACGTCGATGTTGTCCACGCCGATGCCCGCACGGCCCACCACCTCCAGGGCGTCGGCCGCCGCCAGCACCTTGGCCGTCACCCGCGAGGCGCTGCGCACGATCACCGCGGCGCAGCCCGCCACGGCGGCGCACAGGCCGTCCTCGTCCAGTCCGGTCTTCACCTCCACCGCCAGGTCGGACCGGGCCTGCAGCCAGGCCAGCCCCTCGGCGGCGATCTTGTCGGCCACGAGCACGCGCTTGGTCACGGGGAACCGCCTTTCGCAGGGTCGATCAGTCGGCCACCTGGGCCAGGGCCCAGTCCAGCCAAGGTAGCAGGGCTTCCAGGTCGTCGCGTTCCACCGTGGGTCCGGCCCAGATGCGCAGGCCCGGCGGGGCGTCCCGGTAGCCGGCCACGTCGCAGGCCGCGTCCTCCCGTTCCAGCAGCTTGGCCAGGCGCGACACCCGGGTCCGCTGCTCCTCGGCGGGCAGGGCCGTGAACCAGGGCGCCGTGATGCTCAGGCACACCGAGGTGCACGAGCGCGCGGCCGGATCGGCGGCCAGGAAGGCGAAGTCCGTCGAGGCCTCCGACCCAGGCGGCGATGGCCGCCAGGTTGCCCTCGGCCCGGGCGATCAGCGCCGGCAGGCCGCCCACCGACTCGGCCCAGGCCAGGGCGTCCAGCCAGTCCTCCACGCACAGCAGGGACGGCGTGTTGATGGTGGCGCCGGTGAACAGGCCCTCGTCCAGCTTCCCGCCCTTGACCAGGCGCATGAGCTTGGGCACGGGCCAGGCCGGGGCGTGCTCCAGGAGGCGCGCCACCGCCCGCGGCCCCAGGGCGATCATGCCGTGGGCCGCCTCCCCGCCCAGGCACTTCTGCCAGGACCAGGTGACCACGTCCAGCTTGTCCCAGGGCAGGTCCATGGCGAAGGCGGCGCTGGTGGCGTCGCAGATGGTCAGCCCCCCGCGGTCGGCGGCGATCCAGTCGCCGTCGGGCACCCGCACGCCGCTGGTGGTGCCGTTCCACACGAACACCGTGTCCCGTGCCGGCTCGACGGCGGCCAGGTCCGGCAGCGCGCCGTAGGGCGCCTCCAGCACCCGCACGTCGGGCAGCTTGAGCTGGCCGGTGATGTCGGCGGCCCAGCCCTTGGAGAAGCTCTCCCACACCAGAACGTCCACGCCGCGCGGCCCCAGCAGCGACCACAGGGCCATCTCCATGGCGCCCGTGTCCGACCCCGGCACGATGCCCAGGCGATGGGATGTCGGGCACGCCCAGCACGGCCCGGGTCCGGGCGATGGCCGCAGCCAGGCGGGCCTTGCCCACCGCCGAGCGATGGGATCGCCCCACGCAGGCGCCGGCCAGCCCCGCAGGGTTCCAGCCGGGCCGTTTGGCGCAAGGGCCCGAGGAAAACGAACGATTGTGGGGCTTCCGCTGAGGTTTCATGGCGTCACCAACTTGTTAAAAATATGACGACCACGCACACGGTTTTGCGAATGAGACAATATACACGATATATTCCGTCTTGTCACTTTGAATATAACATATTTAACAACAACATCTTGCACGGGCACGCGCGCCATCGTCTCCCACCCGGGCCCACGGACGCCTATCACCCACCATTATTGTATCATTAAAACATTCAATATAAATAAGTTGTCAGACAATGAATGCTAAATTTCGCCTTGACACCGGCCGATCATGTTAAATAATTAACTAATATAAACACAGGAGGGCTATCCATGGAGCACCTCGACCAGTCCGTCGCCGACGCCATCAGGATCCTCGCCCAGTCCGTCCAGGACATCAGCCTGCGCAGCAGCATCGAGCAGGCCTGCCCGACGCCGCTGACCCGCAATCAGTTCCTGATCCTGAATCTGCTCAATGCCAACGGCACGTTCCCCATCGGGGAGATCGCCGCCATCCTGGACATCAGTTCGCCGGCCGCCAGCAAGAACATCGACCGCCTCGAGGGCCTGGGCCTGGTGCGGCGCCTCCGCCGCGCCGCCGATCGCCGGGTCCACGACGTGGAGCTGCAGCCGGCGGGGACCGCCATCGTCGAGAGGTTCGTGGCCATCGCCGCGGACAAGCACGAGCGCCTGCTCGAACGCTTCACCATCCAAGAGAAGACCGATCTGCTGGATCTGCTCCGCCGCATCGTCGTGCTGACGCTGGCGGGGGAAAAGCGCACGGACGCGATCTGCCTGCAGTGCTACAACCGGCGCGGCGAGGAATGCATCCTCCGCGATCTGCCCGGTGGCTGCCTGCACAACCGCGAACACTGAACGCCCAAGGGCGGGCCGTGGGGCCCGCGCAACGAATCGGGGAGGCATCGGGAATGGTCAGCCGAAGAGATTTCTTCAAGATCACCGGGACCGCGGCGGGTACGGCCGCGGCGGCCCTGGCCGGGGTCGAACAGGCCCAGGCGAAGCCGGAGCTCGATCCGGACCGCGTGGGCGTGCTCTGCGACTTCACCCTGTGCATCGGCTGCCGGCGCTGCGAGTACGCCTGCGCCGAGAGCAACGGCCTGGCCCACGGGCCGCTGGAGTCCTACGACGACAAGACCGTCCTGGAAGAGATGCGGCGGCCCAGCCGGGAGTCGTACACGGTGATCAACCGTTACCCGGCCCTCGAGGGCCAGCCCAAGCCCATGGACGTCAAGGTGAACTGCCTGCACTGCGAGCACCCGGCCTGCGTGTCGGCTTGCCCCGTCAGCGCGCTGCAGAAGAACGCCAAGGGCCCGGTCACCTACGACGCGTGGCGCTGCATCGGCTGCCGCTACTGCATGGTGGCCTGCCCGTTCCAGATCCCCGCCTACGAGTACCGCGAGCCCCTGAAGCCGCGGGTCATGAAGTGCACCCTCTGCGCCGAGCGCACCCTGACCGAGGGCCGTCCGCCGGCCTGCGTGGAGATCTGCCCCCAGGAGGCGCTGCTCTACGGCGCGCGCGACGCCCTGCTGAGCGTGGCCCACGACCGCATCCGCAGCCATCCGGGCCGCTACGTGGACCACGTCTACGGCGAGACCGAGTGCGGCGGCACCTCGTGGCTGTACCTGTGCGACCGCAGCTTCCAGGACGTGGATCTGCCCGCGGTGGCCGACCGCAGCCCGGCCGAGGTCACCGAACACATCCAGCACGGCATCTTCCGCGGATTCACCGGACCGTTGATGATCTTCGCCCTGGTGAGCGTGATCATGAAGTCCGCGGGCCGTGCACCCGGCAGCAACGACCATGGGGAGGACAACCATGAGTAACCGGCATGCGGTCCCCTTCGTCACGCCCGGCGTGCGGGTCCTGATGGGCCTGGCGGCCGTCGGCCTGGGCGTGCTGGCGGTGCGCCTGATCTGGGGCCTCGGCGCGGTCACCCACCTGGACGACCAGTACCCCTGGGGCGTGTGGATCGGCATCGACGTGGCCACGGGCGTGGCCCTGGCCGCCGGCGGCTTCACCACCGCCTTCGTCGCCCACGTGCTGCACCGCCACAAGTACGAGGTCATCGTGCGGCCGGCGCTGCTGACGGCGATGCTGGGCTACACCTTCGTGGGCATGGGCGTCTGCATCGACCTGGGCCGCTACTACAACATCTGGCACTTCTTCGTGCCGGGGCTGCCCAACGGGAACTCGGCCCTGTTCGAGGTGGGCATGTGCGTCTGCCTCTACCTGTCGGTGCTGTACATCGAGTTCCTGCCCATCGTCTGCGAGCGCTTCGTGGGACGGGTGAACCTGCCCGGGTTCCTGAAGGCCCTGAACGGCCCCCTGGACGGCCTGCTGCGCATCCTGCAGCGGACCCTGAACCGGGTCATCACCTTCTTCATCATCATGGGCGTGGTGCTGAGCTGCGCGCACCAGTCGTCGCTGGGCACCCTGATGGTGATCTCCCCCTACAAGCTGCACCCGCTGTGGTACACGACGGTGCTGCCGCTGCAGTTCCTGCTCTCGGCCTTCGCCGTGGGCCTGTCCATGGCCATCTTCGAGTCCTTCCTGGCCGCCAAGTCGCTGAAGCGGCCCTTCGAGATGGACGTGCTGGCGCCCCTGGCGCGGATCATCCCGTTCCTGCTGACCATCTACTTCGGCGCCAAGCTGATCGACATGGTCAACCGCGGGACCTGGCGCTACCTGGACGACTTCAGTCCGCAGTCCATCAGCTGGCTGGTCGAGGTGATCGTGGGCGTGATGCTGCCGTGGGCCATCCTGCTCAGCCACCGCCTGCGCCGGCGACCGGGCTGGCTGTTCTCCGCGGCGGCGATGGTGGTCTTCGGCGTGGCCCTGAACCGCTTCAACGTGTTCGTCATCGGCTTCAAGCCGCTGTTCGGCCACGGGATGTACAAGCCCGCCGTGCCCGAGATCTTCCTGACCATCGGCTTCATCTCGATCCTCGTGCTGCTCTACCGGACCTTCGTCTGGATCTTCCCGGTGCTGCACGACGAAGGAGAGGTTCACCATGCGTAGTCCGGTCCTCAGCCTGGCGGCGGCGCTCCTGCTCCTGGCGGCGACCACCGTGTCGGCGTCCGGGCAGATCGGCCACCCCGAGCTGCCCGCCACCGGCGCCCACGAGACGTCGACCAGCACGCTGCGCCCAGTGCCACACCTGCGAAGACCCCACCGCGGCCGAGCCCTGCCTGGTGAACTGCCCGCGCCACGGCGGCCACTTCTACGGCACACCACAAGGTGAGCGAAGGCCCCGACGTGGTGATCATCGACCAGCTCGCGGGTCTCTACCGTCCCGTGGTCTTCGCCCACAAGCTGCACGCGGGCATGGCGGCCATGAACGGCGGCTGCACCAACTGCCACCACTACTCGGAGCAGTCGGGCGAGATCCCGCCCTGCCGCTCCTGCCACTCCGCCGACCGCACCAAGGTGGACCTGAGCATGCCGGCGCTGAAGGGCGCCTACCACCGCCAGTGCATCAACTGCCACCTGGACTGGAGCGGCGAGAACTCGTGCAACTTCTGTCACGAGCAGGCCGACGGCACCACCGCCGATGCCTCGCCGGATCCCACGGACATCGTGGGCATCCCCCACCCCAAGATCGAGGCGACGCCCGACCTACACCTACAAGACCACGTACAAGCCCGGCCCGGTGGTGACCTTCCACCACGCGGACCACGTGGAGCTGTTCGGCCAGGCCTGCGTCGACTGCCACCAGGGCGACAGCTGCAAGCGCTGCCACCACCAGGGCGAAGCGGTGCCCCAGAGCCGGCTGGACCACGTGGCCTCGTGCTACAAGTGCCACGCCGACCGCGACTGCGCCTTCTGCCACCGCGACAAGTCCATGCCGCGGTTCGACCACGCGCAGGCCACGGGCTTCGACCTGAACAAGTACCACAAGGGCAAGACCTGCCAGACCTGCCACAGCACGCCCGACCACTTCCGCACCCCCACGGGCAAGTGCGGCGACTGCCACATCCACTGGGAGGTGGGCAGCTTCGACCACGCGGTGACGGGTCTGAAACTGAACGAGATCCACGAGGAGATCGACTGCACGAGCTGCCACGTGGACGGCGACTACAACGCGACCCCCGTGTGCACCGAGTGCCACGACGAGCCGATGCTGCCCGAGCGGTGGCCCGGAACCGGGCCGAGGACGAAGAAGAAGTAGGGGTGGAGGTTCCGGCCCCGCGGGGCGGAAGGGGGGCGGTCCTCGGACCGCCCCCCGTTTCGTCACGGCCGTGTCGCGGCCGGCGTCAGGACCGGGCGCGGCCCAGCACCTGCACCGGGCCCAGGTCCAGGGACTTCAGCCCGTCGCCGATCTTGTCCCAGTCCCCCACGATCACCCAGACCATGCGGTCCGGGTCCAGGTGGGCCTGGGCCGCCGCCGTCAGGTCGGCGGAAGTGAAGCCCTTGATCTGCGCCTGGAAGCGGTTCCAGGTGTCCAGGGGCAGGTCGTTGCGCACCAGCTCCTCCAGCTGCCCGGCCACCCCGCCGATGGTCTCGAACTGCTGGGGGAAGCCCATGATCCGCCGGTTGCGGCTGTCGGTGACCTCCTCGGCCGTCAGGGGCCGGGTGGTGCGGATGTCGGTCATCTCCCGCACCAGCTCGGACAGGGACTCCATGGTGTACTGGGTGTGCACCGGCGCGCTGACCAGGAAGAAGCCGCCGTCGCGCAGGCCCACCACCTGCGAGCGGGTGCCGTAGGTGTAGCCCTTGTCCTCCCGCAGGTTCATGTTGATGCGCGAGGAGAACTGGCCGCCGAAGGCCGTGTTCATGGTGTCGAACGCCTCGTAGTCGTCGTCCGAGCGCGACACGGAGGCATAGCCCCCCATGATCGTGCTCTGCTCCGCGCCCGGCTTGTCGATGACCACGATCCGGGCCGTGGTCACCGGCTGCGGGTCGGGCACCGTCACCGTGGGTGTCTCCCCCGGCTGCCAGTCGCCGAACGCCCTGGTCAGGACCGTCTTGGCCTCGTCCAGGGTCAGGTCGCCCACCACCACCGCGGCGGCGTTGCCGGGCCGGTACCAGGCGTCGTGGAAGGCGCGCAGATCGTCCACGGTCAGCTTGGCCAGGCCCTGCTCGGTGCCGGTGCCGGTGAACGGCTGGGCGTAGGGATGGTCCGGCCCGAAGATCCGGCGCTGCAGTTCCTTCACCGCCTGGGTGAAGGGCGTCGCCGATTCCTGGCGCAGCCGGCCCAGGCGCTCCTTGCGGCTGCGCTCGAACTCGGCCTCGGGAAAGGTGGGGCGCAGCACCACGTCGGCCATGAGGGCCAGGCCCTCGCCCAGGTGCGGCTTGAGCACGTCCAGGGTCACCGACGAGCCGTCGAAGAAGCTGCGGGTGCCCAGGCGCGCCCCCAGGGACTCGGCGTACTCGGAGATCTCCAGGGCGTCGCGCTTGCCCGCGCCCTCGTCCAGCAGATCGGCGGTCACCGCGGCGGTGCCCGGGCGGCCCTTGGGGTCGGCGGACCAGCCGCTGAGCACGTCGATGCGCACGTTCACCAGGGGCAGATCGTGCTTCTCCACCAGGTAGATCTCCAGCCCGTTGGCCAGGGTGGCGGTCTGGATGGCAGGCGGCGTGAAGGTGACCGGACCGCTGCTGCCGGGCATGACCGAGCGGTCGACGGGCACGTCCTCGGCCGCCAGCTTGCCCTGGGGCACGATCCACAGCACGGCGCGGTTCTTCAGGCCGATGCATCCGTGCAGCCAGGTGTCGATGCTCTTGACGTCGGCGTCCCGGTAGCGGGCCATGTCCCGGTCCAGATAGCCCGGGTCGCCGGCCAGCACGTTGTAGCGGTTCAGGCGGTCGGCCACGCCGCCGAAGCCTCCCATGCGCTGCAGCCCGCGCACGAACCCCGCCTCGTAGCGGGTGCGGGCCAGCGCGACCTCGTCCCGGGTCACGCCCTTCTTCAGCAGGTCGGCCAGCACCTCGTCCACGGCGGCCTCCACCTCGGCCGGCTCATGGCCGGGAGCCGCCGTGACCTCGATGGTGAAGGTGCCCCCCATCTCCCGCGACCGCTGGGAGGCCCGCACGTCCTGGGCGATCTGGCGGTCGTAGACCAGGGACTTGTACAGGCGCGAGGTCTTGCCGCTGGCCAGGATGTCCCCCAGCAGATCCATCTCCGCGTCACCGGGCTGGTACCAGCCGGGCGAGTGCCAGGCCATGGTCAGCCGGGGCAGCTCGACGTCGTCCTCGGCGACGGCCCGGCGCTCGCCGTCCAGGCGGGTCTGCCAGGTGTCGATCCGCTGCACGGGCCGGCCGGGCGGGATGGTCCCGAAGTACTTGTCGATCATGGCCTTGACCGCGACCGGATCGAAGTCGCCGGCCACGCAGAGGCTGGCGTTGTTGGGAGTGTAGTAGAGCCGGAAGAAGTCCGAGATGTCCTCGATGGAGGCCGCCGAAAGATCGTCCATGCTGCCGATCACCGTGTGGCGGTAGGGATGGCCCTCGGGGTAGAGCAGCTCCAGCAGCAGTTCGTCGGCCTTGGCGTAGGGCTGGTTCTCCCCCTGGCGCTTCTCGTTCTTCACCACGTCCCGCTGGTTGTCCAGCTTCTCCTGGGTCATGGCGTCCAGCAGGCCGCCCATGCGGTCGGCCTCCAGCCACAGGGCCAGCTCCACCTGGTCCGACGGCACGTTCTCCCAGTAGTTGGTCCGGTCGGTGTTGGTGGAGCCGTTGACCTGCCCGCCGATCTTCTGCAGGGGCAGGAAGTAGTCGGTGTCGTGGTTCTTGGAGCCCTGGAACATCATGTGCTCGAAGAGGTGGGCGAAGCCGGTGCGCCCCGGCTTCTCGTTCTTCGAGCCCACGTGGTACCACACGTTGACCGCCACCATGGGGATCGTGTGGTCCTCGTGCAGGATCACGTCCAGGCCGTTGGGCAGGGTGTACTTCTCGAACTCGAGCCGAGGCGGCTGGACCTCGTCCGCCGCCACGGCGGCGCCCGCCAGCACCAGGCACAAGACCAGCGCGCCGAACCATCGCATCCCGTTCACGTGTCGCCTCCCTCTGGATTCATTCGCTTGCCGCCCGGTCACGGGGTTCAAGGTACGGCGGCAAAGCTCTCCTGTTGCGGCCCTGGCCGCTTTCCCGGCCCCCGTGGATCTGCTAGGATGATACCCCGCGTTCCCGGAGGCGTCATGGACATACGCTATGCCCTGCTGCGCACCGTGCTGGACCCGCTGCTGGCCGTGGCCGGCCCCGCGGGCCTGGTGCGGCTGGAATTCCTGCCCCGGGCCTGGGAGTACCACACCCGGGCCCACGCCGTCGCCCGCGCCCTCGCGGCGGACGAGCGGCGCGTCCTGGTCGTCGCGACCGGGGCCGGGGAGCCGGCGCCGCCGCCCGCCGAACCGCCGCGCATCCTCGAGGATTCCGGCGCCTTCGACGACCTGCGCGACCAGCTGGCCGAGTACTTCACCGGCCGGCGCCAGGCCTTCACCGTGCCCCTGGATCCGCGGGGCACGCCGTTCCAGGTGAAGGTCTGGAATGCGCTGCTGCGCATCCCCTACGGGAAGCTGCGCACCTACGGCGACCTGGCCCGCGGCATCCGCCAGCCCAACGCCACCCGCGCCGTGGGCCAGGCCGCGGGCCACAACCCGCTGCCCATCCTCGTGCCCTGCCACCGGCTGGTGGGCAAGGGCGGTTCGCTGGTGGGATTCGCCGGCGGCCTCACCACCAAGGCCCGCCTGCTGCGGCTCGAGGGCCACACCCTGGGCGAATCCCAGCGCATCGAGGAGCCGCGGCTGTTCTGACATGACCATCCTCGACTGGACCATCCTGGCGGCCATGTACGCCCTGATCGTCGGCTCGGTGCTGCTCGCCCGCGGCCACATGCGCGGAGTGACCGACTACCTGGCCGCCGGCCGCCTGGCGGGGCGCTACCTGCTGACCATCAGCAGCGCCATCGCCGGCCTGGGCGCCATCACGGTGGTGGCCAACCTGGAGATGGGCTTCACCGCGGGATTCGCCCTGTCCTGGTGGGGCCTGACCATGGCCTTGTTCGTGGTCATCGTGACGGTCACGGGCTGGGTCACCTACCGCTTCCGGCGCACCCGCGCCCTGACCCTCTCGGAATTCCTGGAGCGCCGCTACAGCCGGCGCTTCCGCATCTACGCGGGGCTGGTGGCCTTCGGCGCCGGGCTCATCAACTTCGGCATCTTCCCGGCGGTGGGGGCGCATTTCTTCATCCACTACCTGCGGCTGCCGCCGGCGTTCCCGATTTTCGGCCTGGCGGTGGGCACCTACCCGGCGGTGATGGCGGTGCTGCTGGCCACCTCGGTGTACTTCGTGCTCGCCGGCGGCCAGGTGGCGGTGCTGATCACCAACTTCGTGGAGGGCGCCTTCGCCAACGCCGTCTTCCTGGCGGTGACGGTGTACCTGGTCCTGAAGATCGGCTGGGGCGACCTGGGCCAGGCCCTGGTCACCGAGGCCGCCGGCCACTCCAAGATCAACCCCTTCGACACGGCCTACGTGCAGGACTTCAACTTCACCTACTTCATCATCGGGGTGATGGGCCTGTTCTACTCCACCATGAGCTGGCAGGGCACCCAGGCCTACAACGCCTCGGCGCGCACCGCCCACGAGGGGAAGATGGGCCAGGTGCTCGGCCACTGGCGGGGCCGGCTGCAGGACGCCTTCATGATCACCGTGCCCATCCTGCTGTTCACGGTGCTCCACCACCCCCACTGGGACGGCCTGGCCGCGGTGGTGGACGAGCGGCTCGCGGCCATCGGCAACGAGGCGGTGCGCAACCAGATGCGCGGGCCGATCGCCCTGTCGCTGCTGCTGCCGCCGGGGCTGCTGGGGGCCTTCGCGGCCCTGATGGTGGCGGCGGCCATCTCCACCCAGAGCTCGTACCTGCACTCGTGGAGCAGCATCTTCGTGCAGGACGTGGTGCTGCCCATCCGCGGCCGGCCCCTGGGGGCCAAGACGCACCTGCTGCTGTTGCGGGGTGGGGTGATCGGCGTGGCGGCGTTCATCTTCGTGTTCTCGATGCTGTACAGGCAGAGCCAGGCCATCCTGCTGTTCTTCGCCCTGACCGGGGCCATCTTCGCCGGGTGGTCCGGCGCGGTGGTGATCGGCGGCCTCTACACCCGCTGGGGCACCACGGCGGCGGCCTGGGCCACGGGCATCTCGGGCGTGGCCCTGACCCTGACGGGCTTCGTGCTGGAGCAGGCCCAGCGCTCCTGGCGCGAGACGGGGACGGCCTTCTGGGGCCTGGCGGACGGGTTCGGGCGTGGACCGTGCCACGCGCTGGGCGGCCTTCGTCAGCGACCACCTGCCCAACGGCCAGGAGCTGTGGGGCTGGGCCATGTGGCTGTCGCTGGTGGTGTACGTGGCGGTGTCGCTCACCCAGCAGGCTGTCCGGCGGCGGCCCTTCGACCTGGATCGCCTGCTGCACCGGGGCGACCACGAGATCGACGGCGAGGTGGAGCGGGGCACCGTCACCGTCAGCCGCGGCTGGCGCGCCCTGGGCATCACCAGCGAGTTCGGCCGCCGGGACAAGGCCCTCTACGTCGCCACCTGGAGCTGGAGCCTGGCCTGGGTGGTGCGTCTTCATCGTCGGCACGATCTACTTCCTCACCCGCCACGTGACCGACGGCGACTGGTCCGGCTGGAACCCCGCCTGGCTGCGCTTCTGGGAGTTCAAGACCTGGACCGACATCGCCGTGGGCTGCGTGGTGGTGGTCTGGTTCACCTGGGGCGGCATCGGGGACGTGCGGCGGCTGCTGCGCGACCTGAAGGCGCGCACGGTGGACGAGGCGGACGACGGGATCGTCACCGTTGACGAGGACCCCGGCGCCTGAGTCCGCGCACGATCCCGCCGAAGTTCAGGCGCGAATCTTCATCGCACCTACGAGGTCTCCTTCAGCTTGGCCGCGAACTCCTTGCGGAACTTGGCCAGCTTGGGATTGATGACCACCTGGCAGTAGCCCTGGTTCTTGTTGTTGTCGTAGTAGTTCTGGTGATGGTCGTCGGCCCGGAAGAACTCGCGGAAGGGCACCACCTCGGTGACCACCTTGTTCTTCCAGACGTGCGCCTCGTTGATGGCGGCGATGGCCTTCTCGGCCAGCGCCTGCTGCGCGGCGTCGTGGTACAGGATGATGGAGCGGTACTGGGTGCCCGTGTCCGCCCCCTGGCGATTCAGCGTGGTGGGGTCGTGGACCGAGAAGAACACCCCCAGCAGGTCGGCGTAGCTGATGACCGCCGGGTCGTAGGTGATCTGCACCACCTCGGCGTGGCCCGTGCGGCCGGTGCACACCTCCTGGTACGAAGGATGGTCGGTGCGCCCGCCGGCGAAGCCGCTGACCACGCCCTTGACCCCCTTCAGCTCCTCGAACACCGCCTCCAGACACCAGAAGCAGCCGCCGCCGAAGGTGGCGGTCTCCAGCTTCGGCGCGGCCGCCGTGTCGCCCTGGCCCGCGCGGGCCGTGTCCTGTCCGCTCATGACGCTCCATCCTCCCAGCAGCAGCAGCGCCGTCGCCGCCGCGATGATGATCTGCCTGGTCTTCATGTCGGCCTCCTCGTGGCCGGTGCCCCGTTGCCCCCGCCTCCCGGTGTGACTAACCTGGGAGCGGTGGTGCGCCCATGAGCACGTGGTTCAAATCCGGCATCGTATGCGGACTTGTGATGTCTTCTATAGCCGGCCCGACGTTCGGTTCCGACCCCGGTGATCGCCGCGACGAGCGGCACGCCATGGTGGAGACCGTGCGGAGCGAAGTGGCCCGCAACGACGACGTCCTGGGCCGTCCCTTCCTCTCCCCGGCGGTGGACGCCGCCCTGCTCGCCGTGCCGCGCCACTGCTTCGTTCCCGACGAGCTGCAGCTCCACGCCTACGAGAACCGCGCCCTGCCCATCGGACGGGGCCAGACCATCAGCCAGCCCACCATCGTGGCCCTGATGACCGACCTGCTGGAACTGGCGCCGGGCGACACGGTGCTGGAGATCGGCACCGGCTCCGGCTACCAGGCGGCGGTCCTGGCCACCGTCCTCTCCCAGGGGTACGTGCACACCATCGAGATCGTGACCGACCTGGCGGTGGCCGCCCGCAAGCGGCTCCACGGCCTGGGATACGACAACGTAAAGGTGCACACCGGAGACGGCTATCGGGGGCTGCCGGAGCAGGCGCCCTTCGCGGGCATCATCATCACCGCCGCGGCCAAGGATGTGCCGCAGCCCCTGCTGGACCAGCTCGCCCCCGGCGGACGGCTGGTCATGCCCGTGGGCCGGGACGGCGACGTCCAGTGGCTGACCGTGTTCGAGAAGCTGCCCGACGGCGTGCTGACCCGGCAGGTGGTGCTGCCGGTGCGGTTCGTGCCCATGACCGGGAAGATCGAGCGGCAATGACCGGGTCTACCGGTAGCGGGCCTTCAGGACGCCCCAGGTGGTGGGCGCTGCGGGCACGTCGGTGCCGGTGGTGACCACCAGTTCGGCCTCGGTCAGGGTCATGGAGGGGTCGCAGGCGCAGACCTCGGGATCGCTCGGCGTGTAGGCGCAGTCCAGCCCCGTCAGCACCACGGTGCCGGTGCCGTCGGCCAGGCCCGACCAGTCCCCCGCCGGATGCATCACCACCACCGTGTCCAGGATCACGTCCAGGTCGTCGGGATGATCGTCCGGATCGTAGGACCGGGTGGTCAGCGCCAGGATGGTGCCGCCGTCCTTGATGCCCAGCTCCAGGCCCAGCACGTCCCGGTACCACCACTGCCCGGCGCCGTAGTCGCCGGAGGTCCAGCAGAAGTCCCGGAAGTAGGTGTCGGTGCCCTTGATGCGGACGCCCACCTGGTTGATGTCCTCCAGGGGCCGCCCCGCGTCGAAAGGCACCAGGTAACTGGTGCCGGCCTCCAGGAACAGGGGCACCTCGGGCAGCGCCAGGGGAATGACGATCACCTCCGCGGGCGCCGCGAGGGGCGCCGCGAGCGCGGCCAGGAGCAGGATGATGGTCAAAGGGCGCAACGGTCGGTCTTCTCCCGGGGGCCGAGGGGACGGATCGCCTTCCAAGATACCATCTCGGCGGCCGATGCGATAGGATGCGGCGGTCACCGCCAGCCCCGGGAAGTGCCATGGACCGCCACGCCGTCGCCCGCCGCCTGACCGTCCTGCCTCCTGCCGTCCTGGCCGCCTGGCCGTCCTGTTGGCGCCGGCCGCCTCCGCAGCCGCCCCGGTGGGCGCGGCGGTGGCCCCGGACGTGGTGCGGTTCGACGCCTCGGCCGCCGCCCGGGACGCCGCGCCGCCTTCCCTGTGCCTGGTCCGGCCCCTGGCGCCCACCGGCCCGGTGCCCGCCGGCCGGCGGGTGACGCCGGTCTTCGGCCGGGTCCAGGGGCGGCCTGCGGTGAACATCGCCATCGCCGCAGGCACCGACCTCTACGGCACCGGCGAGGTCCCCGGCCCCCTGCGCCGCAACGGCACCCGCACCGTGGCCTGGAACACCGACGCCTACGCCTGGAACGGCGCCAGCCCCAGCCTCTACCAGTCCCACCCCTGGGTGCTGGCCGTGCGCGCCGACGGCACCGCCTTCGGCGTGCTGGCCGACACGCCCGAGCGCTGCCTCATCGACCTGGGCCGCGGCATCCGCTTCGAGGCCGCCGGGCCCGCCTTCCCCGTCTACGTCATCGAGGGCGCCACGCCCCAGGACGTGGTGCGGACCCTGGGCCGCCTGACCGGCACCATGCCCCTGCCCCCCCGCTGGGCCCTGGGCTACCACCAGTGCCGCTACTCCTACACCCCCGATTCGCGGGTGCGGGAGATCGCCGAGCAGTTCCGCGACGCGGGACATCCCCTGCGACGTGATCTGGCTGGACATCGACTACATGGACGGCTTCCGCTGCTTCACCGTCGACACCTGGGACTTCCCCGACCTGCGCGGCCTGAACGACGAGCTGCACGGCGAGGGCTTCCGCACCGTGGCCATCATCGACCCGGGCATCAAGATCGATCCCGGCTACCACGTCTACGCCGCGGGCCAGGCCCTCGACGCCTGGGTGCGCGACGCGGCGGGCTCGCCCTACGTGGGCGACGTCTGGCCCGGCGCCTGCGTGTTCCCCGACTTCACCCGCGCCGACGTGCGGCAGTGGTGGGCGGGCCTGTACGGCCAGTTCCTGGGCCTGGGCATCGACGGCGTCTGGAACGACATGAACGAGCCCGCGATCTTCCACACCGACAGCAAGACCATGCCCCTGACCAACGTCCACCGGGCCGACCCCGAGCTGGGCGGCACCGGCACCCACGCCCGCTACCACAACGTGTACGGGATGCTGATGGCCCGGGCCACGTTCGAGGGGTGCGAGGCGGCGCGGCCGGACCGGCGCCCCTTCGTGCTGACCCGCGCCGGCCACCTGGGCGAGCAGCGCTGGGCCGCCACCTGGACCGGCGACAACGTGGCCGACTGGGCCCACCTGGACATGTCCGTGAGCATGGCCCTGAACCTGGGCCTGTCGGGCCAGCCCATGTCCGGCCCGGACATCGGCGGCTACGCCGGCGCCGGCGACGGGCCCCTGTTCGCCCGCTGGATGGGCATCGGCGCCCTGCTGCCGTTCGCCCGCGGCCACACGGGCAAGGGCAACATCGACAAGGAGCCGTGGGCCTTCGGGCCCGAGGTGGAGAACACCTGCCGCCTGGCCCTGCAGCGGCGCTACCGCCTGCTGCCCTACCTCTACACCCTGATGCGCGCGGCGGCCGAGGACGGCCTGCCGCCGGTGCGGCCGCTGTTCTTCGCCGACCCCCCCGACCCGCGCCTGCGGGACCAGGACGACGCCTTCCTGCTGGGCGACGACCTGCTGGTGGCCTGCCGCACCGCGCCCGACGCGCCCCTGCCCGACGTGTTCCCGGCCGGCGACTGGCGGCGCATCAGCCTGGTGCCCGGGGACCTGGACGACCCCGACCTGCCCGCCCTGTACCTGCGCGAGGGGGCGGCGCTGCCCCTGGGTCCGGTGATGGAGTTCTCCGACGAGGAGCCCCTGACGACGGTGGAGCTGCTGGCCAACCTGGACGAGTCGGGCCTGGCCGAGGGCGGCCTCTACCTGGACGCGGGCGACGGCTACGCCTACACCGACGGGGACTACCGGCTGCTGCGGTTCGCCGTGGACCAGGGGCCCGAGGGGCCGCGGGCCGCCGTCGAGACGGTGGCCGGCCGCGGCACCCAGCTCACGCCGGCGGTCAGCGTGCGCCGCGTGGACTGATCCGCTCGTCCCCGTCCCCCCGGGCCATGGCCAGCTCGCGCGCCATGACCTCGGCCCAGGTGCGGATGGTGGTGCCGCTGATGCCCCCCGGCAGATCGAACCAGCGGGACAGGACCCGCGCCTCGGCGTCGGGGCCCCACGGCGCCGGATCGCGCCGGATCTCCAGGATGACCAGCACCCACAGGTAGGGGTTGGTGCTCTCCAGGCGGCCGGCCAGGGCATCGGCCGCCACCGCGTGCAGCCGCGTCGTGTCGCCCAGCTGCCAGTCGGCATACAGCAGGATCAGGTCCGCCGGCGGGCGCAGCTCGTCGGGCCAGGACGGCGCCAGGAGGTCGCGGACCTCGGCGTAGCGGCCCTGGTCCGACAGGAGCACCGCCCGGGCTCCCTGCAGCGCCGGCGCGTCGGCGGCGCCCGCCTGCTCCAGGGCCGCCAGGCGCGCCTCGCCCCGGGTCCGCAGCGAGTCGGGCGCGTTGAAGAAGCCGGCCAGTTCGCCCGCCAGCTGTTGCACCAGCGTCTCCGTGTCGGCTTCGAAGCGGATGTCCGCGACCCCGGCGGCGCCCACCTGGGGCGCCGGCCCGCCCTCGTCCCGGTTGCAGGTGCCGGCCAGCTGGGCCAGGCGCACCAGGTCGTCGTTGCCCGGGTCCAACCGCAGCGCCAGGTCCAGGTCGATGAGCGCGTCGGCGCAGCGACGCAGTTGCAGCAGCAGCAGGCCCCGGTTGTAGCGGCCGGCCAGGGAGCCCGGCTCCAGGGCGACGGCCCGATCCATGGCCGCGGTCGCGTCGGGGAAGCGCTTCAGGTTGGCGTAGGCCACACCCAGCATCCGCCAGCCCAGGGCCTGGGCCGGGTCGGCGGCCAGGCTCTCCTCGAACCGGTCGGCCGCCGAGGCGAAAAGCTCGTCCCGCAGGTCGAGCATGCCCAGCAGCAGGCTGGTCCGGGGATCCACCACGCCCGCCGCCACGAAGTCCTGCCGGGCCCGGGTCAGCTGTTGGCGCGCCGGTTCCCACTGTTCCAGGCGGTAGTGGAGCCGGCCGCGCAGGGCCCGGCACACATCGGGCCGGAGGCCGCGGCGCTCCAGGAGATCCAGCTGGGCGAAGGCCGCCTGGGCCATGTGTCCGCGGGCCGCGTCGCTCGAGGCCAGGGACATGCGGTTCATGAGCGCGGTCACGTAGGCCAGGCGCGAGCCCCCGAGGTAGTACCGGCCGTAGAACGACGTGAAGTAGGGGAAGCGGGCATCCGGCTGGTCCAGCACCAGGGGCGCGCCGGCGGCGAAGCTGGACGGGTAGTAGGCGGCGTACTCGCGGGTCCGCCAGGCCTTGACGTAGTAGTCCACCGCCGCCAGGGAGCCGTTGCGCTCGGCCAGCTCCCCCACGTCGTTCCAGTACCGCGCCGGCTGGTAGAGCACCTTCCCGACGAGACGGCGCTGCGTGAGGGGGCCGTGCGTGATGTCGGCCGGCGCCTGGTTGTCGGGATCCTCGCCCAGCACGTGCAGGGCCATCTCCACGTCGCCCTTGGCGGCGTAGGCCTGGGCCCGGATCCACTGGGCGGCATAGCCCGACGGGGTGAACTTCATGCCGATGCCTTCGCTGGTGAACTCGCGGACCCGGAACGGCGGCAAGGCGGCGGCGGCGGCCATGGCCTCGGCGAAGCGCCCGGCCCCCGCCAGCAACAGGCCCCTGGCCAGGGCCAGGTCCCCGTCATCCGGGAACGCGGCCAGGCCGGCGTCCGCGGCCGCCAGGCCCTCGTCCCACAGCGCCAGGTCCCGCAGGGCCCAGGTCCGGTCGCGGTGGAAGGCCAGCCGCTGCTCCGCGGTGGGCGGGACGTCGGCGGCCGCCATGGCCGATTCGGCGCGCGCCAGGAGCTGCCGGGCCGCGCCGGGGTCGCCGATCTCCAGGCTCAGGTGGGCCAGACCCAGCCAGCCTTCGTAGGCAGTGGAGTCGGCGGCGACGGCCGCCCGCAGGTCGCGCATGGCCGCCGGCAGGCCCGAGCCCATGCGGCGGAAGTCCCGCGTCTCCTGCTCGTGCAGGAAGGGCCGCACCTGGCGCTCGTGGCGCTGGTCGACGATGTCCTCGAATTCCCGCCAGGCCTGCAGGTGGGTGGCGGCCGGGTCGGAGCGACGTGCGGCGCAGCCGGCCAGCAGGAACAAGGCGAGCCCGAGCCCGGCGCAGGCACCCGCCCGGGTGGTGGCGCGGCGAACGGTCATCGTATCTCGCTTCGCGATGTGGTGGGATCCCCCAGGACGTGGGAGCGTCATGCCCCGATGAGTCTACGGCGCGGCTCGTCGCAGATCAACCGCCCGTCCAAGCGGCGGCGGCGCAACGTCCGCAGCCGCGACGGTTGAGGATCGCCCGCCGTTCTGTTATCTATGGGCCTTCCCGGGCGGCCTGCGGGCCCGGCCCTCCCCTTCGGTCCCGAACCTCGGGATGGCACGATGCAGCACGACAAGATCGCCGTCGTCGACTTCGGCGGGCAGTACGCCCACCTCATCGCCACCAAGGTGCGGCGCGCCAAGGTGTTGGCCGAGATCCGCCAGCCCGAGGACCCGGTGGCGGCCTTCGCCGGCTTCAAGGGCGTGATCCTCAGCGGCAGCCCCAGCCTGGCCTCCTTCGGCGAGGACGCGGACTGGAACAAGGCCATCCTCGACCTGGACGTGCCCATCCTCGGGTTCTGCTTCGGCCACCAGGAGATCGCCAAGCACTACGGCGGCACCGTGGTCAACGGCAAGCAGGAGTGGGGCCACGCCGACCTGCACATCCTGCGGGAGCACCCCCTGTTCGCCGGTCTGGGCAGGTCGGAGCAGGTGTGGATGAGCCACTTCGACTCGGTCACCGCGGTGGGCCCGGACTTCGAGGAGCTGGGCTGGAGCGACCTGGGCGGGGGCGCCGACCTCCACCGCTTCGCCGCCATCGGGTCGGACAAGCTGCGCCGCTACGGCTTCCAGTTCCATCCCGAGGTGGACGACACCCTGCACGGCGACGAGATGATCGCCAACTTCGCCCTGGAGATCTGCGGCTGCCGGCCCACCTGGACCATGGACAGCTTCGTGGACGAGCAGGTGAAGCGGATCCGCGACCAGGTGGGCGACCGCTCGGTGTTCCTGCTGGCCTCCGGCGGCGTGGACTCCACGGTGGCGGCCAAGCTCTTCGCCGAGGCCCTGGGCCCGGACCGCCTGCAGCTGCTGCACGTGGACAACGGCCTGATGCGCAAGGACGAGTCCCGCGACGTGGTCGGATGTTCGAGGGCCTGGGCCTGGGCGCCCACCTCCACTTCATCGACGCCGGCGAGACCTTCCTGGAGGCGCTGAAGGGCAAGATCGAACCCGAGGCCAAGCGCCGCGCCATCGGCGACACCTTCATCGCGGTCTTCGAGAGCGAGGCCCGGCGGCTGGGCCTGCAGGACCACCTGCTGGGCCAGGGCACCATCTACCCCGACACCATCGAGACCGGCGGCACCAAGCGCGCCGACACCATCAAGACCCACCACAACCGCGTGCCCATCATCGAGGAGATGATCGCCGCGGGGAAGGTGATCGAGCCCCTGGCCGATCTCTACAAGGTGGAGGTGCGCGAGCTGGGCGAGATGCTGGGCATCCCCCGCGACATGATCTGGCGGCACCCGTTCCCGGGTCCGGGCCTGGGCGTGCGGCTGCTGTGCTCGGACGGCAGCATCGCCGACGGCGACAAGCTGGCGGCCATCGCCCCGGCGGTGGCGGCGGCGGCCGTGGCCCTGGACCTGAAGGCGGCGCCCCTGCCCATCAAGTCCGTCGGCGTGAAGGCCGACCTGCGCAGCTACGAGCACCCGGTCCTGTTCCACGGCGACGCCGACTGGGCCACCCTCAAGCGGCTGGCCGGCCAGGTGTTCAAGTCCGTCGGCGGGCTGAACCGCGCCCTGTGGAACCTGGGCCCGTCCATGCCCCAGAGCTTCCTGCCCCTGGCCGCGGGCATGACCCGCGACCGCCTGGACCTGCTGCGCGAGTGCGACCACATCGTCATGGAGGCCCTGCGCCGCCACGGACTCTACGACCAGGTGTGGCAGTGCCCCACGGTGCTGGTGCCCCTGGAGATCGACGGGCAGGGCGAGGAGCTGTGCATCGTGCGGCCCATCCTCAGCGAGCGGGCCATGACCGCGACGGCGGCCGAGCTGCCCGCGGCCCTGCTGGACGACCTGCGCCGGGACATCCTGGCCCTGCCGGGCATCAGCGGCCTGAGCTACGACCTGACCAGCAAGCCGCCGGGCACCATCGAATGGGAGTAGGCGGCAGCGGCAGCGCCGACGGCACCGCGACGGCTCCCGGCCTCGGCCATCGTCAGATCCTGGCCTTCTACTGGCCCCTGGTGCTGACCAGCCAGATGATGACCCTGGCCCAGCCCATCATCAACGCCGCCCTGGGACGCAGCGCCGACGCCATCGTGCAGTTGGCGGCCTACGGCGTGGGCTTCGGGCTGGCGGTGTTCCTCAACTCGCCGCTGTTCCCCTTCCAGCAACTGATGGCGGCCATGGGCACGGGCCCGCGGGCGCGGCGTGACCTGATGGTGCGGGGCCTGGCGCTGGGGCTGGGGATCTCGGTCGTGGAGCTGGTGCTGGCCCTGACGCCCCTGGGCGACCTCGTCTTCGCCGGCCTGATGGGTTCGACGCCCGAAGTGACGCGCCTGGCCCGGGGCATCCTGCTGGTGCAGGCGCCCATCGCCGTGCTGCTGCCCCTGCGCTCGGGGGCCTGGGGCGTGGTGCTGCGCCACCGGGACACCCTGATCATCAGCAAGGCCACGGGCATGCGCCTGGCGATGCTGACGGTGGTGGTCTTCGGGGTCGCCTCCCGCGGCTGGCTGCCGCCGGCGGTGGCCGGTGGCGCGGCCATGACCGTGGCCATCCTCACCGAGACCGTCTACTCGTCCTGGCGGGCGCTGCGCCTGGTGCGCCGCCGCGCCGTGGGTGTGGACGGCCCCGTCGACGAACACGTGGACTGGCGCCGATTCCTGGCCTTCATGGGCCCGTTGATGGTCAGCACGGTGGCGTGGTCGGCCATGCGGCCGCTGCTGAACGCCGTGATGGGGCGCACCGCCGACCCGGACCTGGCCCAGGGCGGCCTGGGCTTCGTGTTCCCCCTGCTGATCCTCATGGCGTCGCCCCTGTGGGCGCTGCAGAACACCACCCTGGTCCTGGTCCGCGACCGCCACGACATGCGCAAGCTGGTGCGGTTCAGCACGGCGGTCATCGCCCTGTTCGTGACCATGATCGGCGTGTGGGTGTGGACGCCCCTGCGCGGGGTGCTGCTGGAGGGCATCTTCTCCCTGGATCCGGACAAGGCCGCCTACGTGGCGGGCGCGGTGATGCTGATTCCCTACCAGCCCATCCCCATGGGGCTGCGGTCCCTGACCCAGGGCTTCCTCATGAACCGCCGGCGCACCGGCGCGGTGGCCACCGCCGGCATCCTCAAGACGGTGGTGCTGGCCGCGGCGGGCTTCTGGGCGGTGGCGCGGAACCCGACCATCAACGGCGCCATGCTGGGGACGGTGCTGATCATGGTGGGCGGCACGCTGGAGACCATCGTGGTGGCCCTGAAGGCCCGCAGCCTGCATCACGAACTGATCGAGGCCGCCGACGACGACGACGCGGACGGGCTGGCCCCCGGTCCGGACCTCCAGTAGACTGGCCGGCGCACCGCCGCCCGCAACGCCAACGCACGAGAGGTTGCACCATGTCCACGCCCTGGCACGCCCATCCCCAGGCCCGCGAGGCCGACATCGCCCTGGCCGCCGTCCGCGAGGCCGGTCTCCTGTGCCGTGAGGTGCAGGCGGGCATCGATCCGGGCGCCATGCAGAAGAAGGATCGCAGCCCCGTGACCGTGGCCGACTACGGCAGCCAGGCCCTGGTCTGCCGGGCCCTGGGCGAGGCCTTCCCCGCCGACCCGGTGATCGGCGAGGAGGACAGCGCCCCCCTGCGCGAGGCGGAGAACGCCGTGCTGCTGGCCCGGGTGGTGGAGCACGTGCGGGCACGCGCCGCCGACGCGGACGTGGACGTGGACGACATCTGCGGCTGGATCGACCGGGGCAATGCCCAGGACCCGGCGCCGCGCCTGTGGACCCTGGACCCCATCGACGGCACCAAGGGCTTCCTGCGGGGCGAGCAGTACGCCGTGGGCCTGGCGCTGATCGTGGACGGCGCCATCGCCTGTTCGGCCCTGGCTTGCCCCAACCTGGGGCCCGAGCTGGACGGCGACCGCGGCGACGGCACGGTGCTGGTGGCGCTGCGGGGGCTGGGCGTGTGGGAGCTGCCCATGGCGAAGGAGGGCGAGGCGCGGCCGGTGGCCGTCAGCGGCGAGAGCGACCCGGCGCGCATCCGCTTCTGCGAGTCGGTGGAGGCGGCCCATTCGTCCCACGGCGACGCCGCGCGCATCGCCGAACGCCTGGCCATCACCGCCGAGCCCCGGCGCCTGGACTCCATGACCAAGTACGCGGTGGTGGCCCGCGGCGAGGCCGAGGCCTACCTGCGCCTGCCCCGCAGCGCCGACTACCGCGAGAAGATCTGGGACCACGCCGCCGGCGTGCTGGCGGTGACCGAGGCCGGCGGCCGGGTCACCGACGTGCGCGGGCGCGACCTGGACTTCGGCCGGGGCCATCGGCTGGAGGAGAACCTGGGCGTGGTGGTCACCAACGGCGCGGTGCACGACGCGCTGATGGGCGCCGTGCGGGCGCTGGGCATTGGGGAGTTCTGACGGACGCTCCGCCCCTACGGGCAACCCGTCCCCAGCCCGGCCGCCACCTGGGCCGCGTCCATCAGGTTGATGGTGCCGTCGTTGTTGAAGTCCCCCCGCGGCGAGTAACTGCCGTAGATGTATCCCGTGAACATCCCGCCGTCGGTCAGGTTGACCTGGCCGTCGCCGTCGAAGTCCGGGCTCACGAACGTCAGGTCCAGGGTCGCCATCATCAACGGCATGCCGTTGGCGTAGACCAGGACCCCGCCGTCGGCGAAGCCGCCGGCGCGGGGAGGCTGGGTCCAGCGGACGGTGCCGTCGGCGTCGCTGTTCCCGTCCGCCAGGATGCCCGGCGCGCCGCCGCACGCCACCAACCCCTCGTTCATGGCCTCCAGCCACACGTCCTCGCGCGGGTAGTCGGCGATGGGCGACGCCGAGGAGTCCATCAGCCGGGCGGTGACGGTGGCGTCGGCCGTGGACCCGCCGGCCAGGTAGGCGTCGGTGAACGGCCCGCCCGAGCCGTCGGGGCGCACCGGCAGCACCAGGTGACCGGGCGTGGCAATGGATGCGGTGGAGAGTTCGGGATCGACACCCCAGCCAGCCCCCGCGGAGGCGGGCAGGACGAGGCAGACCAAAGCGACGGACAGGACGAACGAGGTTCTCATGGCGGTTCCCCCCGGAATAGCGTCCGGCCCGGATACGGACAGTTTGCAGCAACCCTTCCATTGTACGGGATCCCGCGCTCCGGGACAACCGGTCCCGGCCGCGCAACCGAGCCGAATCGCACCCCGGCGTCCCGCAGACGGCAGGCGACGCTCACGGCCTCACGCCTTGCCCAGCACGCTGGCCGTGCCCATCTCCACGCTGTCCGCCGGCGAGATCTTGATCTGCTCGTCCACGATCTTGCCGTCGGGACCGATCACCCAGTGGCTGCGCACGACGCCGAAGTACTTCTTGCCGTACATGGACTTCTCGGCCCAGGCGCCGTACTTCTCCAGCACCTTGTGGTCCTCGTCCGACAGCAGGTCGTAGCCGAACGCCTCCTTGTCGTGCCACTTCTTCAGCTTGGCCACGGGGTCGGGGCTGATGCCCAGCACGACGCCGCCGGCCTTGGTGATCGCAGCGAGGTTCTCACGGAACCCCCGGGCCTGGACCGTTCAGCCGCTGGTGGCGGCCTTCGGGTAGGCGAACAGCACGACGGTCTTGCCCTTGAAGTCCGCCAGCTTGATCTTCTGGCCGTCCTGGTTGGGCAGGGTGAAGGCGGGGGCCTTGGTGCCGACAGCGGGCATGGCTCTCTCCTTGTGGCTGGATCGACGGGTTTCTGCGATGATCGAGGACACAGGATAGCCACGATCGTCCGCGCGGACAACGCGCGAGGAGGCGCATGCACGTCGTCATCGGGGGCGGACCCGCCGGATTCTTCGCGGCCATCACGGCGCGGCGCGAGGACCCGGACACGCCGGTGGTGCTGCTGGAACAGGGCGCCCAGGTGCTGCGCAAGGTGCGCGTCTCCGGCGGCGGCCGCTGCAACGTGACCCACGCCTGCTTCGATCCCCGCGAGCTTGCGGCCCACTACCCCCGCGGCGCCCGCGAGTTGCGCGGCCCCTTCCACCACTTCGGCCCGGCCGAGACCGCAGCCTGGTTCGCCGCCGAGGGTGTGGCCCTGAAGACCGAGGACGATGGCCGCATGTTCCCGGTGACCGACGACTCGGCCACGGTGGTGGACGCCCTGGTCGCCGCCGCCCGCGCGGCCGGCGTCCAGTTGCGCACGCGGTGCGGCGCGGCGGCCGTGGCCCGCGACGGCGACGGCTTCTCGGTGGCCACGGCCGGCGGCGAGACCCTGCGCGCCGATACCTTGGTTCTGGCCAGCGGCGGCCGCACCTCGGCCGGCCCGGGACCCGACGGTTACGACCTGGCCCGCAGCCTGGACCACACCATCGTGCCGCCGGTGCCGTCCCTGTTCACCTTCCGCAGCGGGGCGCCGCTGCTGGCCGGGCTGGCGGGGGTGGCGACGCCGGTCGGCCTGGCCGCCGCCGGCTGCCGCAGCGACGGTCCCCTGCTGATCACCCACAAGGGCGTCAGCGGACCCGCCGTGCTCAAGCTGTCGGCCTGGGGCGCCCGCGCCCTGCACGACCTCGGCTACACCTTCGACCTCGCGGTGGACTGGCTGCCCGGCGTGGCCGACGCCGACGCCCTGCTGCAGGAGCGCATCCACAGCCACGGCAAGCGGCAGATCGCCGGCGATCACGCCGCCGACCTGCCGGCCCGCCTCTGGGCGGCCCTGGTGCGGGAATCCGGCATCGCCGACCAGGCCCGCTGGGCCGACCTGGGCCGGGAACCGCGCCGGCGCCTGGCCGCCGCCCTCAAGGCCTCCATCCTGCCCGTCGACGGCCAATCCCCGTTCAAGGAGGAGTTCGTCACCTGCGGTGGCGTCGCCCTGCCGGAAGTGGACTTCCGATCCATGGCCAGCCGGGTCTGTCCGGGGCTGTTCCTGGCCGGAGAAGTGCTTGATATCGATGGGGTTACCGGTGGCTTCAACTTCCAGAACTGCTGGACAGGGGGTTGGCTGGCGGGGCGGGGAATGGCACGCTTTCGGGATACACGTTGATATATCGCTTTACATACGAGATGATTTTTGTGCTATAGTCATCGCGCTCGCCCCACGGGGCACGTTCTCTGGGGGAATTCCAATCGATTCAGGAGGGTCTTCATGAAGACGTTTCTCAAGATCTGCGCCATCACGGCGGTGCTCGCCCTGCCGGGGATGGCCTTCGCCACGGTCCTGACCGACGTCACCGGCACGGCCGACTGCGACGGCTTCACGGTCACCGCCAGCATCCACTGGGGCACGGCCGCCACGGCCGATTTCTCCTACGAAGCCACGCTGGTCGACGGCGACGGCGCGACGGTCGCCCACGCCACCTACTCCGACGTGCTGAGCACCACCGGCTTCAACACGTACCAGTCCATCGACTTCTCGCAGGGCTGGAGCCAGGACCTTTGCGGCACCTACACCGCCACGGTCACCGCCCACATGGAGGCCACCGCCAGCAGCGGCAAGGTCGACGTGTCCGACGGCTCGTTCACCGGCACCTTCGAGTGCACCTGCGAAACCCACATCTGCAACTACACGCCCGGCTACTGGAAGAACCACGAGGACATGTGGCCGGTCACCGAGCTGTCCCTGGGCGGCGTGACCTACAGCCAGGCCCAGCTCCTGGACATCATGGACACGCCGGTGCGCGGCGACGCCACCATCATCCTGGCCTACCACCTGATCGCGGCCAAGCTGAACGTGCTGAGCGGCTCGAGCGACAGCATCAACGGCGCCATCACCGAGGGCGACAACCTGCTGATGCAGTACCCGCTGTTCAGCCGCCCCGGCGGCGACGCCAAGCAGGCCGTGCTCGGCGTCAAGGATCAGCTCGCCGACTACAACGAGCTGGAGTGCCCGGACGGTCCGATCATGAGCGGCATGACGACGACCATCGACAAGACGCTGCCCTCCGAGGTGGAAGGCAGCTGGAGCCAGCTGAAGGCTTCCTACCGGTAGCCGGCGGCAACTCCGGCGATGCGAAGGGCGGCGGGGTTGTCCCGCCGCCCTTTTGTTTGCCCGCGCGCCGTCGCCGTCCCGGCTTGGCACCGCCCGCTCGCCCCGCTATCCTCGGCCCAACCCCGAACCGAGGAGACACCCCATGCGCCTGGCCCTGATCCAGCAGCACGCCGGTCCCGACCCGCAGGTCAACCGCGAGCGCGGCCTGGCCGCCGCCCGCAAGGCCGCCGCCGACGGCGCCGAGCTGATCGCCTTCGCCGAGCTGGCCTTCACCCGCTTCTACCCCCAGGTGATCGCCACGCCGGAGATCCACGACCTGGCCGAGCCCATCCCCGGCCCCACCACCGAGGCGTTCCAGGCCTTCGCCAAGGAGCACGGCGTCGTGGTGGTCCTGAATCTCTTCGAGCGCACGGCCGACGGCCGCATGTGGGACAGCTCGCCGGTCATCGACGGCGACGGCACGCTGCTGGGCATCACCCGCATGGTCCACATCACCGACTACGAGCACTTCCACGAGCAGGGCTACTACAGCCCCGGCGACACGGGCGCCCCGGTCTTCGACACCTGGATCGGCCGGCTGGGCGTGGCCATCTGCTACGACCGCCACTACCCCGAGTACATGCGCGCCCTGGCCGTGGCCGGCGCCGACCTGGTGGTGGTGCCCCAGGCGGGCGCCGTCGGCGAGTGGCCCGACGGGCTGTACGAGGCGGAGATGCGGGTGGCGGCGTTCCAGAACGGCTACTTCACCGCCCTGTGCAACCGGGTGGGCGAGGAGGAGCACCTGACCTTCGCCGGGGAGAGCTTCGTCTGCGGGCCGGACGGGCGGGTGCGGGCGCGGGCGGGCGCGGGCACCGACGAGATCCTGGCCTGCGACCTCGACCTGACGGCGTGCGCGGATTCCCACGCGCGGCGGCTGTTCCTGCGGGATCGGCGCCCGGACCTCTACGCGGGCTGGTTGGGGCGCCGCTGAGCCCCGCGCCGCCTAGGTCGTGGCGTCGCGCACCAGCGCGGTGTCGGTGTGTTGGCGGAACTCGGCCACGCGGCCGTCGCGGAACTTCCAGACGTGGACCATGGGCACGTCGATGGCTTTGCCGGTGGCCTTGAACTCGCCGCGGTAGCTGCCGAGGGCCACCACGGTGTCACCCTCGGTCACGAACCTGTCGGGCACGGCGGCGAAGCCCTCCCACTCGCTGCCCAGCTTGGCGAAGACACCCTCCAGGACCGCCTGCGGTCCGACGTAGAGGCCGCCGTAGGGAAAACCCTCCGCCTCGTACCAGTGGATCTCCGGGTCGAGCGCCTCGAGCACCGCAGGGATGTCCCCGCGCCCGAAGGCCTCATACAGGTTGCGGATGGTGACGGTATTCTTCAGCATCAAGATCTCCTTGGAACCGATCTGGCGGATCACGGCGCATTTTACCGATGATAGTGCGACCGGGCCCGCGGCGCCATGCCGCGGACCCGGTCCGATTCTGCCCGTGGCGGGGGCCTAGTTGTTGGGCAGAACCGCGGCAGTCAGCCAGGGCCAGACGGCGGTGTCGACCACCTGCAGGCGGAAGGCCGCGCCCTTGCTGGTCAGCGAGCCGCTGGCCACGGCGAACGCGGTCAGGTCGCCGGACAGGGTCAGGTCGAAGGTGGCGACCGGGGTGGCGGTCCCTGCGGCGGCCACACCCACGGTCAGGCTGCTGGCGCCGATGGGCGTGCCGTCGGCGGTCGAGGCGTCGCCGAAGGCCAGGCCGCTGAACGGCGCCAGGGCCGCGAAGGTGGTGCCGTCCCAGGTGCCCACGTCCACGGCGGGGGCGTCGGGCGAGGCGTGCACCACGCGCAGCCGCGGGTCACCCGTGCCGGCGAACGCGTCCTGGTAGGCCAGCAGCGTGAATCCCGGCGTGTCGCCGCCCACGAAGCCCGAAGCCACGGCCAGGTAGCGGTTGCCGGCCGCCAGGGCGGGCGTGGTCACGGTGGCGGCCAGGGCGTCATCGGCGGCCACCCGCACGTCCAGGGTGTAGGAGGCCGGGGGCACCTGGACCGGGGGAGAGAGTTCGCCGAAGGACAGGTCGTCCACCAGCGCCGTGCCGGTACCCCCGACCAGCACGTTCACCGCCGGAGCGTCCGGCGAGGCGTGCAGGACGTACACGACCGGATCCTGGCGGATCAGGCCGATCGTGCCCGTCGGACCCACGGCCAGCAGACCGAAGCCGTCGGGGGCGTCGGGCCGCTGGGCCAGCAGGCCCGTCGCGATCAGGAAGTAGTCGCCGGCCGCCAGCTCGGGCGTGGTGAAGGCCGTCACGCGCGCCAGGGGCGATCCGGCCCAGATGCCCACGTTCAGGGCCGTCCCCGCGGGCAGCGCCACGCCTGCGTCGCCCGTGTCGGCGAAGCGGGCGAAGCCGGTCACCTCGGGCGTGCCGTCATTGCCCACGTCCAGGGCCACGGTCGGGGCGTCGGGCGAGGCGTGGACGATCCGCACCGCCGCCTGGCCGCTGCCCGGGTCGGTGAAGTTCTCCACGTAGGGCACCACCCGGAAGCGGTCGCCGGCGTCGGAGCTGCCCAGCAGCCCCACCGCCACGGCGGTGATGGTGGCGTCGGCGGGAATGGTCAGGTCGCCGGTCTCGAAGGCCGGCGTCGAGGCGGCGTCGGCGCCGGCCGCGCGCAGCTGGATGTTGTAGGTGCCCGGAGCCAGGTCCAGGTAGGGCGTCGTCTGCAGGTAGGCGAGGTCCTGCACCACCGGCGTGGCGATGCCCTCCACGTAGATGTCCACCGCCGGAGCGTCCGGCGAGGCGTGCACCACCCGCAGCATGGCGCCGGTGCCCAGGTCCAGGTTGGGGCCGGTCGGATTGTTGTCGTCGTCGGAGCAGCCGGCGGCGAAGGCGCCCAGCGCCAGCACGGCCAGCAACAGCGTGAGCTTCGTGCCCAGGTTCTTCATGGTTCTCTCCCTTTGTGTCGTTCGGGGTCGGGGTCCGCCCCGGCGGGCGGACCCCGGTGATCTCGGTCCTACAGGTTCGCGGGGATCAGCACCGTGTCGATCACGTGCACCACCCCGTTGCTGGCCTCGATGTCGGTCTTGAGCACCTTGGCGCCGCCCACGGTGACGCCGTCCTTGGTGCCGATGGCCACCGCCTGGCCCTCCAGGGTCTCGGCCGACTTCAGCTTGACCACGTCGGCGGCCATCACGGAGCCGGCCACCACGTGGTACAGGAGCACCTTCTTCAGCTTCTCGGGCTGGTCCAGCAGGCTCTGCAGGGTGCCCTCGGGCAGCTTGGCGAAGGCCTCGTCGGTCGGTGCGAACACGGTGAACGGCCCGCTGCCGGACAGGGCCTCCTCCAGGCCGGCGGCCTTGACCGCCGTGACCAGGGTGGTGAAGCCGGCCTGCTCGGCCAGGGGCAGGATGGCGGGCTTGGCCGCGGCGCTGGTCTCGGACATGGACTGGCCGGTTCCGGCCAGGGCCGCCGGCGCGGTGGCGGCCAGGGCGATGGCCAGGGTCATCACGGCCGCAGTGGTCAGGTTGCGCATGGTTCTCTCCCTTTCGACAATCGTCGGTTCGGTTGCCGATTCGGTCAGCGGATCCGGGCTCCGCGTCGTCGGCTTCGGACGGGGCCGCGGGCGCCCCGTGGGGAACACGATAACTCTTGTCTAGGTTATGTCAAGGATATTTCTATACATAACATCTACAAATAGATCGGCAGCCGCCCAGGGGCGGCGTAAGTCCAAGGGGAAAAAGATCTAGCGGATTGAGGCGAGGGCGCGGTCGAGGTCGTCGAAGTCGTCCAGCAGGCGGGCATCGATGCCCACGAGGGTGGTCAGATAGGACGCCGCGGACCGCCCACCGGCCAGGATGGGGACCCCCGCGCCCAGGAACCGCCGCAGGTCGCGGAGCTGGTCCATGGTGGCGGGGTCATCGCCGGGAAAGACGAGGCTCAGCAGCACGGCCCGGGCTCCACTGGCCTGGACCGCCAGGGCGATCTCCTCGGCGGGCAGGTCCGGTCCCAGGTACAGCACCTTCCACCCGGACTCCACCGCCTGGGAGGCCGCCATGAGGGCTCCCAGTTCGTGTCGCTGCCCCGCCGGGGTGGTCACCACCAGGCCCGGGGCTCCCGGCGGAGCCGCTTGGCCCAGGCTCAGACCGGCCAGGAAGGCCTTGATCACCGCGGTGGCCATGTGCTCGTGGGCCACCCGCAACGAGCCGTCGTGCCAGCGCTCGCCCACCTCCACCAGCAGCGGCCGGAGCAGGTCGCGGCGCAGCACCGGACGGCTGAGGACCACCGAGGCCCGGGCCAGCAGCCCATCCAGGCGAGGGGCGTCCAGGTCGGCCACCGCTTGCAGGGCCGCACCCAGGAGGTCGTCCACCTCGCTCACGTCCGGCAGGGGCGCCGGGGTGGGCGACGGCGCTGTGATCTCCGCGGCCAGGGCCTCCAGCGCACCCTCGTCCAGGCCCGCGATGTCCCCGATGCGGTGCCCGTGCCCCGTCAGGCGGTTCAGCAGCAGCAGCTTCCGGATGTCGGCGTCGCTGTACAGGCGCCGGCCCGTGTCGGTGCGCCCGGGCTGCACCGCGTCGTAGCGCCGCTCCCAGGCCCGCAGCAGCAGCTGGCTGATGCCCGTGCGACGGGAGACCACGGCGATGGTGTGCCGGGGTTCGGAGCGGGCCGGTGGCTGCTGTCGGTCGTGCATGCGGTTCCCCGTGCGGCCCGTGCGCCGGATTGCCCCGGCACGATGGCGGTCGTTCGTCACTAGTGTATAATGTTTGTCGAACTTAAAGGCAACCGGAAATTGGACAGGGCCGCGCCGACCGGCCCCGGAGCGTCCCGCCATGGCCCTGCACGAGCACCGCTGCGCACAACGCGTCCCCCGCCCCCTGGACGAGGTCTTCGCCTTCTTCGCCGAACCGACGAACCTGGCGCGCATCACGCCGCCCTGGCTGGGCTTCCGGATCCTGACCCCGCCGCCGCTGGCCATGCGGGAGGGGGCGATCATCGACTACGAGATCCGCCTGGGACCGTGGCCCACCCGCTGGCGCACCATGATCACCGCCTGCGAGCCACCTCACCGTTTCGTGGACGAACAGCTCGCCGGGCCCTACAGTTTCTGGCATCACACCCACGAGTTCGCGGCCGACGGCGACGGCACCGTGATCCGCGACCACGTGCGGTACGTCCTGCCGTTCGGCCCGCTGGGCGACCTGGTCCACGCCCTGGTGGTGCGGCGGCAGATCGCGGGCATCTTCGCCCACCGCCGGCGGATCATCGCCGGCCTTTTCCCGGGAGGCGACCGTGAGCACATCGTTCCCGCCGGTCGATGAGATCAGGATCGGCGTCAGCCGCTGCCTGCTGGGGGACGCCGTCCGCTACGACGGCGCCGGGGCCCGCGACCGCTACCTGACCGACGTGCTGGCCGAGCACTTCACCCTGGTGCCCGTGTGCCCTGAGGTGGAGGTGGGCATGACCACCCCCCGCGAGACGGTGCGCCTGGCCGGCGAGGCCGAGGCGCCGCGCATGGTGGCGCCGAAGTCGGGAGCCGACTGGACCGCCCGCATGAACGACTGGGCCGGCCGCCGCGCCCGCGAGCTGGCCGGGGACGACCTGTGCGGCTTCGTCTTCAAGAAGAACTCCCCCAGCTGCGGCGTCTTCCGGGTCAAGCTCTACCCGGAACAGGGCCTGCCGAAACGCCAGGGACGCGGCCTGTTCGCCGCCGAGTTCATGCGCCGCCATCCGCTGGTGCCGGTGGAGGAGGAGGGCCGCCTCAACGACGCGGTGCTGCGGGAGAACTTCATCGAGCGGGTGTTCGCCCTGCACCGCCTCAAGGCCCTGTTCGCCGGACGCTGGACGCGGGGCGACGTGGTGGCCTTCCACAGCCGCGAGAAGTACCTGCTGATGGCCCACAGCCCGAAGCACTACAAGGAGCTGGGTCAGCTGGTGGCGGCGGTGGCGCAGCACACGCCGGCGGCCTTCCGCGACGCCTACCTGGCCGGGTTCATGGCGGGACTGGAGGCCCACGCCACGCCTCGCCGCCACGCCAACGCCCTGCAGCACCTGGCCGGCTATCTGCGGAAGGTGATCGGCGAGCCGGAGCGCAAGCGCATCCTGGCCCTGATCGAGGACTACCGCGCGGGCCTGGTGCCCCTGGTGGTGCCCATGACCCTGCTGCGCCATTACATCGAGCTGAACGACGTGCCCTACGTGGGCGAGCAGACCTACCTCAACCCCCACCCGCGGGAGCTGATGCTGCGCAACCACGTGTAGGGTCAGGGGGCGGGATCGCTCCCGGGGGGTTCGGGGGCGCCGTACATGCCCTCGATCAGTTCCTGGTACTTCTCGGCCACGACCTTGCGGCGCACCTTCAGGGTGGGAGTGATCTCGCCGGCCTGCATGGAGAACTCCTTCGCCACCAGGGTGAAGCGGCGGATCTTCTCGAACGGCGCCAGGCTGTGGCCCTGCTCGCGGATGCGCTCGCGGTACAGCTCGACCACCTCGGGCAGGCGGATCAGCTCCTCGCGGTCGCGGAAGGCCAGCTGCCGCTCCTTGGCGAACTCCAGCAGCGACTCGAAGGCGGGCACCACGATGGCCCCGATCACCGAGCGCTTGTCCCCCACCACCGCCAGCTGGTCGATGTAGTGGTCCTTGCCCACCACGGCCTCGATGTGCTGGGGCGCCACGTTCTTGCCGCCGGCGGTGATGATCAGGTCCTTGATGCGGTCGGTGATCACCACGTAGCCGTCGTCGTCCACGTGCCCCACGTCGCCGGTGCGGAACCAGCCGTCCCGGAAGGCTTCGGCCGTGGCCTCGGGCTTGCCCCAGTAGCCGTCGAACACGTTGGGCCCGCGCACCTCGATCTCCCCCAGCTCGCCGATGCGCACCTGGACCCCGTCGATGGGCCGGCCCACGGTGCCGAAGCGGAAGGCCCCCGGCGCGTTGCAGGTGCACATGGGCGCCGTCTCGGTCAGGCCGTAGCCCTGGCACACGAGCAGGCCCGCGGCCAGGAAGAACTCCTCCACCTCCCGGGCCAGGGCCGCGCCGCCGCTGGAGAAGAAGTTCTTGGGCCCGCCCACCGCGTTGCGGATGCGCCGCAGCACCAGGCGGTCGGCCACGGCGAAGCGCAGGCCCAGCCCCAGCCCCGGGCGCTCGTCCGCGTAGCGGGCCGTCCAGTAGCGGTGCCCCACCCCCACCGCCCAGTGGAACAGCCGCCGCCGCAGGGCCGAACCGGCCGCCACCCTGGCGTGGACCGTCGCGTGGATCTTCTCGTACAGGCGCGGGGCCGACACCATCACCGTGGGCCTGGCGTCGGCCAGGGCCGTGACCACCTCCCGCGGGTTGGCGAGGATGACGTTCCGCGCCCCCTTGCAGGAAGACGTAGCCGGACCAGGTGCGCTCGTAGACGTGGCTCAGGGGCAGGAAGCACAGGGAGCGGTCGGCCGGCCCCACCTCGAATCGGGAGTCCAGGGTGGTGTACTGGTTGACGAAGTTGGCGTGGCGCAGCATCACGCCCTTGGGTTCGCCGGTGGTGCCGGAGGTGTAGATGATGGCCGCCAGATCATCGGCCGCGGCGGTGCCGCGCCGGCGGACCACCTCCCGCGCGGTGATCGCGTCCGCGGGGGCCGCCTCCAGCTTGGCCAGGGCCACGGTGCCGGCTCCCGACGGCAGGTCCGGGTCCAGGGTCACGATGGTGCGCAGCTGCGGACAGGACGCGGCTGCGGCCAGGGCGGTCTCCCGCTCCGCCGCCGTGCCCACGCACAGGACCTCCAGCCCCGCGTCCCGCACGATCAGCCCGGCCTGCTCGGCCGTGCTGGTGGCGTAGATGGGCACGGTCGCCGCGCGGATGGACTGGACGGCGTAGTCGACGACGATCCACTCGGGCAGGTTCGGCGCGAAGATGCCCACCCGATCCCCCACCTTCACCCCCAGGTCCACCAGGACGGCGGCCACGCGGTCGATGCGGGCGGCCATGGCGCCGTAGGTGGTGCCCTCCCAGCGGTCGGCGCGCCGGTAGCGCATGGCGACGGCGCCGGGGCGGTCCGCGGCGGCGGCGAGGATGGCGAGGGCGACGTTGCGCATGGTGGCTCCGCGGAACGAGGGCACATGATGGTTCTCACAGGATAGCCGCGGAAGCCCCTGGAGCCAAAGGCAATATGCAATGCCTGCCGGCCGGGCGGTAGGTTTTCGACCAGGCCCCTTGCGCCTCAAACGTTAACTCGTTATCATGACTGCCCGAACGTGGGGCCAGACAAAGCATATTGTGCTGTCGTTCATTCATTGATCTTTATAATTGTATATACATGAGTTTTTTCGTATACTGGTCACTACATCGATTCGGACCTGATATCAAACCATCGGCGGGCGACCATTCGCCCGACTTGGAGGGATCATGCGTCGTTTGCTCTTGACTCTGTTGGTCGTCGGGCTGGGATTGCTCGCGGCCGGTCCGGCGTTCGCCACCCACTTCGAATCCGTCACCTTCGACGGTGATTGCGCGGGGTGGAGTGCCGAGGTCCTGGTGCGCATCTATTTCAAGATCGATTCGACCCCGCTGGCCTACGACATCGCCATCGAGGACCCGGCGGGCAACGTCCTGCTCGAGACGACGGGTCAGACGACCGTGGTCGACGACGACGGCGATCACTACGGCGCCTGTGTCCCTGGGCCAGTCCTGGAACGAGATCACGGACGACATCATCCCCCTGTACGGGCCGTTCGTCATCCACGGCACCTTCACGCTTGGTCCCGACCGCCGACAACCATGTCGACTCGCCGCCCTTCGAAGCTTCGGTGCCGGTGGAGTGCTCGGTCGTGCC
The DNA here is from genome assembly GCA_963825035.1 of Candidatus Krumholzibacteriia bacterium. GTDB lineage: Bacteria > Krumholzibacteriota > Krumholzibacteriia > LZORAL124-64-63 > LZORAL124-64-63 > JACZKN01. The sequence continues at coordinate 76,431 of CAWGRT010000011.1, read as the reverse complement.
CAACGAGGACGTGACCTGGAGCGCCGCCGAAGAGCGCATACCGGTAAAGGATTCCCGCCACTCGGGGCCGGTAGGCGAAGCGGGGTCTCCCTCGGGAGCCCCGCCCATTTCTTGCGCCATCCCGCCCGCCCCACGCCTCAGGTGGAATCCGCGCCCGCCAGGGGCTACTATTGACCCGGCGACGCCGCGTCCCGCCCGGCGAAAGGAGTCCCCGCATGTGCCTCGGCATTCCCGGCCGGATCACCGCCCTGCTCGATGGCGGCCTGCTGCGCATGGGCACCGTCGATTTCGAGGGTATCAGCCTGGAGGTCTGCCTGGCCTACGTCCCGGAAGCCGGTCCCGGCGACTACGTCCTGGTGCACGCCGGCTTCGCCATCAGCCAGCTGGACGAGGACCAGGCCCGCGAGACCCTGGCCGTGCTGCACCGGCTGGCCGACCTCCGCGAGCCGACGAGTCCGGAGCGACGGAAGTCGCGTCATGAGCGCCCTGCGGCCGGCGCGCCTTCCTGGCCGCCGCCCTGCGCGCCGGCGCCGGCGCCGGGCGCGGCGCGTGCTGCTGCCGGCGGCCCTGGCCGGCTGCGGCGGTCCGGCGAGCAGGCCGAGCCGGCCGCCCGGTGACCGTGCCCCTGGCCATGCTGCCGGACGGGCGAGCGCACCCGGGTCATGGTCGGCAAGGACCGGTGGAGGTGCTGCGCCGGGGCGGGAACGGTCGTCGCCCGCTCGCTGCTGTGCACCCACCAGGGCTGCGAGGTGGCCTGGCAGCCGGACCCGGACCACTACGTCTGCCCCTGCCACGACGGCCGCTTCGACGCCGCGGGCAGCCCGGTCTACGGACCACCGCGGCAGCCGCTGCGCGACCGTGCCGGTCGACGGTGACGGGACCGAGGTGATCATCGGCGCCTGAGGAGACGGGCCGGGAGGACCATGGCACTGCCGCGCATCGTCGTCACCGGCTCGTCGGGCTTCATCGGCCGGCACCTGCTCGACGCCCTCAAGCACGACTTCCGCATCGTCGGCATGGCGCGGCGCTCCCAGACCCTCTGCGGCGCGCCCGTCCACCCCAACATCACCTGGAAGCAGGTGGACATCGCCCGCCCCAACCGCTGGCCGCCGCGTTCGCCGAGGTGCGGCGACGAGGGGCCGGTGGACCTGGTCATCCACCTGGCCGCCCACTACGACTTCACCGGCGAGGAACATCCCGAGTACCAGCGCACCAACGTGGACGGCCTGCGCCACGTGCTGGACGAGTGCCGCATCCTGCGGCCGCGGCGCTTCATCTTCTCCAGCTCGGTGGCCGCCTGCGCCTTCCCGCCGGCGGGCAGCGCCCTGAACGAGATGAGCCCGCCCGACGGCGACCACGTCTACGCCCGCACCAAGGCCCTGGGCGAAGCCATGCTGGCCGAGTACCGCGACGCCTTCCCCTCGGTGATCGTGCGCTTCGCGGCCCTGTTCTCCGACTGGTGCGAGTATCCGCCCCTGTACATGTTCCTGCGCACCTGGCTGTCGCGCGCCTGGAACCGTCGCGTGCTCGGGGGGCGCGGCGAGTCGGCCATCCCCTACCTGCACATCAAGGACGCCATGGTCTTCCTGCGCCGGGTGATCGCGCTGCGTGGACGACCTGGACGACGGCGAGATCGTCGTCGCCAGCGGCGACGGCGCCACCAGCCACCGCCAGCTCTACGACGTGGCCGACCACCTACTGGAACGAGCGGGCCGAGGAACCCCTCTTCACGCCGCGGTTCCTGGTCAAGCCGGGGATCCAGGTCATGAGCGCTGGCAGGACGGTTCATGAAGGAGCGCCCCTTCGAGCGGCCCTGGATGGCCGACTACGTGGACCGGAAGATGACCATCGACTCCTCGCGCTCGCGCCGCACGCCTGGGCTGGGAACCCCGCGAGCGCCTGCACGTCCTGCGCCGCCTGCCGTTCCTGCTGGAGAACCGCCGCGGCGACCGCATCGAGTGGACCCGGCGCAACCGCGACGCCATGAAGCAGTACGCGGAGCGCCCCTGCCTGGCCATCTACTACGTGCTGCAGCGCCACAAGGACGAGATCGCCGACGCCTGCACCCGGGAGCTGACGCGCAAGTACCCCAGCTACGCCGCCTTCAGCGACAAGGAGCACGCCTGGAACCACCGCCTGTTCCTGCGCATCCTCTTCAACGCGGTGCGCACCCGCGAGCGGGTCGACTTCATGGCCTACTGCCGCGAGCTGGCCGCTGCGCCGCCTGGACGAGGGCTTCGACGCGGTCCGAGGTGGTCGGCGCCCTGGAGACCTTCGACGACGACCTGCGTCGACGCGGTGCGCGGCCGACCCCGAGGGCACAGGCGCTGCTGCCCCACGTGCACCACTACCTGTCGCATGACCGTCGCCTACGGCATCGACCAGGTGCGCGAGGCCTGCGAGGAGTGGCACGAGTCGCACCCGGAACGGCGCGGGCGCCGATCCCTGCCGCGAGAAAGTCTGAGGGTTCGGCGATCAGGCCCGCCGGACGTCGCGCCGGGCCATCAGGTCCAGGAAGACCATGCCCGCCAGCATCAGGCCGTCGAACACCCCCGAGAAGGGGATCGACCAGGCCGTCCGCCAGGGATTGAGCAGCCAGCAGGAAGACCACGGCCATCGCCTTGGTCATCACCAGCAGCGCCGATGCTGCGGTGGCCGGAACCACTCCCAGAGATAGCGCCGTCGCCACCACGAAGTGGAAGGCGCCGGCCTGGCGCGGGAAGAACAGGGCGTCCACCTCGCCCCAGCCGGCGAAGCGCAGGGTCCAGGCGTGGCGAAAAGGAGCATCGCCCCCACCGCGTAGCTGTGCAGGGCCACGGCGACGAGGGCGATGGTTCGAGCCGACGCCACGACGGACCCCGGCGGGGCGGCGGCGCGGCTCAGTCATCGGCGGTGTCCTCCCACCACAGGTCGGGCCGGCCGGGCGGTTCGCGGCGGCGCGACCTCGTGCCCCAGCCGCGCCAGTTCCTCGAGCACGGCCGTCCTCGGCCGCGGCCGCGGCCGCCCGCGCACCGCCGGGCTCAGGCCGGTGCCGGCGGCCACCTCGGCGGGCACGACGCCCACCAGCAGCACCTCCGCCGGCCCGTCCCCGGCGAAGTCCAGGGACAGCAGCGTCTCCTTCACCCCCGGATCGTGGGGGCTGACCCGCGGTCCCGGCGCGTGGCGCAGCAGCTCGTCCTTGCGGTACAGCTTCACCGTGCCGGCCGGCTCCGTCGCTGCGGACCACGTCCACCAGCACCAGGCGGTCGCGCCCGGCCAGGAACGGGTGCAGGTCCAGGCCGGGCGTGCCCAGGTCCAGGACCTCCACCTCGGCCGGGAACTCGTACCGGGCCTGCAGCTGGGCGACCACCCACGGGCCCAGGGCGTCGTCGCCCATCAGCACGTTGCCCAGGCCCAGCACCGCCGTCGGCGCCGTCCCTTCCCCGCGCTCGTTCGTCACAGCACCCGCACCGAACCCAGCTCGCGGCCCTCCGGGTCCAGGGTGTGGACCGCGCAGGCCAGGCAGGGATCGAAGGAGTGGATGGTGCGCAGCACCTCCAGCGGCCGCTCGGGATCGGCGATGGGGTTGCCCACCAGCGACGCCTCGTAGGGCCCGGGCCGGTTCTTGGCGTCGCGCGGCCCGGCGTTCCAGGTGGACGGCACCACGGCCTGGTAGTTCTCGATCTTCCCGTCCTGGATCACGACGAAGTGGGCCAGGGTGCCGCGGGGCGCCTCGTGGAAGCCGAAGCCCAGCTGGCGACCCGAGAACTCGGGCTTGTTGAAGATGGCCGTGTCGCCCGAGGCGATGTTGTCCACCAGCAGCTGCCAGTGCTTCAGCGACGCCTCGGCGATGACGTTGGCGCGCACGGCCCGGGCCAGGTGGCGGCCCAGGGTCGAGTGCAGCATGGCCGGCTGGATGCGGATGCCCGCCACGCCGCTGGCCTTGTCGATGGCCCAGTTCAGCCACTTGACCGTGGGCTCGTGGCCGCCGGCGTAGCCCACCAGCACCTGGGCCAGGGGGCCCACCTGCATGGGCTCGTCCTTGAAGCGCGGCGCCTTCACCCAGGAGTACTTCCCGTCGTCCTGGAAGTCGGTGTAGTTGGGCACCGTGTCTTCCTCGTACGGGTGCTTCTGCCAGTCGCCGTCGTACCAGGCGTGGGCGATGGACTCGGTGACGTTGTCGGCGAAGTACTTGTCCTGGAAGTTGGTGATCGGCTTGAAGGTCTTGAGGTCGCCGTTCATGATGGTGCCGCCGGGCAGGTCGAACTTCGTGCCCGCGGCGTCCAGGGGCAGGTCGGGCACGGCCATGTAGTTGGTCACGCCCGCGCCGTAGCCCAGCCAGTCCGGGTACAGGGCGCCGATGGCGCAGACGTCGGTCAGGTACACGTCCCGCACGAAGCGACTGCATCTCGTCCAGCAGGTCCTTGATCGGACCACAGGGTCGCCATGTTCAGGGTCGACTCGTTGTCCAGGTTGATGGCGTTGGCCACCCCGCCCACGGCCAGGTTCTGGATGTTGGGCGTCTTGCTGCCCAGGATGCGCCACCACCTTGTTGGCGGTGCGCTGGTAGTCCAGGGCCTGCAGGTAGTGGCTGACCGCCAGCAGGTTGACCTCCGGCGGCAGCTTCATGGCCTGGTGGCCCCAGTAGCCGTTGGCGAAGATGCCCAGCTGGCCGCGGTCCACGAAGGTGGCCAGCTTGGCCTTCACGGCCTCGAACTCCTGCTTGCTGTTGCCGGGCCAGCGGCGACAGCGACTGGGCCAGCTTGGCCGTCGCCGCCGGGTCGGCCTTCAGGGCCGACACCACGTCCACCCAGTCCAGGGCCGACAGGTGGTAGAAGTGCACGATGTGGTCGTGCATGCGCGTGGGCCGCCACGATCAGGTTGCGGATGTACTGGGCGTTCAGGGGGATCTCCAGGCCCACGGCGTTCTCCACCGCGCGCACCGAGGCGATGGCGTGCACCGTGGTGCACACGCCGCAGAAGCGCTGGGTGAACAGCCAGGCCTCGCGGGGGTCGCGGCCCTTGAGGATGTTCTCGATGCCCCGCCACATCTGGCCCGACGACCAGGCCTTGGTGACCTTGCCGCCGTCCACCTCCACGTCGATGCGCAGGTGGCCCTCGATGCGGGTCACGGGATCGACGACGATTCGCTTGCTCATAGGGGACCCTCCAGGTCTACCGGGCGGCTGCCGGCGCGGTCGGTGCCGCTCAGGATCGGGAACTTCCTCACGATGACGATGAACAGGAACACCTCGAGCGAGACCAGCCCGACGGTCATCACCAGCTCTGGCACGCTCGGGAAGTAGCTCCAGCCGTGGGACAGGCGAGAACGCCACCAGGTAGGAGTCGAAGCGGTACAGGGCGCCGCCCACCAGGACGGTCAGCGCCTGCCGGTACATGCAGCCCACGGGGATGTCCCGGCCCCGGACCATGAACACCACCGCCGGCACCAGGAACGCGGCCATCTCCAGCCAGAACAGCACGCTCATCAGGCCGGACGAGAAGAGCAGGGCCGTCTTGCCGGCCGCCACGATCGCCGCCAGCCGCAGCACCACGTAGGCCAGCAGCACCGGGATCATGGCCCGCGACAGCGAGGCCAGCATGCGGTCCTCGCGCCGCCGCCCGAAGGCCCGGCTCGACAGCACCGACTCCATCACCACGACGGCGTAGCCCATGGCGATGCACGAGATCAGGAACAGCGCCGGCAACCAGGCCGTCTGCCACAGGGGGTGCAGGCGCGGACCGGCCAGCATGATCACCGCGCCCAGCGACGACTGGTGCATGGTCGGCAGCAGCAGCCCCAGGGCGATGATGAAGACCATGATCCGGTCCAGGAAGCGCGCGACCGCATCGGCGGCCTTGCTCTGCAGCTTCTCCAGGAACGCGGGGCTCAGCTCCAGCCACAGCACGATCACGTAGGTCATGACGCACAGGGCCACCTCGAGCAGGGCCGAGTCCGTGGTTCCACTTGCCCACCGAGACGGGGATGCGCCAGATGAACCAGGGCCGGCCCACGTCGACGACGATGGCCACCGCGGCCACCGAGTAGCCCAGGGCGCTGGTCAGCAGCGCCGGCCGCACCAGGGGATGGTACTTGCCCTTGTTCAGCACGTAGACCAGGAAGGCCACGGCGTAGCCGCCGCAGCCCAGGGCCGTGCCCGTGACCACGTCGAAGGCGATCCAGATGCCCCAGGGATAGCCGTCGGACATGCCCGTCGACGGCCCCAGGCCCACCATGAAGCGCCACACGGTCAGGACGATGCCCACGACCGCGAAGAAGAAGAGGATGCGGGTCGTGCCGGTCCAGAGGGACCCGCCGACGGGTGCCGGCCTGCCGTGGCTCATGTGTCACCCCCCTCGTCGCTTGGCGTTGGTGCGCCGGTTGCGCAGCATCACGCCGCCCAGCACCGCGTACAGGACCACCGGCGCCACGAAGCCCTGGTACACGCCGTGCTGCACCTTGCGGTTCAGCGCCGCGTTGGAGTGCTCGGGCAGGTCGGGCAGGCCCAGCTTCGCGAAGGGCACGTGGCTGACCATCAGGCACTGGGTGCCGCCGCCGTCGTGCTCGCCGTAGATCTTGTCCACGTAGCGGCCCGGATGGTCCCGCAGCCGCTGCCGCGCGTCGGCCAGCAGGTCCTCGTACCTGCCGAAGACCACGGCCTGGCGCGGGCAGACCTCGGTGCAGGCGGGCTGCCTGCCCTCGGCCAGCCGGTGGTTGCACAGCTCGCACTTGATGATGCGCGGGCTGCGGGCGTACCACTCGAACTTGGGGATCTCGAAGGGGCAGGCCACCTGGCAGTAGCGGCAGCCGATGCAGCGGTTGGTGTCCCAGGTGACGATGCCGTGCTCCCGCTTCTGCAGGGCGCCGATCATGCACGCCCCGGCGCAGGCGGGATCGACGCAGTGCATGCACTGCTGCTTCACGTAGGACCGGTGCCCGTCCGTCCTCGTACAGCTTGATGATGTTCTTGGTGCGGTCGTTCAGCACCGTGGGCGCGTCGTGCAGAGGGTCGAGCCGGTTGTCCGGCGGCAGGTCGTTGGCCTCGTGGCAGGCCACCACGCAGGTCTTGCAGCCGATGCAGCGGGTGGTGTCGTAGAGCAGGCCGACGGCGTCGGCGGGCGCCTGGCGGACACCCTCCGTCGGCCAGCGCCGGCGCGGTCGAGGCCACGGCGCCCGCCCCGGCGGCCGCCAGGCCCTTGAGGAATGCGCGTCTGGTCCGGTCCATCGGTCACTCCTCCTTTTCCGGGTCGGCGGGCTGCTCGGCGTCCAGCTTCCGCGAGTGCATGTACGCCGCGCCCAGCGCCGCACCCACCACCGCGCCGCCCAGGCCGGTGGCCAGCGGGCTGGGCCCGGGCTGGTCGGCGTGGATGGGCGGGTAGGTGTCCGGCGGAGTCGGCCGCTCGATGTCCACCGTGGTGTGCATGGGCACCTGGAAGGCCAGCTGCTGCTCGGTGCAGCCCACGCAGGGGTGGCCGATGCCGATGGGCCAGGCCCCCGGCACCTCGCAGAAGTTCTTGAGGGAACAGTTGGCGTGGGTCGCCGGGCCCTTGCAGCCCAGCTTGTACAGGCAGTAGCCCTGGCGGTGGTTCTCGTCGCCGAACTGCTCGACGAAGCGGCCGGCGTCGAAGTGGGCCCGCCGCGGGCAGTCCTCGTGGATGACGCGGGCGTAGGCGAACTTGGGCCGCCCCTTGTCGTCCAGGGCGGGCAGGGTGCCCAGGGCGACGAACTGCAGCACCGTCCCCAGCAGGTTGTAGGGGTTGGCCGGGCAGCCCGGGATGGTGACCACGGTCTTGTCCTTGAGGATCATGGGCACGCCGGTGGCGCCGGTGGGATTGGGCCCGCTGGCGGGGATGCCGCCGAAAGACGCGCAGCTGCCGATGGCGATGATCGCGCCGGCGTCCGCGGCCACCTCCTGCACCAGGTCCAGGGCCGTCTTGCCGGCGATCTTGCAGTAGATGCCGCCGTCCTTGACCGGGATGGCCCCCTCGACGATGAGCACGTACTTGCCCTTGTTGGCGGCCATGGCGTCGTGCAGGGACTTCTCGGCCTGGTGGCCGGCGGCCGCCGACAGGGTCTCGTGGTAGTCCAGGGAGATCAGGTCGAGGATCAACTCGGCCAGCTCGGGGTGGCTGGTGCGCAGCAGCGACTCGGTGCAGCCGGTGCATTCCTGGAAGTGCAGCCAGATCACCGACGGCTTCAGCCCCGCCGCCGCCGCCTCGGCGATGCGCACCGCCGTGGCCGACGACAGGCCCACCGCCGCCGCCGCCGCCGTGACCACCTTGAGGAACTCGCGCCGATCCATCTTGCGATTCAGGACGCGCCGCGAACCGTCGCGCAGGATATCGAGAGGCTCCATGTGCTTCCCCCCTTGGAGAGGCTTGGGGTCTTGGCTGGTCCGGCTGCCTGGTGCGTCGGGATATCACCGCCGGGTGAAGTTTAGCGACATTTCGCACATACGATATCACACAGTTTCTAGAGTGTGAAGCTGTTTGTTTAGCAGTTAACAGGAGTGAAAATATCCGCTTAAAACGGTCATTCTGAGGCCGATTTCCGTTATCGTGTCCCCAAAAAAGGACGGCCGGACACAGGGTCCGGCCGTTCGCTCGTCGGCAGTCCCGGGAGAACCCGGGCCGGGGTGTCCCGGGATCACATGATGGCGCTCAGCAGGTCCTTCTTCAGGCCGTCGCTGGCCGGCTTCTGCCCGAACCAGACGGTCCAGAGGGCCTCCACGAACGCCGGATTGGTGATGACCCCGCTCACGTCCCCGTTGAGGGTGGTGGTCAGGCCCGTGGCCGGGCAGTAGTCGAAGATGATGACGTCGCCGTCCTGGGCATCGCGGTCGAAATAGCCCTCGAAGGTGGCCAGATCCGCCGCGAAGGGGGACGTGTCCTCGTAGTTCTTCTCGATGACCTCGACGAAGGCGTTGATCAGCTTCTCCCGGCTGAAGCTGCGGCGCAGGTTCATCTGCAGGCGTTTGGGCTCGCGCAGGGCCACCAGGCCGGCACCCTTGTCCTCGCCCAGGTCCGCCCCCGCCAACACGTAGGAGACGATGGTGTAGACGTCCACCTTCAGGAAGGTCTTCTCCCGCAGGCCCACGCCGGTGGCCGCCAACTCCACCTGCTGACCGTCGCAGGCGACGGTCATCGATGTCGGGATACTCGGTCTCGGTCTTCGGCTCGGTGATGGCCGAGGCGGCCAGGGGCCAGGCCAGCGCCAGGATCAGGGCCGGCAGCAGGAAGCTGTTCGGTCTCCGCATGGCAGATCTCTCCCGGTTCAGGGTGGAGGACGGGCGACGGATTCGCGCGGCCGCCAGCTTAGCGCGGCGCCGGTCCGGACACAAGGCCATCCCGCGTGGCGCCTTGCCCGGGCGTCCGGTCCCGCCTACTATCGGCGCGTCCGCGCCGCATCGTCTCCAACCCGGCGGTGGCCCATGCCGACACTCTCGGTGGTCATGATCACCCGCAACGAGGAACACAATCTCGACCGCAGCCTGGGCAGCGTGCGCTGGGCCGACGAGATCGTGGTCGTCGACTCCTTCAGCACCGACGGCACCGTGGCGGCGGCCCGCGCCTACACCGACCGCATATACCAGCACGAGTACCCGGGTTCCAGCCGGCAGGTGGAGCGGGGCGTCGGCTACGCCACCGGCGACTGGGTGCTGGTCCTGGACGCGGACGAGGAGATCACCCCCGCCCTGGCGGCCCAGATCCGCGGCGTGGTCGACGGTTGGACCGGCGCGGACGGCCAACCGGCGGGCTACCGCATCCTGCGGCGGGTCCAGGCCTTCGGCCGCTGGCTCGGGCATGGCGGCTGGTATCCCGACTGGCAATTCCGCCTCTGCCGCCGGGACCGTGTCCGTTTCCAGCACCAGGAAGTGCACGGTGGGTACGACTGCGACGGCCCCGTCGGCCGCCTGGACGGCCCCATGAACCACTACACCTACGACCACGTCTACGCCTACGTGGCCCGCATGAACGACTACTCCTCCCTGGACGTGACCAACAAGCTGCGCCGCGACCCCGGCGCCCGCGCCGGCTGGACCAAGCTCATCTTCAACCCCTTGTCGGCGTTCCTGCGCATGTACGTGTCCAAGGGCGGCTGGCGCGACGGCGCCCCCGGCTTCTGGCTGGCCCTGCTGACGGCCATGAACTCCCAGCTCACCTACCTGAAATTGTGGGAGTACCGCCTGCGGGAGGGCGAGACCGGCGACCGCCGGCCGCCCATCCGGGCCGCCGAGGTCAACGCGGCCAAGCTCCGCTCCTGACGACCGCCCGCACCTTGTGGCGCCCCGCCGCCGGCATGATATTGGGAGGGATACAGGTGTGGGATTTCACCGCGAGAGGGAGGGTCCGATGCACAAGGCAAGCGTCAAGCTGCTGAACGCCGCCGTCGGCGACGAACTGGCGGCCGTCCACCAGTACATGTACTTCCACTTCCACTGCGATGACCAGGGTTTCGACCTGCTGGCCCAGCTCTTCAAGCGCACGGCCATCGACGAGATGATGCACATCGAGAAGCTGGCCGAGCGCATCCTCTTCCTCAAGGGCGAGGTGGAGATGGTGGCCGCCGACCCCGTGGAGAAGATCACCGACGTGGCCAAGATGCTGGAGAAGGCCTGCGGCATGGAAGAGGGCAGCGCCAAGGACTACAACCGCATGGCCAACGAGTGCGCCCAGAACGCCGATTCGGTGTCCAAGACCATCTTCGAGGGGCTGGTGGTGGACGAGGAGCGGCACTTCGACCAGTACGATACCGAGCTGGACAACCTGAAGCGGTTCGGCAACGAGTACCTGGCCCTGCAGTCCATCGAGCGCAGCCGCACCCGCGGCGCGGGCGGCCCGCCGGCCTAGCCGGTCCCGGCAGCCCGCCCCTGGACGGCGAGCATCGCGCCGCGCACCAGGAACACGAAGGCCCCGCGGTCCCCGGCCGCGGGGCTTTCGCGCCAGGTCACCTGCACATCCGGGTGGGTCAGCAGCCGCACGGCCCGGTCCTCTCCCAGCACCTCCCGCACCAGGGCGAACTGTCGATCGTCGGTGCCGGGCGCCTTGAGGAACACCACGCGCTCACCGGGTCCGATGTCCGCCGCCAGGATGGTCTGGCAGGCCAACCGCGAGACCTCCTCCTTGAACACCAGGCGGTGGACCGGCCGGCCGCTGGGATGGCGGGCGTCCCGCTGGTACAGGGTCCCGCCCAGGGTGCCGGCCGTCAGCAGCACGGTCAGCAGCCCCACCGTGGCGCGGGACGGGCCGCGGCCCGGATACAGCAGCAGCGCGACACCCACGGCCACGGCCGCGAAGGGTGCGTAGCAGTAGCGGGGCACGGCGTGATCACCGGTGACCAGCGCCGGCAGGACGGCCAGCAGCCCCAGCCCCAGGCCGCCGGCGGCGAAGGCCCGCCGGTCCGGCCGCGTGGCCTGCACGGCGCCGCCCCACAGCCCCCAGGCCAGTGCACCGGTCAACAGCCCGACGGTGGTGCCGAGGGTGGCCTCGCGCAGCAGGGGCCCCGGGGTCAGCAGCCACGAGCCGAACACCAGCAGGTTGCGCGGTGCGTGCGCCAGGTCCACGGCATAGTCCGCGGTGGTGCGGAAGTCCCGCGCCACCAACCAGGCGGCCCAGATGCCCAGCATCGTCAGCACCGCCGTGCCCACGGCCAGGGGCGACCGCCAGGCGCGCCGCCGGATCAGGTCCCAGGCGAAGAATACCGCCAGCAGCAGCCCCGCCTCCTTGCTGAGCACCGCCAAGACGGCCAGGCCCAGGGCGGTCCAGCGGGCGCGGGGCGTACCCGCCAGCCAACGTTCCACCGCCGCCAGGGCGAACACGGTGCCCAGCAGTTCGACGGCTCCCGTGCCCCAGGCCAGGCTCTCGAACGCCACCGGCGCCGCGGCGAAGAGCAGCCCGGCGGTCATCTGGCCGTGGCGGTCCAGGCCGCCGCGGGCCGCCAGGCGGGCGGCCAGCAGGGCGCCCCCCGCGTGCAGGGCCAACCGGGTCGCGGCCCAGGGCCAGGGCGTCAGCCCGAACAGGGGCCAGAACACCGACCAGTAGAGCTGGTAGCTGACCGGCCGCACCAGGCCGGGGCCGCGCGCGGCGAGGCCGGCGGCGTCGGCCAGGAAGTACCAATCGTCGTGGAACCACCAGGAGCGCAGCACGGGCAGGTGGCCGAGCACGGCCACCGCCATGATGGGCAGGACGTATTCGAGGCGCCGGCGCATGGACCCTCCCGCTGCGCCGGACCGACCGCCGGTCCGGCCGGGCCAGAGTACCGCTTGGTCGGCCAACGGCGAAGCAGGAAGGCTCGACCGCGCGGAAACTGTTCCCTAACTCGTTGCCGGCGGCGGCCGAACATGAAGATCAGCCACAACAATTCGCCATCACCGGCTCGAGGTCTAACTTGGCCGAAACCGCGACGAACACCACCCGCCCCAACGATCTGGCCGATCGGAGCCCCCTCGAGGAGATCCGCGCGCAGCAGAGGCGCTTGGCCCAGGCCGACTTCGCCACCAAGCTGCTGAAGGCGCTGTCCGGACCGGTGGCCGTGCTCAACGAGAACCGCCAGGTCCTGGCGGCGAACGGCTCCTTCCACAAGGTCCTGCGGGAATGCGAAGGCCAGGAGGATCCCACCGGCGGCAGGCCGGGCGAAATCTTCCGTTGCGTGCATGCCGACGCGGAGCCCGGCGGGTGCGGCACGTCTGCCGCCTGCGGCTCGTGCGGCGCCCTGCAGGCGATCCTCGCCGCCGTAGCCGGAGAAGGGTGCCGCAGGGACTGCGTCATCCACCGGGCGCCGGATATTGGCGACCTGCGCTTGACGGTGCGGACCCGACCCCTGGAGATCCGCGGCGAGCGCTTCCTGATCCTGACCGTCGACTAGGTTGTGCCTCAAGGATTGTGTCCGGCCCGGTCCCTGCGACCGGGCCGGGTATGTTCACCCCCAAACAGCACCATCCGGCCTGGCGCCCACCCTTCTGCCCCAACCCCAACTGCCCATACCACAGGCAGTTGACCGCCGGCTGGCGCTACAAGAAGACCGGATTCTTCCGGCGACAGGCCCGCCCCCACCGTATCCAGCGGTTCACATGCCTCCACTGCCGCCGCTCGTTCAGCTCCCAGACCTTCTCCACCACCTACTGGCAGCGGAAGCCCGAACTCGACGCCCTGATCATCACCAAGACCGTCGGCTGCATGGCCAACCGCCAGCTCGCGCGCGACCTGGGCGTCGCACCGGCGACCATCGACCGGCGGCTGTCACGGCTCGGCCGCCACTGCATGCACTTGCACGCTTTGCAGATGCAGTCGGCCCCGCCGGCGTCGCAGATCGTGATCGACGGCTTCGTCACCTTCGAGCGCTCCCAGTACCAGCCGTTCCACCATCATGTCGCTGTTGAGAAGGACACCGACTTCTTCCTCTACTTCACCGACAGCGAGGTGCGGCGCAGCGGCACGATGACTCCCGCGCAGAAGAAGCGTCGGGCCGAACTGGAGCGATTGTATGGCCGTCCCGATCCGCAGGCGGTGCGCAAGGACGTGCGCGAGTTGCTGGAGGTCGTGATCGGTCGCCAACCGGAAGTGACGATCTACAGCGACGACCACAAGGCCTACCCGCGGGCGATGCGGGGTCTGGCGCCGCATATCCGTCACCGGGTGACGTCGAGCAAGGAGCGGCGGGACAATCGCAACCCGTTGTGGGAAGTGAATCTGCTGGATCTGTTGATCCGCCATTGCAGCGCCAACCACAAGCGGGAGACGATCGCCTGGTCGAAGCGGCGGCAGTGCAGCGCCGAGCGGCTGGCGATCTTCCTGGTATGGCGCAACTACATGAAGGGTCGGCGGGAGAAGCAGCGGGGGAGCCCGACGCCGGCGATGGCGCGGGGGATGGTGGATCGGCCGTTGACTGTCGAGGATGTGCTGGCGGAGAGGATCTTCCCCGACCACGTCCCGTTGCCGCCGCGGTGGGCAATGTACCGTGACAGCACGATCCAGACGCGCGGGACCTCTCCGTCGGTGCCGATCCGGCGTGCCCATTCCTAGGCCGCTCTAGCGTAAAGCGTTCAACCAACCGCGAAGCACGAGCCAACTCACAACTCGCACCTGCGGTACGGACACAATCGTCGCGGCACAACCCAATCGTCGCGGTACAACTCGTACGAGGACCCCGCCTCCAGAAGGGAAACGGGGCCCGCGTCATCGCTGTGGGCTGGTGAAACTACCAGCGGCCGCCGCCGCCACCAGCCGCCGCCGTAGCCGCCGCGACCGCCACGGCCACCGCCGCCGCCACCGCCGCCGCCGCCATTCCGACGATCCTGGGCCTCGTTGACCCGCAGGGTCCGGCCGCCCAGCTCCGCGCCGTCCAGAGCCTGCATGGCCGCCATGGCAGCGTCGTCGTCCATCTCGACGAAGCCGAAGCCGCGGGGCCGGCCGGTCTCACGATCGTTGATCAGCGCCACCGAGTGCACGGTGCCATGCTGGCCGAAGAGTTCGTTGATTTCGTCGTCGGTCGCGGTGAAGGGCAGGTTGCCCACGTAGAGCTTCTTCATGTTCTCTCTCCACTTGACGGCATTGCCGTCCAAATCAAGCCCATTCCGGGATTTCCGGCCAAATCCAGTCAACCCCACGGGCTCCGCACAAGTCCGACCTGTGCCGGACCCCATTCCCCGGGGCGGGGAATCCTCACGCCCGGCCACGGCCGGACGACATCGTGCACAAGGCTGGTGTCCGGCGGCGACGCCCCGCCAAAAAAGATTCCGTCGGCCTGGAATCGGACCGACGGCGCTTCCCGACGCGCGGCGTATTCGTCCCCGGAACCCGCAAGATGGTAGCCGGGGCCTGCCGATTTGTCCAGCGGGAAGTGGGTCAGGCGAGGGGTTCTGCGGCCGTTCCGGCCGACGCCGGAACGGCCGCGGAGCAAGGGCTAGGGTGCAGGCACGGCGGTCAGCGCGACCGTGCCCAGGTCCGTGGTCCCACCGGCACTGACGACCACACCCGCCAGGGTGGTGTCGGCCCAGCCGGCGACGGTGGGCAGCACCGACAGGTCCCACGTTCCGGCGGCCAGCGGGCCCAGGTTGAAGGCGCCGGTCAGGGTGTCGGCGTAGGCCAGCACCGAGTCGCTGCCGGCCACGGCCCAGACCGCGGCCCGCGCCGCCGCCGGATCGATGAGGCCCGTCAGCCGGCCGGAGACCGCATCCACGCACACCCGGATCACCGGCCGCAGCATCCAGCGCCCGTTGCCGGTGCGGTGGATGGAGCGGTGGGCGTCGAAGTCGAGGGTGGCCGCGTAGACGTTCCCCTCGGCCAAGGTGAACGGGTGGTTCAGCTTCAAGCCTGAGGTCTGGCCGCTGGGTACCTCCAGGTCGTGGGCCGTGCCGTCCACCACGACGTTGCAACCGTCGCCCAGCAGCAGCCGGATCTGGGTGTAGTTCCCGGCCGGCAGCAGCGTGTCCGCCAGCACCATGCTGTGGCCGCCGACGAGGGTCAGCAGGTCCACCGTGAAGGTGTCGTCGCAGACGGTGATCCAGCCACCGGTGGAATCCCCGTCGGCGCGATGGGCGCGCACGCCCGTCACCACCAGGTTGACCGCATCGAAGTCCCCGGGGGCGTCGGTCAGGGAAAGGGTCAGCCGGCCGGATCCCGCGGGCGTCGTCGGCGCGGTGGAGTCGGAGCAGCCGGACCAGGCGCCCAGGCCCAGAACGAGCGCCAGCGTGAACACGATTCCTATGGTTTGCCTTTTCATTTGATCTCCTGTGCGCAACGCGAGATCCTGGAATTCTCCCTGGCGCGGGGACATGCCTTATTTCGCTCAATTTCCTTGTCTTTTCCCGCAACCTATGATAACACCATAATGTCGATATTGTGGAAATTGTATTGCGGATCGGCCGGTCCGGAGAATGATCTTCCGGAGGGACCACCGCCCCCAGCCAACTTTGGAGGTCCGCCATGCAGGCTGATCCTGCCCGGATCCCCCGCCCCGAAGACGGCCTCTTCGGGATGCTCGAACCCGCGGTGAAGCTGCGATTGGACGCAGTTCGGCGCGTGCAGACGCATCCCGCCGGTCACATCTTCTGTGTCGAAGGCGATCCTCCCCACTGCGTGAACCTGATCCTCGAGGGCTCGGTCAAGCTGACCCGCTCGGGCGAACGGGGCGACCCCCAGGTCATCCGGCTCCTGGGTGCCGGCAGCATCTTCGGCCTGCGGCCCGTCCTGGCGGGCGACACCCTCGCGGCGTCCGCCGTGGCCCTCGAACCCTGCCGCGCAGCCCGCTACCCGGCATCGGCGGTGCTCGAGACCCTGGAGCACTCGCCGGCCTTCGCCCGGGCGGCGCTGGCCTACATGGCCAGGGAACTGCGCTATTCGGAGGACATGCTGATGGTGCTGACCCGGCGGCCGGTGAAGCGGCGCATCGCCGACGTGCTGCTGCTGCTGCACGGGCGGCGGGTGCCCGGCGACAGTTGGTCCCCGTTCCCGCGCCTGCAGCTCAAGCGCAAGGATATCGCCCAGATGGTGGGCACCACGCCGGAAACCCTGTCGCGCACCCTGGCCGAGTTCGCGTCCAAGGGCCTGATCTCCGTGGACCGACGGCGGATCGAGCTCCGGGACGCGGCGGGGCTGGAGAGGGTCGAACGGGACGAGCTGCGGACAGGGCGGCGCCAGGACCGGGATGGCCCCGACAATCTTCCCGATTTCGTGAATATATCCGAATAGACTTGACCGTCATCATTTCCCTGGCCGGGTTCCTGACATACCGTCTTCAATGATGTACCGGGTCGGCTTGCCGGTGAACGCGTCGCCAATCTGACGAACGGCGTTCACAAGGGGGAAGGTTTCCGATCCGGTGGAGGAGGCAGAACATGTCCAGAGTGATCCTGACGGCCATCATCCTTTCTATCATCGCCGCCGGCCCCGCGCTCGCCCAGTGCCCCAACGCCATCGACACCTGGTCCACCACCACGGGGACCATGCTCGGCGGCCGGGCTTCCGAAGCCTGGTGCGGCGCCAACGGCATGCCCGTGATGGGGGGCGTGCCCGGCAACACGCAGAACGCCCAGTCCTGGGATGGTGCCGCCCTGGGTACCCAGTGGCAGGCCACCGGCATGCAGATCGATGCCACCGGCGCCGTGCTCATCAGCGACACGGTGGACGGCAACGGCAACGGCCAGCGCACCTACATCTCCCACTACACCGGCGGTCAGTTCTGGCTCTCGCGTGACCACACCTGGGCCGACGGCCTGGCCGACCTGAGCGGAGCCCTGAACAGCTACCAGGTGATCATCACCATCACCTACGTGGGGAACGTGGCGGTGGGCGCCACGTCCAACATCACCTTCACGGGCAACTTCGCCAACTGCCCCGGCGTCAACGAGTGCGAGATCACCTTCACCATCGCCAACGCCATGCTGATCTGGCGGCCCGACTCGGGGCTGGCCATGCCCGCCGGCTATCCCGCGTTCCTGTGCGGGGCCGATCTGGGCGAACTGTTCGACATCTGCTGCATCACCATGCAGATCAACTGCGCCGTCCCCACGGATCGCGAAGCGTGGAGTACGGTCAAGGCCATGTATCGCTGATCTGTCCCAGGGGGAAGCGGCCGCTGCGACGGCCGCGGGACGGGACGCCCTCCCCGGCTCCGGGAGCCGGGGAGGGATCTTTTTGGCGACCACTTTCGGGGACACGCCGCCGCTGCCGGCGGACGAAGTGTACCTGCAGGGTCATCTACGCACACCCGTCGGCGCCCCGCTGAAGCGATCCAAACCATTGTGTATATGTTGGTTGCTGAACAGGTCCACCGGAGAGGCATCGGACGTGCAACGGACCGGGCACAGGCAGCGCGACCCCGGACCTCCGGCGAAAGGATAGAGTCATGAAACGCATCAACTCCCCCTCCAGCGGCCTCCTGACCTTCACCCTGCTGTTCGGTCTGGCCCTCGTCATCAGCGGCGCCGCCGCCCCCTCCCAGGCCCAGGCGGCCCTCCGCGTCCAGGCCACGGTGAACGTGGCGCCCGTCAAGGCCCGGGTGGTCATCGGCAATGGCCCGCGGGTCGGCGTGATCCCCAAGCCGGTGGAGCGCCGCGTCGTGGTCGCCGACCGGAACTGCGGCTGCGAGCGCCATGACCGCCAGGACCGCGAAGTGGTCCGGCACCGCAACCGCCACCACGACCGCAACCACCGCGTCTGGGTCAAGGGCCAGTGGGTCAAGGTGTCGCCGCGGGTCTCCCGCTGGATCCCGGGCCACTGGACCGAGATGAAGTGCCGCTGACCCGCTGAACATCCCCCGACGGCTGCGGGCCCCGACCGGCGACGGTCGGGGCCCGCGTGCGTGACCGCGGTGCCGGCCGTTGCAAGATTCCGCAATCGAACCGCCGCGCCCCTGTGGTATATTCGCCGCCGCCCTGATCGACCCGCCCACCTGCGCACCGGGAGCTGCTCATGCCACGTCTGGTCCGTCCACTCGCCGTCCTCGCCGCCCTCCTCGTCGCCGCTGCCGCGGCCTCGGCCCTGGCCGCCCCCGCGGCCCTGAACCAGGGCGTGCCCCGGATGCCCCTGTCCTCCCTGCTGCCCGGCGCCGAGTTTGCGGCGGACCTGCCGACCCTGTCCCAGGTGACGGGCGTCGAACCCACGGCACGTCCCCTGCGACCGGAGGAGGTCCTGGACTGGTTCCGGACCCTGGCCGACGCCTCGCCCCGGGCCACCCTGGTGGAGTTCGCCCGCACCTACGAGGGGCGGCCGCTGGTGTACCTGGCCGTGTCGGACGAGGCGACCATCGCCGACCTGGACGGCTTCAAGGCCCGCCACGCCGCCGCCCTGGACCCGCGGGACGGCACCGCTCCCGCGGCCGGCGACAAGGCGGTGGCCTGGCTGGCCTACGGCATCCACGGCGACGAACTGAGCAGCACCGACGCCGCCGCCCTGCTGGCCTGGTGGCTGGTGGCGGGCGAGGACCAGGGCGCCCGCGACTTGCGGGACGGTCTGCTGGTGCTGATCGATCCCTGCGAGAACCCCGACGGCCGCGCCCGCTACCTGGCCCAGACCACGGCCTTCGCCCACCGCACGGCCAACCCTGACCAGGACGACCTGGCCCACCGGGGCGTCTGGCCCTGGGGGCGCGGCAATCACTACCTGTTCGACATGAACCGCGACTGGTTCACCCTGGTGCTGCCCGAGAGCCGGCGCACCGTGGAGATCGGCCGCTGGCTGCCCGAGCTCATGGTGGACAGCCACGAGATGGGCGCCAACAGCACCTACCTGTTCCCGCCGGCGCGGCATCCGTTCAACCCGCTGCTGCCGGCCACCGTCGAGCCCTGGGAGGAGCGGTTCTCCAAGGACCAGGCGGCCGCCCTGGACGCCCGCGGCTACCCCTACTTCTCCGGCGAGTGGAACGAGGAATTCTTCCCGGGCTACGGCTCGTCGTGGGCCTCCTACACCGGATCCATCGGCATCCTCTACGAGATGTCCCGGACCACCGGCGCCCTGGTGCGCAAGCACGGGGGCACGGTGCGCACCTTCGGACAGGCGGTGGATCACCAGTTGACCTCGTCCATCGCCAACCTGCGCACGCTGCTGGCCAACCGGGACCAGGTGGTGGCGGATCACGCCAAAGCCCGGAGCGAGGCCGCCGCGGCCGGACGCAAGGGCGACCGGCGGGCCTGGGTGTTCCCGCCCGACCCGCGGCACCCGGCCCGCACGGCCGGCCTGGCCCGCATCCTCGTCGCCCAGGGCATCGAGGTGCAGGAGCTGGCGGCGCCCCTGGACACCGACGGCCTGGTGGACGCCCGCACGGGCGAACGCGGCAAGCGCGCCCTGCCCGCCGGCACCCTGCTGGTGCGGCTGGACCAGCCGGCCGCCGACCTGGCCCGGGCCATCCTCGATCCCCACGTGCCCATGGAGGCCGAATTCTTCAAGGACGAGCGCGAGTACATCGAGAAGGGCAAGGGCAGCCGCCTGTACGACACCACCGCCTGGTCCCTGGCCCTGGGCCAGGGCGTGCCCGCCTGCTGGACCGGCAAGGTGCCCGCGGGGAACTGGCGGCCCTGGCAGGAGCCGGCGGCGGCGCCGGCCCGCTGGACGTTGCCCGACAACTGGACCTCGGTGGTGTTCGACGGCGACCCCGCGGCGGCCCAGGCGGCCCTGGCCGACCTGCTGCAGCGGGGCGTCACCGTGCGGGTGGCGGCCAAGCCGTTCACCATGGGGGGCATCGGGTTCCGGCGGGGCGCCTTCGTGGTGCGCCGCGAGGGCAACGGCGACGACACGCCCACCGCGCTGCTGGCCGTGGCCGCGAACCATGCCCTGCAGCCCCTGGTGGTCACCACCTCCCGGCCCGACGCGGGCCCGGACCTGGGCGGGGCCGAGTTCGACGTGCTGGTGGCGCCGCGGGTGGGCGTGCTGACGGGCATGCCCGTCTCCACCGACGACTACGGCTGGGTCTGGCACCTGCTGGATCAGGACCTGGACCTGCGCTTCAGCGCCCTGGACGTCGGCAGCTTCGGCCGGGTGGACCTGTCCCGCTACAACGTGCTGGTGTTCCCGCCGGCGTGGGGCGGCCCCGCCGGCTACCGCCACCTGCTGGGCGAGCAGGGCCTGGACGCCCTGCGCCGCTGGATCGAGGGCGGCGGCACGGCCATCGGCATCGGCGGCGGCGCCCGCATGCTGGCCGATCCGGAGACCAAGCTGACGAAAGCCCGCTTCCGCGCCCAGGACCTGGAGGACTTCCCGCCGCCGGTGTGGAGCATCACCGCCGCCGAGGCCGAGGCCGCCGGCCGGCCCACGGCCACCGGCCTGCGCGTGGTCGAGAAGAAGAAAGCGAAGGACGGGGACGACGACGCCCCCGCTGCCGTCCGGGACGCCTCGCCCTACGACGTGGCGCCCATCCTGGGCGCGGGCGCCCGACCCTTCGCCGCGGGCTACGACGAGGGCACGCCCCTGGCCGGCGGGCCCGTGGCCATGGCCGCCTGGCTGAAGGACGTGCTGCCCGTCGGCCGCCAGAAGCCCGAGGAGGCGGACCTGCGCCGGGCCGACGCGCGCCTGCGCTCGTTCATGCCCCAGGGGGCGCTGCTGCGGGTGGAACTGGACCCCGAGTTCTGGCTGGACTACGGCCTGGGCGACGACGCCACCGTGTGGTTCGGCAGCGACGACAGCATCGTGGCCGCGCCGCCGGTGCGCACGGCGGCCCGCTTCGGCGACATCGACCATCTGCACCGGGGCGGCCTGCTGTGGCCCGAGGCGGCGGCGCGCCTGGCGCAGACCGCCTACGCGGTGCGCGAGGGCGTGGGCCGCGGCCAGGTCATCCTGTTCGCGGACCATCCCGTCTACCGGCGCTGGATGAAGGAGAGCGAGCGCCTGTTCGTCAATGCCGTGCTGCTGGGGCCGGGCCTGGGCACCCGCTGGTCGACTCCCTGGTAGGCGGGGCATGACGGCACATTTCGGCCACTACGGCGAGTCGGCGGCGCTGCTCGCGGCGTTCATCTTCGCCTGGACCAGCGTGTTCTTCACCACGGCGGGCGACCGGCTGGGCGTGACCCTGGTCAATCTGCTGCGACTGCCGGGCGCCGTGCTGTGCCTGGGCCTGACCCACCTGGCCCTGACCGGCCGCGCCTGGCCCGCCGACCTGGCCTTCGCCGACCAGGCCTGGATCGGCCTGAGCGGGATCATCGGCCTGGCGGTGGGCGACTCGTCCCTGTTCCGCGCCTTCACCCTGGTGGGCCCGCGCCGCAGCATGACGGTGATGGCCTTGGCCCCGGTGTTCACGGTGGTGGTCGCGTGGGCCCTGGCGGGGGAACGGCTGGGTCCGCAGGCGCTGGCGGGGATCGCCGTGGCGATCGGCGGCGTGATGCTGGCCACGACCGGGCGCGATCCCGGCGGCGGCCGCTTCCGCGACCTGCCGGTGAAGGTGCTGCGCACGGGCTTCCTGCTGGCCCTGGTGGGCGCCGCCTGCCAGGGTCTGGGCAGCGCCTTCGTCAAGCGGGGCATGGGGCCCGGCGGCGTGGGCCTGGACCCTCTGGGTGCCACCCTGGTGCGCCTGGTCTGGGCGACGGTCGCCTACTGGCTGGTGGTGCTGCCGCAGCAGGACCTGCGCGCGCTGCGGGAGAAGCTGCGCGACCGGCGCGGCGTGGCGGCCCTGGCGATCGCCGTGCTCCTGGGACCCTTCCTGTCGGTGTGGATCTCCCTGGTCGCCATCAAGAACACCGAGGCCGGCGTGGCCCAGGTGCTGCTGAGCATGGTGCCCATCTTCGTGATCCTGCCCGCCTGGGTGGTGTACCGGGACCGCCCTTCGGTCGCGAGCCTGGGCGGCGTGGCCCTGGCCATCGGCGGGGGCGCCCTGCTGTTCCTGCGCTAGTCCGTCAGCGGATGAGCGCCAGCTTGGTGGTGGCGCGGCCGTCGTCCGTGGACAGCACCGCCAGGTAGACGCCCGAGGCCATGGGCCGGCCCGCGTCGTCGTCGCCGCGCCAGGCGACCTGGTGGGGACCGGCGGGCAGGTCGGCCGCCAGCAGGGTCCGCACGCGACGCTGGCGCAGATCGACGATCGTCACCTCCACCGGCCCGCCCCGGGCCATCGTCCACGACAGCACCGTGACCGGATTGAACGGGTTGGGCCGGACCGCCAGGGCCGGCGGCGCCGCCCCGGGCACGTCCACCGGCACGGGCGAGATGTGGATGCAGGCCACCGGGCGGGCCCCCATCAGTCCGCAGCCGCCGGGCGCCGCCGGGGCGCAGGGCGAGACGTCCAGCAGGCCGTAGGGATCGTCGCCGAACCCGTCCCCGCAGAACCAGGGATCGGCGGTGATGTTGCCGTCGGCCCCCAGCTGCGCCGCCAGGGGGCCGATCCAGGTGCCCGCCGGCGTGCCATAGAGGTCGCAGCAGGACAGCGTCGCGTCCGGAGTGCCGTTGACGTCGAAGTAGATCGCCGGGCCGTTGACGCTGAAGGCCACGATGCTGTGATCCATGGTCAGGACGGGACTGCCGTACAGGGCGATCACGCCGGACGATCCGTACGACGTGTGGTCGGCGAAGGTGCAACCGGTGACCGTGACCACCGTGCCCAGGTTCGAGACGCCGAGGGCTGCGCCACCCTGGTCGGCGTAGTTCGCGTAGAAGAGGCAGTCGGTGAACGTGGGCGTCGCGCTCCCACGCACCGAGACGGCGCCGCCGAAACCGGCGCGGTTGCCCGTGAACACACAGCGCTCGAAGCGGGGCGCACCGCCGGACGCGGCGACGGCGCCGCCGGTCTGGGTGCTGCTGCCCACGGTGTTGCCGATGAAGACGCAGTCGGCGAACACGGGCGAGGTGGACTTCAGGCGCAAGGCTCCCCCGTATGTGCTCTGCCAGCCGCCGCGGATCGTCAGGCCGCGCACCTGGGCGCCGGTTCCCTCGCCGCTTTCCAGGTAGCCGAAGCGGTGGGGCTCGGCCTCGCTGCCGCCGCAGTCGACCACGCACAGGGCGGGATCGGCCGCCGCCGCGCACACCACGACGTCCTTGCCCTGGAAGACGAGATCGCGATTGCCGGGTCCCGTGTAGGTTCCGTCGGCCAGGCGGATGGTGTCGCCCACGGCGGCGATGTCCAGGGCCGCCTGGATGGTGGGCGCGTCGCCCGTGCCGTCCGGACGCACCAGCAGGACGTTCGGCCCGTTCAGCGGATAGACCTTCAGGGACACGTTGTCGAAGTAGGGAGCCGGCGTCCCGTCGTGGCCGTAGGCCAGCTCGAGGTCACGGGCGCCCAGGGACACCTGGACCCAGGCGGCGCCCGGTGTCAGCAGGTCGCTCACCTCCTGCTGCACCCGCACGTAGGCGGGGCCGCCCCAGACGACCGTATTGCGGTTGCGCCAGTCGGTCCAGCCGGTCAGACCGGCGGGATCGGCGGTGGAACGGACGTACCACTCGCCCACGACGAAGGCCATCGACCCGTCCAGCAGCGCGTGGACGTAGACGTCGAAGGCCAGCAAGGCGCCGTCCCCGGCGCCGGCGGGCACCGGCAGCAGCGGCGAACGGACGTGGTTCCACACGCGCGCGTAGTAGTCGGCCACGCCGCCGTCCTGGTTGACGATCCAGCCGTCGGGTCCGTAGCACCAGGTGACGCACGGGGTGCCGCCGGTGCCCGGCACCACCACGCCGTCGTCGACGAAGGCGAACTGGGGCGAGGCGTTGTCGCTGTCCGGATCCAGGTCGTCCAGGCCGGCGCGCAGGGCGGCGAAATCCCCTACGCCGCCGCGGGGGGTCGGCACCCACTGCAGCGGATCGCCGGGTTCGCAGGTCTCCACCGTGCCGACCAGCGCCTCGCCGCCGCCCTGGTCGAAGGTGACGGCGACCGAGTCCACGCGCGCGCCGGTGCCGGGCCACTGGCAATCCTCGTCGCTCCAGCCGCCGTCCGTAGTGAGATGCCAGCGCAGCATCACCTCGTCCCCGGCCGCGCCGCCGTAGTCGGCCGGATCCAGCGCCACCGACTCGTCCACGGCCACGACGGCGGCCGTGCCCGTCCACTGCCGCAGCACCTCCCAGTGGTCGCCCCGCCAGGCATCCAGGGAGAACCAGTCCTCGCCCGGTTCGATGCCGTAGCCGACGCGGGCCCGCACCCGGACCGTGACGCCCTGCTGGGGTGCGGGGACGGCGGCCGTCCAGACCAGGCGGTCGTCCCAGTAGTTGCCGAAGCCCTCGGGCGGATCGTCCGGGAAGCAGGGTTCGAAGAAGTCGCCGCACCACCAGGCATGATTGCCGGGCACGGACGGGACCAGGACGTCGGCCTCGAAGGTGCTCACCTGCCAGTGGGTCGATGTCGCCTGGGTGAGGTCGACGCTGGTCCAGCCCTGGGGGTCGGGGTCGCCCAGGGCGTCCTCGAAGCGGCCGTCCAGGGCGCCGGGGCCTCCCAGCAGGTAGACGGTGTCGACGGCGGCGCCGACGGCGGCCGGTACGTCCGGGACGTACTCGGCGACCGGAACCAGGCGCGGCTGCGGCTGCGGCTTCGCCCCCGCGGCGGTCGCGGCGGCCAGGGCCAGCAGCAGGATCGACACACGGGCTCCGGTCATGATCGTCCCCTTCCCCCTCCAGGTGGCGATGACGGCACTGGACGACAATGGATGATCATAACACAGGATGGGCGATCCCGGGGAAGGCTCAGCGGAACAGGGCCTTCACGGCGCTCCATGTCGCGGATCGGACGGGCACGGAACCGGCCGGCAGGTACGCGACGTGGTCGATGACGAAGGCGTCGCCGCCGCCGCCACAGGCCACGCTGGTGACGGGGTCGGCGGGGTCGTCGCTGCTGACGATCAGGTAGCCGTTGCGACCCGGCGCGGGCGTGAGCCCCAACCCGGCCACCCGGCCCAGGGAGACGCCGTTGACCTCCAGGCCCTGGTTGCCGGTGAGCTGCTGCAGGGAGAAGCCGAGGCGGGAGGCGCCGCCGGGCACGTGCAGGCGCACCCGCGGAAAATCGATGGTGCCGTAGTCCACGCTCTGGTTGGTGGGGGTGTTGACCAGGACGTGGGTGCCGTCCCAGACGCCGATGATGAACGCATCGCCGTAGGGATCGCCGTCCACGGGGTCGAAGACCGCGGGCAGGGCGGCCGCGGCTGCGCCGGTGAAGGTGCCGTCGGGCGCGGACAGCTCCACCAGCAGCCCCGGCGCCAGCCGGACGTCCTCGAAGTCCTCCACGGTGCCGCCCGCCAGGCCCAGGGCGGCATCCGGGGCGCCCCACTGCTCCGGGGGCACCACGGTGACGTGGAAGGCGGCGCGGGCGGGCACCGCGGCGGCCAGGCCGAGGGCGACAACGGCCACGAGGGTGGATCGGCTGGTCAATGGCACCTCCCGGAAGTGTTGGCCACAATCTAGACCAGTCATGTCCGCTGTCCAGGCGGTGCGCGGGATGGGGCTCAATCCGGCGGGGGTTCCGGCCGATAAGAGAGAGGTGAAAGGCCGCCCGACGGAGCCGGCGGCCGGCACCCGAGCGCGGAAGGAGTCCGCCTTGAACATCGGGTCCATCGACACCTCGGGGCTGACGTCCGCCTATCCTTCGGCGGCGGCGGCCCGCAGCGCCAACGACACCGCCCAGGCCAAGCTGGACCGGGATGCGGAAGAGCGTTCGCAGCTGGAGTACCTGCAGAAGAAGCTGGGCGAGCTGAAGCACGCCCTGGCCGTGATCCAGGATACCTGGCAGCGCTCGGACCAGAAGCTGCCCGCCGGCCCGGCGCTGGCGCTGTCGCGCGCCGTGCTGTCCCAGCAGAGCGACGCCACCGTCGCCATGGCCGGGTTGACCCCCTTCGCCGACGTGTCGGCCGGCACCCTGTCCGTCAACGGCAGCAGCGTGGCCTTCGATCCTGCGACCGACAGCCTGCAGGACGTCATCGACCGCATCAACAGCGCGGGCACCGGAGCCACGGCCTCCCTGGACGACACGGGCCTGCGCCTGCAGATCACCGCCGACGACAACGCGTCGGACCTGACCCTGGCCGACGGCGGTTCGGGCCTGCTGGCCGCCCTGGGCGTCTCCGCCGGCAGCCGCAGCCCCCAGGCGGGCGGGCACACCCCCGGCATGTCCTGGGGCCGCGCCGACGACGTGGCCGAGGCCCTGGCCGACGCCATGGCGGTCATCAACGACATCTTCGGCGGGGACGCCGCCGACGGCGAACCCACCTCCGCCCTGACCAACACCCGCAAGGGCCTGCAGAAGGCCATCGAGGGCTTCTGGGGCGCGGAGACCACCGGTCTGCCGGGGGACCTCGGCTTCAGCCGCGACTTCGAGGCCGAGTCCGGGGGCGTGGTCTCGTTCACCGAACGCACGGCCAAGCGCCTGGTGGACGCCATCCGCCACCGCCCTGCCGCGGTGGAGACCATGCTGTTCGGCTCGGCGAGCGAGGGGCAGGACGGGCTGCTGGGCCGGCTGGAGCTGCAGATCGGCGCGGCGCAGAAGGGGCTGGACACGACCATGTCCATCCGCGGGCTGAAGGTGGACGCGTACGCCTGACGATCCGGGCTAGATCTTCACCCGGATCCCCCGCCTCCCATCAGCCACAGCACGCCCAGCCAGAAGCGCGACGTTGCCCAGCGCGTACAGCAGCGAGCCGCCCGTCGGTCCCAGCAGCGGCCGGCAGACCTCCGCGTACAGCCAGTGGTGCACGCTGACCGCCGCGCCCTCCGGCCCCGGCACGCGCACCTGCCCCAGCACCCGCGCCAGCAACCCCGAGCCCAGGAACGCCACCAACGGGTTGAGGCCGAAGATCACCGCCGGCCGCGTGCCCCGGCGCCAGCCGCGGCCGTCGATCACCGCCAGGCACACCGCCAGCACCAGGGCCGCCAGGCCAGCGGTCAACACCGTGTAACTGGTGGTCCAAAGCTGCTTGATCACCGGCTCGACCAGGGCCAGCAGCAGGCCGGCCGCCGTGCCGATCGCCCCGGCCAGGGTCAGCAGGCGCAGGCGTGCGCCCAGGGGCCGGTCGCCCCGCAGGATCAGGCCGGCCGCGTGGCCCAGCAGCACCGTGACGATCGCCGGCAGGGTGGAGACCAGACCCTCGGGATCGAAGGGCAGGCCGTCGCCGCGCCAGACGTGGGCCTCGCCGAAGATCTTCAGGTCCACCAGGCGGGCGAAGTTGTCGGCGGGCGCGAAGCTGCCGCCGCCCCAGCCGGCGACCAGGGGCAGGCGCATCAGCAGCTCGTACAGGACGATCGCGCCGAGTCCCGCGAGCAGCGCGGGCCCGGGCCCGCGGCAGGAAGGTGACGATCAGCGCGGCGCCAGGCCGTAGGCCAGGGCGATGCGCTGCAGCACGCCCATGATGCGCAGGGTGCGCAGGCTCTCCAGCACCGTGCCCGAGCCGAATCCGGGCGGCGGCCTCGGCGTTGAGCGGCAGGCCGAAGGGGAAGCCGTTCAGCAGCAGCCCGCACAGGAAGATGAGCGCCGAGCGCGTGGCGATCTTGCGGCCCAGGTCGGCGCGCGAGGCCCCGGCCGCCGCGCGCCGCCCGAAGCTGAGGGCCAGGGCCGCGCCCACGATGAACAGGAAGAAGGGGAAGACCAGGTCCGTGGGCGTCAGGCCGCGCCCAGGCGGCGTGGCGGAAGGGCGGATAGATGTGGGCCCAGCTGCCCGGGTTGTTCACCAGGATCATCAGGGCCACGGTCAGGCCGCGGAAGGCGTCCAGGGCGACCAGGCGGCTCGGCCGGGGCGCCGCGGGAGGCGTGGCAGAGGCTCCATGGGCCGATCCTAGCCATGGGCGCTGGTCTGTCTGCCGTGCGACGGCGCCGGGGAAAAGTCGGGCCGGCGGCATGGGGCCGCCGGCCCTGTGGGCGCCGGTCGAGGGCGGACTAAGGCCAGCGTCCGGCGTCGCAGTCGGGCGTGACGGTGAATCCGCCGCGCGTCCAGGCCGGCGGTCCGACGAGCCGCGTCGTGGGGCACGACGACCCGGCCCTCCAAGTCCGTGGCCTCAGCCGTCCTCGTCGACCAGCGGTAGATGATGGTGTAGACCCGGCCGTCGCCGCCGCCCATGCGCTCGGCCCGCAGCTGCACCAGTGTTCGGACACTCGATCGACGATGTCGTTGCTGGTGCGGCCGTCGCCGCTGGCGTCGTCGGGCTCGTCGCTGCGGACCTCCACCACCTGACACCCGGCAGGTCGAGCGGGCCGGCCGCAGGCGTCCTCGCGCCCGGATGATGAACATGTCCGGCGTGTATGTGACGTACTTGTGGTTCGGCGGCCAGAGCACGAGCGGGGCCGCTGACGGACTCCATCACGGGCGGACGCCGGTCCGTCCAGCGCGACCGGCGCCTCGCAGGTGGAGGCGGCGTAACCGTCGTCGACCTGCAGCACGACCGTCAGCGTGTCGGCGCACAGGCAGTCCCCGGTGAGGTCGAGCGTGCGGCGTGGCGAGGTCGCATCGTCGAACACCGCTCGTCGCAGTCGCACGCTCCAGGCGAAGGTCAGGCTGTCGCCGTCGGCGTCGGATGGTGCCGGTGGCGTCGAGCATGACGCGCACCGTGTCGCCCTCGACCACCGCGGCGTAGGGCCCGCCGGCGTCGCAGTCCGGCGCGGCGTTTCGTCCAGGCGACGGTCACGGTGTCGGTCAGCGCCTGGTGCCGGTGCCCGGGTGCACGGCGGCGGCCACGACGTGTCGGTACCCGGTCCGCCGTCGCCCGCGTAGGTCGAGCCTGCGCCCGGCCGGCGGTGTCGGTGGTCGCCGTCACCGGATGCCCGCGTTGGGGCCGTCCACCACGGCGAAGGTCACGTCGCGGCCGACCAGCGGATAGGCCTCGGGGTCGCCGCCGCGGTAGAAGTGCGCCGTGGCGGTGAACGTCCGCGCCCCGCGCCAGTTCGGCGGCCGAGCCGGTCAGGTCCAGGTCCGCCTGCAGCATGTAGGCCAGGGCCCGACCGCGGCGGTCGTCGGCGTCGTCCACCATCGCCGGCGAAGAAGCCGCCGGTGGCCGCGGCGCAGGCCGCCAGCGGCGCGCCCTCGCCCAGGGTGACCGCCGAGACCATGACGCCGCCGGCCTGAGGTCGGCGCAGGCCGCGGCCACCCCCGCGGTGTCGGCCGCGGCGCCGGAGCCCAGCACCAGCACGTGGCGGTCGGCGGTCTGGCCGGCGGCCAGCACTGGCCCGCGCGAGGTCCATGGCGCCGGCCAGGTCGGCGCCGGCGCCGCTGACGAGGCGGTCGTCGGCCAGGCCCGCCAGACGCGGGCAGGATGACGTCGGCGAGGTTGTCGGATGTCACCGGCACCAGGCCGGCGAAGCGGCCCGCGGTGGTGTCGCCGTAGACCACCGCGGCCACGGACACCGAGCCGTCGGCGGGCACCAGGTCGCCGGTCGGCCAGGCGCCGCCGGCGGCGGCCGCGAGCAGGGCCGACGGGTCGCGTGGCCCACGGCGTCGGACACGTCCAGGGCCAGGACGATCTCGCTCGGGCCGATGGTCTTGTCCGCAGACCAGCGCACGGCACGTTTCTGCCGGACGGTGCGGTCTGGTCGCCGGAACAGCCGACGAGGCCCGCGATCAGCAGCGACCGCGGGCGCAATGACGATCATGATTCGCTTCATGGTGGTATGCCTCCCCCGGGATACCGCATCTCGCATCAGATGAATCGGCTGGATCGGCGCCTCCGCCTGCGCCGATTCGGCGCGCCACGAGGAGACCCCGCCGAGGCCGCAGACTACAAGCGAAAACAACGAAAACGTCAAATTCACGGGACAGATAACGGCGGATCGTGTTTCGACAATTTCGTGATAACCAGACAGAGACCCGCGCGGTCAGCGCGGACGCCGCCGCGCCGCCCGGGCGCCGAACCGAACAGACGCTGACCCGTCAGCTCCGCGAAGGGCGCCAGGGCCTTCTCGGTCCAGCGGGGACGATGGTCAGGCGCAGGCGGACCGCCTCGTCGGCCCGGTCGTGGATCATGCGGGCGCACTCGTAGGGCCGGACCGGGTAGATGCCGCAGCTGCCCCGGTCGAAGAAGATGCAGCGGCCGGGTCGGGCCAGTTCCGCCAGGGTCCAGACGCTGCCGGGCTTCTTCCCGTCGCGGAACTTGTGGGGCATGACGCCGTGGCGCAGGGTGCCGTCGGCCATCCTGGTCACGCCCACGGCCAGGTGGCGGGTGAACGTCTCCTCCACCGTCAGGCCCAGGTGGCGGGCCAGGGGCGCGATCTGGTCGGGGGTGAACCAGCCGGGCGAATTGAGGCAGGCGGCGCGGCAGCGCTCGCAGTCGCAGCTGGAGACCGGGAAGCTCGGCGGCCCTGGCCGCCGCGGGCGCGGACGCGGGGTCACGGGCGGTCCGCCCGCCAGCGCCGCGGCGCCGTCGGCCGGCGACATGACCCGATGCCCTCGCGGGAGACCTGCCAGCAGCCGGAAGCGGGGGTGCCCGTACGGGCCTCGCCGTTCAGGGCCACCAGGTTGTCGCGGAGCTCGACGCGACCCTCGCCGTGGGTGTGGCCACAGAGCACGGTGAAGTCGGTGCCGCGGCGGCTGCGGGCCACCCGTTCGATGGCCTCGCCCACCGCGCCGCAGCAGTAGCCGTGGAGCCAGGCCTCGTCCAGGGGCCGACCGTCCGGAAGGCGGCCTCGGGGAACGGCGGCACGTGGGTCAGGACGATGACCTGGGTGTAGAGGGACGCCGCCGTGTGCAGGGCCGGCTCGAGGACCGCGGCGGCCTCGTCGCCCAGCTGCCGCAGGCGCGCCACCAGCGCATGCTGGCCCTCCAGTTCCCAGGTGTCCGGGCCGTGCACGAAGACCTCCTCCAGCTCCTGGATGTGGACGTAGTCGTTGAGCACGACGTCGGAGGAGAGCAGGTCGCCGTGGCGGGCGTCGCCCCAGCCGCCGCAGCCCACCAGGCCCACGCCCTCGGCCACCTCGACGCAGCCCACGGCGGGCAGCCAGTGCAGCGTCCGGGCCGGTCAGCCGCGACAGCACGCTGCGCGCGCCCGGAGACCGACCAGCCCCAGTAGTCGTGGTTGCCCATGACGAAGTGGACGGGGCGGTCGCACCGCCGCGGGCGATGCGCTGCAGGTCCTCCACCACGTCGGGCCCACGCTGATGTCGCCGCCCAGCAGCACGGCGTCGGGCGCGGCGGCGGCCAGCTCGGCGATGAAGCGTCCCGCTGCGGGCCGGACCGGCGTGGTCCAGATGGATGTCCGCGGCCCAGGCGAGAACCGCCTCGACCGGCGCCTCCGTGCGCGTCATGGCAAACCTCCCTCGGGAATCCTCCCCTACGTACCCTGAACGGCCGTGCTGGCAAGAGCGATTCGCTCCGGAACGCGACGGCCCCGCCCCGGCGCGGGGCGGGGCCGCGCGGGCGCCGCCGCGTCAGGGCACGTGCAGCAGGGTCATGGTGCCCTGGCCGTAGTCCTCGATGTCCAGGAACAGGTCGTGCCGGCGCTCGCAGGCGGCCAGCATCGCGGCCACGGGCGCGGGCAGCTCGTCCCCGGGGTACTTCACGTCCACCAGGCGCACGTGCTCGGCGCAAACCTGGTTCAGCAAGGCGCCCATGATGTTCAGGACCTCGAAGTAGTTCTCGATGACCGCGTCGGAGAGCTGGTACCGCCGGGCGCCGTCCTCGGCGATGTTCGCCGGGATCAGCGCCAGCGCCGCCCCGGCGTAGTTGACCAGGGGCACGTCGCTGACGCAGACGATGCCCTCGGTGCCGTCGCGCGTTCATGTAGAAGCCGGACATCGCCTCGGCGATGTCGGCAGGCCGCGCTCTCGCGCGTCTGGTGGCACCTCGCGGCCGAGGGTGTCGGCCAGCAGCTGCGCCACCTCGCGGGGTTTCGGCAGTTGCAGCTGCACTGAGTTCGGCTTCTGCCATCGTCGATCCACCTCTTTTCGCCGCCGCGGGAGCGGCGCCGGTTCAGGCCATCACGCCGCGGAGTTCGTGCTGGAACGTCTCGGCGGTGAAGGGCTTGGCGATCAGGAAGAGGGCGCCGGCCTTGTGGGCGCGATCACGCATCTCGGGCGTCCCCTCGGTGGTGACGAACCCGAACGGCGTGGCGTTGCCCTCGGCCTTGAGGGCCTCGAGCAGGTCGATGCCGTTCATCTCGGGCATGTTCCAGTCCGAGAGCACCAGATCGTAGGCGCCGGCCTTGATCTTGGTCCAGGGCCTGGACGCCGTTCTCGGCCTCCTCGACCTCGCAGTTCTCGTATCCGGCCTGGCGGAGCGTCCGCTTGACGATCATCCGCATGGCCTTGCTGTCGTCGACTACCAGCAGCTTCATTGGTCTTCCTCCTCGCCACCGGACCGCGCCTGCGCGGCCCGCGCCGTGGTCTTGTCCTACCTGCGCTCGAAGATCGAGACGATCATGCACTGTCCGCCCTGGCGGGCGCAGGCCCGCTGGGTCAGCGTTGCTGCCCGGCACGTTGATGAGGTAGTCCAGGCCCTTGGTCACCGTGGGCAGGGACAGGCCGCAGCCCTCGGGCAGGTCCGTCTTGAACTGGCCCGCCAGCAGGTTCGCCACCTCGCCGAAGGCGTCGCGCACCTCGTCCTCGGACATCTCGTCCGGCTCCATCTCGAACATGGCCGCGGCGATGTCGACGGCCATGCGCGTAGCTGCACTCGGCCGCCACGGCCCCCTGCCAGTTGCCCGAGACGTGCACGCAGCTGGTGATGCGGTACTCGGTCTCGCGGTCGCCGTACTCGGGTGCGTCCAGGGCCTCGACCTCGTCCTCGCGCAGGGAGCACAGCACCGTCTCCACCTGCTCCAGCAGCCTGCTTTCCAGGACCTCCATCCCGATCTTCTCCTTGCTGTTCCGCTTCGCGGTCTCAGCCGGCGCGTGCCGACGCCGCGGTAGGCGGCGCCGAGCCCGGCGGCGATCTCGTCCAGGGACAGGACGTGTTCCACCGCGCCGGCATCGGCCGCCGCCTTGGGCATGCCGTAGACGACGCACGAGGCCTCGTCCTGGCCGATGGTCACCGCGCCCGCCTGGCGCAGGGCCAGCAGGCCGGCCGCGCCGTCGCAGCCCATGCCCGTCAGCACCACGGCGGTCACGTCGGCGGCGCCAAGCCGGGCCGACCGAGCCGAAGAGCACGTCGACCGCGGGGCGGCACGAGTGCACCTTCTCGTCGTCGGTGAGCTGCGTCCGCAGCTCCAGGCCCGCGCGCTGCAGCACCAGGTGCCGGTCGCCCGGCGCGATGTAGACGTGGCCCGGCCGCAGCTTCTCGCCGCCGGCCGCCTCGATCACCGTGACGGCCGCCCGTTCGTCCAGCCGCTTGGCGAAGGCGCCGGTGAACAGCTTGGGCATGTGCTGCACCACCAGGGTGGGCGGCGCGCCCTCGGGCAGCGCCGAGATCACCTTCTCCACCGCGGGCGGTCCGCCCGTCGAGGCGCCGATGAGCAGCAGGCCGCGCCGCGGCAGCCGCGGGGCGTTGGCCGGCGGGGCCGGCCGCGCCGCGGCCGGCCGTCGGGATCGACCAGGCGCTTGACCCGGGCCCCGGCGGCGATGCGGATCTTCTCGGCCAGCAGTCCCGTGCGCTGCACGAGCTGCTCGGCGGTGCGCGGCTTCCAGACCGCGTCCACCGCGCCCAGCTCCATGGCCCGCAGCCAGGTGGGGCCGCCGGTGGCGGCCAGCGAGCTGTGCAGCACCACCGGCATGGGCGCGCGGCGCATGAGCACCTCCAGGAACTGCAGCCCGTCCATGCGCGGCATCTCCACGTCCAGGGTCAGCACGTCCGGCCGCAGGGTCAGGATCTTGTCCCGCGCCGCGTACGGATCGGTCGCGGTGCCCACGACCTCGATGTCCGGCTCCCGGCCCAGGTAGCGGGTCAGGATCTTCTGCACGGGCACCGAGTCGTCCACCACCAGCACCCTGATCGGCCTGCGCGCCATCAGTTCCTCCCCGGCCCCGGCACCAGTTCCGGCTGCGCCGCGCCCTCGAGGGCCAGCGCGATGTCGCACCCAGCCGTCGCCGAAGTAGATGCGGCAGGCGGCCGCGTCGTCCGCCTGCGCCTCGTCCTCGGGCTTCGCCAAGAATTCCTCGACCTCCGGGATGCTGCAGCTCGAACTTGCCGTCGCCGTGGGCGAACTCCGCCAGCAGGTTGCCGCCGAAGACGTTGGTCAGCTCGCCGAGGGCGTCGAGCATCTGCTGCTTGGCCACCGGCTCACCGTCGACGCCCAGCATGTTGTCGGCGATCTCGCTGAGGGCCTCGATGGGCATCTCCATGGCGATCTCTGCCGTTGAAGGGGCCGGCGAAGCGCATGCGCGAGCGGATGCGCACGCCCGGCCCGGCCGGCGGCGCGTCCTCCTCGTCGACGATGAAGGCGAAGGCCATGGTCTCCAGGACCTGGCGGCCCAGGCGCTCGATCAGTTCGGCCGACGTCGGCGCGGCGGCTCGGCCGCCGGCCCCGCGGACGTCGGCGCGGCGCCGGACAGCACCTCGCCCACCACGTCGCTGATGTCCTCGGGCGTGAACGGCTTGCACACGAACGAGACGCCGAGGTCGGCCATCTCCTGGATGCGCGAGTCGCTGGTCTCGGACGAGACGACCACGCAGGGCAGGCCGGCCACCGCGGGCGTCTCGCGCACCTTGCGGATCATGTCCGGGCCCCGCATCACCGGCATGTGGATGTCGACGAGGGCGAGGTCGACGGGCTGCGACATGATGACGTCCAGCCCCTCCTGTCCGTTGGCCGCCTGGAGGATCTCGCCGATCTCCAGGTCGGTCATCCCCAGCGCCCGCACCAGCATCCGGCGCATGGCGACGCTGTCGTCGACGATCAACACCCTAAGAGCCATGGGATTCTCCTTCAAACAGTTCGATTGCGCCGGCGAGCCCCGCCGCGACATCCGCGCAGAGGGCTTCCAACCGATCGCTCGTCAGGCCCAGCCGATGGGCCGCCGCATCGCTCATGTCGATGTCCAGGCCGTCGCTGCCCAGCCCGACGCCGATGAACTTGGCCACGAGGTTGGCCACGTGCACCGCGTCGGACACGGCGTCGGCTCGGCGTCCGGGTCGTGGTGGGAGCCGATGGCCTCGGCCAGCATCCCGGCAGGCCCCACTGGCGGGCGATGGCCTCGCCGGCGGCCGCGTGGTCGGTGCCCAGCAGCCGCCGCTCCGCCGCCAGGGGCGTCAAGCCCCCATCGTCCACCAGGGACCACAGGTCGCCGCAGGCCGTCGG
The DNA here is from genome assembly GCA_963825035.1 of Candidatus Krumholzibacteriia bacterium. Lineage (GTDB taxonomy): Bacteria > Krumholzibacteriota > Krumholzibacteriia > LZORAL124-64-63 > LZORAL124-64-63 > JACZKN01. The sequence goes on along the minus strand of CAWGRT010000011.1, from coordinate 40,914 downwards.
CGCCGAGGCGGCGGTTCAGCGGCACCTTGCCGATGTCGTGCAGCAGGGCCGCGGTGAAGGCCGCGCCGGGGATCTTCACCGTCGGCGTAGGACTGCATCTTCTCGGCGGCCAGGGCCGCGGCCACGCTGTGGCGCCACAGCTCGCCCTCGGCCAGTTCGTAGCCTTCCGACGGGCGGCCCAGCTCGGCGGCCGTGCGCGAGCCGACGGCCAGCTTGAGGATGACCGCCGCACCGATGCGCATGACCGCGTCGCGGACGGTGAGGATGGGCCGGGACGGCTGCGACCAGGCCGAGTTGGCCAGCCGCAGCACGTCGCCGGTGAGGCGGGCGTCGAGTTCGAGCACCCGGGCAATGGCCGCCGCGTCGGCGGTCGGGATCGTCGATCATGGCCGCCAGGCGCGTGACCGCCGCCGGCATCGACTCGATCCCGCCGATCTCCTCGGCGACGACGGGTCCGACTACAAACTCCATTTTTCCCCCTCGAGACGATCCAGGTCTGGCCGGTCGCCAACTCCAAGTACAGGGTCCGCGAGATCGTGCCCCCGACGTCCTGGTTCTTGATCATCAGCCCCTGCTTCCACAGGACCTTGCGCAGCATCAGGAAGTTGCGCTTGCCCACGGCGAACATGTCGGCGCCGCTGTTCATGGACGCGCCGCCGGCGACCTTGACGATCAGCCGGTTCTTGGCCGCGCCCGCCGCCAGCGCCTGCTGGATGTAGGCGGGCGTGCCCACGTCCACGAAGGCGTAGGGGTTGGCCTCGGCCTTCTGCGGGTTGACGCTGGCCTGGGGCAGCATCGCGTGGCAGGATCCCGCCCACCTTGGCGACCGGGATCGTACAGCACGATGCCCAGGCAGCTGCCCAGCGCGTGGGTGACGATGATGTCATCCGGCGAGCGGGACAGCTTCATCTCGGATACTCCGACGACGTGCTTCAGTCCGGACACCACGTTCCTTTCAGTCCGTCTTGCGGTACACGGTCGGCCGCACGGACTTGAAGCCGTGGGCGTAACCGGTCAGGTTCTCGGAGTGGCCGATGAACAGGAGGCCGTCGCGGGCCAGCAGCTCGCCGTAGCGTCCCACCAGTTCGGCCTGGGTCTGCTTCTCGAAGTAGATCATCACGTTGCGGCAGAAGATGGCGTCGAAGGGACCCTGCATGGGCCACGGGCCCCATCAGGTTCAGCCGGCCGAAGTGCGACCAGCCGCGCGCACCGGGGCCTTGACCGCGACGTCGTCCCCGCTCGCCTGGCGCCGGCGCCGCTCGAAGTACTTGGCCACCAGGGCCCGCGGCATCCTGGCCACGGCCTCGGCGGGGTAGACCGCGCGCCGGGCCTTCTCCAGCACGTTGGTGGAGAGGTCCGTGGCCAGGATGCGCACGTCCCAGCCCGCCAGCGAGCCCAGCGCCTCGGACACGGTCATGGCGATGGTGTAGGGCTCCTCCCCCGACGAGCAGCCGGCGCTCCAGATCCGCAGACGCCCGCGGCGCGGAGCGCACGTCGCCCTGCCGGCTGCAGCACGCTCGGTCAGGTACTCGAAGTGCGGCCGGCTCCCGGAAGAAGTGGGTGACGTTGGTGGAGATGGCGTCCAGCAGCGCGCGCGATCTCCTGGCCCGCTGCGGTCGTTGCGCACGATCTCGATGTACTCGCTCGTACGACTCCAGCCCCAGGCTGCGCAGGCGCTTGTTGAGGCGCGAGCGCACCAGGTCGCGCTTGCCGTCGCCGCAGGCTGATGCCCGCGACGCGGCGCACGAGGTCCCGGATGACCTCGAACTGCTCGACGTCAGCTGGAATTCGTCGGGGCCGCAGTCGCACGTCGTCATGGCGCCGTCGGCCTTCTACGCGCCGCCTGGCGTCGACCGGCAGCTCGGTGATCGCGCCACGTCGCCAGGACGCGGTCGATGTCCAGCAGCATCATCACGCTGCCCGTCGATCTTGCCGATGCCCAGCAGGAACTCGGTGTCGAGCAGCGGTCGCCGAACGACGGCGCGTCCTCGATGTTCGGCCTGCTCGATGTGGCGGCACCTCGGACACGCGGTCGACGATCAGGCCGATCTCCGTGCCGTTGACCTCGACCACGATGATGCAGGTCTCGCTCGGTGTACGGCACCGACTCGCAGCTCGAACTTGCAGCCGGATGTCGACGACGGCGATCACCTTGCCGCGCAGGTTGATCACGCCCTTGACGAAGTGGGGCGTGCGCGGCACCTTGGTGATGTCCATCATGCCGATGATCTCGCGCACCTTGAGGATCTCGAGCCCGTACTCCTCGTCCGCCACGATGAAGGTCAGGTACTTGCCGCCCAGGTCCCGCGTCGCGGTCTGGGTGGTCTGGGCCATTGCGGTCATGTTCGATTCCTCCGTCGTTCGTCGTTGGCCGCGCCGGGCGCCGGTCAGGAGACCGCCGCCGCGACGCCCCTCTGCTGGGCCAGGCGCTGGATGCCGCCCACGTCCAGGATCAGTCCCACGTGTCCGTTGCCCAGGATCGCCGCGCCCGAGATGCCGGGCACCTCGCCGATGCCCTGGCCCAGCGACTTGATCACCGCCTGCTGCTTGCCGAGCAGCTCGTCCACCAGCAGCGCGTACTGGGTGCCGTTGCCGGGCTCCACCAGCAGCAGCAGCCCGTCGGAGACCTCCTCCCGGGCACCCTCGATGCCGAACAGGTGGGCCAGGCGGAAGATGGGGATCATCGAGTCGCGCAGCCGGACCATCTCGCCGCGCTCGACGATGGTGGTCAGGGCGTCGGCGCCCGGGCCGGAAGGCCTGCCGCACCGACAGGGTCGGCACGATGAAGTTCTCCGCCCCGACGCGGATCAGCATGCCGTCGATGATGGCCAGGGTCAGGGGGATGCGCATGGTCACGCGCGAGCCGCGGCCCACCTCGGAATCGATGTCGATGCGGCCGTGGGCGCTCTCGATGTTCCGCCGGACCACGTCCATGCCCACGCCGCGGCCGCTGACCGCGGTCACCTTCTCGGCCGTGGAGAAGCCCGGGGCGAACACCAGGTTCAGGATCTCGCGCTTGGAGAGGTCGCGGCGCTCGCCGACGAGGCCCTTCTCGATGGCCTTGGCCAGGATGCGCTCGGGGTCCAGGCCCCGGCCGTCGTCCTCCACCTCGATCACCACGTTGCCGTCGGCGTGGTAGGCGCGCAGGACCACGCGTGCCCGCGCTCGGGCTTGCCGGCGGCGCGGCGGCCCTCGGGGTTCTCGATGCCGTGGTCCATGGAGTTGCGGATCATGTGCACCAGGGGGTCGGTCACCAGCTCGACCACGTTGCGGTCGATCTCGGTGTCCTCGCCCTCGGTGACGAACTCGACGGTCTTGTCGGTCTTGCGGGCGAGGTCGCGCACCAGCCGCTTCATCTTCTGGAAGGTGGCCTTCAGGGGCACCATGCGCATGGACATGCTCAGGCCCTGCAGGTCGCGGGTGATCTTGCCCAGCAGCGCGACGTTGCGGCCGAAGCGGTCGCCGCCCGCGCTGCTCGCCGTGCCGGCCTGCTCGATCATGGAGTGGGCCACCACCAGCTCGCCCACCATGTTGATCAGCCGGTCCAGGCGGTCGGTCTGCACGCGGATGGTGGTGCTCTCGGCGGCGGCGGCGGCGGGCTTGGCCGCGGCTCGGTCGCCGGCGGCGGCCGGCGCCGGGCCCTCGGCCGGCGGCCGTAGGCGTCGTCGCGGGTCCTCATCGTCGGCGCCGCCGTCGGCGACTCGCGGCCGGCATCCGAGTTCCGCGTCGGGGATCTCGGGCATGTCGAAGGCTCGTCTCCGCGGCGGCACGTCCGCGGCCCGGCCGGCGGCCACCGTCGGCTCCGGAGCCGCTTCGGGAGCCGCGGCCGCGGCGCGGCGCTCCCCACGAAGTTCTCGGGGCATTCCAGCTTGTCGATCAGGTTCTCGTAGTTGTCCGGCAGGTCCGCCACCGGCCCGCCGCGCGGCGGCGATGTCCGCGATCATGGCCCGCAGGGTGTCGGTGGACTCGAGGGCGATGTCGGCGTAGCCGCCGGTGATCTGGATCTCCTCGTTCCGGGCCCGGTCCAGCAGGTTCTCCGCGCGGTGGGCCAGCTTCTGCAGATCCAGCAGGTTGACGAAGCCCGCGCCGCCCTTGATGGAGTGGAACGCCCGGAAGATGGCGTTCAGCGCCTCCATGTCCCCGGGATCCTCCTCCAGGCCGAGCAGGGCGTTCTGGGAGGCCTCGAGGTGGTCCATCCACTCGGTGATGAACTCGTCGAGGAACTCCATGTCGTCCTCGGGCTCGGGCGCACGCGGCGGCCGCCGGTTCCTCCTGGTCCCGGGTCACGGCATCGTCTCGGCTCGTCGATCGGTCTTGATGGCCATGGACAACCCTCACCAGCGGGATTCCGCCGCACGATTCGGCCGACGCGCGCTTGCCACGACCTGGACGGCATTGCGCGCAATGATTTCGCATTCCCGCGAAACATCGACCGGTCATGGGGGTGATTAAGTGTTTTCTTGATGTCCCAGGCGGGGATTCCCGGAAGGGAACGTGGCCCCATTCCCCACCCGGGGGAACAGGGCCACTTCATGGGAAACGACCGGTAGGCCCTATCTGCCGAGCCCGAACTCCAGGCCGGCGAGGATCGCTGAAGTCCTGCGACTTGCTGTCATAGACGTTGTCGTCCAACGCGTTGCTCAGGCCCAGGTAGTAGCGGGCCTGGAGGAACAGGTTGGTGGCGGCCCCGCTGGCCACCTTCACGCCGATCCCTCGCCAGGGCGCCGAAGGTGGTGGACTTGAAGCCCTCGCTCATGTCCGCGGACTGGCTCTGGCCCTGGGCGGTCACCTCGAGGTCCGCGGCCGTCTTGAAGCCGATCACCGGGCCCACCAGGAACATGAGCCCGTCCTGCCCGACATGGGCGGCTCGTAGCGCAGGAGGATGGGGAATTCGAGGTAGCTCAGCTTGAACTTGGTCTCGGCCGTCAGGTTCGTGCTGCGGTCGGTCAGGTCGAACCTCGTCCCGCGGCCCACGTACAGGCCCTCGAACTGCAGGCCCACGCCGGTGCCGGTGGGCAGATAGTAGAAGGCGCCCACGGTCGCCCCGGTGCGGCTGCCCTTGGCTGCCGTCCAATCGCCGCCGAGCTCGTTGTTCAGTTCCACCGCCAGCTCGTCGCCGAACCGGTCCATGTCCCCGCCCATGTTGGCGATGTTCAGACCGCCGAACACGCCCATGTGCCCCTGGGCCGCCGCCGGGGCCGCTCCGGCCAAGAGCGCGGCGCCGAGCGCCAGCGTCAACACTGCGAGCAGCGACTTGCCGCCGTGACGAATCCGCATGATCTCCCCCTCGCGTCAAGGAATCCTGTCCATCCGCCGGCGCAGACCCGCGCGACGGCGCGGAGCCCATCCTAGCACACGAAGGAATGCGGCGAAAAGCCGACTTCAGGATAGACCGGAGACGCGGCAGACCAGCCCCTTGAGGTACGCACCTTCGGGGAAGGCCAGCCCCACCGGGTGATCGGGCGCCTGGGCGAGCTGGCCGACGATGGCCGCATCCACCCGCGCGTCCAGGGCCGCGGCGGCGATGATCTTCTGGAAGAGGGAGGCGTCCACGCCCCCGGAGCAGGAGAAGGTCAGCAGCAGACCGCCCGGGCCGCAGCAGCTTGAAGGCGAGGAGGTTGATGTCCTTGTAGGCCCGCGCGGCCTTGTCCACGCTGGCGGCGGTGGGGGCGAACTTGGGCGGATCCATGACGACGAGATCGAAGCTGCGGCGGCTGTCCCGGAAGCGACGGAGCTGCCCGAAGGCGTCGGCCTCCAGGGTCTCGAAGCGATCGCCGTCAAGGCCGTTGGCCGCGGCGTTGCGGCCGGGCCAGGGCCAGGGCGTCGGCCGACGAGTCCAGGGCCGTGACGCGGGTGGCCTCCCCCGACCAGGGCGTTCAGCGCGAAGCCGCCGGTGAAGCTGAAGCAGTCCAGCACATCGCGCCCGGCGGCCAGGTTCCGGGCCAGCAGCCGGTTGTCCCGCTGGTCCAGGTAGAAGCCGGTCTTGTGGCCCCGGCCGGGTCCACCAGGAACCGCAGGCCGTGCTCGACGACCGTCAACTCGCCGGGGGCGTCGCCCCGCAGGGGGCCGGCCTGCCTGGGCAGCCCCTCCAGCTCGCGCACCTCGGCGTCCGAACGCTCGTACAGGGTGTCCAGGCCCGTCACCTCGGCCAGGGCGTCGACGATGGTGTCCTTCCAGCGCTCGGTCCCGGTGGTCAGGAACTGGGCCACCAGCACGGGGCCGTAGCGGTCGACCACCAGCCCGGGCAGCCCGTCCGATTCGCCGTGCACCAGGCGGCAGGCCCGGTCCCGGTCGGCGGCGGGCAGGCCCAAGGCCGTCCGCGCGGCCACGGCGTCGCGCAGGCGGGCGCGGAACCAGTCGGCGTCGATCTCCTCCAGGGGATCGAAGCTCCACATGCGGGCGCGGATCTGGGACGTGGGGCTCCAGGCGGCGCGGCCCAGGGGCTCGCCCCGGGCCGAGACCACCGTGACGGTGGCGCCGGATTCCGGTTCGCCGTCCACGGCGCCCACGGCCCCGGAGAAGATCCAGGGATGGCGCCGCTGCACCGAGCGTTCGCGGCCGGGTTTGAGGCGGACGGTGAACATGGCCGCAACATAGCCTGCCTGCGACGCTTCGGCAATGGGCGGTCCGCGCCCACGCGCGTATCATGGGGACGGTCCGCAACCCGGCAAAGGAGCCCCATGAACGCCCACCTCTTCGCCCCCCTGGTCCAGCGCGGGGTCACCCTGCGCAACCGCATCGTCGTCTCGCCCATGTGCCAGTATTCGTGCGAGGACGGCCTCGCCAACGACTGGCACCTGGTCCACCTGGGCGCCCTCGCGGTGGGCGGCGCCGGCGCCGTGTTCACCGAGGCCACCGCCGTGCTGCCCGAGGGTCGCATCAGCCCGGCCGACCTGGGCATCTGGAACGACGCGCAGATCGAGCCCCTGGCCCGGGCCCTGCGCTTCGTGGCCGCCCACGGGGCGGTGCCCGGGGTGCAGCTGGCCCACGCCGGCCGCAAGGCGTCCACCGCGACCCCGTGGACGGGTGGCGGCCCCGTGGGCGCCGCCGGCGGCGGCTGGCCGGACCGGGTGGTGGCGCCCAGCCCCCTGCCCTTCGCGCCGCCGTACCCGGTGCCGCAGGCCCTGGACGAGGCCGGCCTCGCCGCGGTGGTGGACGGGTTCGCGGCCGCCGCCCGGCGCGCCCACGCCGCCGGCGCCCGGCTGGTGGAGATCCACGCCGCCCACGGCTACCTGCTGCACCAGTTCCTCTCGCCCCTGAGCAACCACCGGGAGGACGGTTACGGCGGCTCGTTCGCCGGCCGCACGCGGCTGGTGCGCGAGGTGACCGAGGCCGTCCGCGCGGCCTGGCCCGAAGACCTGCCCGTGTGGCTGCGCATCTCGGCCACCGACTGGATCGAGGGCGGCTGGACCGTGGACGACTCGGTGGCCCTGGCCCGGGACGTGGCGCCCCTGGGCGTGGATCTGGTGGACTGCTCGTCCGGAGGCACGGCGCCCGACGCCCGCATCCCCGCCGCACCCGGCTACCAGGTGCCGTTCGCCGCCCGCATCCGCGCCGAAGCGCAGGTGGCCACCGGCGCCGTGGGCCTGATCACCGAGCCCGAGCAGGCCGACGAGATCATCCGCGAGGGCCGGGCCGACGTGGTCCTGCTGGCCCGCGAGCTGCTGCGCCATCCCCACTGGCCGTTGGCGGCGGCCCAGGCCCTGGGCCACGCGGCGCCGGTGCCGCCGCAGTACGCCAGGTCTTTCTAGGACAGTTGGTTATCGATGCCGTGGCCGGCCGTTGCCTGATTCCCGGACGCCCGACATCCAATTAAGTGGACCTTGACATCCTTTTTATAGGAGACTAAGCTTATCCGCATGGGGCGGCGCAACGGGCGCCGGCCCGATTCCGCGGAGGGTGGGCCCCATGGCCGTGCGCAAGATCGTCCACATCGACCAGGAACTCTGCGACGGCTGCGGCGACTGCGTGCCGTCCTGCGCCGAGGGCGCCATCCAGATCATCGGCGGCAAGGCCCACCTGCTGGCCGACAACCTCTGCGACGGCCTGGGCGCCTGCCTGGGCGAGTGCCCCCGGGGCGCCATCACCGTGGACGAGCGCGACGCCGACCAGTTCGACGAAGCCGCCGTCGCCGTGCACCTGGCCACCCTCGACGGGCCGGCGGACAATCCCATCACCAAGCACATCGGCGCGCGCGAGCACGGCGCCCCGGTCGGCTGCCCCGGGTCGCGGACGATGACGTTCGGACCTCTGGTGGACGAACCGGTGGCCACGCCGCCCCAGACGCTGGGGCCGGTGGGCCTGGCCGCGCGGGCGACGGCGCCTGCGGCCGCGCCGGCGGCGGGCGCCTCGGCCCTGCGCCAGTGGCCGGTGCAGCTGCACCTGGTCTCCCCGACGGCCCCCTACTTCGCGGGCGCCCACGTGCTGCTGGCCGCCGACTGCGCCGCCTTCAGCGTGGGCGACTTCCACGCCCGCTTCCTGGCGGGCAAGGCCCTGGCCGTGGCCTGCCCCAAGCTGGACCACGGGCAGGACGTGTACCTGGAGAAGCTGGTCGCCATGATCGACCAGGCCCGCATCGACACCCTGACCGTCGTGATGATGGAGGTGCCCTGCTGCGGCGGCCTGCTGCGGCTGGCGCAGGCGGCGGCGGCGAAGGCGTCGCGGAAGGTGCCCATCAAGCAGGTCGTGGTCGGCGTCCGGGGCGAGACGCTGACCGAGGGGTGGGTCTAGTTCAGCCGCCGGCGCGCTCGCGCGCGACCCGGTCGACGACGCCGAGGGCTTGAGCCCACCAGGCCTTGATCACCGCCACGTCGGCATGCGAATACATCGAAACCAGCCCCGGCGGATACGTCCCGGCCCGGTACCCCTCGATGAGGTACGCGGCCTCGATGCCGACCGTCGACCGGGTCCTGGCCATCGCGGAGGACAGCGGCGAGATCACGGCGGCGCACGAATCCGGCGAATCGACGAGGGCCACCAAGCCGGGCAGGTCCTTCTCCTTGATCCAATCGCGTGGCGCGATCACGGCAACCGAGCGGCGCTTCTGGTTCCGCAGGTATTCCAGGAATTCCAGCGGCCCCCGCGAACCGAAGTTGAAGGGGGGGCCCCCCAAGACGAAGCCTTGCGTCCGCCGTGGTCTCCCGGTCGAGTCCGCCACATCCAGCGCCGCGATCCGCCAGGTGCCGTCGGCGACCGGACGCAGCGTCGCCGCGAGCCAACGATCGGGGTAGGGCAGGCCTTCGCGCGCGGGCCGGAACGTCACGGTGGGCATCGAGGCCGTCGTCGTCGAGTCCGGCGCCCCCTCCCCCGCGACGACGCATTCCCCGGACACGCCGAACAGGTAGCCGATGATCCCGATGGGCGTGCGCGTCCACGCCTCGCCCCGAGCGGCGGCCGTTTCCACGCACTGGTTCAGGGCGCCGATGTCGAGGCCGGGGTCGGCCGGCGGGGCGGACAATGCGGTGAGCAGCAATCCGATCCAGAACACGCCCATGGCTTCTCCTCGTCCGCCGTGCGGACCGGAACCGGTCGCTGCCCGAGTGCGGCCGCCTGCGACGGCCCGCTAGTGCGCGAGGATGCCGAGCCGGTCGTCCACCGGGCGCCAGATCCCCTCGTCCCCGACCAGGAAGAACCGGAACGTCCCGTCGAGGTGGCGATGGAGCATCAGCTGGCCGGCCCGGGAGATGTTGACCACCGGGACCAGGTCCGCAGCGTCGCCCTTGAGCACCCGCTCGACCCGGACGTCGCCGCGGCGTCCCGCCAGGCGTTCCAGTCGGCCGTCGATCACCAGGGTCGCCTGGTCCGCCAGGTCGTCCATCGTGTGCGTCGTCAGGCCCAGGGCCGCCATCGGCGCGACGGCCGCGACCGGCAGCACGCTGCCGACGCCCCGCGGTGGCGCGCAGACGTAGCCGCCCCCGGTCCGGCGGCCATTGAGGAACCAGTGCGTGCCGGGCGCGAACGCGGCGGCCGGCCGTTGCGGCCAGTCCGGATCGTAGTTCCAGGCGCCGGGCACGTCGTAGCCGGCGAGCCAGACCGTGACGGTGTCCGCGGGCAGGCCCCAGTAGACGGAGTCCACGACGCACCGGACTTCCAGGCAGCCGGTCGTGCCGAACGGATAGACGCGACGGTCGAACTCCAACACCCGCAACGCCGAGGTGCGGACGGTGGCCACGACGCCGACGTCCTCCAGGGTGGCCCCGGCCGCCAGGGTGTCCGGCGCGGCGACGAGGCCCGAGATGGCCACGGTGAATCCGGGAGCGAGCGGTTCGCCGGGACACGGAGGTTCCAGCGTCGACCGCCGCGACAGCCGGAAGGCGTCGTCCCCGCCCACCGCCGCAGTCGCCAGGACGACGACCCCGATCGCGAGACTCCCGACCATCTTCATCGCAATGGATTGCACGCGACCTGCTCCTGACGACGCGGCCGGCCCGACCCGGCCAAGTCTAATCATACGGGCTGCGGCGCGGATCCGGACAGCGTTTCCGGCTCCGCTCTCGCCGTCGTCCGTGTAATACTCCCCCGGGTCGGACGTATCTATCCCCGGAAGCACGCCGGGGGACCCGCCAACAGGGGAGCGGACGGGTGGAAGCCGATCTGAGAGTGATGCCCACCGGGGACTGGGACCCGGGCGATCCCGAGAGCTTCGGACGGATGTACGACGAGCACTTCCCGCGCGTCTACAACTACATCCGTTACCGGGTGCGCGACGCGGCCGCGGCCGACGACCTGACCTCCCTGACCTTCCACAAGGCGCTGGACCGGCGCGACGCCTTCGATCCGGGCCGCGGCGCCGTCGCGACCTGGCTGCTGGCGATCGCGCGCAACGCCGTCCACGACCATCTCCGCACCCGCGACCGCCGCCGCTCGCTGCTGGACCGCTGGTGGCCCCGCGGCGGCGACGCCGTCCCCGATCCCGAGTCGATCCTCATCGACGAACAGGAGCGGGACCGCCTCCTGGCGGCCCTGGCCCAGCTGCCGGACCGGGACCGGGACGTCCTGGGCCTGAAGTTCGGCGCCGGGAACACCAACCGGGCCATCGGCGAGCTGACGGGGTGGAGCGAGTCGAACGTGGGCGTGATCGTGCACCGGGCGCTGGCCAGGCTGCGGGTCCTGCTGGACGACGAGAGGAGGGTGCGATGAACGGGCCGAGGGACTCCCTGGAGAAGCGTCTCGCCGCGACGGACTTCAGCGACGCGAGCGCGATCCGCGACGAGCTGCGCCGGGACCTGCTGCTCCGCGTCGCGCGCGATCACCGCGGGGCGGGCCCGGCCCGCCCGCCACGGGGGAGGTTCGCCATGTTCCGACGGCCCGTTCCCGCCTTCGGCCTGGGGGTGCTGGCCGCGGCGCTGGCGCTCACGCTGGCGTTGCCCGAGGGCCGCGCGGCGCTGGCCAGGCTGCCGGGGCTGCTGCGCATCGGCGAGCACACGGCCATCGTCACCGAGCGCCGGTTCAGCGACGTGCAGCTGGATTCGCTGGTGGGTGCGTTCAACGTCCAGCAGGAGCGCGGGCAGGTCGTCTCGCTGGACACGCCGTACGGCGGCTTCGGCGCCGCGGTGCCCGAGGGCGGCGATCCCTACATCAAGGAGGTCTGCAGCCTGAGCGTGGCCGCCGGGCTGGTGGACCACCCGTTGCTCGTGCCGACGTATTATAACGAGCGCATCCCGGCGACGATGCGCTTCCAGAAGGCGATGATCCTGCCGGACGGGATGACCGTGCTGTACTTCGGCTTCGGCTCGCTGGAAACGGTGCTGGAGCTGGTCCCGCTGTCGGAGAGCACCCTGGTCTCGTCGTCCGAGTGCACCGCGACCGTGGGCCCCGACGGCAAGTTGGTCACGACGCTGGTCCAGCCCGTCATCGAGGAGATGGCAGTGGGCGGCCGGAAGGTCGTCTGGCAGGTGCACAGCGAGGGCAGCCGCCACAACCTGGGCGGCCTGGCCGTCAAGAAGACGGACGTTGAGATCGGCCGTTTCCGCTGGGAGCAGGACGGCCTGAGCTGCGTGCTGGACGGCAAGTTCCTGACCAAGGAGGAGGGGATCAGGATCCTCGAGTCGCTGAAGGTCTACGGCCGCTAGACGCCGGCCCTTCGACGGGGTCGGAGATCCGCTCCGGCCCCGACGCCCCGCCCCGCCCAAGACGGATTTGCACCCGGAGCCTCCCGTGCCCTATGATCGTCGCCGACTCCGACTCCGCCCCCCCCCCGGTGACGAAAGGCCGAGCCCATGCCCAAGCGAACCGCCCTCTTCCTGCTCGCCGCCGTCCTCCTGGCCGCCGGTACCGTTCCCGTTCCCGCCGCCGCCCAGATCGATGGCCCGAAGACCTGCGAGATCCGCCCGGCCCCCGAGACCCATGACACCGTCGCCGCGGCCGGCCTGTTCGCCGAGGTCTGCCCGGTGCCCGCCGGGTTCGCCCAGGGCCTGGTCCTGCTGAAGGAGGGCTATGCGGTCGCGGACCGGCACGAGGACGCGATCGTCTTCTTCGATCGGCAGGGGCAGCGGCTGCGGACGCTGGAGTATCCGGCCTACGAGCCGTCGGCGCTGGCCTGGGACGGCGCGCACCTGGTGGCCGCCGACCGCGAGAACGGGCGCATCTACTTCATCGACCCCCAGTCGGGCGAGGCGGTGCGGATGATCGAGTCGCCCCTGACGCCCGTGGTCGGCATCGCGTGCAACGCCGAGGGCCAGCTGTGGGTTGCGGCGGCCGGCAGCGACGAACTGCAGCTGATCGATCCCTACGACGGCACCACCCTGGCCTCCATCAAGGCGCCCGCGGCCAGCCTGAACGCCCTGGCCTTCGATCCCGACGGCTACCTGTGGGCCGCCGACGCCAAGGCCAACCTGATCTACCTGGTGGACATCCGCACCGGCTACACCATCTTCGGAATCGCCTCGCCGGGTCCCGTGCCGGAGGGCCTGTGGCTGGACGGGAAAGTCCTTCACGTGTCCGACTACCAGACCGACACCGTGTACCGGACCGACGTCTACGCCCTGAACGGCATCTGCCTGCGCTCGGACGAGCGCCGCGGCCACGTCACCCTGTTCAGCGAGGTGCAGAACCTGGGACCGGGCACCGTCACCGGCGGCACGATGGTGGTGGCCATCCCCACCGACGGCCCGAACCAGGACCTGGAGTCGCTGGAGGTGACCGCGGGCGGCCGCCCGGAGACCGACCAGTGGGGCCAGCAGGTCTCGGTCTTCGACCTGGGCGAGCTGGCGCCGGGCAAGAAGCTGTCGGTGCGGCTGGACGCCACGGGCACCTTCCACCGGATCTCCACCAAGATCTTCCCGCACCTGGTGGGCAAGGAGAGCGACATCCCCCGCGACATCCGCGACCGCTACCTGGTGGACGCCGACAAGTACCGGGTCCAGGGCGACTACATCCAGGGCAAGGTCAAGGAGATCGTCGGCGACGAGACCAACCTCTACTTCAAGGCGCGCAAGCTGTACGACTTCCTGATCGGCCGCATCAACTACCAGATGGTCGGCGGCTGGGACATCGCACCCACGGTGATCGAGCGGGGCACGGGCTCCTGCTCCGAGTACACCTTCAGCGTACGTGGCCCTGTGCCGCGCCGCCGGCATCCCCGCCCGCTACGTGGGCGCCATGGTGCTGCGGGGCGAGGATTCGTCGGTGGACACGGCCTACCACCGCTGGGCCGAGATCTACCTGCCGAAGATCGGCTGGTTCCCCGTCGACGTGAACGCCGGCGACCGCCAGTGGCAGGGCGAGCGCTGCTTCTCCTTCGGCGGCATCGCCAACCGCTTCCTGATCACCACGCGCGGCGGCGGCGATTCGGACTGGCTGAAGTGGAACTACAACGTGACCACCGACGTCCGCACGCGGGGCAAGGCCAACGTGCGGGTCGAGGGCTTCGCCGAGTGGGACGTGCCCGAGCCGGTGGCGGGGAGCTGACGGGCCGCCGGGACAAGGGCGATCGGCGCCGCCCGCGCGCCGGACGGGCCCCTACCGGACGCGCGTGAGCTTGCGGCCCAGCGACAGGCCCGGCCCCTCGAGTTTCAGCACGTACGTCCCCGAGGCGAGCGGCCTGCCCTCCTCGTCACGGCCATCCCACGTGGCGACGTGGCGCCCGGCGCCCGCGACCTCGTCGAGCAGCCGGCGCACGAGACGCCCCCGCACATCGTACACCGCCAGCCGGACGTGGGCGGGCGCCCGCAGGCCGAAGACCACCGTTCCCGGACCGCTGCCGGGATTCGGCTGGAGCGGATCCAGGAACGACACCTGCGTCCCGGCCGCCTCGCCGACCCCCGACACCTGCTGCGGTCCCAGGACGGCGTACGCCGACTCGTTCCCGTGGCGATCGACGGCACTGACCTTGTACCAGGCCGCCGGATCGAACTGCGGGTCCGAGTACGTCGTCGTCGTCGCCTGGGCCAGCCGGTTCGCCGGGTCCGGCGTGAAGCCGCTGTCCGCGCCGCGATAGACGGCGTATCCGGCGAGGTCGGCCGCCGCCACCGGCGACCAGCTCAGGTCCACCGCGCCGCCCGCGAGCTGCGCCGCGAGATTCGCCGGCGCCGCGGGCGCCAGGTTGTCGATCGACGAGCCCGACTTCGCGAACGACGTGGTCACGATGCCGCTGAGGGTGTGGGACGTCACCGCGAAGGTCTCGGTCGCGGGGCCGGCACCGGTGGAGTCCGTGCGCGTGGGTGCCAGGAACGTGTACGAGGTCGGCCCGTGGAGCGGTGCGTGGAAGCCGACCGACACCCAGGTACCGGCCGGCATGCCCAGGGCCGCCGCCTCCGCCGGGCCGAGGCGGACCTCGCCCGCGTCCAGGCGGGCCGCCAGGTCGGCGCCCGGGAGTGCCGGCGCATCCGGAGTCGCCGTGGCCGCGGGTCCGGCGGCCGGCGCGGCGGCCGCGGCGGCTTCGAGCCGCCACACGCCGTAGCCGTAGATGGATTCCGTGTCGAGATACTGGCGATAGTCGGCCGGCGGCGCGGCCACCGTCAGCCTGACCTGTCCCCCCTCGTCGGCGGGCTCGTCGGTGACGGCGGTCAGGTCCGGGTACAGCGCGTCGTTGCCGCCGTTGGCGCGGAAGCGGACTGCGCTTTCGATCTGCACGTTCGCGTCGCTCCACGCGACGATCGCGCCGCCGTCCCCGTCGGTCGCGACGTACGGATACGCGTAGCTCCCGCCCTGCAGGAAATCGGCGTACCGGACGCTGCCGTCGGATTCGAGCGCCTCCAGGACGAGGTATCCAGCCTGGTGCGAAGCGGCGACGAGCATGCCGCCCTGCGTGTCGCTCCCCACGGCGACGGCGTCCGCGTTGGTCACGACCTGCGGCGCCAGGACCACCTGGCCGCCGCGATCCAGCCGGGCGACCGAGACGAGACCGGTCACCAGGTCGCGCCAGCCCACCAGCAGGTCGCCGGTCGCGGGATCGCAGGCGATGCTGGGATTGCGCCCGTCCGCGATGTAGGTCCCGTCGACCTCCCACACGGCATCGCCGGCGCTGTCGATCTGCTGCACGTAGATGCCCGTCGGGAAGCTGCGGTGGTCGGTCCACGCCACGTAGGCCCCTTCGTCCAGGGTCGGCACGGCCCGCAGGTCGGTATTCGATCCCGAGACCGACGACGCGAACACGCCCTCGGCCCCCAGGTCCCGGTTGCCGTCGGGGCTGATGTGCTGGTAGCGGACCCCCTGGTTGTCCAGCCAGATGACGTAGCAGCCGCCGGTCGGCTCGCCGACGAGTTGCAGGTCCAAGGCAGCGGTATAGAACGGGGAGACGAGCGCCGTCGCCGGAAACCCGGCGACCACCGTTCCGCCGGGGCCGACCCGGCTGACGGTCGGATTGTACCCACTGTAGTAGTCGGCGAGTGCGCCGACGTAGGCGCCCCCCGCAAGGTCGCCGCAGACCGACGTCTTGAGGATCGGCCCGGCCATGAGCGAAACGCCCTGATCCGTCCACTGGGGCGTCCCGTCCGCCAGCGTCTTCTGGGCGAAGGCGGTGCCCCGGGTATCGTACCAGGCGACGAAGATGTTGCCCTCGACGTCCCGGGCGGCCGACACCACGCCGCGGCTCTCGAAGGGGGGATTGATCAGGAAGGTCATGAAGGAGACGGGGGGCGAGCAGATCGGACAGTCGGCCCAGTCGCGCAGCCCCGCCGGCGTCACGTGCGAGCCGGCGATCTCCGCGTGGCCCACGCTGTACCCGTTGGCGATCGCCCCGAACGAGATCAGCCCGCCGGACCCGTCGGGGATCCGCACCGGGACCTCGCCCTGGACGTACCAATCCTCGAAGAGCTGCTCGCCGCTGGAGATCCACTGGGCGCGGGCAGGGGCCGCCGCCGGCGGCGTGAAGAGCAGCAGGAGACCGCCGACCAGGACGAGGCGGCGCGCGGACGGGGTCGGGATCCGGGGGCGAGACATGGGGACTCCTCTTCATCGGGTGCTGCTTGAAGAGAGACCCGTCCCGGAAAATAATCACAAGACATCAGGAAAAAATCGATTCAACCCAAAAAGAGAGGCGGTCCCTCCGAGGCCCGCCGCCCCGTCTCCCGCCCCAGCCGCCACAGTGCGACCGCGGTCACGATGGCCACGAGGGAGCTCCCCCGGAACCCCTCGTCCAGGTCCGAAAAGGCGTCGAAGAGCACGAAGAACGCCAGCACGCCGCTGGCCAGCGCGAATCGATGGCGGTCGTCCCACTTCCGGCCCCCGCCGGACCAGCGGAGGACCAGCCAGGCGGACACCGCATCGACCAGGACCACGGCTCCCAGGGATACCGGCCACGGCGGCAACCACGGCGGCGCCGATTCCGGGAGCATGAAGACCACGACAAACACGATCGTGGTGTCCAGCCACGCCACGATCCCGTACCAGATCGGCGCCACGGGCGGCCCCGGACGCGCCGCGATGGCCGGATCCTTCGCGAACCGCGCCACAACGACCAGGCCGACGACGAGGACCGCGGTCGCGACCATCGCCGCGGTCGACGGCCGGTACGGATGCAGCAGCGCGAGCGCGACCAGCCACAGGACCAGGCCCGCGCCGCACGCGACGATCTGCCACGGCTTGAGCCACGGCTCGTGCCGGCGCGCGGGATACAGCAGGTGGGCCAGGATGATGCCGGCGCCGATGCTGACCGTCACGTGGAAGTGGCAGAGCGCGGCGGCCCACGTCCAGGTCACGCCACGCCAGTACGAGTAGGAGCCGATCGCGCCCAGCTCGGCCCACGCGGGATCCCAGAGCGAGCGCGCGACGGCACCCTCCTCGAAGACCGCATAGGCCAGCGCCAGCAGCAGGAGCCCGAGCCAGCCCCGCCCCCACCGCACGGCAGCCTCGCGGCAGAGCAGCGCCCCGAACCCGTAGGGCAAGGCCAGCAGCACGAAGGTGACCGGGTCGAGGAACTGGAGCGGCGGTTGGTGGCCGGAGACCAGTTCGCCGAGGACGGGCGCGAGCACGAGCAACGTCGCACCCGGCCCCACGCGGTTGCGCCAGTTCAGGTTCATCGGCCTCCGCAACGCCGGCCCATCCCCACGCGTGCCGACTACAGGACGACGAGGGCCCGCCGCCGCCGCTCACCCGCCAGGATCGACGCGATCGCCCCGTCCAGACCCTCCAGGGCGACCTCCTCCACCATACCTGACAGCCCGTCCGGCTTCCAGTCCGTCGCCATGAGACGCCACAGCCTCTCACGCCGCGCCATGGGGCAGGCCACCGACTCGATCCCCACCAGCCGCACACCCCGCAGGATGAACGGGAACACGCTCAGCGGCAGGTCCGGCGACCCCACCAGCCCGCAGCAGGTCACCACGCCGCCGGTGCGGGTCGCCTTGACCGCCGCGGCCAGCATGTCGCCCCCCACGCAGTCGATGGCGCCGGCCCACACGGCCTTCATCATGGGCTTCTCGTGGCCGGTCAGCTCCTCCTCGCGGCCGATGACCCGCGCGGCGCCCAGGTCCGTCAAATACGCGGCCTCGTCCGGCTTGCCGGTGACCGCCACCACCTCGTAGCCCAGACGCGCCAGCATCGCCACGGCCAGGCTGCCCACGCCGCCGGTGGCGCCGGTCACCAGCACCGGGCCCGCGTCGGTGGTGACGCCCCCCTCGCTCAACTCCTGCACCGACATGGCCGCCGTCAGGCCCGCGGTGCCGAACATCATGCTCTCCTTCAGGGAGAGGCCGGCGGGCAGCTTCACCGCCCAGGCGCTGGGGACGCGGATCATCTGCCCGAAGCCGCCGTCGGTCTCCATGCCCAGGTCGAAGCCGGTGACGATGACCTTGTCGCCGGGCTGGAACGCCCCGTCCGCACAGGACACCACCTCGCCCGCGGCGTCGATGCCGGGCGTGTGGGGGAATTCCCGCGTCACCCCCGGGTTGCCGGTGGCCGACAGGGCGTCCTTGTAGTTCAGCGACGAGAAGTGGACCCGGATCAGCAGCGGACCTTCGGGCAGATCGTCCACGGAGCGGCTGACGACCGAGCGGGCGAACGCGCGGTCGCCGGTGCGTTCCACGAGCAGGGCCTTGAATTCCATGAGGGCTCCTTCGGCGGATGGGGGGATGGCGGCGGACGGGCTCCGCGAGACAACGTACGCCCCGCATGCCGGATCGGCATCCCGACCGGCGCGGGTGGCCACGGGCCGCCACGATGTGGTATGATCGATGCGGACCCCAAGACCACCTATGGAGAATGATATGACACGACAGACGGCAATCTTCGCCCTCGCCCTCGTGGGCATGGCCGCGCTGCCGGCCCTGGCCTGGGACGGCGCCACGATCCTGCAGGCGCAGGGCGAACTCACCCACGACATCTGGCTCGCCGCGACGCCGACCCCCGGCTTCTGCTACTGGAACAGTGACGCAGGCGCCGCCGGCTTCCACGCCACCGAAGCCGACGGCTACGGCAACATGGACTGCCCCCACCCGTGGCTGATGCACTGCGACGCCGACAGCCTCGCCTTCAGCGGCAGCTATCCGGAGATCGACTCCGCCAACGTGACCGGAGCGGACTACGGGGCCACTTTGGCCTGCACCGTGGAATTCGCGGTCCAGACCCGGTTGACTGCGCTGCGCGAGGTGGCCGGCCTCCTCTCCAGCGACGTCCATACGGCGACCCTGACCTGGCCCGACGGGACCGTCCTGCCGCTGCTGACCGAGGCACCGGACCGGACCAGGCCGAGGTGGTCGTTCCGGCGGGCGTCTACGCCCTGGAGGTCCACGTCTACGCCTACCAGACGGACTCCCCCAGCGGCCACCTGGCCGGGTATGCCGGACGCGTCCGCGTCGCCTGGGCGGACGCCGGCGCGGTCCCGGTCGCGGCGGCATCCTGGGGTGAGATCAAGAGCCTGTATCGGTAGCTGGGCCCCGGCCCGGCCCTCCGGAAACGGGACGAAACGCCACGCGGCCCCGGCGGCTTCCCGCCGGGGCCGTGCTGCCGGTGGCGCGGATCAGTAGACCCAGGTTCCGGAGACCGAGACCTTCGTGTCGTTGCTGCCGAAGAAGGTCTTGTAGAAGCCCACCGCGTTGTCGTTGCCGTAGGAGTCCAGGGGGCTGAATTTGACCGTGCCGATCTGATCGTCGGCGGACAGGCCGTCGTCGTCCATCAGCTCGAGGATCACGTCCCGGCCGGCGGACTGGGTCTTGGGCAGGCCGGTGCCGGCCGACGAGGAGGTGAAGTCGTAGGGCGCGCCGGAGAAGGCGTCCTCGATGACGTTGGACACGTAGTAGGGGGCGTTGGCCGTCGTGCCGCTGGTCAGCGTCACGTACAGGTCGGCGCGGCGGCTGGAGACGGAAACGCCCACGTCCCAGTTGCCGCCGTTCTTGTCACCGTAGGCCGAGACGGAAACCTTGTTGATCTTCAACGACTTGGGCGTCTTGATCTCCACCGGGGGCGTTTCGACGGGGTCGGTCGGAGCGGTGGGGTCGTTGCTGCCGCTGCAGCCGGCCAGGGCCAGGCCGAGGGTCAACAGGAGCGGGACCAGGGTCGTCGGGCGCAGGGATCGCATGGTCTTCTCGTTTCGCTGGCGG
Source organism: Candidatus Krumholzibacteriia bacterium (assembly GCA_963825035.1). GTDB lineage: Bacteria > Krumholzibacteriota > Krumholzibacteriia > LZORAL124-64-63 > LZORAL124-64-63 > JACZKN01. The sequence continues at coordinate 20,938 of CAWGRT010000011.1, read as the reverse complement.
TGAGGTGCCAATCGTGCTCACCGACGGATGCGGAAACGGAGGCGGGACGCGCAAAAAGTATAGGAAATCGCTCCCGGATCGGGCCGGACGGGTGCCGGGCGCCCGGCGCCGCCTTACACTGTGCGGTCTGAACCTGCACCCCAACCGGGAGAATCGCCCGCCATGCCCAAGCGCTCCCTGCTCGCCGTCCTTGTCCTGTGCCTGGCCCTGCCCGCCCTGGCCGCCGACCGCAGCGCCGTTGCCATCGACACGAACGGCGGCACCCGGCCCCTGACCTACCTGGCCGGCCAGCTGGACGCCGACGAGCTGGCCCAGCTCAAGGCCGTCGCCCCCAACGTCACCTTCCTCGTGGACCTGTCCGAGGAGGAGGCCCTGGCCCACGCCGGTGAACTGGACGGGGCCGACGCCCACGTGCTGACCCCCGAACTGCTGGCCGCGGCGAAGAACCTGCACTTCGTCCAGTCCTGGAGCGCCGGGGTGGACAGCTACTTCGACGACGTGCCGGGCCTGAGGACCGCCGACGGCATCGTCCTGGCCAACATGCGCGGGGTGCACGGGCCGGCCATCGCCGAGCACGTGTTCGGCCTGCTGCTGGCCCTGACCCGCGACCTGCCCGACTACTGGGACGCCCAGAAGGCCGCCCAGTGGGACCGCCGCGCCGGCAGCGGCCTGACCACCCTGGACGGGCGCACCATGTTCGTCGTCGGCATGGGCGGCATCGGCAGCGAGATCGCCCGCCGCGCCAAGGCCTTCGACATGAAAGTGCTGGCCACGGTGCGCACCGAGCGCCCCGTTCCCGCATATGTGGACGAGCTGGGCACCGCCGGGGACCTGGACCGCTTCCTGGCCCGGGCCGACGTGGTGGCGGTGGCCCTGCCCCTGACCGACGAGACCCGGGGCCTGTTCGACGCCGGGCGGTTCGCGGCCATGAAGGACGGGGCGTACTTCGTGAACATCGGGCGCGGGCCCATCGTGGACACGGACGCCCTGGCGGCCGCCCTGGCGTCGGGGAAGCTGGCCGGCGCGGGCCTGGACGTCACCGACCCCGAGCCCCTGCCGGCGGACCACCCCCTGTGGCGCGCGCCCCACGTGATCATCACGCCCCACGTGGCCAGCGTCGCCGAACTGACCCGCGAGCGGCGGTGGGACGTGTTCAAGGAGAACCTGCGACGATTCGGGGCGGGCGAGCCCCTGGCGAACGTGGTCGACAAGCAGCTGGGCTACTGAACCGGGCGGGAAGGTCCCCGGTCGGATTTCCGGCCACCGGTGCCGGAACCAATTACGGACATTCCCGGTTCAGATTTGGCCGCACCCTGGCCTGATTTCGCCTAAATCGCCTATTTGCGAGGATCTTCGGGGAATTGCATTCGATTTTCATGTTGCGGCCATGCCCCGGATCCGGTACAAATTCGAAGGTATGGGGGAAACCCGGTGCGCCTGACGGCGGCCCCGACGCGCGCTTCCGCAGCCGGAGGCCGGTTGGATCGTTCCGTCTTTCCGGCGCTTTTCAACCCGGTGGGAGGATTCCATGGCGGATTGGGAACAGTTGCTCGCACCCATCGACCCCGACCATCCGGCCGGCACCGACCTGCGCCTGGTGGCCGGTGACCTGACCTTCGCCAACCTCGACGAACTGCGGCGGGAGGCCGACCCCCTGCTGGATCCCGGCGGCGAGACCAAGCGGGCCGACTGGCGCGGCGTGGCCAACCTGTGCGAGGGCGTGCTGCGGGAGCAGTCCAAGGACCTGCAGATCGCCTCGGTCTACGCCCAGGCCCTGACCCACCAGGAGGGCTTCGCGGGCATGGCCGCGGGCCTGCGGCTGCTGGCCGCCCTGACCGACACCTTCTGGGAGACCATCACCCCCGGCTACGACGAGGGCGAGATCATCGAGGCCATCCGCGCGCGCCCCCTGTCGTGGGTGGGCACCTCGCGCGATTTCCTGGCCGCCGTCAAGCGGGTGGCCCTGACCGCGCCCGTCGGCCAGACGCCCCTGAGCTGGCTCGACTACGAGCAGGCCCAGCGGCTGGACTCGGCCAGCATGAAGTCGGATCGGACCGAGTACCAGGAGCTGGTCGAGGCGGGGCTGATCTCCACCGAGGACTGGTACGCCTCCCTGGGCGCCACGCCCCCGGAGCGGGTGCAGGCGGCCCTGGACGGCCTGCGCGACTGCCAGGCGGCCCTGGGCGAGCTCTCCGCCCTGTGCGACCGCCGGTTCACCGAGAGCGGCCCCTACTTCACCGATCTGGTGGGGCTGCTGGACGAGATGCAGGAGCTGCTCATGTCCAACGCCGACGAAGCGGCCGTCGCGGCCGGCGCGGCCGCCGACGCCGCGAACCCTGAGACCGGGGCCCCCGCGGCGACCGTCGCCGGCGCGGGCGGCGGCGGGCCGGCCGGGCCCATCGCCAACCGGGACGAGGCCTACCGGCGCCTGCGCGAGGTGGCCGATTTCCTGCGCAAGACCGAACCGCACAGCCCGGTGCCGTCCCTGCTGGACCGCGCCGCGCGCTGGGGCAACATGACGTTCGAGAACCTGTTCGACGACGTGGTGAAGAATCCGGATGTCCGGAACCAGACCAAGGATCTGCTGGGACTGCCCAAGTCCCAGGACTGATTCGCTTGCGGCCTGAAGGCCGGGACAAACCCCAAAAGGGAGGCTACCCATGGGCAAGGACAGCGTTTACGGGAAGAAGGGGAGGATCCGGCCGCCGCGGGTCCACATCAGTTACGACGTCCAGGTCGGGGACGCCATGCAGATGAAGGAGCTGCCGTTCGTGGTGGGCGTCCTGGCCGATCTGTCCGGCAACCCGGCCGATCCCCTGCCCAAGCCGATGGACCGCAAGTTCACGGAGATCGACCGCGACAACTTCGACGACATCCTCAAGAGCATGAAGCCCCGCCTGGCCTACAAGGTGGACAACAAGCTGGCCGACGACGGCAGCGAGCTGTCGGTGGAGCTGAACTTCGAGAAGATGGCCGACTTCACGCCCGAGAACGTGGCGCGCCAGGTCAAGCCCCTGAACGACCTGGTGGAGGTGCGCACCAAGCTGAAGGCCCTGCTCAGCAAGACCGAGGGCAACGACCGGCTGGAGGAGCTGCTCGAGGCCATCATGGACAACTCCGAGATGCGGGACAAACTCAAGGACGTGCTGGGGGCCGAGGCGCCTGGCGAAGGCCAGGAGGGATAGGACATGGCGGACGCGAAGAAGGCGAAGCCCAAGCCGTTGAAGGACGTCATCGAGCTGGACGGCGGCGGCATCCTGGACGAGATGCTGTCCACGGGCATCAAGCCCCGTGACGAATCCGGCCGCACCTACGGCCAGGAGCTGATCAAGAACCTGGTCGAGCAGCTGCTGGACCCGGGCATGGTCACGGCCAAGGGCATCACGCGGACGGTGAACGCGCGCATCGCGGCCATCGACGCGCTGATCTCCAAGCAGCTGAACGAGGTCATGCACCACCCGGACTTCCAGAAGCTGGAGGCCTCCTGGCGCGGCCTGAACCAGCTGGTGATGAACTCGGAGACCGGCGAGACCATGAAGGTCCGCGTGCTGAACGTCAGCAAGAAGGACATGCTGCGCGACTTCCAGGCCGCCTCGGAGTTCACCGAGAGCGCCCTCTGGAAGAAGATCTACGAGAACGAGTTCGGCCAGTACGGCGGCGACCCCTACGGTGCCCTGGTGGGCGACTACGAGTTCGGCAAGGGGCCCCAGGACATCGAGTTGCTGGAGCACATGTCCACGGTGGCCGCGGCCGCCCACGCGCCGTTCATCTCGGCCGCCGGGGCCCGAGATGTTCGGCCTGGACAGCTTCACCGACCTGCCCAACCCGCGCGACCTGGCCAAGGTCTTCGACAAGAGCAACCCGGAGAACACCAAGTGGCTGTCCTTCCGCGACTCGGAGGACTCGCGGTTCGTCTGCCTGGTCATGCCCCACGTGCTGGGCCGCCTGCCCTACGGCAGGGAGACCGTGCCGGTGGACGCCTTCGACTTCGAGGAGGACGTGGACGGCCAGGACCACGACCGCTACCTGTGGACCAACGCGGCCTACTCCTTCGCCGGGCGGCTGACCGAGTCGTTCTCCAAGCACCACTGGTGCGTGGCCATCCGCGGCCCCGAGGGCGGCGGCCTGGTGGAGGGCCTGCCCATCCACGCCTTCAAGACCCGCGAGGGCGACGTCGGCTCCAAGTGCCCCACCGAGGTGCTGATTCCCGAGACCCGGGAGAACGAGCTGTCGGAGCTGGGCTTCATCGCGCTGATCAACTGCAAGAACACCGACTACGCCGCGTTCTTCGGCTCCAACTCGGTGCAGCGGCCCAAGAAGTACAAGGAGAAGGAGGCGACGGCCAACGCGGACCTGTCGCGCAAGATCCCGTACCTGATGGCCACGTCGCGCATCGCCCACTACCTGAAGGCCATCTGCCGCGACAAGGTGGGCTCGTTCGCCTCCCGCGTGGAGGTGCAGAACTACCTCAACAAGTGGATCAACAGCTACGTCCTGGACCAGGACGAGGCCACGCAGGAGCAGAAGGCCAAGTACCCGATGCGCGAGGCGCGCATCGAGGTGACCGAGGACAAGGCCGCGCCGGGACACTACAAGGCGGTGGCCTACCTCAAGCCCCATTTCCAGTTGGAGAAGTTGGACGTGTCGTTGCGGCTGGTGGCGGATCTGCCCCCCGCCGCGAAGTAGGAACAACCACCGGGCCGCAGCCCCGCGGCCGACCGCCGCGGGGCTGCCCCACCCGTCAACCGGAGGGAAAGGACGGATACCATGTTCGACGCCTACCTGATGATCGAAGGCGTGCCGGGCGAGAGCACGGCCACCGGCTTCGAAGGCCAGATCGAGATCCTCAGCTACAGCCACGGGATCACCCAGTCGGCCAGCATGTCGGCCAGCACCGCCGGCGGCGCCACCACCGGCCGCTGCAACCACTCGGACTTCCAGATCTCGAAGGAACTGGACAAGGCCAGCGCCATCATCGCCCAGAAGTGCAGCGACGGCTCGCACATCCCCTCGATCACGCTGACCCTGACCCGTTCCGGCGGCGGCGAGAAGGTACCCTACATGGAGTACAAGCTCACCAAGTGCATCATCTCCTCGGCCAGCATCGGCGGCAGCCAGGGTGCGTTCCCGAACGAGAGCGTCACCTTCAACTACGGCAAGATCGAGTGGACCTACACCCAGCAGAAGCGTGACGACGGCACGGGCGGCGGCAAGACCACCGGCTCGTGGAACCTGCAGACCAACGCGGCCAAGTGATGGACCTGCAGGCCCAGCTGGACGACGGCGACCTCGACGCGGCCGTCGCGTCCTGCATCGCCGCCGTCAAGGCTCGCCCGGGGGACGCGAACAGCCGGTACCGGCTGTTCGCGGTCCTCTGCTTCACGGGCGACCTGCACCGGGCGCGCAAGCACCTGGCGGCCCTGGACGTGGGCGACCCCGAACTGGGCCGGGCACTGCCGGTGTACATCAACCTGCTGGCGTCGGAACAGGAGCGGCGGGCGGTCTACCGCCACGGCGTCGAGCCCATGCTGCCGCCGGACCCGCCGGAGCACCTGGTGCTCCGGCGCGACGCCCTGGCGGCCGCCGGCCGCGGCGAACACGACCGGTCCGCCGCACTGGTGGAGCAGGCCGTGGCGGCGCAGCCCGAGCTGACGGGCACCCTGAACGGCGCGGCGGTGAACGCCGTGCGCGACCTGGACGACCAGCTGGGCTCCCTGCTGGAGGTGTTCGCGGGCGGGCGCTACCTGTGGCTGCCGCTGGAGCGCTTCGCCAGCCTGGAGACCGAGCCGCCGCGCAACCTGCTGGACCTGATGTGGCTGCCGGCGCGGCTGACCGACCACGGCGGGGCCTCCTCCACCGTCCACCTGCCCGTCCTGTACGAGGGCAGCTGGGAGGCCGGCGACGATCCCCGCTGCGCCACCGGGCGCACGACGGAATGGTACGACGCCGGCGGCGGGCTCGCGCGGGGCCGCGGGCAGCGGGTGCTGGCCTGGTCCGCGCCGGACGGCGACGCGAACGAACTGCCGTTGCTCGAACTGCGGACGCTCGAACTGGGCGCCGTGACGTGAGGTGGCGCCTTGGCCGGCCGCGGAACGCATGACATCCTGCGCCACTCGGTGCTGGACCGGCTGGTGAGCCGGGACTCCGGCGGCGACCTGCGCATCGGCTTCCACGAACTGCTGCAGGCGGTGCGGCGCGACATCGAGTGGCTGCTGAACACCAAGAGCGTGCAGCCCTACGACCTGGAGGACCTCCCCGAGACCCGGGAGTCCCTCGCCAACTACGGCCTGCCCGACTTCTCGCACTACTCGGGCTCGTCGCCCGCCGACTGCCAGCGTATCGGCGGGCTCATCGTCCAGACCCTGCGGCGCTTCGAGCCCCGGCTGGAGCCCAACTCGATCCGCGTGGAGCACGTCCCCGCGTCCGAGCGGGTGGGCACCCAGTCGCGCTTCCGCATCCGCGCGCTGCTGCACGTGGATCCGGTGCGGGAGCCCGTGGTGTTCGACACGGAGATCGAGATGGATTCGGGCACGGTGCAGGTCAAGACCGACCAGTAGGGCGGCTCCCGCCGGAACGGGCCCGCCACAACCGGATGGACCACAGATGCGCGAACGCCTGCTCCACTACTACGAGAACGAGCTGAAGTTCATCCGCCGTCAGCTCACGGACTTCGCCGAGAGCTACCCGGCCGTGGCCGGCCAGCTGCTGCTGGAGCCGGACAAGTGCGAGGACCCCCACGTCGAGCGGCTGATCGAGGCCTTCGCCATGCTCACCGCCCGGACGCAGATGCGCCTGGACGACGACTTCCCCGAGATCACCAACGCCCTGCTGGAACTGCAGCAGCCCAACTTCCTGGCGCCGGTGCCGTCCCTGACGGTGGTCCAGTTCACCGGCGACGCGGATCGGTCCCAGGCCACCGTCGGCACCCACGATCCCCCGGCACGGCCAGATCCACACGCCGCCGGTGGGCGGCGTGCGCTGCCGCTTCCGCACCTGCTACCCCGTGACCCTGTGGCCCATCGAGGTCACCGCCGTGGGCCTGACCTCCCTGGACCGGGGCAACCCCCTGTGCCCGCCCGAGGCGGTGGCGGCCGTGCGCCTGGAGCTGCGCACCCTCGGCGCCCAGACCTTCGCCCAGCTGCCGCTGGAGCGGCTGCGCTTCTTCCTGGACGGCAACGCCGCCACGGCCAACCGCCTCTACGAACTGCTTTTCCGCCGCCCCCTGGGGGTGCTGGTGCGGCCCGGCCGGCGCGACACCGAGGCCTCGCGCGTGGGCGACGGCGCCAGCTTCCTGCCGCCCTCGGCGCTGCAGCCGGTGGGCTTCGGCGCCGACGAGGGGCTGCTCGAATCGCCGCGCACCGCCTACCTGGGGCACCGCCTGCTGCAGGAGTACTTCCTGTTCCCGGACAAATTCCTCTTCTGCGACGTGACCGGCCTGACCCCCGCGGTGCTGGCCCCCGTGGGCCGCGAGCTGGAGATCCTGGTGCTGCTGGACCGGCTGCCCCTGGACCTGGAGGCGCGGCTGGGCGTCGACAACTTCAAGCTGGGCTGCGCCCCGGCCGTGAACCTGTTCCCCCACCAGGCCGAGCCCATCGCCCTGCGCCGCACCGTGCCCGAGCACCGCGTGGTCTGCGAGGCCCACGCGCCGCGCGGCTACGAGGTGCACACGATCCGCGCCGTCGAGACCCTGGACGCGCGCACCGGCCAGGCCCGGGAGTTCCGGCCCATGTTCGCCCTGCGCCACGGCGACCCCCGCGAGGGCGAACTGGCCTTCTGGCACGCGTCCCGGCGCCCCTCCGGCGACAAGCACGACGCCGGCACGGAGGTCTACCTGACCCTGGTCGATCCGCGGGACGGCAGCACGGCCCAGCTGGCCGGCGACACCCTCATCGTGCAGGTGCTGGCCACCAACCGCGACCTGCCGGCCGAGCTGCCCCTGGGCACCCGCGGCGGCGAGTTCCAGATCGAGGGGCAGCCCGGGGTGGACCGGATCCACACCCTGCGCAAGCCCACCGCCAGCGCGCGCCCGCCCGCGGGACCGGACACCCTGTGGCGTCTGGTGTCGGTGCTCAACCTGAACCACCTGTCGCTGCTGGAGACGGCGGACGACGGCCGCAGCCACGACCGCGGCGGCCCGGTGGCCTTCCGCGAGCTGATGGGCCTGCTGGACTTCGCCGACACGCCGGTCACCCGGCAGCGCATCGCCGGCCTGGCCGGGCTGGAATGGCGCCGGGTGCTGCGGCAGATCGCCACCGGTGAGGGCCGCCTGCTGACGCGGGGCCTGGAGATCACCCTGCACCTGGACGAGACCCACTACACCGGCAGCAGCGCCTTCCTCTTCGCGTCGGTGCTGGAGCGGTTCCTGGCCTACTACACCTCCATCAACTCCTTCACCCAGACCGTGGCCACCGTCCGCAAGCGGGAGGAGGTGCTCAAACGATGGCAGCCGAGGGCCGGCGAGAGTCCGGTGATCTGAACGCCACGGCGCCCGCCGGCGACGCGGCCCGCGCGGCCGCCGTGGCCGACGTGATGGCCGAGGGCTGGCGCTACTCCTTCTACCAGGCGGTGCGCCTGCTCCAGCTGGGCGCGCCCGGGCGCGCGCCCGTGGGCACCGGCGACGATCCGGCGCGGGAGACCCTGCGCTTCACCAGCCGCGTCTCCCTGGCCTTCGCCCCCAGCGACGTGCATGAGGTGCGCGAGGTCGACGGCCGACCCGAGGTCTCGGTGGCCTTCATGGGCGTGGCCACCCCCGCCAGCTACGGCTCGCTGCCCATGCCCTACAGCGAGCTGGTCCTGGACCGGGACCGCGACCGGGACCCGGCCCTGCGCGACTTCCTGGACCGGTTCAACCACCGGCTCATCTCGCTCTTCTACCGGGCCTGGGAGAAGTGCCACTTCCCCGTCGTCTACGAGCGCACGCGCCCCGGCGACCACAGCCTGTTCGAACGGATGGTCCTGGGCCTGATGGGGATGGGTTCGCCCGCCCTGCAGGGGCAGCTGGACCTGGACGACCGCGCGCTGCTGTCCCGGGCCTACGCCGTGCGGGCCCGCGGCGTCTCGGCCCTGGGCCTGGCCGACCTGGTGGCCGACTACTTCGGCGTGCCCGCGGCCGTGGACCAGTTCGTGCCCGCCTGGTACGCCGTCGAGGACGAGGAGCTGTGCCGCCTGGGCCGCACGTCGTGCCGCCTGGGCGAGGACGCCTGCCTGGGGGCGCGGGTGCGCATCGCCCAGTCGCGCTTCCGGGTCCGGCTGGGCCCCCTGGACTGGCCCCGGACGGCCGATTTCCTGCCCGCCGGGCAGGGCTGGCCGGCCCTGAGCGAGCTGTGCGCCCTGGCCGGCGGCCCCCAATTCGATTTCGAGTTCCGGCTGCAGCTGGCCCCCGGCGCGGTGCCCCCGCTCCGGCTGGGCGTGTCCGACGAGCAGGGGACGCCGTGGCTCGGCTGGTCGACCTGGCTGGGCGGCGGCACGGTCCCCGAGGACGCCGCGCGAAGTGACCATCGCCGGACGCCAGGGCGCCTGAGCCCCGGCGGGTCCGGACATACGCGCCGCCCCGCGGGGCGGCCACCGGGAGGGAGATCCATGCGCATCGACCTGAAGTCGCTGATCGGCAAGCTCACCGAGACGAGCCGGCGCGGCCTGGAGGGCGCCGCGGGGCTGTGCCTGTCGCGGACCAACTACGAAGTGGAGATGGAGCACTGGCTGGCCAAGCTGGTCGAGCACAGCGACGGCGACATCAACCGGCTGCTGCGCCACGCGGGCGTCGATCCGGACCGGGTCCTGCGCGGCCTGGAGCACGGCCTGGACCAGTACAAGCGGGGCAACGGCGGCAAGCCGCAGCTGGCGCCCGCCATCGAGGACATGGCCCGGCAGGCCTGGCTGCTGGCGTCCATCAACCACCAGCGCGTCGCGGGTGCGCTCGGGCGCCCTGTTCCTGGCCTGCCTCGGCGACCGCACCCTGCGCCGCCAGCTGCTGGAGAGCTGCCCCGAGCTGAAGGACCTGGACGTCGACGACCTGGTGGACGCCATGCCGCAGATCGTGGCCGGCTCGCCCGAGGACCGCGAGGTCTTCAGCGCCGACCAGGCCGCCGGCCGCGACCCGGGCCGACGGCGGCCGCACGGGCGGCGGCGGCGCGACGCCCGTCCCTGGACCAGTTCACCGTCGACCTGACGGCCGAGGCCCGCGCCGGCAAGATCGATCCGGTGCTGGGCCGCGACCCGGAGATCCGGCAGATCATCGACATCCTGACCCGCCGCCGGCAGAACAACCCGATCCTCACCGGCGAGGCGGGCGTGGGCAAGACGGCCGTCGTCGAGGGCTTCGCCCTGCGCATCGTCGCCGGGGACGTGCCGCCGGTCCTGCAGAACGTGGCCCTGCGCAGCCTGGACCTGGGCCTGCTGCAGGCCGGCGCCGGGGTGAAGGGCGAGTTCGAGAACCGGCTCAAGCAGGTGATCGACGAGGTGCGCTCGTCCCCCACGCCGATCATCCTGTTCATCGACGAGGCCCACACCCTGATCGGCGCCGGCGGCCAGGAGGGCCAGAACGACGCGGCCAACCTGCTCAAGCCGGCCCTGGCCCGCGGCGAGCTGCGCACGGTCGCGGCCACCACCTGGGCCGAGTACAAGAAGTACTTCGAGAAGGACCCGGCCCTGACCCGGCGCTTCCAGGTGGTGAAGGTCGAGGAGCCGGACGAGGACGCGGCCATCCGCATCATGCGCGGCGTGGCGGCCAAGCTGGAGCAGCACCACCGGGTGCGCATCCTGGACGAGGCCGTGCGCGAGTCGGTGCGCCTGAGCCACCGCTACATCCCGGCCCGGCAGCTGCCCGACAAGTCGGTCAGCGTGCTGGACACCGCCTGCGCCCGGGTGGGCATCGGCCGCAGCGCCACCCCGCCGGCGGTGGAGGACCTGCGCCGGGTGATCGACGCCTACGACGCTGGAGATCGGCATCCTGCGAGCGCGAGGCCGCCGTCGGCGGCCGACCACGACGCCGCGGCTGGCCGAGCTGGCCCGGCGCAAGCAGGACGAGGCCGACCGCGCTCTGACCGCCCTGGAGGAGCGCTGGCAGCAGCGAGCTGGCGCTGGTGGACCGGATCATCGACCTGCGCGGCCAGGCTCGAGCAGGCGTCGACGCCGACGCCGACGGACGACGGCGAGGCGCCGGCCGCCGCCCACGGACCAGGAGCGCGGCCGAGCTGCGCGCCGAGCTGGACGGCCTGCGGGCCGACCTGACGCGCCCTGCAGGGCGAATCGCCCCTGGTCCAGGACGAGGTCGACGGCCAGACCATCGCCGAGGTCGTCGGCGGCTGGACCGGCATCCCGGTCGGCCGGATGCTGGCCGACGAGATCCAGACCGTGCTGGGCCTGGCCGACCTGCTGGAGGAGCGGGTCATCGGCCAGGCCCACGCCCTGGAGACCATCGCCCAGCGCATCCGCACCAGCCGCGCCAACCTGGACGACCCCCAGCGGCCCGTCGGCGTGTTCCTGCTGGTGGGCCCCAGCGGCGTGGGCAAGACCGAGACGGCGCTGGCCCTGGCCGAGGCCCTGTACGGCGGCGAGCGCAACCTGATCACCATCAACATGTCCGAGTACCAGGAGGCCCACACGGTCTCCAGCCTGAAGGGCTCGCCTCCGGGCTACGTGGGCTACGGCGAGGGCGGCGTGCTGACCGAGGCGGTGCGGCGGCGGCCCTACGCGGTCGTGCTGCTGGACGAGGTGGAGAAGGCCCACCCCGACGTGATGGAGCTGTTCTTCCAGGTGTTCGACAAGGGCGTGCTGGAGGACGGCGAGGGCCGCGAGATCGACTTCAAGAACACGGTGATCCTGCTGACCTCCAACGTCGGCACCGACACCATCATGAAGCTGTGCGCCGACCCCGAGACGCGGCCCGACCCCGAGGCCCTGGCCGAGGCCCTGCGGCCCGAGCTGCTGCAAGGCCTTCCCGGCGGCCCTGCTGGGGCGCATGATCACCGTGCCCTACTACCCGCTGGGCGAGGACGCGCTGCAAGCTGATCATCGAGCTGCAGCTGGACAAGATCCGCCGCCGCCTGGCGCAGAACCACGGCGCCGACTGGTCTACGACGACGCGCTGCTCGACGGCGGTCGCCGCCCGCTGCACCGATCCCGAGAGCGGCGCCCGCAACGTCGACCACATCCTGACCCGCAGCCTGCTGCCGGAGATCTCCACGGAGTTCCTGGCCCGCATGGTCGCGGGGCGAGGCGCTGCACCGAGTCCGGGTCGAGGCGGCCGCCGAGGGCGGCTTCCGCTACGACCTGGCCTGAACCGCAAACGCGAGCGTCCGCGCGGCCGTCGCGCGGGCGCGGCGATGGGAGCCGCCATGGCGATGAAACAGGCCGGCCAGGTGTGCCGGATCAAGACGCCGCTGGGCGATGACGTGCTGTTCGTGCACGAATTCGCCGGCCGCGAAGACATGTCCCGGCCCTTCAGCTTCGAGCTGACGCTGGTCGCGACCGACAACGCGCTGGACTTCGACAAGATCATCGGCCAGGCGGTCGCCGTGTCGATCGACCTCGCCGACGGCTCGCCGCGCTGGGTGCACGGCATCGTCTCGCGCTTCGCCCAGACGGGCTCGAGCCTGCGCACCACCACCTACCGCGCGGAGATCGTGCCCTGGCTGTGGCTGCTGTCGCGGCGCACGGACTGCCGCATCTTCCAGAACCAGAACGTGCAGGACGTGGTCTCGGCGGTGTTCGACGGCCTGGGCTTCACCGACTACCAGTTCAAGCTGACCGGGACCTACGAGCCGATGATCAACTGCGTGCAGTACCGGGAGACGGACCTGGCGTTCGTCTCGCGCCTGCTGGAGGAGGCGGGCATCTTCTACTGGTTCCAGCACGAGGAGGACCGCCACACGCTGATGCTGGCCGACGCCGCCAGCAAGATCGAGCCCGTCGCCGGCCAGGAGAAGGCCGAACTGGACGCCAGCCCGGACAGCCGCAAGGAGGAGGACCTCATCGCCTCCTGGCGGGTGGAGCAGGTGCTGCAGCCGGGCAATTACGCCCTCAGCGACTACAACTTCATCGACCCCGGCACCGACCTGCTGGTGGGCGCGACCAGCGCGATCAGCACCGGCCACAACACCGACTACGAGGTCTACGACTACCCCGGCGACTACGTGAACCTGGGCGGCGAGGACGACGGCAAGCTGGCCAGGGGCGACGCCGTGGTCCAGGTGCGCCGCGAGGAGGGCGACTGCGGGGCGATCGTCCACCACGGCACCGGCTCCTGCCGGGCCTTCGCCAGCGGCTACCGCTTCGACCTGGTGGGCCACGCCCGCAGCGACATCGACGCCACCTACCTGCTGACGTCGGTGGAGCACCGGCTCGAACAGTCGGGCGACCTGGTCTCCGGGACCGGGGTGGCGGCCACCTACGCCAACACCTTCACCTGCATCCCCCACGCGGTCGTGTTCCGGCCCGAACGGCGCACGCCGCGCCCCCGCGTCCGCGGCCCGCAGACCGCGGTGGTGACCGGCCCGTCGGGCGAGGAGATCTACGTCGACAAGTACGGCCGCGTGAAGGTGCGCTTCCACTGGGACCGCGAGAGCAGCGGCGACGAGAACAGCTCGTGCTGGATCCGCGTCGCCCAGAACCTGGCGGGCAAGGAGTGGGGCATGGTCTACCACCCCCGCATCGGCCAGGAGGTGGTGGTCAGCTTCCTGGAGGGCGATCCCGACCAGCCGCTGATCACCGGCCGCGTCTACAACGCGCGCCAGCCGATCCCCTGGCAGGAGCCCACCAAGAGCGGGGTCAAGACCAGCAGCACCAAGGGCGCGGCGGCGGACAACTTCAACGAGATCTGCTTCGAGGACCTCAAGGGCAGCGAGATGCTGACCATCCACGCCGAGAAGGACCAGACCATCGTGGTGGAGAACGACAAGTCCGAGTCGGTGGGCAACAACGAGGACATCTCCATCGGCAACGACCGCGGCGAGAACGTCGGCCACGACGAGACCGTCTCCATCGGCAACAACGAGAACCGCACCATCGGCACCGACCGCACCGTGACCGTGGGGGCCAACGAGACCCTGGCCGTGGGCGCCGACCGGTCGCGCCAGGTGGGCGGCAGCGAGACGGTGACGGTGGCCCAGACCCGCAACCACACCGTGGGCATCAACGAGTCCATCAACGTGGGCGCCAGCCAGGAGGTCAACGTGGGCGCGGCGCGCTCCGTGGCGGTGGGGGGCTCGCAGGAGCGTCACCATCGGGCAGGACCTGCAGACGTCCGTGGGCGCGAACCACCAGGTGGAGGTGGGCAAGGACGAGGACCACAAGGTGGGCAAGAAGCTGACCATCGAGGCCGGCGACGAGATCTCCATCGTCACCGGCAAGGCGAAGATCCTGCTGAAGAAGGACGGCACGATCCAGTTCGAGGGCAAGGACGTGACCGTCAAGGGCTCGGGCAAGATCACCGTCAAGGCCAGCAAGGACGTGGTCATCAAGGGCAAGAAGATCCTACAGAACTAGTCTGGTATTGACCGCACCGCGGCCCTCCGGTAGCTTCGGCGGACGTTTGATCGTCGGCAGGGGATCACGTCGGCAACGACATGGACGGAGGGAAGACATGAAGCGACTGTTGTGCGGAATCGTGCTCGCCGTGGCGCTGGCCGGCGCGGCCCAGGCCCAGTACATCGAGAAGGGCGATCGGGAGGTGCAGGTGTCGGCCGCGCTGTTCACCGTCTCCGGCCTGACCGCCCTGAACCTGACGGGCGTCTACGGCTACTACACCACCGACCAGTGGGAACTGGGCGGCGGCCCGTCCATCACCTACCTGTCGACGGACTTCTTCTCCGACACCACGGTGGGCTTCCGCGCCTTCACCCGCTACAACTTCACCGCCCACGGCACCTCGGTGCCCTACGTGTCGGGCCAGTGGTACCAGGGCGACATCTCGCCCGACGACCCGGTGAGCTTCACCGACCTCTCCTACCTGCAGGCGGGCGCGGGCGTGAAGGTGTTCCTCAACGAGCGCGTCGCCTACGACATCTCGGGCAACCTGGGGTTCAGCCTCGGGAACAGCGAGGTCGCCTTCACCGCGGTCGCGGGCCTCTCGGCCCTGTTCTGATCCGTGACCCGCACCCGACATCCCCGACACCTGACGGCGGCGTGGTTCGCCGCCGCCGTGGTCGTCCTGCTGGCCGGGCCGGTGCGGGCCGTCGACCTGCACCTCGAGCGGCGCCTGCCCGGGGGTGACGGCGGGGTCACGGCCCTCGCCTTCGGCCCCGACGGGGAGCTGGTCTGGGGCAGCAGCCGCGGCGAACTGCGGCTGGCCGCACCCGGCGGCGAGGCCGCGGTCATCGCCGCCGCACCGAAGGACCGCGCCATCACGGCCGTGGCCCTGAGCCCCGACGGCCGCACCTGCGCCTTCGCCGCCAAGGGCCAGGGCGTGTTCCTGCTGGGACCGCGCGGCGGCGGCGCGGCCTTCGCCGACGGCGCCCCCCGCGCGCTGCAGGGCGCCAAGGGCCGGATCGACGTCCTCGCCTTCAGCAGCGACGGCCGCCGGCTCGCCGCCGGCGGCGACGACGAGAAGGTCTGGGTGTGGGAGCTGCCGGTGGGCGACCTGCGCGGGCGTCTCGACGGCAAGGACGGGGACATCCTGGCCATCGACTTCCACGACGGCGACGGGACCGTGGCGACGGTGGGCGCGGACCGGCGGCTGGTCATCTGGAGCGCCGCCTCCCTGGAGGCCCTGCGCCGGTTCGAGCTGGACCCCGCGACCGTGCCCGGAGCCGGCATCGACCTGACCGCGGCCCGGTTCAGCGCCGACGGCCTGATGGTCGCGGTGGCCTTCGACGAGCACTACCTGGAAAAGGGCGGCCGCAGCATGCGCTTCGAGCACCGCCTGGCCTACTACGACGTGGCCAAGGGCGTGCTCCTGAAGACCACCGGAGACTACAACGCCAAGCTCGAGGGCTTCGCCCTCTACCCGCAGAACTGCTTCGTGGCCTTCGACAACTCGACCCTCCGCAGCGGGGCGCTGGCCTTCTGCGACATCGCGTCCGGGGACCTGCCCCTGTCCTACCCCCTGCCCTCGCCCTGCAGCCACCTGATCTTCTCCCGCGACGGCGGGCTGCTGGCCGGGGTGGCCGACGCGGCCGACGGCAGCGGGCCGGCGGTGCACCTGTGGAGCGTCGACTACGACGTGCCGGCCTCGGGCTGCTTCGGCAGCCGGCTGCGCCTGACCTCGGCGGGCGGACCGGTGATCGGGCCGGGCGCCGCGGCGGCGGACGGGCGGCCGGTGGTCGCGATCCTTCCCTTCGCCGTGGGGGGCGCGGGCGCCGACGCGGCCCTGGGCGGTGCCGCGGCCCACTTCCTGGAGAGCCGGCTGAGCGACAGTCCGCGGGTGCGTCTGGTGGAGCGCGCCCGCCTCGACGACGTGGTGGGCGAGCTGAAACTGCAGCAGGGCGAGCTCGTCGATCCGGCCACGGCGGTGAAGATGGGCAAGCTGCTGGGGGTGGCCCTGATCGTGACCGGGAACGTGGACCGCATCGGCACGGACCTGGTGGTCTCGGCCCGGGTCATCGCCGTGGCCGGCGGGGAGATCCTGGGCACCAAGGAGGTCCACTGCGCCCAGTGCGGCGCCGACGACCTGTTCGACGCCGTCGACCTGCTGGCGGGCGCGCTGGTCGCCGACTGACACAGGCGCCGCCTACAGCTGCGAGATGAGCCAACCCACCCCCACCGCCCCGAAGATGGCCGCCATGCGCAGGCGGTTCCGCTGGGCGATGTCCTGGCCCGGCCGGCCCCGGTGGCGCAGGAAGGTCACGCCGTAGATCACCGCGATCCCCAGGAAGACGAAGGGCAGCAGCCGCGGCGTCAGCAGGTTCATGACCGCTCCTTGCCGGCCGCCAGATCGCGGCGCTGGTCGTGGCCGGGCGCGCGCACCTCGAACAGGGGGCGTCCCGGCTGCCGGCGCACCAGTTCGAGGGCGGCCGCGGCGCGCTGGCGCTGCGTCCCCGCCGCCAGGGCGCGGCGCAGGGACGTCTCCTCCACCGCGGCCCCCAGCAGGAAGCGGCCGCCGCCGCGGAAGTCGCGCCGGTGCTCGTCCCACCAGGCGGCCAGCCGGGCCGGGTCCGCCCAGGGCAGGTCCTCGTCCGGATCCAGGGCCACGTCGGGATCGTCCGGATCCTCGGTGGGGCCGGCCTCGAAGCCGTCGGGCGCGTCGCGATCCAGGTCGAGGTAGGCCAGGTCCGCGCCGGTGATCAGGGCGAAGGCCTCCCCCGCCGGCCGGGCCAGCTCGTCGACCGCCGCCTGCTCCAGCAGCCAGGGCACCAGCTGGGGATCGCCGGTCGCGCCGGCGGCCACGGCGGCCAGGCGTCTCCGCTCCGGCGCCGCCGCCAGTTCCCGCTGCCAGGCCACCGCCCGCGCCGGCGCGAGGCAACGCGCCGCCACGCGGGCAGCCGCCTCGGCCCGCGGGCCGCCGGCCGCCGCGATGGCGGCCAGCCGCTCGGCGTCGGCCGGATCGCCCAGGAGCGAGGCCGCCCACGCGGCCCACCACGTCGTCTCGGGATCGTCCGCCCCGGCCAGTTCACGGCAGCGGGGCAGGGCGTCGCGACGGCCCAGCTCACCCGCGGCCCGGAGCGCGCGGGGGATCACGACGGGCTCGGCGTTCCGCAGGGCCTCGTCCAGCCAGGCGCCCGGGTCCTGCCGGTGGACGGCGAACGCGGCCAGACCGGCGCGCCGCAGGATCGGTTCCTCCGCCGCCAGCAGCGCGCGGGCGTGGGGTTCGGCCCGCTCCCAGGGCAGCCAGCCCAGGGCCGAGACCAGGCCGGCGGCGGCGTCCGGGGCGGCCAGGATCGCCTCCTGCACCGCGGCCGCGCGGGCGGAATCCGCCGCCCCGTAGGCCAGCGACGCCGCCGCGAAGACCTCGCCGGCCTCCTCCCACGCCAGCTCCCGGCGGCAGATCTCCCAGCCGGCGTCGCCGGCCACGCGCAGGCCGTCCAGGTGGGCCTCGACCATGCCGTCGAGCCGGGCCAGATCCACCAGCGAGTAATGGGGGGCGTGCACGGCCTGGGCACGGAGGAGCCACTGGAAGGCGGCTTCCTCGGCGTGCTGGGAGACGATGTGCGGCAGCGGGCGAGAAGGGTGTCCGCTCATGATTCGGTCCCCACGCTGCGCCAGGTCTCGCCGTCCTCGCTCCAGGCCAGATGGGACGCGCCGAAGGACCACAGCGCGCCGTGTCCGGCGTGCAGCGCCTGCGCCGCTCCCGGCCCCGACGCCCCGATGGGGAGGGGCCGGAAGGCATCCCCTTCGCGGACGAACACCGCGGTCCGGGTCGCGACGAAGAGCCGGCCGTCGAACCACGCCACGTCCCAGATGTCGTCCGCCGGATCCGGCGGCACCAGGGCCTGCCAGGTGTCCCGGCAGCCCCGCAGGACCACGCCGGACTGGCCGGCGGCGTAGATCTCGTCGGCGGAGACGGCGACCAGGCTGTAGAGGACGAGGTTCGTCGGGCTGTCCGCCGGCCGCCAGGCGTCCCCGTCCCGGTACCAGATCTCGCCGCCGAAGCCGGCGGCGTGGAGATGATCGAGGTCGCTGCCGTCGATGGCGTTGAATCCCGTGATCGCGAGGTCGGCCGGATCGGCCAGGACCCCCTCGTCCAGCCTCCGCCAGTCGCCACCGCCACCGCGGACGTACACCTGACGCCCCATGCCGGCGGCGACGAAGTGCCCGGCGATCGTCCGCAGGTCGCGCAGGTGCCCCATGACCTCCGGACCGGGCGCGGGAACAGCCACGGGCTCGTCGCGCAGGCCCGACGCGGACAGGATCGCGAAATCCCCCTCCGGACCCAGCAAGGCGCAGGCGTCCGATCCCGCGGCGAACGTCAGCCGGGTGGCGATCCAGCCCACCGGCGTGACCCGCGGCTCGTCGGCGCCCTCCTCCCAGTCGAGCACGAGGCTTTGCCGCGGACGGTCGCCGTCGTCCTCCACCAGCTGCGCGAGGATCCGGCAGCGGCCGGGCCCGAGGGACAGGCCGCGCTGGAAGACGAGGCTGGGCGTGTTCTCGTTCATGCTCGTCTCCGGTCAGCGGTTCAGGACGTTGCGCCAGGCCGCGTTGAGCTGCCCGGTCTTGCCTTCGCGGTTCAACCGCGCCGTGCCCTGCGTGTATTCCTTGCTGAAGTCGCTCCGGACCGGTTCGTCGGGCGCCAGCCCCGCCTGGTCCTGGTGGTAGCTGTCGAGCTGTGCCTTGGTGCACTCCTCGCTACACTGCGGATGGACGATGTTGTGCGCCTTGGCGCCCGCTGCGCTCGCCTCGTCCAAGGTCCAGTAGGACTGCTCGTTGGGGCCGTCGCCGAAACTCCACAAGGGATCGTTGCCCCGCTTCGCCTTGTAGGCACGCTTGATCCTGTCGGCGGCGGCGTGCATGGCGCCGTGGTCGGTGTCGCCCGTGGCCGTGCTGGCGCAGGCGCAGGGTGCCTCCTCGGGATCGTAGTCCTGGAACCCGGGCAGGCTCTCGCGCATGACCTTGCCCTCGGCGTACTCCACCGACGCGTAGCCGATGTCCTTGGGCATGCGGTTCGGCGTGCGGCCGCCGGGCGAGGTGAAGCAGTTGACCTCCACCAGGTGGTGGCCCGTCACCGAGGGATGGCAGCAGGACCCCTTGTCGTCCTTTTTCCGGGTCAGCCGGCAGGCCTTGGCCTGCGCGCACTTGGCGTCGCAGTCCAGTCCCTTGCCGCTGGCGTGCGGCTTGGTGCCCTTGCAGTCGTCCTCTTCCTTCTGCTTCTCGTCGGCGCACGGGTCATCGGTGTTGCCCTCGATGTCGATGGCCATGGAGTCGATGAACGGCCAGGGCGGCGTGTCCCCCGGCATCGCCGCGTGGTTGTTGGTGGTCAGATCCAGGTGCCGCACGGCGTTCTTGCCCTCGAACTTCACGTCCATGGACCAGCTGTTGAAGTAGACCTTGCCCTTGTTCTTGCTGGTGATGACGCCCTTCTTCGGCGCGCTGCCCGCCTCGTCGCCGCTGCTCTGCTTGAAGTAGGACTCGTTCTTGATGCCCACTTCCTTGTCGCTGATCTTCACCTTCTTGGTGCCGCCGCTGGTGTCCGATGCCATGCCCGTGTTGGGATAGGGTATGGGCACGCCGGGCGGGCGTGGCCGGGGTCTGGGGCGGCGTGAAGCACACGTCGGGAAACGCGCAGATGGTCTTGCCCGCGCCCGCCTTGCAGGCCACCTCCATGCCGTTGGCGAAGATCTTGTTGCCCATCAGTCGCCACCCCAGGTCCGTGCCGCAGCGACAGGGCGGCGCGCCGTCGCCGTCGCCGGCCACGTGGCAGATCGCGCCCGGTCCGGCGGCGTAGCCCTTGGTCGTAGCCGCGAGCATCACGCGGCCAGGACCGGCACGACGGCCGCGCCCACCTCGCCGATGCAGTCGACCGGATGCCAGATGTCGAACTCCTCCTTGCGGTCGCGCAGGGTGCGCGGCCATGGCCAGGGCCGCCTCCTTGAAGCCGTACGGTTCGCCGTTGTGTCCGTCAGGCGGAAATCCACGTCGCCGTAGCCGCACCGCGCGTCCGCGAAGGCCGCACGGATGGCGGCCACCAGGCCGTCGGCCCGCAGCGGCTCGTCCAGCCGAACGGCGCCGGCTCGGTCCCGAAGCCCAACCCCAGGCACAGGAGCTGCGGCTTGTCCCGCCGCCTCACCGGGCCCACCAGCACCGCCGCCGCCGCCTCGCCCGGCAGGAACCCGTCGGAATTCTCCGCGGTGACCAGGCGCCGCTGCGCGTCATAGGCGGTCAGGGTGCCGGCCACCAGGTAGGTGTCGGCGCCGGCGACGATGCAGCCCGACGCGCCGCCCGCGATCAGCTCGCGCGCGTGGTCAGCGCCCGGACGCCGGCCATCCGGCCCCCGGCAAAGACGCGCGAGTCGGGATGGAGCGTCCAGCAATACGTAACGTCGAGTAGACCAGGCGGCGGCGGCAGGGAA
>CAWGRT010000010.1:0-558381 GCA_963825035.1 Candidatus Krumholzibacteriia bacterium | reverse complement strand
CATCGCTGACGCGGAAGCTGAAGGAGCTCCAGGTCGCGCTCGAGCTCGAGCGGCCTATCGAAGGACCAGATCCTGGAGGCGTACCTCAACGAGATCTACATGGGCCGCGGCTTCGGCTTCCAGAACGCGGCCCGGAACTACTTCGGCGAGAACGTCACGGACGTGGACGTCGCGCAAGCGGCGCTGCTGGCCGCGATCCTCAATCGCCCGGGGTCCTGCGATCCCTTCCGCCACCCCGAGAGCGCGAAGCGGCGTCGCGACCTGGTGCTGACCCGAATGGCGAAGGAGGACGGACGGCCTGCGCATCAACCTCGAGCTCGAGGGCTACGACCCGGTGATCGCCGGCAGCGCCGAGGCGGGCCTGGACTACTGGCGGCGCGGCGGCGTCGAACTGGTCCTGCTGGACGTCATGCTGCCGGGCATGGACGGCTTCGAGTTCTGCCGCCTGGTGCGCCGCGAGGGCGACCGCGTGCCCATCCTCTTCCTGACCGCGCGCGGCGGCAACAAGGACCGCATCCGCGGCCTGGACGAGGGCGGCGACGACTACATCACCAAGCCCTTCGAGCTGCAGGAACTGCTGGCGCGCATCAAGTCCATCTTCCGCCGCCAGGACTGGTTCCGCGGCGAGGAGGCGCCCGACACCCTGCGCATCGGCCGGGCCGCAGGTGAACCTGCGCGCCTACCAGGCCACCACCCCCGACGGCGTGGTCGACCTCAAGGAGAAGGAGGCGATGATCCTGCGCCTGCTGCGGGAGCACGCCGGCGAACCGGTCGACCGCGAGACCATCCTGGACCGGGTCTGGGGCTTCGGCGCCTACCCCACCACCCGCACCGTGGACAACTTCATCCTCGCCCTGCGCAAGCTGGTGGAGGAGGACCCGCGCAACGCCCCGGCACATCCTGACGGTGCACGGCGTGGGCTACCGCCTGGTGCTGGAGCCCCGGGACAACCCGGAGCAGCCGGCGGGATGAGCGTGTCCGGCGACCTGGCCGCGCTGCTGGAGCGTCGGGACCGCGGCCCGGCGGTCGATGCCGCCGCCGTGCTGGCTGCGGCCGAGGCCCGGCTCGTCGCCGGCGCCGACCTCGGCGCCGAGCGCGGACCTGTGGTGCCGGTTCCTGGACACCGACCCGCCACGCCGACTTCCTGACCGCCCTGCCCGACGACGCGGCGCGCCTGCGCTGGGCCGAGCTCGTCTTCCGGATCCTCGAGGCGATCCGCTTCACGCGTGGGCGACCTGCTGGAGCAGCGGGCCGCCGCCCAGCGGCGACCACGTGCTGTTCCGCGACCTCACCGACCAGGACGGCGGCGACTGGAGCTACGAGCGGATCCTGCGCCGTGTGCGCGAGACCGCGGCGGTCTTCCTGCGCGAGGGCCGGCCCGCCGCCGACGACCGACCGTCCCCTGCGGGTGGCCCTGTTCAACGCCAACAGCGTGGCCGGCGCCTGCGCCGACCTGGCCTGCCTGGCCCACGACATCGTCGACGCGCCCCTGGACATCCACGCCAGCGTCGAGAACCTGGTCTGGATCTTCGACCGCCTGCGCATCACCACCGCCGTGTGCGACGATCCCGACCGCCTGGAGCGCCTGCTGGCGGTGCGCGAGCGCTGCCGCGAGCCCTTCCGCATCTTCACCCTGCACGCCTGCGAGCGGCACGGCCTGGCGGAAACGCTGCCCCTGGACGAACGCCGCGCCCAGCTCTCCACCGGGGACGTGGACGCGGGCCCTGGCGGACCGCCCGCGGCTGGGCATGCGCGACCCGGCCACGGTGATGTTCACCTCCGGCAGCACCGGCCGGCCCAAGGGCGTGGTCTTCACCCAGCTGAACCTGGTGAGCAAGCGCTTCGCCCGGGCCGCCGCCCTGCCCTTCGCGGGCCGCGACGAGGTGATGCTGTGCTACCTGCCCCTGTTCCACACCTTCGGCCGCTACCTCGAGATGCTGGGCACGATCTTCTGGGGCGGCACCTACGTCTTCGCCGGCAACCCCTCGGCCGACACCCTGCTCAGCCAGCTGGCCGCGGTGCGGCCCACGGCGCTGATCAGCGTGCCGGTGCGCTGGGTGCAGATCCGCGACCGGGTGGTGGAGGCCCAGCGCGACGCCGCCGGGGTCGATCCCGACACGGTCTTCCGCACGGTGGTGGGCGACCGCCTGGCCTGGGGCCTGTCGGCCGCGGGCTGGCTCGATCCCAAGGTCTTCCGCTTCTTCCACCGCCACGGCGTGCGCCTGTGCAGCGGGTTCGGCATGACCGAGGGCACGGGCGGCCTGACCATGACCCCGCCGGACGACTACGAGGAGAACTCGGTCGGCGTGCCCCTGCCGGGGGTGAAGGTGCGCTTCGGCGACCAGGACGAGCTGCAGATCGCCGGCGTCTACATCGCCCGCTACCTGCCCGAGGACGGTGATCCCGGCGACCTGACGGTGGAGCAACCCGGCAGCGACGAGCACTGGCTGCGCCACCGGCGACCTGTTCCGCGCCACGCCCGGCGGCCAGCTGGAGATCGTCGACCGGGTCAAGGACATCTACAAGAACAACCGGGGGCAGACCATCGCGCCGCGGCGGGTGGAGTCGCTGTTCGAGGGCGTGCCGGGCATCCGGCGCACGTTCCTGGCCGGCGACGGCCGCAGCTACAACACCCTGCTGATCGTGCCCGACCCCGACGACCCGGTGCTGGCGGCGCTGCACGGCGAGCTGGGCCGGCGCGAATACTTCCACCGCATCGTCACCGCCGGCCAACGGCGACCTGGCCGCCTACGAGCGCGTGGTCAACTTCGCGGTGCTGGACCGGGACTTCACCACCGCCCGCGGCGAACTGACCCCCAAGGGATCGCTGCGGCGCAAGGCCATCGAGACCAACTTCCGCGACGTCATCGCCGAGATGTACCGGTCCAGCGAACGGTTGCTGACGGTGGGCGGGCGCCGAGGTGCGCATCCCCCGCTGGTTCTACCGGGACCTGGGCGTGCTGGAGACGGCCATCACCGCCGGCGACGACCGCCTGGTCAACACCCAGACCGGCGCCGAGCTGACGTTCGCCCCGGGCCGTCCCGGCTGGCTGCGGGTGGGCGACCTGGAGTACCTGCACGAGGGCGACACCGTCGACCTGGGCCTGCTGGTGCGGCAGCCCCTGCTGTGGATGGGCAACCCCCAGCTGACCGAGTTCGGCCCCTGCCTGCTGGGCTGGGACACCGACCCCGGTCCCTTCGCCGAGCAGGTGACCCTGCCCGCGGAACGCCGCCCCGAGGCGGCGCGGCCGGGGCCGTCGGGCGCCGTCGACCGCCAGGTGGCCGAGGTCGACGCCCACTGCCGCCAGGCCCTGTTCGGCGACGAGGACGCGGCCCTGGCCGCGGTGGCGGAGCTGGACCGTCAGCTCGAGCACGTGGGCCTGCGCCAGGGCACGGTCATCCGGCGCCGCCTGGAGGCCCTGGCCTGGCACCCGGTCAAGACCGTGCGCAGCCGCGCCTTCCAGGTGCTGGTGCTGGACGAACCGGTGCCCGACTACCAGCGCTACCTGCCGGCGTTCATCGACTCGGGCCAGCCGTTCCTGGACGACGAGGGGTTCGCGGCCATCGCCGCGGCCGCCATCGAGCCGCGGCGGCTGCAGGCCCTGCGCCAGCGCCTGCACTCGTACCGCGACCAGCTGGACTGGCCGGCGGACGAGACGGTGCGGGCGGTGTTCCGCGACCTGTTCCGCCTGCTGGCGGACTTCGGCCGCTTCCATCCCGAGTTCTACACGCCCATCCGCGAGGAACTGGTCAGCTGGACCATGCACGAGGCCGACCCCGAGCTGGCCGCGGCCGCGGAACGGGAGCTCGTCACCTTGTCGCGCTGGTTCGAGGCCAAGCTCGACGAGGACGGCGACCACGCCGATCCCGCGGCGTGGGAGGGCAAGATCGTCTTCCAGGAAGGCCTGGGCGAGGCCGAGGTGCGGCGCCTGCGCGAGGTGCTGGTGGGCACGACGTTCCTCAGGGAGTCGGTGCTGCTGGCCTTCGAGGGCGAGGAACTGCGCCTGGACGAGATCGGCCCCGGCGGCATCTGGGTCTCGCGCATCATCAGCCGCTACGAGGACGCGCGCTACCGGGTCAGCATCAACACGCGGGCCGGCAAGCACTTCGACCTGCAGGTGATCATCCGCGTGAACGTGGACGAGGGGCTGGTGCGGCAGACCGTCTACTGGTACATCACCCTGCGCGGCTTCCCCTTCGGCACCCCCATGCTGCCCAAGTTCGGCTGCTTCCGCTTCGAGCTGGGCGCCATCTCCCTGGCCTACGTCAGCGACCTGACGGTGTGGGAGAAGATCCGCGAGTTCAGCAGCGTGCGCGGCCCCGGCACCACGCCCCCCAGCCGCATGCGCTGGCACCAGCTGATGGTCCGGGCCATGGCCGTGGTCATCAAGGGCTGGCGCAACAGCGGCCGCCGCATCATCCCCGGGCCTGATCACCCCCAACAACATCGTCGTGCCCGAGCCCGACTTCCGGCGCGGCGCGGTGCAGAACAACCTGACCGGCTGGCAGCCCTACGAGGGGCCCCTGTCCCTGATCCGGCCCCTGTGGCGCAACATGTACCAGCACACCATCAGCCACTACCCCTGGACCCGGGAGTACCTGGAACGGGCCTGGATCTTCGAGGCGGTGGTCGAGGCCCTGGGCGTGTCCGACGGCCCTGACCTGGCTGCGCGAGCTGCAGCAGCAGGTGCGCGGGCCGGACGCGTCCGTCCTGGGTCTGGGTTTCGACGAGGCCCTGGACGCGTTCGTGACCGCCCTGGAGATCGCGCTACTACGAGCCGCTGGCCCTGAAGGCGGCGGTGTACCGCTACGAGGAGTGGGAACGGGTCAACGCCCAGGCCACGCCCCGGGCGCGGCTGGAGATCCTGGACGAGCTGACCCGCCTGTTCCGCCTGGATCGCGAGCCGCCCATCGTGCGCTTCACCCTGTACCGCCAGACCTACTTCCGCAACGCGGACCTGCACCTGCTGGACATCTTCGACCGGCTGCTGATCCGCATCTTCCGCCACCCCGGCCGGCGCATCGTGCAGATGGTGGAGCTGTCGGAGCTGCAGGCGGCGCTGGACCGATCCGGACGACCGCCTGGCCTTCAACCGCCTGGCCTTCCCCCACCGCCTGGGCGACGACCGCATCGAGCTGCGCACCATCGGCGACCCGGAGCGGGACCACGTGGTGGTGCGCTCGACGGTCAGCGACCGCGAGGGCCTGCGCTACGCGCATCGGCGAGCCCTCGGGCCCGGCCGAGGTGGGCCAGCTCTACCGGCTGTTCCTGCAGGCCGGATACCCGGTGCCCCTGGGCGAGGGCGACCTGCCACTACGTGGTCACGGACGAGGCCGAGCAGATCGTCGGCGGCGTCATCTACCGGCCGCAGGACGCGCAGAGCGTGTTCCTGGAGGGGATCGTCATCACCCCCACCCTGACCGAGCGGGGCATCGCGGCGGCGGTCCTGGACGACTTCTGCACCCGCATGAGCTCGCGCGGCTACCGCCACGTGAAGACCCACTTCTTCCTGCGCCGCTTCTACCAGAAGCACGGCTTCCGCACCGACGCCCGCTGGGGCGGCCTGGTCCGCCTGCTCTGAGCCGCGGCGGCGCCTCAGGCCCGCGCCGCCTCCTGCTCCAGCAGGTGCCGCTGCCAGCGCCCGGTGCCCCGCCAGGGGCTGACCGGCCGCAGGGCCAGCAGCCCCGCCCGGCCGATGGTGCGCTCCAGGTGTTCCACCTCCCGCAGGCGCGCGACCCAGGTCCGGATCCGGCGCCGGCTCGAAGCCCTGCTCCCGCAGCAGCAGCGTCCCCTTGGCCCGCACGGCCAGCTCGGCCTGCAGGCGCAGCAGGCAGAGCATGTCCGCCACGGCCGCTGGGCGCGGCGATCTCCCGCAGGGATTCCAGGTAGCGGCCCAGGGGCGAGGTGCGCACCTCGCCGGCCCGGATCAGGGCCAGCAGCTCGGTGTCCCGGTCGAAGCCGCGGCCCAGCCAGGCGCGCAGGTGACGCTCGCCCAGCTGGTGGGCCGCCGCCAGCAGCGCCGGCACCAGCACCAGCAGGAGCGCCGTGGCCGGCACGGGCCAGGCCAGCAGGCGGTTGAAGCCCGCGTGCAGCAGCCAGGCCGCACCCAGGGCCGCGGGCCAGGCCGCCCGACCGCCGCGGGCCGTCGCGCCAGGCGCGGCGGACGATGGCGAAGACGGCCGCCGCCCCGCCGTGCATCACCGCGGTGCCCAGGCCGCGGATGGCCCACACGTAGAGGGGCGCGCCGGGCAGGGAGTGCAGGAAGTAGATGTTCTCGACGGTGGCGAAGCCCGCGCCCACGGCGAAGCCCAACAGGGCCGCATCCACCAGGAAACCGGCGCGCCGGGTGCGCACCAGCCAGTCGCTCCAGGCGCCCTTGGCCGCCTCCTCCACCAGGGGCGCCACCAGGATGGCGAAGGGCGCGGCCGCCAGACCGGTCAGGGCCACCAGGGTGTTGTTGGCCACGTAGGAGACCGCGGCGGCCACCGCCCCGGCGACCAGGGCCGCGGCGATGCGGCGCGGGCGGACCAGGCGCCAGATGTCCAGGCCGGCCAGCACCAGCAGGAAGAGCTGCACCGGCACCAGCGCCAGGAGCAGGCGCAACGCCAGGGCTCCGCCGCCGAATGCGTCAGTCGAACTCAAAGATGCCCTCGAAGCCGGCCAGGCTCAGGACCTCCCGCAGGTGCGGGCTCAGCCCGGTCAGCACCAGGCCGTGGCCCCGGTCCACGAGGCGGCGCTGGGCCGCGGCGAGGATGCCGAGACCGACGCTGGCGATGTAGTCGAGCCGGGAGAAATCGAGGCGGGCGGCGGTGTCCACGGTGGCGAGGAACTCCCGGGCCACCGGGGCGCTGGCGGCGTCGAGGCGACCGGTGAGGGTGATGCTGCCGTCCTCGCTGCGCCGGATGTCGAACACGCGGTCAGTCTTTCGTCAGGGGCCACAACTCCTGCAGGTTGCGCGAGGCGGTCGCCTCGCGGCGGAGCAGGTCGGCGATGGAGGTCTGCTCCAGGACCTCCGACACCTTCTCGCCCAGGTGACGCCAGACCGGGCGCAGTCCGCAATCGTCGCCGCGGGTGCAGTCGGGCGTCTCGTTGGGATCGTGGCAGGGGAACTCGAAGACCTCGTCACCGCACACGCTGCGGATCACCGCGCCCGCGCTGATGCCCTCGGGCGTGCCGGCCAGCACGTAACCGCCGTGCCGTCCGCGCACCGCGTGCACCACCCCGCCCCGGCGCAGCATGCCCAGCAGCTTCGCCACGGTGGGTTCGGGCAGGTTCTCCCCTTCGGCCAACTCGCTCAGGGTCTTCTGGACCCCGCCGGCCGCCAGCCGCATGGTCAGGCGCACGGCCTGTTCCTCGGCCCTGGTCACGCGGAACATGGTACCTCCCCTCCCGTGGGCTGACAAGCGGCGAGGGCACGCCCCACCGCCGGCTGAATGCTTGAATCATAGAGTAAACTATTCCTGGATTTCGGCAAGGACCCACCGTGGCCGGAGCGGCCCAGGGCTTCGGCAAGTCACTTGGGGACAATGATCTCCTGGTGCAGGACGTCGTCGTACATGTCCGCCACCCGGGACTGCAGATCCCGGTACATGGACGCCCGCGCCATGGCGTGGAGATAGGGCTTGAGCTCGTCGAAGCGCAGAGCATCCACCCGCTGCATCAGCACCAGGCGGACGGCCAGCACGCTGTCGGGGCGGACCAGCAGGCCCAGGTCGACCGGCAGGCCCACCGCCTCCAGGAGCACGCGGCTGCTGTCCTCGGGGGTGGGCTGCACGGCCCGGGACAGGTCGTCGGCGACGCGGACCCGCCAGGCGCGCGTCCACCAGTCGGCCGGAGGCGGCTCCGGCTCGCGGCGCACCGGCACGACCGGCGGCCTCGCCGTCGGCGCGGCCGCCTGGACGACGGGAGGCGGCAGCAGTTCCAGCCAGGGCAGGGGTTGGCGGACCGCCGCCGGCTCCAGGGGGCGGCTGCCGAAGAGGAACGCGAACCAGGCGGGGGGGACGAGGCCGACCACCGCAGCCAGGAGGCCTCCGGCCAGGGCGACCGCGGCGGGCCACCGCCAGGGGGATTCGCGCCGGTGCATGGCCTCCTCGTACGCCCGACCCGGCCGGGGGTTCCCGTCCGGCGCCGGCGCGGCTCAGGCGGGAGCGAAGACGAGGCGGCCGCGGGTCACCGGGTCGCCACCATCGTCCAGGAGCAGGGACAGGTCGTCGCCGATGCCCACGACCCGCCCCTGGCGCGGCGGACCGTCGGCGGGCCTCTCGGGCTGCACCGTCACCATGCGGCCCACGACGACGGACGCCGCACGGTAGTCCGCCAGCAACGGCGCCGGACCGTCGGCGGCCAGGGCGCGCCAGCGGGTGGCGATGGCCGCCAGCAGGGCTGCCGCCACCACCCCCAGCTCCGGCGGCGGACCAGCGGCGGCGGCCAGGCGGGCCGTGGGCAGGCCGGCTCCATCAGGTGCCAGGGCGGGCGCCACCGCCACGTTCAGGCCGACGCCCATGATGACCCGCTCCAGGCGGCCGCCCACGGTGCGGGCGGCGGTGAGCACCCCACCCACCTTGGCGCCGCCCAGCAGCACGTCGTTGACCCACTTGATGCCCGCAGCCCGCCCGTCGCCCGCGCCGGCCCGCACCGCGTCCAGGGCTGCCAGGGCCGCCAGCGCCGGCAGCAGGGGCAACCGCTCCCCCGCCGGGCCGTCCGCCTCCAGCACCGCGCACAGGTGGAGATTGCCGCGGTGGGCATGCCAAGCGCGGCCGTGCTGACCGTGGAACCCGTGGCCGGCGCCGGCCAGGGTGAACAGGTTGCCGGGGGGCAGATCGCCGGTGGCGGCGAGGCCGCGCAGCACGTCGTACTGGGAGGCGGGAGCCTCGTTCACGGCGTAACCCGCCCGCCAGAACCCGGAGACCGGCGCCGGAGCGGCGTGGGCCCGCGCATCACCCGCCAGGCGCGCCCAGAGCGTGCGTTCGTCGGGCTCCGGCACCGCCGGGGCCGCCGTCGCGGCAGCCAGGGGCGCGAACACGCCCGGATCGTCCATGAAGAGCCGCATGATCCTCCTCGGGGCCGGCAACGGCCGCATCATCGCGCCTTTGCAGTCAATTGAAAAGCGCTTTGCCCGCTGCGGCGGCCGTGCTAAGGTCGGCCGGCTACGTCACATCGCCCCTGACGCAGGCGTCACGGCGCGCCGCGACGCTGACCCGACCGGGCTTCTCCCGACTGACAGAGGAGGCAACATGCGCAAACGAATCGCCTGTTCGCTGATGGCGGCCGCGCTGGCGCTGGCCGCGGCCGGCGGGGCCATGGCCGCCGGGTTCAACATCTACGAAGCGGGTGCGCGGGCCACAGCCCTGGGCTGCGCGTTCACCGCCACCGCCGACGACGGGTCGGCGCTGTTCTACAACGCCGCGGGCCTGTCCTTCCAGCAGGGCCAGTCCGTGCAGCTGGACATCATCCCCATCGGGCCCCAGTTCAAGTTCGCCGAGGCCGCAGAGTACGGCTCGGCCACCGGGGAATCGGTGGACAAGTACTACCTCTCGCCGGGCGCCTACTACACCCACAACGACGGCGGGAAGACCGCCTTCGGCGTGGGCGTCTACGCCCCCTTCGGCCTGGGCGTCGCCTGGAACAACGGCGACACCTGGATCGGCCGCACGGTCAGCCACAAGGTGAACATCGAGACCGTCTACGTCACGCCGGCGGTGTCCTACATGGCCGCCGACGGCCTGGCCCTGGCCTTGGGCCTGGACGTGGCCACGCAGCACATCACCCTGCGCAAGATGACGCCTTATCCGCTGGACGGGTCCAACGCCGTCGACACCAAGATCTCCGGGCGCAGCAACATGAACGTGACGCCCTCGTTCGGCGTCATGTACCGGCCCGACGACAAGGCCAGCTTCGGCCTGATGTACCACTGGAAAAAGACCATGAAGTACGACAACGCCGACACCGAGCTGCGCAACATCGGCGTCCCCGGCTCCGGCGCCGCCGACTTCGCCGCGAACCTGCTGACCAACTTCGGCGGCACGGCCCAGCGGCTGGACGCCAAGGTCAACTCCGAGCTGAACCTGCCCTGGATCCTGAGCCTGGGCGCCTCCTACTGGCTGACCCCCGAACTGCGCGTCGAGGGCAACTACGTGCGCTACGGCTGGAGCAACTTCCAGCAGCTGGCCCTGAACTTCGACAACGCCGGCCTCAACGCGGCGCAGGGCCCGCTGGTCTTCAACTACGAGGACTCGTGGCAGGTGCGCTTCGGGGCCGAGTACACCGTGACGCCCCAGGTCGATCTCATGGTCGGCTACGTCCACGACAAGACGCCGCAGCCCCTGTCGGCGGTCAGCCCCATCCTGCCCGACAGCGACCGCAACGACTACTCGGTCGGCGCCCGCTGGAAGGGCGAGAAGGTGGACGTGACCTTCAGCTGGATGGTCGTGGTCGGTTCCGAGCGCACCAACATCGAGAATGGCCAGCCGGTCGTGAACGATGCCGACTACCCCGTCGGCACCTACAAGTCGATGGCCAACATCTTCGCCCTCGGCCTGGGCTACCACTTCTAGAAAGGAGGTACGGCGATGAAGACCAATCTGCTGAAGATCCTGAGCCTGCCGGTCGTGCTGGGCCTCCTGGTCGCCGGCTGCAGCCTGGACGCGCCCGACCAGCCGTCCGGACTCGAGACGCCGCCCCAGAGCGGCCCCTTCGCGGCCTACGTGGCCATCGGCAACAGCCTGACCGCGGGCTTCATGGACTCGGGCCTGATGGAGGCCGGCCAGGCCTCCAGCTACCCGCGCCAGATCGCGCTGGCCGCGGGGCTCGACGACGAGAGCTTCACCCAGCCCTGGATCGCGGCCCCCGGCATCGGTTCGACCGACCTGGGATCCGTCGACCATTGCGGGCGTCCTGCACTTCGACGGCACGACGCTGACGCCCCTGGGCACGACGCCCGCCGCCGCGGTGATGTCGCTGCTGAAGGCCGTGAGCCTGCCCGTGCCCTACAACAACCAGGGCGTGCCGGGCGCAGAACTGGCCGACGGGCTAAACGCCTACAGTGCGGCCACGAGCGCGTCCCGCGAGAATCCGTTCTTCGACTTCATCACCCGGGGCAGCACGCTGTTCGGCAGCGAGACCGAGTCGACGGTGCTGTACGACATGAGCGGCCTGCCGACCCCGTCGCCCCATCCCGTGTCCTACCAGACGGCGTCGATGGCCTACCAGACCATCGCCACCATGGGCCGCCTGGTGCATCCGGGACTGCCCCAACCGACGCTGGTGACCGTCTGGCTCGGCAACAACGACGTGCTGGGCGGCGCCATGGGCGGCAACCCGGCGCCGGCCAACATGACCGACCCGGCGGCGTTCGCGACCATGCTCGGCGACATGCTGCAGCTGGTGGCGGGCGGCGTGGCCCAGGCCACGGGCATGCCGCCGACCATCGCCGTGGCGAACATCCCCAACGTGACCGACGTGCCCTACTTCATCGACGAGGCGTCGTTCAACGCCGTGCTGGCTGCGAATTCGGGTGGCGCCCTCACGGCCTGGCCCGGCGGCTACGCCGATGGGGCGAACGCCGCGCGCCTGACACCTTCCCGGTGCTGTCCTGGGTCGCCGGCGGACCGCGCCGGCGTGTCGCCGGACAGCCTCGGAGTGGCGATCCCTTCGAAGTACACGTTGACGCCGACCGAGATGGCCACGGTTAGCCAGTACGTCGGCGGGTACAACCAGTCCATCGCGGGCATCGTCGCAGGCCGTGAACGCGCAGCGGCATGGCCCACGTCGGCCTGGTGGACGTCAACGCCTGCTGTCGGGGCTGCCCACGCCGCAGAAGACCCACTTCCTGCTGCTGCTGCCCCAGATGCCGAACCCGGCCACGGCCATCCAGGCCGCGGCGAACACGACGCTGTTCTCCCTGGACGGCGTGCACCCCAACAACCGCGGCTATTCGTACATCGCCAACGCGTTCATCGACACCATCAACGCGACGGCGGGCACGAGCATGCCGCACGTGGACCCGGCCGCCCAGACCTGGGACCCCACCTACGGGGTGCCGCATCGGCACGAAGGCGGACGGCGTGCCGCGCCTGAGCGAGCAGGCCGCCGCGGCCATGGCCGCCATCTGGCGGTAGCCGCCCCGGCACCGGCCGACAACGACGATGGCGGGGGGCCCGGGGGCCCCCCGCCGTCTTTGCGCCGGGCGGCCAATTCGACCGTGCCGACGGGCGGATTCGGTTGTATTGTTGTCTCGATACGGCAACGGCAACTCGGGCCGGCCCCCGCGGCCGGGAAAGGCGACGGGATGCGCGGATACGGCGGAAGCTACGGTTTCGGAGGGCGCCAGACCACCTCGGCGGTCAAGGGCCTGATCATCGCCAACGCGGCGGTCTTCGTGCTGCAGGTCCTGACCGGCGGCGGCCCGCAGCGGACTTCGGGCTGGTCGGACCAGTGGCTCGCCTTCCAGCCGGCCGCTGGCCATCGACATGCTGCAGATCTGGCGCTTCGTCACCTACATGTTCCTGCACGGCGGGCTGTTCCACATCGGCATGAACATGTTCATCCTCTGGATGTTCGGCTCGCAGGTCGAGGCCCTCTGGGGCCGCCGGCTGTTCCTGATCTACTACTTCGTCTGCGGCGTCGGCGCCTCCATCATCTACGGCATCTTCAACCTGTCCGGCATCGGTTCCCTGATGCCCGATGCTGGGCGCGTCGGGCGCCATCTACGGCGTTCTGCTGGCCTACGGCATGAGCTTCCCCGACAACCTGATCCTGATCTTCTTCGTGCTGCCGCTGAAGGCCAAGTACGCCGTGGTGCTGTTCGGCCTGATCGAGTTCCTGTCCCTGCCCGGCGGCGGCTCGGTGGCCCACCTGGCCCACCTGGGCGGCATGCTGACCGGCTTCCTCTTCCTGCAGTTCACCGCGCCGGCCCTGGCGCCGGCGGC
This sequence comes from Candidatus Krumholzibacteriia bacterium, assembly GCA_963825035.1. GTDB lineage: Bacteria > Krumholzibacteriota > Krumholzibacteriia > LZORAL124-64-63 > LZORAL124-64-63 > JACZKN01. The sequence continues at coordinate 545,454 of CAWGRT010000010.1, read as the reverse complement.
GGCCTCACCGACGTCCAGAAGCGCTGGCGCAAGTTCCAGGCCCGCAACCGCATGCGCGTGGTGCGGCCCGAGGACCGCGGCCCGGGGCGGCAACGGCAAGGACGGCGCCCCGCGCACCCCGGAGCAGACGCAGCATCGACGAGATCCTCGACAAGATCTCCCGGGAGGGCCTGCAGAGCCTGACCGACGAGGAGCAGGAGACCCTGCGCCGGGCCGGACGGCGCTGAGCCGCGACCATGGACCTGAGCATCGTCATCGTCAGCTGGAACACCCGCGAACTGCTGCGGGGCTGCCTGGCCTCGCTGCCGGCGGCCACGGACGGCCTCGCGGTCGAGATCGTGGTGGTGGACAACGCCTCGGCCGACGGCTCGGCCGAGATGGTGGTGGCCGAGTTCCCCCACGTGCGGCTGATGGACGCCGGCGGCAACCTGGGCTTCGCCCGGGCCAACAACCTGGCCCTGCCCCACACCCTGCGGCCGCTGCGTGCTGCTGCTGAACCCGGACACGGTGTGCCCGCCCGACTCGCTGTCCCGGCTCTTCCGCTTCGTCAACGCGCGCCCCAACGCCGCGGCGGCCGGCCCGCGCCTGGTCGACGGCGACGGCCGCCCCACCATCACCTGGGGCTTCTTCCCCCGCGCCCGCGACCACTGGCTGGGCTTCCTCGACCCGCGGCGCGTCTGGCTGCGCGGCCCCCTGGCGCCAGCGCGTGATCGCGTGATCCCCGCGCGCGCCGAGACCGTCGCGCACGCGTGGAGTACGTGCTGGGCGCCTGCTTCATGATGCCCCGCGCCGCCCTGGAGACGGTCGGCCCGCTGGACGACCGCTACTTCCTCTACTTCGAGGAGACCGACTGGTGCTGGCGCGCGCGGCAGCAGGGCCTGGACGTGTGGTACTGCGCCGAGACGGAGATCACCCACCTCGAGGGCCGCGCCGCCGCCCAGGCCGGCGGCTTCGCCCAGCGCCAGTTCCAGAAGAGCTACCGCCTGTTCGTGGCCAAGAACTACGGCACGCGGGCGGGTGTGGGCCTTCCGCCTGGCCCAGTTCGCCGAATACGGCCTGAAGGCCCTGCTGCGGCGGCTGGCTGCCGGGCGAGCGCAACCGGGCGCTGGCGGCCTCGTATTGGGCGCGCGCCTCCCTCCAGTGGGTGCGGCGAGATCGAGGCGACGCCGCCGCGTAGGTCGGGCGCCGCCTCGATCTCGCACACCTGCGGGGGCAAGAGGAGCCAAAGCGACCGCCGGCAGTCGGGGAACGAGCCCACCCGCGACACTTTCGCCGACGGGAAGACGGTGGCGCCGCACAAGTGCGGCGCCCCCGTTTTCACGGACCTTGAGATGGCGTCCCGCCGTGCGGGGGCGGGGCCTCCGTCCACCAGCGGTCGTGATCGGGCCAGCCCTCTTCCCCGTTGCGAGCCGGGGCGTGGACAGCGCGAAGGAGCCGGACACTCCGCAGGGGCGAAGCCCCGAGGACCGTCCGGCTCTTCCGCTGTCACGCCCCGGCTACCGGCCCTGCCGCGCCTTCCTCTCGAACTCCGCGATCAGGTCCTTCCCCGAAGCCAGGCTCGACGATGCGGAAGTCCTCCACGTGCAGCGCGCGTCGTCCAGCACGTTCAGCTCCAGGTCGAAGGTGCGGCACAGCTCGCGGAACTGCTCCGGGCGTTCCTCCAGCAGGTAGCAGGGCCAGCACCGGGTTGGCCTGGATCTGCAGGCGCTTCTCCCCGGTGACGATGGCGATGCGGTGGATCAGGCGCTCGATCTTGCTGGACATGGTCTCCATGGAGAGCACCTTGCCCGTGCCGGCTGCAGTAGGGGCAGGGATCCGAGAGCTGGCTCAGCAGCGAGGGCCGCACGCGCTGCCGGCTCATCTCCACCAGGCCCAGGCCCGAGACCTGGAAGACCTTGTGGCGGGCGCGGTCGCGCTTCAGGTGCAGCTTCAGCTCGTTGAAGACGCGCTTCTTGTTGCCCTCGCTCTCCATGTCGATGAAGTCGATGACGATGATGCCGCCCACGTCGCGCAGCCGCAGCTGCCGGGCCACCTCGCGCGCCGCCAGCATGTTGGTCTGGAGGATGGTCTCCTCCTGGTTGCGCTTGCCGGTGAAGCGGCCCGTGTTGACGTCGATGGAGACCAGCGCCTCGGTGGGCTCGATGATCAGGTAGCCGCCCTTCTTCATCCAGACGCGCTTGTCGAGGGTCTTCTTGATCTCGGCCTCGATCTCGAAGTGGTCGAAGATGGGCAGGTCGCCCTTGTAGAGCTGGATGCGCTCGCGCAGCTCCGGCGCGAAGGTCTTCACGTACTGGCTCAGGCGGCTGAAGTCGTCCCGGTCGTCGATGACCAGCCGCGCCGTGTCCTCCTTGAAGATGTCGCGGATCAGCGCCACCACCATGCCGATGTCCTCGTGGACGAGGGCCGGGGCGACGGCCTGGGCGCTGGCGTCGTCGATCTTGCGGAAGAGGTCGCTGAGGTAGTTGACGTCCTGGCGGATGCCGTCCTCGCTGACGTTGGTGGCGGCGGTGCGGATGATGAAGGCGCCCTCGTCGGGCCGGTGCTTCTGCAGGAGCTGCTTCAGGCGCACCCGCTCGCGGCGGTCCTCGATCTTGCGCGAGACGCCGATGTGGCGGCCCTTGGGCATCATCACCAGGTAGCGGCCCGGCAGGCTGATGTCCGCGGTCAGGCGCGGCCCCTTGGTGCTGATGGGCTCCTTGGTGACCTGCACCAGGATCGCGTCGCCCACCTTCAGCACCGTGCCGATGTCGGGCACCGACCGCGAGCGCCCGCCGCCCGCGGCCGCGCGGCTTGCCGCTTTCGTCCTCCTCGTCGCTGTCGTCGTGGTCCAGGTCCGAGGCGTGCAGGAAGCCCGCGCGCTCGAGGCCGATGTCCACGAACGCGGCCTGGAGGCCGGGTTTGACCGAGGTGACCTTGCCCTTGTAGACGTTGCCGACGATGCGCTTGGCGTCGGCGCGCTCCACCAGCAGTTCCACCAGATCGCCGTCTTCGAGCATGGCGATGCGGATCTCGTGGGGAGACGAGTTGATGACGATTTCTTTCTTCATATGTTGCCGGCCTGCAGCTCAGTCCGCGAGTTGGCGCGCGAGCCAGGTGCGCAGGCTGGTTTCCCCCACTTCCTCGACGGGCGACAACCAGCGCCCGTCCGGGTGACGGCCGTAGCACCCCGTGCGGACGATGTCGCTGTGCCGGGGTTCGGCCAGCTCATCGCCCAGCAGGGCGGCCAGGAAATCGTGCACGGGCAGGATGACGCCGCCGTCGCCGCGCAGCAGCGTGACGCGCAGCGCGACGGCATCCCCGTCCGCAGGATCCGTGTCGAGCGCGAGGCCGCCGGCCGGAACCAGCGGTCGCGCGTCGAGTTCGATGTCGCCCTTGGCGCGGCGACGCACGCAGGGCCGGCTGGCGCCGGCCAGGAAAGCGTCCACGGCGGCGGCCACGGTGGCCGCGTCGGGCCCGCCCCACGCCGGCGACGGCAGGACGGCCCGGTAGTCGAAGCGCTGCAGCGTCTGGTCGATGGCCGCGGGCGCGTGGCCCCCGGCCACCACCGACCGACCGAGGCGCAGCCCCGGCGGCAGTTCGGCGTTCAGCCGCTCGGTCCAGCCCGGCACCTGCCCCTCGAAGGCGATGTCCAGGCACTCGGCGGTACCGGCCACCCCCACAGGCAGGGGCGGTCCGAACCTCAGCATGGGATGCGGATGATAGCCCCTGCTATAGGCCGCAGGCAAGCCGGAACGTCGCAGCGCCAGCTGCAGCTGCCGCTGGAAGTCCAGGTGTCCAAGGAAGATCATGTCGCCGGTCTTGGCGTAGTCGACCCGGTACCAGCACTTGCTGGCGGCCTGCTGCCGCCACGAACGCCACTTCTGGGCCTCCCGGGCCGGCTCCGCGGGGTCGGCGTTGCGCGGATCGAAGGCCGGCGCGGCCGGGGCCGCGGCCGGCGTCCCGGGCCCGCTCTCCGCCGGCGCCAGGGCCTCGAGCTGGGCGAAGATGTGCTGGATGTCGCCCGCGCAGGCGCTGCACTGGTAGCAGGCCCCTTCCAGCCGGCAGTCGTCGAGGGTGGCCGCGCGCCGGGCCCGGTGCCAGTCCTTGGCCAGGAACGTCCCGGTCCACGCCGCAGTCGACCCCGTCCCAGGGCAGGGGCGCAGCCACGTCCCGGGGCGCCAGGTAGTCCTGGTAGTCGATCCCCGTCGCGGCGAAGGCCTCCTCCCAGCGCGCGAAGTCGAAGTGCTCGGTCCAGCCGTCGAAGCGGGCTCCGCGGCGCCAGGCCTCCAGCACCGCCGGCGCCAGGCGGGCGTCGCCCAGGCCCAGGATGCCCTCCAGCACCGACACGTCGGGCTCGCGCAGGCTGACCTTCACCTTCAGGCGCCGCAGCCGCTTGGCCAGGTAGGTGTTGCGCCGCTCGATCTCCGCCCGGGAGATCTGCCCCGCCCACTGGAAGGGCGTGTGGGACTTGGGCGCGAACGGCGAGATGGAGACGTGGATCTGGCTGCCGCCCCGGGGCGCCCGGGCCACGACCTTGCCCACCAGGGCCACCAGTTCGTCCAGGTCCTCGTTGGTCTCCGTCGGCAGGCCGATCATGAAGTACAGCTTCACCGTCTTGGCGCCCGACCGCAGGGCCCGGCCCGCCGTGGTGACCACGTCGTCCTCGGTGATGTTCTTGTTGATGACGTCGCGCAGCCGCTGGCTGCCCGCCTCGGGGGCGAAGGTGAAGCTGGACGGCTTCTCGCTGGCCGATGCGCTCGTACAGGTCCTCGTCCAGCGAATCCAGGCGCAGGCTGGGCAGCACCACGTTGGTGTGATCGCCGCGCCAGGTCGTCCTGGATGCCGGCGACCGCCGCGGCCAGCCCGCTGTAGTCGCCGGTCGAGAGGCTCAGCAGGGAGACCTCGCCGTGGCCGCCCTCGGCGATGCCGCGCCGGGCGGCCTCCGCCAGCTGGGCGGGGTCGCGCTCCCGCACCGGGCGCGTGATCATGCCCGCCTGGCAGAAGCGGCAGCCGCGCACGCAGCCCCGCATCACCTCCAGCGCCAGCCGGTCGTGCACCGGCTCGATGACCGGCACCAGGCGGCCCGGCGGCGGGAAGGCGTTCAGGTCCTGCACCACCCGCGAGCGCACGGGGCCGCGCGGCGCCCTCGTGCCAGGCGCCGTCCACCGCGCGCAGCCGCGCCAGCAGGTCGGCCCGCGTGCCGCCGTCGCGCTTCCAGGCGGCGATGACCTCGGCGAAGTCCAGCACCGCCTCCTCGCCGTCCCCCAGCAGCACCAGGTCCAGGAAGGGCCCGACCACCGTGGGGTTCATGGCGCACGAGCCGCCGGCCACGAAGATGGGATCGCCCTCGCCGCGGTCCGCGGCCAGCAGCGGCGAGCCCGCCAGGTCGATCATGGTCAGCATGTTGGTGTAGGCCAGCTCGTAGCCCAGGGAGAAGCCCACCAGGTCGAAGTGGCGCGCCGGGCGGCGGGTCTCCAGGCCGAACAGGGGCAGCCCCTCGGCGCGCATGGCCTCCTCCATGTCGGGCCAGGGGGCGAAGGCCAGGTCGCAGGAAGCCCGGGGGTGCCGCCGCAGCAGGGTGTAGAGGATCTTCAGGCCCTGGTGGGACATGCCCACCTCGTAGGCGTCGGGAAAGGCCAGCAGGATGTTGGCCCGGTCGGGGGCCCAGCCCTCGCGGTCGGCCCCCAGTTCGCCGCCGACGTAGCGGCCCGGCGCCGACACCAGCGGCAGCACGCGGCGCACCAGGACGCGGCCCAGGTGCTCCGGGTCGTCGAAGCGGTCGCCGGGCGGCCGGCATCGGGCGGCGTCGTGCAGTCGGATCACGTCAGTCCTGTCCTTGCGCCGTCGCCCTCGCCGGGCGGCAGCGGCTTGACCGGGATGTCGGCGCCGGCGGCGTGCCGGTCGAACACGTCCTTGGCCGTTCTCGGCCCCGAACGAGACGGGGTAGTTGCCGGTGAAGCAGGCGTCGCAGTAGCGCTCGCCGTCGCCGGCGGCCTCCTTCAGGCCGGCCAGCGACAGGTAGGCCAGCGAATCGACCCGCAGGTAGGTGGCGATCTCGTCCACCGTGTGGCTGGACGCGATCAGCTCGTCCCGCACCGGGCGTGTCGATCCCGTAGAAGCAGGGATTGGTCACCGGCGGCGAGGCGATGCGCAGATGCACCTCCACGGCGCCGGCCTGCCGGATCAGCTTGACCAGCTTGCGCATGGTGGTGCCGCGCACGATGGAGTCGTCCACGACGACCACCCGCTTGCCGGCGAGCACGTGTGCCACCGGGTTGAATTTAATGCGGACGGACATGTCCCGCACCTTCTGCGCCGGCGAGATGAAGGTGCGCCCCACGTAGTGGTTGCGGATCAGCGCCAGTTCGAAGGGCATGCCCGTGGCCTGGGCGTAGCCCAGGGCCGCGGTGTTGCTGGAGTCGGGCACGGCGCAGACCAGGTCCGCGTCCGCCGGCGCCTCGCGGCCCAGGATCTCGCCGCTGCGGCGGCGCGCCTCCTCCACGCTCTGCCCGAAGATCGCGGCTGTCCGGCCGCGAGAAGTAGACGTGCTCGAAGATGCAGCGCTTCTCCGGCGCGTCCACCGGCAGGAAGCGGCTGGTCAGTTCGCCGCTGCCCAGCACCACCATCTCGCCCGGCTCGATGTCCCGCTGGTACTCGGCCCCGATGATGTCGAAGGCGCAGCTCTCGCTGGCCACCACGTAGCGGTTCCGGTAGCGGCCCAGGCACAGGGGCCGGAAGCCGTAGGGGTCGCGCACGGCGATCAGCTGGTCGCGGCTCAGCACCACCATGGAGTAGGCGCCCTTGACCCGCGGCAGCACCTCCACCAGGGCCTCCTCCAGGCTGGCCGCCCGGCTGCGGGCCAGCAGGTGCAGGATCACCTCGCTGTCGCTGGTGGTGGCGAAGATCGAGCCCTCCAGCTCCATCTCCCGCCGCAGCTCCGGCGCGTTGACCAGGTTGCCGTTGTGGGCCAGGCTGACCGCGCCCCGGTGGCTGGCCACCTGCAGGGGCTGGGCGTTGAGGAGGTTGCTGGAGCCGGAGGTGCTGTAGCGCACGTGGCCGATGGCGTAGGTGCCGGTCAGGGTGCGGGTGGTGGCCTCGTCGAAGACGTCCGCCACCAGGCCCATCTTCTTGTGGGTCAGCAGGCGGTGGCCGTCGGCGACGGTGATGCCCGCGCTCTCCTGGCCCCGGTGCTGCAGGGCGTGCAGGGCGAGGCTGGCCAGCTCGGCGGCGCCGTCCACGCCGGCGATGCCCACCACGCCGCATTCCTCGCGCCAGTGCCTGTCGTCCGCTCATCGCTGCTCCCTGCTCGGTTGCCGGCGCGTCTGCGGAGCGGACGACCGCGCGCCAGGACTCCATGTGGGGGTTGACCAGCAGGCCCCGCTTGCGCTCCCGGGCCACCGCCAGGAGCTCGCCCAGCGCGGCCGCTCCGCCGCCGGCGCCCGCAGCACCAGGCGCCACAGCACGCCGCCGTGACCGGTCCGTCCTGTTCCCGCGGCCAGGCCGCCACGTCCACGGCCGTGCAGCCGGCGGGGACCGCTCCCCCCAGCAGACAGGTGTAGAGCGCCTCCCCGTCGTCGGCCAGGGCCGCCAGGTCGGAGCCCCGGGCTTCGCCGGGCCAGGCCGGCCGGCAACGCACTCGCCCGCCGCGGCCGTCCACGGCGCGGCCCCCTCCAGCTCGAAATGGCCGTAGTGGTGCTTGTTGGGGTTGTAGTAGCGGCCGCTGTCCAGCAGCCGCTCCAGGGACACCCCCACGGGTTCATCCGCGAAGGTGTGCAGCTCGCAGCGGTGCAGGGCCGCCAGGCGGTCGCCGCCCTCGAGACGGTCCTGCATCACCCGCACGGCGGTGGCGGCGTGCAGGTCGACGCCCTTGTGGGCGGTCAGCAGCGTGGTCTGGCGGGTCATGCCGTCCTTTCGGGTCCGCGGCGCTCCGGGGCGCCCGTCAGCACATCTCCACGAGGCGGCGCAGCGAGGAACGTGCCCGGCCCCGCCGTCTCCAGCACCGCGAAATCGCCCGCCGCCGCCCGGCGGGCCCGGCCCCAGGCGTGGGGCAGGTCCTCCGGCACGTGGCGCAGCTGGGCCGCCCGCTCCGGGTGGGGCATCATCGCCAGCACGTTGCCGCGGGCGTTGGTCAGGCCCGCCACGTCCAGCAGGGCGCCGTTGGGGTTGCTCTGTTCGCGGCCGCCCAGGGGGCCGTAGACCAGGGCCACGTGGCCCGCCTCGGCCAGGCGGTCGAAGAAGGCCGGATCCTCGTGGGTGAACCGGCCCTCGGCATGGGCCACGGGCAGGGGGACGGTTCCCGTCAGCCCCTCCACGAACGGCGACCGCGCCCGCGCGATGGGCCGCCACCCCCACCCAGCGCGCCAGGTAGCCGCGCCGTCCCGGCACCCGGTTGCCGGCCAGGGCCACCTCCACCGCGCCGGGCTCGAGGCCGGGCACCAGGCCCGCCTCCACCAGCACCTGGCAGCCGTTGCAGATGCCCAGGATGGGCTTGCCCGCCCCGGCGGCCTCCAGCAGCACCCGCAGCAGGGGATCCTTGGCCGCCACGGCGCCGGCCCGCACCCGGTCCTGGTAGCTGAAGCCGCCCGGCACCAGGAAGCCGTCGAAGCCGGCCAGTTCCGCCGCGGGCCGGGTCCAGCGGAAGATCTCGCTGTCGGCGCCGGCGACGGCCAGCAGGCGCGCCGACTCCTCCTCGCAGTTCACCCCCGGCAGCTGCACCACCGCCACCCGGGGCCGCGCGCCCAGGTTCACGCGGGCGGACGACGCGGCGGGCGGGCTGCTCGTCCGTCCCGCTGCGGCGGCCGCCGGCGGCGGCACCTGGCCCGCCGCCGCGTCGCCGCCCAGCAGCCGCGGCAGGGCCGTCTGCCAGCGGCGGCGTCAGGTCGGCCACGTCCAGGTCGCAGACGTCGGCGACCGCGCAGGCGCGCCGGTCGCCGGTCACCGCGCCCAGGTCCCACCAGCGGGCGCCGGCCTCCGCCCAGCACGGTCGCCGGCCCGGTCGGCGTCGTCCGCGGCCACGGTCACCAGGAAGCCGCCGCGCCTCGCCGAACAGGAATTCCCGGGCGGTCAGGCCGCGTGTCGGCCGGCAGGGCCAGGTCGCGCGCCGCGCAGCCCGGCGCCCTCCAGCCCCATGGCCATCTCGCTCAGGCAGACGGCCAGGCCGCCGTCGCTGATGTCGTGGGCCGCGGTCACCAGCCCCGCCTCGACCAGGGCGATGACCGCGCCGATCTCCCGCTTCTCCTGGGCGAAGTCCAGGGCCGGCACCGCCGGCCGCCCGGCCGAGAAGCCGGCGTCCAGGTACAGGGACCCGCCGGTCTCGGCGGCGCGCGCCCCCACCAGCAGGATGCGGTCGCCGGGCGTCCTTGAGCCGCTGGCTGCGGCAGCGGGTGTAGTCGTCGACGATGCCCACGCAGCCCACGATGGGCGACGGCGCCACGGCGCGCCCGCTGCTGCTCTGGTTGTAGAAGCTGACGTTGCCCGAGATCACCGGCAGGGGCCGGTCCTCGCGGGCGTAGCAGCCCACGCCGCGGCAGGCGTCGCCGACGCCGCGCACCGCCTCGCTGAACTGCCAGAAGGCCTCGGGCACCTCGGGGTTGCCGAAGTTGAGGCAGTCGGTGACCGCCGCCGGTTCGCCGCCCACGCAGGCCACGTTGCGGCAGGCCTCCAGCACCGCCGCGGCGCCGGCGGTCCAGGGATCGGCCAGGCCCAGCAGGGGGTTGCCGTCGGCGGTCAGGGCCACGGCGCGGCGGCTGCCCGGCACCGGGGCCACCACGCCGGCGTCCGCCTCGCCCGGGCGCAGGATCGTGGCGGCCTGCACCTCGGAGTCGTAGTGGCGGTAGATGTACTCGCGGCTGGCCACGTTGGGGTGCTCCAGCAGGGCCGCCCACTCCTGCGCCGATGCGCGCCGCGTCGGCCTCGGGCAGGCGCTCGTCCGCCGGCACCGCGCGGCCGCTCGGGCGCCCGGGCCGCGCGGTCGTAGCGGATGCCCTCGGTGATGGTCGCGACCGGCGCGTCGCACAGGATCCGGTCGCCCCAGCGCAGCACGTACTGCCGCTCCGGCGTGACCACGCCGATCCTGCGGGCGCAGGCCCCCTCGTAGAGGCGGGGCAGGGCGAAGTCCTCGTTGTAGATCCCCAGCACCTTGTCGGTCAGCCGCGCCGGCACCGCCAGGCCGTAGCGCTCCTGGGTCTCGCTGCAGGCGCAGACCCGCGGCGGCAGGTCGGCGATCTGGTGCACCAGCTGCACGTCCACGTCGCAGCCGAAGCCGCCGGCGTCCACCAGCTCGCTGGTGACGCAGGAGACGCCGCCGGCGCCCAGGTCCTTGAAGCCGATGGCCACGCCCTCGGCCCGGGCCAGCTTCAGCACCTCGCGGTTGGCCACGGTCAGGATGCGCTTGAGGAAGGGGTCGGGCGTCTGCACCGAGCCCTTGTTCTCGGTGGCCGAGGCCGCGTCCAGGGTGGCCGAGGCGAAGGCCGCCCCGCCCATGCCCGACCAGTCGGTGGGCTTGCCCACCAGGATCAGGTCGTAGGGCTCGTCCTTGGCCTGGGGCGGCACCGCGCTGTGGGTGATGTGGTCGTGCTCGACGATGCCCACGGCCACCACGTTGACCAGGCAGTTCTCGTTGAAGCTGGGGTGGAAGTAGACGTCGCCGCCCAGGTTGGGCACGCCGATGGCGTTGCCGTACTCCCAGATGCCGGTGACCACCTCGCGGGCGATCTCCACGCCGGTGGGCCGCGTCCGGACCGGCCTGGTCCCCGTCCCCCGCGCGGTCGGCCGGCCAGCCGAAGCGCAGCGGATCCAGGGTGGCGATGACCTCGCCCCCCATGCAGTACACGTCGCGCACGATGCCGCCGATGCCCGTGGCCGCGCCCTCGACGGGCATGACCTGGCTGGGATGGTTGTGGCTCTCGTGGGCGAAGATGATGCCGTACTTCCGGCCGTCGATCTCCCCGAAGTCCACCACGCCGGCGTCCTCCACCGGGCCCACCACCACGTTGTCGCCGTCCGTGGGGCAGGTTGGCCTTCAGGTGGGGGCGGCTGCTCTTGTAGGAGCAGTGCTCGCTCCACATGGTGTCGAAGAGGGTCATCTCGGTGAGGGTGGGATCGCGGCCCAGGAGTTCGGCCACCCGGCGGGCCTCGCCCGGCTGGAGGGTCAGCCCGTGCTCCTTCAAGTAGGCCGTCAGGCCCGCGTCATCGTAACTGCCGACCGGAATGGGAGAGAAGCTCTCGTCATGGCTGGCCATGGCCCATCCTTGGCTGAAAGGGGGTTTTCGGCAGATTGGCAGCGTCCGCGGGGCCAATCTAACACCTGCCCGCGGGGAGCGAAAGGCCGATGAACGGCGTCCCCGCCCCGAGCCGGGCCCCAAAACAACGCCGCCCCGGCCCGAGGGCCGGGGCGGCGGATGCCGTCGTCGCCGGGGGCTAGCCCGCGGGCTTCGGGTGGCACTCGTTGCACTTGGTCGGCACCTTCAGGTCGGCCTTCTTGGCCAGCTCGTCCTTGTGGCAGCCGAGGCACAGGATGTGGAACGGGTTCTTCTTGGCACTCATCTGCGAGCACTCCGGCGTGCCTTCCTTCTCCGGCGCGATGTGGCAGGAGCCGCAGGTGGCGACGTCCATCTTGGCCACGGTCTCGGCCGTCAGGCCTTCGCTCGTGTGATGGCAGGTGACGCAGGCGGTGACCTCGAAGTGGGCCTTGTGAGGGAACTCCACGGGCGCCTTCTTGTCGGCACAGTCCTTGATGGTGATCTTCTCGGGGGCCTCGGCCGCCCAGGCGACCGCCGCCGTCGCCAGAATCACCAGGGCGAGTCCAGTGAGTGCGATCTTCCGCATGTTCAGATCCTCCTAGGGGTGTGGCACGGATCCCGGCGTGGTGAAGCCAGGTTCGGTTCCTGCCAAAGCTATAACGTTGCCTGCCGGGCCGTCAACCATTTCGTCATCGTCGTGTCACGGCAGCCCCAAGTGCCCGATTGGCGCGCGTTTTTCCTTGAACACCCCCATTCATCGGGAGTTCCCGGAAAGCGAAACCGGCCTACCAGTCCTTCAGGGCCAACGTGCGCGCGAAGATGTGGCGGCACGTTGCGGAGCTGATGCTCCAGGTCGAAGCAGCGGTCAAGAACGCCGGGCTCCAGCCGGTCGGCGATGGCCGGCTCCTGCGGCCACGGCGTCGCGCAGGGCGACCCCCTCGTCCCAGACCCGCATGGCCGCCCGCTGCACCACGGCGTAGGCATCCTCCCGGGACACCCCGGCCTCGGTCAGCGCCAGCAGCACCGGCTGGGAGAAGAACATGCCCCGGACCTTGTCCATGTTGGCCTGCATGTGGGCGGGGTAGACCACCAGCCCGCCGATCAGCCAGGCCATCCGGGTCAGCATGTGGTGCAGGGTGTGGCAGGCGTCCGGGAAGATGATGCGCTCCACCGAGCTGTGGGAGATGTCCCGCTCGTGCCAGAGGGCCACGTTCTCCAGGGCGGTGACGGCATAGCCCCGCAGCAGGCGGGCCAGGCCCGTCAGCTTCTCCGAGACGATGGGGTTCTTCTTGTGGGGCATGGCGCTGGAACCCTTCTGCCCCTTGCCGAAGGGTTCCTCCACCTCGTGGACGTCGGTGCGCTGCAGGTTGCGGATCTCCACGGCCATCTGTTCGATGGTGGCGCCGAGCACGGCCACCACCTGCAGCCAGTTGGCGTGGCGGTCCCGCTGCACCACCTGGGTCGAGGCCGGATCCACCCGCAGGCCCAGGCGCCGCATGGTCTCCTCCTCCACGGCCGGATCCAGGTGGGCGATGGTGCCCACGGCCCCGGAGATCTGGCCGTAGCCGATCTCCTCGTGCGCCCGGTCCAGGCGGCGCAGGCCGCGCTCCAGGGCCGACCAGTAGACCAGCAGCTTCAGGCCGAAGGTGGTGGGCTCGGCGTGGATGCCGTGGCTGCGGCCGATCATCACCGTGTCCCGATGCTCGCGGGCCTTGGCCTCCACCGTGTCCAGCAGGTCGACCAGGGCCGCGCGCAGGACGGTGCCGGCCTCGCGGATCTGCAGGGCGAAGCTGGTGTCCAGCAGGTCGCTGCTGGTCATGCCCTGGTGCACGAAGCGGCTGGACGGCCCCACGTGCTCGGACAGTGAGGTCAGGAAGGCGATGACGTCGTGCTGGACGGTCTTCTCGATCTCCAGCACGCGGGCGGTGTCGAAACCGCCCCTGGCGCGGATCTCGGCGGCGGCCTCGGCGGGGATCTCGCCCCGGTCGGCGCGCACCTCGCAGACCACCGTCTCCACCTCCTGCCAGATGCGGAAGCGGTTCTCGTCGGACCAGATGGCGGTCATCGCGGGGGAGGCGTAGCGGGCGATCATGGGCGCTCCAGGCCCCGGACGGCGCCGGGACCGGGCCGGGCGGTGGCGACGGCGCGCCGCCCGCCGTGAACGACTCGGAAAGGCCGAATCTATCCCCGCCCGCGCAGGCGGTCAAGAGCCCCGCCCGCCGGGGCCGCGCCGGACGGGCAAAATCACCCTTTCCCGCCGGCCCGGGGGGCCTTACCATGGCCCCTCGCTCCTGGCTGTGTCACCGCGAAACGAGGGACATCTTGACGCCGCGCACCCTACTGTCCGTGCTGGTGCTGACCGGCGGCCTGCTCGCCGCCGGCGCCCGCGCCCAGAGCATCGAACCGGTCCGGGGCGAGCCCGCGGCGCCGCGCCTGCAGGACGCCGCCCGCCGCTTCGAGGTCGGTCTGGTCTACGGTCTGGCCACCTTCACGGCCCACCACGCCGACGCGGTGTGGTACGACGGTGCGCCCGTCGGTGCGGACATGGACCTGCAGACGACGCCCTCGGTGGGCGTGGAGGCGTCCTGGGAGGCCTCCGGCAACCTGCGCCTGGGCCTGCGGGCGGCACGCCGCGCCACGCGCCTGGTGCTGGGCGCCGGCGCCGACCGGGTGCGCTCGGACCTGACCCTGACCCACCTGGACCTGGTGGTGGAGCGGGCGTTCGGCGGCGGCAGGCTGCGCCCGGTGCTGGGCGCGGCGGGCGGCGCCGTGCGCGCGGCCCCCGACGGCGGTGCCGGCGCCACCTGGCACTGGTCCGCCACCCCCGCGGTGGGCGTGCGCTTCACCCCCTCGGCGCGGGTGGTCCTGCGCCTGCTGGCGCGCGCCCCCCTGATCTGGGCCAACGGCAGCCTCGTCGCCCAGGGTGACCTGGCCGCCGGGGCAGCCCTGCTCTTCTGACCAACACCCGGCCTGCCTGCCGGCGGAACGACCCGATGGACCGGACCCCTGCCCGCCCGGCGCGGGAAAAGCTCGACCGCGTCGGCCTCCTGAACCTGATGGCGGTCTACGTGGTATGGGGCAGCACCTACCTGGCCATCCGCGTGGCGGTGCGCGAGGGCGCCGGCTTCCCCCCCTTCGTCATGGCGATGATGCGCGTGGCGGTGGCCTCGGTCTTCCTGCTGGGCTGGGCCCGCCAGCGGCGCGAACGGCTGAGGCTGTCCCGCGGTGAGCTGCTGCTGATGGCGGGCAGCGGCCTCCTGCTGTGGGTGGGCGGCAACGGGCTGGTCACCTGGGCGGAGATGCGGGCCTCCAGCGGCCTGGCCGCCCTGCTGGTGGCGGCCATGCCCATCTGGGGCGAGCTGATCAGCTCGACCATCGACCGGCGGCTGCCTTCGGGAAAGATGGCGGGCTCCATCCTGTTGGGCTTCGTGGGCGTGGGTCTGCTCACCTGGCCGGTGCTGCGCACGGGCGTGCGGGCCGACGTGCTGGCGGTGGCCGCCCTGCTGCTGGCGCCCTTCTTCTGGGCCCTGGGCTCCATCTGGTACCAACGGCGCAAGACCGACCTGGGCACCCGCGCCGTCTCGGGCTGGCAGCAGCTGCTGGGCGGGTGCGGCTTCCTGGTGGTGTCGCTGCTGCGGCGCGAGCCCCTGCCCACCCCCACCGGCGAGGCCTGGGCCGCCTGGGGTTATCTGACGGTGGCCGGCTCGGTGATCGCCTTCACGGCCTACATGACCACCCTGCAGCGCCTGCCCTACCGGGTGGTGGTGACCTACGCCTACGTCAATCCGGTGATCGCCGTCTTCCTGGGCTGGCTGATCCTGGGCGAGGCGGTCACCACGTGGACCTTGGCCGGCGCGGCCCTGGTGGTGGGCGGCGTGGCGGGGATCTTCAACAACCGCGACTGACGCCGGACCCGAGAAACTCCCACCGGATCACTATAATTTATTGCGTGCCAATAACTTGACGACATGGGCCTTCGCGGCATAGGGTGGGTCCATTGGGGAGTACCGACCTGACCGCAAGGAGTGTGTGTCATGATACCCACCGTCCTCGCCACGCTGTTCATGGCGGCCGCGGCGGCCGGGGGACCGGCCGGCGACGCCGCCCTCGGCACGCGCAGCTACGACGACTACGAGAAGCCGGACGTCTGCGCCAGCTGCCACGACGACATCTACCAGCAGTGGACCCAGGCCATGATGAGCCAGGCCTACACCCACCACTGGGACGAGATCGAGTACTTCCAGCTGGCCGTCCCCCACGCCGAGAAGGACGCCATGGTCGCCGGCGTCAAGGCCGGCTGCAACGGCTGCCACGCTCCCCTGTCCTTCCTGGCCGGCGACGTGCCGCCGCCGCGGCCCGAGGAGGGCAGCCGCGCCAACGAATCGGTGAGCTGCGACATCTGCCACACGATCACCGGCTTCGAGGGCGACACGCCCCACAACTTCAACTGGGTCACGTCGCCCGGGAGCGTGAAGCAGGGTCCGAAGGCGGGCCTCACGTCGCCCCACCACGACACGGCGCAGAACGACTTCCTGACCACGGCCGACTTCTGCGGCACCTGCCACAACGAGATGAGCCCGTATGGAGTCTGGGTGAAGTCCACCCACCTGGAGTGGCAGGCCGGCCCGTACCACGAGCAGGGCGTGCCGTGCCAGGACTGCCACATGCCGCAGGGCGAGGGCCTCAGCGCGGTCATGTCCGACCCGGCCATGATCGCCATGCACCTGTTCCACGGGGCCCACGACCCCGGCAAGCTGAACGGCGCCATCGAGATGCGCATGAATCCGCTGGAGCGCGAGGTCTCCTGGGACGGCACCGCGACCATCCACGTGCAGCTCTTCAACGGCAAGTGCGGCCACAAGGTGCCGACGGGCTCGGTGGAGGACCGCATCATGTGGCTGCACGTGACGGCCACCGACAGCAAGGGCCGAACCTGGCACCTGCCCGTGGATGCCAAGGGCTTCGACGGGGAACGCTGGACCATCGCCGCCGACGAGCTGGCCTACCAGGACATGGGCATCGCCCTGGACCAGCCCGATTTCCCCGGCGTGCAGCGCGACGGCGTGCAGTTGGACGAGATGGACGTGGGCGACCGCATCTTCCGCATGCCCTACTTCGATCCCCAGGGCCGGATGACCATCCAGCAGTGGAACACCAAGAGCCAGGGCCCGGACTACCGCATCGGGCCGCGGGAGACCAAGGTGGAGACCTTCACCTGGGAGCTGCCCGAGGACATCGCCCCCGGGCGGGTCGAGATCCGCGCCCAGCTCAACTACCAGCGCCTCGTCCAGCCGGTGGCCGACCTGCTGAAGGTCCCGGCCGACGAGACGCGAGATCCAGGTCATCAACAACGCCTCGACCTGGGTCGAGGTCTACGAATAGGAAGGACCACGTCATGAAGACCAAGCGCATCCTGGCCCTCGCCCTGGCCGGCCTGTTCGTCGCGCTGAGCCTGGTGCCCGAGGACGCGGCGGCCATCCCCGCCTTCGCCCGCCGCTACAAGCTGAGCTGCACCACCTGCCACTCGCCGTTCCCCCGCCTCAAGGAGTTCGGCAACGAGTTCGCCGCCAACGGCTTCTACCTGCCGGAACAGGACAAGCAGCGGGACTACGTCTCCGCCGGCGACGACCTGCTGCACCTGAACCGCGAGTTTCCCCTGGCGGTGCGGTTCGACGCCTTCGCCTACTTCGAGCAGGACGCCGAGGTGAACAGCGACCTGCAGACCCCCTACGGCCTGAAGCTGCTCTCGGGCGGCCAGGTGGCGAAGAACGTGGGGTACTACTTCTACTTCTACATGTACGAGACCGGCGAGGTGGCCGGGATCGAGGACGCCTACCTCCACTTCAACGACCTGGGCGGCGTGCCCCTGGACCTGATGGTGGGCCAGTTCCAGGTGTGCGATCCGCTGATGAAGCGGGAGCTGCGCCTGACCTACGAGGACTACCAGATCTACAAGATCCGCATCGGCGACGCCCGGGGCAATCTGACCTATGACCGGGGCCTGATGGCCACCTACGACATCGCGTCGACGAAGACCGGCTTCGTGGCCATGGTCACCGACGGCACCGGCAAGGAGCCCGCGGAGAACGGCAAGTTCGACAACAACAAGACCAAGAACGTGGCCGGGCGCATCACCCAGGGCATCGGCGGCTTCCTGAAGGTGGGCGGCTTCTACTACGCCGGCCTGGAGCCGGGCGCCGGCGCCGGGGCGGGCTACGACAACGGCCTGCACTACTACGGTCCCGACCTGGCGGTGGGCAACGGCACGTTCGACCTGACCCTCCAGTACCTGCGGCGCACCGATTCGAACCCGTACTTCGGGGCCGACGCGGTGCGCATCGACACCGACGGCATCGTCGCCGAGCTGGTGATCAGCCCGCAGCAGGACCGGTCCCGCAACTACGCCACCCTGCTGTACAACCGCGTGGATTCGGACCTGGACGCGTTCGACTACGAGACCTGGACCGCGAGCCTGACCCACCTGTTCGCGCGCAACCTGCGCGGCACGCTGGAGTACACCTACGACACCGAGCTGGAGATCAGCCGCGGCGGCGTGGGCCTGGTGGCCGCCTTCTGACGGTCCGCCGCAGGAACGTCCGACGCGGGGAAGGGGCCGACCGGCCCCTTCCTCACGTCCGGGGGAACGCAGGGGCACCACGGGCGCGCCGCTGCGGGGGTCGCGGGCCGCGTCGGCGGGGACGGCGGCCACGATCGCGTCCCCGGACCGGGGCAGATCGGCGGCCCGCCCGGCCGGCAACGTCAGCAGCACCAGTCCCCGGCCGCCGCAGGCGTAGCAGCCGCGCCGGCGGTCGGGCAGGTCGAAGGGATCCGAGACGATGCGCACCCGGTCGGCGCGCACCGCCGGCGCGTCCGCGTCGCCCGCGCGCAGCAGGAGGAACGACAGGGCGGCCCGCTCCTTGGGCAGCCGCGCGGCGCGGCCCAGGGACTCCAGCCAGCGGGGTGCGCCCGCGGTGTCGGCGACGAAGTGGCACCACGCCCCGCCCCGGCGTCCGGGCAGGGGGCAGTCGGCGGCGTGGGTGCAGGGGGCTTCCACGTGCCAGCCCCGCTCCAGGGCGGCCGCGCGCACGCGCACGAGCTGCGCCGCGGCGGGCCTCACCCCGGGTTCCACCAGCAGCAGCCGCCCCCCCGGCGCCAGCATGCGCTCCCAGCCCAGGACCAGGCGCTCGGACTCGTCCACGTCGGGTCCGCGGCGCCGGCCGCCCCGCTCCGGCTCCAGCTCGTTGAGCAGGTTGGCGGCCACCACCAGGTCGGCGGCCCCGCCGCCACGGCCGCCGGCCGCGCCCCGCCGGGTGTGCACCGACCAGGCGGCGCCCGCGTCCCCGGCCAGGCCGGCGAAGATGGTCCGGCCGGCGCGCAGGGCCGGATCGGAGTGGTCGATCGCCTCGTACTGCAGGGCCCGCGGCCGCAGGCCCGGCCGCGCCAGCCACAGGGCGTGCAGGAAGGTCAGGGGGCCCGCTCCCAGGTCCTGGATGCGGGCGCCGTCGGGCAGATCCAGGTCCAGGCCCGCCAGCAGCCGGCCCAGGCGGTAGACGTTCCAGGGCAGGAACCAGTGGAGGTAGGCCGCCAGGTGTTCCGGCCGCGCCATGTAATCCCGGGGCAGGTCGTCGCGTTCGCTGGTGAGCATGGCCGAGAGCCGGGCCACGCCGCCGGGCAGGGCGGCGCGGTGCCGGGGCCGCAGGGGCAGGGCCGCCGCCAGGTGCGCCTCCAGACGGGCGAGGCCGTCGACCAGGTCGGCCGACGGCCCCGGCAGCAGGCGCTCCGGCGTCGCGGTCATGCGCCCAGGTGCCGCTGCGGCACCAGGTGTTCCGTGACGTATTCCTTCACCGCGTCCTCGAGCACCGTCGTCGGCCGGTCGTAGCCGGCGGCGCGCAGCTTCGCCATCTCGGCCTCGGTGTGGTACTGGTACTTGCCCTTCAGGTGCTCGGGCATGGGGACGTAGTCGATGACCGGCTCCTTGCCCACCGCGGCGAAGATGGCGCCGATCAGCCGGTTCCAGCTGTTGGCCTCGCCGGAACCGATGTTGAAGACGCCGCTGGCGCCCCGGTGCTCGGCGAACCACAGGGTCATGTCCACGGCGTCCTTCACGTAGACGAAGTCCCGCTGCTGCCCGCCGTCGGGGTACTCGGGCCGGTCCGAGGCGAACAGGCGCACCCGGCCGTGGTCGCGCACCTGCTCGTAGCCCTTGCAGACCATGGAGCGCATGTCGCCCTTGTGCCACTCGTTGGGGCCGTAGACGTTGAAGAACTTCAGGCAGACGATCTCGTCCAGCAGGCCCCCGGCCCGGGCCCAGAGGTCGAACTCGTGCTTGGAGCGGCCGTACAGGTTCAGGGGCTCCAGCTCGTCCAGGCGCGCGTGATCGTCGCTGTAGCCGTGGGAGCCGTCGCCGTAGGTGGCGGCGCTGGACGCGTTGATGAAGCGCACGCCCGAGTGCACCGCGGCCATGCACAGCTCGCGGGTGTAGCCCAGGTTGTTCTCCGCCAGGTACTCCCAGTCCGTCTCGGTGGTGCTGCTGCACGCGCCCATGTGGTAGAGGGTCTCCAGCTGCCGCGCGTGGGCCGGGTCGGCGATCCAGGCGCGGAAGCCCTCCTTGTCCAGGTAGCGGGCGTAGTGCAGGGGCGCCAGGTTGGCGCTGCCCGCGTCGCTCGGCGCCAGGTCCACCACGATGATGTCCTGGCGGCCGCGCCGGTTCAGCTCCCGGACGATGTTGCTGCCGATGAAGCCGGCCGCGCCGGTCACTGCGATCATGCCGTCTCCTAGAAGAACTTCTTGGCCAGCCCCAGGGCGCCCTGCTTCCAGGGCACGCGGTGGGACACGCCGGACTGGTTGGCGAACTCGTCGAGGTGGGCCAGGTACCACTCGAAGTTGCGGATCAGCGCGTCCTGGTTGGAGTAGCGCGGCTTGTAGCCCAGCACGCGCTCGGCCTTCTCGATGGACACGAACGAATCCTTGGCCGCCGTCTCGTACACCCACGGGTACAGCGGCGAGAGGTTGAGCCGGTCCAGCACGCGCAGGGTCCAGATCACCGGCCAGGCGGGGAAGCCCTTGACCTTCTTGCCGTGGCCCGCGTGGTCCAGCACCGCCTGCCAGTCCCGGCCCATGGTGGTGAACTCCTTGGCGCCGACGTTGAAGACGTCGTTCACCGTCTCGGCCGGCAGGGTGGCGCACAGCCAGATGGCCTGGCAGAGGTCGGCGATGTCCAGCAGCTGGTAGCGGTTGCGGCCGTTGCCGATCATGGGGAAGCCGCGTCCGTCCTTGGCCCAGTCGTAGAGCAGGGCGAACACGCCCAGGCGCTCGGGGCCGATGAAGCTCTTGGGGCGCAGCACGGCCACGGTCAGGCCGCGCCCGCGGAACTCCTGCGCACACGTGCTCGGCCTCGATCTTGGCCTGGCCGTAGGGGCCGACCCCGACCAGTTCGTCGTCCTCCACCAGCGGGTGGTGGTCGGGCACGCCGTACACGGCGGTCGAGGAGATGTGGATGACCCGCCCGATGCCCGCGGCCTCGGCGGCCGCCAGCACCGTGCGCGTCCCGTCGACGCCGGTGGTCATGATGTCGTGCTCGCTGTACAGGGGCAGGGCCATGGCGCCGTGCACCACCAGGTCGCAGCCGGCGCAGGCCCGGTCCATGGTCGCGCGGTCCCGGATGTCGCCCACCAGGTGCTCGATGCGGTCCCGGCAGTCGGCGTAGGTGAACCCGGCCAGGTCCACCGAGCGCACCGCCACGCCCTGGTCCAGCAGGAAGCGGATGAGGTTGATGCCCGTGAAGCCGGCGCCGCCCGTCACCAGGACGCGGCGGAACCGGGTCTCCGACGTCTGCTCGTTCACGCGCTTGCTCCGTTCGGTTGCGTACCCGCGATGGCGGCTCAGGACCGCTTGAGTTCCTCGATGACGATCTCGCCCTGCCAGCGCTTGCCGTCGCGTTCGGCCACGAAGGGGACCCGGTCCCCCACGTTGGCGTCGTAGACCAGCCGCAGCACCTGGCTGAAGGAGGAGACCCGCTGCCCGCCCAGCTCCCGCAGCACGTCCAGGCGCCGCAGGCCCGCCCGGAAGGCGGGGCCGTCCGGC
This sequence comes from Candidatus Krumholzibacteriia bacterium, assembly GCA_963825035.1. Lineage (GTDB taxonomy): Bacteria > Krumholzibacteriota > Krumholzibacteriia > LZORAL124-64-63 > LZORAL124-64-63 > JACZKN01. The sequence goes on along the minus strand of CAWGRT010000010.1, from coordinate 524,152 downwards.
TCGACGTCGCTGACGATCAGGCCCACGGGATCGGTCAGGCCCAGGCGGCGGACCGCCACCGGCGAGATGCGGGACAGGGACAGGCCCAGGTTGATGTCCCGGTAGTGGCCGTAGCGTGCGATCTCGTCCAGCACCGTGCGCACCCGGCTGGCCGGGCACCGCGAAGCCGATGCCCACGCTGCCCCCGGACTCGGAGAAGATGAAGGTGTTGATGCCCACCACCTCGCCCTCGGTGTTGACCAGGGGGCCGCCGCTGTTGCCGGGGTTGATGGCGGCGTCGGTCTGGATCATGCCCAGGTAGGTGCGCTCGCCGTTCGTCTGCGCTTGATGTCCCGGTTCACGGCGCTGATCACCCCGACGGTGACCGTCGGCTGGGTGTCCGCCAGCAGGTAGCCGAAGGGCGAGCCGATGGCGATGGCCCACTCGCCGATGCGCAGGTCGTCGCCGTCGGCCAGCCGCGCCGCCGGCAGGTTGCGGCGCCTGGATGCGCAGCACGGCCAGGTCGTAGCGCTCGACGTCGTCCACGAGCACCGCCTGGTACTGGCGGCCGTCGGAGAGGGTGACGATGATCTCGCACCGCCCCCTGCACCACGTGGCTGTTGGTGACGACCAGGCCGTCCGCGGGACACGATGACCCCCGAGCCCATGCTGACGTCGAACGTTCGCGGTGCGGGACCAGGCCCAGGCGCTCCCAGCATCTCGAAGTAGGGATCGCTGCACCTGCTGCTGCTGCCGCACGTTGACCGAGACCACCGCCGGCGAGGCCAGCTCCGTGGCCCGCACGATGGCGTTGTCGCGGGAGGCCCGGATCACGTCGGCCACCTTGGCGGCGGCCGCCGCCACGCGAGTCGGCCGACCGCGGCGCACCGCGCTCGCTGTCGCGCGCGGCGGTCGCCTCCCCGGTCGGTCCGCGGGCCCAGTGGGGCAGACCGCCCCGGTAGGCCAGCAGCCCGATCCCCAGCACCACGCCCAACGCCAGGCCCAGCAGGGCTCCCCACCACGCGCCGCGCATTGCCTAGGCTTCCGCCCTGCAGCTTCTGCCAGTCGGCCATGAAGCCCGCCAGGCCCTTGTCGGTCAGGGGATGCGCCACCAGCTTCGGGATCATCGTTCGGCGGGATCGTGGCGATGTGGGCGCCCAGCAGCGCCGCGTCCACCACGTGCATGGGATGGCGGACGGAAGCCACGATGATCTCGGTCTCCAGGTCGTAGTTGTCGTAGACCTCGCACGATGTCGGACACCAGCTGCATGCCGTCCTCGCCCACGTCGTCCAGGCGGCCCACGAAGGGCGACACGTAGGCCGCACCCGCCTTGGCCACCAGCAGGGCCTGGTTCACCGAGAACACCAGGGTGGCGTTGACGGCGATGCCCTCGGCCGCCAGGGCGGCGATGGCCTTCAGGCCCTCGAGGGTCGTGGGCACCTTGACCACCAGGTGGTCGTCCAGCTTGGCCAGGCGTCTTGCCCTCGGCGACCATGCCCTCGGCGTCCAGGGCGGTCACCTCGCCGCTGACCGGTCCCTGCACCACGGCGCAGATCTCCCGGAGCAGGGCGTCGGTGTCGGTGTCGTCCGGCCTTGGCCATGAGGCTGGGGTTGGTGGTCACCCCGTCGCACATGCCCATGGCCTTGATTTCCCTGATGGCCTCCAGGTTGGCCGTGTCGATGAAGAACTTCACGGGGACTCTCCTTCCGGGGTATGGGCGGCGTTCGGGTCCGGATCCGCCGGCCCGCCGCGCTGACCGCCGACACCCGGGGCCCCGGCCGGTTCCCGCCAGGCGGGATCCAGCAGGTGGTCGGGGTAGCCGACTTCCTCGAGAAAAAGGCCCTGCGGCGGCGCCATGCCGCCGGCGCGGGACGCGCGCGCGGGCCGCCAGGATCGCCGGGACCGTCGCCGCCGGGCCGGCGCCCCTGCCCGATCTCCACGAGGGTGCCGACGAGGTTGCGCACCATGTGGTGCAGGAACCGGTTCGCACGCACGTGGAAGATAGCCGAATCGCCCAGCCAATCAAAGGAGCAAAGGTCCACGGCGCAGAGGTTGCCGTCGTCCTTGAGCGATGCCGCCTTGCAGAAGCTGGTGAAGTCGTGGGTCCCGACCGACGTCGGCCGCGGCCCGGTCCATGGCCTGCGCGGTCCAGGGGGTCCGGCAGACTGCCAGCAGTGGGGCCGGAAGAGGTCGCGGACCCAGCAGCAGGTGATAGCTGTAACGGCGGGCGGTGGCCGACAGGCGGGCGTTGAAGTCGGGCGAGACGGGCCGCACGGCCGGCGATCGCACATGTCCTCGGGCATGGTGCCGGCCAGGGCCCGCACCAGGCGCGTCGGCCTCTCGGCGTCGCGGCCACGTCCAGGTGGGCCACCTGGCCGCGGGCGTGGACGCCCGCGTCGGTGCGGCCCGGCGCCCACGGGCATCGCCGGCGCGGCCCAGCAGGCGGCTCGGCGCCGCGGGCCAGCTCCCCCTGGACCGTGCGCAGCCCGGGCTGGACCTGCCAGCCGTGGAAGGCGGCGCCCACGTAGGCCAGGTCGATGCGCACGCGGACGGTCACCGCCTCACCAGCCCTCCCCCGGTCCGCCGCCCGACCAGCCAGCAGCGCCAGGGCCGCCGCCCACAGGCCCAGGCCGCCAGCTGCGGCCGCGGGCGGCCGGCCCGCGGCGCCGGCCCGCGGGCGCCGGCGCCGCAGGCTGAGGGTCAGGGCTTCGGCCCGGCGGGCCAGGGCCTCCAGCAGGGGACGACCACCGCGGCCCGGTCGCGGGCCCGGCGCAGGAGCACCGCGCCGGGCGCGGCCGCCCGCCGGCGCCGTGCGCGGCGCAGCGTCGCCACCGCCTCGACCCGGCGGGCCTCCCCCAGCAGCAGCCGGCGCCGTGCCCAGGGCCACCGCCAGCACCAGGCCCAGGTCATCGTCGGCCAGCACCCAGCGCCGCAGGGGCGCAGTCCACCAGCGCAGGCCGCCCACCAGATCGTCCAGGGAGGTGGTGCGCACCAGCAGGGCCAGGCCGCCGGCCGAGGCGGCCACCCGCAGCAGGGCCTCGCCGCCGGCGGCCAGCGCCCGCCCAGGAGGGGTGCCCCAGGGGCGCGGCCGCCGTCGTGGTCAGGGTGTGCACGCGCCAGCACCAGGACCGCCACCGGCCACCAGGGCGCCAGGGCCCGCAGCTGCCGCCCGGGGTCCAGCCCGGCCGCCGCCAGCAGCGCCGCGGTGACGCCGGCCAGGGCGCACCGCCCCGGCTGCGGGCAGGACATAGGCCGAGGCCACCGCCAGCACCGCGGCCATGCAGGCGCACGCCCGGGTGGAGTCCCGCTCAGGAGGGGCCGGCGCGGCGCGGCCGGCGCGAAGGCGGGTCCGGGGATCATGCGGCGGGCTCCCGCGGCCAGCAGGTCGGCGATCTGCACGGCGTTCCAGGCCGCGCCCTTGAGCAGGTTGTCCGCCACCACCCACAGCAGCAGGCGCGCGCGGGTCGGTCGGGATCGGACCGGCACAGCGGCCCACGTGGCAGACGGTGCGCCCGGCGATCTCCCGGGGCGTGGCGTAGTCGTGGGGATCGGCGACCGACCTCGACGCCGGGCCAGGCGGCCAGGGCGGCCGCGGCCGCCGTCGCGGTCCACCGGCCGCGCGCAGACCACCCGCACCGCGGCGCTGTGGCCGGTGACCACCGGCACCCGGGTGGCGGTGCAGGTGACCGCCAGGTCGGGCGCGGTCCAGGATCTTGCGCAGCTCCCGCTCCACCTTGGCCTCCTCCTCGAAGGAGCCGTCGTCCAGGGGCGCGCCGATGGCGGGGATGGCGTTGCCGGCGATGGGCCGCGGGAAGATCGTCGCCGGTCGGGCGCGCTCGCCGGCGTCCTGCCGCTCCAGTTCGGCCACGGCCCGCTGCCCGGCCCCCGACACCGCCTGCAGGGTGGTCACGTGCACGGCCTCCAGGCCGAAGGCCTCGGCCAGCGGCGCCACCGCCATGGCGATCTGGATGGTGGAGCAGTTGGGATTGGCGATGATGCCGCCGCCGGGCCGCGCGCGGCCACCAGGCGCCCGTTGATCTCCGGCACCACCAGGGGCACGTCCGCGTCCATGCGGAAGGCCGAGGAGTTGTCCACCACCCAGGCGCCGGCCGCCGCGGCCACCGGCCCCCAGCGGCCGGCTGGCCTCGCCGCCGGCGCTGAACAGGGCCACCTCCACCCCGGCGAAGGCGTCCGCGGCCACCTCGCGGCAGATCACGTGGCCGCCGCGGAACGGCAGCGCGGCGCCGGCGGAGCGGGCGCTGGCCAGGGCCACGGGGTCGCCGGTCACCCAGGCACAGTCCTCCAGCAGGCGGAGCATGGTCCGGCCCACGAGGCCGGTGGCGCCGAGCACGGCGGTGCGCATGGTGTCGTTCTCCCGGGTTGGCAGGTGGACCGGCATGGTAGCACCGGGGGCCGCGGCGGTCAAAATCCCCTCGTTGGCCCCGGCGCAGCGCCGGTGCTAGTCTTGGCCGTCGTTCCCCGTACCCGCGACAGGAGCCCTGCGATGTTCCATCCGACCTCCCGGCCGCCCTGCTCCGGACGGCCCTCCTGCTGTCGCTGCTGCTGGCGGCGCTGGCGGGCTGCCTGGCCGGCGCCGACGACCGTCCCGCCCGCCTGGAGGCCGTCGCCCGCTGGCAGGATCAGCGGCTGGCCCCCGCCGACTCCCTGGCCGAAGATGCTGGCCTGTCCCGACGCCCACGTGCGCCTGGCGGCGGTGCGGGCGGCGGGCCTGATCGGCCGCGACGACGTGCTCCCCCGGCTGCTGGAACGCCTGGACGACCGCAGCCTGACCGTGCGCGAGGCCGCCTGCTTCGCCCTCGGCGTCCTGGGCGACACCCTGGCGGTGCCGGCCCTGGAGAGCGCCGCCGGCCGACGAACGGGCCGGGGTGCGCGCGGCCGCCCTGCAGAGGACTGGCCCAGGTGCCCAACCGGGGCGACGCCCTGCTGGTGGTCGCCGCCGCGGGCGAACCCGCCGAGCAGGCCCTGGCCTGGGACGCCCTGCGCAACCAGGCGAAGCTGGTGCCGCACGCCGCGCTGCTGACGCGCCTTGCAGGCGGGGTTGACCAGCGCCGAGCCGGAGGTGCTGTGGCGGGTGCTGCGCTGCAGCGAGCGTCCTGCCCGACTCCACCCTCGTGCCCCTGGTGGTCCCCCACGCCCGCAGCGGTCGCGTCCAGGTGCGGGTCCACGCCTACCGGGCCCTGGCCCGCCTGGGCGGCGACGACGCCCGGGCGGCGGTGCTGGCCACCTGTGGCGACGGCGCCTTCCGGGGCCGCGACCGGGTGCGGGTGGGTGTCGCCGCCTGCCGGGCCCTGGGCGCCCTGGCGCGCCGGCGCCCCCGACGGTCCCCTGACCGAGGCCTCCACGTGGCTGGTGGACCAGGCCGGCGACGCCGACGGCCACCTGGCCATGGCCGCCCTGCAGGCCATGGCCGCCCTGGCCCAGGACCGCGCCCTGCCCCCGGAGGCGGCGGCGCAGGAGAGCCTGCTCCCGGTGTGGCGGATCCGCCTGGCCCGGGCGGCGCGCGGCCACCTGGACGACCGGGAGACCGGGCCCCGCGCGGCCGCGGCGGCGGCCTACGCCGCCCTGCGGGGCGCGGGCGGTCTGGCCGACCTGCGGGCGCGCCTGGACACGGAGTCGGCGCCCTCGGTGCAGGCGGCGCTGCTGACGGCGACCATGGCCCTGGACCCGGATCCGGCCCGGTACCTGGTGGCGCCGGGCGCGGCGATCCCGCCCCGGAGCGAGCGCAACCCCATGATCGACGCGGCCATCATCGACGCGTTCGTGGCCCGCGCCGCCGACCTGGACCGCGCCGCCGTCGACGGGTTCCTGGCCGGCGCGGCCTTGACCGGCCATCCCGTCGCCCGGGCCACCGCCGCCGCGCACCTGGGGGCGTTCCCGGGCGACTTCACCGCCGCGGCGACCCTGGCCGTGGGCCGGGCCCCCGCCGGTCCCTGGCACGGGGACCTGGTGCTGGCGGCCCTCGGCAGCGTGGCCGCCATGTGGGCGGTTCCCGACTCGGTGTGGACCAGCCCGGCCGACCTGGACAGCACGGCCGCCGACCTGCTGCGGCGCTGTTTCGACGACCCGGACCTGCGCATCCGCCTGGAGGCCCGCAAGACGGCCCTGGCCACGGGCCTGCTGCCGGAGAACCTGATTCCCGGCGAGCCCAGCCTGCGGGCGACCCTGCCGGCCGCGCGCCGCGACCCGGCCCAGCCGCCGCTGGCCCTGCCGTTCCAGGCTCCCCGGGTGCGCGTGGCCACCGCCCGCGGCGACTTCGAGATCGCCCTGGACGGCGAGGCGGCCCCCAACACCTGCGCCATGTTCCTGGACCTGACCCGGCGCGGCTTCTACGACGGGCTGACCTTCCACCGGGTGGTGCCGGACTTCGTGGACCAGGGCGGCGATCCCACCGGCACCGGCTGGGGCGGCCCCGGCTACACCATCCGCAGCGAGTGGAGCCCCCAGGCCTACACCCGCGGCACCGTGGGCATCGCCCACAGCGGCAAGGACACCGGCGGCTGCCAGTGGTTCGTCACCCTCAGCGAGCAGCCCCACCTGGTGGGGCGCTACACGGTGTTCGGGCACGTGACCCGCGGCATGGAGGCGCTGGACGCGATCGAGCCCGGCGACACCTTCACGATCGAGGTCCTGCACTAGCGATCGGACCGGAACGTCACGGCGCCCCCGGTTCCGCGGAACCGGGGGCGCCGTCGTCTGCGCCGCGGGCGCACCGCGGGCTCAGCTGCGCAGGACCTTGGCCAGCGTGGCCCAGGTGGGCGACGCGCCGTGCATCAGGATGCCGACGCGGAACAGCTTGCCCGCTCCCCGCGCCGCCAGGAGGATCGTGCCGATCATCAACGCCCAGGACAGCCCGATCTGCCACAGGGGCGGCGTCTCGACGCACACCCGCATGAACATCAGCACCGGCGCGAAGAACGGCACCAGGCTCAGGATCACCGCCAGCGGCGAATCGGGAGCCCGCAGCACCAGGGTCAGCAGGGTCATGGGGATGACCAGACCCATGGCCAGGGGCATGTGGAACTGTTGGCTGTCCTGCACCGTGTTGCACATGGCCCCCACCCCCGCGTAGAGGGTGGCGTAGAGGAAGAAGCCCAGCACGAAGAAGATCAGGAACGAGGCCAGCACCAGGGGCGACAGCACGCCGGCGTCCAGGGAGATGTCCCCCACCGTGATGCCGCGCTGGGAGACGGCCAGGAAGGTGGCCGTCCAGACGGCGAACTGGGTCAGGCCGGCCAGGCCGATGCCCAGCACCTTGCCCAGCATCAGGTCCTTGGGCGCGACGCTGGCCAGCAGCACCTCGGCCATGCGGGTGTTCTTCTCCTCGATCACGGCGGTCAGCGTGTGGCTGCCGTACATGATCACCATGATGTAGAGGATCATGATGAGCACGAAGGCCATGCCCATGACCACGTCCTCGTTCTGATGCTTCTCGCCGCCCTCGGCGTTGACGGTGACCGAGGTCCAGTCGCTGCCGGCGGTCAGGTAGGAGTAGAGCTGGTTGTCCACCTCGGCCTCGGCGAACCGGCCCTCGCGCAGCACGCGGCTCAGGGCCGGGCGCAGGGTCTCGTTCATCACCACCAGCGAGCTGACCGAGTTGTTGTAGTAGCTGGCCTGGCCCGTCTTCAGGAAGTCGGCGGCGATGACCACGCCGCTGCCGACGGTGCCGTCGAGGATCATCTGCTTCACCCGGGCGACGCAGGCGTCGGCGTCGCCGGTCGGGCAGTCCACCGGCACCAGGTGCAGGTGGGTGGCGCCGCGGTCGGCCACCGCCTTGGCGAACGGCGTGTACCATTCGCCCGAGGGATCCGCCACGGCCACGGTGCGCTCGCCGTCGCCGCTGGAGTTGGCCACCAGGATCGGCAGCCAGATGAACATGGACATGAGCGCCGGCCCCAGCAGGGTGCCGACCACGAAGCTCTTGGAGCGCACGCGCTCCAGGTACTCCTTGCGGATGATGGTCCAGACCCTTCTCATGCCGCCACCTCCGCCCGCTGGCGCGCGACCGCGGCCAGGAAGATCTCGCTCAGGCTCGGCCGGCCGGCCGAGAAGTAGGTCAGGCGCCCGGCGGCCGCCAGGCGCGTCAGCAGGGACGCGGGGTCGACGCCCTCGTCCACGGTCAGCAGCCAGCCCCCCTCGCTGGCCTCGGTCCGGGCCACGCCCGGCAGGTCGGCGGGGGGCTGCACGTCGCCGTCCCAGGCCACGCGCACCGAGCGCAGGGGGAAGGCCGCGCGGACCTCGGCCATGGTGCCGTCGAGGATCACCGCGCCGTCGTCGATCAGGCAGATGGCGTCGCAGACCTTCTCCGCCTCGTGCAGCATGTGGGTGGAGAAGAGGATGGTGGTGCCCTTCGCCTTCTCCTGCAGGATCATGTCCCGCAGCAGCTCGATGTTCAGGGGATCCAGCCCGCTGAACACCTCGTCCAGGATCACCAGGTCCGGCTCGAAGATGAACGTGGCCGCGAACTGGATCTTCTGCTGCATGCCCTTGCTCAGGGTCTCGACCTTCCGGTCCTTCCACTCGCCCAGGCCCAGGCTGGTCCAGCCAGCGGTCGGCGCGGGTCAGCGCCTCGCGCCGGGCCAGGCCCTTCAGCTCGGCCAGGTAGGCGAGCTGCTCGCGGCACTTCATCTTGCGGTAGAGCCCGCGCTCCTCCGGCAGGTAGCCGATGTGGTCGCTGAGGCTGCGGTCGAGCTTGCGGCCCGCCAGGCGGATCTCCCCCGCGTCCGGCAGGATGATGTTCATGATGCTGCGGATGGTGGTGGTCTTGCCCGCACCGTTGGGGCCCGAGGAAGCCGTAGATGGCTGCCGCGCGGGATGGCGAGGTTGACGTCCTGGGCCGCGCGCGTCTCGCCGTAGTGCTTGGTCACCCCCTCGAGGGTGAGGATCGGTTCGCCCACCGGGGGCAACTGCAGTGCGGGCTCGGCCATGGCACGCTCCTGGTCGCGGGGGTCGTTCGGGGATTCCGCCGGGATTATGGGGGCGACGGCGGCCGGACCGCAACCCCGGCATCGGTGTGCGTGCACCGCGGCACCGCTTGTCTTGCAAGACGAAATATCATCCAGTTATAATTGCAGTTACCGCAGTGCCGAGGGGGGAGCCAGCCACGCGAGGGAGCACCGATTTCCATGACCGCCGCCGACAGCCACGCCCGCCGGATCCTCGTGGTCGAGGATGACCGGGAACTGATCGACCTGCTGGACATGCACCTGCGCACCGAAGGCTTCCACGTGGCGGCTCGGCCGCCGACGGGGAGGCCGGCCTGCGCGCCTTCCAGGGCGGCGACTACGCGCTGGTGGTCCTGGACTGGATGCTGCCCAGCCTGTCCGGCATCGAGGTGCTCAAGGAGATCCGCGCCACGGACCGGCGCACGCCGGTGCTGATGCTCACCGCCCGCGGCGAGGAAGCCGACAAGGTGCTGGGCCTGGAGTTGGGCTGCGACGACTACCTGACCAAGCCCTTCAGCATCCGCGAACTGGTGGCCCGGGTGAAGGTGCTGCTGCGCCGGGTGGCGCGGGCCGAGGAGATCGCGCGCATCGCCGCCGGCGACCAGGTCATCGAGCTGGGCGAACTGGCCATCGACCACGCCAAGCGCAAGGTCACCGTGCGCGGCAAGCCGGTGCAGCTGACGGTCAAGGAATACGACCTGCTGCACACCCTCGCCTCGCGGCCGGGCCGCACCTTCAGCCGGCGCCAGCTGCTGGACCTGATCTGGGAAAGCGACGCCGACGTCTTCGAGCACACGGTCAACTCCCACGTGAACCGGCTGCGCAACAAGATCGAGGCCAACCCCAACCGCCCCCGCCTGATCCTGACGGTGTGGGGCATCGGCTACCGGTTCACCGACGAGCCGGCGGCCGTCGGGACCTGAGATGCGCCAGCCGAACCTGGTCACGACCCTCCATTTCCGCATCACGGCGGTCGTTCGTGCTGCTGCTGGCCGTCAGCGGCGGCGTCTACTACCTGTGGATGGACTCGTCCCTCTACTCGGCCTACGACAACAGCGCCGAGGAGCACTGGTACGAGGACCTGTCCGTCGGCCGAGATGGACACCCTGGCCGCGCGCCTGGCGCCCCTGACGGCCGACTCGGCCGCCACCGCCGGCGCTGCTCCGGGACTACGGGCCGACCAGTCGCCGACTTCGACGCCGAGGTCATCGTCTTCGACGCCGCCGGCCGCTACGCCTGGTCCACCGCCCCCGACAGCCTGGACGGCGCCGTGGCCGCGGTCGACCCGCGCCTGCTGCGGGACATGTCCGACGGCGAATGGGACTTCGGCTCGTACCCCGTGGCCGACGACATCACCGCCTACGTGAACCGCATCTTCGAGGTGCGGCGCATCGTCCCGCCCGGCGGCTCGCCGGAGCACCCCGCCGCCTACCTGGCGGCCAGCTTCATGCCCCCCACCGTCGCCGTGGGCGAGATCGAGCGGGCGAGCGCCGGATGGGGCTGAACGCCCTGCTGCTGCTGCTGGTCTACGCCGCGGCCTCGTCCATGATCATCATGTTCTGGACCACCCGGCGCATCCGCCGTCTCTCCACCGGCGTGGCCTCCTTCACCGCCGGCGACCTGGCGGCGCGCGTGCCCGGCACCAGTGCCGACGAGATCGGCGCCCTCGGCCGGCACTTCAACGCCATGGCCGAGCGCATCGAGGGCATGGTCGGCGAGCTGACCCAGAAGGAGCGCTTCCAGCGCCAGCTGGTGGCCAACGTCAGCCACGACCTGCGCACGCCCCTGGCCAGCCTGCGCGGCTACATCGAGACCCTCGCCATGGGCGGCCGCGACGTGGGCGAGGAGGAGCGGCACCGCTACCTGGCGGTGATCACCGACAAGCTCGACCACCTGGACCGGCTGATCGAGCACGTGCTGATGCTCTCGCGCATGGACTCGGGGCAGACCGCCTTCCACTGCGAGGACTTCTCCCTCGGCGAGCTGGCCGGGCGGTGCGTGGACCGCTGCGCCGGCGCCCGCCGGCGACCGCGAGCTGGACCTGGACCTGGAGCTGGAGCCGGACCTGCCCGAGGCCCACGGCGACCCCCTGCAGATCGGCCGGGTGCTGCAGAACCTGGTGGAGAACGGCGATCAAGTTCACGCCGCGCCGGCGGGCGGGTGGCCGTGCGGCGCGCGGCGGGAGGACGAGGCCGTGGTGGTGGAGGTGGCCGACACCGGCATCGGCATCGATCCGGAGGACCTGCCCCACATCTTCGAACGCTTCTACACCGGGGACAAGAGCCGCACCGGCCCTGCCCGGCGACGGGGCCGGGCGACCACCTGAGCCGCAGCTCCGGCCTGGGGCTGGCCATCTCCGCGCGCATCGTCGAGGGGCACGGCAGCCGCCTCGAGGTGCAGAGCAGCCCGGGCGCGGGCTCGCTCTTCCGCTTCCGCCTGCCCGCGGGACCGGCCACGGGCGCACTCCTCGGCCGCCACCGCCTGACCCCGGCCTCAGGTGCGCCGCAGCTCCCGCGCCACCACCACGCCGCCGGCCACCGCCATCAGCAGCAGCAGGGCCGCCGGCCCGGGCTCGCCCAGGACCAGCTTGCCCAGGCCGAACAGCAGGCCGAAGACCGCCGCGCAGCCCGCCGCCCAGGCCAGGATCACCTGGCGCGAGAGCCCGTCGCAGACCACCTCGGGCGCCCGCCGGGCCACCGGCCCCCACCAGCCGCCGGGCCGCACCCGCCGGTAGAAGGACTCCAGACGCTCGTCCTCCACCGGGCGCGTCGCGAAGGTCGCCGTCAGCCACACGACGATGGTCACCGGCACCAGGATCAGGGCCTTGTGGTGGGTGGCCAGCTCGACGCCGCCCACCCGCACCGGCGTGGCGAACAGCACGTACGCGGCGCCGCTCTGCACCTTGGCCGCCACCTCGAACCCCACGGCCAGCAGCACCGACGACGCCAGGGCCGCGATCTCGCTCCAGGCGCTGATCCGCCACCAGAACCAGCGCAGGATCAGCACCGGCCCGATGCCCGCCCCCATGGCCCAGACGAAGAGCCAGGCTTTGCCGATGCTGCCCAGGGCGAAGGCCACGACCACGGCGCAGACCATCATCAGCACCACGCAGACCTTGGCCACCACCACGGCCTCCTTCTCGGAGGCCCGGGGCCGCAGGAAGCGCCGCCAGATGTCGTTGACCAGGTAGCTGGCGCCCCAGTTGAGGTGGGTGTCCACCGTGGACATGAAGGCCGCGAAGAAGCTGACCAGCAGCATGCCCAGCAGGCCCGGCCCCAGCACCTTCAGCATCACCAGCGGGTAGGCCGCCTCGTCGCCGCCGGCCGGGCGTGACGGGCAGGATCACCAGGGAGGCCAGGGCCGTGGCGATCCAGGGCCAGTAGCGGATGGCGTTGTTGGCCACCACGAACCACAGGGTGGCCCCGCGGGCGTGGCGCTCGTTCTTGGCCGCGGCCATGCGCTGGATGATGTAGCCGCCGCCGTCGGCGTTGTGGCTGGCCCACCACATCAGCGAGACGAAGACCAGGAACCGGAACAGGTCCGAATCCCAGCCCAGCCCGCCGCCGGGAATGAAGGCCAGGGTGTTGGCCGTGACCAGGGGCGAGGCCGCCAGGTGCGCCTTGAGGGCGGCCATGCCTCCGACGCGCTGCACCGCGAGCACCGCCACGGTGATCGACCCGGCCATGGCCAGGCCGAACTGCACCACGTCGGTGACCACCACGCCCCAGAAGCCCGCCAGCAGGGCGTAGCACAGGGCCAGCCGCCGCCGCCGCCGACCACCGACCAGAAGGGATCGACCCCCAGCACCGACTGGGCGATGGTGCCCATCCCCTTGAGCACCCAGCCCAGGACGATGAAGTTGTAGAGCAGGGCGAAGTAGCCGGCCTTGAAGCCGCGCAGGAAGGCCGCCGGCCGGCCGCTGTAGCGCAGCTCGATCAGCTCGTTGTCCGTCAGCACCTCGGCCCGGCGCCAGAAGCGGGAGAACAGGAACACCGCCAGCATCTGGCTCAGCACGTAGTGCCAGCCGAACCAGTTGTACCAGATGCCGTGGCCGCGGACGAAGCCGGTCACCGCCAGGGGCGTGTCGGCGGCGAAGGTGGTGGCCACCATGCTGGTGCCCAGCACCCACCAGGGCAGGGTACGGCCCGACAGGAAGTACTCCTCGGCCGACCCCGACGGCCCGCTTGCGGAAGACCAGGCCCAGGGCCACGGTCAGGACCACGTAGGCGGCGATGACGAGTCCAGTCCAGGGGATACAGGTGGGCCATGGGATCCTTCCGGCCGGCGGTTTCGCGCTCCTCGCGTGGGCCGCGACAGGCTAGCACGGCCGCGGCCGGGCGTAAAGATCGGGGCCGCCGTCCCGCGACGGCGGCCCCGTTGATGCGTCCGGATGCGTCGGACCAGCCACGCCTCCCCCGCGCGGGGCCGCGCCGCGTCAGCGGAGCAGGGTCATCTTGCGGCGCAGTTCGCGTCCTGCCGTCTTCAGCACGTAGTGGTAGACCCCCGAGGCGGCGGCGCGGCCCGCGTTGTCGCGGCCGTCCCAGACCACGCGGTGGGCTGCCCGCGCCTGCCACGCCGTCGACCAGGCGTGCGCACCAGGCGTCCCCGGCCGTCGTAGATCTTCAGGCTCACCCGCTGCGCCCCGGGCAGCGCGTACTCGATGAAGGTCTGGGGATTGAACGGGTTCGGGTAGTTCTGGGACAGGGCCAGCACGCGGGGCAGGTCGTCCCGCGCCCCCGACAGGTCCAGGGCCAGCGACTGCTGGGCCATGGCCACCGGCGCCGCGCGGCCGGCGGCGACCCAGGCGTCGTAGAGCTGCTGCCCGTGTCGTCGACCGTGTTGTTGTCCCGCAGGAACTCCACGTACTCCTTGGAGGTGCTCTGGTACCAGAGGGCGACCTCCACCCGCATCGCCCGTCGGGCAGGGTGTAGTGGGTGTCGTCCCAGTGCTGGCCGTCGGCGTAGGTGTAGCCCACCGGCGGCGACTGGATCGCGGTGAAGGCGGCGTTGGTGAAGCCGCGCGGCGGGATGCGGTTGTCCGTGTAGACCGAATCGTTCAGCGGGAAGTAGAACGACGGGCCCGCCGGCAGGCCGATGATGGCCGAGAGCCGCGTGGAGATGCCGCCCTCGATCTGCGTAGATCTTCGCGGCGGCGTCGTGGGTCAGCACGCCCGTGTCCGGGTCGTAGGCCCCCGACTCGAAGACCAGCTGGTCGGCGCCGTCGTAGGCCTTCACGTTCAGCCAGGCGCGCCGCCCCTCGGGGTAGCCCGAGGGCAGCTTGTGCCCGGTCTCGTTGGTCACCCGCACGTTGATGCCCGGGGCGGTAATCCCGGTTGTCGGAGGTCACCTGGAGGGTGGCCGCCAGGGTCAGCATGGCCTGGGCCCGCAGCTTGCCCGCCTGCAGTTCGACGGGATCCACGTCTGCCGGGAAGAACACCGGCAGGATGTCCGGGATGAAGGTGTTGCCGCCCGTCAGGTCGTGCAGGCCCAGGTCGCCGCGGGTCGGCGTGCCGGCGATGGACGCCGCGACCCCGGTCACGTCGTGCATGTGGCAGTCCTGGCAGGACGACACCATGCCGTCGGGCTTGTCGCCCGCGAACTGGGGCTGATAGACGCCGGCGGACGCGTACTCGCTGGCCGACCACTCGCTGAAGGTGCGTTCGACCGGATACATGTTGCGCCGGTCGCCGTCCGGGTGGGCGGTGTCCAGGGCCTGCACGTCGTAGGTGCCGTCGCCGTTGCCCTTGATGAACACCGGGTTGCTGACGTCGTGGCACGTACCGCAGAAGTCGGCTTCGCGGTGGAACGGCGAGTACAGGAACTGGTGGGAGGCCTGCGCGTCGGCGTAGGGTCCGCGGCGCACCGGGTCCGGATCCAGCACGAAGCTGCCGTTGGCGGGGACGGCCGGCACGTCGGCCACCCGGGCGAGGATGTCCGCGTCGATGGCCGGGCTCACGCCGTCCGCGTACACGGGGTCCACCAGGCTGTGGCAGAAGTCGCACTGGATGCCCTGGTAGTCCTTGGTGATCAGGCCGTGGGCCGTGGTGTCCAGCGAGCGGCCCTCGGCCCAGCCGTTGGGCGTGTGGCAGCGCAGGCAGAGATCGCCCACCGACGGCGCCACGCTGTCGGCCACGCGCAGGGTGGCCAGGTACAGGGGATCGCGCATGGCCTGGGCCATCATGCTGCCCTGCCAGTTGGACCAGGGCTCGACGTCCGGATCGTAATCGCCGTGGCAGGCGATGCAGGTCTGGGACGGATCCTCGGCGACGCCGCCGCCGAAGGGCTGGGTGCCCGGCAGGTCGAAATCGCGGAGGGTGGTCGGGACGATGCCCGTGGTCCGGCCGTTGATGCCGAAGCTGCCGCTCTGGCCCGTGCCCACGTTGCCCGCGGCGTCGGTGGCGGCCACCCGCAGGATGGCCGCGCCCGGCAGGTTGGGCAGGAAGATGTCGGCGCTGCCGCTGTTGACCAGACCCTGGGCCAGGCGGCGCCAGTGGCCGCCGCCGTCGTCGGACAGGTCGACGGCCACGGCGGTCACGCCGCTGGGATCGTCAGCCGTCCACTGCACGTTCAACATCGTCTCCGCGTCCAGCGACGCGCCACCGGCCGGGGCGAGGACCGCCACCGTCGGCGGCTCGGTGTCCGTGGCGCCCGACGGCGTCAAGTACGGCACCAGATCCGCCAGGTCCACGTTCAGGGCGGCAGTGTAGTTGCTTGCCTTCAGGCCCGGGAAGCTTGGCGTGTTGCTGAAATCGGTGACGTCGGTCACCTCGACCAGGTTGCTGAAGCCGTCGTTGTCGCCGTCCTCCAGCTCCACGTCGGCCAGGGCTTCGCTGATGCTCATACCCAGGTTCAGCCGCGCCTCCAGCGACACGCCGTAGGGATTGCGCTGGCCGCCCCCCGAGAAGTCGAAGTGGCAGACGCCGCAGTGGTTGGCGTGGCTCGGCAGATTGTCCAGCTGGGTGCCCACGGCGGCGGGGTAGCGGTCGAAGAAGGCCCGGCGGAAAGGATTGCGTGCGTCCGCGTCACCCGCGGCGTAGAAATTGACGAATATCAAGGTCACGACGAAGACGGCGAGCGGCTTCATCCTCATGATGCTCCCCCTTCGGCATGCCCGGACGCGACCGGGCCCAACCCAACGGCACGGGTGCCGCTCCGAGGGGGAAAATATCACAAATTCATCACAATGACAATCGATTCTTAATAATCGAAACTTAACGTCAAATATAACAGTGGTTTACAATTGATAATCCGCCAACACTCCCGCATCGATCCACCAGAGGTCCGCGCTGCCGCAGCCGGGCTCGCCGCGGCGCCGGCGCAGTTCGGCCGGGGTCACGCGATGGTCGGGAAACGGCTCCCCCACCTCGCGGCGCGAGCTGAAGAAGAGCACCGAGCCGTCCGGTGCCAGGGAGACGCTGGCGGCGCGGGTGTCGGGGCCGTTGAAGCGGGTCCCCAGGTTGACCGCCTGCCGCCACGCGCCGTCGTCGCCGCGGAAGCTGATCCAGTAGTCGATCGCCCCCAGGTTGGCGGGATCGTCCCCCACACAGGCGATGATCCAACCCTCGTCCGGCGCGACGGTGGCATTGAACACGCGGCCGGTCCGGTTGACCGCCGGCGGCAGGCGATGCGGCGCGGCGAAGCCGTCGCCCTCGGGTTCGGCGGCCCAGATCGCCGCGCCGGCCGCGTCCTCGCGGGTGAAGTAGAGGGTGCCGTCGGCGGCCAGGCTGGGGAAGTACTCGGCCTCGTCGCTGGTCACCGGCGGCGGCAACGCCGTGGCCCCAGTCCAGCCGTCGGCGGTGCGCCGCGCCGTGAAGATGTTCTGGTTGGCCCAGCCCTCCCCCTGCTCCTGGCCGGGGGCCGCCCGGTTCGAGAGGAAGAACACGCGGGAGCCGTCGGCCGAGAGGGTCGGTTCGAAGCAGGCGAACTCCGGATCGTCGTGGAAAGGCACCGGCCGCGGCTCGGTCCAGACGCCGTCCACCAGCCGGGTGCTCATCACCGTCAGGATGCCCAGGTCCATCAGCCCGTACCAGATCTCCCGGCCACTGGGCAGCACCAGCACGTCGCGCTCGTGCAGGCCCGTGGACAGCAACCCCGGCGCGAACAGCTCGGGCTCGCGGCCGGGCGGGTCCTGGCCCAGCCAGGGGCCGCGCACCTCGGGGAAGGGCACCGGAGTCACGGATGGGGCCAGGGCGGCGGTGCCGGGGCCCGCTGCGTCCAGGGCGTCGACGGCCAGCAGGGCGATGCCGCCGGCGGCCCCCGGCGCGCCGGCCCGGGCCTGGAGCACGCCCCAGGACCGCGGCCAGGGATCGTCGCCGGCGGGCGCGGCCATGTAGACGAAGGTCCCGCCGCCGGGCGTCTCGGTGCAGGACCAGGCGCGGCCCAGGCCGGCGTTGACCCGGGCGCCCAGGTTCTCGGGTTCGGCCCAGGTGTCGTCGGCACGCCGCCTCACCTGCCAGTAGTCGGCCAGCCCGTGGTTGCCGGGCAGGCCCACCACCGAAAGGACGAGCCGGCTCTCGTCGGGCGCCACCCAGGCGTTGAACCGGGTGGTGCCGCAATTGACCTGCGCCGGCAGGCGTTCCGGCGTCACGAAGCCGCCGTGCCCGTCGGGCCGCGACCGCCAGATGCTGTTGATGCGGCCGCTGGAGTCGGCCCGCGTGAAGTACAGGGTGCCGCCGGCGGTCAGCGAGGGGTAGTACTCCTGCAGGCCGCTGTTGACAGGCGCGCCGACCGGTTCGGGTTCGCCCCAACCGTCGCTCCGGCGCGCCACCCGCCACAGGTCGGCGTCGTCGGCGCCGTCGCCGGCCGCGTTGCGCGTGGACGTGAAGTAGAGGCTGCGCCCGTCGGGCGCGAAGGCGGGCTCGAGGTCGACCCAGCGGGCGTCGCCGGAAAAGGGCGCCGCCTCCGGTTCGGTCCAGCGGTCGCCGTCGCGGCGGCTGACGCAGATGACCGCCTGGGCGTAGCCCGGCGCCGCCATGGTGAAGCAGAGCTCACGGCCGTCGGGACGGAAGGCCGCGTCGCGGGTGGTGACCGCCGTGGTCACCACACCGGGCGCCAGCCAGACGGGACCCGCGCCCCGCGCTCCGTCAGGGGCACGCGCAGCGCCGTCGCCGGCGATTGTCGCCAGGAGAACCGGGATCATCAGCCGCAGCGTCCGTGTCATGCCGTCGTCTCCCCCGTGCGGGCCGCATCGGCCCCCTTCCAGCGCCGATGGACCCAGAACCACTGTTCCGGACGGACGCGGACGAACGCCTCCACCCCGTCGGAGATGCGCCGCATCAGGGCGGCCACCCGGTCCGGCGTCGCCGGCCCCGGCGCCGCGATGACGGCCTCGCCGATGTAGAAGACGTGCCCCGGCCCCTCCCGCAGGATCGCCACCGGCACCACCGGACACCCGGTGCGCAGGGCGAGCCGGGCCGCGCCCGGCCAGGTGCTGGCCGGCCGCCCCAGGAAATCGAGGCGCAGCCCGCCGGCGCCCGCGTCCTGGTCCACCAGCAGGGAGACCATGCCGCCTCCCTTGAGGTGGGTCAGCACGGCATGCCCGGCACGGTCCACAGGTACGGTGGCGATGCCGTGGCGGTTGCGCAGGGCGTCCAGGTCCCGGTCGAAAGCCTCGTTGCGCTGGGGCTTGACCACGTCCAGCAGGGGATAGCGGGCCGCCAGCACGCGGCCGCCCAGCTCGAAGTTTCCCAGGTGCCCGGTGACCACGATGACGCCGCGGCCGGCGGCCATGGCCCGGTCCAGGGTCTCCCAGCCCGGATCCACCCGCACCGACGCGGCCAGCCGGCCGGGATCGGCGCAGAACACTTCCGCCGCCGTCCGGCCCAGGTGGTCGTAGACCGCGGCCCGCAGGGCGCGGCGCCGGCGCGGGTCCAGGTCCGGGTACACGGCCGCCAACTGGGCGTCCACCACCCGCCGCCGCAGGCCACCCACCGGTCCCACCAGGCGGGCGCCCAGGCGCAGGCAGCCCTCGGCGGCGCCGTAGGGCAGCCGCCGCAGCAGTCCGACCGTGCCCCGGAAGGCCAGGAGTTCGAGAACATCGGCAACGCGCATGGGGTGACGATAGGAAGCGCTCGCGGCCGCGTCCACCCCGGTCCCGGGTGCCGTCCAGGGTTTCTTCTTGGCCGCCGGAACCCTTTGGTCCACGATGCCTTTGATCACGACCCCGCACGGCTGCCGCGGCGGGCCCGTCCCCGCGGGCCGGAGGAAGACCATGACGACACCATATCCCGCCATCCCGACCGGTTCGATCGCCCTCCTGGTCCTGACCCTCGTCCTCCCTGCGCCGGCCCACGCGGCCGACACGCCCGACGTGCTGGCGCGCCGCCTGCTCCGGATGCCGCCGGACGCCCGGGTCCAGTTGCAAAGGGACGACGGCGACATCGCCGAAGGCTACCTCGTGACCGTCGACGCCGACTCGGTGCGCCTGGCCAACGCACCCGGCGGTCCGGCGACGACGGCCTGGCCCCTGGACGAGGTGGTGCGCGCCCGCCGGGAGGTGGCGGCCGCCGGCCACGGCTTCAGCGGGGGCGCCTCGTTCGGCGGCGTGCTGGGGGCGATCGCGGGCATCGGCCTGGTGAGCCTGATCGACTTCGGCGGCGACAGCAACGACGCCGTCACCGACGCCGACTACGCGATCGGCGGGATCGCCTTCGCCACTGCCGGCGCCGTGGCCGGCGGTGCCCTGGGCGCCCTCGTCGCCTCCGGCGCCACCACCTGGGCCAAGCTGCCGCCGGCCGACGGGCCCGCCCGCCGGCACCTGGAAGTGCAGGGCGGTTGGGCGACCGCCGACGATCCGTGGGGCGTCTCCTACGACGGCCTCCGCCTGCAGGCCTGGCTGCCCCGGCAGGTGTCCGCCGCGTTCTCGTGGGGACCGGAGGCCGGGTGGTCGGGCCTGGGCGGCACGCGCCGGCATTTCGACGGCGGCCAGTCCACCATCCACGACACCTGGTCCGCCGGCGGCGCGGCCCGGCTGGCCCTGCCCGGCGGCGGGCTGCGGCCCTTCCTCAAGGGGGGCCTGGGCTGGTACGTGCGCGAGGAGGCCTGGCTGGGGATCAGCCTGGGCGGCGGCCTGCTGTGGCGGACGGCCGACGGCGGCGGCCTGGTGGCGGAGGTGCGCTGGCACGGCCGCAGCACCGGCATCGACGACCGGGCCGGCAACGGCCAGGACACCGCGACCCTCGGCTGGTCCTTGCCCTTCTGAGCGGGCGTCGGCGCCGGTCCGCAGGCGAACCTTTCCCCGAACGGAGACGCCATGGGCGACCACGACACCATGCCCCTGCCGCCGCTGCCCCGCTACGACGAGGCGGAGATGGTCCGGCGCGCCCGCGCCTTCCGCGACTTCCTGGCCACCCGCCGCAGTGTGCGCGCGTTCAGCGACCGGCCGGTGCCGCGCGACGTGATCGCCGCCTGCGTCGAGGCCGCTGGGCAGGCGCCCAGCGGCGCCAACAAGCAGCCCTGGCGCTTCGAGATCGTGGGCGACCCGGCGGTGAAGCGCGAGATCCGGCTGGCGGCCGAGGAGGAGGAACGCGCCTTCTACGCGGGGCGGGCCGGGCAGGAGTGGCTGGAGGATCTCGAGCCCCTGGGCACCGACTGGGAGAAGCCGTTCCTGGAGACGGCGCCCTGGCTGGTGGCGGTGTTCGAGCAGCGCCGCGGCGAGGACGCCGAGGGCAACCGCGTGCGCCACTACTACACCAAGGAGTCGGTGGGCCTGGCCTGCGGGTTCCTCATCGCCGCCCTGCACCACGCCGGGCTGGCCACCCTGACCCACACCCCCAGCCCCATGCACTTCCTCAACGGCATCCTGGACCGGCCGGCCCTGGAGAAGCCGTTCCTGCTGCTGGTGGTGGGGCATCCGGCCGACGACGCCACCGTGCCGCGCATCGTCCGCAAGGCGCCCGACGAGATCATGGGCTGGCGCTGATCAGCCGGCCTGCCCCGCGACGATGTCGTCCACCGCGGCCAGGGCCGTGTCCACGGCCGCCAGGTCGGGCAGCCCCGCCTGGGCCGTGTTGGGCCGGCCGCCGCCGCGGCCGCCGGCGGTCTCGGCCAGGGCCTTGACCAGGTTGCCCGCGTGCAGGCGCTTGCCGTCGGCCAGGTCCGGGGTGATGGTCACCAGCAGGGTGGCCTTCCCTCCCAGGTCGGCACCCAGCACCACCACGCCGCCGCTCTGCAGCTTGTCGCGCACGTGGTCCCCCAGCTGCATCAGGGCGTTCTTGTCCTCGGCCTCGACCCGGGCGGCCACCACCTTCAGGCCCGCCACGTCCCGCGGGCTGTCCAGGGCCGACTCCAGGCCCGCGCGGGCCGACTCCTGCTGCAGCTTGGCCAGCTCCCGGCGCAGGGCCTTCTGCTCGTCCAGGAGGGCGGCCACCTGCTCGGCGTAGGGCGCGCCGTCGGGCCGCAGCACGCCGCGCAGGGCCGTCAGCTGCTCCTGCTCCCGGTGGCCGAGTTCGAGGGCCCGCTCCCCCGCCACCGCCTCGATGCGGCGCACGCCCGCCGAGACGCTGCCCTCGGAGACGATGCGGAAGGGGCCGATGTCGCCCGTGGTCAGGCAGTGGGTGCCGCCGCACAGCTCCAGGGAGAAGAGATCGCCGGCGTCGGCGGCCGCCCCCGGCGCGGGCTGGGCCCCGCCGTGGATCTCGACGACGCGCACCCGGTCGCCGTACTTCTCGCCGAACAGGGCCATGGCGCCCCGGCGCCGGGCCTCCTGCAGATCCATGTCCGCGTGGCGGATCACCGGCCGGTTGTCCAGGATCCGCTGCTGCACCAGCTGCTCCACCCGGGCGAGCTGGCCCGGGGTCAGGGCCTGGTCGTGGCGGAAGTCGAAGCGCAGATGCTGGGGATCGACCACGCTGCCCGCCTGCTCCACGTGCTCGCCCAGCACCTGGCGCAGCGCCGCGTGCAGCAGGTGGGTGGCCGTGTGGTGGCGCATGGTGGCCAGGCGCGCGCCCGCGTCCACCTGCTGGTCCACGTGGTCGCAGGCGGCGAAGGCCTCGTGCAGCTCGTCGGCGTCGCCGGCCACCACCAGCACGCGGCCCTCCTCGGCGGTCACCGCGTCGCGCACCGCCAGGACGCGGCCCTCGGGCTGCAGCGCGATGGTGCCCGTGTCGCCCACCTGGCCGCCGGACTCGCCGTAGAACGGGCGTCTCGTCCAGGAGGACGTGGACCAGCGGCGTGCCGTCGGCGTCGCCGCCGGCCGGACGCACCGCCACCGGGCGTCCGCGGCCGGACAGGCGCTCGTAGCCGGTGAAGCGTGTTGCGGTAGCCGGCCAGGTCGGCGTCGCCCACCGGCCGCCAGGCGCCCAGGCCCTCGCGGTAGACCCGGTCGCGTGCCGCTCTGGGCCTTCTGCTCGGCCATGCAGCGGTCGAAGCCGGCCTCGTCGACGGTCAGGCCGTCCTCCTCGGCCACCACCTTGGTCAGGTCCTTGGGGAAGCCGAAGGTGTCGTGGAGCTTGAAGGCCTCCTCGCCCGACAGCTCGGTGCGGCCCTCGGCGCGCATGGCGTCGCGGAACCCGGCGTAGACCTGCAGGCCCGGCTTGAGGGTGCGGCCGAAGCGCTCCTCCTCCTTGCGGATGACGTCCAGGATGCGCTCGCGGCGCTCGACGAGCTCCGGGTAGGCCTCGCCCATCTCGGCGATGACCACGTCGGCGACCCGCCACAGGAAGGGCTCGTCCACCCCCAGCAGGTGGCCGTGGCGCGCGGCGCGGCGCAGGATGCGGCGCACCACGTAGCCCCGGTCGGTGTTGCTGGGGATGGCGCCGTCGGCCACGGTGAAGGTGCAGGCCCGGGCGTGGTCGGCGATCACCTGCATGGAGATGCGGTCCTCGCCCTCGGGCGCGCGGCCGCAGATCTCCGCCATCCTGGCGATCAGCGGCGTGAAGAGGTCGGTCAGGTAGTTGCTCTGCTTGCCCTGGAGCACGGCGACCAGGCGCTCGAAGCCCAGGCCCGTGTCCACGCTCTTCATGGGCAGGGGCTTCAGGGTGCCGTCGGCCTGGCGGTCGAACTCCATGAAGACGTGGTTCCAGATCTCCAGCCAGCGGTCGCAGTCGCAGACGCCCACGGCGCAGCCGTCGGCGTGGTCGCACTTCACGGCCTCGCCCTGGTCGTAGTGGATCTCGGTGCAGGGGCCGCAGGGGCCGGTGTCGGCCATGGACCAGAAGTTCTCCTCGTCGCCCTGCTCGATGTCGCCCAGGCGGACGATGCGCTCCGCGGGCAGCCCCACCTCGTCGCGCCAGATGCCGTAGGCTCTCGTCGTCGTCCTTGTAGACCGAGACCCAGAGGCGCCCCGCGTCCAGCCCCATCTCCTTCGTCAGGAACTCCCAGCCCCAGAGGATGGACTCGCGCTTGTAGTAGTCGCCGAAGGACCAGTTGCCCAGCATCTCGAAGAAGGTGTGGTGGCGCGCGTCCTTGCCCACCTCCTCCAGATCGTTATGCTTGCCGGAGACCCGCATGCACTTCTGGCAGGAGGCCGCCCGCACGTAGTCGCGCTGCTCCAGGCCCAGGAAGACGCCCTTGAACTGGTTCATGCCCGCGTTGGTGAACATGCAGCGTGGGGTCGTCGTGGGGCACGAGGCTGCTGGAGGCCACCACCGTGTGGCCCCGCGCGGGCGAAGAACTCGAGGAAACGCGGCGCGGATCTCCCTGGCTTTCAAGGTTGCTCCTGTCCGCAGAGGTGACTTTTCTTGTACACCTTGCGCCGATCGGGTCGATGAAATGTGTCGGATGCCGGAATCGACAACGAACAGGACGAAGCCGGGCGCCCGCCGCGGAACGCCCGCCCGACCGGCGCATCCCGACATGGGAACCGGAAGTTTAAGCGCGGCCGGGAGACCGGTCAACCCGCCCGCGCCCGTCGGACCCGGTCCGCCGGGATCGCGCACGCCGGGTACGGAGGTCCATGCGCCACGTCCTGCACACCGTCGCCTCGCTGCTGCATGTGGTGCCTGTTCGGGTACTACTGGTGGGTCGTGGCCCAGCGACGCATCAACCCGGCCACCATCGACGCGCTGGCCATCCTGGGGGTGCTCGCCGTGGCGGGCCTCGCGCTGACCGTGGCCTGGGTGGCCCACAACCTGCGGCTGGCCCGGAGGCTGGGGCGGCGCAAGGGCTTTGCCGGGCCGCCGGAGACGTTCGAGACCGACCACCTGCAGCGGCCCCTGGTCAGCCCCGGCCTGGAGACCCTGCGCGTCCGCCCGCATCGTCACCGTCAGCCTGGACGACCAGCAGCGCAAGGTCTACCACCCGGGCGGAGAGGTGGCCGACTGATGGACCTCCTGAGCTTCATCGTGCGCGTCCAGCACCACGGGTTCTACCTGGCCCTGCTGGTGTTCTTCGCCTGGTATCCCATGGCCTCCAGCCTCATGTGGATCTACACGGCCGCCATCTTCTTCCGGCGCCGCGAGCAGCTGCGGCCGGAGAAGCTGGCCTCGTTCTACGCGCTGCCCGAGCATCCCCTGGTCTCGTTCATCATCCCGGCCTTCAACGAGGAGACCAACATCGCCAAGACCCTGCGGGCGGTGCTGGCGGTGGACTACCCCGCCTTCGAGGTGCTGGTGGTGGACGACTGCTCCACCGACCGCACCCTGGACCAGGTCCTGCCCTTCCTGGAGGACGCGCGGGTGCGGGTGGTGCGCAAGGCCGTCAACGAGGGCAAGGCCATGGCCCTGAACGACACCATCCCCCTGAGCCGGGGCGAGCTGGTGTTCGTCATGGACGCGGACGCGGAGCCGGACCCGGACATCCTCAAGTACATGGTCCCCCACTTCCAGTCGCCGCGCTGCGCGCGCGGTCACCGGCAACCCGCGGGTGGTGAACCGCGGCAGCTTCCTGGCCAAGCTGCAGGCCATCGAGTTCGCCTCCATCATCTCGCTGATGCGCCGGGCGCAGCGGGTGTGGGGCCGCATCATGACCATGAGCGGCGTGGTGGGCATCTTCCGGCGCGTCCGCCCTGCTGGACGTGGGCCTGTACAGCCCCGAGATGGCCACCGAGGACATCGACCTGACCTGGCGCCTGCAGCTGCGCCACTGGGACGTACGCTACGAGCCCCACGCGGTCATGTGGATGCGGGTGCCCCAGTCCCTGCGGGGGCTGTGGCGGCAGCGGCGGCGCTGGGCCCTGGGCCTGAGCCAGGTGCTGGCGCGCCACGGCGCGCACCCTGGCCCACTGGCAGCACCGGCGGTTCTGGCCGGTGCTGGTGGAGGCCTCCCTGTCGGTGGTCTGGGCCTACACCTACGTGATCCTGACGCTGATCTGGCTGACGAGCTACGCCCTGGGCTACCCGCCCATCGGGGCGTCGCCCATCCCCAACTTCTGGGGCATGCTCATCGCCACCGTCTGCCTGCTGCAGCTGATGACCGGCGTGGTCCTGGACCGGGGCTACGACGTCCGGCTGCCGCGGTACTTCGTGGTTGCGGTGTTCTATCCCCTGGTCTACTGGATCCTGATGGCCGTGATCACGGTGATGACCGCCCCGGCCGGCCTGAACGTCAACCGCCAGAAGCGCAAGTACACCCTCTGGAAACCGGTCAGGGAGTAGCCATGTCGTTCCGCTTGGCAACGGTGATCCTGGCGGCGGCCCTGGCGGCGGCGGCGCCGGCGCGCGCCCGGGACGCGGCCGCCGACACGACGGTCATCGATCCGGTCAAGGCCCGGGAACGGGTGACCGCGGCCCGCGAGCTGGCCGGCCAGGACCGCCACCACGAAGCGGTGGCCACCTACCTGCAGGCCCTGGCCGCCGACGCGAGCCTGGTGCCCAACGTGGCCCAGGAGATCGCCTACCAGAAGCTGTGGCGGGAGGACGCGGAGAAGGCCATCTTCTACTTCCGTCGCTACCTGGCGCGCCACCCCGGCGAGGACAACCGCGCGGTGCGCAAGGGCCTGGCGCTGGCCACCAGCTGGAGCGGACGGCAGCCCGAGGCGGTGGCCCTGTACCGGACGCTGGTGGACGAGGATCCCGGCGACGGCGAGACACGCCTGGGCCTGGGCCGCAGCCTGGTCTGGGACAACCGCCTGCACGAGGGCTGGGGCGTGCTCCGGGCCATGACCGCGGACTTCGGTCCCGCCACGCCGGCCGGGCGCGAGGCCGAGACCTTCATGCTGACGGTGCTCGACGGCTACACCACCCACCTGGACCTGCAGGCCACCGCGTCCTGGGACTCGGACGACCTGGACATCGACCGCGTCTCCCCCCACGGAGCGGTGACCGTGGCCGGCAACAAGCTGCTGCAGATCATGCCGTCGGTGGCCTTCTACCGCCAGCCGGGGCAGCCCGGCATCACCGCGCCGCGGCTGGGCGCCGGCCTGGTGGCGGCCCTGGCCCGCAACTGGGCCCTGCACGCCTACGGCTGGCTGGACCACTTCGGCAGCCGCGACCCCCTCTTCGCCGGTCCCGCCAAGCTGGACTGGACCCGCGCCGGCGGCGACGCCTGGTTGACCTGGCTGCCCGCGCCCCGGCTGCGCCTGGACCTGGGCGCGGCCAGCCAGGCGGTGGAGACCTTCTACGCCCTGGACCACCACCTCCACTACGAGCAGGCGGGCCTGTCGGCCGACTGGCGCCTGGCCCGGCACTGGAACGCCGGCCTGGCCGGCACCACGGCCCACTACAGCGACGGCAACCGCCGCCGGCAAGGCCAGGCCTCCCTGAAATGGAAGCGGGAGGGGCGCTGGGAACTGACGGTGGGCCCGGTGCTGACCTACACGCGACTTCGCCGACCCCTACCCCGGCGGCTACTGGGCGCCGGACTGGGTGCGCAACGGCAGCCTCGAGGCCACCCTGGTCCACCCGCACCCGCCGCACCACCTGGCGCCTGAGCTCGGGCTGGGGCCTGGAGAAGGAAGCGGGCGCCGACGCCCAGAGCGTGGGCAGCGTGTCCGCCCGCGTGGGCTGGCGCTGGCCGACCACTGGCTGCTGGCGGTGGAGGGCGGCTGGTCCAAGAGCGCCTTCAGCAGCGCCAGCGGCTACAGCCGGACCTCCGCTGCGGCATCTCGGCGCGGGCGGTGTTCTGATGCGGCGGCGGCGCGGCATCCGGGGCGGCGGCCTTTGGCGTCCTGCTCCTGGCCGCCCTGGCTCTGGCCGGCTGCCGGGACGACGACGCCCCGGCGCCCGCCGCGGCGCCGACGCACCACCTGGACCCGCCCGACCTGGCGGGCTCCCTGGTCCACGACGGCCGGCCCGGCGTTCCGGTGCTCTGCTACCACTACTTCCGCAAGGATTTCCAGCCCGGCTACCTGGCGCGGGTCCTGGGCTCGGTCCTGTTCGGCATGCCCGCCCTGGGCGACCGCGAGTTCTGGACCACCACCGCACGCCGAGTTCGAGCGGCACCTGGCCTGGTTCCGCGACACGGGCACCCGGGTGATGACCCTGGACGAGGTCGCCGACCTGGTGGCAGCGCGGCCGGCCCCTGCCCGCGCGCGCGGTGGTGCTGACCATCGACGACGCCGACCGCTCGGTCTACGAGCATCGCCTGGCCCCTGCTGCGCAAGTACGGCGTGCGGGCCCACCTGTTCGTGCCCACGGGAGAGATCGGGACCGACTGGAGCGGCCTGGACGTCTGCACGCGGGCGGAGCTGCGGGACATGGCCGAGTCGGGCGCGGTGCTGGTGGAATCGCACACCCGCGACCTGCATTGGAAGGTGCGCACCACCGCCGGCTACGACCCCGTGTTCTGGCACCCGGACCGGGTGCCGGTGACCGCTGGACCTGCGCCGGCGCGATTCGCTGGCGGCGCGCTGGGCCGCGGCCGAGCCCCGCTTCGCCGGCCGCGCCGAACGTGCTGCTGGGCGGCGCCCTGGGTCCGGTGGCGGTGGACCTGGTGGCAGCCGCCTGGACATCCTGGCCGCGACCGGCCGCGCCCCCCGCTGGCTGGCCTGGCCCTACGGCTTCGCCGACGCCGCCCTGGACAGCCTGGCCCAGGCCGTGGGCTTCCGCGGCACGGTCAGCCTGCGTCCGGTGGCCTTCTCGGCCCGGCCGACTCCACCCTGGCCGCCGGCCGCATTGGCCCTGACCGCCAAGACCACCATGGACGACGTCTCCGCCCTCTGGCCCGCCCGTCGGGCGCTGATCCCGCCCCGGCGTCGGCGCGGGCCCGGCCGCCCCCGACCCACAGCGTGCCGCGTGCGCGGACCGTCGTACTCGCAGAACCACACCGTCTGCCAGGTGCCCAGGACCAGGCGGCCGCCGCGCACCAGCAGGGTGACCGAGCTGCCGGTCAGGATCGCCTTGGCGTGGGCCGCGGCGTTGCCCTCGGCGTGGCGGTAGCCGCCGATCCAGGGCACGATGCGGTCCAGGATGGTGTCCAGGTCCCGCACCACGTCGGGATCGGCGCCCTCGTTGACGGTCATGCCGGCGGTGGTGTGGGGGTTGAAGACGGTCACCGCGCCGTCGTCTCAGGCCCAGCCGGTCCACGGCGTCCTGGACGCGGCGCGGTGACGTCCACGAAGTCGGTGCGGGCGGCGGTGCTGCAGGCTGATCTCGACCATGGGTCCTCCCCGGACGACGAAGGGACCGCCGACCGACGGTCCCTCGTGCCGGCCGGCGTCGCGGCGTCTAGAAGTCGAAATACATCGTAAACTCGTAGGGATGCGGCCGCCGGTTGATGGCGCTGGATCTCCTCGTGCTTGATCTCCAGCCAGCGGCGGATCAGCGCCTCGGGGAAGACGCCGTCCCGGGTCAGGAACTGGTGGTCCCGCTCCAGGGCGTCCAGGGCGTCGGCCAGGGAGCGGGGCAGGAAGTCCTCCTGGCGGCTGGCGTCGCTGGGGGCGTCCTCGGGGTGGAAGCCGGCCGCCACCGGATCGATGCGGTTGACGACGCCGTCGAGGCCGGCCATGAGGATGGCCGCCGCGCAGAGGTACGGGTTGCAGGTCAGGTCGGGCGGCCGGTACTCGATGCGCCGCAGCTCGGGGTCGGTCACGTAGCTGGGCACGCGGATCGCCGCGCCCCGGTTGCTGCGCCCGAAGGTGCGGGCGGTCGGCGCCTCGTAGCCCGGCACCAGGCGCTTGAAGCTGTTGGTGCTGGGGTTGGTCAGGGCGCAGAGGGCGTCGGCGTGGGTCAGGATGCCCGCCCACGTAGTGCAGGGCCGTCTCCGAAAGTCCGGCGTAGCCCTCGGGATCGTCGAAGATGTTGCGGCCGCCCTTGACCAGGAACTGGTGCAGGTGCCAGCCGCTGCCCGCGTTCTCGTACAGGGGCTTGGGCATGAAGGTCACCTTCAGGCCGTGGCGCTCGGCCAGGTTCATGAGGATGTACTTGGTCAGCACCGCGTGGTCGCCGGTGGTCAGCAGGTCGGCGAACCAGCCCTCGATCTCCTGCTGGCCGTGCTTGCCCACCTCGTGGTGGTGGTAGCGCACGGGGATGCCGAAGTCCTTCATCACCGCGCAGACCTCGTCGCGGAAGTCGTCGTAGCGGTCGAAGGGATTGCAGGCGTGGTAGGCGTTCTGGTAGAAGCTCTCGGCGCTGGTGATCCCGTAGGAGGTCTGGTCCACGCCGGCGCGGAAGCTGGCCGCCTCGAAGATGTGGAACTCGTACTCCGGGCGCCCAGCGGGACGAGTCGGCCACGCCGGCGGCGCGCAGGGCTGCCTCGGCCTTGCGGGCGATGGCGCGGCTGTCCTGGGGGAAGGGCGTGCGCCCGTCGTCGGTCAGGCGGGCCTCGGCGAACATGGTCAGGGTCGGGCGGCGCGCGGAACGGATCCAGCGCGGCGGTGGCCAGGTCCGGGATCAGCACCATGTCGCTGTTCTCGACCTTCAGGAAGCCGTAGCTCGAGCCGTCGAAACCGATGCCGTCCGCCAGCACGTCCTCGGTGAAGCGCTCCACCGGGAAGGAGATGTGGTGCAGGCGGCCGGCGAGGTCCAGCATCTTCAGGTCGATGAACTCGATCCCCTCGCTCCTGCACCCGCGGCTGCACTCCTGGGATAGCTCGTGTCGGCATGATCCACCTCGGGACGCAGGGTCGTGCGGCGCACCCGGCAAACCGGAGCCCGCCACTCCCCAAATTGGTTGTCCGGCTTTCAAATATACGCGCCGGGGCGGCGCGGCGAAAGGACCGTCTGCACCCGATCCGGGCCTTGCCGCGTTCGCGGACCGGGATCTATTTTCGAAGCCTCCGCCGCGGCGTCCGGGGACGCGCGGCGCCTCCCGAGCGCCGAAAGGATCCTGCGTTGGCCGACCAGACGGTGACCATCCGCTTCGAGGGCCGCCCCCTCGCCTGCCGCGCGGGCACCAGCGTGGCCGCGCGCCCTGTGGGAGCACGGCGTCCGCGTCCTCAGCCACAGCCCCAAGTACGGCCGCCCCCGCGGCGTGACCTGCGCGCGCGGCCACTGCACCGCCTGCCTGATGCGGGTCGACGGCGTGCCCAACGTGCGCGTCTGCGAGACGCCGGTGCGCGAGGGCCTGGCCGTGGAGCGCCAGGACACCGGCGCCTTCTACGGATCGCCCATGCAGAAGGTGCTCGCGGCCGGCGACAGCCCTCTTCCCGGTGGGCTTCTACTACAAGTGGTTCACGCGCCCGCCCTTCGTCAGCCGCACGTTCCTGCGCACCATCCGCCCGCTGACCGGCGTCGGCCGGCTGCCGGACGCGCCCGCCGCGACGCGCGCCCTGCCGGCGGCGGACGCCGACGCCGCGACCGCCGGGCGCCCGGAGCACGACCTGGGCCGCTGGGCCACGGTGGTCGTCGGCGCGGGCGCGGCGGGCCTGCGGGCCGCGGCGGCGGCGGCGGCCGAGGGCCCGGTGCTGCTGCTGGACGAGAACGCGGGTCCGGGCGGCCTGCGCCTGCAGGCCCTGCGGGAGATCGCAGCCAGCCCGGTGGTGAACGCGGCCAAGCTGCCCCTGCTGGGCGCCGCCCGGGCCGCCCTGGAGGCCGCCGCCGGCGCCGACGGCGGCGGCCGGGTGGACGCTCGCTGGGGCCATCGGGTGGTGGCGGGCTACGCCCCCGGCGGCCTGCTGGTGCGCCACGGGGCCGAGCTGGCCTCGCTGCAGGCGGACCGCGTGATCTGGGCCGGCGGCGCCCTCGATCTGCTGGGCCTGTTCCCGGGCAACGACGTGCCCGGAGCCCTCGGCCCCCGGGCCCTGCTGCGCCTGCTGCTGCGGGACGGACTGGCCGTGGCCGGCCGCCACGCGCTGCTGGTGGGCGGCGGCCTGGACCTGTGGTTGGCCGCGACCCTGCTGGCGGCCCGCGGTGCCCGGATCAGCCTGGTGCTGACCGAGGGCGACCGTCACGAGGGGATCGCCGCCGCGATGGACCTGAAGTGGCAGCTCAACACGGGGCTCGCCCTGACGGAACTGGCGGCCAAGCGGCGGCGACCGGGTCTCGGCCGTCTTCGCCCCGGGCGGCGCCGCCGCCGGGCCCCACCGAGACCCACCTGCGCATGGACGCCGATCTGGTGGTGCTGTGCCGTCGCGCCAAGCCCACCTACGACGTGCCCTACCAGCTGGGCGCCGACCTGACCCTGGATCCGGTGCGCGGCGGCTTCATCGCCCCGGCCCAGTCGACGCTGCCGGGCGGCGTGCCCCTGACCGTGACGGGCGAGGCCCTCGGCCTGACGCCCGACGAGGTGCTGCTCGCGGAGCGGGAGGTGACCCCATGAGCGGAGGCAAGACCTTCCTCTGCCGCTGCGAGGACGTGACCCTCCACGAGTTCCGCCAGGCCTACCGGGAGGGCTTCACCGAGATCGAGTCGCTGAAGCGCTACACCGGCGTGGCGACGGGCTTCTGCCAGGGCAAGGGCTGCCTGGCCGAGGCGGCCTTGGAGCTGGCCCGGCTGCGCGGCACCGCCCCGGCCGACGTGCGCCCCACCAACATCCGGCCGCCCGCCGAGCCCCTGACCTTCGCCCAGCTGGCGGCCCTGGACATCCCGGCGCCCGAGGCCGGCGACGGCCGGAGGAGACGCCATGATCCCCCTGCGCACCGGACCGGTGCCGGCCACGGCCGACGCCGTGATCATCGGCGGCGGCATCAACGGCCTGTGCACCGCCTACGAGCTGGCCAAGCTCGGGGTGAAGCGGATCGTCGTGCTGGAGAAGCACTACATCGGCTCGCGGCACGCACCGGCCGCTGCGGCGGCGGCATCCGCGCCCAGTGGACCACCGAGGAGAACATCCGGCTGGCCCAGGAGATCGGTGCGCATGTACGAGAACATGTCGGCCGAGCTGGGCTACCAGGTGTTCTTCCGCCAGGGCGGCTACCTGATGGTCACCGAGCAGGAGGAGCACCTGCCGGCCATGAAGGACGCCGTGGCCCTGCAGAACCGCTGCGGCGTGCCCACCGAGTTCCTGCGAGCCGCGCGAGTGCCTGAAGATCGTGCCGGACCTGGACGTGCGCAGCCTCAAGGGCGCCACCTTCTGCCCCAAGGACGGCACCGCCTACCCCTTCGCCGTGACCTGGGGCTACGCCCGGGCCTGCCTGCGGCGGGGCGTGGAGATCTTCATCCGCACCGCGGTGACCGGCCATCGACGGCGGCGACGGACGCATCACGGGCGTGCAGACCGACCGCGGCCCCATCGTCGCCCCCCTGGTGATCAACTGCGCCGGGCCCTGGGCGCGGCACCTGGCGGCCATGGTGGGCGTCGCCCTGCCCAACCGGCAGGAGCGCCACGAGATCATGGTCTCCGAGTCGCTGAAGCCGTTCCTCGAGCCCATGGTCATCTCCATCAGCAACGGCATCTACTTCAGCCAGAGCATGCGCGGCGAGATCGTCGGCGGCATCGGCGATCCCGACGAGCCCCGCTGGACCACCCCGGACCAGTTCGACACCCGCAGCCAGCTGCGCTTCGCCGTGCGCTTCGCCAAGGCCCTGCTGGCCTACTACCCCCGCGCCGCCCAGGTGCGCATGATGCGCCAGTGGGCCGGCATGTACGACGTCACCCCGGACCACCGCCCCATCCTGGGCGGCGTGCCCGGCCTGGACGGCTACTGGCACATCTGCGGGTTCAGCGGCCACGGCTTCATGCTCGGCCCCATGACCGGCAAGCGCATGGCGAAGCACATCGTCACCGGCGAGCCCGACGACATCATCGCGTCGCTGTCCCTGGATCGATTCGCCAACGGGGAGACGGTGGCGGACGCCTTCGTGGTCGGCTGAGGCGGGGACCTGGACATGCCAGGAGGGACGAGGTCCTCGGCCTGGCGGCCTGCGGAGTTCGTCCCTCCTGGCATGTCCAGGTCCCCGCTGCGGCCGGCGACGGGGGCGTGCGCGCCGCCTTCAGTCGAGCAGGTCGGCCAGGGCCTTGTCCAGTTCCGTGAACTTGAACTTGTAGCCGTTCGCTCTCAGGACGTTGGGCAGGGCGCGCTGGCCCTTCAGGACGATGTCGGCCTTCTCGCCCAGCAGGAGGCGCAGGACGAAGGCGGGGGCGGGCAGAACGGCGGGCTTGCCCACGGCGCGGCCCAGGGCCCGGGCGAACTCGGCCTGGGTCGGCGGGTTGGGGACGGTCGCGTTGACGGGGCCCGCCAGCGTCGGGGTGTCCAGGGCGAACAGGACGGCGCCCACCACGTCCTCCAGGTGGATCCAGGGCAGGTACTGGCGGCCGCTGCCCAGCGGACCGCCCAGGCCCAGGCGGAACGGCTTCAGCATGACCGGCAGGGCGCCTCCCGCCGCCGGCCAGCACCACGCCGATGCGCAGCAGCACCACCCGGGCGTCCTCGCGTTCGGCCTTGCGGGCGGTGTTCTCCCACTCCACCGCCAGGCGGGCCAGGAAGTCCTGGCCGGGCTGGGCGTCCTCCCCCAGGGCGTGCTCGCCGCCGTCGCCGTAGTAGCCCACGGCCGACGCGCTGACCAGGGTGACCGGATGGCCGGCCCCGGCGATGGCCGCCGCCACGTTGTCGGTGGTGGACAGGCGCGAGCGCCGGATGCGCCGCTTGCGGGCGGCGGACCAGCGGCCGTCGGCGACCGACTCGCCGGCCAGGTTCACCACGGCGTCGCAGGAGACCAGGCGGTCCTGCCAGGCGCCCGCCAGGGAGGGCTCGGCACCCACGAGTTCGACGGACGCCGGCAGGCGGTCACGCGCCCGGGCGGGATCGCGGGTGACGCAGACCACGGCATCGCCGCGGGCGACCAGGTCGTGGATGAGGCGGCGGCCGAGCAAGCCGGTGCCGCCGGTGATGAAGACGCGCATGTCGGGGCTCCTTCCCGGGAGCCGGGCTGTCCGCCCCCGCGCCCCGGAACGCAGGCTTCGAGTCTAACCCCGCGGGCCCCGGCTGTCCACCGGCGCGCTTCCCACCCGGCCGGGCATCGCCTATCTTTCCCCGACCGGTCGGCGGCCCGGGTCCCGGCCGCCGGCGGCATCCTCGAGACACGGGAGACGACATGGACTACCGGAACTTCGACTGCGAGATCGCCGACGGCTGCGCGCGGGTGCGCCTGATCGGCCCCGGCGGCCCCGAGCTGGGCGAACTGTGCGACGAATTCGTCGACCTCATGCTGCGCCTGCAGGAGGACAATGCGGCGCGCGTGGTCGCGATCATGGACGGCGACCACGCCTTCGACCTGCAGCACCACCTGGACGGCTTGTCGGAGGCCCATCCCGAGGGTCGCGGCTTCGAGACCCTGGCCGCCGACGACGAGGTGGCGCCGGCGCCTGGTCACCCTCATCCAGGAGACCGCCAAGCCCGTGGTCTCGATCACGCGCGGCGACGTGCGCGACTTCGGCCTGGGCTTCTTCCTGGCGGCGGACGTGTGCCTGGCCGCGCCCACGGCCACCTTCTCGGTCTCCGGCCTCACCACCGGCGTGCTGCCCGGTTGGGGCCTGATCCACACCCTGCCCCGCCAGATGGGGCCCGGCCGCGCGCTGGATTTCCTGTGGTCGGGCCGCGTGCTGGGCGCCGAGGAGGCCTACCGCCTGGGCCTGGTGGACCGGCTGCTGGGCGGCGCCACCTTCGACGACGAGGTGGACGCCTTCCTGGAACGCCTGCGCCGCCTCCCCCAGCCCGCGGTGCGCCTGGTGAAGCTGGGCGTGCAGCAGGCCGCCCATCCTGGACATGACCGCCATGCTCGACTTCGAGTGGGAATCGCAGCAGCAGTGCTGGGTGTCGCGGGAGACCGCCGAGGGCCTGCGGGCCTGGCAGGAGGGGCGCGACCCCCAGCTGGACGTGCCGACCGAGAGCGAGGAGGACTAGACGTGGGCCGCACCCTCATCGAGAAGATCATCGCGCGCCACGGCGGGCACGACGTGCGCCCCGGCGCCATCGTGGACGTGACCATCGACGTCCGCGCCGCCCGCGACTTCGGCGGCGCCAACGTGGTCAAGAACCTGCGGCGGGCGGGGCTGACGGTGGCCGACCCCGAGCGCACCCTCTTCACCTTCGACTGCAACCCCGGCGGCAGCGACCAGGGCTACGCCGCCAACCAGCAGCTCTGCCGCACCTATGCCCGCGAGACGGGCGTGCTGCTGCGGGACATCGACAAGGGCATCGGCACCCACATCGCCATCGAGGACGGGCTGGTGGGGCCCGGCGCCACCTTCGTCTCCACCGACAGCCACGCCAACATCATGGGCGCGGTCGGCGCCTTCGGGCAGGGCATGGGCGACCAGGACATCGCCGCCGCCTGGGCCCACGGCAAGGTCTGGTTCAAGGTGCCGCCCACCCGGCGGATCGTGCTGGCGGGCCGGCCGGGACCGGCGGCCACGGCCAAGGACATCGCCCTGGCCATGGCCCGGCAGCTGGGCGCGGCGGGCCTGCTGGGCTGCGCCGCCGAGGTCACCGGCGACATCGTCGCTGGGCTCTCGCTGGCCGACCGGGTGACCATCGCCTCCATGGCCACGGAGATGGGCGGCATCACCCTGCTGTTCGCCCCCAACGAAGCGGTGCTCGACTTCTGCCGCGCGGCCGCCGGCCGCGAGTGGGAGCCCCTGGCGGCGGATCCGGACGCGGACTACCTGGAGACCCTGACCGTCGATGTCGACGGGCTGGAGCCCCTGGTGGCCCGGCCGGGCCATCCCGACGACGCGGTGCCCGTGGCCGAGGCCGCGGGCCGCCCCGTCGATTCGGTGTTCATCGGCAGCTGCACCAACGGCCGCCTCGAGGACCTGCGCGCCGCGGCCCGCGTGCTGCGGGGGCGCCGCATCGCTCCGGGCGTGGTGCTGAAGGTGGTGCCGGCCACCCGCAGGGTCTGGGAGCAGGCCCTGGCCGAGGGCCTGGTGGACACCTTCATGCGGTCGGGCGCCCTGGTGGGCAACGCCGGGTGCGCCGGCTGTGCCGCGGGCCAGATCGGCCAGAACGGGCCGGGCGAGGTGACCGTCTCCAGCGGCAACCGCAACTTCGCCGGCAAGCAGGGCAAGGGCGAGGTGTGGCTGGCCAGCCCCGAGACCTGCGCGGCCAGCGCCCTGGCCGGGGTCATCGCCCGCGCCGACGCGGTGCCCGCCCTCGCGCCCCGGGTGCGCCCGGCGCCGGCGGCCCACGCCGCGGCGGCGGTCGCGGCGGCTCCCGCAGCCGCAGACCGGCCCACGGTGGTCCGGGGTCGCGTCTGGCTGGTGGACGTGGACAACGTCGATACGGACATGATCTACCACAACCGCCACCTGGCGGTGACGGACCCGGCGGAGATGGGTCGCCACGCCTTCGGCAACCTGCCCGGCTGGGAGGACTTCCCCGCCCGGGTGCAGCCCGGCGACATCGTGGTCGCGGGCGCCAACTTCGGCTGCGGCTCCAGCCGCCAGCAGGCGGTGGACTGCTTCGCGGCCCTGGGCGTGTCGGTGCTGATCGCCCGCAGCTTCGGCGCCATCTACGAGCGCAACGCCATCAATGCGGGCCTGCCCATCCTGACCGCCGACCTGCGGGCCAGCGGCCTGGCCGACGGCACCCCGGTCACGGTCGACCTGGCCACCGGCGCCGTCGCCTGGGACGGCGGGGAGACCCGGGCCGAGCCCTTCAGTCCGGTGCAGATGGACATCTACCGCCGCGGCGGACTGCTGGCGGGCTGACCCGCCCCGGCGCCGGCCGCCCCACGCAAGAAAGCCGCCCCCCGCGTGCGGGGGGCGGCTTTGCTCTCGTCGGCGAGACGAACCGGAGGCACTACCGGAAGAGGCTCTTCACGTCGCCCCAGGAAGTGTCCTCGGTCGGCACCGCGCACTGGCCGTTCATGGTGAAGACGGGCAGGTTGGCGCTCGTGTTCAGCGGATCGCCGGTGGAGTTGTACAGGGGCAGGATGATGTTGTAGTCCGCCCCGTCCAGGTAGGCGCAGGTGCCCGCGATGCTCGCGAAGTAGACCGGGCTGAGGTACATCTCGGTCGGGGCCGTCGCGTCGCTGATGAGCAGTTCGAAGGTCATGAAGACCACGCTGCCGTTGGTCGTGGGGGCCGGCTCGCCGTAGCCCACCGTGTACTCGTCCTGGCGGTTGTTCAGGTTCAGGGCGTTGACCGGGTAGGAGATGTTCAGGGGGCCGAAGGCCGGGCCGTTCATGGTGATCTTGCACTCGAAACCGCCGACGGTCTGCGTCTGCAGGCCGGTGCCGACCAGGTAACAGGTGGTCGGACCCGTGCCGTAACCACAGTTCTCGGTGCCCGCCTCATCCAGGTAGATGCCGAGGTTGTTCTGATGCCAATTCTGCGCGAAGGCCGAACCGGCCAGCATGGTGAAGATGATCACGAGAGCCAGCTTCTTCATTGTGACACTCCTCTGCCGAATTCTAGTTGAACTATGGGGCGATACCCCAGGCGAACTTTTGCGGTGCCTGTAGAGTATAGCACAGGGCAGGAGCCAGTACAGCAAAAAATCTACGTTTATTCCGGTTTTCTCAACTCGGCTTTCAAAATCTTCCCGGCAGCGTTTTTTGGCAAATTCTGCCGGAAGTGTATCGTCCGGGGGAGTTTGAACAAGGCCAGCCTGTCCCGCAGATGGCCGAGAATCGCCTTTTCCGACAACTGGTTGCCGGGGACGGGCACCACGTGGGCCTCGATGGCCTCTCCCAGCAGTTCGTCGGGCATGCCCACCACGCACACCTGCTCCACCCCGGGCACCTCGGCGATGGCGTCCTCCACCTCCTTGGCACTGACCCGGTTGGCCCCGGCCTTGATCATGTTCTTGATGCGGTCCACCAGGAAGATGAAGCCGTCCGCGTCGCGCCGGCCCAGGTCCCCCGTCAGCAGGTCGCCCTCGGGCGTCAGCACCAGCGCGGTCTCCGCGGGATCGTTCCAGTAGCCTCGCATGATGTTCTCGCCCCGGGCCACCACCTGCCCCACCTCGTCCACGTCGCAGAGGCTGCCGTCGGGCCGCCGGATCAGCAGCTCGACCCCCGGGATGGGGATGCCGATGGAGCCCGGCCTTGTCCTCCAGGCGCTCGGGCGGCACCCAGCTGAGCCGGGCCGAGGCCTCGGTCTGGCCGTACATGACGAACAGGCGGGCCCGGTCCGGCGAAGGCGTCGCGCACCCGGCGCACCAGGGCGGGCGCCATGCCGCCGCCGGCCTGGGTCAGGGTGCGCAGTTCCGGCAACCGGTGCCGCAGGAAATCGGTCCGCGAGGCCAGGATGGCGTAGGTGGAGGGCACGCCGGCGAAGGTGGTCACCCGCTGGGCGGCCATGGTCTCGACCACCGCCGACGGGTAGGCGAAGCGGTTGTCCACCACCAGGCAGGCGCCCACGGCGGTGTGGGTCAGCAGCAGGGACTTGCCGTAGGAGTAGTGGAAGGGCAGGACCACCATCTGGCGGTCTTCCGGCTGCGGCTCCAGGTAGGCGCAGATCTGCCGGGTGTTGGCCGCCAGGTTGCGGTGCCGCAGGGTCACGCCCCGGGGCACGCCCGTCGAACCGCTGGTGTAGAGGATGGCCGCCAGGTCGTCGCCGTCCGACGGCCGCGGCGGGCCGGCCGTCGGGCATGGCGTCCACGTCGGCCGCCGCGTGCAGTTCCAGACCCGTCGGGCAGGGACCACTGGGGCGACGCCCGGTCCACCACCACCCGCGCCAGGTCCGGCAGGCCGCTGGACCACCGTCTCCAGGTCCCGGCGAACCTGCGCCGCCTCGGTCACCAGGGCGCGGGCTCCCGAGTCCGCCAGCAGCCGTCGGTGGGTCTCGGCCCTGTTGGCCCCGTTCAGGGCCACGACGCAGCCCCCCGCCTTCAGGATGCCGAAGAAGCCCGCCACGTAGCCCACGCCGTTGTCCGCCAGCAGGCCCACCCGGTCGCCCGACGGCCAGCCCCCGGTCCACGCAGCAGGTTGGCCAGGCGGTTGGCCCGCGACTCCAGCTCGGCCCAGGTCCACTGGTGCGGCCCGTGGACCAGGCCCACGGCGTGCGCCGCGGGCGTCGGCCGTGCCGTTCCAGGAGGGTGTGCAGCGGTGCGGCCGCGGTGGTCACGGCGCGCCCCTAGGCGGCCTGCTTGCGGTCGATGAAGCCCACCAGGTTGGCCACCGAGTCCAGGTTCTCGGGCACCAGTTCCTCGTCGCTGACCTGCAGCCCGAAGTCCTGCTCCAGGAAGGCCACCAGTTCCATCACCCCCACCGAGTCGATGATGCCGCCGTCCAGCAGGGACATCGTGTCGTCGGCCAGGGGCTCGGCGTCGCCGAACAGGAAGTTCTCGATGATGTAGTCGCGCACCTTGTCGCGTGCCGTCATGGGTTCGTCTCTCCAGGTCCTGCCCCGCGGGGCGTGTCGGATGGTGAGTCGATTCGCCGGGTCCGGCGCGCCAGGCCAGTTCGTCCGGCGGCCAGCACCAGTCGCGGCGAGGCGCGTCGGCGAAGCCCGCGCCCGAAGTCCCGTTCCAGCATGCGGCCGCTGAGGGCCGCCGTGAAGGCCATGTTGTCGCGGACGCTGGTCAGCCTGCCCGGACTCCCACTTGCGGACCAGGGCCGCCACCCGCGCTCGGTCGCCAGTGGCTGTCCGCGCGTCCGCGCCCAGGAGCTCGGCCGACCACCGCCCGCCCGCCGGCGTGGCGAAGCTGGCCGCGTCCGGCGCCCGGTACGGCTGCTTGGGCCGTTGGAGGATATCCTCAGGCAGCAGATCCGCAACCCCTCGCTTGAGTATCGACTTCTCCACCAGGGACTCAAGCTTGATCGAGGCGGGCACGGTGCCGGCGAACTCGGCCAGGCGGTGGTCCAGGAAGGGGAAGCGCCCCTCCACCGAGTGGCCCATGAGCATGCGGTCGCCCTGGGAGCTGAGCAGGTAGCCCGCCAGGAAGGTGGTCATCTCCAGGTACTGGGCCCGGGCGACGGCGCCCCAGCCGGCGAACTCCGCCGGCAGGGACGCGGCCAGGCGCGCCTCGGCCGCGGGCACCGCGTCGGCCGGGCGTCCTCGGCCAGCAGCGAGGCCACCGCCCGGCCGTGTTGTGCCAGCGGGGGCGGTGGCTGAAGAAGGGGTCGTCCGCGTCGTCGAGGCCCTGGCCGTAGAAGCGGCGCAGGAACTCGGGCGGCGACTGGGCCAGGTACGGATACAGGCGGGTCAGCAGCAGGGCGCGGCGCCGCGCGGCCCGGGCTCGCGGCTCCAGAAGCGCCGCACCTTGGCCTCGCGGAAGATGTTGTAGCCGGCGAAGACCTCGTCGGCCCCCTCGCCCGTCAGCACCACCTTGAAGTGCTCGTCGTGGGCCAGGCCCGACAGGGCGTGCAGCGGGGCCGGCGCCGTGCGCAGGATGCGGCGTCTCCGCCAGCCAGACCACGTCGCGGAAGCGCGCGGCGATGTCCTCGCCGTCCACGGTCACGGTCACGTGCTCGGTGCCGATGTGCTCGGCCATGCGGTGCTGCCACGGCGTCTCGTCGAAGGCCGCGTCGGTGAAGCCCACCGAGAACGTCTTCAGCCGGTGGTCGGTGTAGTGGTGGATCAGCGCCGCGGTGGTGGACGAGTCCAGGCCGCCGGAGAGGTACGCGCCGACCGGCACGTCGGCGCGCAGGCGGATCACCGCCGCGTCCACCAGGCGCTCGCGCACGCTCGCGGGCCAGGCGGTCCCCCTCCTCGGGCGACACCCGCCGCCGGTCCTCGGCCTCGGGCAGGAATTCCGGGTGCCAGTAGCGGCGCAGGCGCAGCGCCGCGCGGCAGGGGCGCCGCCGGCGGGGCGCCGGCCGGGTCGTCCTCCAGCACCGCCACGTGCCCGGGCGGGATCTGGGCCACGCCGGCGAAGGCGGTGCGCGGGCGGAATGGTCACCCAGAAGTTGCACACCTCGGCCAGCCCCGCCGGGTCCAGGCCCGGCGCGAAGCCCGGGAACGCGCGCAGCGCCTTGATCTCCGAGGCGAACAGCAGGCAGTCCCCGCGTGTTCGGCCACGTACAGGGGCCGGATGCCGAAGCGGTCCCGCGCCAGCAGCAGCCGCTGCCGCCGCCGGTCGCGCAGGGCGAAGGCGAACTGGCCGTTGAAATGGTCGACGCAGGCGTCGCCCCACTCTTCGTAGGCGTGGACGATGACCTCGGTGTCGCTGCGGGTGCGCAGGACGTGGCCCTTGGCCTCCAGCTCGGCCGCCAGCTCGATGTAGTTGAAGATCTCCCCGTTGAAGGTGATCCAGACGCTCGCCGTCCTCGTTGCACAGGGGCTGCTGGCCGCTCGGCCAGATCGATGATGCTCAGGCGGGCGTGGCCCAGGAACACGCGGTCGTCGCGCCAGGCGCCGAACTCGTCGGGGCCGCGGTGGCGCATCACGCCGATCATGCGTTCCGGGGCGTCCGCCGGCAGGGACAGGGGTCCCGCCAGCGCCGCCGCGCCGCAGATGCCGCACATGGATTCGGGACCTCCCCCGGGATCGTCCGCCGGGCCGGCGGGCATACGGAAAAACCGGCTACGCCCGGCCTTTTCCCCGTGATAGTGTAACGCGGCTCCGCCGCATGGCAACCTCGACTCTGACCCGACCGGGAGGAACCACCCGTGCGACCGACCCTGCTGCTCTGCGCCCTGCTGCTGGCTGCGGCGCCCGCCCTGGCGGCCGACGCCCCCGCGCGCACCCACACCATCGTGCCCGAGGACTATTTCACCATCATCGGCCTGGGCGGCCTGGCGGTCT
Organism: Candidatus Krumholzibacteriia bacterium; assembly: GCA_963825035.1. Taxonomy (GTDB): domain Bacteria; phylum Krumholzibacteriota; class Krumholzibacteriia; order LZORAL124-64-63; family LZORAL124-64-63; genus JACZKN01. The sequence continues at coordinate 482,326 of CAWGRT010000010.1, read as the reverse complement.
CCCCCGACGGCGCCTGGATCGCCCACACCGAGAGCCGCTGGGGCCAGGGCAAGGAGGGCCGCGACACGGACCTGTGGGTGGTCTCCCGGGACGGCAAGGTGCGCCGCCGCCTCACCTTCGACGGCCTGGGCGCCGGGCGCCCCACCTGGAGCCCCGACGGCGGCACCCTCTACTTCCTGGCCCGCGACGACGCCGGCCGCGACGCCCCGCCCCGCGACGGCAGCCGCCAGGTGTGGCGGGTGGCCGCGGCCGGCGGCGACCCGGCGCCGGTGACCCGGGTGGACGGCGGCGTGCTGGACTTCTGCCTGGCCCCCGACGGGGCCGCCCTCTACTACAAGACCGGCGTCGACCACAGCGACGACGAGTGGAAGGACCTGCGCAAGGAGTTCGGCGACCTGGAGTACGGCCACGGCGAGCGCACCCTCCACGCGGTCCGCCGCCTGGACCTGACGAGTTGGCGGGACGAGGAGGTCCTGCCCGCCGAGCGCGTCATCTGGGAGATGGCCCTCTCGCCGGACGGCCGCGCCCTGGCCATGATCACCACCGACGACAACGAGCTGATCCGGCGCGAAGGGCTGGTCCCGGGTGGACGTGCTGGACCTGGACAGCGGCGAGGTGGCCACCGTCACCGGCGACGGCTGGCGCGACGACCATCCCTCCCCCTACGGCTGGCTCGAGGACCTGTGCTGGGCCGGCGACAGCCGCGCCCTGGCCTTCTCCGTGGGCTACGACGGCTACGCCTCGCGCATCTTCGCCGCCGAACGCGACGGCGCCGGCTGGCGGCTGTGGACGGTGCAGCGGCCCGACCCGATCACCTACGACGGCGGCCTGCTCTGGCGCGGCGCCGGCCGCGACCTGTGCTACCGGGGCGAGAGCATGGCCTGCGTGCGCGTGCACCAGGTGAGCGGCGTCAAGGCCGGCGGCCAGGGGAAGACCACCCTGGTGGCCGACGGCGACGGCGTGGTCGACGCCTTCGCCTTCGACCGCAAGGGCGGCTCGCCCGCGGTGATCCTGGAGACGACCACGGCCATGAACGACGTCTACGCCGTGGCCGGCCCCGACAAGCTGGCCCGCCTGACCAACGTCAACCCCCAGGTGGACACCTGGCAGCTGCCGCAGATCCGCCACGTGAGCTGGACCGGGGGCGACGGCGACACGGTGTGGGGCATCCTCGAGCTGCCGGCCGACTACCGGGAGGGCGACGGTCCCCTGCCCGCGGTCATCGAGCTCCACGGCGGCCCCACCAGCAGCACCAAGCACCGCCTGCGCCTGTGGATCTACGGCCGCGCCCTGATGCCGGCCAACGGCTGCGCCCTGCTCAGCCCCAACTACCACGGCTCCACCGGCTACGGCGACGCCTTCCTGGCCAAGCTGGTGGGGCGCGAGAACGAGATCGACGTGGCCGACATCGCCGCGGGCACCCGCTGGCTCATCGACCAGGGCCTGGCCGACCCCAAGCGCATCGGCGTCATGGGCTGGAGCAACGGCGGCTACCTGACCGACTGCATGATCGTGGCCGAGCCCCAGCTGTACGCCGCCGCCAGCAGCGGCGCCGGCGTGCTGGACATGGTGATCCAGTGGGGCACCGAGGACACGCCGGGCCACGTCATCAACTTCACCGGCGGCCTGCCCTGGCAGGTGCCGGACCACTACCGCGCCGCCTCGCCCCTGTACAAGCTGGACCGGGTGCGCACCCCCACGCTGATCCACGTGGGCGGCAACGATCCCCGCGTGCCGCCCGCCCACAGCAAGGCCCTGTACCGGGCCCTGCGCCACTACCTGCACGTGCCGACCCAGCTGGTGGTCTATCCCGGAGAGCCCCACGGTCTGACCACCCACGAGAACCGCCTGGCCAAGATGAAGTGGGACCTGGCCTGGTTCGGGAAGTACCTGGGGCTGGACGGGGGAGCCGACGGCGTCAAGTGACCGGCCCCGGCCGGCTGCGCCACGCGCAAGGGAGGGCCCTCGGGCCCTCCCTTTTTCTGCCGCGGCGGGCTGCGCCCTGGTCTCAGCCGGCCGCCGCCACCGCGCGGCGCAGGCGGGCGCAGGCCTCCTCCAGGGTGGCGTGCGGGCAGGCGAAGTTCAGGCGCAGGTAGCCGGGGCCGGCGAAGTCGCGGCCGTCGCTCAGGCCGAGGCCGTGCTCCTCGAAGTGGGCGGCCGGGTCGGCCAGGCCCAGGGCGCGCACGTCCAGCCAGGCCAGGTAGGTGGCTTCCACCCGCGGCATGGTCACTCCGGACAGTTCGGCGACACAGGCCTCCAGCCGGGCGCGGCCCTGCCTCAGGTAATCGAGCTGGGCCGCCAGCCAGTCCTCTCCGCCGGTCCAGGCCGCCTGGGCCGCGGCGAAGCCCATGACGTTGACCCCGGGCACGATGCCGGCCATGGCCCGCTTGAAGTGGCGGCGCAGGCCGTCGTCGGGGATCACCGCCACCGAGCACCCCAGGCCCGCCACGTTGAAGGCCTTGCTCGGGGCCAGCAGGGTGATGGTGTGGGCGGCCACCTCGGGCCCCAGGGCGGCCATGGGCACGTGCTCCACCCCCGGCTCCAGCACCAGCTGGCTGTGGATCTCGTCGCTGCAGATGATCGTGCGGCGGGCCAGGCAGGCCTCGGCCACCGTCTCCAACTCCTCGCGCCGCCAGGCCCTGCCCACGGGGTTGTGGGGATGGCACCACAAGAGCAGGCGGACACCGGGCGCCAGGGCCCGGTCCAGGCGGCCCTGCTCCATGCCCCAGCCGGCGGTGTTGTCCCCCGACAGGGGGATCGTCACCAGCTCCCGGTCCTGCAGGGCGGGCGCCTTGAGGAACGGCGGGTAGACGGGCGTGTAGGAAGCCACCGCGTCGCCGGCCTTCCCGGCGGCGCGGCAGGCCACGTTCAGGCCCGAGACCAGGCCGGGCAACCACACCAGCCAGCCGGGCTCCACGGTCCAGCGCCACGCCCGGGCGCAGGTGTCCACCACCGCCGCGACCAGTTCCGGCAGGGGCGCCCCGTAGCCGAACACGCCGTGCTCGGCCCGGCGGCGCAGGGCCTCGATCACCGCCGGCGGCGACCGGAAGTCGGCGTCGGCCACCCACAGGGGCAGGACGTCGCGGCCCTCGTAGCGGCGCCACTTGATGCTGTCGCTGGTCCGTCGTTCGACGGGGGTGTCGAAATCGAAGTCCACGTCGTTCGTGCTTCCGTCGGGGTGCGTCGGTGGCGGGCGGGTTCAGTCCCGTCCCGATTGGGCAAGATACCCGCGGACCTGCTCCACCGCCTCGGCGGCGGTGGCGGCCAGGGACCAGCGGCCGGTGCCGCCCGCGTCCAGGAAAGCGGCGCCCGGGTCGAAATCCAGCAGCACCACCGAGCGGCCGAAGCGCAGGGCCAGGGCGATCTCGCTGAGGGTGCCGCCGTTGCCGCGGCAGGCCACCACCACGTCGCTGGCCAGGACGTTGATGATGTTGCGGGCCGCCCCCATGCCCGTGGGGATGACCAGGTCCAGGCCCTCGGCTCCGCCCTCCCGGTCGTCGTCGAAGAGCACGCCCACGGTCAGGCCGCCCGCCTCGTGGGCGCCGGTGACCGAAGCCTGCATCACGCCGGTGGGCCGGCCGCCCGAGAGCAGGACCCAGCCCGCCTCGGCGATGCCCCGGCCCAGCTCGCGGGCCAGCCGCGCGGTGCGCTCGTCGCAGACCGAACCGCCCATCACGCCGATCATGGTGCGCCTGCTCATCGTCCGTTCCTTTCGTCGGCCCTGGCCGGGGTCGGGCAGCGCCGACTCCAGGCGCGAGGTGTCCACCAGCGGCTGGAACTCGCCGGTGGCGGTGAAGTCGAAGTCCACCCGCCAGGCGCCCAGCCCCTGGGCCAGCATGGTCAGGGTACCGGCCGCCGACTTCTGGGCCTCGCCCCCGGCCTTGCGCACCAGCTCGCCGGCGAAGCGGCTGGCCTGCACCCGCGTCTCGGCGATGAGCTTGTTCTTGGCCTCCACCGTGAAGCCGCCGGTGAAGAAGCGGCCCAGCAGATCGGGCATCAGCCACGGCAGCAGTTCGGCCTTGTCCTCGCTGTGGATGCGCATGTCGCGGATCAGCACCTCGTGGCGGCAGGGCGGCATGCGCATCAGGAAGGCCCCCTCGCCCCTGGCGCTCGACCCGGAACGACCGGGTCGGTCAGGTCGTAGCGGAAGTCCACGTCGAACTCGATGACCAGGGTGATGCGCTGGCTCGGACAGCAGCCAGTTCAGGTACTTCTTGCCGAACTCGCCGAACCAGTGGTCGCTGGCGGTGATCACCTCCTTGGTCATGATGCGGAAGACGCTCAGCTCGCCCACGGCCTTCATGCTGGTGATGAAGCTCTCGTAGGTGACCGTGCGGCGCCGTCTCCCGCCGCCGGCCGCGCCGGGCCAGCCGCCAGGCCAGGCCACGCGACCAAGGCCACGACCAGGCCGCCGCCGAATCCGATCAGGAGTTTGTCCACGGAGCGATCCTTCCGGGATTGCGGGAACCCGGACAGGATGGCAAAAGGCCGCGACGGGATCAAGCCGGGATGCCGGCGGCCCGTTCAGGCGGGCTGGCGGGCGCAGCACCTCGTTCAGCTGCTCGCGGGTGAAGATGAAGTTGAGGCACGGGTACTGGTCCAGGTGGGCCGGCGGCCTGGGTGCCCGGACTCGAGCAGCAGGCAGATGACCGCGTCCTGGGACTCGAGGAACGGCATCAGCCGCGTCGACCTGGTCGCGGGTCAGGGTCTGGGGATCCACCATCACCAGGCGGACGTCGGCGCTGCCGGGCTCCTGGTTGAAGTAGGACTGCATGGGGAAGATCTCGTAGCCGAAGTGGCCCAGCAGGGCGCTCGTCCAGTCGCGCCGCTGGTCGTCGGTGGTGATGACCACGCAGCGCGAGCCCTCGCGCCACGCTGGCCACGGTGGCGGGTCTCGCCGGCGCCGGCGATGTGCATGAAGTCCCGCATCTCGTCGATCTTGCTGCGTTCATGCCCGACAGGGCGACCATCAGCGCCTCGGCGCTGACGCCGGCGGCGGCCATCAGCCGGCCCAGGTCCGACTCGCTGGCCGGCGGCTCGAAGCTGCCCCCGTGGACGCAGGCCAGGATGTCGGCCAGGGCCACCAGGGTGGTCAGGGGCTGCTCGCCGCTGGTGGCCTTCTCGATGTCGTGGTGGTAGCGCGCCGCCTCGGCGAAGGGCTGGGGCAGCTCCCAGAACTGCAGCAGGCCCTGGCCCACCTGGGAGTGGGTGAAGCCGGTCGCCTCGCGCTCCCGGTCCTCCAGGGAGCCCTCGTCCGACTCCAGCACCTGCGCGGTACTCGTCGGGCACGGCGGCGGCCAGCACGTAGGCGCCGATGTCGTGCATCAGGCCCGCCAGGAAGGCCTCCTCCGGGTCGATGCGCCGGCCCACGTGGGGCGCCAGCACCTGCACCGCCGCGGCGTTGGCCATGCCGTGGGCCCAGAAGGTGCTCAGGTCCAGCCCGCTCTTGAGATCCTTCAGGGCCGAGGTGGAGCCGAAGCCCAGGGCCATGTTGCGGATGCCCGTGAAGCCCATGATGACCACGGCGCGGCTGATGGTGGTCACCTCGTTGGCCACCCCGTAGAAGGACGAGTTGGCCAGCTTCAGCACCTTGCCCGCCAGGGCCTGGTCGCTGGACAGCACCTTGGCCACGTCCTGGGCGGACGCCTCCTCGTCGCGCATGACCGCCAGCAGCCGCCGGGTCACTTCCGGCAGCGGCGGGAGGTTGCGCATCACGGTCATGATGCGGGCTTTCACGCGATCGATGGACATGGACGCCCTTCCCGCCCGTGGGGGCCGGGGCTGCGGTCTGCGGCTCGGTCCTAAGGGTTATCGTCGCGGTCCGGGAGGTCTTTACCGGGAATCGCGGGGCGGCCCGGCCCGGTCGGTGCCGCGCCGGGCGGGCCCCGGCGCGGCCAGGCCGCGGCGCAGCTTGCCGCCCCAGCGCTCGTGGACCTGGTCCACCAGGCGGTCGAGGTGCCTTCCCGCTCCCGGGCGGGGTCGGCGAAGAGGCTGGCCTGGCCGCCGCCGGCCGCGGACCAGGTTCGAGGCCGTGACCCCCAGCAGGCGCAGGGGGCGGCCGGCGCGGCCCAGGCGCTCGCCAGCAGGGTGCGGGCGGCCCCGCGGATGACCACGGTGCGGTCGGTGGGTTCGGGCAGGGACAACGCGCGGGTCGGGGTGGCGAAGTCGGGGTAGCGGGCCTTGAGGGTGACCGTGCGGGCGCGCAGACCGTGGGCCCGCAGGCGGCGGGCCACCTTGTCGGCCAGCTCGTCCAGCACGTCCCGCAGCTGCTCGGCGTCGGCGATGTCCTCGGCGAAGGTGGTCTCGTTGCCGATGGACTTGGCCTCGTGCACCGGCACCACCGGCCGGTCGTCGCGCCCCGCGGCCAACTCCAGCAGGTGACGACCGTGATCGCCGAACCGGGCCAGCAGGGCCTCGCGCGGGAACGTGCGCAGATCGGCCACGGTGCGGATGCCCAGCCCGGCCAGGGCGGCCTCGGCCACCTTGCCCACCCCCCACAGGCGCCCCACCGGCAGGGGCCCCAGCCAGGCGGCCACGTCCCGGTCGGGCACCACCACGAAACCGTCGGGCTTCTCCAGGTCGCTGGCCAGCTTGGCCAGGAACTTGTTGGGGGCCACGCCCACCGAGGCGGTCAGGCCCACCTGGTCCCGGATGCGCGCCTTGAGGCGGCGGCCGATCGACCTCGGCGGGGCCGAAGAGCCGGCGGCAGCCGGTGACGTCCAGGAAGGCTTCGTCGATGGAGAGGGGCTCCACCAGGGGCGTGACCTCGGCGAAGATCGCGAACACCGCCCGGGACACCTCCACGTAGCGGTCCATGCGGCCCCGCAGGAAGACGCCGTCGGGACACAGGCGGCGGGCCAGGGCCGCGCTCATGGCGCTGTGGACCCCGAAGCGCCGGGCCTCGTAGCTGGCGGCCGCCACCACGCCGCGGCCCTCGGGGGTGCCGCCGACGATCACCGGGCGGCCCGCGCAGGGACGGGTCGTCCAGCACCTCGACCGAGGCGTAGAAGGCGTCCATGTCCAGGTGCAGGATGGCGCGCTCGGCGGTCACGGACGGTCCTCCCGGCGACGGACCGGCAGCGAAGAAAGGCGAACATCGGCAACACCGTAGCATCGGGCGGCGGCGGCGGCCAAGCCGGGGATGCCGCCGGGGCGGATCGACTCGTCGGCCGTCGTCTGCCGGCTCGCCGGCTGAACAGGCGATCCAGGTAGCGCCAGCTTGCGCCTCGATCTCCCGGTTGCGCGCCCGGTCGCGCGGCGGCGGTGCCGTGGGGCCGCCACTCGGGGGTGATCGGCCGCCAGGTCCCGGTGGAAGGCCCAGGTGTGCCGTAGGTGCGGCCGGCCAGGTCGCGCACGGCCATGATCTGGTTCACCGAAGCCAGTGCCGTCCACGCTCTCGGCGATGATCGCCGGCTCGATGCGCAGGGGCGTCACCCTGGCCACGGCCACCACCTCGGCGGCCTCGTCGTCGCCCCAACCCGTCTCCTTCTCCACCCGCGTCTTGAACGCCAGGGCGTTGGTGCCGCTGAAGCCCAGCATGGCACCCAGGTCGTCCAGCCCCTCCGGCGGGCAGCCCCGCCGTCCAGTTCCGCCAGCACCGCCGTGTCGATCCGTAGGTGACCGGGCGGTGACCCGCTGGTCGAAGACGTTGTCCATGACGAACAGCAGCAGCAGGGCCAGCACGCCCGCGGCCACGGGGGTGGCCACCCAGCCGGCGGCGATCCCGCCCAGCACGTTGAAGCGGATCCCCCGGCCGCCCTTGAGCAGGCCGATGCCCAGGATCGCCCCGACCACCGCCTGGCTGCTGCTGACCGGCACCAGGGGGATGGCCGGCAGGCCGACCGCCACCATGGCGTGCTGCAGCCGCGTCGACGCGAACAGGAACAGGGTCACCGACTGGGCCAGCACCACCACCAGGGCGGCCTCGGGCGACAGCCGCAGCAGGCCCGCCGCCCACGGTGCGCATCACCCGCTCGGAGTAGGTCAGCACGCCGACACCGATGGCCGCCGCTCCCAGCAGGAACAGCTGCTGGGCGCCGGTGATCGTCACGCCGGCCAGGTCATGTCGTGGAAGGGATTGTCCGGCACGAAGACACCCATCACGTTGGCGATGTTGTTGGCCCCCAGGCTGTAGGACCCGAATGCGCCCACCAGCAGCAGCCCCAGTGCGGGTCACGGCGTCCAGGCGCAGCAGGTGCAGCCGGCTGCGGGCCACCACCGCGCGGATCGCCAGGAACAGCACCACCGCCACGGCCCCGGCCAGCACCGGACACACCACCCAGGTGGCCACGATCCGGCCCAGGGCATCGGTGTCGGTGACCGACGACGTGTAGATGTTCCAGCCGATGATGGCGCCCGACGATGGACTGGGAGGTGGAGACCGGCATCTTCAGCCGGGTCATCCAGAAGGTGGTCAGGGCCGCGGCCAGGGCCACGGTGAAGGCGCCCGGCCAGGGCGTTGACCTCGCCCAGGCGGCCCAGGGTGTGGGCGGCGCCGGCGCCGCTGATGGTGGCGCCCAGGGCCACGAACACGGCGCACACCAGCGCGGCGGTGCGGAAGCGCACCATGCGCGCGCCCACGGCCGTGCCGAAGACGTTGGCCGCGTCGTTGGCTCCCAGGGACCAGCCCAGGAAGAGCCCGCTCGAGAGGAAGATCACCAGCTCCATGGTCCGCCGCTCAGAGGTTGCGCTTGATGGCGTAGATGGCCAGCCGGTCGGCGACCGCCTCGGCCTCGTCCGACACCGTCTCGATGTTGTGGGCGAAGTACCGGAGCTGGGTCTTGTGGGCCAGCTCCAGCCCGCTGGCGAAGATGCGGCGCTTCAGGCCGTCGCTCAGCTTGTCGGCGTCCTTCTCCCAGTGGTGGACCTTGAAGAGGTGGTCCTTGACCGCGGCCGGGTCGCGGAAGAAGGTGCGGGCCGCCACCACCACCGCCTCGGCGGCCTGGGCGCTGGCTCCGGCCAGGCGCCGGTAGCCGTCGCTGGAACTCCTCGGGGATCACCGGGCACTCGATGGAGAACTGGTGCAGGCTGCTCTTGGCCGTGTCGATGACGTTGTCGGTGTTCTCCAGCAGGCCCAGCACGTCGCCCCGGTGGTCGGGGATCAGGGAGTGGCTGTAGAGCTGGGCTTCCACCGACTTGCTGAGGATGTCCGCCTTGGACTCCAGCTGGTCGATGGCGGTCAGGCGCTGGGCCAGCTCCTCCAGGTCGCCGGCCAGGTAGGCCTCGACCCCGGCCCGGTAGACCAGGGCGCCCTCGGCCACCTGGTCGAGGAATTCGTCGATCTGCTGCTCGATGACGGCGCTGGTGCGAAAAAGGGGCATGCGTGTTCAACTCCCGGATGCGGCCGGGCGGCGCCCGGCCGGGGTCGGCGCGTCGGGACGGCGCGAGCGCGCAAGTGCGCGCGGGCGCGTCCTTTCCTGACGGTGCGCCATCGGTGGTCCCGAGTCAAGCCCCATGACGAATGCCGACAACAGGTTTCAATATCACTGCGCAACGGCAACTCCTTGCGTTTTCAATGATTTGCATCCAATAAACTGTTGACGCTGCACCCGTCACTCTCCTAGGATCGGCGAGCCTTGTCATCCAGAACCCGAGCCGCTAACTAGGAGGACCCGACCATGAAGAGATTCCTGCTCTGGAGCCTGATGGCCGTGGCCGTCACCGGCCTGGCCCTGACCCCGGGCGGCACGGCCCTGGCCAAGGAATACAAAGCCAAGGTGGGCGGAGGCCCCACCGGAGGCACCTTCAACACGTTCGCCAACGGCATGGCCGTGTACGTGCCCAAGCACCTCCCCGACGTGAAGCTGACGGCGATCGGCTCCGGCGGGTCGGTCGAGAACGTCAAGCGCGTCAGCTCCGGCGAGAGCGACTTCGGCCTGTGCTACGCCGTGGACCTGGGCCTCGGCGCCAAGGGCAAGCTGCCCAAGGACGACGCCCACTACGACGGCAGCCGGGTGCTCGGCTTCCTCTACGGCGCCCCGGCCCAGCTGGTGGTGCGCAAGGACAGCGGCTACACCACCGCCAAGGACCTGGTCGGCAAGCGCGTGGCCGTGGGCAACGCCGGCAGCGGCGCCGCCGCCAGCGCCGAGCGCTTCTTCCGCCACCTGGGCATCTGGGACAACTTCAAGCCCCAGTTCCTGGGCTACTCGGCCGCCGCGAGCGCCTTCAAGGACGGCAAGATCGACGCCTTCTGGGTGCTGGTGGGCTACCCCAACCGCTCCATCATCGAGGCTTCGGTGCAGGTGCCCATCGCCCTGATCGACGTGGGCAAGGACGCCGAGGCGGCGGGCTTCTACGGCGAGTACGCCTACATCCCCACCGAGATCCCGGCCGGGACCTACGGCGAGGGCATGCCCGCCTGCACGACGTTCCAGGACGCCACCGAGCTGTGCGCCAACAAGGACGTCCCCGCGGACGTGGTCTACGACATCATGAAGACCCTGTGGAGCCCCGAGGGCATGACCGCCATGACCGAGGCCAAGAAGACCTTCCGCACCATGAACCTGGAGAACAACATCCTCGGCGCGTCGGTGCCCCTGCACCCGGGCGCGGTGAAGTTCTGGGAAGAGCAGGGCGTCACGGTGCCGGACAACCTGAAGTAGTCCGCGCCCCCGCACACGTCCCACGGCGGGGAGGGGATCACCCCTCCCCGCCGTGCCGAGGGCACGCCCCCGGGAGCCGCCACCCTCATCGCGAAGGAACCCGCCATGACGGACGCCGACCGACCCACCACCGAGGAGGGGATCCCCATCCCCGAGGAGGCCGACCAGCAGAAACTCGACGAACTGATGGAGAAGGATGCCAAGTCCGGCCGCAAGTTGACCCGCTTCTGGTACGCATTGAGCGCCGCCCTCGCGATCTTCATGGTGATGTTCTACATGTGGAACGCCGGCGTGCAGCCCGTGTCCACCCAGTACCACAAGGGGATCTACGTCCTGGTGACCTTCGTCATGGTCTTCCTGACCTATCCCATGACCGCGCGCTCGCGGCGGGACCGGCCCTCCGTCTCGGACCTGGCCCTGGCCCTGGTGGCCATCGGCGTGGTGGGCTACTGGATCCTCCAGTACGAGAACCTCAACTACCGCATGGGCGCCGAGAACGGCACGGACACCTTCGTGGCCATCGTCGGCATCGCGATCTCCCTGGAGGTGGCGCGGCGGGTGCTGGGCCTGAGCATGACCCTGGCGGGCATCGGGTTCCTGGCCTACCTGCTGTGGGGCAACCTGCTGGAGGGCGTGCCGGGGATCCGGGCCTTCGCCCACGACGGGTTCCACTTCGCCCGCGCCATGAACTTCCTCTTCTACAACCAGGACGGCGTCTTCGGCATCATGGCCGACGTGCTGGTGACCTACGTGATCCTGTTCATCTTCTTCGGCTCGTTCCTGAAGGCTTCGGGCGCCAGCCGCTTCTTCATCGACCTGCCCCTGGCCCTGGCCGGGCGCAGCGTGGGCGGGCCGGCCAAGGTGGCGGTCATCGCCTCGGGCTTCTTCGGGTCGGTCTCGGGCTCGGCCATCGCCAACACCGTGTCGACCGGCGCCTTCACCATCCCCATGATGAAGAAGGCGGGCTTCAAGCCCCACGTGGCCGGCGCCATCGAGCCGGCGGCGTCCATCGGCGGCATGTTCATGCCCCCCATCATGGGTGCGGGCGGCTTCCTCATGGCCGAGATGACCGAGATCCCCTACGTCCAGATCATGAAGATGGCCATCTTCCCGGCGGTCATGTACTTCCTCTCCGTGTTCGTGATGATCCACTTCGAGGCCAAGCGTTACGGCCTGTACGGCAGCGTCGAACCGGACGCCCCCACCGCCTGGCAGATCTTCAAGAAGGAGTGGTACCTGATCACGCCCCTGGCCATCATCGTGGTGATGATGCTGATGGGCCGCTCGGCCGGGTTCTCGGCGGTGGTGGCCACGGCCAGCTGCGTGGTGGTCAGCTGGTTCACCCCCGACCACAAGATGGGGCCGCGCCAGATCCTGGACGCCATGATCGAGGGCGGGCGCAACACCCTGATCATCGGCGCCACCGTGGGCGTGATCGGCATCATCGTGGGCACCATCAGCCTGTCGGGCATCGGCCTGAAGTTCTCCGACATCATCATCAGCCTCTCGGGCGGCTTCCTGCCCGCGGCGATCCTGCTGATCGGCATCGCCTCGCTGGTGCTGGGCATGGGCGTGCCGGTGACGGCGGCCTACCTGATCACCGCGGTGCTGACCGTGGGCTCGGTGTCCAACATGCTGGCCATGCAGCACTTCGGCATGTCGTTCGCCGACCTGCCAACCCGCCCATGGGGGACCTGTCACCGGACGCCTACCGGGCGCTGCTGGCCCAGGGCGGCGGCGTCGGCCTCCTGGGTGCTGATCGCCAGCCACATGATCGTCTACTGGTTCAGCCAGGACTCCAACATCACGCCGCCGGTGTGCGTGGCGGCCTACGCGGGCGCGGCCATCGCCGGCTCGCGACCCCTGGAAGACCGGCTGGACCAGCTTCAAGTTCGCCAAGTTCCTGTACATCGGGCCCTTCCTGTTCGCCTACAGCAAGGGGTTCCTGCTGCACGGCGGCTCGGTCCACATCATCATGGACTGGATGACGATCCTGCTGGGGACGGTGGCCTTCGGCAGCCTGACCATGGGCTACCTGGCCTGCGGCATGAACATCGGCGAATGGGTGGTGATGGCCGTGGCCACGGTCATCCTCTTCTTCCCCGGCATCATCCACTGGGCCACGCCCATGGTGGACCTGCCCAGCCTGGCGGTCGACGGCCTGGGCATCGGCCTGTGGGCGGTGGTCTTCCTGATGCAGAAGGCGCGGATCCGCCGCAACCCGACCCTGACCCTGCCCATCCACGAGCAGCCGGGCCCTGCGCCGGGCCGCCCCGTCGCCGGACCGCCGAGCCGCACCGCTCCCCGCCGCCCCGGACCCGACGGCCCGGGGCGGCCCGCGTCCCGGGGCGGCCGCTGCCGGCCCCGCGCCTCAGGTCGCGCCGATCCTGACCGATAGCCGAAGGACGATCCCGGGCGGAGGGCCCGGACGACACCTATCGGAGCATCCAGGTCATGTCCGGACGACGGCGCCATCACGATCGCTCCGCACCCCGAGCAGGACACCGGGGCGCCCTCGCCGCCGTCCTGCTGGCGGTGGACCGCCTGCTGACCGCCGGCGCCCTGTATCCCCATGGGCCACCGGCGCTTCGCCGCGGCGGTCCAGGAGTACCGTGAGGCGGCCACCGCGGCCGGCGGCGCCCGGGCCGTGGCCCTGGCGGCCGAGGACGGGACGATGCGGGTCCAGGGCTGCCCTTGGCCGAGGGCCAGCGGGGCCTGGACCGCCTGCTGGGGCTGTTCGACAAGCTGGGCATCGCCCGAGATGCGCATCGACGCCGACGCGCCGGTGGACGCCCTGCACACCCTGGCCACGCGCCTGCTGCGCCAGCGCCGCGAGGCCGACGAGCACGGCCACCTCAAGCAGGCGGTCTTCGACGACCTGCCCGAGCAGGTGGCGGTGGTGCCGCGCACGTTCCGCAAGCAGTGGCACGACGACATCGACGGCCGCTTCCTGCCGGTGCTCGAGGCCATCCTCGACGACATCGAGCAAGGCCTTCGCCGATCCCGAGGCGGCCCGGACCGCCCGCCGCACCCTCGAGAACATGTTCCGGGTCTTCCTGTCCCGCAGCGACCGGGACGGCGACGCCGCCCTCTGCGCCCCCGAGGACCGGGCCTTCTTCGAGTCCATGATCGCGTCGGGCCCCCAGGCCCTGTGCCGGGCGCTGCGGGGCATCATCGAGCGGGACGGGCGACCTGCACCTGCCTCGACGAGCTGTTCGACGACTCCCACGAGGCCCTGGCCGCGGCCGCGGCCCAGCAGGCCCTGCAGCTGCTGCTGGAGGCCATGGCCGGCCCGGACCGGCTGCGCGGACGCCGACGTAGCCCGGAGGCCGAGGAGCGCCGGGTCGACGACGACGCGGCCTTCAAGATCCCCCTGGCCGAGCTGCAGGCCGACCTCGACGCCATCGCCGCCGCGGTCGGCCCGGACAACACCGCGCCGGCCCCCGGGCGACCTCGCCGAGGAGATCTCCATCTACCTGTCCATCCTCAGCCTGGGCGCCGCGCCCGGGCGTGGCGCGGCAGGCCCTGGCCGGGCCTGTGGCACGCCGCCAGCCGGGTGCGCACGTCGGCCGAGCGGGAGTTCCTGCGGGAGAAGGCCCTGTCCCTGCTGGAGACGCGCCGACACGGAGCTGCTGGACCAGGTCCTGCCCCGCCTGGCCGGCCCGTTCCGCGACCGCGGGCGTCGACGACGTCGCCGAATTCTGGAGCTCCCTGGCCGGCGGCGACCCCGAGCGGGCGGCCCTGGTCTGGCCCCACGCGGTGGTGGAGCTGCTGCGCACCGAACCCGAGACGGCCCTGCGCGGCCTGTCCCTGCTGCAGTCCCTGGCCACCGATCCTGCCGCCCGGAGCGGATGCTGCAGGAGGCCGCCCGCTTCGAGGCCCTCTCGTCGTTCCGGCCCGCCGCCTTCAGCAAGGCCCTCTTCTACCGGCCGCGGTCCGGTGCTCTACCCGGTCTACGCAGCCCTGCTGACCACGCCCCTGGGCGACACCTTCGGCCAGTGGCTGCACGAGGGCTGGTCGCGCCTGCCCGACGACACGGCCGGCGGCCTGGCCGCGCGGGTCGACCGGCCCCTACCGGCCGCGGGCTGCGCGACCTCTACGAGGCGGTGCTGGCCCACGGCCAGGCCGACGACGACGCACCGCCGCCCCGGGCCCTGCTGGACGCGGTGCACGCGGCGGTGGACAAGCCTGCAGGGGCCGAGCCGCCGCCAGGACTGGGTGCCGGTGGCCCTGCTCGTGCTGGGCGAATGGAGCCCCGCCTCCAGCCGCCGCCTGCTGGATCGGGTCCGGCCGCGAGCGCCGCCTGCTGCGTGCTGCCGGCCTGGCCCAAGGCCTGCCGGACGGCCGCCAAGACCGCCCTGGCCCTGGCCGATGCAGAGGAGGGCGACCGTGGGGACTAGCTACGCGGACCTGGCGACGCGTGCTCGCCCGGGGCATCAGCCACTGCCGCATGTACTTCGACGGCCACCCCAACGTGGCCGCCGCCGCCCGCGACTTCCTGGCGCTGCTGCGCCGGCTGCTGGCGGCGGACGAGCAACGCCGACTTCCTGCTGGGCGTCACCGACGACAAGCTCATCCACGACGGCCGCTTCCTGGTGGGTCCGAGCATCGTGGGCAGCCGCCTGACGCGCTTCGCGCGCCTGCTGCGCTGCGGCGGCTTCCGGTTCGACGCCGGCGTGGAGGATCGCGGAGATCCGCGCCTTCTTCGCCCTGGCCGCCGGCACCGCCGAGCCCTGCGCGAGCCTGGCCGAGGCGAAGCGGCCTGTTCGAGGCGCCGGGCATCACCCACGTGGAGCTGATGCCCGTGCTACAACGAGCACAACGCCGAGCCCGACGACGACGATCCTGACGCGGCGCCCTGAGCCTGGCCGAGCTGATCCCCGTCTTCCGGGCGATGTTCGACACGGTGGAGCACGCCCACCAGAACGCCTCGCTGGACCGGGCCCTGGACATGACCGAGGCCCGCAGCGCCGGCGAGCAGCTGGTGCGCGCGGCCCGGGGCAACCTGGCCGACATCATGACCCTGGTCCACTACCCCGACTTCGACAGCTACACCGTGGGCCACTCGGTGCGCGTGGCCATGCTCTCGGTGCTGACCGGTCGCCGCGCCGGCCTGGACGAGGACGCCCTGACCGAACTGGCCGCCGCCGCGCTGCTGCACGACGTGGGCAAGGGCAAGATCCCCCAGGAGATCCTCTTCAAGCCGGGCAAGCTGGACGAGGAGGAGCGGCGCGTCATCGAGACCCATCCGGCCATCGGCGCGGCCATGCTGCTGGAGACCCGCGACGCCGGCGTGCTCTCGGTGGCCACCGCCTGGGGCCACCACCGGCGCCACGACGGCGGCGGCTACCCGAAGATGCCCCACGGCGGCCAGGTCAGCGAGCTGACCCAGCTGGTCCACGTGTGCGACGTCTTCGAGGCCCTGACCGCCATCCGCCCCTACAAGCGCGCCCTGACCCCGCGCGACGCCTGGGAGATCATCCTGAGGGACGCCGCGGCCTACTCGCCCCTGGCGATCGCCGCCCTGCGCGACGCGGTGGGGCTGTTCCCCCCGGGCAGCCAGGTGGTCCTGTCCAGCGGCCACCGCGCCGTGGTGGTCAGCGCCGGCCGCCTGATCCACCAGCCCCTGGTGCGCATCACCCACGACGCCCACCGGCGGCGAGATCCCCGCCGAGCGCCAGCTGGACGCTGGACCTGGCCGAGGGCGAGGACCAGCCGGTGGTGCAGCGGATCCTGCTGGGCACCTGAGTCCCGCCCGCGCGGCTGGCCGCGCCCGACCGCGGGTCTTATCATGGCCCCAGCGGCCGCGGCCCCGACATCGCCCCGGCCAGGACCCCGCAGCCTCGCCGGAGCCCCAGCGATCATGTGCGGCCGCATCAACCTGACCGCCGCCCCCCACGTGCTGGCCGAGCGCTTCTACCTGGACATCGTGCCGGAGCTGGTGCCGCGGTACAACATCGCGCCGGGCCAGGACATCGCCGCGGTGGTGCCCAACCCCCGCAGCGAGGGCCGGCTGCTGCGCGGCTTCCGCTGGGGCCTGGTGCCGCCCTGGTCCAGGGATCCCCGCTCGGGCCCCAAGCTCATCAACGCGCGCAGCGAGATCGGTGCGGACAAGCCCGCCTTCCGCGAGGCCTTCGCCGCGACGCCGCTGCCTGGTGCCGGTCAACGGCTTCTACGAGTGGCAGAAGGACGGGCGGTCCAGCCGGCCCTACCTGTTCCGGCGCCGCGACCACGACGTCTTCGCGCTGGCGGGCATCTGGGAACGGTGGGAGTATCCGGGGCAGCAGGTGCTGGAGACCTGCTCCATCCTGACCACGGCGGCCAACGCGGTGATGCGCCCCATCCACCACCGCATGCCGGTGATCCTGCCGGAGGCCGACTGGCGCCTCTGGTTCGACCTGGACGAGGCCCGGCAGGAGGCCGTCGCCGCCCTGCTGCGGCCGGCGCCGGCGGACCTGCTGATCGCCCACCCGGTGACGCCCCGGGTGAACAGCCCGGCCTTCGACGACCCGGCCTGCCTCGAGCCCGTGGACGACGACCGCAAGGGCCAGCTCAACCTGTTCGGCTGAGGCCGGACGCCGGAGGAACCGCCCCATGCCCCACCGCGACCCGGCGCGCCCCCTGCGCCTGTACCTGGACTCCGCCGACACTCGTCGCCTGGGACCGCCTGCTGCCCCTGGGCTTCTTCCACGGCGTGACCACCAACCCGCTGCTGCTCGAGCGCGCGGGCGAGGCCTGCACCGTGGCCAACCTGGCAGCGGCTGGCCCGCGCCGCCGCCGGGCTGGGCGCCCGCGAGATCCACCTGCAGACCTGGGGCGACGACGCGGACACCCTGGCCGGCCGCGGCCGCGAGCTGGCCGCCGTCGACGCGCCGCTGGCGGTGGCGGTCAAGGTGCCCGCCACCGCCGCCGGCTTCGCCGCCGCCCGCCGCCTGGCCGACGCCGGCGCGGCCGTCACCCTGACCGCGGTCTACACCGAGGGCCAGGTGCTGGCCGCCGCCGGGCTGGGCGCCGCCTACGCCGCCCCCTACCTGGGCCGCCTGGACGACGCCGGGCGCGACGGCCGGGGCATCCTGCTGCGCATGCAGGCCCTGGCCCGGACCGGCGGCCTGCGCCTGCTGGCGGCCAGCCTGCGCTCGGCCGAGCGGGTGGTCGACCTGGCCGGCGCCGGCCTGGACACGTTCACCTTCGGCCCCGAGGTGGCCGAGGCCCTGATCGCCGAACCGTTGACCGACGGCCGCCGCCGCGGATTTCCTGCGCGCGGCCCGGACCATGGAGGAATCGTGATGAAGCACGCGCTGCTGACCCTGGCCGCCCTGGCCGTCCTCGCCGGCGCCGCGGCGCCGGCCGCCGCCCAGTCCTACTACCGGAAGGAGTCGGCCCTCTACGCCGAGTTCTTCGGCTGGGGCGGCGAGGCCTCGGCCAACTTCGAGAAGCTGATCGACGGGAAGTACGCCGTCCGCGCCGGCGTCGGCTTCACCGGCGCCGTCTACGCCAAGGGCCTGGTGGTGCCCTTCGGCGTGAGCACCCTGCTGGGCCGCGAACGCAACTTCCTGGAGATCGGCGTGGGCGGTTCCTACGTGGACTTCGACGAGCAGGACGCCGACAAGACGTTCCTGGACGTCAAGGAGGACCAGGTGGTCGTGACCGCGCTGGTGGGCTACCGCTTCATCGGCGACTACGGGTTCAGCTACCGCCTGGGCTTCATGCCGGCCTGGACCAAGGACGGCTTCCAGCCCATGGGCGGCGCGGCCTTCGGCTACGCCTTCTAGCGGGCCAGCTCCGGCCCCAGCAGCCCCGCCAGCAGGTCCGGCACCAGGGCCATGCGCGCGGGCGGCTCCACGTAGGCGATGCGCAGCTGCGTGCGCCCGGGGTTGGGCGCGCCCCCGGGCATGCTGTAGAACCCGGCCATGGGCGAGGTGAGCAGGGTCAGCGCCCGCCGTCCACGTCCACGCTGCCGGTGCGCGCGCAGCGCAGCACGAACTGCAGGGCGTCGAAGTCCGCCGGCGCGATGTTGCGCACGTCCACCACCGAGTAGATGGACGGCGTCCGGGCTGGAGACGATGATCCCCGGCAGCAGCGTCCCGCAGGCGCTCGCGTCAGGTCGGTCAGCATCCCCCGGTAGTAGTCCCGCTGCCGCGCGTACCAGCGCCGCAGGTCGGCGTGGTCCTCGTGGGCCAGGGCGCCGAAGATCCACTGGCCGATGGCGTTGCTGCACAGGGAGGCCGTGTTCTCGGCCACGGCGCGGGCGTGGAACTCCGGGTTGTCGGTCACCAGCGCGCCGATGCGCAGGCCGCAGGCGTTCCACACCTTGCTGGCGGTCTCGATGCCGATGCGGCGGCCGGTGATGCCCGGCACGTCCTCCTCGGTCAGGCCCCACACGCTGACCGCGGGCCGGTCCAGGTAGTGCAGCTCGCGGTAGGCCTCGTCGCTGATCAGCCACATGCCGTGCTCCACGCACAGCCGCGCCAGCGCCGCCAGCGCCTCCCGCGTCGTAGAGCTGCCCGGTGGGGTTGTCGTAGGGGATGACCACCATGGCCCCGGGCCGGTGGGCGACGATGGTGCGCTCGATCTCCGCCACGCGAGGGCAGGGAGAAGCGGCCGTCGTCGCCCAGGGTGCGGGTGATGACACGGTGCGGCGGCCCAGGCGCTGGGCGAAGGCCTTGTAGTTGGTGTAGGCCGCGTCGATCAGCAGCAGCGGCCGCTCGCGGCTGCCGGCCGGCCCGCAGCAGCCCAGGATCACCAGCTCCATGGCCTGGCTGCCGCCGTCGGTGACCTGGCACGTGCAGGTCCGTCGGCGGCGCAGCCGCTCGAGGCGATGATGTTGCAGGAAGGCGGCCGCTGGTCTCCTCCAGACCCACGGTCGGCGTGTACTTGACCACGCCCTCGGCGAAGGGGCTGGGCGCCTCGCCCAGGCTGCGCAGGCGCGCGCTGCATGGCCGGGTGCATGGGCAGGGACACGTTGCCGATGGCCACGTTCAGGGCCTCGGTACCGTCCCGGCGCTTCATGAACTCGATCTGGGCCAGGCGGATCGCCGAGGGGGTGCGCCGGGCGAAGTGGGCGGAGAGCTGGGGGGCGGCCATGGTGTCATCCTCCGACAGGTGGTGTGCCCGGGGACCGGCGGGCCGGGGCGGCCGCCGGACCGGCTGGGAAACGCGCAACGGCCAATCTAACAGACCGGACGCCGCGCATGCCAAAAGGAACCCGCCCGCCCCCGCAGGGACGGGCCGGCTCACGGTGAACCCGGCGGCCGCGGCCCCTAGCGGACCAGCAGCGGCGCGATCACCACGCTGATCACGGACATCAGCTTGATCAGGATGTTGAGGCTGGGGCCCGAGGTGTCCTTGAAGGGGTCGCCCACGGTGTCGCCCACCACGGCGGCCTTGTGGGCGTCGCTGCCCTTGCCCCCGAAGTGGCCGCGCCTCGATGTGCTTCTTGGCGTTGTCCCAGGCGCCGCCGGCGTTGGACTGGAACAGGGCCAGCAGCACGCCGCTGGCGGTGACGCCCGCCAGCAGGCCGCCCAGCATGTGGGTGCCGCCCAGGAAGCCGACGGCCACCGGGCGCCAGCACGGCCATCAGGCCGGGCACGATCATCTCCTTGATGGCCGCGGCGGTGGAGATGTCCACGCAGCGCCGGAAGTCGGCGGTCGCGGTGCCCTCCATCAGGCCGGGGATCTCCCGGAACTGGCGGCGCACCTCCTCGATCATCGAGAAGGCCGCGCGGCCCACGGCGTCCATGGCGAAGCTGGAGAACAGGAACGGCAGCATGGCGCCGACGAACAGGCCCACCAGCACCGTCGGGTCCAGCAGGTTGATGGTCTCGAGCTTCACGATGTGCTGGTAGGCGCTGAACATGGCCAGCGCGGTCAGGGCCGCCGAGCCGATGGCGAAGCCCTTGCCGATGGCGGCGGTGGTGTTGCCCACGGCGTCGAGCTTGTCGGTGCGCGAGCGCACCTCGGCGCCCAGGCCCGCCATCTCGCTGATGCCGCCGGCGTTGTCGGCGATGGGCCCGTAGGCGTCGACGGCCAGCTGGATGCCCGTGGTCGAGAGCATGCCCAGGGCCGCGATGCCGATGCCGTACAGCCCCGCGTACTTGTAGGCGACCAGGATCACGACGCCCAGCACGATGATGGGCAGGGCCGTCGACTTCATGCCCAGGCCCAGGCCGGCGATGATGTTCGTCGCGGCGCCGGTCTCGCTCTGCCTGGCGATGCCCTGGGCCGGCTTCTTGTCCTCGGCGGTGTAGTACTCGGTGATCATGCCGATGGCGATGCCGCCGGCCAGGCCGAAGACCGTGGCCAGGAACACGCCGGTGCCGCCGGTGGGCAGCATCTGGCTGGATCACGAACCAGGACACGACCACCATGATGGCGCCGGCGCCGAAGGTGCCGATGTTCAGGGCGGTCTGCGGGTTGCCGCCCTCCTTCACGCGCACGAAGAACGTGCCCGCGATCGAGACCACGATGCCGACGGCGGCCAGCACCAGCGGCAGCATCACCGCCTGGTCGTTGATCTGGCCCGCCGGCATCAGGAAGCTGGCGCCCAGGATCATCGAGCCCACGATGGAGCCCACGTAGCTCTCGAAGAGGTCGGCGCCCATGCCGGCCACGTCGCCCACGTTGTCGCCCACGTTGTCGGCGATCACCGCGGGGTTGCGCGGGTCGTCCTCGGGGATGCCCGCCTCGACCTTGCCGACCAGGTCGGCGCCCACGTCGGCCGCCTTGGTGTAGATGCCGCCGCCCACGCGGGCGAACAGGGCGATGGAACTGGCGCCCAGGGAGAAGCCCGACAGCACCTGCAGCAGGCGCTCGGTCCCCCAGGCCAGGCCGTAGACCTTGCCGTAGACGATGTAGAGCAGGCTCAGCCCCAGCACGCCCAGCCCGACCACGACCATGCCCATCACGGCGCCGCCGGAGAAGGCCACCGCCAGCGCCGGGTTCAGGCCCGGTGCGCGCGGCCTGGGTGGTGCGCGACGTTGGCCCGCGTCGCGATCTGCATGCCGAAGAACCCGGCCGCGCCCGAGCAGAGCGCGCCGACCACGAAGCGACAGGCCGATCAGGGCATGGCTGTCGGGCAGCTTCGCGTTGCCGAAGCCCAGCAGGGCGGCCACGACGACCACGAAGACCAGCGAGCACGCGGTACTCGCGGTTGAGGAAGGCCATGGCCCCCTCGTGGATATGGCCGGCGATGGTCTGCATCTTCTCATCACCGGCGTCCTGGCCGATCACCCATCGGCCTTGAACGCGGCGAACGCCAGCGCCAGCACGCCGGCGGCGGGGATGAGGTAAATCAACGCGTTTGCCTCCTGCTTGGGGATTTCATGGCCGCGGCGGGCCCAGAAAAGGCAGACGCCCCGCGGCCGGAGGCGTCTGCCTGAAAACGAACGGATTTTAACAGGATTCGGCGCCGGATGCAACCGTGAAGCGCTCACGGCTTCTCGCACGCCCACCAGTTCGACGTCGAAGCAGAGGGTGGCCCGCGGCGGGATGACGCCGCCCGAACCCCTTGCGCCGTAACCCATTTCCGGCGGAATGAGCAGCCGCGCCTTGGTGCCCTGGGCCAGGCCCTCGAGGCCGTAGTCCCAGCCCTGGATCACCTGCCCGGCGCCCAGGGTGAACTGGTACGGGCGCCCCCGGGCGATGGACGAGTCGAACTCGCGCGCCCTTCTCGCCGTTCTCCCAGAGCCAGCCCGTGTAGTGGACGCTCAGGCGATCACCCGGCTCGGCCACCGGGCCGTCGCCCGGCATCTCCAGGCGGTCACGTCCACCTGCGGCTTGCCCAGCACCTGGACGTCGAAGACCAGGGTGGCGCCGCCGGGGATGTAGGGCGGGCCGGCCGTCGGCGCCGTAGGCCAGGTCCGGCCCGATGCGCAGCCGGCGCTTGCCGCCCACGGCCATGCCCGGGCAGGCCGTCGCTCCCAGCCCGCGATCACGCGGCCCCGCCCCAGGCCGAAGGCGATGGGCTCGCCCCGGTCCACGGAACTGTCGAACTTCACCAGGGAGTCGCCCTCGGTCTCGTAGAGGTCGTCGTCGTCCGCCTCGTACCAGCCGGTGTAGTCCACCAGCACGAAGTCGTCCGGGCCGACGAGTTCGCCGCTGCCCAGGCTGGAATCGACGTAGGCCGAGGCCCGGCTCGATCTCGATCCAGGCGGTCTTGGGCCGGCTTCTGCTTGCCGCAGCCGGCCAGCAGGACACAGGAGCGCGCGCGACGGCCACCGCGGACAGGGATGTCAACTTGCGCATGGTCTTCCTTTCGGGTCGTCGGGACCCGCGCACTTTCGCACAGCGCGCCCGCGCTTGGCAATCAGGCATCGAGGCCGCGCGCGGACCCAGCGGGCGAGGGGCCAGCCGGCGGCCGCGGCGTAGGCGGCCGCCCCCAGCCGCGCCCGCGGCCAGGACCGGCAGGGGCGCCGTGACCGCCACCGCCGACGACCAGGGCGGCCGCGCCCGCGGCCGCCGCCGCGCCCGCCCCCGCCAGGCGGCGGGTCAGCCAGGAGCGGCAGCGCCACGTCATCACGACGAACAGCGCTGCCGTGGGCCGCCAGCATGGCCAGCGCCGCGCCCAGGCCGCCGCGGCGCGGGATCAGCAGCAGACCCCCACGCCCACCACCAGCGCCGCGCCCAGCAGCAGGGGCGGAAAGAACTCGCGCTGGCGGTCGGCCGCCAGCAGCGAGTTGCCCAGGAACCAGCCCAGCGCCAGCAGGGTGTAGCTGACGGCCAGGATCCGGAAGACCGGCGCCGCCGGCCGGCGTACTGGTCGCCGTACACGAGGCGCACCAGGTCCGGCCCCAGCAGCACGCCCAGCCGCCGCCACCGGCACCAGGGCCAGCCGCCACCAGCGCCGTAGTAGAGCTGGAAGCGGCCCAGGAACACGTCCGCCGGGCCCGCCGCCAGGCGCGACAGCTTGGGCAGCAGCGCCTTCCACAGCACCTCCATGGCGATCACCAGCAGGAAGCCGATCTTGGCCGGCGCCGCGTACTGGCCCGCCGCCTCGGGCGGCGCCAGCAGGCCCAGCAGCACCAGGTCGCCGTTCATCAGCACCCGCATGGTGACGATGGACGCGCCGATGGGGGCCGCCTCGCCCAGCCGCCGCCGCCACTCGGCCCGGGTGCCGCGGCCCGGGGCCGCACCACGCCGCCCAGCCAGCACCGCACCGGCGGCACCAGCACCAGCTGCCCGGCGGTGAAGGAGACGCAGGTAGAACAGGGGCACCCAGCGCCAGGCGGGCCAGCCGCCGACCCCGTCCAGGGGGCGCAGCAGCAGCAGCACCGCCGCGGCGTAGCAGGCGCTGGCGGCCGTGCGCGAAACACCCACCCAGGCCATCCGTTCCATGCCGATGGCGATCCACTCGTGGGCGCAGACCTGGGGCACCACCAGCGCCAGGTAGAGCAGGAAGAGGCCGGGATCCTCGGCGAAGAAGGGCAGCCGGGGCAGCACCAGCAGGCCCACCGCCAGCACCACCGCGGCCAGGGCCGCCAGGATGCCCTGGTGGACGCCGGCGTAGCGGCGCACGGCGTCGGGTTCGTCCAGCCGCGCCAGCTCGCGCACGCCCAGGGACATCATGCCCCACTCGGCGGTGATCAGGGCGTAGGCCGACACCGCCACCCCCACCTGCACCACGCCGAACCAGCGATCCCCCAGCACCCGCGCCAGGAACACCAGCGCCGCCAGGTTCAGCAGCTGGGAGGCCGCCTGGGCCAGGGTCAGCACGCCCAGGTTGCGCACCACGCCGGCCTGTCCCCTCACGCCGCGCGCCTCCGGCGCGCGTGCGGCCGCCGCCGCCGCGGATTGTCCCCCAGGTGGACCAGCAGGGCCCAGAACACCCAGATCAGGGCCAGGCGGAAGGTGGGGAAGGCCAGGAAGTAGCCGCAGGTCAGCACGTAGCCGAAGAGCAGCAACCGCTCGCGCGCCGCCCACAGGCGGCGCCCCTGCAGCACCAGCAGGTAGAGGAAGAGCAACGCCAGCACGATCCCGTGCTCGGCCAGCACCTCCATGTAGATGTTGTTGGCGATGCGCTTGAAGCCGGCGAAGTCCGAGACCATCCAGGTGTAGAGGTCCGGGTAGCGCCCGAAGAAGTACCCGTAGTTGCCCATGCCCACCCCCAGCGGGTGGTCCAGGAACATGCGCCAGGCGTGGTAGCTCTCGTTCAGGCGCTGCACCAGCGAGACGTTGGTCACGTCGGTCACGCCCCCGAAGAACAGCAGGCTGAACTTGTCCAGCACCAGGGTGCGGAACAGCCCGCTGCCCACCAGGAACACCGTCACCGCCGCGGCGCCCCCCACGGCCGCGGTCTTGGCCCAGGGCTTGACCCGGGGATCCATGGCCGCGAAGAAGAGCACGGCCAGCACCCCCAGCAGGGCCGCGGGCGAGGCCGTCATCACCGCGCCCGCCAGCAGCACCGGCAGCATCAGGCGGAAGAAGCGGTCGCCCCAGCGCAGGGCCGACCAGGCGGCGATCACCATGGAGGCCAGCAGGTACCAGCCGAAGTAGTTGCCCTCCTCGAAGGGCCCGGTGCGGGCGATGGACAGCCCGCCCACGGTCATGAACTGCACGTCGTCCCAGCGCAGCAGCAGCGCCGGCGGCAGGCCCGCCGCCAGGACCAGGTTCAGGGCCACGCCGTAGGCCACGGCCAGCGCCGCGCCGTACAGCCACCAGCGGCAGAAGCTCCCGCTCCGTCATTCCCCCGGTGGCCAGCACGTGCAGCACCAGCACCATCAGGCCGATGTCGAAGCCCAGGTAGGCGTAGTGGAAGAGGGTGTTGGCCAGGGGGTGGTAGCGTCCGTGGGCCCACTCGAGCATGGTCAGGTCCGAGCTGAGCAGCTCGTTCAGCCCCCAGGCCGAGGCGAAGAGGCTGCCGAAGAGGAACACCGCCCACAGGGCCGGGATGCGGCCGCGCCGCTGCAGGTCCACCACCCCGTCCAGCAGCAGCCAGCCGATGGCCACCGCCCCGCCCACCTCGTAGAGCTTCAGGGGGAAGCCCACCGGCAGGGTGACCGAGTTGGTCAGGGGCAGCGTGACCAGGATGAAGCGGAGCAGCCGGTCACGGCCCATCAGTGGTCCGTCGCGAGGATGGCGTCGCGGTTGCGGCGGTAGTATTCCAGCAACAGCACCAGGAAGACGCCGCGAACCCAGGCCCAGCACCGTCAGGATGCCCGTGGCCCGCAGCTTGCGCGGCCGCACCGGCTTGTCGGTGACGGTGATGCGCCCGATCTGCTCCAGGGGCGTCAGCAGGTCCGTGCGCACCTTCTCGCCCTGCCAGTCGGCCTCCAGCTGGGCGCGCTGGTGGGGCAGGTCCCGGTCCAGCTTGATCTGCAGGTCGGCCATCGTCCTGGCGGATGTCGCCGCGCTTCTTGGCCAGGTCCACCTCGCGCTCCAGGCGCAGGCCGGCGATCTCCAGGTCGATGGCCGTCGATGCGGTCGCGCAGGGTGTCGGCGGTCACCGTCCGCCGCGGTGATGCGCGCGGCCAGCCCGTCGACGGTGCCCAGCAGGTCGCCCACGCGGCCCGGCCTGCTCCCGCCGCGCCGCCTGCAGCAGCAGGTCGGTCTGGGGGTCGCCGCCGCGCACGGGCGCCTCGCGGCCGTCCTCGCCGGCCATGACCCTGGCCAGCAGGGCCTTCGCCTCGCCCAGCCGGTCCTTCGCCGCGACGGCGTCGGTCTCGATCGTGGCGATGACGCTGTCGCGCATGGCGCGGCTCTGCTCCAGCCGCGCGATCCGCAGCTCCAGCCGCTTGTCCTGCGCGTCCAGCAGGGACAGCTTGCGCTCCCGCGCCGCGATCTCCAGCCGGGTGCGCTCCTCCTCGGCCGCGACCTGCGCGATGTTGTTGCGGATCTTGTCCATGCGCACCCGGGCCCCGCCGATGGTCAGGTGCATGGTGCTGCCCAGGGAGTCCAGGCTGGCCTGGCGGTTGAACGAGGCCACCGCCGTCTCCAGCACCGCCACCGCCCGCAGGGGATCCGCATCCAGGTTGGCCAGGGTGATCACGTCGCCGCCCTGCTGGAACTGGGGACCGCTGGGGATGTAGTCGGCCAGGATGATCGGCGGCCCGGCCAGCGCTGGGCGAACTGCTCCTGCTCGCGCATGTCCTCCCAGTAGAGCATGGTGCGGAACCAGCGGACGATGTCCTTCAGCGCCCACTCGCGCACCGGCGCGCCCTGGTCCGAGTAGGACACGATGCCCGGCCGCACCTGGGCCGTGGCCCGGTACAGGGGGCGCGTCAGGAAGCTGTAGGCGATGCCCGCCAGCAGGCCCGCCAGGGTGGCGTAGAGCACCAGCCGCCGGCCGCGGTAGACGATGTTCAGCAGGCCGGGCAGGCTGAGGGCGCTGACCTGGGCGACGTCCTGGTTCAAGGGTTCTCCTTCTGCGGGATGCGGTCCGGCCCGGCTCCCCGCGCGGGTGCGGGGAGCCGCCGCCGGACGACCTCAGCCCAGCAGGCCTTCCAGCCTGCCGGTGGAATCGGCCAGCACCTGGGCGTGGAGCGACTTGCCGTGGCTGTCCATGGTCACCACGGCGGGGAAACGCTCCACCCGGAACTCCCAGATGGCCTCGGGCGAGCCGAACTTCTCGGCCAGGTGCACGCCCTCCACCTTCGACCACGCGCTCGGCCAGCACCTGGGCGGCGCCGCCGATGGCGTGGAAGTAGACGGCGCCCACCTTGCGGCAGTACTCCAGGGTCTTGGGCCCCATGCCGCCCTTGCCGATGACGCCGCGGATGCCGTACTGCTCCATGAGCGGGCCCTGGTAGGGCTCCTCGCGGATGCTGGTGGTGGGCCCGGCGGCCTTGACCACCCACTTGCCCTTCTCCTGCACCACCACCGGACCGCAGTGGTAGATGATGCTGTCCTTGAGGTCGACCGGCGGCTTGCCGCCGTCGTGCAGGTACTTGTGGACCGCGTCGCGGCCGGTGAACAGGAGCCCGGTGATCTCGACCATGTCGCCGACCTTCAGGGCCCGGATCTTCTCTTCGGTGAACGGAGCTTCCAGCAGCATCGTGTCGAGCCTCCTAGGAATCGTAGAGCCAGCGCGAGACCTTGCCGCTCTCGGTCAGGACACAGCCGTTGCGCCGGAAGGCCCAGCACATGTACGACACGGACACGTAGAAGGAGGCCGGCAGGCGGTTGCGGTGGGTGATCTTCACGCCCAGCAGCGTGGTCGCCCCGCCGAAGCCCATGGGCCCGATGCCCAGGCTGTTGCCCTCCTTCATGATCTGCTTCTCCAGCTTCGCGAGGCGCGGGTCGTCGTTGGCGTCGTCGACCCGGCGGAAGAACTCCTCCTTGGCCGCCACGTAGCCCGCGCCCCGGTCGCCGCCGATGCACACGCCCAGGATGCCCGGGCCGCAGCCCTTGCCCTGGGCCTGCAGCACGGCGTCCAGCAGGCACTTGCGGACGCCCGCCAGGTCGCGGCCGGCGTCCAGGCGGTTGTCGGGCAGGCTGTACTGCACGCCCACGTTCTCGCAGCCGCCGCCCTTGAGCATCATGCGCACGGTCAGCGCCTTCTTCGTGGTCTGGTGCAGGTGGAACTGGGGGCTGCCCGGGCCCAGGTTGTTGCCCGAGTTCTTGCCGGTGATGGAGTCCACCGAGTTCTGGCGCAGGTAGCCCTTGCGGGTCGCCTCGACCACGGCCTTCTCGTAGGCCTTGCGGAAGGCGGTCTCGCCGCACCAGGCCGGCAGCTCGGCGTAGCAGATGATGGTGCCGGTGTCCTGGCACAGGGGCTGCGACTTGTCCTTGGCCATGACGATGTTGTCGCTGATCACCTGCAGGGCGTACTGGGCCGACGAGCCCTTCGTCTCCTTGCGGCGGCCCGTCTCGACGGCGCGCACCACATCGGTGGGCAGCTCGGTCGAGGTCCGCCGGATCAGCTCGAGCAGCTGGTTCTGCAGCACCTTGGCGTCCATGAACGCTCCTTGGGTTGGAAGAGGGTCCGGATCGCGGCGATTGCGGGATTGCGCGGATAGTAGCCCCGGGCACCCTGCAGGTCAAAGGTCAAAGGACGCGGTCCCGCGCCGAAAACACCGCTTGCGGGTCGGGATTCCCCTGCCCATATCTGTATCTCCGGCCCTGGGGGGGCCCGGACCGACCGGCCCGGACAGGCCGACGGGGGACGTGCACGTGAAGACGACAACGACTCTGCTGGCCGGCCGCCGCATCGCCGTGGTGGGCGCCGGCCTCGTGGGCAGCCTCTGCGCCGTGCACCTGGCCCGCCACGGGGCCCGGGTGACGGTCTTCGAGAAGCGTCCCGACCTGCGCCGGACCGACCTGCCCGGCGGCCGCTCCATCGCCATGTCCCTGTCCGACCGGGGCTTCCGCGCCCTGGACCGGGTGGGGCTGGCGGAACACGTGCGGGCGGGCGCCGTCGCCAAGCACCGCCGCTGCGTCCACCTGCCCGGCGGCGGCACCCAGGTCCAGGACTACGGCCGCGACGGCCAGGCCCTGTGGACGGTCAACCGCAAGGCGCTCAACGGCACCCTGCTGGACGCCGCCGCGGCGGCGGGCGCGGACCTGCGCTGCGGCACGGCGGTCGAGGACCTGGACGTGGCGACCGCGACCCTGCGCCTGCGCGGCCCCGACGACCGGTCGTATGCCGAGTCGTTCGACCAGGTGATCGGGGCCGACGGCATGTTCTCCCGGGTGCGGGCCGTGCTGAAGGCCGCAGGCTCCCTGGACGAGGTGCTGACCACCATCGACTACCGGTACTTCGAGATGGTCATCCCCCCCGCGCCCGACGGGGGCTTCCGGCTGGACGGCGACTGCGTGCACATCTGGCCCCGGCCCGAGGGGCTGTTCGTCGCCCTGCCCAACCGGGGCGGCAGCTTCACCGGGACGCTGTTCTTCGCCCGGGACGGCGACAACCTCTTCCGGGACGACCGCACCGCGGCCGAGCGCGCCGCCGGTTTCGCCGCCGCCTTCGGCGAGGTGGCCGCCCTCTGTCCCGGCTACGCGGACGTCCTGGCGGCCAACCCGCCCTCGGACATCTCCACCGTGCGCTGCTCCCCCTGGCACGCGGGCGACACGGTCTGCCTGGTCGGCGACGCCTGCCACGCCATCGTGCCCTTCTACGCCATGGGCATGAACACGGGCTTCGAGGACGTCTCGGTGCTGGACGGGCTGATCGAGGACTGCGGGGGCGACCTGGGCGCGGTGTTCGCCCGCTTCAGCGCCGAGCGCAAGCCGGCCACCGACGCCGTCAGCGAACTCTCCCTGCGCAACTTCCGCTCCATCGGCAGCAGCGGCGATCCCCGCTACCACGAGCGCTGGCTCCTGGAGCGGCGCATCTGGGAGCGGTACCCCGACCGCTGGATGCCCCTGTACGCCATGATCCATTTCTCGGACCGGCCCCTGGACCGGGTGGTCCGGGACGCCGAGCGGCAGCGGCAGGTGCTGGATCGGCTGATGGCCCTGGCGGCCGGCCCCGGGGGCACCGAGCAGCTGTGCCTGGAGACGACGGTGGCGCCCCTGCTGGACGCGACCGACTGAACGCCGGTGCTCAGGGCGCGTAGCGCAGGCCGACCCGACCGAAGATGCCGCTGTAGTCCAGCTTGGACGAGGACGACTCGCCGTCGATGGTGATGTCGGGCACCTGGGCCAGGCGGAAGCCGCCGTCGGCCACCAGGTGCAGGCCCGCGCCCAGATCCGCGTCGCCCACCAGGTAGAGGGCCAGGAAGAGTCCGTTCCCCTTCCAATGCTCGACCTGGGCGGCCGCGCCGGTCGGGGTGTAGCGGGAGGTGCCCTTGGCCGTGACGAATCCGGCCTCCAGCCCCAGCCCCAGCCGGGCGGGCCGGTCGTTGTCGGGCAACCAATTGCCGAAGAGCAGCCAGACGTCGGCCGGGGCGTCCACGTCCAGGGCCTCGTCCGCGTAGGACCCGGCGGTGCTGGCCCGCAGGCGGCTGTAGCCGACGCCGAGGATGGCGGTGTCGTTGATGCGCATCCCCAGGTGGCCGCCCAGCTCGAGCCCGCCCTTGAGCCGGTCGACCGCCTGATCCCCGGCCCGGCTGTTGATCAGGTCGACGATGGCGTTGACGTCCTCCTGGGTGTAGGCGCCGTAGCCGCCGTAGGCGTCGACCACGACCTTGGACCCGGCGGCGGCGGGCCGGGCGCCGACGACGACGGCGGCGACGATGACGAGACGGACGATGGCGCGCATGGGGTTCCTCCGGGGATAGGGGCCAGGGCGAAAGGTACGCAGGCGCCCGGCTCCGGGTCAACCGGCGCGCCGTTTGCCCCGTGACCCGCGCCGGAGCAGGGCTTATCATGGCGATGGATCCGCCACCGACCCCGCACTCCCGGAGGACTCCCCGTGAAGTATCTGCTGCTCGGCGCCGGCCTGCAGGGCACGGCCATCGCCCACGATCTGCTGAACCAGGCCCAGGGCACCGCCGCCCTGGTGGTGCTGGACCGTGACCGCGACCGCCTGGACGCCCTGGCGGCGCGCTTCCCCGGCGAGAAGCGCCTGACGGTGCAGGCCGCCGACGTCACCGACGAGGACGCGGTGGGGCCCGTGATGGCGGCGAGCGACGTGGCCATCAGCGCCGTCAACTACTGGTTCAATGCGGAGCTCGCGGACCTGGCGGTCCGCCGGCATTGCCACTTTCTGGACCTGGGTGGCAACAACGATGTCGTCGCCCGCGAGTTCGCCCTGGACGAGGCGGCCCGCACCGCCGACGTGGCCGTGGTGCCGGACTGCGGCCTGGCCCCGGGGCTGGCGGGCATTCTGGGCTACTGGCTGGTGGACGGGCTGGACAAGGCCGAGTCCCTGCAGCTGCGCGTGGGCGGCCTGCCCGCCGAGCCCCAGCCCCCCATGAACTACAAGATCGTGTTCGCGGTGGAGGGGCTGATCAACGAGTACATCGAGCCCGCGGTGGTCATCCGCGGCGGGACGATGCAGACGGTGCCGTCGCTCTCGGAACTGGAGAGCATCACCTTCCCCGAGCCCTTCGGCGAGCTGGAGGCCTTCCAGACCAGCGGCGGCACGTCCACCCTGCCGCGCACCCTGCTGGGCCGGGTGCCGGACCTGGACTACAAGACCATCCGCTACAAGGGCCACTGCGCCCAGATGCGCCTGCTGCACGAGCTGGGGCTGACCGACAGCCGGCCGGTCGACGTGGGCGGCGTCACCGTGGCGCCCCGCAAGGTGCTGGCCCACGTCATGCAGAAGGCCCTCGCGCTGCCCGGCGAGGACGTGGTGCTGGTGCTGTGCACCGCCGAGGGCTGGCGCGGCGGCCAGGCCGTGCGCCGGCAGGTGCGCATCGTCGACCGCCACGACCGGGAGCACGACATCTCCGCCATGATGCGCATGACCGGCTATCCCGCGGCCATCATCGCGGCCATGCTGGCCGACGGCACCATCGCCGCCCGGGGCGCCCTGTGCCAGGAGCAGGTGGTGCCCGGCGAGGCCATGATCGAGGCCCTGCGCCGCCGCGGCGTGGCGGTGGAGGTCACCGAGAGCGAGCCGGGGGCGCCGGCGTGACCGACGCGTCCGCCCGCGTCCGCCCGGGCCGCGCCGTCTGGATCGGCGCGGCCGCGGCCCTGGTGCTGCTGCTGGCCCACGGGCTGGTCTTCCGCTTCGTCATCGACGACGCCTTCATCTCCCTGCGCTACGCCCGCAACCTGGTGGCCGGCCAGGGGCTGGTCTTCAACCCGGGCGAGCCGGTGGAGGGCTACTCCAACCTGCTGTGGGTGTTGTTGGCCGCCGCGGGGCTGAAGCTGGGGCTGCCGGCGCTGCTGTGGCTGCGGGTGCTGGGCACCGCGGCCATGGGCGGCTTGCTGGTGCTGGCGCCCGGGGCGGTGCGGGCATTGGCCGGTGATCGCGCGGGGTCGGGGACCTGGCCCGGGGTGGCGGCCCAGGGGCTGATCGTCGCCCTGGGACCGGTGGCCTGCTGGATGCTGGGGGGCCTGGAGACACCGCTGTTCGCCCTGCTGGTCTTCGCCTGCTGGCGAACGGCCATGGGGCGGCGCCCGCTGGCCGCCGGGTCCCTGGGCCTCCTGCTGACCCTGACCCGCCCCGAGGGCATCGCCCTGGCCCTCTTCTTCTGCGGCTGGTCCCTGCTGCCGGGCGCCGCCGCGGGCGCGCCCGGCCAACGCCGCTGGCTGGGGCCGGCGATCCTCGTCGCCGGCGCCGCCGCGCACTTGTTGTGGCGTCACCACACCTACGGTTGGTGGCTGCCCAACACCTACTACGCCAAGACCGGCGACCTGGCGGGCCAGGTGCGCACGGGCCTCCCCTACGCCGGGCGCTTCCTGCTCCGCTACGCCCTGCCCCTGGGCGCCCTGCGGGCGGCGGCCCTGTCCCAGACCGGACTGGGGCCCCTGAAACGCCGCTCGGTGGTGCTGACCATGGTGCTGCTGGGTCTCTGGCTGCTGTACACGGTGCTGGTGGGCGGCGACATGCTGGGCATGTTCCGCTTCTACGCGCCGCTGCTGCCGGTGGCGGCGGTGCTGTCGGCGGCGCTGGCCGCCGAGGCCGGCTGGCTGGCCCGGCCCGCCCGCGCGGCGGCGGTGGTGCTGCCGGTGGCGGCGGTGCTGCTGGTGTCCTCGTTCCAGGGACGCGAGCGGCGGCTGGTGGACATCCACATGAGCGAGGCCAACCTGGGCGGGTGGATGCTGGCGGGGGACGCCATGGCGAAGCAGCTGCCCGCCGGTTCGTCCATCGCCCTGGGCCCCGCGGGTTACATCCCCTGGCGGACGAACTTCCGCACCCTCGACTTCTACGGCATCGTCACGCCGTCCATCGCCCACGAGCACGTGGCCTTCACCCACGGCTACGCCGGGCACGAGAAGACCGACGGGCCCTACATCGTCAGCCGGCGGCCCGACTACATCCTGATCGGGAACGTGGACATCACCGAGCGGCCGCGGCAGGGGCTGATCCCGCCCCTGAACCGCGAGGTGGACCTGGTCCTGGACAAGAATTTCCAGCGGGAATACGAGCAGATCTGGCTGCCGGTGGCCGAGGGCAAGGTGCTGAACCTGTTCCGGCGGAAGGGCGTCAGCTCAGCTTCGAGATGAAGCGCCGCCAGCGGGGCTTCCAGCCGTGCTCCCGGTCCAGGGACAGGGCCACGCCCGTGGCCCTGCCGGCGATGGCGCCGCGGTCCACGTAGCCGAAGTAGCGCGAGTCGCCGCTGTGGTCCCGGTTGTCGCCCATCATGAAGTACTTGCCGGCGGGCACGGTCACCGGACCGAAGTCGCGCACCGCGCGCACTCCCGGACTGATGGCCACCACGTGCTCGCGCCCCCCCAGGTCCTCCAGCCAGAAGACCTTGCCCTCGGCGTCCTCGCCCATGCCCGCCCCCGCGTCGGGGGGTGCGGCGGCCGTGTCCACGGGCCGTCCGTTGATGAACAGGCGGCTGTGGCGCAACTCCAGCACGTCGCCCGGCACGGCTACGACGCGCTTGACCAGCCGCACCCCGTCGGCGGGTGAGCTGCAGGTGACGATGTCCCCGCTCTGGGGATCGGCCCAGCTGAAGATGCGGACCCCGAGAAACTTCAGGTCGTAGGCCAGCTTGTTGACCACGATGCGGTCGCCGATGAGGATGGTGGGCTTCATGGAGCCGGTCGGCACGTCGTACCAGTCGGCCACGGCCGAGCGGAAGCCGCCGACCACGATCAGCACGACCAGCATGCTGTACAGCCAGCTCGATCGGATGCGGTGCCAGATACGGATCGAGGATTCCCTCATGGGTCGCTCCCGCGGGTTCGGAGTCGCGTCGACCGGTGTGCAACCCCGGGGCGCCGGCCGGGTTCCACGCCGGCGCCCGATTCTTGCGGAGGGCCGCTAGTCCAGCAGCTTGCCCAGCCGCTCCTTGGGCACGATGAACGACAGCATCTTCAGCCGGATGTAGTCGCCGTCCCACATGTAGTAGCCCTTGAGCTTCCCCAGCCGGCTGCTGCGGTTGCTGTCCTTGATCAGGAACCAGTCGCGGCCGCCCTGGCGCACGAAGCCCACGGCGTGGACGCCGTGGTCGTCGGTGGTGGTGCCGTTGTCGATCCGGAACTCGCGGCTGGCCTGGTTGATCCAGCGGGAGGGGATGTCCCACTCGGGGATGATCGCGGCGTCGTGCAGGCCGTCCATGCCGGGCTCGCTGTTGTCGCCGCCCAGGGCCACGGTCCCGCCGTCCTGCAGGGTCTTGAAGATGGTCTCGTAGAAGTCGTCCAGGGGCAGGTTGAAGTAGTCGGCCTTGCGCCGCCAGTTGTCGGGCACGTCCAGCAGCACCCGCGTGTAGAAGGGCTGGTCCAGGCGCGAGACGCAGGCCACGTAGTCGTCGGGATCCAGCTGCAGCACCTGGTCGGCGAAGGCCCGCGGCGTGTAGGCGGCGTCGTGCCAGACCACGTCCTCGGGCGGGGCGCCCATAGACTTGTCGAGGATGGCGCGCACCTCGGCCAGGTTCCGCTCCAGGTCCCAGGAGTCGCTGTCGTTCACCCACTGCAGGTAGCTCTTCAGTTCGTGGATCAGGGGTTCGTGGTCGAAGCGGCCGTCGGCCGTCAGCACGCCGGGGTAGGCGTCGGCGGGCACGGCGCCGTACCGGCCCAGGATCGCCAGGACGCCGTCGGACTCGCTGCCCTCGGCGACGGCCGTCGAACCGTACGACTCCAGGTAGAGCCGCGCCTTCTCCACGTATTCCCAGTAGACGAACCACATCTCCGACAGCTTGACGTCCACCTGGTGCAGGCGATGGGCCTCGCTCTCCAGGAACGAGGTGGCGGAGAAGGCCCAGCAGGTGCCCGTGAAGTACTGGGGCACCGGCGGGTTGTGCCAGGCGCTCTTGAAGGCGTCCGGGCCGGCGGGCACGTCGATCTTGGACCAGTCCGGGCGCAGGTCCTTCGCACCGGCGTGCTCGGCCTCCCTGCGCGCCTGCCACTGGGCCTGGACGGCGTCGCGCACCGAGTCGCGCGCGGCCCGGACGGCCTCGCGGGCGGCGCGGATCTCGTCCAGCACCGGGTACTTGTTCTTCTCGCGGTAGACCGCGTCCTGGGCGTTGGCCAGCGCCGGCAGCAGGAGCAGAGGGAGCAGGAAGCGGAGCGTCCGACGCATGGTCATCCTCCGGGTTGGAGCCATCAGTGCGGGAACATCATGAAGGCGCCGCCGGCGGTCATCAGCATCAGCAGGCCGAAGACCACCATCTGCAGCACGAAACCGATCAGGCACACGGCCACGGCACGGCCCGTGCTCGCGTAACCCAGGGACTGGCGCACCGCGACGACGAAGGCGGCCAGCATCCACAACCCGGCCACCAGGTTCACCAGCGGCCCCAGCAGCGGGATGATGCCCAGGACACGGACGGCGCCGGGCGCGGCGGCGAAGCCGGTGGCCCGCAGGACCGGCGCCACGTCGGCGCGGGTCGCCGGTTCGGCCAGCAGCCGCGTGCCCACGAAGTGGGCGGTGAAGGCCCAGACGAACCAGCCCACCAGGGCGCCCACGGCGCCCAGGACCAGGCCCACCGGCCCGGCCAGGCCGGCCGAGCCGATGCCGGCGGCCACCGACGAGATGACCACCACGCCCATGGCCTGGCCGGTGGCGTCCTCGGCGGCGGCGACCTCGTCGTAGAGGGCGGGTTCCAGTTTGGCGGCGCGTTGCATGCGGTCGACGAGCGAGGCCATGGCTACCTCCTTGGCACGGACGGGCCGGGTTTCCCGGATAATAGGA
This sequence comes from Candidatus Krumholzibacteriia bacterium, assembly GCA_963825035.1. Classification (GTDB taxonomy): domain Bacteria; phylum Krumholzibacteriota; class Krumholzibacteriia; order LZORAL124-64-63; family LZORAL124-64-63; genus JACZKN01. The sequence continues at coordinate 446,092 of CAWGRT010000010.1, read as the reverse complement.
CCGATCGACCGTCGGCGGCAAGGGCCAGGCGCCGGGACCCGCCGCGCGGGCGGGGCACCAGCGGGCATTCCGCAACGTCATCGGGCACGACGCCCCATTGCCGACCGCAATTCTCCACTAAAGAAACTGCGTATCTTGCGCTGGGTCATGGCCTCCGGCGACCACCACCGCCTGGCCGACCGCTTGCATCGGCGGGCACGCCGCCAATCCGGCGCAAGGGAATCGTCCGCCGCCGCACCCGCGACGGTGCGGGCGGGGACAGCGATGTGAGGAGGACGACAATGGCAAGGAACAGCCTGACCCTGGCAACGGCCCTGGCGACGCTGGCGCTGATCGCGCTCGCCGGCTGCAGCAGCAGCGACAGCAACCCCGCGACCCCGAACCCGACCACCCCGGTCACCTTCTCGGACTACGCCGCGGCCGTGGCCGCGGTGGCGCCGGCCGAATTCACGCGGCTGTCGTCCCCCGGGAAGGCGACATCCGGGAACTACGGCGTCTGGACCACGGGCGACTATCCCCTGCTGGGCAAGGCCATCGGCAACGCCGCCTCGGACGAGCCCATGTCCCTCTACCGGAACCTCAACACCCTGCAGTGGACCGTCGCGGTGATCGAGGCGGTCATGGCCCAGGGCGAGGGCACCGTCGAGGCCACCTCCCCCGAGGGCGACACCGTCTCGGGCGACCTCGTGATCCGGGACCTGACCGCACCCGTGGCGATTCCCGCCGAGTGCCGGGGGGCCCTGGGCATCGACGAGCTGGACCTGCAGCAGTCCTGCCGCCTCGTGGTCGGGGACTCGATGTTGGCGGTGGCGTTCGGCTACGCCAAGACCGAGACCCGCGAGACCATCCTCAGCTGGACCCGCGAGGGCGACGAGGCCACCGACCTGTTCTACGCCACCAAGGACCTGGTGACCGGCGCGGTCACCATCCGCGGCGCCTTCCACAAGGTCACCACGGCGGAGACCGCCTCCTGGATCTATGCCATCGGCACCGCCGGCGCGGACAACACCGAGTTCACCTACAACATGGCCTGGTACAGCAGCGGCATGGGCCAGGACCCCGGCCTGGGCTGCGTGCAGGGCAGCGGCGACAAGGACGTGCGCTTCGGCCTGCGCTACCACCAGTACCGCGCGCCCTGGACCCGCGGCCAGTACGATCCGACCGGCCCCTTCGAGCAGCTCTTCGGCCCGGTGGGCGACGACCAGTACGCCGACCTGAACGTGGACGGCGCGTATCCCGCCGAGCACGCGGGGCTCATCGACGAGGACGGCATGTTCGTCTACGGCGACATGCCCCACGCCAAGTTCGCCAGCCCGTTCGGCGACTGACGCGGCAACGCCCGGCGAATCGGCGGCCCCCGGCCGGATGGTCGGGGGCCGCCGTGCGTCGGCGAACGCGCCGGCCACCCGGGTCCGCCGCCGGGGCGCCAGGTCCCTCGGCGGTTGACGCTTCCGCCAAACCGTCTAATTTGAGGTCGATTATCACGTTCGAACCCAAGAACGGGAGCCGACCCAAATGGCCCAGCACGACGAGCGCGATCTGTCCCGCCTCCACGAGATCGAGAATACCGAATGGCGGGAGTCCATCGACTACGTCCTGAAGGAGCAGGGCCCGGACCGGGTCCGGCAGATCCTGCGGCAGCTGCAGACGCGCGCCCAGGAGGAAGGGGTCAGCATCCCCTTCACCGCCAACACGCCCTACATCAACTCCATCCCCCGGGAGCACGAGCCGGTCTTCCCCGGCGACCGGGAGATCGAGCGGCGCATCAAGTCCATGGTGCGCTGGAACGCCATGGCCATGGTGGTGCGCGCCAACCGCGAGCGCAGCGGCATCGGCGGCCACATCTCCACCTACGCATCGGCGGCCAACCTGTGGGAGGTGGGCTACAACCACTTCTGGCGGGGCCGCACCGATGATTTCATCGGGGACATGGTCTTCTTCCAGGGCCACGCCTCGCCGGGGATCTACGCCCGCGCGTTTCTCGAAGGGCGTCTGACCGAGAAGGACCTCGCCAACTTCCGCCACGAGCTGCACCCGGACGGCGGCCTGTCGTCCTACCCGCATCCGTTCCTCATGCCCGAGTTCTGGGAGTACCCCACCGTCTCGATGGGCCTGTCGGCCATCACGGCCATCTACCAGGCGCGCTTCAACCACTACCTGGTGGACCGCGGCCTGCGCGGCGCCTCCGGCCGCAAGGTCTGGGCCATGCTGGGCGACGGCGAGATGGACGAGCCCGAGTCCCTGGGCGCCATCACCCTGGCCGCCCGCGAGCGCCTGGACAACCTGATCTTCGTGGTGAACTGCAACCTGCAGCGCCTGGACGGCCCGGTGCGCGGCAACGGCAAGATCATCCAGGAACTGGAGGCCGCCTTCCGCGGCGCGGGCTGGAACGTGATCAAGGTGATCTGGGGCTCGGACTGGGACGAGCTGCTGGAGAAGGACGACTCGGGCCTGCTGCTGCAGCGCATGGAAGAGATCCTCGACGGCGAGATGCAGCGCTACACCGTCAGCAGCGGCGCCTACATCCGCGAGCACTTCTTCGGCAAGTATCCCGAGCTGCTGAAGCTGGTGGAGCACTACAGCGACGAGCAGATCCAGAAGCTGCGCCGCGGCGGCCACGACCCGCGCAAGGTGTACGCGGCCTACAAGGCGGCCGTCGAGCACAAGGGCTCGCCCACGGTGATCCTGGCCCAGACGATCAAGGGCTACGGCCTGGGCGAAGCCGGGCGAAGGCAAGAACATCACCCACAGCCAGAAGAAGCTGAACGAGGACGAGCTGAAGGAATTCCGCACCCGCTTCAACATCCCCGTCAGCGACGACGACATCGCCGCGGCGCCCTTCTACAAGCCCAGCGAGGACAGCCCCGAGCTGACGTACCTGCACAAGCGCCGCGCCGAGCTGGGCGGCGCCCTGCCCGCGCGCAGGGACACCAGCCGGCCCATCGCCTGCCAGACCGAGGAGCTGTTCAGGGAGTACTACGAGGGCTCGGGCGAGCGGGAGCTGGCCACCACCATGGCCTACGTCCACCTGCTGTCCAAGCTGCTGCGGGACAAGGAATTCGGCAAGCTGATCGTGCCCATCGTGCCGGACGAGGCGCGCACCTTCGGCATGGAGTCCCTGTTCCGCCAGGCGGGCATCTACAGCCACGCGGGCCAGCTCTACGACCCGGCCGACAAGGGCAGCCTGCTGTTCTACAACGAGAAGAAGACCGGCGCGATCCTGGAAGAGGGCCTGAGCGAGGCCGGCTCCCTGGCCAGCTTCATCGCCGCGGGCACCTCCTACGCCCACAACGGCGTCAGCACGATCCCGTTCTACGCCTTCTACTCCATGTTCGGCTTCCAGCGGGTCGGCGACCTGATCTGGCAGGCCTGCGACAGCCGCGCCCGGGGCTTCCTGATCGGCGCGACCGCCGGCCGCACCACCCTGGCGGGCGAAGGCCTGCAGCACCAGGACGGCCACAGCCACGTGCTGGCCCTGGCCCCCACGCCGGTCAAGGCCTACGACCCGGCCTTCGCCTACGAGCTGGCGGTGATCATCCACGACGGCATCACCCGCATGTACTGCGACGGCGAGGACTGGATCTACTACCTGACGGTGACCAACGAGACCTACGCCATGCCGCCCATGCCCAAGGGGCGCGGGGTGAAGGAGGGCATCCTCAAGGGCATGTACCGCTTCCGCGGCACCAAGCACAAGGGGGCCAAGGCCAAGATCCGCGCCCACCTGCTGGGCTCCGGCGCCATCCTCAACGAGGCGCTCAAGGCCCAGGCCATCCTCGAGGAGCGCTACGGCGTGGCCGCCGACGTGTGGAGCGTGACCAGCTACAAGGAGCTGTACCGCGACGCCATCGAGTGCGAGCGCTGGAACCTCCTGCATCCCGAAGCGGAGCCGAAGGTGCCCTACGTGACCTGCGCTGCTCGCCGACGAGAGCGGCGTGTTCGTGGCCGCCAGCGACTACATGAAGGTGCTGCCGGCGATGATCGCCCAGTGGGTGCCCGGCCCCCTGCACTGCCTGGGCACCGACGGCTTCGGCCGCAGCGACGGGCGCGCCGAACTGCGGAACTTCTTCGAGGTCGACGCGCGCTACATCGCCCTGGCGGCGCTGCAGCGGCTGGCCGCCGTGGGCGCGGTGCCGGGCACGTTGCCGGCCAAGGCGCTCAAGGACCTGGAGATCGACCCGGACAAGCTGAACCCGCACACGGACTGACCGCATCTCAGGCGACAGCGGCGGCGGGCGCGCCCGACCGCCGGGAAGGATCGGACATGGCCCAGGACATCCGCGTACCCGAAGTCTCGGACGGCGTCACCCAGGGCACGGTGGTCTCCCTGGCCGTGGCGGCGGGCGACCGGGTCGAAGCCGACCAGACGCTGCTGGAACTGGAGACCGACAAGGCCATCGTGGCCATCCCCTCGCCGTTCGCGCGGCACCATCACCGAGGTGCTCGTGGGCGAGGGCGACACGGTGCAGGTGGGCGGCGTGATCATGAAGGGCGAGGCCGCCGGCGACGACGGCGGCAAGGCCGAGGCGGAGCCGGCCGCGGCACAGGACAAGTCCGCCGGCGAAGCCAAGCCCGCCGGCGAAGCCGAGCCGCCGCGGCGCCGCAGTCCGCAGCGCGAATCGCAGCCGCAACCGGAGCCGCGCCGGCCCGAGCCCCTGCCCCCCTCCCCCGCGGCCGCGCCGCCGGCGCCGGCGGCCGACGCCCCCATCGACCTGCAGACCGTGCGCACCGGCGACCAGGTGGCCCCGGCCGCGCCGTCGGTGCGGCGCCTGGCCCGGGAGCTGGGCGTGGACATCTACCAGGTGCAGGGCACCGGCCCCGGCGGCCGCATCAGCGAGGACGACGTGCGCACCTTCGTGCGCACCACCATGCAGCGCATCACCGGCGGCGGCCCCGCGCCGGCGGTGACCGGCGAGTTCCCCGGCCTGCACGCCCAGCGGCCCCTGCCCGACTTCAGCAAGTGGGGCGGCGTGACCGTCGAGCCCCTGTCGCCGCGTGCGCGAGCTGACCGCCGACAGCATGAGCTACGCCTGGTCCACCACCCCCATGGTCACCCAGGACGACGAGGCCGACGTCACCGACCTGGAGGAATTCCGCCAGGCCTTCAACCGCAAGGCCGCGGCCGAGGACAAGCTCACCATGACCGCGATCCTGCTGAAGGTGTGCGCCGCGGCGCTGCGGGCGTTCCCGCGCTTCAACAGCAGCCTCGACCTGGCCCGCAAGGAGCTGATCCTCAAGGACTACGTGCACGTCGGCGTGGCCGTGGACACCCCGGGCGGCCTGCTGGTGCCGGTGATCCGCGACTGCGACACCAAGGGCATCGAGACCGCTGGCCACCGAGCTGAACGCCGTGGCGGAGAAGACCCGCGAGCGGCGCATCAGCCCCGCCGACATGGAGGGCGGCACCTTCACCATCAGCAACCTGGGCGGCATCGGCGGCACGGCCTTCAGCCCCATCGTCTACGCGCCGCAGGTGGCCATCCTCGGCGTCTCGCGGGCGGCCATGAAGCCGGTGTGGGACGGCACCGAGTTCCGCCCGCGGCTGATCATGCCCCTGTCGCTGACCTACGACCACCGCGTGATCGACGGCGCCGACGGCGCCCGCTTCGTGCGCTGGATCTGCGCCGCCATCGAGCAGCCCCTGAACCTGGTGATGAAGGGATGACGACCCCATGAGCGAGAAGCAGACGATCCCGACCAAGGCCCAGCTGGTGATCATCGGCGCCGGACCCGGCGGCTACACGGCGGCCTTCAAGGCCGCCGACCTGGGCCTTGACGTCACCGTCATCGACCCGCAGGTCGCCCCCGGCGGCGTGTGCCTGCACCGGGGCTGCATCCCCTCGAAGGCCCTGCTGCACGTGGCCAAGCTGGTGGAGGAAGCCGCGCGAGTCGGCCGCCATCGGCGTGACCTTCGCCGAGCCGAAGCTGGACATCGAGCGGATCCGGGCCTGGAAGAACGAGGTCGATCGGCAAGCTCACCGGCGGCCTGGGCCTGCGCATGGACCAGAAGAAGATCACCCTGGTCAAGGGCACCGCGCGCTTCGTGGACAACCGCACGCTGGCGGTCACCGGCGTCGACGGCGCCGAGGGCGAGCTCGACCTTCGAGCAGGCCATCCTGGCCACGGGCTCGCGGCCGGTGATGCTGCCGGGGACCGAGCCGGGCGACCGCATCATGGACTCCAAGGGCGCCCTGGACCTGGACGAGGTGCCCAAGTCGCTGCTGGTGGTGGGCGGCGGCTACATCGGCCTGGAGCTGGGCACGGTCTACGCCGCGCTGGGCAGCAAGGTCTCGGTGGTGGAGATGACCCAGGGCCTGCTGCCCGGCTGCGACCGCGACCTGGTGTCGGTGCTGAAGCGGCGGCTCGACAAGAAGTTCGCGTCCATCATGCTGAGCACCAAGGTGGCCGGGCTGAAGGAGACCAAGGCGGGCGTGAGCGTGACCCTCGAGGACAAGAAGGGCGAGCAGAGCCAGCAGCGCTTCGCCAAGGTGCTGATCGCCGTGGGCCGCAAGCCCAACACCGGCGACCTGGGCCTGGAGAACACGCAAGGTCGAGCTGGACGAGCGGGGCTTCGTCAAGGTGGACGCGCAGCGGCGCACCGCCGAGGGCCACATTTTCGCCATCGGCGACATGGCCGGCGAGCCCATGCTGGCCCACAAGGCCTACGCCGAGGCCCACGTGGCCGCCGAGGCGGCCGCCGGCCACAAGGCGGTGTACGGGCCGCGGGCCATCCCCGCGGTGGTGTTCACCGACCCGGAGATCGCCTGGTGCGGCCTGACCGAGACCCGGGCCAAGGCCGAGGGCCGCCAGGTCAAGACGGCCAAGCTGCCCTGGCGCGGCGTGGGCCGCACCCTGACCCTGGGCCGCGACGACGGCATCACCAAGCTGATCGTCGATCCCGAGACCGACCGGGTGCTGGGGGTGGCCATGGCCGGCCCCGGCGCCGGCGAGCTCATCGCCGAAGGGGTGCTGGCGGTGGAGATGGCCGCCCTGGCCGAGGACCTGCGGGGCACCATCCACCCCCACCCCACCCTCTCGGAGACGGTGTACGAGGCGGCCGAGTCCCTGTCGGGGACATAGGTCCCGCGCCGACCGCACGCGACGACGGCCCCGGCTGCGGCAGCCGGGGCCGTCGTCTTGGGGGACCGTTGGGCCGCTACCTGACCGGCGGCACGTCCGCGAACTCCAGCACCAGGCGCAGGGCCCGGCCCATGCCGGCCTCCTCCCCCTCCCGGGAGGCGAACCACAGGCTGCGGAATTCGCCGGGGGCGCTCACGTCGCGGATGAAGACGCCCAGGTTGGGGATGGAGCCGTCGTACCAGCCGCGCACCAGGTCGGTGACGTCCCAGCGCGCCATGTTCACCGGCGCCATGATGTCCTGGTGGACCGTGGTCACGGCCGCCGGCTCGCGAGCGAAGTCGGGCTGGGTCTGGTTGTTGGCGTCGCCGCCGTCGCCGGCGCCGACCCAGGCCACGCCGTCGGCGGGATCGACCCAGGCGCAGCCCGCATGGTTCCCGTCGACGAACTCGGAGCCGTTGCCCTCGATCCAGGGCGTCAGCGAGTCGGTGGGCACCACCGCATTGACCGCCAGCTCGTAGGACTGGCCCGTGCCGTCGCGGAAACGGGCCACCTGGCCCACCAGGGTGGCGCGCACCAGGTGCTGCTCCCGGAAGAACAGGGGCAGCTCGAACCGCACCAGGCCGCGGATGCGGTCGGGCTGGCCGCCGCGGCCCCGGCCCACGGCCACGTAGGGATCGCAGCCGTAGTTGTCGTTCAGGCGTGCGTCCAGGTCGGCGCGCACGGTGGTGTCGGCCACCGGCAGCAGGTCCAGGCCACCGGTCGTGTCGCCCAGGGCGAAGCCGAAATCGGCGTGCTCGAAGCTGCTGACGCCGCCGTCCAGCACCGTCAGCAGGACGTACATCGCGGCGGGCGTGGTGGGCTCGGCCGGCGGCATGGGCTGGGCGCGCACGGTGTAGAAGCCGGCGGGCAGCTTCTCGAAGACGTAGGTGCCGTCGGCGCCGGTCATGACCGAGCGCAGGACGCCGGGGCCGTCCTCGCCCGCAGTCAGCAGCACGTTGACGCCGGTCAGGCCGCTTTCCGCCCCATCCATGACGCCGTTGCGGTTGGCGTCGTTCCAGACCACGCCGCCGATGCGGCCCGAGGTCCACGCGGGCCCGATGTCGATGCGGGCGTGGAAGGCCAGCGGGCCGCCGCCGGGCGAGGCGAAGGTCACCGTGCGGGGCAGGCTCTCCTCGCCCGGCGCCCACCTGGCGTCGTCGTTGGCGAAGGAGAAGACGATCCTCGCGCCGGGGCCTTCGACGCCGTTGTCGGCGTCCAGGACCCGCACGCTGTCGGGCAGCAGGTTGACGAAGGTCAGGACCACGGGTTCGGGGTAGGTGGACGAGCCGGCGTTCTCCACCGACAGGTCGACGCTGACGTTCGGCGTCCCCGGCACCGAGGTCAGGTTGCGCCCGTGCAGGACGAAGGGTCCCGGCAGGGGCGCGTCGGTGGAGCCGGTCGCCTCGATGGTGATTGTGAAGTCGGGGCCGGCCGCCGCGATGTCGCCCGAGGCGATCAGGCCCACGTCGGCGCCCCGGGGCGTGACCGAGGAGTCCTGGGAGCAGCCGGCCGCCACCAGGGCGATCGCCAGCAGGGCCGGCGGGACGAGGCGGAGCTTTGCGCGTGCGGACATGATTCTCCCTCCCGGAAATCAGGATCCGTGCCCGGAAGACCGTCAGCAGCATACTGCAATGCGCGCTCCCACGGCAACCGCCCCGCTCCGGCCGGGTGCCGCCGGCTCCCGGCGGCGGCCCGGCCGACCTCCCGGCCGGCGGCCTCCGACCCGGCCGGGGCCCGAGCCCTCCGCGTCTTGACACCCCGCGCGCCGGGCCGTTACCCTGCCCAGCATTCCCGAGCCGCCCCGCAACGTTCCGACCCCCAAGGAGACACCCGTGGCTGCACCCCGTGGACAGTGGAGCGGCAAGCTGGGCTTCATCCTGGCCGCCGCCGGCAGCGCCGTCGGCCTGGGGAACCTGTGGAAGTTCCCCTACATCACCTACGAGAACAAGGGCGGCGCCTTCGTTCTGGTCTACCTCGCGGCCGTCGCGCTGGTCGGACTGCCCATCATGGTCGCCGAGATCACGCTGGGCCGTCGGGCCCAGCGCAGCCCCGTGAGCGCGTTCCGGATCCTGGCCCAGGGGCGTCCCGGCGGGCGGCTATGGATGGGCCTGGGCTACCTCGGCGTCAGCGCGGGCTTCATCATCCTCAGCTACTACAGCGTGGTGGCCGGCTGGACCCTGCGCTACACGTACATGGCGCTCAGCGGCCAGCTGCGCGAACTGGCCGCCCAGCCCGGCGCCCTGAACACGTTCTTCGGCAGCTACGTCGCCGACGGGGGGGCCCAGATCCTCGGCAACGGCATCTTCATGGCGATGACCGTGGGCGCGGTGTTCTTCGGGGTGAAGGCGGGGATCGAACGGGCGGCCCGGCTGCTGATGCCGGTGCTCTTCCTGATCATGGCCGCCCTGGCGGTCTACGCCACGACCACCGCGGGCTTCGGCGACGCCATGCGGTTCCTCTTCCGCCCCAATTTCGGCGAGCTGACGTCCCACGCGGTGCTCGAGGCCCTGGGCCACGCCTTCTTCACCCTGAGCCTGGGCATGGGCGCGATCCTGACCTACGGCAGCTACATGAACAAGAACGGTTCGATTCCCGTGGCGGCGCTGCAGATCGCCGCCCTGGACACGATCATCGCCCTGCTGGCCTGCGTGGTGATGTTCTCGATCATCTTCACCTTCGACATGCAGGTCGCCAGGAGCGCGGGCATCCTCTTCACGACGCTGCCGGCGGTGTTCTTCAAGCTCAGCGGCGGGGGCCTGATCGCCGCGGCCTTCTACGTGCTGGTGGCCTTCGCGGCCCTGACCAGCACCATCAGCCTGCTGGAGGTGGTCTCCAGCTTCGCCATCGACGACCTGGGCTGGTCGCGCCGGCAGGCCGCCGTGACCACGGGCGCGGCCATCTTCCTCTTCGGGATCCTCAACGCCCTGAGCCTGGGCGCCAACGACCGGCTCAGCGGCCTGAACCTGCTGGGAGGCGGACACACGGGTGTCTTCAACATCCTGGACTACCTGGCCTCCAACTGGCTGCTCCCCGTGGGCGGACTGTTCATCGCCCTGTTCACGGGCTGGGTGATGTCGTCCCGCGACACCTGGGACGAGGTGCGGCAGGGGCAAGAGGGCGGCGAGCGCCTCTACGCGGGCTGGCGCTTCCTGATCCGCTTCGTGGCGCCGCTGGCGGTGGGCGCCATCATCTTCAGCATCATCTTCCTGGGGATGGAGTACCAGTAGGCCCCCGCACGGCCGGCGGGGTGGCGATCGCCGCGGTTTGGGCGTTGCATGTGGGACCGAGGAGGTCCAGGAATTGCAACCCTTGCACGCCCGCACGTTCCAGCCCTGCCGCAGCGACGTCCCGCCGCTGGAGCGGTCCGCGATCAACACCCTGCTGCGCGAGCTGCCCAAGTGGCGCGTCATCGACGGTCACCACCTGGAACGGGTCTACGACTTCCCGGACTTCGGTTCGGCCATGGCCTTCTGCGTGAAGGTGGGCGCCCTGGCCGAGTCCGTGGGCCATCACCCGGACCTGGCCTTCGGCTGGGGCTGGGCCGAGGTCAAGCTCTGGACCCACGCCATCGACGGCCTGTCCGAGGGCGACTTCGTCCTCGCGGCCAAGATCGAGCAGCTGGAAGGCTGATTCAGGCGGCCCGCCGCAGGCTGCGGGCCGTGTCCCACGTGTAGATCCCCAAGGCGCACCAGATGATCACGAAGCCCGCGGCGCGGCCGGCGCCGAAGGGCTCGCCGAAGGCCAGCACCGCCAGCAGGAACTGGCCGGTGGGCGCCAGGTACTGCAGGAACCCCATGGTGGCGTAGCGCAGCCGGCGCGCCCCCTCGGCGAACCAGATCAAGGGCAGAGCCGTGGCCGGCCCGGCCACCAGCAGCAGGCCGGTGGTGCCCAGGCCCTCGTTGCCGAAGGCCAGCTGCCCGTGGGCCTGGCGCCAGGCCATGAACGCCAGGGCCGCCGGGGCCAGCAGGGCCGTCTCCAGGGCCAGCCCCTCGATGCCCGACGGCCGCGCCACCTTGCGCAGCAGGCCGTAGGTGCCGAAGCTGGCCGCCAGCACCAGGGCGATCCAGGGCAGCCGCCCCAGGTGCAGCGTCAGCCAGAGCACGCCGCCGGCCGCCAGCAGCACCGCCGCCAGCTGGCGGCCGCCGCAGCCGCTCCCCCAGGAAGACCATCCCCAGCACCACGTTCACCAGCGGGTTGATGAAGTAGCCCAGGCTGGCCTCCAGCAGGTGGCCGCTGGCCACCGACCAGATGAAGATCAGCCAGTTCACCGAGATGAGCAGCGCGGTGACGCCGATGGTCAGCCGGGTGCGCCGGTCCGCCAGCAGCCGCGCCGTGGCCAGCAAGCGGCCGCGCCCCAGCAGCAGGGCGACCAGGAAGGCCAGGGACCAGACGACGCGGTGGGCCAGCACCTCGAACGGACTGACGTGCGCCACCGCCTTGAAGTACACGGCGAAGAACCCCCACCACAGATAGGCGGAGGCGCCGTAGAGGACGCCGAGGCGTTGTTCGCGGGTGTGGGTCATCGCCGCACAAGGTAAGCGGCGGAGCGCGGCGCCCCAAGGGGCAAAGCCGCGCTCCGCCGCGATTCGCCGCTAGTCCCGCTCCGGCACCGGCGGCGGCAGCGCCGCCCGCTCGGCCACCGGCTGCCAGCCCGGGTAGGGATGGACGACCACGGTGGTCTTGGCCTTGGCGTCGTCGGCGGACACGGTCACGGTGTAGGTCATGGGCTCCGCGAACACCGGGCCGCCCCGCCGCGGGTCGGCGAAACGGTGATCCTCGTCCGCCTGCAGATCCCACACCACCCGGTTCAGGCCCGGGCGGCCGCCGGTCGTGAGCTTGCGGATCACCTGGCCGGCGGTGTCGGCCACCGCCACCGAGACCGACCCCTCGGGCAGGTCCTTCAGCCAGAAGGTGATGACCGCGCCGGTGGGCGGGTTGGCCCCCCGGAAGACCCGGTCGCCGGCGCCGTAGCCCCGGAAGCCGAAGTCCTGCGGCGTGGCGTCCTTGACCCGGAAGACCTTCAGCGGCTCGTCGGCCGCGGCGGCGGCCTCGGCCAGGGCCTGCACGTCGTCCATGATCCACAGGCTGCGGCCGTGGGTGGCGGCGATCAGGTCGTGCTCCCGGGGCTGGATCGCCAGGTCGTACACGGGCACCGTGGGCAGGGACTTGCCCCCCAGCTTCAACCAGTGGCCGCCCCGATCCAGGCTGACGAAGGCGCCGCGCTCATTGCCGCAGTACAGCACCTGCGGGTTGTCGGGATCCTCGCGCACCACGCGCACGGGGCTGTCGGCGGGCAGGTCGCCCGTGACGTCCCTCCACTTGCCGCCGCCGTTCTCGGTCATGAGGATCAGCGGCTTGAACACGTCGCTGCGGTGGCCGTCCACCGCGCAGTAGGCGGTCTTCGCGTCGGCGTGCGAGGCCTCCAGGCAGGCCACGTACAGGCCGCCCACCGGCCTTGGGCGTGACGTCCTGCCAGCTCTTGCCGTCGTCGGTGGTCACGTGCACCAAGCCGTCGTCGGTGCCGGCCCACAGCACGCCGGCGGTGACCGGCGACTCGGCCAGGGCGGTGATGGTGCCGTAGGCCTCGGCCGCCGACCCGGCGGTCATGATGCGGTCCACGTCGCGCCGGGTCAGGTCGGGGCTGATGGCGTACCAGTAGTTCCCCCGGTCGGTCAGCTTGTAGACCTTCGCCCCGCCCTGGTAGAGCACCGACGGGTCGTGGCTCGAGACCAGGAACGGCGCGTCCCAGTTGAAGCGCACCTGCTCCTGACCCTCGTCGGCCGACGGCCGCAGCGGCACGATCAGGTGCGTGTCCAGGTCCACCCGGCCCAGGTGCCCCGCCTGGCTGGTGGCGTAGATGATGTTCTCGTGCTCCGGGATCGAAGGCCAGCCCGAAGCCGTCGCCGCCGTAGACGGCGGTCCAGTCCTCGTTGAGGATGCCGGGCTTGTCGTCGCCGCCGGACTTGAAGCCGGTGGCCGAGGGCCCGATCCACGAACCGTTGTCCTGCAGCCCGCCGCCCACGCGGTAGGGGTCCGCCAGGTCCCAGGCCACGTGGTAGAACTGCCCCAGGGCCAGGTTGTCGGTGTAGTCCCAGGTGGCGCCGGCGTCGCGCGAGGTGTACAGGCCGCCGTCGTTGCCGATCAGGATGCGCTGCGGATCGTCGGGGTCGATGACGATGGCGTGGTGGTCGACGTGCACCGCCTTCGAACTGGAGCGGAAGGTCACGCCGCCATCGGTGCTGACGGCCACGTTCCAGCCGGGCATGTAGACGTGTTCGGGGTCGGTGGGGTCCACCGCCAGGCGCGAGAAGTAGAAGGGCCGGAAGCTGAGGTCGTTGACCCGGCGCCAGGTGTCGCCGCCGTCGTCGCTGCGGAACAGGCCGCCGGCGGCCGAGCGGTCGTCGAAGATGCTCTTGCCGGTGCCGCCCTGGTCGCTCTCCACGACCGCGTACAGGGTCTTCGGCGCCGCCGCGCACACGGCGATGCCGATGCGCCCGGTGCGCTGGGGCAGGCCCGCGGTCAGGCGCGTCCAGGTGTCACCGCCGTCGGTGGAGCGCCAGATGCCGCCCTTGGCGGTGACGCCGTCGTAGCTCCAGGGGGTGCGGAAGGCCTTGGCCAGCCCGGCGTAGATCGTCTGCGGGTCGTCGGGGGCCAGCACCACCTCGCAGGCGCCCACCGCGTCGTCCACCTTCAGCACCTGCTGCCAGGACGCGCCGCCGTCGGTGGTGCGGTAGAGGCCGCGCTCGGGATTCCGGCCCCACAGGTGGCCCGCCGCCGCCACGAAGCAGCGGTCCGGGTCGCCCGGATCCACCGCCAGGGCGGGGATGTTGTGGGTCTCGGCCAGGCCCACGTTGGTGAAGCTGCCGCCGCCGTCGGTGCTGCGGTAGACGCCGTCGCCCCAGGAGACGCTGTTGCGGCCGTTGCCCTCGCCGGTGCCGACCCAGACCACCAGCCCCTGGCCCTTCTTCGGCGCGGTCGGCCACCGCCACGGTGTCGCCGTCGGCGGCCAGGGCATCCCAGCCCGGCCAGTTCGCCGGCGCCGAGGCCACCCCCACGGCCCCGATGCTGGACGTGGACCTGGTCGCCGAACACGTCCTGGAAGGTGGTGCCGCCGTTGACGGTCTTGTAGAGGCCGCCGGTGGCGAAGCCCACGTAGTAGGCCGCACGTTCGCCGGGCACCAGGGCGATGGCCGTGCAACGGCCGCCCATGTTGGCCGGGCCGATGGAGCGCCAGCCGAGGGTGGTCAGATCGCCGGCGGTCACCTGGCGCGGCGCAGCCTTGGCCGCGGCGGCCGGGCAGGCGGACACGACCAGCAGGACGACGGAGAGCACGGACACGAGCACGCGTTTCACGGGATTCCTCCAGGGTTCGGTACGGGAGCGCCGGACGGGTCGGGGCCGTCGGCGGATCGTCGGGGGCGACGGCGCAGGGTAGCACGGATGGCGGCTAAAGAAAACCGGCAGCGTCAGGCGACGCCGCCGGTTCACGGAAGGGACGCCGGCTAGAAGTCGCCCAGATCCGCCGCCTGGAGCTCGGCGTCCGACAGGTCGAAGTCGAAGTCCTCCGCCCGCGGCGCGAACGGCGCCGACGGCGCGGTGCGGCGGGGCGCGGACGGCGGCGGCGCGGGCCGCCGCGGGGCCGGAGCCGCCCCGTGCCGATCGCCGCCGCGCCGGCTGCCGCGCACGATGGCCACCAGATCGCCCACCGCCTCGCGCAGCTGGTCCGCCTGGCCGCTCAGGTCCACGCTCGACGCCGCGGACTCCTCGGCCGTGGCGGCCCCGGACTGGGTCACCTGATCCAGCTGGGTGATGGCCGCGGTGATCTGGCCGATGCCGTCGGACTGCTCGCCGCTGGCCCGGGCCACCGCCGAGATGCTCTCCTTCACCGTGGCCACGTTGCCCTCGATCTCCCGGAGGAACGCATCCACCTCCGTCGCCACCTCCACGCCGTGGTCGGCGTTGTCCTTGGACGTGGCGATGAGGTTGGCCGTGTTCTGGGCCGCCTCGGCGCTGCGCTGCGCCAGGTTGCGGACCTCCTCGGCCACCACGGCGAAGCCCTTGCCTGCGTCGCCGGCGCGGGCAGCCTCCACCGCGGCGTTCAGGGCCAGCAGGTTGGTCTGGAAAGCGATCTCCTCGATGGACTTGAGGATGCGCGCGGTCTCGTCCGAGGACTGCTTGATCTGGCCGATGGCCTCGCTCATGCGCGCCATGGCCGCCACGCCCGAACCGGTGGCCTCCTGGGCACGGCCGGCGGCCTCGTCGGTCTCGCGCGCGCTGGTCGCGTTGCCCGCGGTCATGGTGGACAGCTCCTCCAGGGACGCGGAGATCTCCTGCAGGGACGCCGCCTGTTCGCTGGCGCCGTCGGCCATCTGCTGGCCCGCCGCGGCCATCTGGGACGAGGCGCCCGCCACGTGGTCCGACGTGTCGCGCAGGCGGCCCGCCACCCGCATGAAGCGGCCGGCGATCTTCCGGGAGGTCAGGTACCAGACCCCCAGGGCGGCCAGGAGGGACATCAGGCTGACCGCCGCCATGATCTGCAGGTTGCGGTCGGCCGCCGCGTCCACGGTCCGCTCGGCCGCGTAGAAGTCGTCCAGGTAGCTGCCCACGCCGATGACCCAGTCCCAGGGGGCGTAGTAGACGATCCGGGCCACCTTCATGCGCGCCTTGGCGTCGCCCTTGTTCTGCCAGGGGTAGTACTGCTCCGACATCTCGCCCGGACCCAGACCCTGGGCCTTCCGGCAGATCTCCTGGATGAAGAGGGTGCCGTCGGCGTCCTTGGCGTTCCAGATGTTCTCGCCGTCGCGCTTGCCGCCCGCCGAGATCACGTAGTTGCCCTTGCCGTCCAGCACGTACACGTAGCCGCTCTGGCCCACCTTGATGTCCATGATGGCCTGGCGCACGGCCGTGGCGCTCTCCATGGGCACGCCGAAGTAGCTGATCCCCACCACCTTGCCGCCGTCGCCCTTGATGGGCTCGTAGGCGGTCAGGTACCAGCGATCCACCACGTAGGCGCGGCCGTGGAAGGTCTCGCCCTTGAGCACCGTGGCGACCACGGGGTTGGGCTTGCCGTCGGGGTTCACCGCCGGGATGTAGGTGCCGATGGCCCGGGTGCCGTCCTGCTTCATGACGTTGGTGCACACCCGCAGCATGTCGCCGGCGTCGTTCATGCGCTGGAAGATGGTGGCGGTGCCGCCCACCTGGTCGCGCACGTGGTCCACCACCGGCGACGGGGTGGCCGACGCGCGGTTCTGGCCCAGCCACGTGTCCCCCGCCAACATGCGGGGCAGCTGCACCTTCGTCACGTCCTTGGTGTACTGGTTGACCGCGTCCCAGGCGACGGTCTGGTCGGGATCGAAACCGACGCGGCCGTAGCCGGCCACCGCCTGGTCGGTCACGTTCAGGCCGGCGTCGACGTTGGCCTGCAGCACCTGGTTCTGGGTCGCGCAGAGGTTGTAGACCCCGGCGGCGATGTGATCCAGGTCCGCGAACGCGAGCTTGGTGCATTCGTCGGCGGTCTTGGCCTTCAGATCCTTTTCGCGGTGCGCGATCACCGTGGTCACCAGGACCAGCGGCAGCAGGGTCAGGGCGACACCGGCGGTGAGCAGGCGCGCCATCAGCGAGAATCGTCCAAACATGGTCACATCACCTTCCCTCGGAGGTGGTCGGGGTGGCTGCGCCGCGGGATGCGCCGGACCACAGGTTTCCCGTAGATCGGCAGGACTCCTCATCGTTTACGGTTTTGTGACATATTTGACAAATTGACCTTCACGATCGCGAATAAGCCCCTGCAATTCTGTAGGATATGCGTACAGGTTTTCAGTGACCGAGAAGCCGCACGGCCGTGAACGAGCTTTCCGGGAGGGTTGCGGCGCCCCGGCTGGGCTTCCCTGGGACGGTGTGCTATATTTCGCGCCGGCACCCCCCACCCCAGCCCGGAGGTCGCCCCGTGAGCGCCCCGATGACCGACCGCGAATTCCAGGAGCAGGTGCGCCACGGCATCCCCGCCCGGCTGCCCGCCCCGCCGGCCGAGGACCCCGCCGTCAGCCGCGCGCCGGCCCGCCCCCTGCTCCTCTCGGCGGACGAGAAGCGCCTGGCCCTGCGCAACGCCCTGCGCTACTTCCCGGCCGACCTGCACGCGGAGCTGGCCCCCGAATTCGCCGCCGAGCTGGCCCGCTGGGGCCGCATCTACATGCACCGCTTCCGGCCGCCCTACCCCATGCACGCCCGGCCCCTGGACCGGCTACCCCGCCCGCTGCCGCCAGGCCGCGGCGATCATGCTGATGATCCAGAACAACCTCGATCCCGCCGTGGCCCAGCACCCCTACGAGCTGATCACCTACGGCGGCAACGGCACCGTCTTCCAGAACTGGGCGCAGTACCTGCTGACCATGAAGTACCTGAGCGACATGACCGACGAGCAGACCCTGGTCATGTACTCGGGCCACCCGCTGGGCCTGTTCCCCAGCCACCGGGACGCGCCGCGGGTGGTGGTGACCAACGGCATGGTCATCCCCAACTACAGCTCGGGCGACGACTACACCCGCATGGCCGCCCTGGGCGTGACCAGCTACGGCCAGATGACCGCCGGCAGCTACATGTACATCGGCCCCCAGGGCATCGTGCACGGCACCACCATCACGCTCCTGGGCGCCGGGCGCCGCTACCTGGGCGGCACGGGCGACCACCCCCTGGCGGGCAAGCTGTACGTGACCAGCGGCCTGGGCGGCATGAGCGGCGCCCAGGGCAAGGCCGCGGTCATCGCCGGCTGCGTGGGCGTGCTGGCCGAGGTCAACCCCGCCGCGGTGACGCAAGCGCCACGAACAGGGCTGGGTGGACGAGGTGTTCACCGGACCTGCCGGCGCTGCTGGACCGCATCCGCGCCGCCAAGGCGAACCGGGAGGCGGTGGCCCTGGCCTACCAGGGCAACGTGGTCGACCTGTGGGAGGCGCTGGCCGAGAGCGACGTCGACGTGGAGCTGGGCAGCGACCAGACCTCGCTGCACATCCCCTACACCGGCGGCTACTACCCGGCCGGCATGAGCTACGACGAGAGCAACCGCCTGATGGCGGCCGACCCGGCGGCCTTCAAGGCGAAGGTGCAGGCCTCGCTGCTGCGGCACATCGCCGCGATCGAGCGCTGCGCGGCCAAGGGCATGCGCTTCTGGGACTACGGCAACGCCTTCCTGCTGGAGTGCAGCCGCGCCGGCGCCGACATCGCGCGGCCGGGCGGCGGCTTCATCTACCCCAGCTACGTCGAGGACATCATGGGGCCCGCTGTGCTTCGACTACGGCTTCGGGCCCTTCCGCTGGGTCTGCACCAGCGGCGAGCCGGCGGACCTCGAGACCAGCGACCGCATCGCCGGCGACGTCATCGAACGGCTGGCCGCGGACGCGCCGGCCGAGACGCGGCAGCAGTACCTGGACAACCTGCGCTGGATCCGCCAGGCCGGGGCCAACCAGCTGGTGGTCGGCAGCCAGGCCCGCATCCTCTACAGCGACGCCGCGGGCCGGCGGCGCCATCGCCGCGGCGTTCAACGCGGCGATCGCGCGACGGGCGACGTCACCGCCCCCATCGTCCTGGGCCGCGACCACCACGACGTCTCGGGCACCGACAGCCCCTTCCGCGAGACCAGCAACATCCGCGACGGCTCCATGTTCACCGCCGACATGGCGGTGCAGAACGTCATCGGCGACGCCTTCCGCGGCGCCACCTGGGTCTCGCTGCACAACGGCGGCGGCGTGGGCTGGGGCGAGGTGATCAACGGCGGCTTCGGCATGGTGCTGGACGGCACGCGCCGAGGCCGACCGCCGCCTGGACGCGGATGCTGCACTGGGACGTGAACAACGGCATCGCCCGCCGGGCCTGGGCCCGCAACCCGGGGCGCCGAGTTCGCCATCCGGCGGGCGATGGAGGCCGAGCCGCGCATGACCGTGACCCTGCCGGAGCACGCCGAGGACGACCGTGATCGACGCCGGCCTGGACGCGGCCTTCGCCGACTGAGCCACGCCGAAACCGGAGACGAACCCATGGAAGCCCGCGCCGAACGCCTGCCCCGCCCCCACGTGGCCGCCCTGGACGAGATCCTCGGCCTGCCGTTCCAGGTCCTGGACGACGGCCTGGTCCGGGTGGTCGACTACATGGGCGACGACGCCGCCGTGGTGCAGGCCGGCCGCGTGTCAGCTACGGCGCCGGCACCAAGAGGTCTCCGACGACCGCGGCCTGATCCGCTACCTGCTGCGCCACCGCCACACCACGCCCTTCGAGATGTGCGAGCTGAAGCTGCACGTGCGCGTGCCCATGGACGCCTGGCGGCAGTGGATCCGGCACCGCACTGCCAAGGTAAACGAATATCAGCACCCGCTATTCCGATGGCCATCGACGCCGCCCAGCGCACCGCCCCGGACCAGTGGCGCCTGCAGGCCGCAGAACAACAAGCAGGGCAGCGACGGCGTGGCCGATCCCGACCTGGGCGCGCGCCTCAGCGCCGAGGAGGCCGAGCTGCAGGACCGCATCCGCGCCGTCTACAACGGCCGCCTGGAGGCCGGCGTCGCCCGCGAGCAGGCCCGCAAGGACCTGCCCCTGTGCACCTACACCGAGGCCTACTGGAAGATCGACCTGCACAACCTGCTGCACTTCCTGGCCCTGCGCATGGACCCCCACGCCCAGCAGGAGATCCGCGACTACGCCGACGTCATCGGCCGCGAGATCGTGGCCCGCTGGGTGCCGCTGGTGTGGGAGGCGTTCGAGGACTACCGCCTGGGCGCGTCGTTCTTCTCGCGCATCGAGGGCGAGATCCTGGCGGCCCTGGGCGCCGGCGACCGCCGAGCGGGCGCAGGCCCTCGCCGTCGAGGCCGGCTGGCTCAAGGAGTCGAAGAGCGGCGGCTGGACGCGCCACCGCGAGCGCCAGGAATTCGAAGCCAAGCTGGCGCGGCTGAACCTGGCCGCGCCCTGGTAAAGGATTCCCGAGGCCCGCCTGATCCCCCGGCGCCCCGCCCCCCGGCGGGGCGTCCGCGCACCCGGACCTGATGGTCCAAAAATTCGTTGACCCATACCCTATGAAAATGATATGATATTTTCATATTGAGATGCAATTCTCAATGTTCCTCCGGCAGGAGGCTGCCCGTGTCCCGGACGTCCACCGCCTTGGCCTGGCCGCCTGGCGCCGCTTCTGGGCGCGGGAGAGCCTGCCGCCGCCACCGCCGCGGAGCCCCGGGGCGGCGTCCCGCGGCTCGGGTCTCCCGCGCCGGCTCCTGGCCCGCGACACGCTGCCGCCCGTTCCGCCCCGGGGCGGCCGGCCCCCGCCCGCGCCGCTTCCTGCGCACCCTGCTCGCCCGCGAACCCTGCCCGCCGGCGCCGCGCTCGGCCCGGGCCCCGGGCCCTTCGTTCCTCCGCACCCTGCTGGCCCGCGAGGCCCTGCCCGCGGCGGACCGGAGCCGTCCCGTCCCTCCCACCCCGACACGGAGTAGTCCGATGGAACACAGCAAGCACATCTGGCGCGCGGCGATCCTGCTGGTGGTCGTGCTCACCGGCGTGGTGATCGGCCGCCACTTCCTGGTCCCCGAGTCCTTCGGCGAGATGGGCTACTACCGGGGCGACGCCCTCTACGAGTTCATGGACAAGGCCCCCGAGCACGCCGGCGCCGCCGCCTGCGGCGAGTGCCACGACGACATCGCCGCGGCCAAGGCCAAGGGCAAGCACGCCTCGGTGCAGTGCGAGGTCTGCCACGCGCCCCTGACCACCCACGTCCGCGACGGCGAGAAGGTGGCCGACATGGCCGTCAACCGGTCGTGGCACCTGTGCGGCTACTGCCACCTGAGCTGAACGCGCGGCCGGCGGCATCGCGCAGATCGACCTGCGCGAGCACCTCGAGCTGGACGCCGACGCAACCGATCCCCGAGCAGGCCTGCCTGGAGTGCCACGACCGGGACGCCATCCACAGCCCCTAGACACCGGGGCGCCGGCCAGCGACGGCCGGCGCCAGCGAGGACGACCATGAACGACAAGTCAGCACGACGGCGTCTCCCGCCGGGACTTCCTGCGCACCGCGGCCACCGGCGCGGCGGGCATGGCCCTGGTGATGTTCTGGGGGGACCTCTCGCTCGTCTCGGCCAACACCGTCGAGCGAGGCCGCAGGCGGCCGGCCCGGCTCGGCTACGACCCCACCAAGCACCGCTGGATCTACCTGGTGGACGTGGCCAAGTGCATCGGCTGCGGCTCCTGCGTGCGCGCCTGCGAGCGCGAGAACGAGGTGCCGCGGCACTTCTTCCGCACCTGGGTCGAGCGCTACCAGATCTCGCGCACCGGCGAGGTCTGGATCGACTCGCCCGACGGCGCACGCGACGGCTTCGAGCCCACGGTGACCGGCGCCGACATCACCAAGGCCTTCTTCGTGCCCAAGCTGTGCAACCACTGCACCAACACGCCCTGCGTGCAGCTGTGCCCGGTCGGCGCCTCGTTCACCAGCCCCGACGGCGTGGTGCTGGTGGACGAGAAGCGCTGCATCGGCTGCAGCTACTGCGTGCAGGCCTGCCCCTACGGCTCGCGCTTCATCCACCCGGTGACCCACACGGCGCCACAAGTGCACCCTCTGCTACCACCGCCTCAGCAAGGGCCTGACCACCGCCTGCGTGCAGAACTGCCCCACCGGCGCGCGCCGCCTGGGCGACGCCAAGGACCTGGGCGACGAGGTGGCCGCCGTCATCGCCACGACCGAGGTGCACGTGCTCAAGCCCGAGATGCACACCGAGCCCAACTGCTACTACACCGGCCTCGACGGGGAGGTGCGCTGATGGAACCCCAGACCATGAACTATCTCTTCCCCAACGATTTCCACGTGATGTGGAGCCTGATGATCGTGCTCTACCCCTACATCACCGGACTGGTGGCGGGCGCGTTCATCGTGTCGTCCCTGTTCCACGTGTTCGGGCGGGCCGAGCTGAAGCCGGTGTCGCGCCTGGCCATGGTGGCGTCCCTGTCGTTCCTGCTGGTGGCCACCATGCCGCTGCTGGCCCACCTGGGGCATCCCGAACGGGCCATGAACATCATGATCACGCCCCACCTGACCTCGGCCATGTCGGCCTTCGGCATGATCTACGGGTTGTACCTGCTGCTGGTGCTGGCGGAGATCTGGCTGATGTACCGGGTGGAGATCATCGGCACGGCGGCGCGCAGCACGGGGCTCAAGCGGCGCATCTTCTCGGTGCTGGCCCTGGGCGTGTACGACGTGTCGGCCGAAGCCAAGGAGGTGGACCACCGGGTGGTGACGGTGCTGGCGGCCGTGGGCATCCCCATGGCCTGCATCCTCCACGGCTACGTGGGCTTCATGTTCGGCTCGGTGAAGGCCAACGCCCTGTGGTCGACGCCGCTGATGCCCATCATCTTCCTGTTCTCGGCCGTGACCTCGGGCATCGCCATGATCCTGGTGCTGTACGAGGTCCTCAGCAAGGTGGGCGGCAAGAAGATCGACGGGGCGTGCGTCCAGTCCCTGGCCCAGTGGCTGTGGCTGTTCGCCACCGTCACGGTCACCCTCGAGATCCTGGAGGTGGTCTCGCTGGCCTACGAGCGCAACGAGGAGTGGCTGGTGGTGCAGCGGCTGATCTTCGACAAGATCCCCTTCAGCTACTTCGGCGTCCAGATGATCTTCGGCTCGCTGATCCCCTTCATCCTGCTGGCCATCGTGGTGCTGATGCGCAAGTACCTGACCGACACCCTGCGCCACGTGATCGCCTTCGTCGCCGCGGCCATCCTGCTGATCCAGGTCTTCGCCATGCGCTGGAACGTGGTGATCGGCGGCCAGATCTTCTCCAAGAGCGGGGTGGGCTTCCGCGAGAGCTACGTGCCGGAGCTGGGCACCCGCGAGGGGGTGGCCATGGCCCTGGTCATCCTCGTCCTGCCCTTCTTCATCATGGCGTTGATCAACCACTACCTGCCCCTGTCGCCCGCCGGCGGCGACACCTCCGGCGAGGGCGGGGCGTGATCTCCCGCGCGCAGCCGGCCGATGCCGGGGACGTCATCGGACAACTGCGCGCGGCGGTGCAGGCCCTCGAGGCGCGGGTGGCGGTGCTGGAAGGACGCACCGTGGCCGGCGCGGACGCCCCGGTGCCCGCGGAAGCGCCGGCGCCCCCCCTCGCCGCGGCGGCGCCGCCCGCGCCGGCCGCCGTATCCATGCCCCAGGTGGTGGCCCTGCTGGGCCGTTCGCTGCTGGTGCTGGCGGGGGCCTTCCTGCTGCGCGCCCTCAGCGAACGCGGCGTGTTCCCGCCGGCGGCCGGCTTCGGCCTCGGGCTCGCCTATGCCCTGCTGCTGACCGCGCTCGCCCACCGGGCCGGCGGCCGGGGGGACCGCCTCGGCGCCAATGTCCACGGCCTGACCGCGCTGGTGGTGGGATTCCCCTTCGTCTGGGAGACCACCGTGGTGCGGGGCATCGTGTCCCCCGCCGGCGGCGGCGCGGCGCTGACCTGCCTGACCGCGGCGGGGCTCGCGGTGGCCTGGGTGCGGCGCCTGCGCTTCCAGTACTGGAGCTTCACCATGGCGGCCCTGGTCACGGCCGCCGCCCTGGACGTGGCCACCGGCGCGGCCGTGCTGTACGGGGCACTGCTGATGGCCCTGGGCGCGACCGCCGTGCTCTTCAGCTACAACCGGGGCTGGTACCTGGCGCGCTGGCCGGTGGCCCTGACCGCCGACGCGCTGATCCTGCGCCTGGCCGTGATGACCTCCAACCCCGGGGGCGCCGTCGTCAAGGGCAAGGCGATCGGCGCCGGCGCCATCGAGCTCCTTTGCCTGGCCCTGCTGGTGGTCTACCTGGGGCTGTTCGTGTATCGCGCCCTGGTGCAGGGCCGGGGCGTGCGGGCCTTCGACGTGGTGCAGTCGCTGCTGGCCATCGGCGTGGGCTTCGGCGGCGCGGCCCACGCGGCGCGCCACGGCGGCGTCGGGGCGACCGGGCTGGGCTGGGCGGCGTTCGCCGCGGCCCTGGTGGGCTACGCGGTGGCCTTCACGGTGGTGCACCAGCGACACGGCCGGGGGCGGGCGTTCTTCTACTTCGCCAGCCTGGCCCTCCTGTTCCTGGTGCTGGGCAGCGGCCTGGTGGTCTCGGGGCAGCTGCTGGCCTGGGTGTGGATCGGACTGGGCCTGGCGGCGGCGATCCTGGGCGGCCACTTCGACCGGGTCACCCTGCGGGCCCACAGCGCGGTCTACCTGGGTCTGGCCGCGGCGCAGACCGGGCTGCTGGCCGCGGCGGCCGACGCCTTCTTCGCCCACCCGGCCCACCGCTGGTCGGGGCTGGGTGCGTCGGCCCTGGTGGCGCTGGCGGCCACCGGCGCCTGCTATGCGGTGCTGGTGCGCACCACCGCCGAGCCCGTGAGCCGGCCGCGGCGCATTCCCCGCTTCCTCGTGGCGGTGCTGACCCTCCTGGGCGTGGGCTACGTGGCGATCACCTTGCTGGTCCGCCTGACCACCGACGCGCCGCCGGCGGCGTCGCCGGCCGCGGTGGCGGTCGTGCGCACGGGCGTGCTGGCGGCCACGGCGGTGCTGATGGGGTGGACGGCCGGGCGGACCCGGCTGAGCGAGCTGGGCTGGCTCGTGTACCCGGCGCTGGCCATCGGCCTGGGCAAGCTGGTTGTGGAGGACCTGTCCCGGGGCAATCCCCTGAGCCTGACCATCGGCTTCGGCCTGTTCGGGGGCGCGCTCCTGATGGCGCCGCGGCTGTTGCACGGGCCGCGGCGGCCGGCGGCCGGAGCGGCCGAGGGCGCGGACGGCCCGGCGGCGCCGGCGGATTGACAAGGCCCCCGCGGGCACCATACAATACCTCATCGGGTCGGCTTGGAACCTCCTGGCGGGCAGCGGCCCGCCGAAAGGCTGGACAGACGATGACCACCTCCCGGATGCGGCGATTTCCCCGCTGCGCGGGCCGATTTAGCGCGGCCCGGACGCGGGTGTGCCGTCAGGAGGTGATCGTCCCGGCCTAGCCGGATCCGACCCATCGACCCGAGCGCAGCGCACGCCCCGTCCGGTTCCACCGGCGGGGTTTTCGTTTGGTCACCAGCCGGCCCGGGATCGGGTCGGGAGAGGATGCCGTCATGCTGCCCCGTCCAGCCCTCCGTGAACCGCGCGCCGACGGCATCGCCCTCGGGCGCGTGGCCATGGGTGGCGGCGCCCTGTCCTGGAGCGACCTGGCCCTGGACCGCCTGGTCGCCGCGGCGGGCGGACCGGCGCCGACGCGCCTGTACCTGGACAGCTTCGCCGCGGCGGTCGATGCCGTGGTCGACGGCCGGGCCGACCGGGCGCTGCTGCCGGTGGCCAACACGGTGGCGGGGCCCCTGGTGGAGGTGCTGAGCCTGCTGGCCGCCCGGCCGGTGACCGTGGCGGCGGCGGTGGAGATCGCGGTGCCCCACTGCCTGGCCGGGCTGCCGGGCACCGCCGAGGCCGACGTGCGCCGGGTGCTGTCCCACCCGGTGGCCCTGCGCCAGTGCGGCCGCTTCCTGACGACGCTGCCGCGGGCGGTGCCCGAGCCCTGCGCCGACACCGCGCGGGCCGCCGCGGCCGTGGCCGCCGCGGGCGACGGCCGGTTGGCGGCCATCTGCAGCGAGGCCTGCGCCCGGCACCTGGGCCTGGCGATCCTGCGGCGCGACGTGGCCGACGTCCGCGTCAACGTCACGCGGTTCGTGCTGGTGGCGGCGGAGAAGCCTACGGTCTGAGCCGCAGCAGGACCGGGCGGTGGTCGCTCAGGCTGCCGTAGTAGGAGGCCAGGCCGCCGGTGAGGTACTGGTCCAGCAGCACCACCTCGGTGAGGGCCTCGGGGGCCTCCATCGCGGTGAACCACGGGCTGCTGACCAGGATGTGGTCCAGGTGGCTGCCGTACTTGGGGTACGACTTGGCCGCCGCCGGGTCCAGGGCGATGGCCAGGTCCGCGAACCGCCACTGGTCGGGCACCGCCAGGAAGTTGGCGAAGACGTTGCCGTCGGTCGGGTCGTCCAGCTCGTCGTTCCAGTCGCCGACCATGACCACCGGGCGGTCGGCCCAGGTGGTGTCGGCGTAGGCCTGCAGCAGGAGGCAGGCGTCGCGGCGGCGCGTGGTCTCGTCGTAGGGATCGGTCTCGTCGATGAAACTGTCGCCGCAGCACTTCAGGTGGTTGGCGACGACCACGAAGGGCTGCCCGTTCCACTCGGCGCTCATGACCAGGGGCGCGCGGGGAAACTCCCGGGAGTCGTGGGTGAAGATCTCGTGGAAGGAGACGTTGGTGAGGTGGCCGTCGTCGCGATAGAGGAAGGCCAGATTTTGGCTGGCGTACGCGCTGCTGGCCCGGTACCCCTGCCAGCCGTCCAGCTCGGAGACCACCGACGCGAACGACGTGTCGCTGACCACTTCCTCCAGGGCCACGATGTCCGGCCCCACACCGGCCACCGCCTTGGCGACCAGGTTCACGGTGATGGTGCCGTCGAGGGGGAAGTTCTCCACGTTCCAGGTCATGATCTCGAGGGTGGAGTCGGTCCCGGCCTTGGCCTCGAGAAACGGGTTGTCGGGCACCGTCGGGGTCACGCTGGTGTCGGTGGAGCCGCAGGCCCCCAGCAGGAGGGCGGCCAGCACCGTCGCCGGCAGCAGGATGTGGCGCGTCAGGGAGATGTGCAGCATGGTCGTGGCCTCCGGCCCGGTCCGTCGATCAGCGATTCAGCAGACAACAAGAATGGAACATCCGTGTTCAGCGCGCCAGCCCTAAACGCCGGCGGCGTCCACCGGTTCCAGGCCGGCCGGCAGCGGGTGGGGCGCCAGCAGCCCCCAGCCCCGGCGGCGGTCCCGGCGCAGCTGGCCCGCCGGCGGCGCCGCCAGGCGGATTCGGCCCCGCTCGCGCCACCCCGGCCCTTGGTGGTCCACGAACAACACGGCGCAGCGCAGGTCCCGGAACGCGGGCAGCACGTAGTCCAGGTGCAGGCGGACCGTGTCCCCGTCCTCGGTCCAGACGAAGAGGCCGGCCACGGCCGCGTCCCGCATGACGTAGGCCATCCGGGGAGCCTCCAGGGCGTCCAGGTCGAAATCCGGGTGCCTGCGGGCGATCTCGGGCCCGTGGATCCGCAGGAAGCGCCGCGCCAGGGGCGCCTGGGGCCCCGACGACGCCACCACCGCCAGATCCACGCGGTGACGGGCGATCTGCAGAAGTTTCCAGCCGTGGACAAGGACGATGATCCCGTTGGTCACCACCAGGGGCATGGCGTGCACCAGCACCCCGTACACGGCGAAGGCCACCGCGCCCAGCATGTTCAGCGCCCGCAGGCGCACCACCGAGCCCATGAGCATGGCGGTGACGATCAGCGCGGTGGCCGCGTAGCCCAGCAGCTCGACGGGACTCATGCGGTCTCTCCCGCCGCCGGCGCCGCGGGCACCCGGATCCGCAGGCACACGAAGAATCCCCCCATGGCGATGGCGCCCGCCAGCATGAACACCCACTGGTGCCCGTAGCGCTCCCAGATCCAGCCCGAGAGCACGGGCAGGGTCATGGCCACCGCGTGGTCGATGGTGATGCCCAGGGAGATGGTGGGCGTGATGTCCTGGGGATCGCGCGCGATCTTCTTGAGGTACGTGGTGCGCGCCACCCGCAGGGCGAACAGCACGCTGTCGGTGACGTAGGCCGCGTACAGCAGGCGCAGGTCCCAGGGCGCGGGCAGCACGTCGCTGGCGAAGGCGTAGACCATGCACACCACCAGCAGCATCAACTCGTCGGCGGCCAGCACCCGCCGCTCGCCGGCCCAGTCGATGACGTCGCCCAGCAGCGGCCGCAGCACCACGCCCAGGGCCGCGGCCACGAAGTACAGCAGCGCGATGGTGGCCACCGGCACCCCGTGCAGCGACACCAGCACCCAGGTGCCGAACACCATGAAGATCTGCTTGCGGATGCCGAACAGGGCGCTGATCACGTAGAACAGCTTGTACTCGGGACGGTAGACCATGCGGCGCGAGGGCGGCTCGCCGTGGCCCAGGGTCACGCGCAGGTAGAAGAAGCCCGCCGTCGCCGCGCAGACGCCGCCCACGATGTAGAACAGGTCGTAGCGCGCCCCCGCCAGCTTGGCCAGCAGCCACACCGACGCCACGCCCACGATGGTGCCCAGGTTGCGCGCGCCGCCGATCTGCCCCAGGCGCCGGCCCTCGCCCCCCTGCTTCGCCAGCTTCAGGCCCAGCGGCCCCTCCACCGCGAAGATGATGTGGTCGCCCATGGACCAGATGACGATGAACACCACCACCAGAGCCGTGCTCGGCGCCAGGTAGCCCAGGCCCAGCATGCCCACGCCGGTGAAGACCATGGCCAGGGCCGCCATGCGGCTCTCGCGCAGGTGCAGCAGCAGCAGGGCCACCACGAACGAGACGCCGAAGCCGGGCAGCTCCCGCGGGAACTCCAGCCAGCCGCGGCTCTCGGCGGTGAAGCCGTGGACGTCGGCCAGGTAGTTGTTCAGGGTCGAGGCGATGACCCCCGACGCCGCCCCGAAGAAGAGGGTGGCCAGCAGCACGCGGCGGAAGTCGCCGGACAGGTTGCGCAGGCGGTTCAAGCGTCGGTCTCCGCGGGTCCGGCGTCGGCCGCGCTCGGGGCCGCGGCCGCCGGGCGGGTCTGGTCGGGACGGCGGGCACCCAGCCAGGTGAGCCGGGCCAGGCGCGGGCCGCCCGGATGGGTGAAGGTGTCGGCGGGCATGCGCCAGTCCCAGTTGCCGGCGCCCTCGCCGGGCAGGTTCATGCGCGCCTCGCGCCCCAGGTCCAGGACGTCCTGCAGGGGGACGATGAAGGTCTCGGCGCGGCTGAGCATGCCCAGGCGCACGAGCACCCAGTTGGGCTCGCGCACGGGGCCGCCCACGTACTCGGCCAGCAGGTCGCGCTCGCCGGCGGTGGCCCGGTGCTCCCACCAGCCCAGGGTGGGGTCGTTGTCGTGGGTGCCGGTGTAGACCACGCTGTGGCGCCCGATGGCGTGGGGCTGGAACACGTTTTCGGGCGCGTCCCAGGCGAACTGCAGCACCTTCATGCCGGGCAGCCCCGCGTCGTCGCGCATGGCCTCCACCTCCGGCGTGATCACCCCCAGATCCTCGGCCACCAGGGGCAGCTTGCCGCCCAGAGCCGCGCGCAGGGCGGCGAAGAAGGCGCCGCCCGGGCCGGGCCGCCACGCGCCGAGCTCGGCCGTCTCCTGGTCCGCCGGCACCTCCCAGTAGGCCTCGAAGCCGCGGAAGTGGTCGATGCGCACCAGGTCCACCAGCTCCAGCGCCGTGCGCACCCGCGCGATCCACCAGCGGTGGCCTTCGGCCGCCGAACGGTCCCAGTCGTACAGGGGATTGCCCCAGAGCTGGCCCGTGGCGCTGAAGTAGTCGGGCGGCACGCCGGCCACGTGGGTGGGTCGGCCCTCGTCGTCCAGGCGGAACAGATCGCGATGGGCCCAGACGTCCGCGCTGTCGTGGGCCACGAAGATGGGCACGTCCCCCATGATCGCCACGTCGTGGGCCTGGGCGTAGAGCTTCAGGTCCTGCCACTGGCTGAAGAAGCACCACTGGCGGAAGCGGTGGGCGTCCAGGCGGTCGGCCAGCCGCGTCGCGCGCCGCGGCCAGGGCGTCGGCCTCGCGCAGGGCCAGGGGCGCCGGCCAATCGGGCCAGGGCCGGCCTTCGTGTTCCTCCTTGAGCGCCGCGAAGAGCACCCAGTCCTCCAGCCAGCTGGTCTGGGTGGCGGCCCAGGCCGCCAGTTCGCGCGCGGTCCGCGGCGCCGGCGCGCTGCCAGGCCAGGTCCAGCATCGCGGTCTTCCAGCCGATGACCGCGCCGTAGTCCACCCGGTCCCGGGGCAGGGCGGGCCGGCGCTCCAGGTCCTCCGGCTTGAGCCAGCCGCGCCGGGCCAGCCGTTCCAGGCTGACCAGCAGCGGGTTGCCGGCGAAGGCCGACAGGGTCTGGTAGGGGGAATCGCCGTAGCTGGTGGGCCCCAGGGGCAGCACCTGCCACATCGACTGCCCGTGCTGCGCCAGCCAGTCGATCCAGAGATTGGCCTCGCGGCCCAGGTCGCCGATGCCGTCGGGCCCGGGCAGGCTGGTGGGGTGCAGCAGGATGCCGGCGCGGCGACGGCCGGCGGCGGCGCGGTCGTTCATGGGTCGGCTCCCTTCCTGCAGACGGGTCGGCGGTGGGCACGGCGGCGGCGCGGTGACGCGCCCGGCGCTCCCCGGGGATGCGGCGGGCCCGTTCGGATCAAGCCCGGAAGGTAA
Source organism: Candidatus Krumholzibacteriia bacterium (assembly GCA_963825035.1). Classification (GTDB taxonomy): domain Bacteria; phylum Krumholzibacteriota; class Krumholzibacteriia; order LZORAL124-64-63; family LZORAL124-64-63; genus JACZKN01. The sequence continues at coordinate 415,768 of CAWGRT010000010.1, read as the reverse complement.
CGGCGGCGCCCGGAGGGCGCCAAGGGAATTCGGTTCGGCGCACCCTAGTCGGCGTACTTCACGCTGCAGCCGTAGGGCCGGGTTTCGGCCGTGGCCACGGGCTTGCCCGCCAGCACCGCGGCCAGGGCGGCGGCCACGTCGTTGGTCTTGCCCAGGGTGTCGGCCGAACGGTCGTCGTCGATGGCCCCGGCGTAGGCCACGGTGCCGTCGGCCGCGATGACGAACATGTGGGGCGTGGTCCGCGCCCCGTAGGCCCGGCCCACCGTGCCCTCGGGATCCAGCAGCACCGGGAAGGGCACCCCGTAGTCCTCGACGGCCTTGCGGTTGCGCTCGAGGCCGGCCCCCTGCTTGCCCGGCGCCCCCGAGTTGATCGCCAGCCACACCACGCCCTGATCCTTCACCGCGGCGAAGGTCTCGTTCATGGTCTTGTGGTCCAGATGGTGCTTCTTGATGAAGGGACAGTCGGGGTTGAACCACTCCAGCACCACCACGTGGCCGTCCTTCAGCAGGTCGGCGAGGGTGTGGCCTGGCGCCGTCGGTGTCGGTGAGGGTGAAGTCGGGCGCCCGGTCGCCGGGCACGACGCCGGCCAGGACCGGCGCGGCCGCCAGCAGCAGGGCCGCCGCGATGACCATCGTCTTCATGGGGTCGTACCTCCGGTTTCGGCGGTGTCGGCAGTGTCGGCAGTGTCGGCGGCGGCCACCGGCCCGGTCAGCCGGGTGCCGTCCGCCCGGTCGATCTGCAGGAGGCCGCGGACGGGACCGATCGCACCGTCGCGGGGACGCAGGCGCAGGTCCAGGCGGTCGCCGGCGGCCTCCCCGTCGGCGACCAGGTCACGGTAGGGCCCGCTGTCGGGGTCGGGGAAGAAGCGCAGGGCGCGGGCGCCGGGCACCCGGAAGGTGACGATGTCACCGTGGCGCGACGCCGCCACCAGGCCCGGCGGCAGGGGCGCCGGGAAGGGCGGCGGATCGGCGAACGCGGCCGGCAGGGCGGCGCCCGCGCCGGGCACGGTCACCGTCAGCACGGCCTGGCCGGGCACGCAGGCCTCGCGGCAGGCCAGCCAGCGCACCTTGGCCGTGATCGTGGCGGGCGCAGCCGGGCGCGCGGCCCCCGGCGGCGTCAGGTCCTGGAGCAGCACCAGCCGGTGCACGTACACGTGGTCCAGGATCTCCCCGGGCAGCACGTGGCGCTCGGGCACCGGCCAGCGCAGGGGACCGGCGGCCCAGCCGGCGGGCAGGGTCAGGTCCACCGACGGCGGAAAGCCCGAGTCGTTGAGTCGGTCGGCGTACAGGTGCCAGCCGTCGGGGATGGCGAAGGTCCAGGCCACGGCGAGCGAGTCCGGCGCCGGCGCGGCCAGGTCGGCCCGCACGGTGACCGGAGGCGGCGCGCCGGGGGTGTCCGGCGCCGCGGCGGCCGCCTGCGTCGCGGCAGGCGCCGCGCGGTCGGCGCCGTCGCTGCCGCCGCAGGCGCCGATCACCGTCAGCAGGACGAGCGCAAGCCATGGGGCCTAACGCTGCGCGCTCGCAGACTACTTAAGACATTCGACATCAAGCATCTACAGACCGCTCCTTCAGGTTTTCCAACAAGACAGCCAGGCGGGGCAGCCGTGGTCCGCCGGCCGCGGCGTTGCGGGCCAGCAGGTCCCGCAGATGGTCCAGCCCCCGCGGGATGTGGTCCAGGAAGGCCGCTCTTGCCCTTGACGTGCCCGAGGAAGCCGTAGGCCCCCAGGGCCTGCATCAGCCGCTGCAGGCCGGCGGCCAGCACGCACCCGGCGGCGGCCGCCGCATCCAGTCCCACTGCGCGGACCCGCGGCCCGGGCGAAGCGGTCCAGCAGCGCGTCGCGCAGGGCGCCGGGCAGGCCCACGTAGGGATCCCAAAGCAGCGACGCCGCATCGTAGCCCAGCGGTCCCAGGCGCATGCCCTGCACGTCCACCAGGCGCACGCGCCCGTCCTGCAGCAGGATGTTCTGCGCCTGGAAATCCCGGTGCAGCAGCACCAGGGGCTGGGCCGCCACCGCCGCGTTCAGCGACCGCGAACTCGGCATCCAGCGGCGCCAGCTCCGCCTCCCCCAGGCCGAAGTGGCCGGCCAGGCAGCGGGTGCGGAAGTAGGTGGTCTCCCAGACCAGGACGTCCAGGTCCAGGGTGCGGTCCGTCGCCGCCGGGCAGCGGGTGCAGGCCGCGCCGGTGGCCGCCTGCAGCCGCACCAGGTGATCGACGACCTGCGCGTAGGCGGCGTCCCGCTGCGGGCCCGCGGCCACGGCGATCAGGGGCGTGCGGCCCAGGTCCTCGGTCAGCACCACGCGCTCGGCGGGGTGTTCGGCCAGCACCGCGGCCGCCCCCAGGTCCGCGTCCGCCAGGAAGCGCGCGATGGCCACGCCCCGGGCGAACTCCTCGTCCCCGGGGACACCGCGCATGGCCACGGCCGACCAACCGGGCGCGGCGATCCGCCAGAAGCGCCGGTCCGAACCGTGGCCGGTGATGGGCTCCAGCCGGCCGGCCCCGCCGTCCAGGGGTCCCGCGTCGCCCGCCGCTTCCAGCCAGCGGGGCAGGGTGCCCAGGTCGGTCCAGCCGGGTACGGCGGGGATCCAGGCGCGCACCGCGCCGGGCCGGGCGGCCAGGGCCCGGACCAGGGGATCGACCAGGGACGAGAAGCCGGGCTCGATGTCGTCCAGCAGCGAAGCCGCGAAGGCCCCCACGCCGGCGTAGGTCAGGCGCCGGCCGGCGGCGGCGGGGGCGGGGCGGTCGCCGATCGCCAGCACCGCGCCGTCCGCGGCGACGGCCACGCTGTTGACCGCGGGCCAGTCCACCAGGCAGAGGGTGGCCAGCGCCTCGTTGGCGCGGTGGGCGGCCAGCAGGTCGGCCAGGTCCAGGTCCGCCAGCACGTCGCCGTTGTGGAGCAGGAAGGTGCCGGCCCCGGCCAGGAACTCCCGGGCGTTGGCCAGGGCGCCGCCGGTGCCGAGGATCTCCGCCTCGGGCAGGACGATGAAGCGCGTCCGCGTCGGGACGCCCGCCCAGGTGGGCCGCCACCAGGTCGCCCAGGTGGTGGGTGTTGACGGCGATGCCCTCGACGCCCGCGGCGTCCAGGGCGGCGACGGCCCGATCCAGCGCCGTGCCCCCCGGCACCGGCAGCAGCGGCTTGGGCAGGTGGTCGCTGACCGGAGCCAGGCGCGTGCCGTAGCCCGCGGCCAGGATCATGCCGCGGACCGTGCCGTGCCCGGCCGGCCCCGGCCTAGTCATAGTGGCGGAACTCGACGCTGGCCTCGACGAAGGCGTCGATCTGCTCGTCCCACACCGCCTGCATGGCGGGGGGCCGCTCGCCGGCCTCCAGCATCTCGCGCCAGACGGTGCCGCCGGCCAGGATGTCGATGGGCAGCTTCTCGGCCTCGTACTCGTAGGGCGGCTCGCGCCAGGCGAAGCGGTCGCGCCACAGCTCGCGCATGGCGGCGATGGCGGCGGTGTAGGCCAGCACCGGACGGAAGGCGGCCCGGTCGGTGACGTGCACCTGCACGCCGCCGCAGGGCCGGCCCGCGTGCTTGTGGAAGGTGGGCTCGAACACCAGGGGGCGCCAAGCGACCCCGGGCAGGCCCCAGTCCCGCAGCAGGCCCACCAGGGTGTCGGGATCCACCCACGGCGCGCCGAAGATCTCGAAGGGACGGGTGGTGCCGCGGCCCTCGGACACGTTGGTGCCCTCCAGCAGGCAGCCGCCCGGGTAGACGAAGGCCGTCTCCACCGTGGGCATGTTGGGCGAGGGCAGCACCCAGGGCAGGCCCGTGGCCTCGAAGTCCATGGCCCGGCGCCAGCCCTTCATCCAGACCACGTCCAGGTCCAGGTCCCAGCCCCGCTGCTGGCGGAACAGCAGGGCCAGCTCGCCGATGGTCAGGCCGTGCCGCACGGGGACGGGCGCCAGCCCCACGAAGGAACGGAAGGCCGGGTCCAGCACCGGCCCTTCCACCAGCTCGCCCCCCAGGGGATTGGGCCGGTCCAGCACCACCAGGCGCTTGCCCTGCTCGGCGCAGGCCTCCATGCACAGGTACAGGGTCCAGATGAAGGTGTAGTAGCGGGCCCCCACGTCCTGCAGGTCGACGACCAGGGTGTCGATGTCCTCCAGCATCCGCGGCGTGGGCTTGCGCACCTCGCCGTAGAGGGAGCGCACGGGCAGGCCGGTGGTGCGGTCGGTGAAGCCCTCCCACTCGATCATGTTGTCCTGGGTCTCCCCCAGGAAGCCGTGCTGGGGACCGAAGATGGCCCGCACGTCGGCCACCGCCGAGCGGTGGGCCAGGACCCAGCCGCGCTTCAGGTGCGCGTCGCGGCTGGCCGGGTGCACCACCATGCCCACGCGCTGGCCGCGCAGCTGGGCGAAGCCGTCGGCGAGCAGCCGGTCCAGCCCCGTCATCACCTTTGCCCTGCCTGTCACGAACACCGACCTCCGGTCAGTTCCAGTAGTCCACCTTGCAGCCGCCTCAGCCGTCCCACATGCGCTCGTAGGCGGCCAGGCGGTCGGCGATCAGGGCGCGGGCCTCCTTCAGGTCCTTCAGGGGGCGCACCGCCAGCAGGCCCGGCTCCGGCTCCTCCACCAGGGCCCACCCCTTGCGGCGGGACGACGGCACGGGCCAGCGCACGATGCGCTTGTCGCCGCCCATGGTGCTGGCGACCGTGTCCACGGCGGTGAAGCCGCCGCGCCATTCCTGCCAGTCGTCCTCGTCCACGGGCACCACCTCGCCGCCGGCCAGGCGGGTCAGCAGCTCATCCAGGTGGTAGGCGCGCTTGGTCACGACGGGTCCTCCTCCGGTGCAGCCAGGCGTTCGACCGCCTCGGCCATGCGGTCCCAGGAGTACTTGGACTGCTCGCGGGCCACGGCGGCGGCGAAGGCGGCGGCGCGGTCCTCGCGGAAGAAGCGCACGACCGCCGCGGCGAGGGCCGCCGGATCGGCCGGCGGCACGATGAAGCCCGTCTCGCCGTCGCGGACCACCTCGGGCAGGCCCCCCACGTCGGTGGTCACCACCGGCAGGTCGTAGTTGTAGGCGATCTGCACGATGCCGCTCTGGGTGGCGGAAACGTACGGTAGGACGGCCAGGTCCGCCGCCAGGAAATAGTCCTCCACCACCGCGTCCGGCACGAACCCGTCCACCAGGTCGATGATGTCCGCCCCACCCGAGGCGGCGATGCGGTCCAGGTACGGCTGCTTCTCCCCGTAGACATCGCCCACGATCAGCACCCGCAGCCCGTCGCCGAACGCCTCCTTCAGCGCGCCGGCCGCGTCGATGAGGTGCACCACGCCCTTGTAGGGCTTGATGAATCCGAAGAACAGCACCAGCCGCGCTGCGGCCGGCAGCCCCAGCGCCGCCCGCGCCTCGGCCTTGGACCTGCGCGGCCGCCCGGGCTCGCCGAAGTCGTACACCGGGTGGGGCGTGGTGACGATGCGCTCGGCCGGCACGTCCGGCAGCACCTGCAGCAGGTCGCGGCGCACCTGGTCGCTCTGGGCGATGTAGGCGTGCCCCTGGCGCAGGGCCAGCCGGGTCAGCAGCAGCCCGAAGGGGTACCGCTCGTGGGGGATGACGTTGTCCAGCAGGTAGACGATGCGGATCGGCGTGCGCCGCCGCAGCAGCCAGGTCACCCCCAGGAAGCCCGGCGCGAAGAAGGGGATCCAGTACTTGATGACCACCGCCCGGGGCGCGGCCGCCTCCAGGTCCCGGGCCGTGCGCCACCAGCTCCAGGGGGACCAGGGCACGAAGCGGGGCCGGTTGGGGTGGTCCAGCCAGGCCGCGGTCTCGCCCGTCTGCTCGGAGCCGGGGAACAGGAACTTCGGGTACTGCTTGCGGAACGAGGCCCAGAACACGTCGTGCCCCCGCTCGCGCAGCACCCGGGCCAGCATGCCGATGTAGGTGACGATGCCCCCGCGGAACGGCGGGGCCGGCCCCAGGAACGCCAGCTTCACCGCGCCTCCAGCTGGCGCTCCACCGCCGCGGTCACCGCGTCCACGTCCAGGGTCTCCATGCAGAAGTCCGTGTTGGTGCAACGCGCCTGGAAGAAGCAGGTGCAGGCCTGGCGGGGCGCCAGGATCTCGCCGCGCCCGTACAGTTCGAACTCGTGGGGGTTGAAGATGTTGTTGAACAGCACCAGCCGCTTGCGCAGGCCGATGGCGAGGTGCATGGCCATGGTCACGGCCGTCACCACCAGGTCGCAGCGGTCCACCAGGCCGATGAAGGTCCGCAGGGGGAAGTGCCCCGGATAGCAGGCGCCGCTGGCCGCGGCCAGGCGCCGGTTCTTCGCGTCCTCGTCGGCCCCGCCCAGCAGCACCACGGCGAAGCCCGCCGTGCGCAGCGCCGTCGCCAGCTGCGCCCACCGCTCCTCGGGCCAGAGGCGGCTGGTCCAGCGGCCGCCGCAACCGGTGTTCAGACCGACCGTGGCGCGCCCCGCGGGCAGGTCGAAGGCCGGCGCCGGCTCGGGCCGGTCCAGCACGTACTCCTGGCCCGCGAACTCGTAGCCGCAGATGGCGAAGATCTCCTGGGGATAGCTGAGGGTGCAGGCCTGGTTCACGTCGTCGAAGAGACCCGTCTCGAACTTGGCGCGGGTGGCCGCGGCCTGGGCCGGATCCACGGCGCCGGCGAGCGGCGTGCACAGCCCGTCGTCGTCCAGGGTGTAGCCCACCTTGCGGTCGGCGGTCACCTGCCGCAGCAGGGCGCAGGCCTCGCGGTCCTTGTCCAGGTTGACGGCCAGGTCGAAGCGGGTTTGCTGGAGCCAGGGCAGCATGCGCGCCTCCAGGCGCACCGGGTCGTCGACCGCCGCCGGCAGCAGGTCCGGGAAATCGGTCACCCAGGTCAGGGCGTGGTCGGGATGGTCGCGCCGCAGGGGCTCCAGCAGGGGCGTGGTGCGGATCACGTCGCCGGCCGCCCCCAGCTTGATCACGAGGATGCGTCCGGCGCGGCGCCGGTAGTGGGGGCAGCCGTCGCAGTGCACGCCCTCGCGTTTGTGGGGCGCGCAGGGCACGTGCCCGCGGAAGTGGAAGCAGTCGGTGCGGATCAGCACGGTTCTCCGTTCGCTCGACGCCCCGTCAGCGCTGCTTGCCCAGGAGCCGGTCGATGGTCTTGAGGTCCTCGCGCGCCTGCAGGTCCAGCCCGCTGGGCAGGCCGATCTGCAGCGCCATGGTGTAGGCGCCCTGGGCCTGCTGGAGGTTGTCCATGCCCAGGTAGAGCCGGCCCATGAGCTGGTAGATGACCGCCTCCTCGCCCCGGCTGCGGCACAGCTGCAGGGCCGCGGTGAAGGCGTCCAGGGCCTCGAAGTTCCGGTCCAGGTCCGCCAGGGCCCGGCCCCGCAGCTGCTGCAGCCGGCTCTTGGCCGGGCGCCCCCATCTCCAGGTCGCTGGCCAGCAGGCGGTCCACCACCGCCAGGGCGCCGTCGGCATCGTCCGCCGGCCAGGTCGTCCTCGGCCTCGATCACGCCGTCGCGCAGGGGCGCCGGCAAGGGCGCCCGCAGGTCAGCAGTTCCGAGCGCATGTCCTGGGCCAGGGTGCGCATGTCCGGGGCCAGGCCGTCGCCCAGGGCGGCCTCCACCAGGGCCGCCGCCTGGTCGTAGTAGCCGCCGGTCCCGCTTGAAGCCCGCCATCAGCACCATGGCCTCGGCGTCGTCGGGATCGGTCTTCAGGGCCCGGCTGCACAGATCCTCCGCCTCCAGGCGGCGCCCGCCGGCGTAGGCCTCCAGGGCCCGGTTCACGTCGTAGCTGTAGGCGGCCTGCACCTGGTCCCTGGGCGGCCCCTCCAGGGTGAGGGCGAAGGAGGCCTCGTGGGCCCGGTTGGTCACCGAGACCAGCGCCTCCTCGCCGCGGCCCCAGGGCACCTCGACCACGTGGCGCGACTCGTCGTTGCGGGCGTAGAGCAGGGACTCGTCCCGGGTCCGCACCACGGTGACGTCGCAGTTGTTGCCGCCCCCGTCCACCACCAGGCGCCAGCGGCGCACCGGCAGATCGGCGAAGGTCACCCATCAGCTGGGCCGAGGCCCGGGGCGCCAGGGAGAGGGTCTCGGACTTCCAGGACGCCCACACGCCCGACTCGGCGGCCCGGGCCGGGCAGAATCGCCAGAATCAGGAGGGCCAGGCCGGCCAGAACCGTCCGTTCCCGCTGATGCCCCGCCGCGGCGGGTCGCTGCTCGTGCATGCGGATCCTTTCCGCCGGACCAACGCATCTGTTGATCTGGCAGGGAAGTTGCCTATACTCAGCCGAAATCTACCTGAAGAACGCGGCCAACTCAAGCCGAGCCCTCGGCCCGGGGGTCGGCCGCACCGTTCCCCGTCGAGGGAGGACCCATGCTGCGGACGCCCCGTATCCCCTTTGCCGTCGCGCGCCTGGCGGCGGCGGCCCTGATCGCGGCCGGTGCCGTCGTCCTGGACAGCAAGGCCCATGCCCAGGCCGCCGTCGGCACGCCCGTCGATCTGCAGTTCGAGGTCCACGACGCCACCACCGGCCGCCCGGCACGGTGGACCGCCTGACCCTCGAGTATCTCTCGGCGCGACCCGACCTGGTGCTGGACATCCAGCCCCAGGACTCGTCGTTCGTGGTCCGGGAGGTGCCCGTCAAGGACATCGGCAACTACGTGGTGACCGCCTGGAAGGACGGGCGTGCCCTACTACTTCAGCCGGCAGCGGCGGGGACCTGACGGCCGGCCCGGTGACCCTGGACGTCTTCGACACCACCACCGACCGCAGCGCGGTCCACATCACGGGCATGACCGTGATCGCCCGCCACGAGGAGTCGCTGCTGCGCCTGGAGGTCCTGCTGCAGGTCCAGAACGACACCCGGCCCCAGGCCACGGTGGTCGGCACGCCGGGCAGCTTCGGCCTGGCCCTGCCCGCGGCGCTGACCGACGTCGCCGCCGAGTACCACCGCGGCCCTGCAGCCCACCCCCGTCCCCGCCTCCCGCGACGACAGCCTGCTGGCGCTGGCGATGCCCCTGGTCAGCGGTGCCAACAACGGTGCGCCTGACCGCCGCCTTGCCCTGGCAGGAGGACATGGTCCTGACCGTGGGCGCGGACGTGCCCGTCGACGCCTGGAGCCTGCTGGTGTCGCCCGACTGGGCCAAGGTCACCAACCTGGAGCTGGAGCCCGATCCCGACGCCGGGCACCGCCGGGCTACAAGCGCTTCAAGGGCCCGGCCCTGGAGGCGGGCCGCATCCTCGAGGTGCGCCTGGGTTCGGGCGAGGCCGGCCCGGGGCCCGAGGAACAGCTGTTCACCAGCGAAGGCGGCGACTCCGCGGTCGCCGCGACCCCGAAGCCGGCGCCGGGCGAGAAGAAGGGCGGCGGCCTGCCCCTGGCCCTGATCGATCGCCCTGGGCGTGGTCGCTGCTCGTGCTGGTGCTGCGCCGCCGCCGTGGTTAGATTCGGCGGATCGACCCCAGACCACGCCGCCGCCGGCGCCCAACGAAGCGAGGAGGACCCATGTCCGGCACCATCGAACTGACCCTCGGCCACAGCCCCGACCCCGACGACGCCTTCATGTTCTACGGCCTGGCCAAGGACAAGCTGGACACCGGTCCCTACCGCTTCACCCACGTGCTGCAGGACATCCAGACCCTGAACGAGCGGGCCACCCGCGGCGAGCTGGACATCACCGCCATCAGCATCCACGCCTACGCCTACGTCCTGGACAAGTACGCCCTGCTGCCGGCGGGCGCGAGCATGGGCTTCGGCTACGGGCCCATGGTGGTGGCTCCCGAACAGATCGCCCCGGCCGACCTGGCCGGCAGCGAGATCGCCGTCCCCGGCCTGATGACCTCGGCCTACCTGGAACTGCGCCTGGCCATCGGCGACTTCCAGGCCAAGGTGGTGCCCTTCGACGAGATCATTCCCCGGGTGGCCGCGGGCGAGTTCCCCGCGGGCCTGATCATCCACGAGGGGCAGCTCACCTACCGGGACGCCGGCCTGGCCGAGTGCCTGAACCTGGGCCACTGGTGGTGGGACACCACCGGCCACCGGGACTGGCCCCTGCCCCTGGGCGGCAACGCCATCCACAAGCGCCACGGCGCGCACATGAAGACCATCAGCGACATCCTCACCGCGTCCATCCGCTACTCCCTGGAGAACCGCGCCGCGGCCCTGGACTACGCCTTGGGCTGGGCCCGGGACATGGGTGTGGAACTGGCCGACGAATTCGTGGGCATGTACGTGAACGACTGGACCCTGGACTACGGCGACCGGGGGCGCGCGGCCATCCGCGAGCTGCTGGGGCGCGGGCACGGGGCCGGGCTGATCCCCGAGGTCAAGGAACTGGAGTTCGTCGACTAGGTTGTGCCCCTGAGATTGTGCCCGGCCCGGTCCCTGCGACCGGGCCGGGTATGTTCACCCCCAAACAGCATCATCCGGCCTGGCGCCCACCCTTCTGCCCCAACCCCAACTGCCCATACCACAGGCAGTTGACCGCCGGCTGGCGCTACAAGAAGACCGGATTCTTCCGGCGACAGGCCCGCCCCCACCGTATCCAGCGGTTCACATGCCTCCACTGCCGCCGCTCGTTCAGCTCCCAGACCTTCTCCACCACCTACTGGCAGCGGAAGCCCGAACTCGACGCCCTGATCATCACCAAGACCGTCGGCTGCATGGCCAACCGCCAGCTCGCGCGGGACCTGGGCGTCGCGCCGGCGACCATCGACCGGCGGCTGTCGCGGCTCGGCCGTCACTGCATGCACTTGCACGCCTTGCACATGCAGTCGGCGCCGCCGGCGTCGCAGATCGTGATCGACGGCTTCGTCACCTTCGAGCGCTCCCAGTACCAGCCGTTCCATCACCACGTCGCCGTCGAGAAGGACACCGACTTCTTCCTCTACTTCACCGACAGCGAGGTGCGGCGCAGCGGCACGATGACTCCCGGCGCAGAAGAAACGTCGCGCCGAACTGGAGCGGTTGTACGGCCGTCCCGATCCGCAGGCGGTGCGCAAGGACGTGCGCGAGCTGCTGGAGGTCGTGATCGGTCGCCAACCGGAGGTGACGATCTACAGCGACGACCACAAGGCCTACCCGCGGGCGATGCGTGGTCTGGCGCCTCGGCTGCGGCATCGGGTGACGTCGAGCAAGGAGCGGCGGGACAACCGCAACCCGTTGTGGGAGGTGAACCTGCTGGACCTGTTGATCCGCCATTGCAGCGCCAACCACAAGCGGGAGACGATCGCGTGGTCGAAGCGGCGGCAGTGCAGCGCCGAGCGGCTGGCGATCTTTCTGGTGTGGCGGAACTACATGAAGGGTCGGCGGGAGAAGCAGCGGGGAAGTCCGACGCCGGCGATGGCGCGGGGGATGGTGGATCGCCCGTTGACGGTCGAGGATGTGCTGGCGGAGAGGATCTTCCCGGCCCACGTCCCGCTCCCGCCGCGGTGGGCGGAGTATCGCGACCGGGCCGTCGCCACCCGTTGCGCCGGTTGACCAGCGCGGCGCCGCCGAACCAATGGATGAGTCGGGGTATCGGGAAACGGCCGACACATACGGCAAGAGAAAGCCGGCCCGCGGTGTTCGACCGCGGGCCGGCAACAATCAGCGTGGCACAACTCAGCGGACGGGGGCTCCACCAAGGCCGGCCCCCTGCACCTCGGCGGGGGTGAAGATGGTGACGAAGGCGTCGGGGTCCGCCTCCCCCACCCGGCGCTTGAGCCGGGCCACCTCCGCCCGGGCCACCACCACGTAGAGGATGGTCTTGGGCCGGCCTGTGTAGCCGCCCTCGGCCGGCAGCAGGGTGACGCTGCGGCGCAGGTTGCGGCGCACGGACTCCTTGACCGTGTCGGGCCGTTCGGTGACCACAAGGGCGGCGCGGGTGGCCACCAGGCCGTGCAGCACCGCGTCCAGGGCCCGCGTCGCCACGAACGAGAGCATCAGGGCGACGGCCGCCTCCTCGAACCCGTAGTAGACGGCCGCCAGCCCGAACACCAGCACGTTGATGCCCAGGATGGCCTGGCCCACGGGCACGTCCAGCCAGAAATTCAGCAGACGGCCCAGGATGTCGGCGCCCCCGGTCGTGCCCCGGCCCCGGAAGACCATGGCCAGGCCCACGCCGCTGAGGGCGCCGCCGTAGAAGATGACCAGCAGGCGGTCGTGGGTCAGGGCCGGCGCATGGGCGCCGACGACGTCGATGCTCACGGCCATCACCGCCAGGCCGACCACCGTGCGCGACAGCAGGCGCCGGCCCCCCAGGTGCCGCCAGCCGAAGACCAGGATCGGCACGTTCAGCACCACCAGCACCACCCCCATGGGCACGTGGAGCACGTCCTTGAGGATCATGGCCAGCCCCGTCACCCCGCCCGGGACGATGTTGTTGGGCTCGAGCAGCACCGCGATGGCGGCGCCGCAGATGGCCGCCCCCACGGCGATGGCTGTGTATTCAACCCACCACCTGAGACCGAACTTGTTTTCTGACAACGACAAAACTTCCTCCAGGACCGGACGGCCTCCGGGATTGCCCATTTGACATCTCCGGCAGGTCATATATTATTTGTACCGTAATCATTCGTAGTCAAACTATTTGCACCAGGACGGAGCGCCCATGGCCGAGCATTCGTCGTTCAACCTGTGGATCTTCCGGTCCCTGCGCCGCATCATGCGGGCGGTGGACATCCACTCGCGGCAGCTGTCGGCCGAGTTCATGATAACCGGTCCGCAGCTCCTGTGCCTGCAGACGCTGCACGACGACGGTCCTCTGACCACCTCCGCCCTGGCGAAGTTGATCCACCTGAGCAACAGCACGACGGTCGGCATCCTCGACCGTCTGGAGCACAAGGGCTGGATCCTGCGGGAACGCAGCACCACGGACCGGCGGTACGTGCTGGTGCACATCACCGGCACCGGCGAGACGTTCCTGGCCGGCGCCCCCTCCCTGCTCCAGGACCGCCTGGCCTCGGGCCTGCAGGCCCTGCCGGAGAAGGACCAGCTGGCCATCGCCCAGGCGCTCGAGCACATCGTCGAGATGCTGGAGATGTCCCAGCAGGACGTCGCTCCCCTGCTCGAGGCCGGTCCCATCATCGACACCCAGAGTGACGGCGAGGCCGACGACCTCGCCGTGGAACACGGAGAAGGAAACATGAGCAGCACCAACCGCGCCCTCTCGTCCGCAGAACCGCGCACCGTCGCGGACCTCCCCGAGGGGATCGCCGACCGGCCTGCCCTGCAGCACCTGGCCGACGTGCCCATCCCGGAGGCGGCCAAGGACCCGGTGGTGGCGGACGAACTGGTCCACCGCGACTTCGACGACACCCCGTTCTGGCAGCGCATCCCCGCCTTCGCCGACGTGGACCGCGCCACCTTCATGGACACCGGATTCCAGCTGCGCCATTGCGTCAGCGGCGCCGCCGACCTGCGCGAGCTGGCCGGCCCCCTGGTGGACACGGCCTTCCTGGACGACGTGGAGCAGGGCCTGGCCGAGGCGCCCATGAACGTGCGCGTCACCCCCTACCTGCTGAGCCTGATCGACTGGGACAATCCCTACGACGATCCCATCCGCATCCAGTTCCTGCCGGTGGCCTCCACCCGGCTGCCGGACCACCCGCGCCTGGCCCTGGATTCCCTGCACGAGCAGGAGGACTCGCCCACGCCGGGCCTGGTGCACCGCTACCCCGACAAGGCCCTGTTCCTGCCCCTGGACGTGTGCCCGGTCTACTGCCGGTTCTGCACCCGCAGCTACGCCGTCGGCGGCAGCACCGACACCGTGGACAAGGACGGCTACAAGCCCCAGCAACGACCGCTGGCAGGCGGCCTTCGCCTACCTGGCGGCCCGCCCCGAGATCGAGGACGTGGTGGTCTCCGGCGGCGACGCCTACCTGCTGCCCCCGCGGCGCCTGAAGGAGATCCTGACGGTGCTGCTGGACATCCCCCACATCCGCCGCGTGCGCATCGCCACCAAGGGGCCGGCGGTCATGCCCATGAAGATCCTGACGGACACCAAGTGGACCGACACCCTCTGCGACTGGTGGACGAGGGCCGCAAGCGCACCAAGGAGGTGTGCCTGCACACCCACTTCAACTGCACCAACGAGATCACGGCCATCAGCCGCGAGGCCATGGACCTGCTGTTCCGCCGCGGCGTCCAGGTGCGCAACCAGAGCGTGCTGATCCGCGGGGTGAACGACGACCCCGAACAGATGGCCAACCTGGTCAAGCAGCTCTCTTACATGAACGTGCAGCCCTACTACGTCTACCAGCACGACATGGTCAAGGGCGTCGAGGAGCTGCGCACGCGCCTGGAGGACTCCATGGAGATCGAGCGCGCCGTGCGCGGGGTCACCGCGGGCTTCAACACGCCCACCTTCGTGACCGACGTGCCCGGCGGCGGCGGCAAGCGTGACCTGCACAGCTTCGACTTCTACGACGAGACCACCGGCGTGAGCGTGTACCGCAGCCCCGCCGTGGATCCGGACAAGGCCTACCTGTACTTCGACCCCATCGACCTGCTGCCGGCCGAGGGCCGCGCGCGCTGGGCGAAGCCGTCCGAGCACGCTCGCATCGTCAAGGAGGCGCTGCTGGCGGCGGGCCTGGCGGGCAAGCGGGCGGCCACGGCCTAGAATGCGAGGAGGCGACACCATGCCCACCGATGTGCGACCGGCCCTGCGCGACCGCCTGGGCGGCGACTGCGAACGCGCGCCCCTGCCGCGTTCCTGCCGCTGGCAGCTGGACGACGGCACCGACCGGGACCTGGTCTTCGATCCGAAGAACCGGCGCCTGAAGCTGTACCGCATCGGGGCGGACGACCTGCGCGCCCCCGCCCTGCGGTTCTGGAAGGACGGGCTGGACGCGCCCGCCTGCCCCTACACCAAGCTCATCGCCTACGGCCTGCCCGGGGACGAGATGGCCTGGGTGCGCCGGGGCTACGTGCGCGAGGGCATCATCCTGGGCTACTTCGCCGACGGACAGGACGCCTGGATCTGGTCGGCCTTCGCCCCCGGCGGCCGGGACGAGGCGCCGCGGGACGACCGGCACGACGAGATCATCGCCCTGGCGGCGGACAAGCCCACCGTCGAACCGCCCCGACCGGCCGGCTTCCGCTGCCGGCGCGCCGAGGTCCACGACGCCAAGGCCATCTCGACGCTGCTGCAGCAGGTCTTCCCCGAGTACCCCACGCCAACGGACGCCGCCACGGTGCGCGCCCAGATCGAGCAGGTGAGCAACGTCTACCGCCTGGCCCTGGACCGGGACGGCAACCTGGCCGCGGCGGCCTCGGCGGAGATCGACCACCGGCGGCGCTCGGCCGAACTGACCGACTGCGCCACCCTGCCCGCTCACCGGGGCGCCGGGCTGATGGCCTGGCTGCTGCGGCTGCTGGAACGGGACATGGAGCGGGAGTTCGGCATCACGGACATCTACACCATCGCCCGCGCCGACGAGGTGGGCATGAACTGCGTGTTCAGCAAGCTGGGCTGGATCTACACCGGCCGGCTGGTGAACAACTGCCGCATGCCCGGCGGCTGGGAGTCCATGAACCTGTGGTGCCGGGCCGACGGCGCCGCCTCGCCGGAGGCCGCCGCCCGCGCATGACTCTGCTGGACTACGGGATCTTCGCCGTCTACATGCTGGGCGTGCTCGCGGTGGGCTTCTACCACTTCCGGCGCAACCGCAACCTGGACGACTACTACGTGGGCAGCCGCGACATGGGCTGGTCCCACGTGGGCATGTCGGTGGTGGCCACCGACGTGGGCGGCGGCTTCTCCATCGGCCTGGGCGGCCTGGGCTTCGCCATGGGCCTGGCCGGCAGCTGGTTGCTGTTCACCGGCCTGGTGGGCGCCTGGCTCACCGCGGTGGTGCTGATCCCCCGGGTCAAGCGCGTGGACGCGGACCTGGCCATGTTCACCTACCCGGACCTGCTGCGCTGGCGTTACGGCGAAGGCACCGCCCTGCTGGCGGCGGTCATCTCGGGCGTGGGCTACCTGGGCTTCACCGGCGGACAGATCCTGGCGGGCGCCAAGCTGGCCTCGGCCACCGTGTTCCACACCGCGCCCTGGGGCCTGGACCCCATGCTCTTCGCCCTGGTCACCATCGCGGCCATCACCATCGGCTACACGGTGTTCGGCGGACTGAAGGCGGTCATCTACACCGACACCGTGCAGTGGGCGGTGCTGCTGGCGGGGCTGCTCTTCGCGGCGCTGCCGGCGGCCTGGAACGCCGTCGGCGGCTGGCACGGCCTGCGCGCCGCCCTGCCGCCGGAGCACTTCGACCTGGGCGCGGTGGCGCCCGCTGCAGCTGGTGAACTGGGCGGTGACCATCATCCCCATCTGGTTCGTCGGCATGACCCTGTACCAGCGCATCTACGCCTGCCGCGACGAGCGCGAGGCACGCCGGGCCTGGTATCTGGCGGGGCTGCTGGAGTGGCCGCTGATGGCCTTCAGCGGCGTGCTGCTGGGGATGGCGGCGCGGGTGCTGTTCCCCGAGTCGGAACCGGAGATGGGCCTGCCCCGGCTCATCGCCGAAGTGCTGCCGCCGGGCATCACCGGCCTGGTGATCGCCGCCTACTTCTCGGCCATCATGTCCACGGCCGACAGCTGCCTGATGGCCTCGTCGGGGAACTTCGTGGGCGACCTCATGTCGCGCCTGCTGCCCTGGGCCCGGGGCGAGCGCGCGCAGATGCACCTCTCCCAGGCGGTGACCGCCGCGGTCGGCGTGCTGGCCGTGCTGCTGGCGGCGCGCTTCCGCACGGTGCTGGACGCCATCCTCTACGCCTACGCCTTCATGGTCTCCGGCCTGCTCGTGCCCACCCTGGGCGTGTTCTTCCTGCGGCGGCGGCGGCGGCCGCGCGGCCACCGCCTCCATGCTGGCCGGCGGCGGCCTGTCCCTGGCCGCCATCATCGGCGGCTGGGACCTGCCCGGCGGCCTGGATCCCGCCTTCTACGGGATCCTGCTCTCCCTGGTGGTCTACCTGGCGGCAGCGGCGGTCTGGCCCGACGCCCCGCGAGAGCCCGCTCGCCGCCCGCGACGGCACCGAGACCGCCTAGCCGAGTTCCGCCGGCCTGCCCCAGTCCCGCCGAAGACGAACTCCTCCTGGGGTCGCCGCGTCCGGGTGGCGGTGTCCCGCTCGCGCATGGCCTCGGGCAGGTCCGCCGGATCCCGCGCATAGCCGATGGCGATGGCCGTCAGGGGCTGGAAACCGTCGGGCACGTGGTACAGCTCGCGCACCCGGTCCGGCTGGATGCCCGCCATCTGGTGCACCACCAGGCCGCGGGAGGTGGCCTCCAGGGTGAGGTTGGCGGCGGCCGCCCCCAGATCGTGCAGCGCCGTGCCGTTCGGCTTGCCGTTGCGGGCGAATGCCAGGGCGGCCAGGCCGATGGCCACCGCCGAGGCGTTGCGGGCCCACTCCCGGTTGAACTCCACCAGGCAGCTCAGCAGGTCCGCGAAGGCCTGCTCATCCTGACGCACCGCCACCAGGTAGCGCCAGGGCTGCTCGTTGAAGGACGAGGGCGCCCAGCGGGCCGCCTCGAACAGGCTGCGCAGGTCCTCCGCCGGCACGGGCTTCGGATCCAGGCCGTAGGGGCTCCAGCGGCTGGCCAGCAGCTCGTGGATGGGATGGTCGGGTGTGGCGATCTTCTGCGTGTTCATGTCATGCTCCTTCCCTGGCCGTGATCGGCAACGAGAACGCCCGCCAGCAGGCGGCTCAGGCGAAGGCCCGGCTCGAGCGAACGGTGCGGACGCATGGTGTCGTCCTTTCTGCCTGTGCATCCTTGTTGCAACAAGCATTTATCCAAAAAACTCAGCCGCCCAGGAGGGCGTCCAGCAGCGTGTCCAGCCGCGCCAGCGCGTCGCCGTCGAAGGAGGCGAACTCCCGGCGGATGCGATCCTGCAGAGGCCCGTCGATGGACGTCAGCAGGTCCAGCCCGGCGGCCGGTGATGCGGGCCCGCACCACCCGGCGGTCGCTGTCGCAGCGCCAGCGCTCGATCAGCTCCCGCTGCTCCAGGCGATCCAGGAGCCGGGTCACGTCGGGCACGCGCTTGATCATGCGCGCCCCCACCTCGTTGCAGCACAGGTGCTGGTCGCCGGCACCGCGGAGGATCCGCAGCACGTTGTACTGGGGCGCCGAGAGGCCGAAGCTCTTGAACACCGCGGCGTGGCCCGCCTCCAGGTGCTCGTTGGCCTTCAGCAGCTTCAGCGCCGTCAGTTCGGCCTTGCGGACGTCGATCTCCGCCATGGTTCACCTCCGCGGGCTCATTATAAGAGAAAACGATATTTGTTGCAACTGGTATTATTTCGGATGACCCGGTCAGCCCAGCCGCGCCAGGATCCGGGGCAGCAGGATCATCACCGCCACGATGACCGCCAGGGCCAGGATCCACCCCCACACCGGACGGCGGTTGTGGGGCTGACGGAACAGGCGGCGGGGCGGTTCGGTGATCATGCGTTCCTCCGGGTGCGGGGCCGACCCCGAGGATGCCAGCGGGGGCCGCCCCTGCCAAGGGCCGATCGTCACCGATCCGCGCTTTGCGGCGGGCGCCGCCTGTGGCACAGTGGCAAACGGCGAATCCGGTCTCGCCGTGGCGAAAGGACGCGATCCATGCAGACCCGCACCGTCGCCGGCCTGGGCATGATGCTGCTGGCCGTCGGGCTCCTCGTGATCTGGTACGTGGGCCAGGGCTCTCCCACCCGGCCGCAGGCCGTCCCCGTGCAGGCCACGGGCGTGCCGCCCCAGGAGGCCGCCGTGCCCGGTCCCGCGGACGCGGACTCGTTCCTGGCCGCCTACAACCAGCGCTACCGGGAGCTGTGGACCGGCCTTCGAGACCGCCAACTGGAACGCCGAGGCGGACATCAACGAGGCCAACACCAGGGCCCGCATCGCCGCCAGCAACGCCATGGGCGCCTACGTGGGCAGCCGCGAGGTGATCGAGGCCCTGCGCGGGCTGCGCACCCGGGTGGACCTGACCGACCTGCAGGCGCGGCAGGTGGCCACCGCCTGGCGCCTGGCGGCCAAGTACCCGGCCACCCTGCCGGAGGTGGTCGGCGACGCCATCGCCACCGCCGCGGTGCTCACCGACACCCTCTACGGCCAGACCTACCGCCTGAAGCTGCCCGGCAAGCCCGTGCGCGTGGTCACTCCCAACGAGATCGACCGGCTCCTGGAGACCAGCGACGACCTGGCCGTGCGGCGCGCGGTGTGGGAGCTGAGCAAGCAGGCCGGCCCCAAGCTCAAGACGGGCCTGGCCGCCCTGCGCGCCGACCGCAACCAGCTGGCCCGGCACATGGGCTACTCCAGCTACTTCGGGCTGGAGACCGCCGACTACGACATGAGCGCCGACGACATGCTGCGCCTGACCGACGAGCTGGTGGCCGACATCATGCCCCTGTACCAGCAGCTCCACTGCTGGGTCCGCTACAAGCTGGCCGAGCGCTACCACGCGCCGGTGCCCACGCGCATCCCCGCCCACTGGCTGGGCAACCGCTGGGCCCAGGCCTGGCCGGGCATCGTCGACGATGTGGACATGAGCGGCCTGCTGGCCGACGTGCAGCCGGACTGGCTGATCCACAAGGCGGAGGGCTTCTACGAGTCCCTGGGCTTCGCGCCCCTGCCCGACTCCTTCTGGGAGCGCAGCGACCTGTACCAGCTGCCGCCCGACGCCGAGCGCAAGAAGAACACCCACGCCTCGGCCTGGCACATCGACCTGGACCGGGACGTGCGCTGCCTCATGTCGGTGGAGCCGGACTGGGACTGGTTCCTGACCACCCACCACGAGCTGGGCCACGTCTACTACTACCTGGCCTACAGCCGGCCCGAGGTGCCGCCCATCCTGCGCGAGGGCGCCAACCGGGCCTACCACGAGGGCATCGGCTCGCTCATCGAGCTGGCGGCCCAGCAGCCGTCGTACCTGGAGCAGCTGGGCCTGCTGAACGACGGCAGCATGCCCGACCAGATCCAGTGGCTGCTGGCCCAGGCCCTGACCGGGCCGGTGGTGTTCCTGCCCTTCGCCTGCGGCACCATGACCCACTTCGAGTACGACCTGTACGAGGGCGACCTGCCGGTGCACAAGTTCAACACCCGCTGGTGGGAGCTGGCGGCCCGCTACCAGGGCATCGAGCCGCCGTCGCTGCGGGGCGAGGAATACTGCGACGCGGCCACCAAGACCCACATCATCGACGACCCGGCCCAGTACTACGACTACGCCCTGGCCGAGGTGATCCTGCACCAGCTGCACCGCTACATCTGCGGCGAGCTGCTGCACCAGGACGTGCACGACGCCAACTACTTCGGCGACCGCACCGTGGGCATGTACCTCAACTCCATCCTCGAGCTGGGGGCGACGCGGGACGGCAACCTGATCATGCGCCAGGCCACGGGCCGCGACCTCTCGGCCGACGCCCTGCTGGACTACTACCAGCCCCTGATGGAGTGGCTGGTGCAGCAGAACGCCGGGCGCGACGTGGGGTTCTGAGGCCCGCCGCGGCGCCCGATTTCCGCTAGCGGTTCTGGACCGGGGGGCCGTCATCGGGGCCGTCCCGGCCGTCCGGATCGTCCAGGACCATCGCCGGTGGGGAGTTGCCCACGGCGGCCATGGTGTGCGCCGGTTTGCCCTTGTGGACCATCTCCGGGGTGTACGTGTACATGAAGCCCTTCGGCAGCAACGCCATCCTGTCGCTCGTGGAATGGCCGGTCGCCTGGCCGCCGGCGGCGATGGTCAGGGCGTTCGCCAGCCGGAACGCCGGTGCCGGCAGGTAGATCGTCCCCGACGCATTGCCCTTCACCTCGAAGACGAGGTCCTCGTCCATCTTCACGATGGCGATGGCCGGCGTGACCCGGGGGGCATCGTTCTCGTCCTTCCAGTGGATCGTGATGGTCTGCGTCCTGACCGGTGCGGCATCGCTCGGCATCGGCACGATGTTCCATTTGCGGTTCGGCATGATCGTGTTCTCCCCTCTCCGGGCCAAGCCCGGTCCCCCGCGCCGGTGACCGTCACGACGCGCTGCCGCGACGCTTCACCAGCGCTCGATAGCGGGCGTCGGCCCGCAGGTTGCGGAATCCCGGGTAGCGTTCCGGACGCTCCGGCGGGAGTCCCGCGGCGAAGGCCCGGGCAAGCCAGGCCAGTGCATCTTCGCGGCGACCCAGGTCCTCGCAGGCCACCGCCAGGTGGAACATGGCCTCGTAGCCCAGGTCGGGCGCCGCGTCCGCGATCCCGCGCATCAGCCGGTCGGCCGCGGCGGTGTCGCCGAGCGCGGTGTGGAAGGTGGCCAGCTCGGCCTGCAGGTCCCAGGTCGGCCCATCGGTCGCGGCCACCTCGGCAGCGGCCAGGTCCGCCGCGCGGCGGTAGGCCTGCCGCGACGAGTCGGCGTGGTCCGGCAGCCAGCGCCAGGCCTCGGCCAGGTGTTTCCAGGCGGTGGCGTTGCTCCGGTGGGCCAGGGCCCGGCGGTAGAAGCCCGCCGCGTCGGCGTAGCGCTCCCGGTAGTAGGCCAGGGTGCCCAGGTTGGACAGCACTCCGTAGGAGGGCCGGATGGCGAGGGCCCGGGCGAAGGCCTCGGCCGCCCCGTCCAGGTCGTCCAACGCAAAACGCGCCGCCCCCAGGAAGTACCAGGCGTAGTCGCTGCCCGGGGTCACCGTCACCGCCCGGGCGAAGGCGTCCCGGGCAGCCGCGAAATCCCCCGCGCGGTAGTGGAATCGGCCCAGGTCCAGCAGCAGCGGTGCGTAGTCGGGCCGCCGCGCCAGGGCGCGGGCGTAGGCAGCGGCGGCCTCGTCCGTTCGTCCCGCCTCCGCCAGGGCTGCGGCGCGCCCGGCCAGGGCCTCGTGGTTGGCCGGATCGCGGGACAGGACCGAGTCGTACAGGGCCAGGGCCCGGTCCTCGTCGCCCGCGTGCTCGGCCCGGTGGGCCAGGTAGATCATCGGCCAGACCGCGGTGGGGGACATCCGGGCCGCCCGCTCCAGCGCCGCCAAGGCGCCGGCTCGGGCGTCCCGCGCCGCCGCCGGCTCCAGCCGAAACCGCGCCCAGCTCCAGTCGGCACGAGCGCAGACGAAAGACGAGTCCTCGCGCACGGCCGCCGCCAGCCGGCGCACGCCGGCCGCCAGCACGGCCGTGTCCCGGTCGGCGTCCTGCTGCCAGACGATCCCCGCCCCCTGCACCCACGACCAGAACGCGGCCGGCACGGTGGTGCGGCCCCGGGAGAGCACGGCCTCCGCGTCCCCGGCGAGATCCGCGTCCAGGACGCCCGCCGCCCAGGCGGGCAGGTCCCGCTGCCAGGTGCCCAGGTTGGCCAGGTCGTCGCTGAAGCGCCGCGACGCGTGGCGGCCACCGGCCCCGTCGTCGTAGGTGAGGTCCACGGTCAGCGTCGAGCCGTCCAGGCGCCCGGTTCCCCTCAGGATGCGCCGCACGCCGAAGGACCGCCGGGCGTCGCCCTCGTTCGCGGTCCGGCGGCCCGGGATGGCCGCGGCCGGGACGATCCAGAAATCGTCGGTCAACCCTTCGAATCGCGAGAGGCGGTCCGCCAGGAACCAGCCCAGCCCGGCACCGAGGGCGGCACCGTCGGGCGTGTCCTCGGCGAAGGTCACCGGCAGCACGGCAACGCCGCGCCGATCGACCACGGCCCGGGCAACGCCCAGGCGCACCGCCAGGCCGCGTCCCCCCCACGCCGCGGTCGCCACCACGGCCGCCAGCACCACCGCCGCCCCGCCGGCCAGGCGGCGCCGGGAGCGGCGGTGCCCCCCGCCGGTCGCCGCCGGATCGCGATCCGCCGGCTCCACCAGGACGTCCGCCAGGGCGGCGGCCAACTCCTCCGCCGAGGCGTAGCGGGCCGCGGGATCCTTGGCCAGGCAGCGGTCGATGACCGCCTGGCAGCGGATGCCGACCTCGCCCAGGTCCGCCGGCAGCCGCTCGTGGGGCTCGTGCACCACGCTGTAGAGCCGCGCCGCCTCGTAGTCGCCGCGGAAGGGCAGCCGGCCGGTGAGCAGCTCGTGCAGCAGCACGCCCACGGCCCAGATGTCGCTGCGCGCGGTGGGGTCCTCGCCCCGGGCCTGCTCCGGCGCCAGGTAGCCGGCCGTGCCCACCGGCGGCGCCGGGCCGGGTCAGGCGCGCCGCATCCATCAGCCCGGCCACGCCGAAGTCGAGGATCTTCACCTGGTCGTCGTCGTCGAGGATGAGGTTGGCCGGCTTGATGTCCCGGTGCACGATCCGCCGGCGGTGGGCGCAGGCCAGGCCCAGGGCCGTCTGGCGCGCGTAGCGCACGGCGGCGGCCGGCGGCAGCGGGCCGGCCGCCAGCCGGTCCCGAGGGTGCCGCCGCCGTACCAGCGCATGGCGATGTACCAGCCGCCCTGCGGGTCGCGGTCGATGGCGTGGACGGTGCAGACGTGGGGATGGTCGAGGGCTGCGGCCAGCCGGGCCTCGCGGACGAAGCGCGCTTCGGCGGCGGGGTCGTCGGCCAGGGCACGGCGCAGGAACTTCAGCGCCACCGGTCGGTCCAGGCCCGTATCCAGGGCACGGTAGACGCGACCCACGGCCCCGCGGCCGACGGCCTCCTCGATCCGATAGCGGGACTCCATGCGGTCGGTCACGATCGACTCGGCAGGCGCCGGCATTGCGGGCGCCCGGGCCGGCATTGCCGACGGGACTCCCCCTCCCGGCCGGCCGGTGATCGCATAGCATTCTGATAGGATCTAACGTAACAACAGGATCGCAGCCGCGGCAACCGCGCCGGGGCCAACGCAGGACGGGGCGGCCCTGCGGACCGCCCCGTCGCGTCCCACTCGGTCCGGCCGGACCGTCAGCCCAGCAGGCGCGTCACCGGCGCCAGCAGGGCCTGGATGTGCTCGCCCGTGGCGTAGTCGAAGGTGGACCCGTGGGTGCTGTGGGGGATCGAGTAGATCACCAGGATGGTGACCATGGCGATCACCACCCAGACCCGGCCGGCCGGGTGATCCTTGCGCGCGTTGCGGGTGGCCCACATGGCGATGGCCCAGACGATGGCCCCGGCGGCCAGCTTGTTGTCGGTCCAGTCCTCGCCGAAGGGCCAGCCGGTCCAGTAGGCATCGAAGGCGTACTTCTGCACCACCGGCCCCAGCACGCAGCCCCCCAGGAAGAGGAAGAAGAAGGTGATCCGCGACAGGTACCGCTGCGCCGCGGCGCCGCCGGTGAGGGCGTCCAGCCCCGCGCCCGTGGAGAAGAGCATGCCCAGCACCATGCACGTGACGTGGAAGACGAGGATGAGCGTCGGCACGTCCCCCTTGTAGCGGGCCACGGCCGACTCGTCCTTCGGGAAGACCACGGACACCCCGGCGTGGCGACAGCTCCACGTGGTACTCCAGTTTGCCGGCCATGGGCTGCCGCGGCAGCGCGGCCCGCAGCACGCCGTGGTCGTAGCGCATGGGCAGGCGCTGCCAGGCCTCGTCGGTGGGGTAGTGGCGCCAGATGACCGTGCCGGTCACGCCCGGGTCCGGGGCGTCGGGCTTGGCCACCGGGATCGACACCTCCATGTCGCTGGTGATGCTGTTGGTGCGCGGCAGCTCGATGGCGATCTCGCCGGTGCCCACGTCCACGCTGCCGCGGCGCGGGTAGGTGGGGCCCGAGACCTTCTGCCAGACCAGGAAGGCCACCGTCAGGACGAACGTGATCAGCCAAATGGTAACGACGCGTTTCAAGGCAACTCCCCTTCGCAAGACGTCTCGGGACCGGATCGTCGCGACAATCTAGCCGATGCGGAGGACCGACTCAACGAAAAGGGCCCGCACCCTGCGGCGCGGGCCCTCGTTGAAAACAGTCGATCAGGCGCCGTACTGTTTGATGGCCTCCTCCAGCTTGGGCAACAGCAGGAAGATGAACAGGGACGACAGCGCCGCCAACCCGGCCAGGAGCAGGAAGAACGCCACCGGCGTCATGGAGTGCTGGATGCCCCCGAAGAAGCCGGAGAAGTTGTTGCCGAAGGCCGTGGCCAGGAACCAGCCGCCCATGGTCAGGCCCACCAGGTGGGTGGGCGAGAGCTTGGTGACCAGCGACAGGCCCATGGGGCTGAGGCACAGCTCGCCGATGGTGACCAGGGCGTAGAAGCCGATCAGCCAGATGCTGGAGACCTTCACCGCGCCGTTCTGGCTGAGCAGCCCGGCCACCGCCATCAGCAGCAGCGACAGGGTGGTCAGCACCAGCCCCAGGAAGAGCTTGCGCGCCGTGGTGATGCCCCGCCCCTTGCGCACCATCCAGCCGAAGAAGAAGACGATCAGCGGCGTGAAGGCCACCACGAACAGGGCGTTGAAGCTCTGGTACAGCTCGCTGTTGGCCACCCGCAGGTACTCCCCCGGCGGCAGGTACCTCGGGGTCGTGGCCGAAGCGCTCGCGGTAGCCGTCGTAGATCTCGTGGCGCAGGTGTTCGTCGATCACCACCAGGGGCACCTGCTTGCCGTCGACGTCCCGCACGAACGCCACCTCCCGCAGGGGTTCGGCACTGTCGGGCACCTCCACCGTGACCTGGGTCCGGCCGTGGGCGCCGGTGGACTCCTTGACCGAGACCACGCCGTCGGGGAAGACCGCGGTCGCCCGGTCGCGCAGGTCCCGGGGGGCGTCCTCGGCCACGGGCACCACCGAGACGCCCGGCCGCGCCGCCACCGTCGCCACCGCCGCCTCGTCCATGCGCTTCAGGCCGAACATGCGCGCCACGCCCGGGTCCTGGACCACGGCCAGGCTGCGCGGGTCCGGCCGCGGCGTGGACTCCTTGGCGTTGACGTAGTAGGTGGGCAGGGCCTCCTGGCGCATGGCCGTGGGCACGGCCTCGGCCTGGCGGTCGGTGTTGTCCCGGGCCCACTGGGTCATGGCCGAGCCGTTCAGGTGCAGGATCATGAAGAACGTGCCGCCGGCCACGTACACCGGCAGCAGGGCCAGCAGACCCGGCTTGGCCTTGGCCGGGGCGGTCAGGCCCAGACGCACGAAGAAGATGATCACCGGCACCATGCCGGCCAGGAAGCCCACCACCGCCGGCCGCATGGGGACGGACGCCGGCAGGTACGACTTGGCCAGGAAGTAGCCCAGGATGCCCACGGCGAAGGCGGGCAGCAGGATCTTCAGGAACACCTGCAGGAAGCCGGCGCCCTTGGCGCCGCGCTCGGGCCGGCGGTCGGCCACGGCCAGGCCCTTCCAGTTGGCCAGCAGGATGATGACGCCGACGATCAGGCCGATCGCCGCCACGCGGAACGTCCACAGCCAGCCGTACTCGTTGCGCACCGACGCGGCCAGCAGGTTGGCCACGAAGGCCCCGATGTTGATGCCCATGTAGAAGATGTTGAAGCCCGCGTCGCGCTTGGGGTCGCCCGGCTCGTAGAGGTTGCCCACCATCACCGAGATGTTGGGCTTGAAGAAGCCGTTGCCGCAGATCAGCAGCACCAGGCCGGCGGTGAAGGGCACGAAGCCCGGCGTGCCCATCAGGAACAGCCCCGCCGACATCATCAGGCCGCCCAGCACCACGGCCCGGCGGTAGCCGATGAACTGGTCGGCGATCATCCCGCCCAGGAACGGCGTGAAGTAGACGAACGCCAGGTACAGCCCGTAGATCTCGTTGCCCTCGGCCGCGGGCAGACCCAGGCCGCCCGCGCTCGATGTCGGTGGTGTAGAGCAGCAGGATGCCGAGCATGGTGTAGAACGCCAGGCGCTCCCACATCTCGGTGAAGAACAGGGGG
Organism: Candidatus Krumholzibacteriia bacterium; assembly: GCA_963825035.1. GTDB lineage: Bacteria > Krumholzibacteriota > Krumholzibacteriia > LZORAL124-64-63 > LZORAL124-64-63 > JACZKN01. The sequence continues at coordinate 389,199 of CAWGRT010000010.1, read as the reverse complement.
AACAGTCCCTTGGGGTGACCGAGTGCCATCGGCTGCCTCCCGTGGCCGGTGGGGGTGGGCGGCACGCCGCCGGGCGGCGGCGCGGTGTGGTGCCGACCGCCGCCGCCGCGTTGGGATGGGGCAGGATCATACGGGGGCGCCGCAAGACGGGGCCACCCTTTTCGGGCGTGCCGCCGAGGGCGCCGCCGGCTCAGGTCACGCCGTGCATCATCTTGTTCAGGGGATTGCGACAGCAGCACCAGACCCACGCCGATGCCCACCGTCACCCAGCCCATGTCGCCGAAGACGAGACGTAGTTGGCCAGGCTCTGGGCCGGGGACAAGGTCGTCACGTCCACGCCCTCCCCCGCTCCGGTGAGCTTGGCCAGCACCGCAGGCCAGGTAGTTGCTGAACGCCCAGCTCAGGAACCACGCCCCCATCACCGTGCCGGTCATGTGCTTCGGCGCCAGCTTGGTGACCATCGACAGCCCGATGGGCGACAGGAACAGCTCGCCCGTGGTGTGCAGCAGGTACGTCAGCGCCAGGATGAACAGCGGCACGCGGTACAGGTCGCCGGCCAGGTGCGCGCCGACCTTCAGCAGCAGGTAGCCCAGGCCCAGCTGCACGATGCCCAGGCCGAACTTCATGGGGATGTTCGGGTTCTTGCCGATCTTCGACAGCTTGACCCACATCACCGAGAAGATGGAGCCGAACAGGATGATGAACGCCGGGTTGAAGAACTGGGTCTGCGCTGGCCGGCATGGTGAACAGGCCGAACACGTCGCGGTCGACGTTGCGGTCGGCGAACAGGGTCAGCGAGCTGCCCGCCTGCTCGAAGCAGGCCCAGAACACCACGTTGAAGACCATCAGGATCAACAGCACGATGATGCGGTCGCGCTGCACGGCGCCGGCCTTGAAGCCCGCCCTCAGCAGGGTGACGCAGACGAAGGCCAGCAGCCCGATGAGGATCCAGAACAGCAGGTCCTGGCCCAGGATCGTGATGCTGCGTGCCCCAGTTGATCAGCGCGTAGATGGCCGGGATCGCCAGCAGCGACACCCACGTAGACCGGCATGCTGTACTTGCGGTAGCGCTCGGGGTCCTGCGGTTCGCCGTGCCCCTCGCAGTACTTCTGCGCCGAAGATAGAACTGCGCGACGGCCGATGAGCATGCCCGACGCCCGCCAGGCCGAAGCCGATGCAGGAAGCCGTACGTCTCGCCGATGGGCGAGACCGCCACGGTGGCCAGCAGCGCGCCCACGTTGATGCCCATGTAGAAGATGGTGAAGCCCGAGTCCCGCCGCGGGTCGCCCTCCTTGTAGAGCCGGCCCACGATGGTCGAGATGTTGGCCTTGAAGTAGCCGTTGCCGATGATGATGGCGCCCATGCCCAGGAACAGCCAGAACTCGGTCCCGCCCAGGATCATGAACTCGCCCAGCGGCCATCACCACGCCGCCGAAGATGATGGCCCGGCGGTAGCCCAGCACGGCGTCGGCCAGCTTGCCGCCCCACACCGGGCGCGGCGTAGACCAGCGCGGTGTAGGCGCCGTAGATGCCGAAGGCCTTCTCGTCGCCCATGAGCAGGGCCTTGGTCAGGTACAGGGTCAGCAGGCCGCGCATGCCGTAGTAGCAGAGGCGCTCGAACATCTCGGCGCCGAAGCACACGTACAGACCCTTGGGATGTCCTTGTCTCATCATTCCTCCGGGGAAGGGATGCGGGATCCGTCGGGGTGGACACGTTTGCGCCGGGCCGCGGGGGCCCGGCCCGCTGATTCTAAGGCGCGGCTCCGGGGCCGTCAACCGGCGCGTCGGGCGCGCCCCTAGAGGGCGTTGCGGGGCGGCACCAGCACGTTGGCCAGCAGCAGGCCGGCCACCAGGCTGACGCCCACCAGCAGGGCCGTGAAGGCGTTGTCGATCCCCGAGAGCACGTCCTTCTCCATGAGGAACGAGAGGCTGCGGTAGCCGATGGCCCCGGGCACCAGCAGGATGATGGACGGCACGATCACCACCACCGCGGGCCGGTGCCGCAGCCGCGCGTACAGGTTGCCGGCCAGGCCCACCACCAGAGCGCCCAGCACCGGACCCAGGCCCGCGCCCAGCAGGGCCACCCCGTAGCGGGCGCCCCAGAAGGCCAGCATGGCGCCGGCGACGATCCAGGGGAACTCCCGCGGCCGCGCCCGGAACAGCACCCCCAGGGCCAGGGCCGTGACCGTCAGCAGCACCCAGACCACCGGTGCCGGCGGCTGCCGCCGGCGTCCCCGTCAGGGGCACCGCGGGCACCAGTTCGGCCAGGCGCGTGCCCAGCCCCACCCCCAGCCCGATCTGCAGGAAGGTCATCAGAGCGCCGGTCAATCGCGCCGTCCCCGCCACCAGGTGCCCCGTGCCCAGCTCGTTCAGGGCCAGGGTCAAGCGTCAGACCCGGCAACAGCACCACGATGGCGCCGATGACCACGGCGGTCGGTGCCCAGGGGGACCACCCAGCGGTCCAGGGCGCCGCGCGGCGAAGGCCACGATCAACGTCAGCAGGAACTCGTACAGGCGGGCCAGGGTCTCGCGCCGGCCGGCGACCCACCCCAGCAGCCCCCCCACCAGGCCCAGGCCGCCGGCCACGGCCATGTCGGACCAGCCGCCGCCGAAGAACTCGGCCGCCGCCCCCGACGCCACCCCGAACGCAACCACGTGGGCCCAGGCCGGGTAGCGGGGCGGGGCCTGGACCACCGCGTCCAGTCGGCCCTGGGCCGCGTCCATGGACAGGTCGCCCCGGTAGAGGGCCTCGATCACCTCGTCCAGCTCCACCAGCTTGTCCAGCTGCACGTTGCCCGGCTGCACCCGCGCCAGGGTCACGAACTGGTCGTCGGGCTCGCCGAAAGAGGAGATCAGGCTGGTGGGCGTGGAGAGGAACTCGGCGCGGATGCCCAGCCGGCGGGCGGCGTTGACCAGCGCCGCCTCCAGGCGGTGGCTGGGGATGCCGTAGCCGTGCAGGGCCCGGCCCAGCCCGGTGAGGAAACGCACGCGCGGATCATTCTGGAAGCTCAAGGCACCTCGTTTCGGCCAGGTCCGGACGCGGCGCCCGGCCCCTTCAGACGAGGGCGCTTTCGGGACGGGTGGCCGCCGCCAGAGTCTGGTCCAGATCCCCCGCCAGATCAAGGCGCAGGTCCTCGAAATCCGCGGCGTCGTAGCCCAGGCGGTTCAGCTCGGCGCGCAGGTCGGCGGGCCACGCGCGCCTCCCTCCCGGCGCTGATGACCGTGGCCACCAGATCCCCGGCGGCGACGGCCGCCACCACCTGGCGGTCGGACACGGCCTCCAGCGGTGTGTGGTGGTACCGCAGGGCCGAGACCAGCAGTTCGGGGAAGCCCCAGGCCTCGGCCAGGGCCGCGCCGGTCTCGGCGTGGTCGAAGCCCAGCAGTTCCCGTTCGGCCTGGCGCAGCATCGCCTCGTCACCGAAGGCGGGCAGCTGCCGCCCCTCGGCCACCAGCCAGCGGTCGATCACGAGCATGCCCACGTCGTGCACGAGGCCCGCCGTGAAGCACTGGGTGCGCCACCGGCTGAAGCCCCCCAGGTCTGCGGCGGTCGAGGCGGCGGCGGCGGCGATCAGGCTGTGGCGCCAGAAGGAGTCCCGCCCCTCGCCGTAGCCCTCCAGGTCGCGGCGCAGCACCGGCGCCATGCCCGTGGCGAAGGCCAGGGTCGTGACCGCCCGGTTGCCCAGCATCACCAGGGCGTCGCGGACGTTGCCGATGGTGCGGCGGACGCCGTAGTAGGCGCTGTTGGCCAGCTTGAGGACGTTGGCGGTCATGGCCGGGTCGCGCTCGAGCACGACGCACACCCTGTCCGCGCTGGTGGTGGTGTCCTTCAGGACGTCGAGCAGGGCGATGACCGTCGTCGGCAGTGTGGCCAATTCCCCCGTGGCCGTGACCAGGTCGGTGATGGTCGGGCGATTCACGCGTCCCTCCTCGGCGAATAGGCAGGCCGACGGTCCGCCCTCCGCGGACCTCATATGGGCAGGCATGGCGACGGGCGGCCCCTCCAGACCCGGCCCGCGGCTCCGTTCCCTATCGGCCCGGTCCGCGCCCCGGTCAAGCGTAATGTGCTTCACGGATCCCCGGCAGCCGGGGCGGGCGGCCTCAACCGGCCTCGAGGGCGCTGAAGGCCGCCTCCAGGTCCCGCCCGCGCCAGACGCGTGCTCGTCCAGGGCGGTGGGGTCCCGGTTGACGACCACGACGCGGCCGCCCGCCCGCAGGGTCAGCCAGGGCAGGGAGGCGGCCGGCTGCACCAACAGGGACGACCCGAGCACCAGCAGCAGGTCCGCCCCGCCGCGAGCGCCGCCGCCCGCTCCAGCGCCCCCTCCGGCAACAGGTCGCCGAAGAAGGTGATGCCCGGCTTGAGCACGGCGCCGCACCGGTCGCAGCGGGGCACGCCGCCGGTCCGCACCACCGCCGCCGCCGCGGCAAAGGGGGCGCCGCCGGGACATTCGGGGCAGGCGTGCCAGGCGGGCGACCCGTGCAGCTCGATCACGTGCGGCTGCCCGCCCGCTGGTGCAGCATGTCGATGTTCTGGGTGGCCACCCCGCCAGGCGGCCGTCCGCCTCCAGGCGCGCCAGCACCCGGTGCACCACCGACGGTTCCCGGTCCCCCAGGCCGTAGATGAAGTCCCGAGCTCGCGGCGTAGAACGCCGCCGGGTCGGCGCGGAAGCCGTCACTATCGAAGAGGCGTTCGGCGCCCAGGGTGCGGTACAGCCCTCCGGGCCCCCGGAAGTCGGGGATGCCGCTGAGGGTGGACACCCCCGCGCCGGTGAAGGCGGCCGCCGCTGCCGGCGCCGCCGAGCAGGTCCGCCAGGCCGCGGGGATCGTCGATCGAGGCGGGTCATGGCGGCTGCTCCTTTGCCTGGCCGGCGTTCGCCGCTGGTTGTGCGACGGTCCCGCCCGCAGCAGGAGGTCTCTCCATGTCCCCTGCGCCACCTCGTCCTGGTCCGTCGGCTGTTGCCGTCGCCGCCGGCGGCGGGCGCCCTGGCCGAGATCCACCGAGTATACGCGAAGACTTCCGCACGCGGCACCTCGCGATCCCGCCTTCACCACCGCCCTGTGGGACACCGTCGCCGGCGAACTGCGCCTGCCGCCGCTGCCCCTGCGGCCGGCCGGCACCCTGGACACGCCCGGCACCGCCTACGCCGTCGCCGCCCTGGGCCCCCTGCTGCTGGTGGCCGACGGCACCGGCGGCCTGCGGAGCGTCGATCCCGCCGATCCTGACCAGCCCCTGCTGCTGGACGCGGCGTCCGCTGGCCGACCAGGTCCGCGCCGGCGCCGTGGGCGGAACCTGGGCCTGGGCCGCCGTGGTGCGCCGCGGGCCTGCAGCCGGTCGACGTCGCCAATCCCGGCGCCCGGTCCCGGGCACCGCCGTGCCCTGCGCCGGTACGCCCAGGACGTGGCCCTGGACGGGGGCCGGGCCTACGTCGGCCAAAGCGCCGCCGGCGTGGCCGTATTCGACCTGGCCGACCCGGCCGGCCCCGGTCCACCTGACCGACCTGCCGGCGGTCGACTACGTGCGCGGCCTGGCGGTCGGCGGCAGCGCGCCTGCTGGCCGCCGACGCCACGGCCGGCGTGACCTCTTTCCTCCTGCGCCCGGCGGCACGCTCACGGGCCCGCCGACACCCTCGACACCCCGGGCATCTGCCAGGACGTGGCCGTGGCCGGCGGCCTGGTCTACGCCGCCGACGGCGCGGCCGGCCTGCAGGTGATCGGTGCTGGGAGCCGACGGCACCCTGGCCCGGCTGACGACCCTGGCCCTGCCGGGCACCGCCATGGGCGTGACCCTGGCCGGGGACACCCTGCTGGTGGCCGCCGGCAACGGCGGGCTGCACCTGGTGGACATCGCCGATCCCCGGGCGCCGGTGCTGCTGGGCACGGCGCCGTCCCAGGGCTGGGCCTGGCAGGCCCTGGCCACCGGCAACGCCATCTGGCTCGCCGACGGGTCGGCCGGGCTGCGCGCCTTCGCCACCGACCCGTACGGCCTGGACCCGGACGCGAACCAGGCCCGCTCCCTGGACCTCAACACCTCGATCGACCCGGTGCGGCGCGCCGGCCTCGTCGCCGACTTCGGCGACACGTACGCTTCTTCTCTCTCGGGCGACCGGGGCGTCACCTGGACCGCCGTGACCACCGGACGGCGCCTGGCTGGACTTCGACCCGCCGGTGACGACCTGCGCTGGCGCGCCCGCCTGAGCCCGGCCGCCGACGGCACGCCGCCGGTCTGCCGCAGCCTGACCGTGAGCCTGGACCGGGACGCCAGCCACGCGGTGATCACCGGGGTGACCGACGTGCCCGACGACGACGGCGGGCAGGTGCGCGTGCGCTGGCAGGCCAGCCGCCACGATGCGCCGGGCAGCACCTACCTGGTGACCGAGTACTCGATCTACCGGCGCATCGACGCGGGCAAGCGCTGGCCCGAGGGCGCCTGGGAGTACCTGCTCTCGGTGCCGGCGGACCGGGAGGCCGAGTACGCCGCGGTGGTGCCCACCCTGGCGACGGCACGACCGCGGCCGCGGCCTGGACGGCGGTCTTCGTGCGCACGCGCACGGCCACCGTCGGGGTCTTCTTCGACTCGCGCCCGGACAGCGGCCAGTCCCTGGCGGATCTGCTGCCGGCCCCGCCGACGGGTCTGCGGATCGACCACGGCAGCGCCGACGCCACGGTCCTGACCTGGGATCCGCCGCCGTCCCGACTTCGCCCACTTCCGCGTCTACCGCAGCGCGGCCGCCGGCGCTCCCGCCCTGCCCCGCACCCTGGCCCACGTCACCACCGACACGGGTGGCGCGACGAGACCCCCGGCTCTGGTACTACGCCGCTGACGCTGGTGGACGTCGACGGGCCGCGAGAGCCTGCCGGCCGGCCGCGCCCAGCGCCGCGCCCGCCGCCGGCGGCGGCCTCGGCCTGGATTCGGCCGCCCCGAACCCCAGCAACCCGGCCACCACCGTCGCCTTCACGGTGCCGCCGCCGGGCGCCCGGGTGCGCCTGGCGGTCCACGACGCCCGCGGCCGCCGGTCAGCGCTGCTCGCCGACGGCTGGCTTCCCGGCGGCACCCACCGCCGGGTCTGGGACGCCCGCGACGACGCCGGCCGGCCGGCCGCCTCCGGGGTCTACACCGTCGGCCTGCACCGGTGCCCGGTGCGCCACGTCCTTGAAATTGACCGTCGTTCGCTGACTCGCCGTCGCCCCGGAGACGGCGTTTTTCGTACAGACCCGTCCCGCCGGCCGATCCTACGGCAAAGCCCGCCCGCGGGTCCGCCCGGCGTCGGATACGCCGAGCCGGACGATGCGCGCGGAGACGGCCATGAGCGAGCACGACACCACCCCCTTGGCGATGCCGTCGCCACCGAGGCCCCGTCCGCGGACCCCCGTCCGGCGAGGCCGCCGTCGGCGTGCCCGCCGCGGCGGCACGCCCGCCCCGGCCCCGCCGAAGCCGGGCCTCGGCCTGGCCTCCGGCCGACCTGGGCCCGGACGCCCCCGAGTTCGCCGTGCGCATCAGCCGCGACCAGGTGACCGTGGTGCTGGACTGCCCCGATCCCCTGGCCGACGTGGAGCTGGTGGCCGCCCGCATCGTCGAGACAGTTCGAGGATCTCAAGCTGCCCGAATACCCGGACCGCGCCATGGTCGTGGAGATCCTGCGCAACGTGGCCACGCCCGGCGCAGCACCTGACGGACCAGCCCCTGATCATGGGCGAGCACCCCCGGCCGCCCCGGGACGGCGAGCTGGTGTGGACCCGCGACTTCTTCGCCACCGGCTGGGAGGTGGACGAGGAGAGCGGCGTCATGAACTTCTGGGAGAAGCTGGAGCGCCGTTCCGTGGCCCAGGACGAGGTGGTGGCCCGCATCCACCCGCCGGTGCCGGGCAGGCCCGGCCTGAACGTCTACGGCAAGGCCATCGGCGTGGCCAAACCCCAGCAGGCGCGCCTGCGCGCGGGCAAGGGCGTGCAGGAGGCCACCGAGGACGGGCTGCGGGTCTTCCGCGCCACCGTGGCCGGCCGCGTGCGCCTGGTCAGCGGCGTGCTGTCGGTGGACGACGTCTACACCGTCAAGGGCGACGTCAGCCTGGAGACCGGCAACATCCACCACACGGGCTGCGTGACCATCGGCGGCGACATCAAGACCGGCGCCCTGGTCGAGGCCGACGGCGACATCGTCGTCAAGGGCATGCTCGAGCCCTGCCGCATCCGCTGCGGCGGCTCGCTGACCGTCGCCGGCGGCATCGTCGGCGACGAGGGCTACGACATCGAGGTCGCCGGCGAGCTGCACGCCCGCTACGTGAGCGAGGCCACGGTCCGCGCCGGCGGCGACGTGCACGTGGTGGGCGAGATCGCCCACTCCCACGTGGAGACCACTCGGCCGGGTGCTGGTGCCCGACGGCCGCATCGCCGGGGGCGTCACCGTGGCCTGGAAGGGCATCCGCGTGGGCGAGGCCGGGGCCAGCGGCTCGGCCAGGACCCTGCTGGTGGCCGGCGCCGACCCCACCCTGTCCGCGCGGGTGGCCGGCGTCCGCGAACGGGGCCGCAAGGCCCTGGCCGCCCGCCAGAGAACCGATCGAGACCATCCGCCAGGCCGGCGCCGCCGGCCCCCGCATGACCGATGCCCAGAAGGACCGTGGTGGCCGCCCTGCGCCAGAAGCTGGACCGTCTGACCGAGATCCACGCCGAGTCCACCCGCGACGTCGAGCGGCTGGAGAAGGAGGCCGTCGACGGGGGCCTGGCCGAGATCGTCATCTACAAGGAGGTGTGGTCCGGCACCATCCTCCAGCTCGGCGACCAGAAGCTGCCCATCCGCGCCTCGGTCCTGAAGCCCCGCCTGGCCCGCCTGAAGCACACCGGCGCCGTCCTGCTGCCCCTGGGCGAGGGCAACATGCCCACCGACTAGTCCCCTGCGCCGCTTCCCCGCCCGATTCCCGCACCGGGGTTGCGCCCGGCGCCCGCCTCGTTCCATCATGCCGACCAGCGACGACGCCAAGGAGCCGGCGCGGAGCCCGCCGTGCCGCCAAGGAAGGACCATCCCGTGACCCACACCGAGATCATCGCCCGCGAACTGGACCTGGCTCCGGCCGCGGTGGCCGCCACCGCCCGCCTGCTGGGCGAGGGCGCCACCGTGCCCTTCATCAGCCGCTACCGCAAGGAGGCCACCGGCAGCCTGGACGAGGTTCAGGTGACCGCGGTCCGCGACCGGCTGGAGCAGCTGGCCGAGCTGGACAAGCGCCGCGCCGCCATCGTCAAGTCCCTGGACGAGCGGCAGCTCCTGACGCCGGAGCTGGCGGCCAAGGTCGACCGCCGCCGCCACCATGGCCGCCCTCGAGGACCTCTACCTGCCCTACCGCCCCAAGCGCCGCACGCGCGCCACGATGGCCCGGGAGAAGGGTCTCGAGCCCCTGGCCCGGTGGCTGCTGGACGAGGCGGCCCGGCGAGCCGCGGGAGGCATCCGCCGAGGATCCCCTGGCCCGCGCCGCCGCCTTCGTCGCCGCCGAACAAGGGGTGGCCACCGCCGAGGACGCCCTGGCCGGCGCCCGCGACATCGTGGCCGAGACCGTCAGCGAGGACGCCGACGTGCGCGCGGCCCTGCGCGCCCTCTACTTCGACGAGGGGCAGCGTCAGCAGCCGCGTGCTCACGGGCATGGAGGAGGAAGGGCGCCAAGTTCCGCGACTGGTTCGCCTGGGAGGAGCCGGTGCGCAAGGTGGCCGGCCACCGCATGCTGGCCATGCGCCGGGGCGAGAAGGAGAAGGTCCTGGCCATGCGGGTGGCGCTGCCGGAGGAGACGGCCCGGCGGGTCATCGAGCCCGTCTATTGCCGCAACCGGCGGTCCGGCCGCCGACCAGGTGCGCGAGGCGGCCCGGCGACGGCTGGAAGCGCCTGCTCTCGGTGGCCATGGAGACCGAGGTGCGCCTGGAGCTGAAGAAGCGCGCGGACGAGGAGGCCATCGGCGTCTTCGCCGCCAACCTGCGCGAGCTGCTGCTGGCCGCGCCGCTGGGGCCGAAGCGCGTGCTGGCCCTGGACCCCGGCTTCCGCACCGGCTGCAAGCTGGTGGTGCTGGACCGCCAGGGCGACCTCCTGCACCACGACACGGTCTACCCCCACACCGGCGGCGCCCGCGTGGCCCAGGCCGGCGCGGCGGTCGCGGCCCTGGTGAAGAAGCACGAGGTCGAGGCCATCGCCGTGGGCAACGGCACCGCCGGCCGCGAGACCGAGCGCTGGCTGCGCGGCCCTGGGCCTGCCCGCGTCGGTGCCCGTCGTCATGGTCAACGAGTCGGGCGCCTCGGTCTACTCGGCCAGCGAGGTCGCGCGCGACGAGTTTCCCGACCACGACCTCACCGTGCGCGGCGCCGTGTCCATCGGCCGGCGCCTGACGGATCCCCTGGCCGAGCTGGTGAAGATCGACCCCAAGAGCATCGGCGTGGGCCAGTACCAGCACGACGTGGACCAGCGCGCGCTCAAGCGCGCCCTCGACGACACGGTCACCAGCTGCGTGAACGCCGTGGGCGTGGACCTGAACACCGCCAGCCGCGCAGCTGCTGGCCTACGTGTCGGGCCTGGGCCCCCAGCTGGCGGCCAACATCGTCGGCCACCGCAGCCAGCACGGCGCCTTCGCCGGCCGCGCCGCCCTGCTGAAGGTGCCGCGCCTGGGCCCCAAGGCCTACGAGCAGGCCGCCGGCTTCCTGCGGGTGCGCGGCGCGGCCAACCCCCTGGACGCCAGCGCCGTCCACCCCGAGAGCTACGGCGTGGTCGAGGCCATGGCCCGCGACCTGGGCCGGCCCGTGGCCGCCCTGGTGGGCGACGCCGCGGCCACCCGCGGCCTGAAGCTGGACGCCTACGTCACCGACACCGTCGGCCTGCCCACCCTGCGGGACATCGTGGCCGAGCTGGCCAAGCCGGGCCGCGACCCGCGCGCCCAGTTCGAGATCTTCAGCTTCGCCGAGGGGATCGAGGCCCTGGAGGACCTGCAGGAGGGCATGCGGCTGCCGGGCATCGTCACCAACGTGACCAACTTCGGCGCCTTCATCGACGTGGGGGTGCACCAGGACGGCCTGGCCCACATCAGCCAGCTGGCCGACCGCTTCGTGCGCGATCCCGGCGAGGTGGTGAAGGTGGGCCAGAAGGTCATGGCCCGGGTGCTGGAGGTGGACACCCAGCGGCGGCGCATCTCCCTCTCCCTGAAGGAGGACTAGGCGCCCCCGCCCGGATCAGGCCCGGCCGCCGGCCAGTTCGGCGGTGTAGCCCAGGGCCGCGATGGCGCCGGTCACGGCCGCGCCGTCCAGGTCCTCGCCCTCCACGTAGGCCCGGCCGCCGTCCAGGTCCACGCGGCAGCCCGTGACCCCGGGCAGCTCGCTGACCGCCCGCTGGACGCTGGCCGAGCAGTGGCTGCAGTTCATGCCGCCGACCGCCACTTCCAGGTGCTTCGCTCCGTTCGTCATGTCGTCTCCTTCTCCGGGCGAGCAGACGCCGCCCTCGCAGCCGCACGACGACCGACGCCGCGCCAGCCACCAGCTGCGCGCCATCACCAGCAGCAGCAGTGCGGCCCACACGTGGCCGATCACCGGCACCGCCTCGTGATGGTGCAGACCGTGGCCCAGCGCCGGCACCGCCGCCGCCGCCCGGGGCAGCAGCCAGTCCAGCAGCAGGCCGCCGCCGAAGGCGCTCAGCGCCACCGTCAGCAGGTAGATCGCCACGGTGCGCTTGCCCAGCACGCGCCCCACCGTGGTGATGGTCGCCGCGTTGGTGGCCGGCCCCGCGATGAGGAAGGCCAACGCCGCGCCCGGCGTGGCCCCCAGGAAAATGAAGCTCGCCGCCAGGGGCACGCTGGCGGTGGCGCACACGTACAGGGGGATGCCCACCGCCATCATCAGGGCGATGGACAGGGGCCCGCCGCTCAGGTAGCGGGCCAGGAAGTCCTGGGGAATGACCGCGCTCAGCGCCCCGGCGATGACCACGCCCACCAGCAGGGCCTTGGCGATGTCCGCCGGCAGGGTCACCAGCCCGTAGTCCAGGGCCGCCCGCAGCTTGGCGCCCACGCCCTGGGGCCGCGCCGCCTCGCCCGCCGGCCGCAGGGCAGCCTCGGCGGCCGCGCCCCGGGGCGGATCCAGCACCTGCACCAGCCCGCCGCCCACGAACCCGGTGATCAGCGCCGCCACCGGCCGGAAGACGGCGAACAGGGGCCCCAGCAGGGTGTAGGTGACGAGGATCGAATCCACCCCGGTCTGGGGCGTCGACAGCAGGAAGGCCGTGGTGGCGGAACGGCTCGCCCCGTGGGCGCGCAGGGACGCCGCCACCGGGATCACGCCGCACGAGCACAGGGGCAGGGGCACCCCGAACAGGGACGCCTTGAACACCGGTCCCAGGCCCCGCCCGCCCAGGTGGCGCTCCAGCCACGCCGGGGAGATGAACACCGACAGGAAGCCGGCCATCAGGAAGCCCAACAGCAACCAGCCGGCCATGCGGGCGGTGACCAGCCAGGTCTCGGAGACGATGTGCAGCAAGGTGTCGATCATGGTCTCCTCGTCCGGGTCACGCGCCTGCCGGGTCGCGCCGGGCGCGCATGCGCGTCCCGTGTTCCCAGGAGAGGCGGACCTCCTCCGCCGTCAGGTCCCGCGGGAACAGGGCGCCGCTGATGCGGGCGCCCCGGATGCTGGCGCCGTCCAGGTCGGCGGCGGAGAAGTCGACCCCCCGCAGGTCGGCGTCGCGGAAGTAGCTGCCGCGGAAGTCCAGCCCGGCCGCGTCCAGTCCGCGCAGGTCCAGGCCCCGCAGGTCCACGCCCGTCAGGTCGCAGGTGCCCCCCTGCTGCTTGCGCAGGTTGAAACCCTTGACGTCGTCGACCCGCAGCAACTGGTACATGGGGTCCTTGGTGATCTTCGGGGGATCGGTTCGCATGGTCCACCTCTCGCGTGCTACAAGATAGGCTTTATCGGTCTTCCGTCCAGACGCCGCCCGCGGCGGCCTCGGCCTCGGCCCGGACGGCGACCCGCCGCCCCTCGGTCACGTCCACCCGCCGCAGCAGGGCGCCCCCGGCCACGAAGAACACCACCAGCGCCAGGATGCCCGAGCGGCTGGTGCCGAAAGCCTGGCCGGCCGCGGCGAACACCAGCGGCCCGGCCACCCCGGCCAGCTTGCCGCTGGTGGAATAGAATCCGAAGAACTCGGCGGCCCTGTGCCGGGGCACCATCGAGGCGAAGAGCGACCGGCTCAGGGCCTGGGCCCCGCCCTGCACGGTGCCCACCAGCCCCGCCAGCAGGAAGAAGTGCCAGGTCGCGGCCATGAAGTAGCCGCCCACCGCGATGGCCGCGTACACCGCCAGCGCCGCCAGCACCGCCCGCTGGGCGCCGACGCGCCCGGCCAACCGCCCGAAGAGCAGGGCGCAGGGCACCCCCACCACCTGGGTCAGCACCAGCGCCCCCATCATGGCCCCCAGCCCGATGCCGATCTCCGCCCCGTAGGCCGTGGCCATCTTGACGATGGTGCCGATGCCGTCGTTGTAGATCCAGTAGGCCGCCAGCAGCAGGCTCAGCTGGCGGTAGCGCCGCACCTCGCGGGCGGTGGCCGCCAGCCGGCGCAGGGCCTGGCGCGGTCCGGCCGCGGTGCCGGCGCCCGGCGGCTCGGGCACCCGCCGCAGCAGGGGCAGGGAGAAGACGGCCCACCACACCGCCACGCTCACGAACGACGCGCGCACGGCGAAGCCCGGCCCCGGCATCCCGAACCACCCCGGCTTCAGCACCCACAGCAGGTTGATCACCAGCAGCAGGCCGCCCCCCGCGTAGCCCCAGCCGTAGGCCCGGGTCGAGAGCCGGTCCATGTCCGCGCCCCGGGCCAGGGACGGCAGCAGCGACTCGTAGAACAGGATGGAGACGCCGAAGCCGAAATTGGCCGCCACGAACAACCACGCCCCGGCCCGCCACGACGCGCCGCCCAGCAGCGCGAACGACGCGGTGGCCGCCACCCCCAGCCCCAGGGCCGCGGCCAGCCCGGCCTTCCGCCGCCCGGTCGCGTCGGCGGCCGCGCCCAGCAACGGCGCGGTCACCGCCAGCAGCAGCAGGGCCCCGGCGGTGACGTAGCCCCAGGCGGCGGTGGCCGCGGTCGGCCCCATGCCCGCGGCCAGCGCCAGCTCGCGAAAGAACGGGGGATACAGGGCGGCCATCACCGTGGTGGCGAAGGCCGAGTTGGCCCAGTCGTAGAGGCACCAGGCGCGCGCCGCCCGCGGGTCGGCGATCACGGGCGCCCCGGCTCGCGGCGCCGGGCCTCGCGGTGGTGCGCCAGGCGGTCCACGGGATCACCAGTAGTAGTAGACGCCGAGCTGGGGCGCGACCTTGGTGTCGCCGCTCCTGCCGTCGTGCATGAAGTTGCCCTCCGCCTGCACGGACCAGCGGCGGCCCCGCAGCATCTCCACGCCGACGCCGAAACCCGTGTTCCAATGGGAGTCCTGGTTCCACAGGTCGAGGCCGTTCTCGGTGCCGGTCTTCTCCTTGTCGTAGAACCAGCCCGCACCGGCGGCCAGGTACAGCCGCAGGGTCTGGTCCTGGCGCAGGATGTAGTTCAACTCCAGGCCGAGGTTGTGCTGCTTGTGGTCCCCCGTGTGCCACAGGCCGCCGGCCGCCTGGACATAGAGCCACCACTTCACGGGCAGCCGGAAGGCCAGGCCGTGGCCGCCGATGCGCCCGTAGTGCAGACCCACGGCGCTGAGCAGGGGATCCGCCGGGTCGTTCCAGTCCGGCACCGCCCCGCGCTGGGCACGGGCGGGGGTCGGGGCGAGGAAGACGATGGCAGCCGCAAAGGCTGCGGCCAGGAAGGTGGCGGCCGCGGCGGGGGATCGTTTGGTATGCATCGCTCCGTCTTTCGTTCGGGTCAGCATCCTGCTTTGCCCGGGTCGTCGTTGGCGTCCGACGCGAAGACACCGACCGTATTGTGACCCAAGGGCGCCGCCCCCGCAACGGAAACCCGCCGACCGGGACTCCAAAAAAATACGGCGGAAACCGCGTTTTTTAGTGCCCAAGCGCCCGAACGTGCGCTAGATTCCGGCCGTGCATGGAAGCGGGGCGCTTCCGCGGGCACCAACCAAGGAGGAAGAAAAGACATGGCGAAGAAGACCACCAAGAAGACCGCGGCCAAGAAGGCCCCGGCGAAGAAGACCGCCAAGAAGGCTCCGGTGAAGGCCGCTGCGTCGAACAAGCCGCCGACCAAGACGGAAGTCTACCGCACCATCGCCGAGAAGACCGGCCTGGCGCGCAAGGACGTCGTGGGCGTGTGCGATGCGCTGACCGACATCATGACCAAGTCGGTGAAGAAGCACGGCTCCTTCAACTACCTGGGGCTGATGAAGCTGACGCTGGTGAAGAAGCCGGCGGTCAAGGGCGGCAAGCTGGTCAAGAACCCGTTCACGGGCGAGATGGTCAAGCAGAAGGCCCGTCCGGCCTCCCGCAGCGTGCGCGTGCGGCCCATGAAGTCCATCAAGGACATGCTCTAGAACGCTGACCGGCGTTCCGAGCGACGCGAACGGCCCCCGCGCTGCCGGCGACGGGGGCCGTTCCATATCCGGATCCATCCGCACCCATCCGGACCCATCCGGGTCTCCCCCGGCCTCAGTACCCCAGGCTCCGCAGCATCTCCGCCGTGCGGGCGTCCACCGCCACGTCGCCGGCACCCTTGGCGTCGCCCAGGTGCAGCGAGGCGAGGATGGCCTCGAGCAGGGCGCGGTCGCGGCGGAAGGCGGCGGTGTCGTCGGCCGCGGCGTCGCGCAACTCGCCCGGGTCCGCGTCCAGGTCGTAGTACGCCCAGGTGCCCGCGTCCGGGTCGTGGATCACCCGGGCGTGGGCGGTGCGCAGGCCGAAGTAATTGTGCCGGGCCTCGGGCCGGTGGGTTTCCGCGAAGGCGACCGCCTCCACATCCGCCGCGCCGTCGGCCAGCAGGTCGCGGCCCCGGGCCCCCGGCAGCGGCGGCAGCCCGGCGGCCGCCAGCACCGTGGGCAGCACGTCCACCAGGGCCGCCACGTCGTCGCGGCGAGTGCCGGGGCGGCCGCCCGTGCCCCGCGGCGGCTTGATGATCAGCGGCACGTGGGTCAGGGTGTCGTGAAGGTTCTGCACGTGGCCCCGCAGGCCGTGCTCGTCCAGGGACTCGCCGTGGTCGGCGGCGAAGATCACCAGGCTGTCGTCCCAGCGCCCGGCCGCCCGCAGCGAATCCAGCAGCGCCCCCACCCAGCGGTCGGCGAAGGTCACCTCGCGGGCGTAGCGGGCGCGCAGGGCCGCCGTGTCCCCCACCACGTCCGACGCCCCCAGCACGAGGCGGATCCGGCCCCCGTCGGGCGAGGACACCGCCGTGGAGAACTCGGTCCAGGCGTCGGCGTCCACGCCCGCGGTGTCCACGTCCACCCGGCCCGCCAGGGTGGTCGCCGCCAGGTTGCGCACGTGGAAGGGAGCGTCCGAGGTGATGACCAGGCGATGCCGGCCCGCGGGCACGTCCAGCTCCAGCACCCGGGGCAGGTAGGTGCTGGTGGTCAGGGTCGCCACCCCGCGGCCGGCCAGGGACACCCGCGCCGAGCGCGTCACCAGGCCGTGGGCGTCGTACGGTTCGTGGGGATCGGCATAGTGGGCAAAGAGGAACGCCGGCTCCGCGAGCCCGCGCCGCACCCGGTCGATGCGTCCGGCCATGGTGTCGGCACGCAGGATCCACAGGTCGTCCAGCCGGTCGTTGTAGCGGTCGAACCCCCGCGCGAACCCGAACTGCCGCTGGAGCGGTCCGATGGCCACCGCCGCGCCCGTGGACCAGCCGCTGTCCCGGAGGATCTCCGCCAAGGTGGGCAGGGACGGCGGCAGGACGGTGCGCCCATTGGTGGTCATGCCGGTCTCGCTGGGCAGGTGCGAGGTGAAGAGGCTGGCGTGGCTGGGTCCGGTCATGGGCGCCTGGCTGAAGGCCCGACGAAAGAGGATGCCCTCCTCCGCCAGCCGGTCGATGGCCGGCGAGGCGTCCGGACCCGCCCCGTAGCAGCCCAGATAGTCCGGGCGCAGGGTGTCGACGATGATCAGGATCACGTCCCGGGGCCGCACCTGGCGCAGCAGCCGTACGCCCTCGAGGGCGCCGCCGTCCCCCCGGATGTCCAGCCACGAGCCGCCGGGCAGATCGACCGGCAGCACCACCCGCGCCCAGCCCGAATCCGCCTTCACGTCCGCCCGGAACAGGGGCGCCCCGCCCGGCGCGGCCGCCACCGCCACCTCCGGCGCCGGCGCTCCCGGCGGCCAGTCCAGGTCCAGTTCGGCGCCGGCGGCGTGGGACAGCCGGGCCGTCAGCACCCTTCCCGGGCCGAGGGTCGTGGTCTCTTCGGCGGCGTAGGGATCGGGTCCCGGCGCCGCGCCGTCCGGCACGAAGGCGATCCAGTCCACCAGCACGCCCAGGGGCCGGTCGTCGGGCGCCACCCCCAGCTCGCGCGGCGAGGTGGTGCGGGCCACGCGCAATTCCAGCGCGTTCAGGCCGGCCCGCAGGCGGTGGGCAGGCACCGGCCAGGTCACGGTGCCCAGGCGGTCGGGCAGCTCACGCGTGCCCAGGCTGGCACCGTTGACCCGGATCTCCAGCCGCTGGGGACCGTCGGGGCCGGCCAGCCCGTAGCCCGTCAGGCGCAGCTGGCCCGCGCCGGCGACGGCCACGGGCAGGCGGACCTCGGCCGTGGGCGCGGTGGTCCAGGCGAAGGTGGTCCCGTCGGCCGTCCGCTCGGGACCGAGCCAACCCGCGCCCAGCAACCGGCGACAGGAGCGGTTGCCCGGATCGACCGCGTTCTCGTGGAGCACGCCCGCCGCCAGGCGGCGCACGTAGTCCCGGGACACGGTGACGCTGCCGGCGTCCCGGTCGCCGCCGCAGGCGGACAGCAGCATGAGCGCCAGCACCGTCAGCACCGTCAGCACCGTCAGCACCGGTCGCAGGCTGGTTCCCAAGCTGTCTCGCCGCATGGAATCCCCCGCATGTCCGTGTATCAGAAGCGAACCTTGAGCAGGTCCTTCACCGCCAGGCCGAAGAGGATGGAGAAGACGCCCAGCGCCACCAGCCAGTCGGTGCGCACGGGGCCGTAGTCCAGGTCGCGGTCCGGCAGCTCCAGGGCCACCGACGCCACCGGCTGCCCCCCGGGCAGCGGCGCCTCCGCCGGATTCAGCAGCGTCCGGCGCAGACTCTCCCGCTCCCGCACCGCGGCCAGGCGCGGCGCGCCCTCCCCCGCGTCCAGCAGCTTGGACACGCGGCCGCCGTCCGGCAGCCGCACCTGCAGCTCGTGGCGCCCGGGGGCGTCCACGCGCACGCGCCAGGTGGCCGTGGCCGCGGCGCGGTCCCGCACCGGACCCGCCTCCACCGTGACCCCCGGCGGCGCCTCCAGCGTCAGCCCGTCCAGGGCCGCCGTCCGATCCGGCGCCACCGTGGCGGTCACCAGGGTGTGCTCGCCGGTCCGGAACGGCCGGTGGGCGTACCGGGCGTCCAGCTGGGCCAGGATCAGCACCAGGGGCAGGGCCATGACCAGCAGCGCCGGCGCCGAGCGGCCCAGGTAGCGCAGATTGGCCACCGCCAGGTCCTTCTGGATGACCGCCAGCACCCCCAGGTGGTCCTGGTAGATGCCCATCTCGTAGACGCGGCCGGTCACCGCGCGGCGCGCGGCCACCAGGGCGTCCTGGTTCGTCGAGACCTTGAACAGCAGCAGCATCACCACGCCGACGAGCAGGGACAGCACGGCCACGGCCAGCGCCGCGTGCCCGCCGAAGGGCGCGCAGAGCAGGTCGAACAGGGCGTTCATGGCGGTGGCGATGGCGGTCATCCTCGTGTCCCGTCGGTCCGGCTACGAGATGTAGCCCAGGCCCTGCATCCGCTTGCGGATCTCGTCCTCGTCGGCGCCGCCCTCCTCGAACTTGGCGATCTCGCGCTCGAGGACGTGCTGCACGAACTCCTCGGGCGTGGCGTACCCGGCGATGGCCGCGTACTTCTTCACCTTCTCGAGCAGGTCCTTGTCCAGTTTCAGCTTGCCGCCTCCGAACATCAGCGGCCTCCTTCCTGTGCCGGGATCGATCCGGCGTAGAGGTTGCGGCCGGTCATCGCCGGCAGCGGGTCCAGCCCGAACAGCCCGAGGATGGTGGGCGCCATGTCCTCGAGGGTGGGGTTCGCCACGGTGAACGGCCGGCTGGCGATGACCGTGCCCGGCACCACGTCGGCGGCCATGCAGTGGTCGCCGCTCCACTTCATCAGGTTGTCCACGTACACCTCGGCCGGCACCTCGCCCAGCGCCGACTCGTTGCTGCCGCGCCAGCCCCGCTCGTAGCCCATGATGATGTCCGGCCCGCGGTCCCGGTACGCGCCCGAGTAGACCACGTCGCTGCGGTAGGCCCAGCGCACCGGGTGCCCGCCGCCGGTGGTGTCGACGGCCGCCTCCAGCCCCGCCACCAGTTCCCGCAGCAGCTGCTCGCGTTCCGGGCCCGGGTTGACGATGCCCCACTTCTCCCGGCCGCGCAGGTTCAGGTAGAGCCCGTTGATGCCGATGGCGTAGGCCCGCGTCCGCGACCAGTCGATGCCCGCCAGCATCTCGGTGGAGCCCGGCTTCACCCCGGGCTTCAGGGCCAGGTAGCCGTGCTCCCGCAGCCAGGCGTTCACGTGCATGGAGCGGTAGAAGGGCGCGAAGCCGTGGTCGCTGACCACCATCACCGTCGCCTGCTCCCGCCACCTCGTCCAGGGCCCGGCCCAGGGCGCCGTCCATGGCCACGTAGAGGTCACGCACCCGATTCTTCACCGCGGGATCGGCCTGGTCGTGGTTGGGCGACTTCGGGTCGAACGCGCGCCACAGCACGTGGCAGCTCTGGTCCGGCACGTTGAAGTAGAAGAAGAGGAAGCCGCTGTCCAGCCGCTTGAAGTGGTCCAGCTCGTAGCCGAACTGGGCCAGCCGCTCGTTCAGCACCACGTCGGCCTGGCTGCAGTACTGCTGGTCGTCCAGCACGCCCTCCTCCAGGGCCTTCGAGTCCTCGGGCAGGCCCTGGGTGTAGAACAGCCCGGTGTCCTCGGCGATCTCCTTGCTGTAGCCGGGCGGCGTGCTGATGGGCATCTCCGGCTTCCCGGGATGGATCTGGACCGGCGTCACGTACATGCGCAGGTGTGGTGAGACCTCCAGCAGGTAGAACCGGCAGATGCCCGCCACGCTCTTGAGCACCGGCACCATGGGGAACGAGAGGTCGGCCCAGTCGCTCCACTCGTTCTCCGCCAGCAGGAAGCGCCGACCGTCCACGTCCAGCAGCGCGGTGCGGTTCTCCCGGTCGACGGTGATCTCCAGGGGCACCTCCGACTCGGGGCTGCCCTGGCGGTAGCTGTTGACCGGCCCCGGCAGGGCGGTGGTGATCCGCCCGTTCACCGCGCGCACGGGGATGACCCGGCCCCCGTCCACGTCGCGGCTGACGGCGGGGTCGTCGGTGATGTAGCTGAAGATGCCGTAGGTGCCCAGGATGTCCGGCGTGCCCATGCCCGAGAGGGTGCGCGCCTCGCACTCCGACCGGCGGGAAGTTGGCGGGCACCTTGAACACGGTCGCGTCCCAGCCCGCCTGGTCCAGCACCTGCCAGAAGGCGGTTCCCTCGCGCAGGTTCTCGCACCGCGCCGCCGCCGCGCGGGATGCGCCACCGGCCGATGTCCCAGCACGCGCCCGGCGCCTGGGCGCTGCTGGTCGACAGGTAGGGCAGCATGGTCTGCGGGTCGCGGTGGATGAAGTCGAAGATGCCGTGGCCGCCCGGATCCATGCCCGTGGATGAAGGTGGACCAGGCCACCGGCGACTGGGGCGGGATGGTGGTGCCCAGTTTCTGGAACTGGGCGCCGCCGGCGATGAAACGGTCGAAGTTGGGCAGCAGCCCCTGGTCGCGGAACTCCTGCAGCATGACCGGGTCCAGCCCGTCCATGCCGATGACCAGGACCTTGGGCCCGGTCTTGGCCGCGGCCGTCGCCGCCAGCCCCGCCAGGATCACCGTCGCCGCCAGGATGCCCGCGTGCCGCCTCATGTCGTCTCCCCGTACAGGCTGCGCCCCTGCATGTGGGCGGGTCTGCGGATGCCGAACAGGTCCAGGATGGTGGGCGCCAGGTCCACCAGCGCGCAGTCGTCGCGCTGCAGCGGCCGGTTGGCGTAGATCACGCCCGGCACCTGGGCCGGGTCCATGCAGTGGTCGCCCGACCAGGCGCGCCGGTTGTCGCGGATGGCCTCGTCGGTCAGCCGCCCCACCGCCGCGTGCCAGTCGGCGCGCCAGCCGCGGTTGTAGCCCACCACCACGTCGGGACCGCCCCCGGCATAGGGCCCGCGGTAGGCCTCGCCGGCGATCCAGCAGTCGCGGATGGCCTCGCCGCCGGCGGGGTCGGGCAGGCCGCGCAGCTTGCCGATGATCTCGTCCAGCAGGGCCTTCGCCGCGGCCGGTTCCACGCAGCCCTCGCGCTCGCGCCCCTTGATGTTCAGGTAGAAGCCCGCCAGGCCGTTGGCGTAGGCGCGGGTGCGCGGCCAGTCGATCTGCGAAGGCTCCACCTTCCGTCCCGGCGCCAGCGGCGGCGGCGGCGCCGTCGATGGGATCGCCCTTCAGGACGAGGTAGCCGTTGTCCCGGAACCAGGTGTTGAGGTTCACGCCGCGGGTGAAGTGCGCGAAGCCGTGGTCGCTGATCACCAGCACCACGTCGTCCTTGCCGGCGCGGGCCAGGGTCTCGCCCACGACGGCGTCGCCGGCGGCGTAGATCCCCTCGATGGCGTCCTTGAACCGCTCGGTGTCCTGCCCCGCGTTGGCCGGATGGTCGGGCACCCGGTAGCGCCAGAACATGTGCTGGATGCGGTCGGTGGCGTCGAAGACCACGGCCACCGCGCCGTCGGGGTTGCGGTCCAGGGCGTGCAGGAACTGGGTGCGCCGCTCCTCGTGGATCAGGTAGGCCTGCTCCAGGAAGGCCGCCTCGTCGATGACCCGCTCGTTCAGCGCCCAGGTGTCCTCGGCCAGGCCCAGGGTGGCGAACTTGCCCTGCAGCTTGGCCAGGCAGATGGACAGGTGGGGCGGATGGCTGATGGGCATGTCCGGGTGCTCGGGGTCCAGGTTGATGGGCGTGACGTAGACCGTGAAGGGATCCTCCAGCCGCGTGACCCGGAAGCGCGCGATGCCGTGGGCGGTGGCGCGGCCGCGACCGAATTCCAGGGGGATCCAGGGCGAGTACTCGTCCGCCGCCAGGGTGAACGTGGCCTCCCCGGCCTCGAAGTGCGCCCGGCCCGCGGCCCGGTCCACCCGCACGGAGAACTCCAGTTCGGCCACCGCATGGCCGCCGTCGGCCGTGGGCAGCTCCGGCCCGGGCAGCCGCCCCAGATAGTGGTCGGGCCCGGCCACGGCGAACTCCAGGCGCGTGCCGCCGGTGGACTCGCCCGGCCGCGGCCCCGCCGACGGCGCCGCGAACTGGGTGAACGAGCCCTGGGTGCCCCGCAGGTCGGGCACGCACATGGCCGAGAGCATCCGGCCCGGATAGGTGTCCGGCGGGAAGGTGATGGGCACCCGCAGGATGGTGCTGGGCACCCCGTGCTCGGCCAGGGTCCGCCAGAAGGGCTTGCTGCGCCGCAGCAGCTCGTACTTGGCCTTGGGCCGCCCGATCACCCACGGCCCCAGCTTGCGCAGCCGGCCCGTCTCGGTGATGCGCGTGGACGACAGCACCGGCAGGTGGGTGCGCGGGTCCCGCGTGAGGAAGTCGAAGATGTTGTGGCCGCCGGCGTCGGTCCCGGTCGCGAAGGTGGACCAGCCCACCGGCGACATGGGCGGCAGGGTGGTGGCCAGGTGGCGGTAGCCGCCCGCGTCGGCCAACCCCTTCAAGTGAGGCATGAGGCCCCGAGCCATAAACTCTTCGCACAGATGGGGATCGATGCCATCCAGCCCCACCACGATCACCCGCCGCGCCCGGGCCTTGCCCGACCGTCGGCGGCCGCGCCAGGTGCGCAGGGCCACGCGCAGCGGCCACAGGAACACCGCGCCGATGGCCAGCAGGATCCCTGCCAGGGCGAACAGGAACGAGCCGCCCAGGGCAAAGCCGGCGCCGGGCCCGATGTAGGCCAGGGCCGGGCCCGGCGTGCTCGCCAGGACGGCGGCGGTCACCACGGCCAGGATGAAGTGCGGAGACGAAAGCGGGCGACGGCGCAGCATGGGGTCGTTACTCGTCGGGAACGGGATGGACGGAGGCGGCGGGCGGCCGCGCCGGGGGCGGCCGTTCGACCACGGATTGCCCCGTTACGCTAATTGAGCGGGGCCTATTCGTCAAGGCGGGTGCCACCCCGCCGGGTGCCCCCGTCCGCCGATGCCTAGGGCATCTGCACCCCGCCGCTGACCGGGATGTAGGCCCCGCTGACGAAGCCGCAGGCGTCGTCGGCCAGGGCCGCCACCAGCCCCGCCACATCGGCCGCCTCCCCGACCCGGCGCAGGGGGGTCGCGGCCGCGATGGCCTGCACCTGCTCCTCGGCCATGTGGGCGGTGGCGTCGGTGCGGGTCAGGCCCGGCGCCACGGTGTTGACGCGGATGCCGTGGGGCCCCAACTCCAGGGCCAGCGACTTCATCAACCCGTCCACGGCCGACTTGCTGGTGGTGTGGGCGGCGAAGCCCAGCGCCGGGTACCGCGACAAGCCGCTGCTGATCCCGATGATGCAGCCGCGCTCCCGCGCGATCATCCCCGGCATGACGGCCTTGGCCGGCAGGAAGTACGCCCTCATCTCATCCAGCACCTTGGCCTCGAAGGACGCCTGGTCCAGTTCGGTGACCGGGTGCCAGGGCACCGCGGGCCCGGCGTTGAGCACGAGGATGTCCACCGGCCCCAACTCTCGTTCGGCAGCGGCCACCAGCCCCGCCACCTGCTCCGCGTCCCGCACGTCCGCGGCCAGGGCGACGGCACGGCCGTCCACCGCGGCAATGTCGGCGACGACCCGCTCCGCGGCCTCGCCGTTCTTGAAGTAGTTGACGGCAACCGACGCGCCGGCGGCCGCCAGGGCGCGGGCGCAGGCGGCGCCGATGCCGCGGCTCGCGCCGGTGATGAGGGCGGTCTTGCCTTGCAGGGACATGGTGATTCTCCTCGGCGATACGCGGACGTGCTGCGGGGACGGGTCGCTGCCGAACATAGGATACCGATCGGACATTCTCAACCAGCGTCCGGGCGGACGGGCCCGGCAAGCCGGTACCGCCGCTGGAACGACGCTCCCCCGGCGTTGGAATGACTGCATCGACCTCCCGGTCCGGCGGCAACCCCGCCAACCCACCGCCGGCCGGCCGAACCCACCCCGCCGGGCCGGGGTGACAACCCGAAGGAGACGCCATGAAACGCACGCGTTCGCTCCTCCCCTGGGTGGTCGCCGTCCTGGCGCTGCTGCTGGTCGCCGGCTGCACCCCCATGCCCTACTGGCAGGACGAGGTGGTCCTGGTTCCGGTGTGGGTCCCCGAGCCGCGCCCGCACCCGCCGGTGCCCCGCCCGCGCCCCGCGCCCCCATCCCCGCCCCCGGTCGACCTGGTCCAGGCGCCGCCCCGCAGCACGCCGGCCGCGCCCGTGTCCACCCCGGAGGTGACCAAGACCCGCGACCGGGACACGACGCCCAGCCGCGGACCGGTCCGCGTGGACACGAGTTCGACCGGGACCACCAACGGCACCACGCGCACCAAGACAAGGTGAGGCTGTCCATCGCGGCCGGGGCTTGCTAGTCTGCACGGCGTGAAACCCCTGCAGCCCCGGCCCGAAAGGACACCACGTGGAGCACACCCTGATCGCCGCGGACCGGCACTGGGCCATCTGGACCGTGCTGCTGGGCGCGGCCGCCTTCGGCTACTGGGCCGAGCACACCCGCATCGGGCGCAGGCTCTCGGGCTGCGTGGTGACCATGGGCGCCACCTTCCTGCTGTCGAACCTGCGGGTGATCCCCGCCACCGGCGTCCCCGCCTACGACGTGGTCTGGGACTACCTGGTGCCCCTGGCCATCCCCCTGCTGCTGCTGCGGGCGGACCTGCGGCGCATCATCCGCGAGGCCGGCCCCACCCTGATCGCCTACCTGATCGGCGCCGTGGGCACGGTGATCGGCACCATCGTCGCCTACAAGGTGGTGCCCCTGGGCGAGGCGGGCTGGCAGCTGGCCTCCATCTTCTCGGCCACCTACATCGGCGGGTCCATGAACTACGCGGCGGCGGCCAAGGCGGTGGGGCTGGAGTCGGGCGACCTGCTCTCGGCAGGCGTGGCGGCGGACAACCTGGTGATGGCCCTCTACTTCCTGGTGCTCTTCGCCCTGCCGGGCATCGCGCGGCTTGGGCCGCCTACCCCGACCGCCGGCACGAGGGGCAGGTGGTCGAGCGGCGGGCTCGAGGCCCACGCCGCCTTCCCGACGCCCGCGCGCCTGGCCGCGGCGGTCGCCCTGGCCTTCGGCCTGTGCGCCGTCGGCTTCGTCGTCGCCGAGCGCCTGCGGCTGGCACGGCGGCGGCATCCTGGTGCTGACGGCGCTGACGGTGATCCTGGCCACGGCCCTGCCCGGGCCCATGCGCACGCTCGACGGCGCCGACACCGCGGGCGCCTTCCTCATGCAGATCTTCTTCGCGGTGATCGGCGCCAGCGCCAACGTGCTGGTGGTGATGCGCGTGGGACCGGTGCTGTTCGTGTTCGCCGGCGCTGATCCTGACGATGCACCTGGTCGTTCCTGCTGGGGGTGGGTCGCCTGGCGCGCCTGGACCTGGCCGAGCTGGTGATCGCGTCCAACGCCAACATGGGCGGTCCCACCACCGCCGCGGCCATGGCCGTGGCCCGGCGCTGGGGCACGCTGGTGATGCCGGCCATCCTCTGCGGCACGCTGGGCTATGCCGTGGCCACCTTCGTGGGCGTGGCCCTGGGGCACTGGTTGAGGTAGCGGGTCCGCCGGCTCGGCCCTATCGTGTGGCGCGGACCAGCCGCGCGCGGCGGCCCCGCAACGGGAGACCACACCATGCCCGAGCCCATCCTCCAGTTCCGTGACGTCACCCTCACCTACCGGGGCGACGACCATCCCGACCGCACCGTGCTGCGGGAGGTCTCCCTGGACGTGAGCCCGGGCGAGGCCGTGGCCCTGGTGGGCCGCAGCGGCAGCGGCAAGTCCAGCCTGCTGCACGTGGCCGCGGGCATCACCGTGCCCACCGCCGGCCGCGTGCTGCTGGCGGGCGAGGACCTGGGCGCCGGCAGCGAACGCGAGCGCACCCTCCTGCGCCGCCACCACGTGGGCCTGGTCTTCCAGTTCTTCCACCTGCTGCCCCACCTCTCGGTGGCGCGAGAACGTGGCCCTGCCCGGCTGGATCAGCCGGCCTGGACCAGCGGCGGGATGCGGGACCGCGCCGCCGTCCTGCTGGACCAGGTGGGCCTGGCCGACCGCGCCGCCGAACCGGTGGGCCGGCTCTCGGGCGGCGAGATGCAGCGGGTGGCCATCTGCCGGGCCCTGCTGCGGGCGCCGAAGCTGGTGCTGGCGGACGAACCCACCGGCAGCCTGGACGACCGCACCGGCCAGGCGGTCATGGACCTGCTGCTGGCACTGACCCGCGCCGAGGGCGGCGCCCTGCTCTACGTCACCCACTCGCCGCGACCTGGCGGCGCGCGGCCGACCGCACCCTGCGCCTGGCCGACGGCCGCCTGGCGGCGGGGCAGCCGGCGTGATCGGCTACCTCGCTCCGCTCGGTGCGGCGGCAGCTCCGGGAGTCGCGCACCCTGTTCCTGCTGACGGTGGTCGGCGTGGCCCTGGGCGTGGCCTCGGTCGTGGCCATCCAGGTGCTCAACCGCGGCGCCCTGCAGGCCTTCGACGGCAGCGTGCGCGCGGTCAGCGGCCAGGCCGACCTGACGATCACCGGCACCGTCCCCACCCTGGACGAGACCCTGCTGGCGCACGGTGCTGGCCGATCCCGACGTGACCGGCGCCTGGCCCCTGGTGCGCCTGGACGTGGCGGTGACCGGCCGGCCGCGGCGTGTTCCTGGACCTGGTGGGCTTCGACGTCTTCGCCCCGGTGCGCTATCCGCTGACCGCCGGACGCGGACCGCCGCCGACGACCGAGCTCCCGGCACCTGCTCTTCGACGGCGGTGACCGATGACGGCTGGGTCGCGGTGACGCCCGCAGTTCGCCGCGGCCCAGGGCTGGCCGTCGGGCGACACCGTCACCGTCAGCAGCGGCAGCCGGCAGGCGCCGCCTGATGATCGGCGCCCTGGTGGACTTCCAGAAGCTTCGAGCCCCTGGCGCCGCGCGGGCTGGCGGTGATGGACATCGCCTGGGCCCAGGCCCTGCTGGGCCGGCCGGGCCGCGTGCACCAGATCGACGTCACCCTGGCTGCCGGGCGCCGACCCCGCGGCGGCGGCCGAGCGCCTGGCCGCGGCCCTGGGCCCCGGGGTGCGGGTGCACACGCCGGAGCAGCGGCAGCAGGACGCCTCGGGCCTGCTGGCGGCCTTCCGCCTGAACCTGACGGCGCTCAGCCTGATCAGCGTGTTCGTGGGCTTGTTCCTGGTGCTGACGGCGGTGCAGGCGGCGCTGGTCCGGCGGCGCACCGAGTTCGGCGTGCTGCGGTCCCTGGGCGCCACGCCGCGCCAGGTGCTGGGGCTGATCGTGGCCGAGGCCGCGACCGTCGGCCTGGTGGGCGTCGTCCTGGGGGTGCCCCTGGGCTGGCTGGCCGCCCTGCGCAACCTGGACTCGGTCAGCGGCACCCTGACCAACATCTACGTGCTGGAGGGCATCGAGACGCCTGACCCTGCCGCTGCCGGTGGTGCTGCTGGCGCGTGGGCGTGGGCGTGGCGGGCGCGGTGGTCGGCGCCATCGGCCCGGCCCTGGACATGGCGCGCCGCGACACCGGCACGCTGCTGGCCCCGCTGAACCTGCACCGGCAGCACCCGTGGCCGGCGCCGGCCGGCTGGCCCTGGGCGCGCTGGCCCTGGCCGGCGGCGGCCACCGCCTGGTTCCTGCTGCAGGGGCGCGCGCTGCGCGCGGGCGGCTTCGCCTACGGCTTCGTGATGATGGTCGTGCCTGCCCCTGGTGGTGCCCCTGGTGGTGCGCACGATCACGGCGCCGGCGCGTCCCCGGCGGCCTCGGCCCCGCCCTGGCCCTGCGCAACCTGGCCGCGCGCCTGCAGACCACGAGCCTGGCCGTGGCCGCCCTGGCGGTGACCGCCAGCATGCTGGTGGGCATCACCCTGCTGATCGGCAGCTTCCGCGCCACCCTGGTCACCTGGCTGGACACCACCATCCGGGCCGACGTCTACGTGACCACCCCCAGCTGGGCCCGGGCCGGCAACGACGCCTTCCTGGACCGGCCCCTGCTGGACGCCCTGGCCGCGCGGCCGGAGGTGCGGGCGGTGGAGGAGCAGCGCCGCCTGCGCGTGCGCACCGCCGACGGCCGGCGCACCGTGTGGCTCAGCGGCGTGCGCACCGCCGGCGTGCCCGGGACCGAGCTGGCGCGGCCGCCTGCCCCTGGTGGCGGGCGACGCCGACACGGTGGCCGCGCGGTTGAAGCGGGGCTGGGTGCTGATCGGCGAGCCCCTGGCCCGCAAGGGCGGCTACGCCGCCGGCGACACCCTGGTGCTGGCCGGACCGCACGGCCCGGTGCCCCTGCCCGTGGCCGGGGTGGCCTACGACTACACCAGCGAGGGCGGCACCGCCTTCGTGCTCATGAAGACCCTGGTGACCGCCTTCGGCCCCACGGCTCCCAACAACGCCGCCCTCTTCCTGCGGCCGGGCACCGACGCCGAGGACGAGGCCGACGCCCTGGGCGCCGCCTACGCCGGGCGACCCCTGGTCTTCCGCAGCAACCGCACCCTGCGCCGCGACGTGCTGGCCATCTTCGACCAGACCTTCGCCGTCACCCGCACCCTGCAGGCCATGGCGCTGCTGATCGCCGTCTGCGGCGTGTCCCTGACCCTGCTGATCCAGGCCCGCGAGCGGGCGGGCGAGCTGGCCCTGCTGCGTTCGCTGGGCGCGACGCGGCGGCAGATCTTCGCGCTCTTCATGGGCGAGGGTACGGCCATGGGCGCCCTGGGCCTGGTGCTGGGCCTGGGCGGCGGCGTGGGCCTGGCCGCCCTGCTGATCCTGGTGATCAACCGGGTGTGGTTCGGTTGGACCATCCGCCCCGCCTGGCCGGGCACGGCGCTGCTGGCGCAGGCCGCCCTGATCCTGGCCGCCACCGCCGCCGCCGCCGTCTACCCGGCGTTGCGGGCGGGCCTGGGCGACGCCGGCCGCCTGACCCGGGACGATCTGTAGAGGAGGATGCCCTTGCGCCGCACCGCCATCATCACGGCCCTGCTCCTGGCCGCACCCCTGCTGGGGGCCGCGCCGGCGTGGCGCGAGGCCGCGCCCGGCCACCACTGGTCGTTCCCGCGGGACTGGCACGCCCACCCCGCCTACCGCACCGAGTGGTGGTACGTGACCGGGCAACTCGTCCCCGACGACGCGCCCGACAGCGAGCCCCTCGGCTTCCAGCAGACCTTCTTCCGGGTGGGGCTCAGCCGCGTCGCCCTGGCGGACTCGGCCTCGGCCTGGGCGGCCCGCGACCTGGTCATGGGCCACGCCGCGGTGACCGATCCGGCCCGGGATCGTCACGTGTTCAGCGAGGTGCTGTGGCGGGCGGTGCCCGGGCTCGGGGGCTTCGGCGCGCCGGGAGATTCCGTCCTGGCCTGGGCCCGCGCGCCGGCGGGCACGCGCGGGCGCTGGTCCATCGATCGGGACGGCGACGGCTTCCGGCTGCGCGCCCGCGACGACCACCGGGGCCTGCGCTACGACCTCGTGGCGGTGCCGACTCGCCCGCTGGTCTTCCACGGGCGGGACGGCTACAGCCCCAAATCGGCCGACGGCAGCACCGGCAGCCTCTACGTGAGCGCCACCCGGATGGACGTGCACGGCACCGTGTGGCGCGACGGCCGGCCCGTGGCCGTCCACGGCCTGTCCTGGCTGGACCGGGAGATCTTCTCGGACAGCCTGGCGGCGGACCAGACCGGCTGGGACTGGCTCAGCCTGCAGCTGAATGACGGGCGCGACCTCATGCTCTACCGCCTGCGCGGCAAGGACGGCAAACCCGATTTCGCCCTGGGCACCCTGGTCCGGGCCGACGGCACCGTGCGCACGCTGCACGCCGGCGACTGGACCTGGGAGCCGGGCACCACCTGGGTCAGCCCCGCGACCGGCGCCGCCTATCCGGTGCGCTGGCGCCTGGCGATCCCCTCGGCCGACCTGGAACTGGACCTGGACGCGACCATGCCCAACCAGGAGAACGTGTCCGCCCGCTCGGGCGTGCACTACTGGGAAGGCGCCGTGCGGGCCCGGGCCTTCGGCGACAAGGGGCCGGTGCTGGGCCGCGGCTACGTGGAGCTGACCGGCTACGGCGAGGGCAGCCGCCCCCCCGTGTGAGGGGCCGCGGCGTGGCGCCGCGCGCCGACGGCGCTAACTTGTCCCCCACGCCCTTGCGCCGAGAACCACCGTGGAGGTGCCGAGCATATGAAGATCGTGCTGATCGTCCTGGGTATCATGACCGTGGTCGGGGTGGCCGTCGCCCTCTTCACCCTGCGGGGCGCCATGGCCGGCGGCGCCCAGGCCGCACCCGCCGCGCAGGAGGGCACCCTCTGGCAGCTGGACTCGACCACCCTCGAGGGCGAGCCCGTCACCCTGGACGCCTGGCAGGGGAAGGTCGCCCTGGTGGTGAACGTGGCCAGCAAGTGCGGGCTGACGCCCCAGTACGCGGGCCTGGAGAAGCTCTACGAGGCGAAGAAGGACCAGGGGTTCGTGATCCTGGGTTTCCCCAGCAACGACTTCATGGGCCAGGAACCGGGCACGCCCGAGGAGATCCGGCAGTTCTGCAGCACCAAGTACGACGTCACCTTCCCCCTCTTCCACAAGGTGAAGGTCAAGGGCGACGCCAAGGACCCGGTCTACGCCTGGCTCACCGTCGGCGGCCTGGAGGAGCCCACCTGGAACTTCACCAAGTACCTGGTGGGCCGGGACGGCAGGATCATCGCGCGGTTCGGGCCGCGCACCACTCCCGAGGATCCGGAGCTGACCGCGGCCATCGACAAGGCGCTGGGCGACTGATTCAGGCGTTCACGTGCTCGGCGGCGGGCGGCGCGGCGGCCTGGCGGCTGCGGTACACCGACGAGGCGACCAGCAGCGCCACCGCCACGGTGATGTCCACCCCTCCCAGCGTCGCCATGCCCGGCGCACTCTGCGCCAGCACGCGCTTGAGGATCTTCAGCAGGATCACCATCGTCACGATGAAGACCAGCAGCTGGGGCGGATAGATGTGCCAGGGCCACAGCTTGCCCGTGGCGGCACGCAGGCGCCGGACGTTCTCGACCATGCGCTTGCGCATGACGAAACGGGCCTTGGCCCAGCCCGCCAACGCGCCCAGCGGCACGATCAGCAGCAGCCACCAGGCCGACAGGCCCAGGTCGATGGCCTTCAGGAAGAGCCGCACCGAGGCGGCGGTCAGGCTCAGGGAGCCGATGACGAGGATGCTCTGGGCGAGCACGATCATGGCGCGTGAGGTCAGCACGATGTCCTTGTCCCGGGTTGAAGGAACCGATCGCGAATGGCGACAAGATAAGCCCTGACTCGCCGCCCGCAAACACCGGCGTGGTGGACAACCGTTTTCAGTCCTCGTCCCGGTGCACGGTGTCCGGCGCGAAGGCCGGCAGGCAGACCGCGATGTAGCGGGCGCCGCCCGGCTCGGGCGAGGAGTAGCGTACCCATTGGCCCGCCGGCGCCAGCACCGCCTGGCCGGCGCGCACCTCCAGCTCGCCGTCGTGGGATTCCACCTTCAACATCCCGCCCAGCACCACGGTGTACTCGTCGAACTCGGGGGTCTGGCCCGGCTCCACCCAGCCCGGCGGGCTGGTCATGCGGGCGATGCTCACCCCCGGCGTCTCCGTGTTCACGCGGCCCACGAACTCCTCGATCTTCTTGGGCAGGTTGCCGGCCGCCTCGATGATGGTCGGCTCGGGAATCAGGCGCGCCATGGGGTCGTCCTTTCGCTGCGGTCAGGCGAAACGGTCCGCCAGCCGGTGGATCAGGTAGCTGCTCTCGGCCAGGGCCTGGCCGGCGAAGTCGCCGAAGAACGCGGCAACCTTGCGGAACTCGGCCACGAACCCGGCCTTGTCGTCCCTGCGCACCAGCTCGGCCAGCCGCTCGTGGTGGGCCAGCAGGTCCAGCAGCAGGGCGCGGCGCTCGGCGTCGGCGAAGACGATGTCCGCGTACAGCTCGGGGTTCTGGGCGAAGATGCGGCCGGTCATCATCAGCTCGGCCCGGTAGATGGGGCTGCTCAGCTCCAGCATGTCCCGGGGCCGCATGCCCCGCGCCGTCAGGAACGAGCCGTGCAGCAGGGCCAGGAAATGGCGCAGGCCCTGGACCACGTGCATGCCCTCGTCGTGGCGTTCGGCGGGCAGCTCGGCCGTGCGCATGCCCCACAGGCGCACCTGCTCCAGGAGCCAGGCCGCCGCCTGCGGGTCGCGGCCCGGGCAGACCACCATCAGCTGCTTGGCCAGCTGCTGCACGTCCGGGCCGTGCAGCGGGTGCAGGCCCACCACCGGCCCCGGGTGCGCCGCCAGCATGGCGGCCAGGGGCGCGGCCTTGTTGCTGGTGAAGTCGGCCAGCAGGGTGGTCGGCGCCAGGTGCGGCGCCAGCCGGGCGATGACCGCCGCGGTGGCGCGGATGGGCACGGTGACCACGGCCAGGTGGCAGCCGGCGGCCAGCTCGCCGACGCGGTCCCAGTCGTCCACGTCCAGGATCCGCACCTGGTGGCCGCTGCGGGCCAGCACCCCCGCGTACAGCGAACCCATGCGCCCGCGCCCGCCCACCAGCAGCACCGTGCGCGGGCCGCCCGCCGCCTGGGGAAAGGCGCCGGTGGACTGGCGCGCCCGCGACGCCCCCATCACCATGCGCAGGAAGTCCTCGGCCCAGTCGGGGTCCAGGCCCCGCTCCGTGGCGGCGGCGCGGAAGGCGGCCACCTTGGCCTCCTCCCGGGGCGGGTCGAAGATGGGCAGGCCCTCGCGCTGCTTGGTGGCCAGCACCCCGGCCAAGAGGCCGCTGCGTTCGGCCAGCAGGTCGAGGATGCCCGTGTCGATGGCGTCGATGCGGGCCCGGGGCCCGGCCAGGGGATCGGTCATGGGTGTGCTCCGTCGGTCGGGTTCGGCGGCGACGATGGCGGGCATGGTAGCATCATCGGGACGGGCTGTCATGGAGGGACGGCCCGGGTCGCGGGGCCCGGGCCGTCATCACGCGCCGCCGCGCCCGGAGGATCGCCGCTAGGCTTCCACCTTGGGCTTCCACACCTCCCACACGCGGCCCACCAGGTCCTCGCCCACCTGCAGGGCGGGCTCGCCGGGCCGCCAGCCGGCCGGCGTGGCCTCGGCGCCCTTGGTCTGGCGCACGTGCTGGAAGGCCTGCACCTGCCGCAGCAGCTCGGCGAAGTTGCGGCCCACCGGCGGCGTCATCACCTCCATGGCCTGGATCACCCCGTCGGGATCGATGAGGAAGCGCCCGCGGATGTCCACGCCCCCGGCCTCGTCGAAGACGCCGTAGACCTGGCCGATGCGGCCGCCCGGGTCCGAGAGCATGGGGAACGGCACGCCGCCCTCCACCATCTTCATCAGCTCTTCCTTCTGCCAGATCTTGTGGACGAAACGGCTGTCGGTGCTCACCGAGAGCACCTGCACGCCCAGCTTCACCAGCGCGTCGTGGTTGGCGGCGACCGCCGCCAGTTCGGTGGGTCAGACGAAGGTGAAGTCGCCGGGATAGAAGCAGAGCGTCACCCACTTGCCGTGGAAATCCGAAAGCTTCAGGGTGGTGAATCCGTCCTTCGTGTAGGCAGTCGCCTCGAAATCCGGCGCCGCCTGGCCGACCGTCGCTTGCATTCCGCCACCTCCCGTGGTCTGCTCCCGCTGGGATCCCCGCGTCCGGCTCCTTGCTCGCGAGGGGACCGCGGGCCGTGGCGACACAGCCCTTGGGATTCTTCGCCACAATCCCACCTCCTTGCTATGTAATAAGTTACCAATTCGAACATAGCACATTGGCGGCCCCGGAGGAAAAGTAAGTGCCATGATCCTGGACAGCGTCTTCCCGGTGTTCGCCCTGATCGCCGCCGGCGCCCTGCTGCGCCGGCGCGGGCTGACCGACCCGTCTTCCTGAAGACCGGCGACCGGCTGGTCTACTACGCCTTCTTCCCGGCGCTGCTGTTCTGGAAGATCGGGGGCACTCCCGCCGGCGACGCCGTGCCCTGGCGGCTGTGGGCGGCGGGCCTGGGTGCGATCCTGGCCATGTGGCTGGTGAGCCTGCTGGCGGTCGCCGTCGGCCGGGTGGGCCGCTTCCAGGCGGGCGCCTTCTCCCAGGCCACCTTCCGCTTCAACACCTACGTGGCCATCGCCGTGGTCATGGGCGCCCAGGGCAACGCCGGCGTGGCGCGGCTGGGCGAGCTGCTGGGCCTGGCCATCCCCCTGTGCAACGTCCTGGCGGTGATGACGCTGATCTGGTTCTCGGGTCGGGAGCTGGACCAGCGCACGCGGACGCGGCTGACCCTGCGGGCCCTGGTGCAGAACCCGCTGATCCTGGCCTGCGTGGCGGGCATGCTGTGGGTGCGGCTGCTGCCGCCGTGGCCCCAGGCGGTGGACAACACCCTGCGGCTGGCCTCGTCGTTCACCCTCCCCTTCGCCCTGATCTCCATCGGCGGGGCGCTGACCTTCGCCGGGCTGCGCGAGCGCCTGGGGCCGACGGTCGGCGCCGCCCTGCTGAAGGTTGCGCTGCTGCCGGTGCTGGGCTGGTGGGCGCTGAAGCTGGCGGGGGTGACGGGGCCGGACGTGCTGACGGCCATGCTCTTCTTCGCCATGCCCGCGTCCACGGCCATGTACGTGCTGTCGGGGCAGCTGGACTCGGACCAGGCGCTGAGTTCGGCGGTGATCGTGCTTTCCACCCTGGCGTCGTTCGTTTCGCTGTCGGTGGTGCTGGTGGTGTTCGGGTAGGGCAAGGGAGGAGACGCCGGCATCAGACGACCGGTTGCCGGGGAAGCTTAGGGCGGCACCAACCCTATTCGTAGCTCAGCGCCTCGACCGGATTCAGCCGCGAAGCCCGGATGGCGGGCAGCAGGCCGAAGCTGATCCCGACCACCGAGCAGAACACGAGGCCGATGACCGCCCACTCCACGGGGACGTTGACGTCGAAGGGGGCGAACAGGGTGACGACGTTCCCCAGCCCGAAGCCCGCCAGGACACCGACCACGCCGCCGATGTTGCACAAGGTGACGGCCTCCAGCAGGAATTGCAGGAGGATGCTGCGGGGCTTGGCGCCGAGGGACTTGCGGATGCCGATCTCCCGGGTGCGCTCGGTCACCGAGACCAGCATGATGTTCATGATGCCGATGCCGGCCACGACCAGCGCGATGATCCCGATGACGAACGCGGCCAGCTTCACGCCCCGCGTCATCCGGTTGAACTGGGTGATCAGGCTTTCGCTGCTGAAGAAGTCGAAGTTGTCCTCTTCATTCGCTTTCAGCCCGCGTTCGCGGCGCATGAGCTGCCGGG
The DNA here is from genome assembly GCA_963825035.1 of Candidatus Krumholzibacteriia bacterium. Taxonomy (GTDB): domain Bacteria; phylum Krumholzibacteriota; class Krumholzibacteriia; order LZORAL124-64-63; family LZORAL124-64-63; genus JACZKN01. Next base: position 353,697 of record CAWGRT010000010.1, on the reverse strand, counting down.
TCTCCTCCAGGGCGTCGGCGGCCAGTTCGGGCGTCGTCGCGCGGACCGTGATGTTGACCGAGCGCTCGAATCCGTCGCGGCCGACCAGGCCGTAGGTGTCCAGGAACGTGGTGACCGGAATCAGGACGTACTGGTCGAAGCCGCCCCCGAAGGCGGAGTTCTTGGAGTCGAACACGCCGATCACCCGGTACTTGCGCCCGTCCACGCGCACGTCCCGGCCGACGGGGTCGGTGAAGGGGAACAGTTCCTGGGCGACGGCAAAGCCGATGACGCACACCTTGTGGTGGAACCGGACGTCGGACTGGGAGATGTTGCGGCCCTGGCCCACGTAGTGGGTGTTGTTGGCCGAGTACTCGGGCGTGCCGCCGCAGATCGAGCTGTTGGGGTTGGTGGTTTCGCCCTTGTATTCGACCGCGTGGCCGAAATCCCAGATCTCGGCGCCGACCAGGTCCACGTTGGCGACCTGCTCGCGGATCGCGTCGGCGTTCTCGACCGTCAGCGGCGGTCGGTGCATCGCGCGGCGCCGTTCGCCGTCGGAATTGAACCCGGCCGGCCACTTCTGGACCTGGAAGACCTGGGTGCCCAGGACGCTCATCTCCTTCTCCATGGTGGACTGCACCACCGATATCGCGGTCATCACGGCGATGATCGAGGCGACGCCGGCGACGACCCCGACCAGGGTCAGGATCGATCGCAGCTTGTTCCTGACAATCGCCCCGAAGGCCATGGCGAAGGCGTCAAGAAGACGCATGACAGGGACTCCTGCGTCGGGAGCTACTCATAACGAAGCGCCTCGATGGGGTTGAGTCTGGCGCCGCGAAAGGCCGGGACCAGGCCGGCCATCACGCCCACCGCGATCGACACCGCCACCGCGATGGCACAGGATGGCAAACGAGACGCTGGCGGGCATCAGCACCTTGTTGATCACGGCGGTCAGGATGGAGGCCAACAGGATGCCGATCGTCCCGCCCAGCAGGCAGATGGCAGCCGATTCGAACAGGAACTGCATCAGGATGCTGCGGGGCTTGGCGCCGATCGACTTGCGGATGCCGATCTCCCGGGTGCGCTCGGTGACCGAGACGAACATGATGTTCATCACGCCGACGCCCCCGACGAACAGCGAGATGCTCGTGACGAGCAGCCCCACCAGGAGCACCACGCCCATCACGTTGTTGAAGGCGCCCACCAGGGTGTCGAGCTTGTTGATGGAGAAGTTGTCGTCCTCGGTGGGACGCAGCTGGCGGATCTTGCGCATTTCCCCCATCACCTCGAACTCCAGTTCCGCCAGGGCCTCCTTCGAGGGCGCCTTGACGGCGATGTCCACCCCCTGGCGTCCGTGCTGGCCGCCGAATGCCTTCACGTAGGCGGTGATCGGGATGTAGATCTGGCGGTCGAAGTTGGGGCCGCCCAGGAAGCTCCCGCCCTGCTTCTCCATGACGCCGATCACGCGGAACCTGGTGCGGCCGATGTTGATGGTCTGGTTGAGGGGATTGGCGGTGCCGAACAGGGCGTCGCGCACGTCGGTGCCGATGACGCAGACCTTCTTCTTGTAGGTGACGTCGAACCCGTTGAGAAAGCGCCCGGTTTCCGGCTGGGCGCTGGAGACCAGCGACTGCTTCTCGGTGGTGCCGATGATGCGCAGCCCCGACTGGGTCTCGGACCGGTACTTCACGTCGCGGGACGTGTCCATGGTCGGGTTGACGATGGCCCGCCCCCGCAGCCGGGACTCCAGTGCCGCGGCCTGCCTGAGGTCGATCTGCGGCCGGTTCCGGTACAGGAAGAAGTCGCCCTGGATCACCCAGGGCATGCGCGACACGTAGATGACGTCGGCGCCCACCGAGGAGAAGCTCTGGCGGAAGGTGTTCTGCAGGCCGTTGGCCGCGGTCATGGTGAGAATCACCGCGACGATGCCGATGATGATGCCGAGGGTCGTCAGGGCACCGCGCGCCTTGTTGGCACGCAGGGCGCCGAAGGCGATCTGCAGCGCTTCGGCGATGTCGCGCAGGAGCCTCATGACGCCCTCGACCGCCACGTCGCTCTCGATCATCGCCGTCCTTGAGCCTCAACGTGCGCAGGGCGTGCTGGGCGATGTAGTCCTCGTGGGTGACCAGGATGATCGTCTGCCCCTCCGCGTGCAGCCCGTCGAGAATGGCCATGATCTCGGCGCCGGTCCTGCTGTCCAGGTTGCCGGTGGGTTCGTCGGCGAGGATGATCGACGGATTGCAGACCAGCGCGCGGGCGATGGCCACGCGCTGCCGCTGTCCGCCGGACAGCTCGTTCGGCTTGTGCTTCACGCGGTCGGCGAGGCCCACGCGCTCGATGGCGGCCGTGACCCGGCGCCGGCGCTCCCCACGGGGCACGCCCGCGTAGACCAGCGGCAGTTCGACGTTCTGGAAGATGCTCACCCGCGGGATGAGGTTGAAGGTCTGGAACACGAACCCGATCAGCTCGTTGCGGATCTCGGCCAGCTGATTCTCCGAAAGCTCGGCCACCATGCGGCCCTTCAGGGTGTAGGTGCCGGAGGTGGGCACGTCGAGACAGCCGATCACGTGCATCAGCGTCGACTTCCCGGAGCCCGAGGGTCCCATGATGGAGACGTATTCGTTCCGGGCGATGTCGAGGGAGACCCCGCGCAGGGCCTGGACCTGGACCGAGCCCATGTCGTAGGTCTTCACCACGTCCCGCAGCGACAGGGCGACGTCCGTCCCGGCCAGGGTGGTGTCGGCGTCGGCGGGCGCCACGGGTCTAGGCCTCGCCGGCCGGGCCGGGGTCGTTGCTGACCCTGACCTCCGCGCCGTTGACGAGGTCCTTGGATATGGCGCGGTAGCTGCCGGTGACCACCTCTTCGCCTTCCTCGAGGCCCGTCAGGACCTCGATCAGTTCGTCGCTCTGGATCCCCGTCGTGACCTGCTTCGCCACGGCCGTCCCGTTCTCGATGCAGAACACGATCTCCACGAAGCCGTCGCGGTCGGCCGTGTAGCGCTTCGCGGCGTCGGCCCGGCTCTCGCCCGCCATCACGAGCTGATCGACCGTCCGGACCGCGACGCTCTGGATCGGCACGCTCAGGGCGCTCTCGTTGGTCTTGGTGAAGATCTCGGCGCCGGCGGTCATCCCCGGACGCAGGGTCTGGGGCGGGTCCACGATGCTGATCTTGATCTCGAACTCGGTCTTCTGGTCCGAGCTCCCGGCGCCCGCGGTGTTGGCGCTGCTGGCGATCTCCGCGACGACGCCCGTCAGCACCTGGTCCAGGAGCGCGTCCACCTCGATTTCCGCGAACTGGCCGATGGCGATGGAGATGATGTCGTTCTCGTCCACGTTGACCTGGGTCTCCATCTCCGAGAGGTCCGCGATGACCATGATGACGTCCTCCTGGAACTGGGAGCCGATGGCGATCTCGCCCTGCTCCTTGCGCAGGTCGCTGATCGTGCCGGACATGGGCGCGTAGATGGTCGTCTTGGAGAGGTCGTCGCGGGTCTGCTTGAGGGCGGCCTTGGCCTGCTCCACCTGGTAGAGGGCGGACTCGTGGCGCGCCAACTCGACCCGGTATGCCGATTCCTTGTCCTCGAAGACCGTTGCGGATTCCAGGTTCTTGCTCGCCAGCTCCCGGTACCGCTCGAACTCCTTCCGGCTGCGCTCCAGGTTCTCCTGGACCAGGGTCGCGTTCGCCTCGGCGGACCGCACGTTCGCCTGGGCGCTTTCCACGGCGGCGAGATAGCGCTCGCGGTCGAGCTCCACCAGGAGGGTGCCCTTTTCCACCCACTGGCCCTCCACCACGGCCAGCCTGGTGATCTTGGCGCTCACGTCGGCGCTGACCTTCACCTGCACCTTGGGCTGGATCTTCCCCGTCGCGCTCACTTTCTGCACGATCTTCTGGCGATCCACCTTGGCCGTCTGAACCTCCAGCGCCTTTTCATTGCCGCCCTTCATGGCCATGGTGCCGAGGACGATTCCCGCGACAATCACCGGGATACCGATCCACAGGAGCTTCTTCATCATCGTGGGGCGCCTCCATATTGCGATTCCGACAGGCACTGAGCGGGCGATGGGAATGTCGAGGGAGTACGGGGGGGCGGGCAGAAGGTTGCCTTGGCGGCGGCGGCGAGGGGCCTGCGCGAGGCCGGGAACCGGTCCGCCGGGCGACGCGTCGGGCGATCTCGGGAACAGCCGGTCGTGGCCCCGCAGTTGTTGCACTTGTAGCAGGCGCCGTTGCGGACGGTGACCGAGCCGCACTCGGGGCACGGCGGGCTGTCGGTGTGGAAGTGCCGCGCCTGGGACTCGGCATCCATGGTGATGCGGGCCGTGCCGCCGACGTCGCCCGCGTGGTCGCCGACTTCAGGTCCATCCAGCGGAAGATGTAGTCCATCACCGACTTGGCGATGGGGATCTCCTTGTTGCTGGTGAACCCGCTGGGCGCTGAAGCTGGCGGAGATCGCCGGGCCGGACGTCCTGGCGGCCATGTCTGTGCTGTCGGAGCAGTTGGACTCGGACCAGGAGCTGAGTTCGGCCGTTTCGCTATCGGTGGTGCTGGTGGTGTTCGGATAAGGCGGGATGAGTCGCCTCGACCGCGACTGTTCCAGCGGTCCCGACCGGGCACGCCCTCCAGTCGGCATGTCCACCCCTCCAACGACTCACGGACTCGTCGTGGTGATCACCGCTCGTCCGCCGGCTCCGCGTCGCGGGCGCAGCGGAAGCCCACGTTGAAGTCGCGCCAGCTCTGGGGCAGGGCGTTGCGCTCGGAGACGGCGTTGCACCCCTTGCCCGAGAACCAGCCCCCGCCCTTGACCACCCGCCACTTCGACCTGGCCGGGCCCTGGGGATTCTCGGGCGGACTCTCGCGGAAATAGGTGTCCGAGTACAGGTCCCAGACCCACTCGCGCACGTTGCCCACCATGTCATACAGGCCGTAGCCGTTGGGGGCAAAGCTCCGCACCGGGGTGGTGCCGTCCAGGCCGGCGGCCTTGGTGTTGGCCTGCCCGTCCCCCAGGGTGTCCGCCACGTCGAACCGCAGGCCGTCCAGGCCTCCGCGCGCGGCGTACTCCCACTCGGCCTCGGTGGGCAGCCGGCGGCCCACCCAGGCGGCGTAGGCCCGGGCCTCGCCGTGGGTCACGCCGACCACCGGATGGTCCGGCCAGTCCGCGCCGCAGTGGAAGCGGTCCAGCCCCCAGAACACCGGCAGCTTGCGGCCGGTGGCGGTGCAGAACGCCAGCCACTGGGCGTTGGTCACCTCGTGGACGTCGATGAAGAAGGCGGACAGGCGGACCTGGTGGGGCTCGTAACCCTCGTCACCCCCGGCGCGGCCCATGGTGAACTCGCCCGCGGGGATGAGCACCTCGGCCGTGGGCTGGAAGTCCTCGGGCCAGGGGCCCGGGCCGGCCGCCGCGAGGGACGAGGCCGCCAGCAGCCCGACCGCCAACACCATCGTCAGCTTCATGCGCATACCTCCGGGTAGCCCGGTCGCGGCGAGGGCTCCCGGGCAGAAGTCCGTGATGCTCGGGGAAACCCGGGCCGGCCGCCGCCTCACCGCGCGTCCAGTCCCGCCGCCCAGTTCTGCACCACGATGATGTTCCGCATCGAGCTGCCGGGGTCCCCGGCCTGGACCATGAGGAACGAGGCGCCATCCGGAGCGACGGCGTAGCCGTGTTCCAGCTCGATGTGCCGCTCGCCCAGGTCCAGTTTAGGGGTTGAGTATACACCAGGTGGGTGCGACGCGGCGGGTCAATTCAGATCCTAAGTGACCGGCGGGCCGCACCTGCCCCCAACTCCCACCCGCCCCTCAGCGGCCCAGGTAGAGCGCCTTGAGGTCGCCGAGGCTCTTCTCCTCGTTCGGCACCGGCCCCGTAGCGAAAGGCTGGAAATCCACCGTGCACTCCAGCGGCGGCCACATCACGTCGTTCCCGTCGTGGATCCAGGCAGCGATGCTGTCCGGGTCGGTCGTCCCCCACCAGTTGCCCGTCATGTCGAGGTGGTAGTTGTCCGGGCCGGTGTGGCCGATAATCTCGACGGCCAGGCCCGATCCTCTCAAGATATGATTGTGGGAAATTTCGTGATCCAGTCCACGCGTATACATCCGCATGGTCGACAAGGAGCCGGTGCTCTGCAGCGGGCCTCCCGGCGCTGGACCATGCCGATCCAGGACTGGCCGGCGGCCCTGAACTACTTCTCGATCGTCTTCGAGGGAAGGGTGCCAGGCTAGATCATGAGCGGCTGTTTACACAGTTTGGTTGACACACCCGCGCAAAGGTATCCTCCTTGGTCGGCAAGTAGCGTATCATCTCAGGTGGCGGCGGGCGAGTATTTCAACAGCCTGCTAGCGGCAAAATACGTGGTACCCCAAGCTCTCCATACCGGCGCCATCCGTCACAACCGCGCCACTTCGTATGATAGTGTACCGTGCCGCCATCGCCTGCCAAAACTCCACATTGATGCCGATTGCGTCCGCCTGTTGGAGGCCCTGATCTACCGTATTCTGTGCAAGTTCCAAGTAATCCGCGTTTTCAAGAAACGCCGCAAAATCATTCTTCCAAATGTTCCACACAATATTGCCTCCTAACGTATAAACGCGCAGCGTATCCAGTGCTATCCGATAGGGCCCCTCAGGCACCTCCGCCCCGATCTGTCGCGGTCCGTTTTCAAATGCACAGATGATATATGGATGAAGAAAATGATCCAGGTATTCCGAGTGTCCGCACCCCTCGCAGGAATATACCTCAACGCTTGCCGTAGCATCTGGCAAACCACTATCGACGCAAAACTGAAAGGTCAAATTGTATACCCCGGAATCTCTAAACAAGAAATCGTCGCCGTCTAGCTTTACAATAGCAATCGGCATGCGGTATTCCCCTGCCCCCCAACGTTTAGCTCCCGTCCCGATGCACCCCTTCACGATGCCCGCGTATGACTCGCTATCTATCGTCCTAGCCACTTGATCGGGACCAACTATAATACAATGTACTCCCCCATTGAACAACGTCGGAAACCGCGGCAACCATATGTCGTCTTCGATATTCACAACGAGCCAACCCGTTACCGGACCATCTGACGGGATCCGCTCATTATCTAGATGCACATCTACCGTTGCGGCGCAGCCCGCTACAGGCACAAGTAACACCCACAAAATGCATCCGAGCACAACCGCCACTACCACGCGAGTTGCTTCTCCGGTGTTTTGGCGCATAGCTTCTCCATTCATCTCTTCTCCTTCTTTGCGGTGCCATCAATCTAACGCCGCAATTTGTCAATAATGTCTGCAAGCAGGGGTGAGTCGAGCACCAAACCTTCTTGTATTGCTCCCCAATGGTCAGCCCCCAGCCCACTACCGGTACTGCAAAATCCGTAAACCTGCACATAGACATCGCTGTTCGCATCAAGGCTCGTCATGGAGCACGAATTCGTAGCGACGCGGAGGGGATTTCGGACCCTAAGTGACGGGCCGGCCGTGCCGGGATTCACCCCACCCCCACCGGCCCCTCAGCGGCCCAGGTAGAGGGCCTTGAGGTCGCCGAGGGATTCCGTCTCCGTAGGCACCGAGCTCGTCCGAATCGGCTCGTAGTTCACGATCACGTGGATGTTCGGATCGTCGTTGCCGTCGTAGATCAGCGAGTCTAGGGCCGCGGGGGTGCCGTTTTCGAACCAGTAGTTGTTGCCGAAGTCGAGCGTCGCTGAGGTCCCGTCCGGATAGCCCAAGGTGCTGATGATGCGAGTCGCACCGACACCGGCTTGAATATCATTGTTGTGGGCTGAAACCGATGCATTGGCTAGATCGAAATTCCAGTAATCTGTCGGCGCCAAAAACGAGTTCCTTTCCGCCACTATATTCGCCCATGCGGCCGTCACATTTGTTCCGCCGCCAACAAACGTATTGTCGTACATTTCGAGCGTCATGTGACTGTCAATGTAGACACAGCCACGGTCTCCACACTGTGTTTGACATCGCTCGATTGTGCCACCAGAGTTTGAATATACAACAACCCCCCCCACAGTGACCACGCAGTCTCGAACATCTGCATTCAGCGTCTCGCCAAAGTATACTGGGGCATTGGCAAGCTCGCAGCCCGAAATCTCCGCATAAGTTGCTCCTAAGGTGAGAACCGCCTTATCCGTAAACCCGCTGAATGTACAATCTCTCACGATGCAGGAATCAGGGTTTGCGATCCAGACGCCGACATCACCCGTATCGAATCGTGCACCGGATACGCGGATTGCGCCATCACCCGCCACGATGCCGCTCAGCAAGTTCTCAAACGTAATACTCTTGACCAGAACATCGGATTGAGTGTGCTGATGAATCCCCTGAGGCCCCGTCCCTACCGGCTCGTAGATAGTCGGCCCAATGATCACGCTATCGGCGTCGGTACCGATGAACGCGAGGCTCTTCGGGTCCTCCCAATACGCTACACAGACGACCTGAACTGCCCCCCGGGGCTGCAGGTCATCGTACCGCCCTGGACCGATCAGGATCGTATCGCCATCGGCCGCCACATCTACTGCGTCTTGAATGAGCGTATACTGACCTGAGCCGTCCTGCTCAACGCGCAGCACCCCGGCCGTCGCCAGGGAAACCCCTAAATGAACCGCCAGGAGAGTGGTCAGGAACCGTCGCATAGGGGCCTTCGTCCGATAGGGCCGTGAAGTCGTTTAGGGGTTGAGTATACCCCAGGTGGGTGCGACGCGGAGGATTCGATCCTAAGTGACCGGCCGTGCCGCACCCCCAACCCCACCCGCCCCTCAGCGGCCCAGGTAGAGCGCCTTGAGGTAGCCGAGGCTCCTTCTCGTTCGGCACCGGCCCCAGACAGGGATCACCTGGTGCTCGCGACGACACCGAAATCTCCGTCAGAGGTAGCCGTCGTTCCGAGATCCAATATGGCGGAGTCTGGGCCGCGGCGAGCTGTCGTCGCCCCAGACCGTTGTTACCGACGATTCATTTCGGCGCCATAGCCTTTTCAGGTCCGTTCGACCGATGGATCTTGAGCGACAAGGTCCGTCAGGCTTGCCGTCACGTCCACGGTCTCAGCGACTCAAGATGTCCGAGTTGTTCCTGACCTCGGTCATCCAAATCATCCGCGTCTACCGCGAACTTAACGACGTGAAGTTCTACAACGACGACCCTCTGGTGTTGCGAGATATTGCGCTGTTTGCCTTCGACCGCGATCCTGAGCCGTCGCTTGCGGTGGTCGACAAGGCGACGATCCCGGGCCTGCAACGAGATGAACCGCTCGCTGATCCTTGACCGTTTGGCCGCCGAGAAGCTGCGCCGGGTGACGTTCGACTTCGACGGCAGCGTGGTCTCGACCCCAGTCATGCAGAGGGCACGGCCGTGGGGTTCAACCGCAAACGGAAATGCGAGCGAAGTTACTATCCGTCGCCAGTGCGCTATCAACCCTGAAACAGGTCCCAGGTGTTCGATGCCTTGTCGCGTTCGTTGACGTGCACTGTCCTCCACTAACAATACGAATCCTATCACCGCTTCGGCTACCGTGGACCAGCGCCTCGCCGAAAGTATCGATTGGCGCATATATCGAAGCGAATCAGCCAGACAACCCTTATCTGCTTGACGAGCTAGTCCAGTAATGGACATTTCCCGTTCGAGGTCGCCAAAATTAACTCGGAGATACCAGTACCTGTGCACCGCATCGACGCTTGACGCCACCTGTTCCGCTTTCGAATCTGGACACCACCGCCACATGAGATGCGGTTCGCCTGCCATCACTCCGCGCTAAGTACATTCTGTATCCAGTTAGGATTGTTCTACCGCTGCATGGTACCCGCAGCTGCTGTCGAAATAGATACCCGGCTTTCCGTGATACCATACATCATCCGCGGCCCAGAAAGGAATCATCGTCGCGACCACCGCCAACCAACGTCAATCCCCGTGCATCATTCCAGTACGCAATCGCGTAAAGCTCTGCCGCTTGCCAGGACCATGCCGTGTCGGCGACCGGGACAATAGCGATGTATCTCCGTCTGCCGCGGCATCCACCGCATCCTGGATCACCGTGAAATCCCGACTGCCATCCAAATCCAGACGCCAAGTCGCCGCACGCGCCCACTGAACGCCCACTCCTACTATCAGAACTGCCACCAGCAGCCGTCTCATCTCGGCCTTCGTCCGAATAGGGCCGTGAAGTCGTTTAGGGGTTGGAGTATACACCAGGCGGGAGCGCGGCGGAGGGTGATTTCGGGCCCTAAGTGACGGGCGGCCCTGCCGGACCCCACCCCCACCCCGCCCCTCAGCGGCCCAGGTACAGGGCCTTGAGATCACCGAGGGACTCCTTCTCGGTCGGCACCGAACTTGTCCGGATCGGGTCGTAGTCGACATAGACATGGAGGTAGATATCATCGTTGCCGTCGTAGATCGCCGCGTCAAGGGCCGCCGGGGAACTGTCGTCACCCCAGTAGTTGTCCCCCATGATGATCTCGCCAGGGGTGTCGGCAGGATAGTCGAAGGTCTTGATGATGTACTGATTGCCAGCGCCGCGGTAGATGTCATTGTGATCGGCATGGAGTGTTGCGTTACTTGCAACTTCGAAATTGTATTGTGCTGGATCACGAAACTCATTGCCAGTAGCGTGGAGAATCGAGCCGATATCCTCTACAAGAATGTTCCAGGTCCCGCCCGGCAACCGGCTTTTGTACAGGTCAATACTGCTGCCACTAAGCAGTAGCACACATGCGGTGTTAGTCCCAGCGCAATTCGCATTTAGTCTTGTTATTGATCCGCGCGACCTATCGGCGTACGTGATTCCGCCCCCATTCGAGATCGTGCAGTCCGACACCGTCGCTGGATTCGTCGTATCGCCAAAATAGACCGGAGCTTCATCAAATGAACAGCTATCGACATTGACGTTCGACGAACCAAATGCCGCGACGGCGCGCTTCGAGCCCGACGAACGTACAAGACCGAATTTCAGCCCCAGGCGAATCTATGAGACCAATTCCGTCTATACCTCCATCAAAAGCACACCGCTCCACCAGGACGGATCCCAAGCTAGCAACGCCCCCATAGGTATTGGTTAGCCGAATACCCTTAACCGCGATAGCGGAGCCGATTCCTCGCGCCATAAGGCCGCGCGAATTCGAATTATAGACCGCCGGCCCGACTATTGTCGAGTCGGACCCAACGCCGATGAAAGACAAGGAGCGAGCGTCATTCCAGTAGCCGATGACATAGTAGCTGCCGTCCTGCCACGTCCACGTAGTATGCCGGCCGGGTCCCACCAATATAGTGTCCCCGTCAGCGGCCGCATCCACGGCATCCTGAATTACAGTGAAATCCCCACTGCCATCCAATTCCACACGCCAAGTTGCCGCACGCGCCACTGAGACGCCCACACCTACTATCAGAACTGCCACCAGCAGCCGTCTCATCTCCGCCTTCGTCCGATAGTCCATCTTAGCCGAATCGGGGGCCGGCAACCATCGGAAGTAATCCTCTGCGTCCAAGGAGTTAAGGACTTGGCTACTCTAACCCAACCGGACCGTCAAGCCACCGAGTTCCCTCCTACGATATACGCACCCGGCCCCGCGCTACCTGCCTGCAAGGTCACCTACTGCGGGCGCCTCCGACGTGCTTCATTCCGGCTCTGCGGGTGCGGGGCGGGCGGCATGAACTCTCCCCGTCGAGGTCACTCTCAGCAAGCGCCTCATGCCAAATTGCGAGCATCCGCCCGCCCGACTCGATCTCAAGCGGCCTCGTTCCGAGCGACCGCCAGCATCTCGACCTGGAAGTCGACCCCGTCCCGGGCCAACGCGAACATCAGCCGCAGCAGCTTGCGGGCCCCGGCGACCGCCACCTGGGGCTTGGCCAGCCGTTCACCCAACCGGCCGTGGAACTCCGCAAGGGGACGGCCCTCCTTGCTCATCCGCAGCGCCGCCAGGAACACGATCCGCCGCAGCAACGGCCGCCCTCGCTTGCTGATCCGCGTCCGCCCCTGGAACGTCCCCGACGAGATCGAGTACAGGTTCAGGCCCGCCAGCTTGATCAACGCCTCCGCCGTCGCATACTGACGCAGATCACCAGCTTCCCCGAGCACTGTCGCCACCGTCACCGTCGAGATCTCCGGGATGGTCAGCAGATGCGCCGCGTACGGGATCTGGGCCACGAGGGCCGCCTGGATCGACTCGACCTCCGCGGTCTGCGACTCGACGTGGTCCAGTGATCGCAGAGTCTGCCGCATCTGCAGCGCGGCGGCATCCTGTCCGTGCCGTACCGCGACGCTCGAGCGCGCGGCCTCGTGGATCGCCCGGCACCGCGCCGCGTCGAAGTGCCCGATGCTCCACTCCCTGAGACGGCGGCCGATCACCCGGTACTGCCGCCGGCCGATCGCCTCCGCCGTCGGGAACGCCATGAACAGCTTGCGGATCGTCGGGCAGGTCACATCGTAGACCAGGCCGACCATCTCCGGGAACACCAGGTCCACCAGGCCTATGTAGCGGTTCAGGCACTGCGCCCGCGCGGTCGTCAGCTGCTCCCGCAACTTCCCCAGCCGCCGCAGCTCCGCGTAGACGCCCTCGGGCTGGAAACCGGCCGGCCCCGGCCTTGTGCCGCCAGCTCCGCGATCAGCACCGCATCCTTGGCGTCGACTTCTCCGGCGAGCCGTCGAACACCTCCTTGATCTTCTTCGTGTGCGCCGGGTTGATCCCGATCACCGCGTAACCGCGGTCCAGCAGGTACTGCTGCAGGGCGTGCCCGTAGTGGCCGGTCGCCTCGAGGGCGAAGTACGCCCGACGAGCCCCACTTCCGTTCACGGCCACATCGACGCGCCCTACGAGCATCTCGAAGCCGGCGCGGTCGTTCCCGAAGGCGAACGGTCTGGCGACGCTGCCGTCGATCTGCCGGATGGCTGCGACATGCCGCCGCTTCGCCACATCGATCCCCACAACAACGATATCTGGCTTGATCGGGCCGGAACGGGCCGCTCTACTGGACATGGGGACTGCCTCCTCGGTACTGGGTGGAAGACTTGTAGCCCTTCAACCCGGTAGCTTGGGACAGTCCCTGAACTGCTTCAAGGCTGCCTGTGGTCCGCGGGTCGGGTTATAGCACTCTCCCCGGGTGGGACGATAAAGTGGAAAGTGCGGACAGACGGGGAAACGGAGGCTAATTAGCTTTCCTATAAGAGGTTATCCTGGCGGCCCTCCGATTCGGCCTTTCCGGGCGCTCCAGAAAACTCAGACTGGACCGTGGCAGCCGGCCTCGAGCCACCCCCACCCCGCCCCTCAGCGGCCCAGGTAGAGCGCCTTGATGATCGCCGAAGCTCTTGTCCTCGTTCGGCACCGGGCCACTAGCAAACGGCTTAAATTCGACCACCGCCTTGTTCGGCGGATCGCCAGGCATCACGTCGTTCATGTCGAAGTATGACCGCAGCAATAGAGTCTCTGGTCGGTCGTTCCCCACCAGTTGTTTCGGAAATCGTAGGTCTTAATAGGAGTCGTATGCGTCCCCGTAACTCGCCCATACGGCATAGATCTCCCGAACCTACGAGGAGATGGTTGCCCGGATGCAGTAACTGTACCTCCGCTTCCGACTCTTACACAACCCGAGTGATCGTAGCCGGCAGGCGCCTCATGTCCTACCACCGTACAGCCTGACAACTCTATACTCCCAGAGGTGAGATATATCCCGTAGTCCGAATAAGCCGTTGATACATCACATCCGCTGACGGTAGCGGTTCCACCTCCAAACCCAAGCTGACCGGCAACACTGCAGTTCCTTATCGTGCCCGACGACCGATCCCAGTTAAGCGCCAACTGTCGCGCCCCAAGTCTAGTCCCCATGTCGAATCTTGTATTCTCAACGAGTAGATCGGTGCAGACTTGCGTACTCAGATATGCCTCGCTAAATACGCAATCTGCAATCTGACATCCAGCCAAGCCGGTCATGAAGACTTCCGAGTTGATATCGTATCCCGTCTGGACCAGGACCAAACCAGTTGTTCGCAATGACACTCCCCGACGACTGATATAGGAACATATGCAAATTACATCCTGTCACTCTACATCCGGATATGTCGACTTGCCCACATACAACTCCTGCATAGGCGTTGACCATTGTAAGGTCCCGGAAAACAGTATGCGTCCCTGCGAGGCCATTGTAGAAGCAAGTCGGGAGCTTCTCCTCAGAATAGAACTCCGGGCCGACAACTACAGAATCAGCAACCCGCCCCAATAAGCACCAAGTCCTTCGCTTCGGACCAGTGAGCAACCACCAGCGTCGGGATGTCCTCCGGGGGTAATCTCGTACATATCGCTATAGCGCCCCGGGCCAATCAGGATCGTGTCGCCGCTGGCCGCGGCCTCAACGGCCGTGTTAATGCGAACCCAGTCACCCGATCCGTCCTGTTCGACGTGCCAGGATCTGGCAAGCACGTTCCCCGCGCCGAACCCCATGACCAGCATAGCCGCGACTGCTATTCTCAGTTGTCTTGTCGTTTGCATCTATTTCACCAACGTCATTCGCCGGACAATCGTCTTCCGGTCAGCCTTCATCAGCGCAAAGTAGACGCCACTTGCCAGGTGCCTACCAGAATCCCCATCGCCCTCCCAGACGACTTCATGGATACCTGCGGGCAGGTCGTCCGAGACAAGACGACGAACTCTTCGCGCCCGTACATCGTAGATCCCGATTTCGACGTGCCCGGCTGTCTTCAAAGTGAATCCCAGCCTTGTCTCCGGGTTGAAGGGGTTTGGATACGGTCGCAGTAGGTCGGTCACCTCGACGGGAACAACCTCGGGCGTCGTCTCGCCGCCCAGCTCCGCCGCACTCTTCAGGGCAAGGGTCCCCGGTACTCTATCGGTATACACCGGATCGACCATGAGTTGGTAGTCTGTGACCAGCCCGGACCATTCGTCGCCGTCAACGCTCAAGAACACGCACGATCCACCGTCGGCGGGTTCATAGCCAAATGCCGGCCCGACACCGGCTTCGGCCGCTTCTTCGAACCCTGGCAATTGAAACACAGACGACATACCGTTGATCTTGCCCTAGTTTTTCCGATACCCAGCTAAGCGACATTCTTACTTCTCTTGTACTCCACCGGCGGCACCTGGCCCAAGCTCCAAGGCGCAGCCACCTCCGATTGTACCACGACTCATCCACCACGACAGGTCCTCGCGTGCCTCCGCCCGCGTCCGGTAGTTCCGCCAGTCCACCCGCTCACCTTCAGCGTGTGGAAGAAGCTCTCCATCACCGCATTGTCGTAGCACTCCCCCGGACGGCTCAGGCTGCTCATCATCCCCCTGCTCCCACAGACGCTGCTGGTACCTGAGGCTCGTGTACTGCGTCCCTCGATCCGAGTGGTGGATCAGGTTTTCGGGCGGGTCCTGCACCGCGATCGCCCGGTTCAGAGCCTCCAGCGCCCCGGCCGCCTCCAGCGAGTCGCTCAGCGTCCACCCCACGATCTTCCGCGTGCACAGGTCCATCACCGCCGCCAGGTATAGCCAGCCCTCCTTCGTCGGCACGTACGTCATCCTTCTGCTAGGTCTCGCATTGCCGCTTCCAGCGGCTGAGGGTGTTGGGGCTCAGACCCAGCTCGCGGGCCACCTGGTTCTGCGGCAGCCCCGACTCCAGGGCCCGGCGCACCGCTTCCAGCTTCAACTCGCGGCTGTGGGGAGGATTAGGACGACTCATCGCGACACCTCCGCGCTACCATTGTAGGCGTTTCGAAATGTCGGAGAGAGTCGTGCAGGTCCACCCACCGCACGCCCCTTTGCGCACGGCCCCTCCGGAATGCGCATCCCCTTCCGGAACCGAACCGGGCCGCTACGGCCCAGGCGCCGCACGCCCTCCGCCCCTCGAAAGGACGACGCGATGATCCGCCGCCCGATGACCCGAATCCTGCTGGCCGGCGCCGCACTCGCCGCGCTGGCCGGCTGCAGTACCAGCGACTCCGCCAACGCCCCCGCGGCGTTCGACGTCTCGACCGTGTTCGCCGCGGACGAGGCCGTCGTCACCGGGAATGATGCCGACATCAACGTGCGCCTGATCGGCCTGGATTTCACCGGCGCCGCGTCCGCCGCCGTCGCCCCGTCGTCCCGGCCGCTCCTGGACCGGTTCGCCGAGGTCTACGCCCACTACGCCGACGCGCAGTACTCGGTGCAGGCCCACACGGACGAGCGCGGCACCGCCGCCTACAACCTGCGATTCTCCCAGGAACGGGCGGATTCCGTGCGGAGCTACCTGGTGGGGACGGTCGGCCTGCCCGCGGACGTGGAGGCCGTCGGGTACGGCGAGGAACGGCCCCTCGACCCGGACCACACCGCGACCGCCTGGGCCGCGAACCGCCGGGTCGAGGTGGTGATCACGCCGGCTCACCGGAAGTGACCGCGCGAAGCCGGACCCGCAAAGAGGAACCCCGGCTGGATTCCGTTCCAGCCGGGGTTCCCGTGGCAATCCCTTGCCGTCTTGCCGCTCCGTCGGTGATCGGGCGACGCGTCGGGCGAGCTCAGGAGCAGCCGGTCGTGGCCCCGCAGTTGTTGCACTTGTAGCAGGCGCCGTTGCGGACGGTGACCGAGCCGCACTCGGGGCACGGCGGGCTGTCGGTGTGGAAGTGCCGCGCCTGGGACTCGGCATCCATGGTGATGCGGGCCGTGCCGCCGGCGGCGGCGGCCATGACCTTCTTGCCCGCCTCGGCGGCCGCGGCGGCCTCGGCCGCCACCACCGCGCCGTCGGGCCGGGTGCCGTCGGCGTCGCCCGCGTGGTCGCCGAACTTCAGGTCCATCCAGCGGAAGATGTAGTCCATCACCGACTTGGCGATGGGGATCTCCTTGTTGCTGGTGAACCCGCTGGGCTCGAAGCGCGCGTGGCTGAACTTGTTGATCAGCACCTTCAGGGGCACGCCGTACTGCAGCATGATCGACACGCTGGTGGCGAAGCTGTCCATCAGGCCGCTCACCACGGAGCCTTCCTTGGCCATGGAGATGAACATCTCGCCG
Source organism: Candidatus Krumholzibacteriia bacterium (assembly GCA_963825035.1). Lineage (GTDB taxonomy): Bacteria > Krumholzibacteriota > Krumholzibacteriia > LZORAL124-64-63 > LZORAL124-64-63 > JACZKN01. The sequence goes on along the minus strand of CAWGRT010000010.1, from coordinate 336,768 downwards.
GGCTTGCCGTTGGGGTACAGGCCCACGGTCAGGTAGCCCTCGTGCCCGCTGATGGAGAACTTGTGGGTGATGGCCTGGCGCTCGTCCGGCAGGCGCACCCGCTGGGGCTTGGGCGGCGCCAGCAGCTCCTCCTTCGCCGCGACCTCCTTCTTCTTGCCGGTGTTCAGGGGCTGCAGGCGCTTGCTGCCGTCGCGGTAGATGGCCACCGCCTTCAGGCCCATCTTCCAGGCCTCCATGTAGGTCTGCATGATCTCGTCGACCGTGGCCTCGGTGGGCATGTTCACGGTCTTGGAGATGGCGCCCGACAGGAACGGCTGCACCGCCGACATCATGCGCAGGTGGCCCATGTAGTGGATGGACCGCGTGCCGTTGGCCGGCCGGAAGGCGCAGTCGAAGACCGGCAGGTGCTCGGTCTTCAGGTGCGGGGCGCCCTCGATGGTCTCGTTCTCGTCGATCCAGTTGATGATGTCCTGGATCTGCTCGTCCTCGTAGCCCAGGCGCTCCAGGGCGTCGGGCACGGTGTTGTTGACGATCTTCATCATGCCGCCGTCCACCAGCTTCTTGTACTTCACCAGGGCGATGTCCGGTTCGACGCCCGTGGTGTCGCAGTCCATCATGAAGCCGATGGTGCCGGTCGGCGCCAGCACCGTGACCTGGCTGTTGCGGTAGCCGTAGTCGTGGCCCAGGGCGTAGGCCTCGCGCCAGGCGTTCTCCGCCTCGGTGCGCAGCCGCTCGGGCACGCGGTTGGCGTTGATGCCGTTGAGCGCCGCGCGGTGCTTGCGGATGACCTCGAGCATGGGCTCGCGGTTCTCCGGGTAGCCGTCGAAGGGCCCGATGCGGCTGGCGATCTCCGCCGACGTCAGGTAGGCCTGGCCGCTCAGCAGGGCGGTGATGCCGGCGGCGTAGTCCCGCCCCTCGTCGCTGTCGTAGGGCAGCCCGCGGTGCATGAGCAGGGCGCCCAGGTTGGCGAAGCCCAGGCCCAGGGGCCGGAAGCGGTGGCTGTTGGCCTCGATCTCGGGCCGCGGGTAGCTGCTGTTGCCGACGATGATCTCCATGGCGAGGGTCATCACCCGCACCGCGTAACGGAAGGCCTCGGTGTCCAATTCGCCGTCGGGCGTGCGGAACTTCATCAGGTTCAGCGACGCCAGGTTGCAGGCCGAGTTGTCCAGGAACATGTACTCGCTGCAGGGATTCGACGCGTGGATGCGGTCGGTGGTCTTGCAGGTGTGCCAGTCGTTGATGGTGGTGTCGAACTGCATGCCCGGGTCGCCGCAGACGTGGGTGCCCTCGGCGATCTTCTGCATGAGCTCGCGGGCCCGGTAGGTGTCCATGGGACGGCCGTCGGTGATGGCGTGGGTGGTCCACTCGCCATCCTCCTCCACCGCGCGCATGAACTCGTTGCTGACGCGGACGGAGTTGTTGCTGTTCTGGAAGAACACCGAGTTGTAGGCCTCGCCGCCGAAGGAGCCGTCGTAGCCCGCGTCGATCAGGGCCCAGGCCTTGCGCTCCTCGTTCACCTTGCAGTCGATGAACTCGGCGATGTCCGGGTGGCCCGCGTCCAGGATCACCATCTTGGCGGCGCGGCGGGTCTTGCCGCCCGACTTGATGACGCCGGCGAAGGCGTCGAAGCCGCGCATGAAGCTGACCGGGCCCGAGGCCTGGCCGCCGGCGGTCAACTGCTCGCGGCTGGAGCGCAGGCTCGACAGGTTGGTGCCGGTGCCGCTGCCGTACTTGAAGAGCATGCCCTCGGTCTTGGCCAGGTCCAGGATGGAGGCCATGGAGTCGTCGACCGAGTTGATGAAGCAGGCCGAGCACTGGGGCGCCTTCTCCACCCCCACGTTGAACCACACCGGCGAGTTGAAGGCCGCCAGCTGGTTGACCAGCAGGTGGGTCAGCTCGGCGCGGAAGATCCCGGCGTCGTCGTCCGTGGCGAAGTAGCCGTCCTTGAGGCCCCAGCCGGTGATGGTGTCGGCCACGCGGCCGACGAGCTGGCGCACCGAGTGCTCGCGGTCCGGCGTGCCCATGCCGCCGCGGAAATACTTGGAGACCACCACGTTGGTGGCGAGTTGGGTCCAGCTCCGGGGAATCTCGCAGTCGTCCTGGCGGAACAGGACCTCGCCCGTGCCGCTGGTGATGGTGGCCGAGCGCCGCTCCCACTCGATGGCGTCGAAGGGGTGGACGCCCTCGGTGGTGTAGCGTCGCGCGACGGTCAGGCCCCGCCGCGACCGCCGGTCGGCGGCGGACTCCTGGATCGTGATGTCCCCCTCGAGGCGGGCGGCGGCGGCCATGCGCTCGGCCGGCGCCTCCTTGCGGGTTACCCGGGCCTGCTCCCCGAACAGCACCCCGTCCCCCGCCGCCTGCATTTTCTCCCTGTCGATGCGATCCGTCATGCGTGTGCTCCTTCTCCCAGATCCGTCTGGGCGCGGAGACAGGAATGTCCCTGTCATGTCAACCGACTGCCCGGCCCGCCTCGATTTGCTCCCCGGATTCCCTTGCTGATCCATGAGGTCGTGTCAGGCCAAGCTTGATGTTCTATGCTTCGGAAGAACCCCAACATCTTGGGGGCGTTCCTTGAATCCACCACTGTCCCTTGTGGGAGAACCGCACGATATCGCGCCCCCCCGCGGCGTCGCAAAAGAATATTTGCGGCTGCCGGACCCCGCCGGCGACCCGGGGTCGGGCCCGGCCGCGGAAGGGCCGATTCGCCGCGGTTTGCGGCCTCTGCGCGGTCTTAAAAAACTTTTTACATGGACCGCCCCGGAGCCACGCCCGAACCCTCCGGGAAGATTCCGGATAGGAAAATCCTGAAATAAAGAATACATTATTATGTTGATTTTACGTCGTTTAGACGCCATTAACCGGTAGTTTCGAAGGGTGTGGATAACTCAGGAGGTTGGCCGAGTCGCGTCATCCCCGGCCCCGGGGCCCAGACGACCGGCCACCACGTCCTGCGACGATGCCCCGCACCCGTTCCCGGCCGACGCGGAAGGCTTCGCGGACCTGGTCGGGGGTGCCCTCGGCGGCCACCGGATCGTCGATGGGCACGCGCACGTGGCGCCGGGGCTCGGCAGGTTCCGGCAGGTAGCGCCCCGCCTCCTCGCTGAGGCTGACGATCAGGTCGAAGGAGTCCAGGTCCACCGCGTCGAAGGTCTTGGACGTCTGACCCGCCATGGACACGCCGGCCTCCTCCATGACCCAGCGGGCCCGGCGGGACACGCGGTGGGGAAACAGGCCGCAGCTGGCCACGGACCAGTCCGCCGGGAAGAGCACGCGGGCCCAGGCCTCGGCCATCTGGCTGCGGCAGGCGTTGGCGGTGCAGACGAACAGGACCTTCAACCGTCGTCCTCCGCATCCTCCGTCGCCGGCGCCACGTCCACCAGGGGATCGCCCTGGGCCACCACCTGGCCGTCGGCCACGTGGACCTTCGCCACGACGCCGGCCACGCCGGCGCAGAGCTCGGTCTCCATCTTCATGGACTCGAGGATCACCAGGGGCCGGCCGGCGGCCACCGCGTCGCCCTCGACCACCAGCACCTTGACCACCTTGCCGGGCATGTCCGCCCGCACGCCGGGTCCGCCGGCCGCGGGATCGGCGTCGTCGTCCCGGTCCGGGTCCACCACCTGCAGGCGGTGGGTGCGGCCGCCGGCGAAGACGAACCGCTCGTCCTCCCGGGCGGCCACCCGGCCCCGGCGCCGGCCCGCGCCGGCGTCCGCCAGCCAGCCGCCCCGGCCGTCGGGACGCACGTCCAAGTCACGGGTCTCGCCGTCGATGGTCACCAGCCAGCGGCCGTCGCGGCGGATCACCGCCACCGCGTGGTCGCCCCGGTCGTCGCGCAGATGCAGCAGCACCGTTCGTCGATTCCTTTCCGCGGGGATCCCGCGCGTCAGTCCAGTCCGCCCAGACGGAAACGGCCCAGGCGCGCCCACGGGCCGGCCGGCGGGCCGTCGCCGCCGTCGGCGCACGGCGCCCCGGGGCCGTGGCGCAGCCGCTCGTGCTCGGCCACCGCGGCCAGCACCAGGGCCAGGTCCGCGTCCTCGTGCCGGGCGCTCTTCCAGTCCGGCAGGTGCTCCGCCAGGAACCCCGTGTGCAGGTCACCGGCGGCGAAGGCCGGATCGGCCAGGATGGCGTCCAGGTATTCCACGTTGGTGGTCACGCCCAGCACCGCGTAGCCGCGCAGGGCGGCGCGGGCCCGGGCGATGGCCGCGGGCCGGTCCTCGGCGTGGACGCTGAGCTTGGCGATCATGGGGTCGTAGTGCATGGAGATCTCGTCGCCGGTCCCCACCCCCGTGTCGATGCGGACGCCCGGACCCGCCGGCTCCGCCACGTCGGCCAGCACCCCCAGCGACGGCAGGAAGCCGTGCTCCGGGTCCTCGGCGTAGACGCGGCATTCGATGGCGTGGCCGCGGCCGGCGATCTGCTCCTGCCGCCAGGGCAGGGGATGCCCCTCGGCCACGCGGATCTGGGCCCGCACCAGGTCCAGGCCCGTCACCAGTTCGGTGACCGGGTGCTCCACCTGCAGGCGGGTGTTCATCTCCAGGAAGTGGAAGGCGCCGTCGGCGCCCAGCAGGAACTCCACGGTGCCGGCGCCCACGTAGCCCACGGCCCTTGCCGCGGCCACGGCCGCGTCCCCCATGCGGGCGCGCAGGTCCGCGTCCACCGCCGGCGAGGGCGACTCCTCGATGATCTTCTGGTGGCGCCGCTGCACCGAGCACTCGCGCTCCCGCAGGTGCACCGCGCCGCCGTGGCGGTCGCCGAAGATCTGGAACTCCACGTGCCGGGGGCGCTCGATGAACTTCTCCAGGTAGACCTTGCCGTCGCCGAAGGCCTTGCGGGCCTCGCGGGCCGCGGCCTCGCAGGCGGCCACCACCGCGCCGGGTTCGCGCACCAGGCGCATGCCCTTGCCGCCGCCGCCGAAGGCCGCCTTGACCATCAGGGGATAGCCCACGCCGTCGGCGGCCGCCTGCACCGCCGCCGGGTCCAGGCTGCCGTCGGCCGCAGGCTCGGGCAGCAGGGCGCCCGGCACCACCGGGACGCCGGCCTTCTGCATCACCGCCCGGGCGGCGGTCTTCTCGCCCATGCCGTCGATGGTGTCGGGGTCCGGGCCGATGAAGACCAGGCCCGCCCCGGCGCAGGCGCGGGCGAAGGCCGCGTTCTCCGCCAGGAATCCGTAGCCGGGATGGACCGCGTCCGCGCCGGTGCGCCGGGCGGCATCCAGGATCCGTTCCACGTCGAGATAGCTGAGCGCCGGCTCGGGTGGCCCGATGACCACCACCTCGTCGGCCAGCCGGGCGTGCATGGCGCCGGCGTCGGCCTCCGAGGCCACCGCCACCACCCCCAGGCCCAGTTCGCGGCAGGCCCGGATCACCCGCACGGCGATCTCGCCCCGGTTGGCCACCAGGATCCGCGTGATGGGCCGGACGCCGCCGCTCACGAGCCGGCCTCCGCCGGCAGGGGAGGCATGGTCCAGCCGCCCTCGGCCACCCAGGGCGCCGGCCGTTGCTCGCCGAAGGCCGCCAGCGCGGCCTGCCCCTCGGCGCCGGTGCGGGCCTGGGCGATCATGCGGGCGCACAGTTCGGCGCTGCGGGCCAAGCCCAGGGTCTGCACCCCGTCCACCAGGCTCTTGGCCCGGCCCAGGGCGGCGGCGCCCCCCTGCAGCAGCACGCCCACGGTGTGGGCGGTCAGGGTGTCCAGGGCGTCGTCGGCCACGGCCAGGCGGTCGATCAGGCCCAGGCGCAGGGCCGCCGCCGCGTCGAAGGGCTCGCCGGTGAGGAAGGCCGCCCGGGCGGCCGCCGGGCCGATGCGCTCCATCACCAGGGGCGAGATCACCCCGGGCACCAGGCCCAGGCGCACCTCGGTGAAGGCGAACCGCGCGCGGGGCGCGGCCACCACCACGTCGCACGCGGCCAGCAGGCCGACGCCGCCCCCGTAGGCCGGCCCCTGCACCCGCGCCACCACCGGCGCGGGGAAGTTGCGGACGGCCCGGAACATGGCGCCCATGTCCAGGGCGGCCTGCAGGTTCGTGTCGTAGTCGGCCTGGCCCAGGCGGCGCATCTCCCCCAGGTGGGCGCCGGCGCAGAACACGTCGCCGCTCGAACGCAGCAGCACCGCGTGGGGCCGGTAGCGGATTGCCCGGCCCGGCGCCGGCCGCGTCGGCGTCCGGCGGCAGGGGCTCGCGGTAGGCCAGCTGCTCGAAGAGTCCGCGCAGCTCGGCCATGGTCTCCTGGTCCAGGGCGTTGCGCACCTGCGGGAGCGTGCAGGGTGACGACCAGCACGCGCCCCTGCATCTGCTGCAAGACGGCCATGGCTTCCTTTCTACATGCGGAACACGCCCCACCGGACGGGCTCGATGGGTGCGTTCAGGGACATGGCCAGGCCCAGGCCCAGCACGTCGCGGGTCTGCACCGGGTCCAGCACGCCGTCGTCCCACAGCCGGGCGCTGCTGTAGAAGGCGTGCCCCTCGGTCTCGTACTTGGCGACGATGGGATCGACGATGGCGCTCTCCTGCGTCCGCGGTCAGGCTGCCGCCGCCGCGGGCGGCCTGCTCGCGCTTGACCGTCAGCAGCACGCCCGCGGCCTGCTCGCCCCCCATCACCGAGATCTTGGCCTGGGGCCACATGAACAGCAGCCGCGGCTGGTAGGCCCGGCCGCACATGCCGTAGTTGCCCGCGCCGTAGCTGCCGCCGACGATCACCGTGAACTTGGGCACGGTGCTGTTGCTGACGGCGTTGACCATCTTGGCCCCGTCCTTGGCGATGCCGCCGTGCTCGTACTGCCGGCCCACCATGAAGCCGGTGATGTTCTGCAGGAACACCAGCGGGATGCGCCGCGCGTTGCACAGCTCGATGAAGTGGGTGCCCTTCAGGGCCTCGTCGCTGAAGAGGATGCCGTTGTTGGCCAGGATGCCCACGGTGTAGCCGTGGATGCGGGCGAAGCCGCAGACCAGGGTGGTGCCGTAGCGCGGCTTGAACTCGTGCATGCGGCTGCCGTCGACGATGCGCGCGATGACCTCGCGGATGTCGAAGGGCTGGCGCGGGTCGTGGCTGACCACGCCGTAGAGCTCCTCGGGATCGTAGTGGGGATCCTCGGGCGCGGCGCCCGGCACGCCGGCCGTCTCCACCGGCCCCAGGTTCTCGACGATGTCCCGCAGCAGGCGCAGGGCGTGGGCGTCGTCGTCGGCCAGGTGGTCGGCCACGCCGCTGATGCGCGTGTGCACGTCGCCGCCGCCCAGCTCCTCGGCGGTGACCTCCTCGCCGGTGGCCGCCTTCACCAGCGGCGGCCCGCCCAGGAAGATGGTGCCCTGCTCCTTGACGATGACCACCTCGTCGCTCATGGCCGGCACGTAGGCGCCGCCGGCGGTGCACGAGCCCAGCACGGCCGAGATCTGCGGGATGCCCAGGCCGCTCATCGACGGCCTGGTTGTAGAAGATGCGCCCGAAGTGGTCGCGGTCCGGGAAGACCTCGCGCCTGCAGGGGCAGGAAGGCGCCGCCCGAGTCCACCAGGTAGACGCAGGGCAGCCGGTTCTCCCGCGCGATCTCCTGGGCCCGCAGGTGCTTCTTCACGGTGATCGGATAGTAGGTGCCGCCCTTCACGGTGGCGTCGTTGGCCACCACCATCACCTGGCCGCCCGTGCACCTGGCCGATGCCCGTGACCAGGCCGGCGGCAGGGCACGTCGTCGGCGTACAGGCCGTGGGCCGCCAGGGGCGACAGCTCCAGGAAGGGCGAGCCCGGGTCCAGCAGCCCCTCGATGCGGTCGCGCACCAGCAGCTTGCCCTGTCCCGCGTGGCGGGCGCGGGCCTTCTCGCTGCCGCCGCCGCGGACGCGGGCCAGCAGCTCGGCCAGTTCGGCGGTGCGCGCGCGGTTGAGGCGGTCGTTCTCGCGGAAGGCGGCGTCGGTCGTGCTGATCCTGCTCTGGATTCGTCGCATCCGTTCTCCCCGGGGGACATGGTCGTGCGCGGGGCGCACCGGCGCCCCGCGTCGGCGGCATTATAGTCCAGGGGCCGCCGGCGGTCCACCGTAGGCCGGCCCCGGCGACGCCGCGCCGGTCAGCCCCGGTCGGCGCGCGCGGCGGCGATCCGGGCCAGGGCCCGCAGCAGCTCGGCCTGGCGGTAGGGCTTCTTGAGGAAGGCGGCCAGGCCCTCGGCCATGAGGTCGGCCACGGCGTGGTCGGCGGTGAAGCCCGAGGCCAGGATGACCTTCGCCTCGGGATCCAGTTCCCGGATGGCGCGGAAGCAGTCGCGTCCGCTCATGCGGGGCATGACCATGTCCATCAGCACCACGTCGATGCGCTCGCGCTCGCGGCGGAAGAGCTCCAGGCCCTCGCTGGCCGTCGGCCGCCAGCAGCACCGTCCAGCCCATCCCCTCCAGCAGCCGCCGCACCATGCCCCGGATCACCGACTCGTCGTCGACCACCAGCACCGTGCCCGCGTCGATGGCCGGCGGCGCGTCCTCGATCAGGGGCGCCTGGGCCGGCAGGCCCGACAGCGGCAGCAGCACGCGGAACTCGGTCCCCGCGCCGACGGTGCTGTCCACGGTGACCGCCCCCAGGTGCTCCTCGACGGTGCCGCGCACCGCGGCCAGCCCCAGGCCGGTGCCCTCGCCCACGGGCTTCGTGGTGTAGAAGGGTTCGAAGATGCGGGGCAGCACGTCGGCGGGGATGCCGACGCCCGTGTCGCGCACGGTGATCTCCAGGTAGTCGCCGGGCACCAGGGAGGCGCGCACCCGGTCGCAGGCCGCCCGGTCCAGGTAGCGGTCGCACGTGGCGATGGTCAGGGTTCCGCCCTCGGGCATGGCGTCGCGGGCGTTCAGCCCCAGGTTGAGGACCGCCTGCTGGATCTGCGTCGGGTCGCCCACCACCGAGGCGTTGCCCGCCGCCAGGTCCGTGCGCAGGTCGATGCGGCGGTCCACCGAGCGCTCGAGCAGGGCCACCGCCTCGCGGATCAGGTCGTGGGCGTCGACGGGCGTCGAGAGCACCTTGCCCTTGCGGGAGAAGGCCAGCAGCTTGCGGGTCAGGTTCGCTGGCGCGCGGTCGCGGCGGTCAGGATGTGGCCGGAGAAGTCGGCCACGTCCGCGGCGGACGTCCCGGGCTCGCCGGACCATCTCGGCGTAGCCCATGATGCCCATGAGCATGTTGTTGAAGTCGTGGGCCACGCCGCCGGCCAGCTGCCCCACGGCCTCCATCTTCTGGGAGTGGCGCAGACGATCCTCCAGCTCGGCCTTGGCCGTCACGTCCCGGAAGACGAGCACCACGCCCGAGATGGTGCCGTCCGCGCGGGTGATGGGGGCGCCGCTGTCCTCGATGAGGACCTCGCGGCCGTCGGGCGCCACCAGCAGGCCGCGGTGGATGGCCTCCAGCGGCCGCCGGGCCGCGAGCACCCGGGCCGCCGGATCGGGCAGGGGCTCCCCCGTGTCCAGGTCCACCACCGGCAGCACCTCGGACAGGGAGCGCCCCCGGGCGGCCTCCTCGCGCCAGCCGGTGATGCGCTCGGCCTGGGGATTCATCCGCACGACCCGCGCCCTTGCGGTCGGTGGCGATGACCGCGTCGCCGATGGAGCGCAGGGTGATGGCCAGGCTCTCCTCGCTGCGGCGCAACCGGATCTCCGTCTCGTGCCGGCGCCGGATGTTCGCCACCAGGCCCGCGATGCACAGCACCAGCACGGCCATGAACGCCCCCACGCCGAAGATCTGCTTCCGGTAGGCCCGCCACAGGGAGAACGGCCGGTTGCGCACGATGCTGCCCGCCGGCAGGGCGTCCGCGCGCACCTTCCAGCGCTCGAGCTGGGGGTAGTCGAAGATGAAGTGGTTGGCCCCCCCGGTGATCACCGGCAGCGAGTCCGGATCCGCGCCCCGCCAGCACCCGGAGGGCCTGGCGCGCCATGGCCACGCCCTGCCAGTAGCCGCTGACCACCTTCCCGCCCAGCACCCCGTCGCCCACGTTGAAACCCAGCACGCAGAACACGGGGACGCTGCTGGCCCCGGCCAGCTGGCGGCCGATCTCCTCGAAGGTGGAATGGTTGCCGGCGCTGTCGGCGTAGAACACCCCCAGCAGCACGACGGTGCCGGGCCGCAGCGCCCCCAGGCGCGCGCTGGTGCTCGGCCAGCGGTCCGCCGGCGGCGCCTGCTCCACGGTCAGCCCGGCGGCAGGTCCGCCAGCTGCCGGTCGATGTCCCCGGCCACCGCGCGCCCGGTCACCAGGTCGTCGTCCAGGACGTAGACGCGCCGGGTGCCCGGGAACAGGCGCAGGGCCAAGTCCACCGTCTCCCGGGCCGAGTAGACCTCGGCCACGCCGGTGACGCCGGGGTAGTCGACCAGCAGCGTCGGCGTGTAGCCGTTCAGCCCGCCGAAGACCATCGGCGTGCCCGGGGAAGAGCTCGTTCCGGTGCTCCGACGAAATCGAAGGCGTTGTTGTCGGCGGTCAGCACCAGGTCGAAGTGCCGTCCCGCGTACTTGACCGCCAGCAGGCGGAGTAGGCGTCGAAGTACGCGGGGGTGTGGTGGATCTTCGAGTCGAGATTCTCCACCGTCAGGCGCACCCGCGAATCGTCCACGCCCAGGGTGTCCACCACCCCGCGCTGGATGTCGGCGGCCCAGGTCATGAGCTGGTCGTAGGATTGGATCAGCAGGATGTCGCGGCGCCGGGCCCCGCCTCGGCGCGGGCTCGCTGCCGGGCCGCGCGCCCCGCCGGCCGCCAGCAGCAGGCACAGCAACGCCGGCCCAGGGCACGGACCAGCCATGAACGTCGCGGTGGCTGATCCGCTGCGGCGCGTCGCTCTCTCCCCGGTGGACGGAAGGACGCTGTGCCGACGAGCCTAGCACGCCGCGCCCGGGACGCCAAGTCCGGGCGCGCGGCCGCGCCTGGATCGGGGACCGATCGTCAGCTGGACCTTCTGCTCGGCCGCCTTCTTCAGCTTGTCGTTGGCCATGATGGCCAGCTCCACCCGCCGGTTCGCCGCACGCCCGGCCGCGGTGTCGTTGCTGGCCACGGGCTGGGACTCGCCGTAGCCCATGATGGTGAAGCGGGTGGCAGTCGACCTGCTGGGCCTCCAGGTAGTTGGCCACGGCCTGGGCCCGGTTGCGCGACAGGCCCAGGTTGTACTCCTCGCTGCCGGTGGCGTCGGTGTGCCCCTCGATCAGGATCTTGGTGTCCGGGTACTTGTTGAGGATCCGCGCCAGTTCGGTCAGGTTCTGTCGTGGCCGCCGGCTGGAGCGCCGCCTTGTCCACGTCGAAGAGGATGCCCGAGTCGAAGGTGATCTTGATGCCCTCGCCGATGCGCTCGACCTTGGCGCCCTGGAGGTCCCGCTCGATCTCGGCGGCCTGCTTGTCCATGTAGTTGCCGATGTAGGCGCCGGCCGCGCCGCCGACCGCCGCGCCGATGATGGCGCCGACGGCGGTGTTGCCCGCCTGATTGCCGATCACTCCGCCGATCACCGCGCCGCTGCCCGCGCCGATGATCGCACCCTTCTCCTTGCGGCTCATGCTGGCGCAGCCGGTGAACAGGCGCGACCACCACGACGATGCCGAGGATCCGCTTGGCCGTGGTATTCATGTCGGGTTCCTCCCAGGGCGATCCGGGCGGACGCCGAGCGCGACCGCCGGAGCCCCCAAGATCGGCTCGACCGGCCCGATTTGTCGAGCCCGCCGGCGGGCCGGAGACCGGCCCGGCCGTGCATCCGGACTTGCCGCGGCGCCGGTCAGGCGCTTTCCTGTCGTGCAGGACGACCGAGCCGCGAAAGGACCGACCGTGACCACGACACGCCGCCCACCTGGCCGCCCGCTACGAGCGCATCGCCGCCCAGCTCGAGGCCGCAGCTCGACAGCGGCCCCAAGGCCACCGACGACCCGATCGCCCGCATGGCCACGGCCTGCGCCCTGCTGCACCACAAGATGCCCCACTTCTTCTGGACGGGCTTCTACCTGCTGAAGGACGGCCGGCTGGTGGTCGGCCCCTACCAGGGCCCCCTGGCCTGCGCGGTGCTGCCGGGCCCCGACGGGGTCTGCTGGGCAGGGCGTGCGCGGCGGCCGACCCGGTGGTGGTGCCCGACGTGCGCGCCTTCGCCGGCCACGTGGCCTGCGACGCACGCAGCCGCAGCGAGATCGTGGTGCCCCTGCGCGACGCCGCCGGACAGGTGGTGGGAGTGCTGGACGTGGACTCGGACCGGCCCGACGCCTTCGGCGAAGCCGACCGAGCGGGCCTGGAACGGATCGTCGACCTGATCCACCGCTGACCAGGCGGCGCCCGACCGGACGCCGCCGGAAGGAACGCCGGTCATGGAGACCCGCAACGAGACCGACAGCCTCGGCACCGTGGCCGTGCCCGCGGACCGCTACTGGGGCGCCCAGACCGCCCACGCCCTGGCGGACTACGGCGACGGCCGCGCGCCGCTTTCCCGCCGCCCTTCCTCCACGCCCTGGGCCTGATCAAGGCCTGCGCCGCCGAGGCCCTGGCGGCCGTGGGCGCCCTGGACGCGCGACGCGGCCGACCTGATCCGCCGGGCCGCCGAGGAGGTGGCCGCCGGCCGACCTGGACGACGAGTTCCCCCTGTCCCCCTGGCAGAGCGGCAGCGGCACCCAGACCCACATGAACGCCAACGAGGTGATCGCCGGCCGCGCCAACGAACTGGCCGGTGCCGGCCGCGGCGGCAAGGAGCCGGTCCATCCCAACGACCACGTCAACCGGGGCCAGTCCACCAACGACGTGGTGCCCACGGCCATGCACGTGGCCATCCTGCTGGAGACGACCGCGGCGGCTGCTGCCGGCGGTCGACGCCCTGGCCGACGCCCTGGCCGAGCGGGCGGAAGCCTGGCGCCCGCCTGGTGACGATCGGCCGCACCCACCTGATGGACGCGGTGCCGGTCACCCTGGGCCAGGAGGCCTCGGGCTGGGCCGCACCAGGTGCGCGCCGGCCCGCGTCCGGGTGGCCGCCGCCGCCGGCCGGGCCTGCACGAGCTGGCCCTGGGCGGCACCGCGGTGGGCACGGGCCTGAACGCGCCGCGCGGGCTTCGCCGACGCGGCGGTCGGCCCGCCTGGCCGAACGCACCGGCCTGCCCCTGCGTGCGGGCGGCCAACCCCTTCGCCGCCCAGGGCGCCCACGACGCGGTGGTGGCCTTCAGCGGCTCCCTGCGCGACCTGGCCGTGGGCCTGGTGAAGATCGCCGGCGACGTCCGCCTGCTGGCCTCCGGACCCCGCTGCGGCCTGGGCGAACTGCGCCTGCCGGCCAACGAGCCGGGCAGCTCGATCATGCCCGGCAAGATCAATCCGGGCCAGGCCGAGGCGCTGACCATGGCCGCCCTGCGGGTGATCGGCCTGGATGCGGCCGTGGCCGCGGGCGGCGGCATCGGCCACCTGCAGATGAACGACGCCAAGCCCCTGCTGGCGGTCTGCGTCCTGGAGCAGGTCGACCTGCTGGCCGAGGGCTGCCGGGGCTTCGCCGAGCGCTGCGTCGCGGGCCTGGAGCCCGTGGCGGCGCGCCTGGCCGAGCACCTGGAGCGCTCCCTGATGCTGGTGACGGCCCTGACCCCGCGGCTGGGCTACGACGCCGCCGCCGCGGTGGCCCACGAGGCCCTGGAGCGGGGCGCCACCCTGCGCGAGATCGTGCTGGCCCGGGGTCTGCTGGCGGGGGACGAGTACGACGCGCTGACCGATCCGCGGCGGCTGACGGGGGACGAGCCGGCCCGGTGAGTCCGGAGCGGGCGACGCGGGCTCAGTTCCCGTAGAGGCGGTCGCCGCGCAGGCAGTCGGCCAGATCGCGGTAGCGATCCAGGAGGTCGGCGCGGGCGGGCGCATCGGACAGCCCGGCCACGATGCGCCGGGCCAGCGGTCCGCCGTCCAGGAGTCCGGCCAGGGTCCCCTCCAGTCCGGCGGCAGGTCCGCGGCGACCGCGGTGCGGAGCGCGCGCCAGGCCGCTCCGACGCCGCAGGGTCCCGCCAGGCCGAGGCAGGCCAGATGGGCCGGATCCCGGATCACCGCCTGGTCGGCCGACCGGATGCCCTCCCCCAGCAGGTCCGCCAGAGGCTCCACGCGGCAAGCCCCTGCTGCGCCGCCAGCGGTCCCCAGCGCTCGGCTGCACAGGGCGCGCACCACCGCCACGACCAGCGCGGCGACCGCCAGGTCCGCCCGCGGGCACTCCTGCAGGTCCAGCAGCCGGATCTCGATGGCGCCGCGGTCGAAGCGCGCGATCGCGCCGCGCGAGTTCAGCCACTCGTGCTGCAGCAGATCGTCCGGGTCCTAGCGGCGCGATGGCGCGGTAGCTGCGCTGCGAGGATCTCGCGCTCGTAGTCGGCGCGGGTGTAGACCGGCTCGGGCACGATGCGGCCGGCCAGCTCGGGCAATCGCCGCTGGTTGTGGCGATAGAACTCCAGGCGGTTGTCCGCCAGGCCGGTGGGCCGCCCCTCCACCAGGGGCGAGCTTGCCGCCAACCCCGGCAGCAGCGGCAGCACCAGGCGGCATCGCCGCGTGCAGCCGGCCGAACTCCGCGTCGTCGGCGAAGGGCAGGTTGATGTGCATGCTCTGCAGGTTGGACCAGCCGTGGCCGCGGCAGTCGAAGATGCGGTCGTAGGCCCGGTAGATGGAGCTGTTGCCGTGGGGCCAGAGCACGGTCTCGCGGTGGGGATCCATCCAGGGTGCATGGCCGTGCCCAGGAGGCGCGCGCCCAAGGGCGCCAGCCGCCGTTCGACTTCCGCGACTCCGTCGGCAAACCGTCCGGCCAGGCCCGCCAGCGCGGGCGCCGGACCGTCGGTCTTCAGCTCGATCACGTGCATGACCAGCTCGTTGGACCAGCCCAGGGGCGCCCATGTTCAGGTCGTCGGTGACGCGCCCGTCGCCGTCCACCAGCATGCGGTCGGCCAGGGGCCGCACGTCCAGGGTGCTGCGCGTCGACGATCATGTATTCCAGCTCGATGCCGAAGCCGCTCGAACAGGTGCAGCGGATGCCTTGCGCCGCCATCAGAACGCTGCCCTCCTTCCGGCGCTCGACCCGCCGCATCATCACGCGCATGAAGCGCGCGGTAGAGCTCCTCGCCGTCGACCTGGTCCTCGAAGCCCGCCGTCGATGTTGGGATTGTCGTTGACCTCGATGACGTAGACCTTGCCGGCCCACCTGCTTGAGGTCGACGCCGTACAGGCCGTCGCCGATGAGGTTGGCGGCCTTGAGGGCCGTGCGCACCACCTGCCGCCGGCGCTTGCTCCGACCGGCAGGGTGGTCACGCCGCCCTCGGCCTCCTTGACCCCGGCCTGGTCGCGCTTGAGGATCTGCCAGTGTCCCTTGGCCATCCAGTAGCGGCAGGCGAACAGGGGCTGGCGGTCGAAGACGCCGATGCGCCAGTCGTACTCCGTCGGCAGGTACTCCTGGGCGATGACCAGGTCCGACTTCTCCAGCAGGCCCGCGACCGCCTGGCGCAGGCGACGCCTCGTCGTGGACCTTGACCACGCCCTGGGAGAACGAACTGTCCGGCTGCTTGAGGATCACCGGCAGACCCAGCTCGGCGGCCGACCCGGTCGCGGTTGTCCCGGTGCACGATCAGGGTGCGCGGCGTCGGCACGCCGTGGCGGTCCATCAGTTCGGCCAGGAACACCTTGTTGGTGCACTTGACGATCGATTCCGGGTCGTCGATGGCCACCAGCCCTTCGGCCACCGCGCGTCGGGCGAAGCGGAAGGTGTGGTGGTTGACGCTCGTGGTCTCGCGGATGAACAGGGCGTCGAAGGTGGGCAGGCGGGCGAAATCGTCCCGGGTGATCCGCTCCACGTTGAAGCCGGCGGACTCGGCCGCGCGGGTGAACCGACCCAGGGCGCGCTCGTTCGACGGCGGCTCCACCTCGGCCGGGTCCACCAGGATGGCCAGGTCGTAGCGGCCGCCGCTGCGCCGGCTCGCCCGTCGGCGCCGGCGTCCGCCGAAGTACTCCTGCGCCACCTCCACGACGAAGTCGCGGTGCTCGTCGGGGATCTCGTTGCCGCCGATGGCCTTCAGGCTGGCCAGGGTCCACTTGCCGCTCTTCTGTCCCACCACGAAGCCGGCGCGCATCAGCGGGCGCCGGGAACATGGTGAACAGCCGGCCGGCCAGGCGGTCGTAGCGCTTGGCCAGGTTGCGGCCGAAGTAGACGCTGAGGGTGAACTCCTGCGACTGGATCGGCGCCAGGCTCTTCTGGACCAGCGCCTGCAATTCGTCGGCGGCGATCTTGAGGATCGTCTGGGACTTCAGGTCCTGGACCGCCGAGACGCTGGGCACCGGCCGGTGCCCCCGGGCCTCCGCGAGCAGCGACACGTAGTAGCCGAGGCTCTGGTAGCGGTAGCTGCGGCAGAGGTTGTAGACATCGGCCTTGCGCAGGCTGGAGAAGCGTTCGTCGGCCACATAGGCCCGCGCCGTGACCTTCTCCACTCCGGGCACTTCCAGCGGCCAGCGGCCGGGGTCGTCGGCGACGATCAGGATCGGCCTGCTCACGGGCTCTCCTTCCGCGGCGGGGTATCACCAGCAGGTTCGCGTCGTAGGTCAGGACTCCGAGCAGGATGGCCGTGACCAGCCGGTCCATGTCGGCCGTGTAGTGGCGGCGGCCGGTCCACGGGTTCCCCTCGAGGGGATCGGCGACGGCCACGGTGCGCTCCTCCGCATCGTAGCCGTGCAGGACCACGAAATGGCCGACGGGCTCTCCCCGCACGTCGTCGTAGTCGGCGCGGGGCCCGTATTCCCGCATGGTCCGGTAGAGCCAGGTGGCCGACAGCCCCGTGATCAGGGGGACGTCCTTCTTGAGCCAGCGGCGCAGCAGGCCGGCGTTCAGGTCCTCCAGTTTCAGTTCGCCGCCCCGCTCCAGGAACTCCAGGTAGCCGTGGGTGGCCGCCTGCAGGCGCGTCTCCTGCTTGTGCCGGAGTTGCTCGCGCAGGCGGGCGGCCATCGGCGGCGCACCGGCGGCGAACCAGGAAGGGTCGAAGATCTGCAGCTTGTAGGTATAGATGGTGGCCCGGTAGCCGCGCGCCAGGGCGTGGCAGCCCAGGAGCACCGCCAGGGTGCCCCCTTCGGCCAGGACCGGCACCTCGGCCACGACCCGCGCCAGGGCGATGTCGTCGCCGAAATAGCGGTAGACGGCGTGGAGGCAGGTGGGCCCGCAGGTGGTCTCGTCCGGTTGGGGGGCGATGGCGAAGGGCAGGTTCGTGCGCATCAGCCGCGGTCCCCCACCGTCCCGCCGGTCGCCGGCATCTCCCCCGGCAGGGGGAACCAGCGCAGCCGCTCCAGCTCCGCGCTCAGCGCCGGCGGCGTTCCCCCGGGCACGGGGCCGTCGGATACCCCCGCCTGGGCCGCCAGGTCCTGCATGGCCGTCACGAGGCGGCGCGCCTCGGCCAGGTACTCCCCGAAGGCCGTCTCGGGTTCGGTCAGGTGGCGGGCCCGGTACTGCATGGTGCCCGACGCGTAGCCGATGTCGGCCAGGCGCAGGTTGCACCCCGGGCGCGCATCCCGGTGGCGCCAGATGCCCGTGGTGGGGCAGAATTCGTAGTGGGGCAGCAGACGCCAGCCCTCGTCGGCCAGCAGCTCCACCGCAGCCAGGATGAACTCGAACACCTCGTCCGAGATGAAATAGTTGAAGTTCACCCGCACCCAGCCGGGCTTGATGCCCTCGCTGCCGGCGTTGATGGCCTCGTGGAACTTCATGCTGCGCGCCAGGTCGATGCCCAGCAGCCGGTGGCCGTAGGGCCCGGCGCACGAGCAGCCGCCGCGGGCCTGGATGCCGAAGAGGTCGTTCAGCAGCGCGACGACGAAGTTGTGGTGCAGCACCCGGTCCTGGCCGTGGCGGATCACGAAGGAGACGATGGACAGGCGCTGGGCGTCCAGGTTGCCCAGGATGCGGATGCCGGGATGCCGCGACCAGCGGGCGATGGCGCGCTCGACGAAACGCTTCTCCAGGGCCTCGATGTTGCCCGCCCCCACCGCCTGCTTCAGGTGGAAGACCAGCCCGGCGCGGATGGCCTCGACGATGGCGGGCGTGCCGCCCTCCTCCCGGTGGGCCGGGTCGACCAGGTAGGTGTGGTCGTCCGGCCCCACGTAGCTGACGGTGCCGCCGCCGGGCACCGACGGGACCCGGTTGGTCAGCAGCTTCCGCTTGGCCACCAGCACGCCGGGCGTCTGGGGCCCGCCGATGAACTTGTGGGGCGACATGAACACCGCGTCCTTGGCCGCGGCCCGGTCGCCGGCCGCGTCCGCCGGGTTCATCTCGATGTCCACGTAGGGCGCCGCCGCCGCGAAATCCCACAGGGCCAGCGCGCCGTGGGCGTGCAGCAGCCGGGTGATCCCCCGGGTGTCGCTGACGATGCCCGTGACGTTGCTGGCCGCCGAGAAGCTGCCGATCTTCAGGGGCCGCGTGGCGTGCCCCACCAGCTCGCGCTCCAGGTGCGCCTGGTCGATGCACCCGTCCTGGTCCTCGGCGATCACCACCACGTCGGCGATGGACTCGCGCCACGGCAGCTCGTTGCTGTGGTGCTCGTAGGGCCCGATGAAGACCACCGGCCGCTTGTCCGCGGGGATATGGCAGCTGAGCCCGTACTTCTCGTCCAGGTCGCAGGGAATCCGCAGGTTGAGGATCTCGATGAGCTTGTCGATGGCGCCGGTGGCCCCCGCGCCGGCGAAGATGACCACGTCCTCGTCGGTGCCGCCGCAGGCCTCCAGGATGACGCGCCGCGCGTCCTCCCGGAAACGGGTGGTCTGCAGGCCGGTGCTGGAGGTCTCGGTGTGGGTGTTGGCGTACAGGGGCAGCACCTCGTCGCGGATGAAGTCCTCGATGAAGCGCAGGCTGCGGCCGCTGGCGGTGTAGTCGGCGTAGGTCATGCGCCGCGGGCCGTAGGGGCCGTCCAGGGCCCGCTCGTCGCCGATGATCGAGTCGCGGATCTTCTCGATCAGGTGGTGGACGTGATCCTGCACGGGGTGCACCTCGCGGGTCGGAGTTGGCCGGGCCGGGCCCGGTCGGCAGCCGTCCCGAATCATAACGCCCCGCCCCCGGCGGGGAAACCCGGTTCCGCCGGCGGCCTGCACCGCGCCGCGGTGGCGCGACCGCGGCGGACCTGTTAACCTGCAGCGCCGATCCGTCGCCCCCAGCGTCGCCCCCGGGAGTCGCCGTGAGATCCTTCCAGCCCCGCTCCGAAGTCCTGGTGGCCGCCGCCTGGGTGCTGACCTGCGCCGCGGCGGTGCTGGCGGGCACGGCCCTGACCCTGGCACCGGCGGAGCAGGCGCGGGCCTGGCCCCTGCCCTGGGCGGCGCCCGGCGCGGCCGCGGTGACCGGCCCGGCCGCCGCCGTCACCGCCGCCGTGGCGGTGCTGGCCCTGTTCGCCGCCGCCGGCCACGCCCGCGCCCGCCGCTGGGAGCGTCCCTTTGCCGAACTGATCCTCGTCTACCCCCTGCTGCTGGCGGCGGTGTGGTTCGTGCTGGGCGCCGGCGCGCCCGGAGCCGCCGCCTGGATCACCGGCGGCGTGCTGGCGGCCGCCCTCGTCGCCCTGGCCCTGGCGCCGCCCCGGAGCCGCCCGCCGGGCCCGCCCCCGGCCCGGCGCCGCTGGCTGGCCGCCGACCTGGTGATGATCGCCGGCCCCGCCGCCCTGGGTCTGGCCGCGGGCGTGCGGCCGGACTGGACCGGCGTGCTGCAGTCGGCGGTCACCTACCCCTTCTACGCCGGGCTCCAGCTGGCGGTGTTCCTGGTGCTGCCCGCCCGGCGGCTGCGGGCCATGGGGCTGGGGCCGACGGGCACGGCCGCGGCCTGCGGGCTGGTCTTCGCCCTGCTGCACTGGCCCCAGCCGACGGTGGTGGTCCTGACCTTCGTCGGCATGGCGGTCTGGACCTCGGCCTGGGTCCGCGGCCGCCCCCTGTGGGAGCTGGCCCTGGTGATGGGCCTGGCGGCCACCGCCGCCACCCAGCTGATGCCGGCCGCCTGGACCGATCACATGTCGGTGGGCCCGCGGGCGGTGCGCGCGCTGGCGGTGCGCGACCTGGCGCAGGGCCCGGGCGCCGGGACGGTGCCGGCGGCGGCGTGGCTGGCCTCGGTCTACCCCGTGACCGTGGGGCGCCGCCCCGCGCCGGACGAGCTGGACCGCTGGCAGCGGGCCCTGGACGCCGAGCACCGGGCGCTGATCGCCTGGGAGATGATCCTCAGCGACGAGTACGCCCGCCTGGCCGCGGCGGGGGAACGCCCGCCCGCCCCGCCCCTGGCCGCGACCTGGCGCGACCTGCCGTCCCCCTGGCCGGACCGTCTGGCGGCCCTGGCCGACCCCGCCCGCTTCCCCGCCGCCGGCGGCACCCGCGACGCGTACGTGGCCGCCCTCTACCGGGAATTGCTGGGCCGCGACCCGGAGCCGGGCGCCGTCGCCCGCTGGTCCTGGGGACTGGGTCCCCTGCAGCGGGCCCGCCTGGCCCGGCTCCTGCTGTCCCGGCGCGGGGAGTTGACGGACGCGCCCTTCGCTTCCTCATCGTTTCCCGTGCTCCGTCTTCCCCGCGGATAATCGCTAAAGCCCTCCCGCAACCGCGTCGATAGGCATCCTGACGTGCGCATTCGGCCGGCTCCGCCGGTCGCGACGCCCATGGATCCAACCCAGCGCCAGGAGGGCGACATGAAGAAGATTGCGGTTTTGACCCTGTGCCTGGTGGGCGCGGCCATCGCCGGACCGAACAGCGCAGTGGCCCAGTGCTCCACCGGCAGCTACAACACCCTCTTCTCCAACGAGATGATGGTGGGCGAACTCCCCGGCAGCACCCACATCATCGTGGGCCAGCAGTTCGTGGTGGACTGCACCGCCCAGCTGACGACGGTGTCGTTCCAGCTCCGCCTGGACGCGAGCATGAACCATCGGCGGGCAGACCTGCCTGGCCGCGGGCGACTCCGTCGCCTGCGTCCTGATGGACCTGGACCACAACGAGCTGGCCCGCGTCGAGCAGCCGCTGAACTTCAGCAACGGCACCCAGGAAGTCACCTTCGACTTCTCGGACCAGACCTACGGCCTGGACCCGGGCAGCTACATCGTGACCTGGGAGGACGTGACCAAGTCGTACCTGTTCTTCAGCACCTACGGCGACGTCAAGCCGGGCTGGCTGCACGTGAACAACAACGGCGTCTGGTCCGAGCAGTGGACCGCCGACGCCTACTTCGCGGTGCACTGGGACTCCGCGGGCGTGCCCGACGCGGAGATCGCCTGGGGCGCCCTGAAAGCCGACTACCGCTAGGCGAACACACCCTGGCGCAACGGGAAGCCGGGTCCCCACGGGGCCCGGCTTCCTCGCGTCAGGGGGTCAATCCTGGCTCTGGAAGATGCGGCGGGAGAGGAAGGTCCAGTCGCCCGCCTTCACGGCGACCCCCTGCAGGGTCTGCGTCCCCAGCGACCGGCCGGCGCGGTCCTTCAGGTCCACGTGCAGGTCATAGGTGCCCGCCGGCAGCCGCAGGCGCACCAGCCACACGTCCGCCGGCAAGGTCAGCCAGCCGCGGGTGTCCGCGCTCTCGGTGACGGCGCCGAAGAGGTTGGCCGCCAGGCCGGCCCACTCGCCGCCCGCCTTCTCGGCGCCCCGGCTGGCCAGGTACTTGGTCAGGCCCCGCAGGATGGTCTTGAAGAGGATGGTCGGCTGCTCGGCGTCGAAGGTGATGCGCGCCGCCCGGGACAGGTTCTCCACCCGGGCGCCGGCCGCGTGGTCGTTCAGCCCGCCGGCCGAGGCGCGCACCGCGCCCAGGGGACCGGGCGAGTCCTCCAGCTCGGGCACGGCCACCGACAGCCAGTACGCGATCTCGACCTTCGCATCACGCCGATGGCCGCGCCAGTGCCGCCGCCCGGACACCTCCCAGGCCCAGCGATCACGGTCCGCGTAGGAATCCCGGGTCAGGATGGGAAAGTCGGAGCGGACCTGCTTCTTCGGGGAGACGAAGCCGTCCTCCAGGAAGAGGACCACCTCGCCCGTGCCGGGCTGCCAGCGCACCGCCTGCTCGTAGTCCTCGCGCGTTGTCGTGTCGTCGTCGGGCGGAGGCAGGGACGCGAAGACGTCCGGGCAACTGGTCCTGAGCTGGGCCAGCTCGTCGCCGGAAGCCGATGCGCCGGCCCACCCGCTCCAGGTCCCGGGCCAGCGACGGCGGGATGTCCAGCTGCAGCGCGGCGTGGTTCTGCTGGTAGGCCACCGCGGCGTTGCGGTAGGCGATGAAGGCGTCGTTCAGCTCGCCGTCCCAGTCGTAGAGCATGCCGCTGACGTAGAGCAGGAAGGCGTCGTTGCGGATGCGCTCGAGGCCGCCGCGGTCCTCCTCGCGCAGGCCGTCCAGGGTGGCGTCCACGTACTTGGCCAGCTGCAGGCTGGCGCTGCCGCGCCTCCACCAACGCCTCGTCCCGCTGGCCCAGGTAGATGTAGTTGAGGGCCTTGTAGAAGGGCACCATGGCCAGCTCGAAGGGCCGGGCCCGGTAGCTGATGGCGTTGTCGTTGGAGATCAGCGAGAGCGGCGCCCTCGCTGATGGACTTGGTGTAGAGCTCGTCGCTGAGGCGTTCGGCCGCGGCAAAGGCCTCGTTGCTCTCGGCGCCAGCGGTCGGCGTAGTGGAGGATCAGGCCGCGCTCGAGGAAGACCAGCAGCTGGTCCTTCGAGCCGGCCGTGCTCCTCGACCGTGGCCAGGGCCGCGTCCCAGTCGCCCCGGGAGAACTCGGGCCTGCAGGTCGGCCATCTTGGCGCGAGTAGGTGGCGCAGCCGGACGCTGGCGGCCGCCAGCCAGGAGCAGGACGCCGCCAGCGGACGGCCTGCTCCCGGATGCCGCGTGCGGCTGGCGGCGGGTGATCACGGCCTAGGGCTTGTATTTGTGCTTGCCCACGAACTTCTTGATCTTCTCGAAGCCCGCCCAGACCTTCGTGTTGTCCTGGAGGTCCACCAGGTAGCAGTCCACCTGGTAGTACTTCACCTGGTCGCCGCCCTCCTGTGTCGAACTGGGAGTTGATCTCGCCGATGAGCATGTAGTCGGCGCCCTTCTCCCGGCCCCACTGCTTCATGGTCTCCTCGGAGGCGAACTCCTGCTGGTCGGCGCGCTCGCCGCGGATCTGGTCGCGCTCCTCGGCGCGAGGCCACCACCTTCACCCGCCCGCCGTTGATGAACTTGCGCTCCAGGTCGGCGATGAAGGTCTTGACCGCGATGTGCTCGGGGGTCTTGTTGCGGATCGTGCCGATGATCAGGGTAGGGCTTCTTGCCGTGCTCGGCGATGAAGTCCTCCACCCAGGGGCTGCCGGTGATCTGGGTGACCAGGGCCGCGGAGACCTGCTGGCTGTCGGTGTCGTTCCACTCGCCGCTCAGGTCGATCTGCTCGTCGACGTCCGCGCGGGTCACCTGTTTGCCGCTGCAGCCCGCCAGGGCCGCCAGGGCGACCGCGACCAGCACCGCGGCCGTGCCGTCCGCCGTGCACTCGATGTTCCTCATGGGTTCCCTCCCGGCGCGCCCGACGGCGCGCCCAAAGCTGTAGCCGCGTGCGCGGCCGCGACGGCCGCGCAGTGACCTGATTCTTCAGGGGTCGGCGGGATGGTCGCCTGCCGGTCGGCGGGCGTCAACCCCGAAGCGCGGGGTCAGGCCGGACCGTCGGGCTCGTCCTCGTCCCGCCAGCCCAGCGCCCGCGCCACCAGGCGCCGGACAGTTCCGCCACCAGGTCCCGCCGGTAACCGGCCGAGGCGTAGCCGTCGTCCAGGGGGGCCATTTCCGCGGCGGCGGCCGCGGCGCAGGCGCGCACCTCGGCCGGCCCCACCGCCCGCGGGTCCAGACCCGTGAGCACGGCCTCGGCCAGCAGCGTCCGCTGGGGCGCGCGCACCGCGCCCGCCAGGCCGATCCGCAGGTTGACGATGCGGTTCTCCACCACGTCCAGGCCCACGGCCACCTGGGCCAGGGCCGCGCCGCCGGGCTCGCTGGCGTGGCGGTGGACCAGGCAGCGGCGCAGACGCGCCGTCCGCGGCAGCACCAGCCCCACCAGCAGGCGATCGGCCAGGGCGGTGCCGCCCTCGCCGCGGTAGAAGCGCGCTCAGCGGCAGGGTGGCGGTGGCCGCTTCGTCGGCGATGACGCACTCCGCGTCCAGGACCAGCAGCACCGGCGCCAGCTCACCGCAGCGGCTGCGGTGGCAGACCTGGCCGCCGACGGTGGCGGTGGCGCGGGCCACCCGCCGGGCGCAGGCGGCCAGGGCCTCGACCAGGGCGGCGCCGGCGAAGACGGCCAGGCGGCGGTCCCCCGCAGCCCGCGCCACGGGCGTGGCCGCACCCAGGAACACGTCGCCCCCGGGGTGCTGGTCGATGGAGTCGATGCCGGCGTGGTTGATGTCGACGAAGAAGTCGTAGCCGGGCAGCCCCCGCAGGAGGTCGGTGCCTCCGGCGATGTAGGCGCCGCGGCCGGGGCCCCGGCGCAGCAGCGCGACGGCCTCGGTGGGCGATGACGCGAAGCGGTATCCCTTCAACTCCCCCATGGCCCGGCCCCTTCCCGCACGGTGGGCGGCCGCACCTCCCCAGCCTAACGCCGAAGGGCACCGGGCGGCAAGGGGATCCGCAACCGCGTCACGTTGCGGCCGTCCCGATCGTCATCATCATGAAGATAGCGAGCACTCTCACCGAGGAGATCAGCATGAAGACAGACGACCCTTTCACCTACCGGGAACGGATTCCCGGCGTCATGCGCGCACTGCTGGGAGTCGAGCGGGCCATCACCGACCAGGGCCAGGATCCGCACCTGCGCCACCTGGTGAAGCTGCGGGCCTCCCAGATCAACGGCTGCGCCTTCTGCGTGGACATGCACCTGGACGAGGCGCGGCAGGACGGCGAGACCCAGCGGCGGCTGGACCGGCTGGTGGTGTGGCGCCACGTGGACGACTTCTCCGCCCGCGAGCGGGCCGCCCTGGCCTGGACCGAGTCCCTGACCTCGCTCGATCCGGCCGCGGACCGTACGGCCTTGAAGCAGGCGCTGGCGGAGCACTTCGCTCCCGACGAGATCGCCGCCCTGACCGCCACCATCGGCATGATCAACCTCTGGAACCGGCTCATGTCCGCGGGGCACGGCTCGTGAGCGACGCCGGCGACACCGCGCCGGTCGGCGGCCGACCGCGGCCGCGGCGATCACGTCGGCGGCGGTGACCAGCTGCGGACGTGCACGTCCCGCTGCGGGAACGGGATCTCGATGCCCGCCTTGCCCAGGGCCTTGTAGATGCGCGTGTTCAGCTCGTCGGCGACCGCCGGGCGGTACCGGGGATGATCCGCCAGCACCAGCACCAGGAAATCGAGGCTCGATTCCCCCATGCCCGTGAAGCGCACCACCGGCTCCTCGTCGGCCTCCACGTGGGGCAGGCCGCGCGCTGCGCCCTGGCAGCACCTCGCGGACCCGGTCCACGTCGCTGCCGTAGGCCACGCCCACCGCGGCGCGCACCCGCATCTGCAGGGTGGGTCCGCTGCTCTCGTTGACGATCTTGGCGTTGCCGATGACCGCGTTGGGCACGGTCACCTCGACGTTGTCCACGGTCAGCAGCCGGGTCGAGCGCATGCCGATGTCGGTGACCTCGCCGCGGGTCACGTCGTCGATGATGATCACGTCCCCCACCTTGTAGGGGGCGTCCATGAGGATGAACACGCCGCTGATGAAGTTGGCCAGGGTGTCCTTGGCGGCGAAGCCCACGGCGATGCCCGCGACGCCGGCCGACGCCAGCCAGCTGGTCAGGTTCACGTGCCACGCCGACATCAGCGCGTACGACGCCACCCCCACCAGCACCACCTTGTACACGAACTGGAACAGGGGCAGGGACTGGGGCTGGATCCAGCGGTAGCGGCCGGCCCCCAGGTGGGCGGCCCGGAAGATCACGCCGCCCCCCTGCAGGGCGAAGCGGATCCAGACCACGACGATCAGGCTGGCCACCAGGCTGTTCAGCCAGCGGGGGGTCGGCGACAGCAGATAGGTCGCGACCCACTCGAAGCCGCCCAGCGCCACGGTCAGGTAAACGGCGGGCGCCAGGCGATCCAGCAGCAGGTCGTCGGTGTCGCCGCGGGTGCGCCGGGCGATGCGGTGCAGCACGGGCATCACCGCCAGCCTCAGCACCAGCAGCACCAGGAGGGTGCCGGCCACCATCAGGGTCGGCGGGAAGAGCGGGTGGTTGCCGAAGCTCCCGGCCAGGCGGCGCAGCGTCTCCATCATTCCCCTTCCGCTCCCTCCGGCACGGCCGGCCGCACCTTCAGGATCTTCTCCTTGCGGATCTCCACGGTCCCCGGTTTGGCGCCCCGGGGCTTGGTGACGTAGCGGGCGCGCGTGGCCGACACGGCCACCTCCCGCGACTCGCGCTTGCGGCTGTGCCAGGCGGCGATGGCCGCGGCGGCCTTGACCGTGGCGTTGTCCGGTTCCTCCCCCGCGGGCACCTGCAGCAGCACGTGGCTGCCGGGCAGGCCCTTCACGTGGAACCACCAGTCGTTGGGCTTGGCCAGGCGCAGGGAGAGGCGGTCGTTGTCCTGGTCGGTGCGTCCGGCCAGCACGATCCAGCCCTCCCGGCAGCTCGTAGCGCCAGAGCTTCGGCGGCACGCGTTCGGGTCGGGGCGGTCGGGGCATGGCGTCCTCGGCGGCGCGGCCGCGCGGACCGTCCGCGCACCGGGCCGGCAGTATCCCACAGGGCGGATCGTCACTCAAGACTCGGGACCGCGGCGGCCGACGTGGTAGGACTGCCGGGGCCGCCGGAAAGGCGACACGAACGCGAAAGGACACCCTGCCGATGACCGACCGAGGACCACGCCCCCTACCGCCTGCGCCTGGGCCGGGCCGTCATCGAGCTGACCAGCCCCGAGCCCGGCATGGGCGCTTCCTGGCCCACTACTTCGGCCGGCCCACGGATCCGGGCCCGGCCACCGTCTCGGTGGACGTGGCCCTGGCCCGGGACGAGCATCCCTGCCCCGTGCCCAACAGCCTGCTGCTGACCAAGACCGTGGACGGCGACCGCTTCGACATCGACCACGGCCTGATCCACGGCCGCTGGGACGAGGCCGCCGGCCGCGGCGAGGTGACCGTGCGCTCGACCCTGCTGCGGGGCCAGATGATGCGGGTCTTCGAGCAGCTGGTCTACCAGATGTTCCACAGCGCCGCGCGGCGGCTGGGCTACCGGGCCGCGCTGGTCCACGCCGCGGGCGTGGTGCGGGACGGGCGGGGGTACCTGTTCGTGGGGCCATCGGGGGCGGGCAAGTCCACGGTGGCGAGCCTGAGCGCGGTCCACCACGTTCTCAACGACGAGATGAACCTGGTGGAGCTGGACGGGCACCCGCCGGTGCTGGTGGGCACCCCTTTCAACGCCTTCTTCCCCGACAAGCGCGGCGGCGCGGCGCCCCTGGCCGCGATCCTGCTGCTGGAGCAGGCCCCCGCCCACGCCCTGCTGCCGGCGGCGCCGGCCCGGGCGGTGGCCGATCTGGCGGCCCAGGTGGCGCCTCCGGTGGGCCTGGGCGACGCGGCCACGCTCACCGTCCACGACGCCATGCTGACGGCGGCCATGGCCCTGCTGGAGCAGGTGCCCGCCTACGTGCTGCAGTTCCGGCGCGACCCCGGGTTCTGGGACGTGGTGCCGCGCTGAGATACGAAAAAGCGGCCGGCCCATCGGGCCGGCCGCTCATCGCTTGCCGCGAATTCCCGTCTAACGCCACCACCACCAACCGCCGCCGCCACGATGATGATGCCCCCCGTGGTCAACATCCCCACCGTTGTTGCCGCCGTCGTTGCCGTACGCGCCAAAGACGCCGAACGCGATCTGGGCCGTCCGGAGTTCCGGACGCTCGTAGACTTTCTTCATGGTTCTCAGGCCCCCTCCGCGGGCGGTGATCCCTCTGTGTTGCACTTTCCCCCGCGGCTATGATACACGAGATCACTCTGACTTGCAAGATGGAATGCTAGATGGCAAACGTTTTCGTTTCCATCTAAACGACCCGCCTGTAACGGATACGTGACAATTAACCCCCGGCTACCGGCGTATTTATTATCGCTTTGGTACTTTATTTTATGTTATAGTGTTTCTCGTATCGTGCGGCGGTCGTTCGGGCCGTACCGGGAGGCAGGATTTTTATGAGATTATTTCATTTTCATTCCAGGCTCGTCCTGTGGAGCGCCGCTGCGGTGTTGGCCGCTGCCGGTTCCGTCCGGGCCGGCGGCCCGGGCGAACTCACGCCGCCGGCCCCGCTGGCCGACCCGCCGCACGCCGCCGTTGCCGGGCGCAGCCTGCCGGCGGCCGCCCGCACCGCCGTGGCCGACGCCGCGCCCCGCCATCGCCGCCGCACTGCGTCCTCGCTGCCCGATTCGGCCCGCCGGGTCTTCCCCGAGCGCGACCTGACGGCGCAGGCGGCCGTGGCCGCCGTGGCCGCACCTCTGGCGCCGGACCTGCGGGCCCGCATCGCCGCCCTGACCTCGCCGCTGGCCATGCGCGCCGACGGCGCCACCGCCCCGGCCGCCACCGCACCGGCGGCCCGCAGCGCCGACAAGGGCCTGCCGCCCTGGACGAACGACCGCCTCCTGGCCAACCCCACCAACATGAACGACGAGTACGTGTCCCTGGCGGTCAGCCCCCTGACCGGCGACCTGTGGGCCACCTTCGCCGCCACCGACCTGGGCGGGACCGACCGCGACATCCACATCGCCCGCTCCCAGGACGACGGGCAGACCTGGACCGTGTGGGAGATGCCCTCGTATCCCGCGGACGAGTACCACCCGGACCTGGCCATCGACGCGGCCGGTTACCTGTACGTGGTGTGGGTGGCCGAACCGGGCGTGCTGATGCGCGCCCGCAGCGCCGCGGCCGACGACCCCCTGCACTGGGCCTACGTGGAAGGGCTGGAGGCCGGCGAGCCCCTGGCCACCCCGACCATCGCCGTCTCCGGCGGGGGCGACTTCGCCCGCGTCTTCATCGCCACGACCTGGTACACGGTCAACTACGACCTCTACGCCTACGAGTGGACCCTGCTGTTCATGTTCTCGTCCGACGGCGGCCGCAACATCACCTACGACTACTTCCTGCCCGACGGCTACCCCGAGTACTGGCCGGACGCGGCCATGAACGGCAGCCTGGTGCACCTGGTCAACGCCGAGGCCGATTACGACACGGGTGAGATGGAGATCCTCGTGGCCAGCGACCAGTACAGCGGCAGCTTCCTGGACGTGGCCAGCATGACCGGCTGGACCCCCAACAACTGCGGCTTTCCCCGCCTGGCCTGCCAGGGCGACCAGGTGTTCGTGGTCTACCAGCACGACTGGACCGACGGCGTCAGCACCGACGGCGACATCATCTACGCCTACAGCTGGGACGGGGCCCAGAGCTGGTACGGTCCCATCGAGATGATCGCCGACCCCTACGAGAGCGTCGGTCCCACCGTCTTCACCCGCGACGGCCTGGTGGGCTGCCTGTGGCTGGACGCGCCGGCCGGCGGCGACGAGTTCGACCTGGCCGCGCGCCTGGGCTCCGGCGGCGGACACTCCGCCCTGTTCGGCGGCGTGGAAACGGTCACCGACCAGCCCCGCGTCGAGCCCCAGTTCCACGCCGAGGCCGGGCTCATCACCGGCGGCAACGTGCACGCGGCCTGGATCGACCGGCGGGACTACCCGACCCAGGGCCACAACGTCTACACGGCCAATCGGCGCCCTGCGGCCCAACCTGGCCCCGCACCAACCCGACGGCTGGGCGGCGGCGCTGGTGGCCTCGCCCCACCGCGGCGGCCGCACCGACACCTGGCTGGCCGCCGGCGACACCACCTTCGTCAGCTTCGCCTTC
Source organism: Candidatus Krumholzibacteriia bacterium (assembly GCA_963825035.1). Lineage (GTDB taxonomy): Bacteria > Krumholzibacteriota > Krumholzibacteriia > LZORAL124-64-63 > LZORAL124-64-63 > JACZKN01. The sequence goes on along the minus strand of CAWGRT010000010.1, from coordinate 307,053 downwards.
CTCAACGACGGCCTGGCCGAGGCCGGAGCCGCGTTCACCGTGCGCCTGGACCTGGACGGCGCGCCCCAGGCGGCCTGGACCGTGGGCGGGCTGCCGGCCGCCTCCTGGGCCGCGGTCCAGGACCACCCGCTGTTCGTGCCCGCGGGCGGCCACACCCTGACCATGCGCCTGGACACGGGCGGGCAGGTGGCCGAGGACGACGAGGGCGACAACGTGCTGGCGCGCACCTTCACCTGGATCGACGGCGATCCGGTGGCGCGGGCCGAACCGGCGTCGCTGGTCATCAGCCTCGACCCGGTGGTGGGGGCCGCGGCCGCCGCCGAGCTGGCCCAGAACCCGCCGCTCAGACGGACGAGCGGCTCCGCGCGCCTGGATCCGCGCCTGGCCGCGGCCATGGACAAGGCCGCCGGCGCCGACCGGCTGCCGGTGGTGCTGGTGCCGGCCGAGCGCCTGGACCCGGCCGCCCTGGGCACCCTGCTGGGCGACGTGGCCGCCCCCCTGCGGCGGGGCACCGTGCTGGACGCCGCGCGCATCCAGACCGACCGCAGCCTCGCGGCCCTGCGCCCGCGCCTGGACCAGCTCGCGGCCGCCGGCCTGGCCGGGCCGCCGCGCGCCCTGTGGCTCGCCGGCATGATCAGCCTGGATGCGACGCCCCTGGCGGTGGAGCAGCTGGCCTCCCTGCCGGGCATCGCCGGCCTGTGGCTGGACGACGTCCCCAGCGAGGCCTTCGGCAGTCCGGCGGCCGCCGCCGATCTGCCCGCCGCGGCGGCGGCCGCCGCCGTCCGCGCCTGGCACCTGGACAAGGTGGGCGCGCCCGCAGCCTGGACCCGGGGGCTGACCGGCCAGGGCGTCGCTGGTGGGCCACGTGGACACGGGCGCCGCCTACGACCATCCCGACCTGGCCAACCACCTGTGGGACGGCGGCGGCGCCTACCCCCACCACGGCTGGGACGCGATCGACGAGGACAACGATCCCTACGACGGGGACACCGACTGGTACCACGGCACCCACACCGCCGGCCTGATCGTGGGCGACGGCACCGCGGGCACCGCCACCGGCGTGGCCCCCGGCGCGCAGCTGATGGTGCTGCGGGGGCTGCCCGGCTACTTCGACGACCTGGTGGAGTCCCTGCAGTTCGGCCTGGATCACGGCGTGGACCTGTTCAGCCTCAGCGGCGGCTGGACCGGCGCCAGCAGCGACCTGCGGGTGGCCAACCGCTACAACGCCGACGTGCTCATGGCCGCGGGCGTGCCGTGGATCTGCGCCGCCGGCAACGGGGACAACCTGGGCGGCCACCTGGCCGTGCCCGGCGACGTGCCCAGCCCCGGCGACTGTCCCGACCCCTGGTACGCGCCCCACGGCGGCGCCACCGCCGTCATCACCGTGGGCGCCCTGACCATCACCGACACCTGGTGGACCGGCTCGAGCACGGGGCCGGTGCAGTGGGACTTCGACAACCCGTACAGCGCCGCCGACTACCACGACTATCCCTGGCCCCCCGGCCTGATGAAGCCCGACCTGGCGGCGCCCGGCGACGCCATCACCTCCACCACCGCCGGCGGCGGCTACGTGGCCTACTCGGGCACGAGCATGGCCACGCCCATCGTGGCGGGTGCGGCGGCCATCCTGCTGGAGGCCGCGCCGGGCCTGACCCCCGTCACCCTGGCCGAAGTCCTGCAGACCACCGCCCGCGACGTGACCACGGCGCCGGCCGTCACCGGCCGGGACAACCTGACCGGCGCGGGCCTCGTGGACCTGCCGGCGGCCCTGGACGCCCTGGACCAGACCGGCCCCGCGGCGGTCCTGACCCTGCACAACGACGGGGTGCTGCCCCTGGTGGTGAGCGCCGTGTGGGACGACGGCTCCTGGCTGCAGGCCACCGCCCCGACGGCCGAGATCCCCCCGGGCGGCGCGGCCCAGGTGCCCGTCTTCGTCGATCCGACGGGGCTGCTTCCCGGCGTCTACCGGGCCACCCTGATCATCCTGAGCAACGACCCCGCCTCGCCCCTGCTGGTGCCGGTGGTGCTGGACTACGGCTCGGGCCTGAGCGGCGTGGGCGACCCGGTGCCCCCCGCCGGCGGCGCCCGGCTGGACAACTACCCCAACCCCTTCAACCCCCGCACCGTGCTGCGCTTCACGGCCCGCGGCGGCGAGCCGGCCGAGCTGGCGGTGTACGACGTGCGGGGTCGCCGGGTGCGCACCCTGGCGCAGGGTCCCCTGACCGTCGGTCCCCAGGAGGTGCCGTGGGACGGCCTGGACGACCAGGGACGCGGCGTGCCCAGCGGGCAGTACTTCGCGCGGCTGCGGGAGGGCGCAGCCGAGCCCGCGGTGCGCAAGCTGATGCTGGTGCGCTGACCCCACGGCGCATCAGGCGTGAAGCCCCCGCCACGCGGTGCGGCGGGGGCTTCCGTTCGTCACCCGGGAATGATCCCCGGTCACTCGTCCTTCAGCTCGATGACGGCATGCCCGCCGTCGGTCTGCACGTCGTTCAGGTCGATGTTCACGGTGCGTTGTCCGTCGGCATCGATGACATCCACCTGGGCTTCACCGGTGAAGCCCTGCTCGGCGAGTTGGGCGAGGATGCCGGCGCGCACCTCCTCGGCGGTGTCGCCGCTGACCTCGATCCCGAACACCGCATGGCCCAGGGCGTCGGCGAAGCTGCCCTCGGCCGTGCCCTCCAGCGGCTGCACCGTCACGGCCGCCCCGTCCAGGCCGGGGAAGGCCTCGGCCAGGTCCGCCTGCAGGGCGGCCCCGTCCAGGGACTGCCCCCACACGGTCAGCTTGCCGGTGAGCGGGCCGTCGGCCTGCTCCTCGATGCCGACCCACACCCCCTCGACCCCGGGCCGGCCCTCGAGCCAGGACGCCACCTGGTCGATGGTGTCGGTGCCCCCGTCCTTGGCCGCCCCGTCCAGGGCGACGGTCAGCTGCTGCCCCATGGAGACGTCGTACTCCGTGGGCGTCGAACACGCGGCCACGCCGAGGGCCGCCAGAGCCAGGCACGCCAGCGCAGGCCTGAACCAGATCCTGTGAGTCATGATCTTCCACCTTCGGTTGCGGGGATGCGCGCGGCGGTGCCGCCCCACCAGGTCCAGCCGCAGGGCGTCGCGGGCGGGATCGTCCCGCCGCGGCGCCACGCTGTGGACCGCGTGCAGCAGCCTGTCCAGGTCACGGTTCCGCATGATGTCCCCTTTCCCCTGTCAGCCGGTCCGCCCGGCGCGGGCGGCGGCGCGGGCCGCGGCCGGCCGGCGTCCCGCCGGCCGCGCGGCCGGTCGTGTGTCGTTCCGCAGCCGCTCCCGCAGCTCGCGCCGCAGGCGGCTGAGCCGCTGCTTGACCGCCGCCTCGCTCAGGCCCAGCAGGCCGCCGATGTCCCGCAGACGCAGTTCCTGCCCGTAGTGGAGCGCGAGCAGCTCGCGCGCCTCGGCCGGCAGCTCGGCCACCGCCGCCCGGACCCGATCCGCCTGTTCGGTGCGGATCAACCCCTCGAGGGGGTCCGGTGCGGTGCCGGCGAGCACGTCGGCCAGTTCGTCCACGGGCACGGTGTCGCGGCCGCGGCGCAGGTGGTCGATCAGGGCGTGGCGGGCCATGACGAGCAGCCAGCCCAGGACGCTCCCCCTGCGCGGATCGTATCTCTCCAGGTTCGACAGGAAGCGGTGGAAGACCGTGGAGATGAGATCCTCGGCATCGTGGTCCACGGGTGCGCGGAGGCGGAGGTAGGAGGCCACCGGCGGCTGCAGCTCGTCGTAGAGGCGCACGAGCGCACGCTCGTCCCCGTCCCGGGCGGATTTCACCCAGCGGGCGTGGCGGCGGTCGCGGATGGTGCGCTGCAGTTCCAACGGTCGGACTCCCTGGTTCGCGGTCGCGGATCGTCGGCCCAGTCTACGCGCGAACGGCGGGAAGGTGACGAACATTCCGCCGGGCCTGCGGACGGCACCTCTCCGTGCTATGGTGGGAGCCGGGCCCTTTCCGGAGGTGGAACGAACGTGGGACGCGGATTCCTCGGACATTGGCTGGCATTGACGGTCGCCCTGGCGGCGGCCGCGGTGATCCTGCCCGGCGTGCACGTGGCGGGCATCGGCAGCCTGCTGGTGGCGGCGCTCGTGCTCGGCTTCCTCAACGCCGTGCTCAAGCCCGCTGCTGGTGCTGCTGACGCTGCCCCTGACCATCCTGACCCTGGGCATCTTCTACGTGGTGCTCAACGGCATCCTCTTCGCCCTGGGTTCGGTGCTGGTGCCGGGCTTCTCGGTGGACGGCATCGGCTGGGCCGTCCTGGGCGCCGTCATCATGGGGCTGGTGTCGGCCTTCATCGGCCGGCCGGAGCACCGGCGGCGCGGCGCTAGGGGACGGGGCGGCCGTAGTAGTCGTACAACCGCGTCTCGTATTCGCGGTTCACCGCCGCGTCCGGATCGAACGGCGGGCTCTCGCGCACGGCGTCCTCGCGGGTCAGCTCCACCCGCAGCACCATGTGCTCCCAGTCCACCTCCCGCAGCCACTCCGGCGCGATCAGCACCTTGCGGCCCGGCAGCAGGTTGCGCGTGTCCACGACCAGGAAGCGGATCGACCATTCCTCGTCGTCGACGATGAACTCCTCCACGTGGCCGATGGGCCGTCGCGTCGCCTCCACGCGGTAGCCGGCGACCTCGTCGCACGAGCGCAGGTGGGGATCGCCGTCGGCGACCTCGGCGATTCGCGCGGCGCTCTCGTCGGCCGGGGTCCAGGTCCGCGCCCCAGGCCCCAGGTGCCCAGGCCGTCCCAGTAGTGGGGAAAGCCGAAGTGGCCGAACCAGGCCCGCTCCCAGCGCCGGGAGACCGGCGCGTCCTGGTCCAGGGGCGGCGCGTTGCCGATCTGTGCGCGGGTCAGGCGCACCGGCAGCACGCGTTGTCCCAGTCCGGCGGCCCAGGGCCACCGGCGTGATCAGCACCTTGCGGCCGGGCAGCCACTTGCCCGTGGCCGCCACCATGTAGCGGATCCGCCAGCGCGTGTCGTCGAAGAGGAAGTCCTTGCACCGGCCGATGGTGCCGTCCTGGGCCTGCAGTTCGTAGCCGGTGATGGATTCGAGGGCTCTGAGCATGACCCACCTCGCTTTCCGGTCTGGGACCAGGAGGCCGGCCGGGGGGCTCGGCGGCGGCGGCGGGACCGGCGCGGGTGTCGCGGCGACGCGGAGGCCGCGCGACCGGCGCAGGGCGGCCCGGGCGGCCGGCCTGTACGCCCACAAGCTAACGCCATCCGGGCGGACGGCAAACGGCGGGAGGCCGCCTCAGTCCAGGTTGAAGCGGCTCTTGATCCAGGCGCGCCAGGCGCTTGCCCACGCGGATCCAGAACCTGACGCCGAAGAGCAGCACCAGGATGAAGGCGATGACCAGGAATTCGCGGAAGCCGAGTCCGAACAAGCTGTTGCCTCCTTGCAGCCGCGGCTCCGCCGGAGCCGGCCGCCGTCCGTCCGTCCGTCAGTCGGGCAGGGCGGCCAGCACCGCGTCCACCATCTGCGTCGTCGTGGCCGTGCCCCCCAGGTCGGGGGTGCGCACCCGGCGCGCGGCCAGCACCTTCTCGAGAGCACCCATCAGGTCGGCGGCGTCGGCGGCCAGGCCCAGGTGCTCCAGCATCAGGACCGTGGACCAGAGCATGCCCACGGGGTTGGCCATGCCCCGGCCCGCGATGTCGGGCGCCGAGCCGTGCACCGGCTCGAACATCGACGGATGCCGCCGCTCCGGGTCGATGTTGGCCGAGGGCGAGATGCCGATGCTCCCCAGCATGGCCGACCCCAGGTCGGTCAGGATGTCCCCGAACAGGTTGCTGCCCACCACCACGTCGAAGCGCCCGGGATCCATGACGAAGAAGCCCGCCAGCGCGTCCACGTGGGTGCTGGTCACGGCCACGTCCCGGTAGTCGGCGGCCACCTCGGCGCAGACCCGGTCCCAGAACACCATGGAGTGGTTCAGGGCGTTGCTCTTGGTGGCGCTGGTCAGCCGGCGGCGCCGCCGGCGGGCCAGGTCGAAGGCGTAGCGCAGCACGCGCTCGGTGCCGCGCCGGGTGAAACGGGCCTCCTGCACCACCGTCTCGTGCGGGGGTGCCCGCGTGTCTCGCTCGCGGCCGACGCCGCAGTACTCGCCCTCGGTGTTCTCCCGCACCACCACGAAGTCGATGCCGCCGGCCGCCGCCTTCAGCGGCGAGTCGAGCCCCGCGCAGCAGCCTCACCGGCCGCAGGTTCACGTACTGGTCGAAGCCCGTGCGGATGGGCAGCAGCAGCCCCCGCAGCGAGACGTGGTCCGGCACCCCGGGATAGCCCACGGCCCCCAGCAGGATCGGCGTCGCCGTCGGCCAGGCGGGCCAGCCCGTCGGCGGGCATCATGGCGCCCTCGCGGCGGTAGCGCTCGCAGCTCCAGTCGTGCTCGGTCATGGTGAAGGCCAGGTCGCCGCGCCGGCCGGCGAGCCGCTCCAGCGCGCGGCGGGCCTCGGCCATGACCTCGATCCCGATGCCGTCGCCGGGGATCAGGTGCAGGTGGAAGGCAGGCATGGCGTCTCCCGGTCGGGGTTCGCGGGCGCGTCCGCCCGGCGCGTCCAGTATCGCCGCCGCGGCGGCCGCGGGCAACCGTTCTCCGCCCGGAGGTCGATCGGCGGGAACCCGGAGACCCCGATTGCTGTATGGCCCCGGTTGGGGTACCTTACGAACCCGTCGTTCCGTATTTCGAACGTCTGTCGCTACCCAAGCCCGAAGGAGTCTTCGCGATGATCGAAGTGCGCGGTGTCTCGAAGAGCTTCGGGACCATGGCCGCACTCGACGCGGTGTCGTTCAGCGTGGCCCGGGGCGAGATCCTCGGCTTCCTCGGCCCCAACGGCGCCGGCAAGAGCACGACCATGAAGATCATCACCACCTTCCTGGCCCCCGACGAGGGCAGCGTGAAGGTGGATGGGATCGATGTCCTGGAGCAGCCCCTGGCCGTCCGCGGCCGCATCGGCTACCTGCCCGAGAACGTCCCCCTCTATCTCGACATGAACGTCCAGGAGTACCTGACCTTCGTGGGTCGGGCCCGCGGCCTGGACGGGGCGCGCCTGAAGCGAGCGCCTGGACTGGTGCGTCGAGGCCTGCGGCCTGGTGACCGAGTACCACAAGCCCATCGGCGAGCTCTCCAAGGGCTACAAGCAGCGCACGGGCCTGGCCCAGGCCCTGGTGCACGACCCGGACATCCTGATCCTGGACGAGCCCACCAGCGGCCTGGATCCGCTGCAGATCCTGGGCATCCGCGAGCTGATCAAGTCCCTGGCCGGCACCAAGACGATCATCTTCTCCACCCACATCCTGCAGGAGGTCTCGCCGGTCACCGACCGCGTGGTGATCATCAACGAGGGGCGGATCATCGCCGACGGCCACGTCGGCGACCTGCGGCGCGACGCCATGGGCAGCAACCGCGTCTACGTGGGCCTGCGCGCCGCCGCCGACGAGGCCGCCGCCGGCCTGCGCGGGCCTGGACGCCGTGGACACCGTCGACACGCCTGGCGGCCGGCGACGCGGCCCCGCTTCGAGGTGCGCGGCCCCTTCAGCGCGCGACCTGGTGCGGCGCCGTCGAGGACCTGGCCCGCGGCCGCGGCTGGCACCTGATCGAGCTGCACGAGGCCCCCTACAGCCTCGAGGACACCTTCATCGCCCTGACCCGCCGCGCCCACGAGACGGCCGGGCGGCAACGGGGGGTGGCCTAGATGCAAGGGAACGCTGACGGTCTTCCGGCGGGAGTTCTCCGCCTACTTCAACAGCCCCATCGCCTACATCTTCATCATCGCCTTCCTGGTCTTCAACGGCGGCATGGTGATGAACGGGTTCTTCCTGCAGGCCACCGCCGACCTGCGCAGCTTCTTCGGCGATGCTGCCCCTGTTCCTGATCTTCTTCATCCCCGCGGTGAGCATGCGCCTGTGGGCCGAGGACAAGCGGCTGGGCACCTTCGAGCTGCTGATGACCCTGCCCATGCGCACCAGCGAGGTGATGCTGGGCAAGTACCTGGCCGCCTTCTGCTTCTACCTGGTGGCGCTGGCCGGCACCCTGCCGCTGCCGCTGATGGTGGCCCACCTGGGCAACCCCGACGGCGGGGCCATGGTCTCCGGGCTACCTGGGCGCGGCCCTGCTGGGCGGCGCTCTACCTGGCCATCGGCACCTTCACCAGCGGCCTGATGCGCGACCAGATCTCGGCGGTCATCCTGGGCATCGTGGCCTGCTTCCTGGTCTTCATCGTGGGCCAGCAGTGGGTCGCCGCCACCATCGACGGCTGGCTGCCCGGCGTCGGCTCGTTCCTGCGGCCACTACCTGGGCCTGTCCGAGCACTACGAGACGATGCAGCGCGGCATGATCACCCTGGGCGACCTGGTCTACTTCCTCGGCCTGACCGGCGTCTTCCTGGCCCTGAACACCCTGTGGCTGGAAGGGAGGAAGTACTGACATGAGCGCCAAGCGACGCAACTTCCGGCTGACCTTCGCCGTGGCGGCCGTGCTGCTGACGGCCCTGGCCTTCCTGCTGATCGGGGTCACGGGCGGCCTGCGCGGGGCCCGGGTGGACCTGACCGAGCGACGGCCTGTTCACCATGTCGCCGGCGGCGGTCGAGATCCTGCAGGGACTGAAGGTCCCGGTGCAGGTGAAGCTCTACATCACCCCCGCCGACAAGATGCCCACCCAGCTGCGCAACCTGGAGCGGGACATCACCGAGCGGATGCTCAACTTCGAGCAGGTGTCCAACGGCATGATCCAGTTCGCGGTCTTCAACCCGCAGGACGACGAGGACATGCAGAAGTCCCTGGCGGCCAAGGGCATCCAGCCCTTCCAGGTGCAGTCGGTGGACAAGGACGAGATCGGCGTCAAGCTGGTCTGGAGCGCCATGACCATCGCCTACAAGGACAAGCCCGAGGAGACCCTGCCCCGGGTGCTGCCCGACAACCTGGCCACCCTCGAGCAGGACGTCATCGGCCCCATCTACCGGCTGACCCGGGAGCACACCCCCAAGGTGGCGGTGTTCGGTCCCAAGAAGACCGTCGATCCCGCAGCTGGCGATGATGTACCTGCAGCAGGGCATGCAGCCGCCCGAGCCCACCGAGCAGTTCTCGAAGATCTCGCGACCTGCTGCAACCAGGGCCACTACGAGACGGTCAAGACCGACATCACCCCCGAGTCGCCCATTCCCGACGACGCGGACCTGCTGATCGTCATGGGCATGGCCCAGCTCAACGAGCGGCAGGTCTACGAGATCAACCGCGCCCTGCGCGGCGGCATGCCGGTGATCATGGCGGTGCAGGCCCACGAGTACGGCTACACGCCCCGCCCAGACGGCGGCTGGACCATCAGCGGCCAGGGCCTGGACACGGGCCTGGAGCCCCTGCTCGACGGACTTCGGCGTCACCGTGGGCGAGGACCACTTCATGGACGAGGCGATGGAGACCATCGACCTGCCCCGCGAGGTGAACCTCGGCGGCCTGCGCATGCAGACCCGCGACCCGGTGCGCCTGCCCATCCAGATCCGCGTGACCGAGTCCCAGATGGACCAGGACTCGCCCATCGTCAACCGCATCGGCAGCCTGTTCTACCTGTGGGGCACGCCGGTGACCGTGGACCCGGGCGAGCTCTCGGCGAACGGCCTGAAGGCCACCAACCTCATCGAGAGCAGCGGCAAGAACTGGTCCGTGGACTTCAACGAGGGACCGGTGGCCGGCCGCCGCCTTCCAGGACCGCCGGCCACGAGATGACCGGCCCGCAGCCCCTGGGCGTGCTGGTGGAGGGCACGTTCCCCGACACCTACGCCGACGCCGGCGTGCCGGCCTGGCCGGCCGCGGCCGACACCACGGCAGACGCGGCGCCCGCCGGCGCCGGAGCCGGTCACGGCCCGCAGCCCGTCGCGCCTGCTGGTCATCGGCAGCGCGAAGATGTTCGACGACAACATCATCGCCGCGCCCCAGAACGCGCCTGCTGATGCTCAACGCCATCGACTACCTGGCGGGCAGCCAGGAGCTGCTGAGCATCCGCGCCAAGACCCTGACCCAGCGGGTGATCCGGCCGGTCAGCGACAGCGAGAAGCTGTTCTGGCGCCTGGTCGTGGTGTTCCTGGTGCCGGTGCTGCTGACGGCCTACGGCCTGATGCGCGCCGGCAGCCGCCGCCGCGAAGCCACCCGTTACCGTGAGTCCGTGCGCCACCCGGCCGCGCGCTAGAAGGGAGACGACCATGCTCAAACCGAAGCATCTCGTGATCCTGGCGGTCGCCGTGGTGGTGCTGGCCGCGATCGCGATCGTGCAGAAGACGAGCCACCGCCGCACCGTGGACCGGTCCGCGGCGGTGGTCCTGCTGGACGGCACCTGGACCCGGGACGACCTGACCCGCATCACCCTGGGCTACGGCGAGGATCGCCGAGGCCGTGGTGCTGGAGAAGGGGCCCGACGGGCTGGACCGTGGCCACGGCCTGGAACGCCAAGGCCAGCGACCAGCGGCTGGACGCCCTGCTCAAGGTCCTCAGCCGGCCTGACCGGCGAGTTCCGTTCCGACCGCGCCGAGCGTCCTGGCGGACTACGGCCTGGCCGAAGGCGACGGCGGTCACCATCCGGGCCTGGAACGGCGCCGGCGACCAGGTGATCGCCCTGGACGTGGGCAACGGCGCCGGCGGTGCCCAGGGCCAGTTCGTGCGCCGGCCCGGCGAGAACGCCGTCTACGTCAGCGGCGGCAACGTGCTGGCGGCGCTGGGCCTCTACGGCGGTCCGGCGCAGCCCCAGAGCCGCCACTTCCTGGACCTGCAGGCGGTGCAGGAGGACAAGACCGCCGTGGACAGCATCACCCTGGACGACGAGCACGGCGGCCCGCACCCTGGCCAAGGTGTTCGCCCCCGTGCCGGCGCCCGACCGACAGCGCGGCGGCCGACACGACCGCCCCCAAGGTGGACCGCCTGACCTGGGAGTGGGAGCTGACCGCGCCGAAGCACGAGCCCCTGGCCAAGACCAAGGCCGACGCGGTCCTGGGCGGCGTGTCCAGCATCCGCGCGGTGGACGTGGGCGATCCCGCGGCCGACCCGGCCACCTACGGCCTGGACCGGCCGGCGACAGACCGCCACCCTGACCTTCGCCGACGGGCACACGCCTGACCCTGGCCTTCGGCAAGGACCGGGAGAACGACCGACGGACGCGCCCGCCGGCACCTGGATGCGGGTGGGCGACGACCCCACGGTCTGGGTGGTCACGCAGTACACGCGTCAACAACATCTTCAAGACCGTCGAGGATCTGCAGCCCGCAGTCCTGACGGTCCGCCGCCCCGCGGGGCCGCCGGCGCCGGCCGGCGGCCCCGCTCGCCATTTTCCCCGGATGAAATCGTGTGTTAGATTGGTGCCGGGGACCGCCGGCACCGGCCGGCCGCCGGCTTCGGCCACAGGAGGACGACCGTGAACGACCGGGACGCCGCCGCCGCCGGCGGGGGGCTGCTGCTGAAGAACGCGCTGGTGCTGGACTACTTCCCCGTGGACCTGGATGCGGGGCCGCGGCCCCGGGTGGTGCGGGCCGACCTGCGCATCCGGGGCGAGCGCATCGTCGAGCGCGGGCCGGACCTGCAGCCGAACGCGGACGAGGAGGTCCGCGACCTGCAGGGGGTGACCGTGCTGCCGGGCAACGTCAACGCCCACGCCCACCTCTACGCCTCCCTGCTGGCGGGCATGCCCCTGGCCCCGCGCCGCCCGGAGACCTTCACCGACATCCTGACCGAGATCTGGTGGCCCCTGGACCGGGCCCTGGACGCCGACGCGGTGCGCCTGGCGCGCGGCCGGGCGCCTGGGACGCCGTGCGCTGCGGCACCACCCTGGTCTTCGACCACCACGCCAGCCTGGCCTGCGTCGGCGGCGCCCTGGACCTGGTGGAGGACGGCCTGGCCACCGTCGGCCTGCGGGGCTGCCTCAGCTACGAGGTCACCGACCGCGGCGGCAAGGGCCAGCGCGACGTCACCCTCCAGGAGAACGAACGCTACCTGCAGAAGCTCGCCGACCGCTCCGACCAGGGCGTGCCCCGCTTCCGCGGCCTGGTGGGCGCCCACGCCAGCTTCACCCTGGAGGACCGCACCCTCGAGCTGCTGGAGGGCCTGTGCAGCCGCTACGGCGTGGGCCTGCACGCCCACCTGGCCGAAGGCACCACCGACCGCGAGGTCAGCCGCGACCGGGGCTGGAAGGATCCCCTGGACCGGCTGGACGACTTCGGGCTGGTGCGCCGCGGCAGCCTCTTCGCCCACGGCGTGGACCTCTCCCCCATCGACATGCAGATGCTGGAGGACAAGGGCGCCTGGCTGATCCACTGCGGCCGCTCCAACATGAACAACGGCGTGGGCCGCGCGCCGGTGGACCGCTTCCCGGTCCGCTGCGGCATCGGCACCGACGGCCTGGACGACAACATGTGGGGCGAGCTGCGCACCACCTACTTCCGGGGCAACGAGGGCGGCCGCGGCCCGTTGAGCCACGCCGACGCCGCCCGCTTCTGGCTGGGCAACTACGCCCTGGCCCGCGAGGTCTTCGGCGAGCCCTTCGGCAGCCTGGACGCCGGCGCCCCGGCCGACCTGATCGTCCTGCACAATTTCCAGAAGACCCCCCTGTCGGACGAGACCTGGCTCAGCCACCTGCTGACCGATTTCCATCCCTGGGACATCCAGGAGGTGTGGGTCGGCGGGCGCCGGGTCTACCGCAACGGCGACGAACCGCCCGTGGACCCGGCCGAGGTGCAGGATTCGGCCGCCCGGGTCTGGCGGGGCATGGGCCTGGACGCCTGAAATCCCGGCGGCAGGCCCCGAGGGATACTTTGACAGGTGCCGTATTGTCTTGATATAATATCAGGACGCGGGACCGGCCGCCGACCGGTCCGGTCGCCGAGTGACGAACTTCGAAACCCGACGGGAGCCCGCATGACCACCAGGCTCATGATCGTCGCCGACGCTGTTGATCGCCGGCGCGGCCTCGGCCCAGACCAACGATCTGATGATGACCGAGTACGTGGAAGGTTCGGGCTACAACAAGGCCATCGAGATCTTCAACGGCACCGGCGACACCATCAACCTCGCCGGCTACGCCCTGGATCGCTACTCCAACGGCGGCACCACCCCGACGGTCATCCCCCTGGACGCGGTGGACCTGCCCACGGGCGAGACCTGGGTCGTGACCCACCGTCGTTCGTCCGACCTGTCCCTGGCGAACCAGACCAGCGCCGAGCTGAACTTCAACGGCGACGACGCCGTGGTCCTGAGCTTCAACGGCGCGCCCGTGGACCGTTTCGGCCGCGTGGGCGAGGATCCGGGCGACTACTGGTCCTGCGACCTCGGCACCACCGCCAACCACACCCTGCGGCGCCTGTCCGGCGTCTGCACCGGCGACACCGACATCTCCGGACCGTTCGATCCCTGCCTGAGTGGACGATCCTGGGCTCGGACGCGTTCGGCGGCCTGGGCTACCACCTGGCCGACTGCGGCGCCGTGCCCACCGAGAGCGACACCTGCTGGGGCGACCTGAAGGCCTCGTTCCGCTAGAGCGCCTCGACCGGACCGAACGGCGCCCGTCTCCCCACCGGAGGCGGGCGCCTTCTGCGGGGATCGCCCGTCAGGCCCGCCGCACCGTCCGCCGCACCAGCGCCGACACCAGGTCCCCCGCCAGCACCAGCAGGGCGCCCGCCAGCACGTAGAAGATCATCTCGTCGTAACGGTTGCGGGCCCGGGCGTCGACGATCCAGTAGCCCAGGGACACGATGCCCAGCATGCCCAGGACCGTGGCCTCGCGGACGCAGGTCTCCCAGCGGTAGAAGAAGTAGAGCAGGAAGCGGGGCAGGCCGCAGGGGCACCAGACCGGCGAAGGCCGATCTGCCGGCGCGTCGCCCCCAGCGCCCCGCAGCGGCCGCAGCGGCGCCGCGGCGTCGAGTGTTCTCCACCACCTCCGCCCCCAACTTGCCCAGGATGCCCGCGTTGTGGAGGCCCAGGGCCAGCACCATGGGCCAGGCGGTCGGGCCCAGCAGCGCCGAGCAGCAGGAAGGCCCACACGTACTCGGGGATCGCCCGCAGGAACACCAACGCGAACCGCGCCGCCGCCACGCACGGCCGCCCAGGCCAGACGGGTGCGGCGGCCGGGAGGCCGGCCCCCGCGGCAGGAAGGGTTCGGGGCGCGCGAAGTTGCGGGCCGCCGGCAGGCCCCAGGACCGCGCCCAGGGCGCCGGCCAGGACGATGGCCGCCACGCTGATGGCCAGGGTGGCGCCGGTGGCCTCGGCGCCGTGGCGGTGCCAGAGCCCGGCGGCCCAGCGGGCGCCGCTTCGGACCAGTCCCAGGGCCGGTCCCGCAGGGGCCACGGGCGCAGTTCGCCCAGGAAGCGCGCCAGGTTCGCCTGGCGGCGGGGCGTCAGCGCAGCCGCCGACGTGGAAGTCCGCCGCCCAGCCAGCTGGCCGCGGTCGCCAGCGCCAGCAGGCAGCACGCTCCAGGCCACGAAGGGCCGCCGCGGGCGGACGCGCCACAGGCGCCGGACCTCGTCGCGGCGGCTCACCGGGCCAACTCCCGGCGCAGGCGGCCGCTCCACCAGTCCACCGCGACCACCAGCCCGAACAGCGCGTACAGGTAGGTCCACACCTCGCCGTAGTGGAGGTTCTCGAAGGAGGCCGCCAGGTAGTAGCCCAGGGTGGGGAAGCCGAAGAAGCCCAGCACCGCCGCCGAGCGCAGGGCGCACTCGAAGCGGTAGAAGGTGTAGGCGATCAGGTCGGGCACCGCCCGGGGCAGCAGCCCGACCGCGAATACCTGCAGCGGGCGTGGCCCCGGCCCCGGCGCAGGGCGGCGGCCGCATCCCGGGGCGCCTCGTCCAGCATCTCGGCGAAGACCTTGGCGAAGGTGCCCGCGTAGGGGATCGCGATGGCGATGACCGCCACCAGGGGATCGCGGCCGAAGGCCGCCAGCAGCAGCACGGCCCAGATCAGCTCGTGCACCGAACGCATCAGGGCCGCCAGCACGCGCACCGGCACCGTGAGCAAGGCCGCCCGGCGGCCGGGCCGCCAGGCGCCGGACCCGGCGAAGCCCAGGACCAGGCCCAGCAGGACCGACACCGACACGGGCGCCGCGGCGAAGACCACCGTCCGCACCGCCGCCCGCAGGGCCTGCACCACCACCCCCGCCGGCCCGCCGCCGGCGTAACCGCCCTCGAAGGCCAGGGCCGGCCGCAGGGCGCGGCCGAAGAACTCGCCGGCCAACCGCAGCCCGCCCTGCCCCGGCAGCAGGCCCGACGGCGCCAGACCCAGGGCCCCCGCCGACGCCAAGGCGGCCGCCACCAGCCCCGCCACCACCAGCAGGCCCGTGGCCAGGGAACCGGGGCGGCGTTCGTGCCGGCGTTCAGGCCGCACCGTCCGCCTCCCCGTCCAGGCGGTAGAGGTCCGCCAGGGTGGCCGGGTCCAGGTCGGCGGCCGGACCGTCGTAGACCACGCGGCCGGCCCGCAGGCCCACCGCCCGGGGGAAGAACTCCCGCACCAGCTGCGGGTCGTGCAGGCTGACCAGGAGGGTCAGGCCCTCCTCCCGGCCCAGGCGGGTCAGCAGATCGAGGGTGGCCCGCGCCCGCGCCGGGTCCACCGAGGCCACCGGCTCGTCGGCCAGCAGCAGCACCGGGTCCTGGAACAGGGCCCGCGCCACCGCCACCCGCTGAGCCTGGCCGCCGGAGAGGCGTGTCGGTGCGCGCGAACAGCTTCTCGGGGATGCCCACGCGCTCCAGCAGGCGCGTGGGCCCGCAGCAGGTCGGCGCTCCGCCGGCCGCAGCAGCAGGCGCACGGCGGCGGCGAAGGAACGCCGGCCCAGGCGCGCCGCTCATCACGTTCTGGCCGACCCGCAGGTTGGGCACCAGGCGCAGGTCCTGGTGGACGAAGCCGATGCCCGCCCGCAGGGCGCGCAGCTGCCGCTGGTCCAGGTCCGCCAGGTCGCGGCCGTCCACGGCGACCCGGCCCGCGTCCGGCCCTCAGCGCCGCCGCCACCAGGCGCAGCAGGGTGGTCTTGCCGGCCCCGCTGGGGCCGACCAGGGCGACGGCCTGGCCGGGGCCGACCTGCAGGTCGACGCCCGGACAGGACCGCGCGCCCGCCCAGGCGCACGTCCACGCCGGTCAGCTGCACGCCGCCGGCGGGTGCGCCCTTCGGCGCCCCCGTCACCGCAGCATGCCGAGGTCGCGCGCGACGACCTCGATGCCCTTGTACTCGGCGTTGGACGCGGGGATCAGCCGCTTGCGGGGCAGTGCGGCCAGCAGCGTCTCGTCGGTGATGGCGGTCAGCGCCTTCTGCAGCTTGTCGGTGAAGCCGGCACCGTACCTGGTCTCCAGGTCCGGGTGGGCCGTGAAGTTGTAGTCGGCGAAGGTCGGCGTCTTCCAGACGATGCGGCAGACCGTGGAGTCGGTGGTGCCGTCGGCGACGCGCCGGTCGTAGACCTTGTAGTTGACCACGCCCGCCTGGAAGCGCCCGGCCGCGACCAGCTCGCAGGTCTTGTCGTGGCTGCCGGAGAAGCCGAAGGGCTTGCTGAAGAAGTCGGCGGGGCTCTTGCCCGTGTTCTCCTTGATGAAGTACTCGGGCATGAGACGGCCGGAGGTGGAGCTCTCCGAGCCGAACGTGAAGGTCAGGTCGGCGAGGCCGGCGGGGAAATCCGCGCCGCGCTCGAGACCCGTGGCCGCGTTGGCGATGAAGTACGAGTAGTAGGTGGGGTCGGCCGCGCCCTGGGCGATGGCGCGGGCCCCGGGCACCGCGGCGCGGGCCTGCACGCCGGTCAGGCCGCCGTACCAGGCCAGCTGGACGTCGCCGTTGCGGAACATCTCGACCGAGGCCTGGTAGTCGCGGGCCGGCACGTACTCCACGGGCACGCCGAGGGCCTGGCTGAGGTAGTCGCTCAGGGGCGCGAAGCGCTGCTCGAGTTCGGTGGAGTTCTGGTCGGGGATCGCCGTGTAGCGGAGCACGGGCACGGTGGTGTTCGTCTTTTCGCTTGATCCGCCGCACCCGGCGACGGTGGCCAGCAGACCGGCCAGGAGCCACCAATTCATTCGTTTCATCGGGTCCCTCCTGCCTCGTGGGCATGGGTTGACGTCGTGTCGGGGAACCCTGCATCTGTAAGTCCGACTCGCGTTTCCCGCAACCTGTCACGGCGCGGGGCGCGGTGGCGCCGAAGGGCGAGCACACCTGGTGGCCGGACGCGGGGCACCCCGACCGGCCGGTGCCGCCGCCGGCGGCGGGCCGCGACTAGGCGAAGGTCCAGACCGAGCCCTCGGGCCCGTCCTGCACGGCCACCCCCATGGCCTCCAGCTCGTCGCGGATGCGGTCGGCGGTGGCGAAGTCCTTGGCCTGGCGCGCCGCCTGGCGCGCGGCCACCAGCTCCTGCACCCTGGCGGTGTCCAGACCGGTGCGCGCCGCCTTCAGGTCGCGGCGCCGGGCCAGCCAGGCCGCGGGGTCGGCGCCGAAGCAGCCCAGGACCGCCGCCACCTGGGCGAAGTCGTCCACGAAGCGGGCCACCGTCGCGCCGGCGCACCGTCTTGTCCACGCCCTTGCCCGAGTCCAGCAGGCCGTTGACCTCGCCCAGGGGCCGGCTCAGGGCGCCCAGGGCGCCGCTGGTGTTGAAGTCGTTGCGCATGTGGCCCGTGAAGGCCTCGAGCAGGCCGGCGGTGTGCTCCAGCACCGGCGCGTCGGCGGCCGCGGTCTTGCCCGCCGCCAGGAACGCCCGGGCCCGCTGCAGGGTGGTGTAGACGTAGGCCAGGCGGTCGTCGGCCTCCTCCAGGCCGGGGAAGCGCACGCGCCGGCGCAGTTCGTCCGCGGGCGTGACGGCGCCGCAGGCGGCGCAGACGCCGCTCTCCTGGGCGGCCTTGTCCAGCGGCTCGTCGCAGGCGGGGCAGGTGACCTCGATCTCGAAGTTCAGGCCGCTGCGGTAGTGGACCGTCAGCAGGAAGTAGCGCACCGTCTCCGGGTCGTAGAGGGCGGTGATCTCGCGGGTGGTGAAGAAGTTGCCCAGGCTCTTGGACATCTTCTCGCCGTCGAAGTTGATGAAGCCGTTGTGCACCCAGTAGCGGGCGAAGGTGCCCTCGCCGTGGGCGCCCTGGCTCTGGGCGATCTCGTTCTCGTGGTGGGGGAAGATGAGGTCGCGCCCGCCGGTGTGGATGTCGAAGGTGTCGCCCAGGTGGGTCGGAGCTCATGGCCGAGCACTCGATGTGCCAGCCGGGGCGGCCCGGCCCCCAGGGGCTGTCCCAGGACGGCTCGCCCGGCTTGGCCGCCTTCCAGAGGGCGAAGTCCAGAGGCGATTCCTTGCGCGTGTCCACCTCGATGCGGCTGCCGGCGCCCTCGATCATCTCGTCCACGGAACGCTTGCTGAGCTGTCCGTAGGGGCCGAAGGCGCGCACCCGGTAGTAGACGTCCCCGTCCACGGCGTAGGCCAGGCCGCGCTCGATCAGCGACGCCACCAGGGCGATGATGGGCTCCAGGTGGTCGCTGACCCGCGGCTCCACGTCCGGCTCCAGCATGCCCAGGTCGGTCATGTCGCGGTGGTACTCGTCGGTGTACCGGGCGGCCAGGTCGGCGGCGGCCAGCCCCTCCTCGGCGCTGCGCGCGATGATCTTGTCGTCGATGTCCGTGACGTTGCGCACGTAGCGCACGTCGTAGCCCTGCTGGCGCAGGAAGCGCACCATGACGTCGGGCACGATGGCCGCGCGGGCGTTGCCCAGGTGGGTCAGGCCGTAGACGGTGGGGCCGCAGCAGTAGACGCCGCAGCGGCCGGGCTCGAGGGTTTCCAGCGCGCGCTTGGTGCCGGACAGGGTGTCGTACAGGACGATCTCGGGCAGCCGGGTCTCGGACATGACGGCGGAACCTCGCAGGGTATCGGGATGCGTTGCGGACGAGCCGGTTCGCGGGAATGTAGTACGAATCGACGCCTCGGACCAGCGGCGAGCGGTGCGGCGGCGGTTCCCGACCCTAGCGCCAGAGGGCCTTGAACGCGCCGAAGGAGGTGTCCTGGAGCGGAATGGCCTCCTCGATGACGATGCGGTCGCCGGAGCTGCGGGTGTGGGGCACCGCGGCGTTGAGGGGATCGCGCAGGCTGACCGCCTGGAAATCCAGGGGGCTGAAGCCCGCCGCCAGGGCGGTGAAATGGAGCACCGCCAGGCTGCCGGCGCCGTCGCGGCCGGTGGTCATCACCGTGCCCATGACGTGGATCAGGTTGGGCACCGAGACCGCCGCGTCGGTCCAGAAAAAGGTGGGCTGGGGCGCGGTGGCGAACCAGTCGCCCACGGTGACCGAATCGAGCCGGACCACCGCAGGATCGAAGGTGAACACCACGTCCGCCCCCATGATCACCACGCCCCCGGTGTCCAGATTCAGATCGACGGTGAACTGCTTGGCCGCAGGCACGGTCTCCGACGGGTCGAAGCCGATCCACTGGGCGGAGACGGGCGCGGCGGCCAGCATCAGCAAGCAGGTCGCCGCCAAGGGCGGGATTCGGGCGGACTTCATGATGGCACATGCGCTTTCGTAATACGGAACGATCATCGAGTCGGATATCCGGCGGGATTATGGCACAGGATCCGGGCGCGGCGCAAGGGGTTCGGCCGGCGGCTCAGCCCTGCCGGAACAGGTCCAGCAGCTGCCGGGCGGCCACGGTGGCCGGCAGCTCGCCCCGGGCCACCCGGTCCTCCAGGTCGCGGCGCGCCGCCAGCACCCCGGGATGGTCCCGGAAGAGGTCGCGCAGCCCCTCGTCCACCAGGGCGTTCATCCAGGCCCGCTCCTGCTCGGCCCGTCGGCGGGCGAAGGCGCCGCCGGCCTTGGCGGCGGCCACGAACTCCTCCACCGTGGCCCACACCTCCTCGACCCCGGCCCCCGACGCCGCCGACGCGGCCAGCGCCCGGGTGGCCCAGCCCTCGGTGGCCGGGCGCAGGTAGTGCAGCAGCTGGGCGAACTCGGCCCGCGCCCGCTCGGCGGCCTGGGCGCCGGCGCCGTCGGCCTTGTTGATCAGCACCGTGTCCGCCAGCTCGACCACGCCCTTCTTGATGCCCTGCAGCTCGTCGCCGGCCCCGGCGATCAGCACCAGCAGGAAGAAGTCGGCCATGGACCGGACCATGACCTCGCTCTGGCCCACGCCCACGGTCTCGATCAGGATCACGTCGTAGCCCGCGGCCTCGAACAGGACGAGGGCCTCGCGGGTCTTGCGGGCCACCCCGCCCAGGGTGCCCCCCGACGGCGACGGGCGGATGAAGGCGTGCGGGTCGGCGGCCAGCTTCTCCATGCGGGTCTTGTCCCCCAGCACGCTGCCGCCGGTGACGCTGCTGGTGGGATCGACGGCGGTGACGGCCACCCGGTGGCCGCGGGCGCAGAGGCGGGTGCCCAGGTCCTCGATCAGGGTGCTCTTGCCCGCGCCGGGCACGCCGGTCACCCCCACCCGCACCGATTCGCCGCGGCGGGGCAGCAGGGCCGTCAGCACCTGCTGGGCCAGCTCCTGGTGCGCGGGCGCGCCCGACTCGACCAGGGTGATGGCCCGGGCCAGGACCACCCGGTCGCCGGCCAGCACGCCGTCGACGTACTGGTCGGCCGTCAGCTCGGGTCGGCGGGCGCGGTCCGCGGCGTCGCCGCCGCGAACGGGAGCCGGGCAGGCCGTCGTGGCCGCCGTCGACGCCCCGCCGCACGTGGAGGGTGTCGTGTCGGGGACGCGGTTTCTTGTCGCTCATGGTCCTTCCGGCCGCGGCCGGTCCGCCGCGTCCCCCGTCGGCGCCTCGTCCACGTAGTCCGGGTACAGGCGGCGGGCGCAGGCGGGGCACAGGCCGTGGCTGAAGCGGGCGTCGCTGCGCTCCTCGAAGTAGGTCTCGAGCTGGCGCCAGAAGCCCTCGTCGTCGCGGATCTGGTGGCAGCCGGCGCAGATGGGGATCAGGCCCTGCAGGGTCTTGACCTCGTCCAGGGCCGAGCGCAGCTCGCCGATGAGCTGCTCCTTCTCCGCCTCGGCCTGCCGCCGCTCGCCGACCTCCCGCTCCAGGGCCTCCTGCTCCCGCTCGCCGAGACGGCGGTAGGCGGCGCGCAGATGCTCGTAGCCGAAGGTCACCGCCACCACCATCGAGTAGCTGACGGCGAAACGCAACACGAAGCCGGGCTCGTAGGGGTAGCCGCCCCGCAGGACCATGGCGCCCACCACGCCCGTGAGCATGACGGCGCTCCAGACCAGGCCTTCGCCCAGGCCGAACAGGAAGAACGCGATCAGCGGGTAGAAGTACGACCACAGGCAGTAGCTGCCGCCGGGCCCGCCGAAGTCGGTGCCGTAGGTGCTGATCAGGGCGTAGAAGAGGAAGTTGGCGCGGTAGACGATGCGACCGCGGCCCCAACGCATCATGACGTACCAGCCGCCCACCAGCCCGACGGCCGAGACGACGATGAGGACGCCGATCAGGTGGGAGCCCCGCACCAGGTTGATGGCGCCGAAGACCAGCATCGCGGGCACGCCCAGGGTCATGAACACCGAGTAGTGGTGCAGGCGGAGACGCTCCTCCGCGTCGATCGGCGCCCGGTCCGCGGCCGCCGCGAGACGATCGAGGATCGGCAGACGGATCTGCAGTTGCCGTCCCGGTGCTTCCACGGACGCCGGCCCCTCCCGCTCGCGATTCTCCTCGGCGCCGCCGGCCCGCGCCCGCGCGCACCCCCACCATCGTTCGGACGGATCTTGCCGATTCGAGCGGCTGTATGCAAGGGGAAACCCGGGCCGCGACGGCGCGGGCAGGTGACATCGGCCCGGACCTGATGCACATTGTGGCGGTTGTGCCCGTGCGATCCTGCCACCCGAACGAGGGAGATGCCGTCATGGCCCAGTTCACGCTCAAGGGAAACCCGTTCCACACCACCGGCGAACTGCCGGCCGAGGGCGCATCCGCCCCGGACTTCACCGTCGTCAAGAGCGACCTGGCGACGACGTCCCTGGCCGACTTCGCCGGCCGGCGCCTGGTGCTGAACATCTTCCCGAGCATCGACACCGACGTCTGCGCCGCCAGCGTCCGCCGCTTCAACGCCGAAGCCAGCAAGCTGGACGGCACCACGGTGCTCTGCGTGTCCATGGATCTGCCCTTCGCCCTGAAGCGCTTCTGCGGCGCCGAGGGCCTGGACGACGTGGTCACCGCGTCGGACTTCCGGGAGGGCGGGTTCGGCCGCGCCTACGGCGTGCGGATCGCCGACGGGCCCCTGGCCGGGCTGCTGGCCCGCTCGGTGGTGGTCCTGGACAAGAAGCACAAGGTGATCCACCGCCAGCTGGTGCCCGAGACGGTGCAGGAGCCCGACTACGAGGCCGCGCTGGCCGTGCTGACGTAGCCGCCGCGGCCGATGGGCGGCCCGGCCGGTGCGCCGGGCCGCCCCGCCGCGTCTTGACGCGGCGGCACCGCGACCGTAGCCTGAATCCGACCGTCAACCCTGCCCGCCATCACGCCATCCGGGGAGACATCCATGACCCGCGGCCATCCCAAGGGCCTGTACGTCCTTTTCTACACGGAGATGTGGGAGCGCTTCAGCTACTACGGCATGCGCGCCATCCTCGTGCTCTACATGACCAAGGCCCTGATGTTCGACGTGGCGCGCGCCTCGAGCATCTACGGCAAGTTCACCGGGCTGGCCTACCTGATGCCCCTGGCCGGCGGCTACATCGCCGACCGCTGGTGGGGCAACCGGCGCTCGATCCTGTGGGGCGGCCTGCTGATGGCGGTGGGGCAGTTCCTGCTGTTCGTCTCGGCCAGCTACTGGGACCGCACGGCCCACGCGGTGCCGCTGCTGTGGGCGGGCCTCGGGGTGCTCATCCTGGGCACGGGGCTGTTCAAGGCCAACATCTCGTCCATGGTGGGCTCGCTCTACGCGCCGGACGACCGGCGCAAGGACTCGGCCTTCACCATCTTCTACATGGGCATCAACATCGGCGCCTTCCTGTCGCCCCTGGTCGCCGGCGGCCTGGGCGACACGGGCGATCCGGCCGACTTCCGCTGGGGCTTCCTGTCGGCGGCCGTGGGCATGGTGCTGGGCACGATCATCTTCCAGAGCTTCAAGAACCGCTACGTGGTGGACACCGAGGGGCGGCCCCTGGGCCTGCCGCCGGCGGACCAGCGGGGCGGCGGCCGCACGCCCGAGCACGACAAGCCCCTGGAGCGCGAGGACTGGGAGCGCATCGCGGTGATCTTCATCCTCTCGTTCTTCGTGATCTTCTTCTGGATGGCCTTCGAGCAGGCGGGCGCCTCGCTGACGGTGTTCGCCGACCGGCAGACCAACCGCGAGCTGCTGGGGTGGACCATCCCCGCCAGCTGGTTCCAGTCGGTCAACGCCGTGGCCATCGTGGTGCTGGCGCCGATCTTCGCCTGGATCTGGCAGTTCCTGGGCCGGCGCAAGCTGGATCCCAGCACGCCGGTGAAGATGTCCCTGGGCTTCGTCTTCCTGGGGCTGGGCTACCTGGTGATCGCCTTCGGCGTGCAGGGCGTGGACCCGGCGGTGAAGGTGTCGATGATGTGGCTGATCGGGCTGTACCTGCTGCACACGGTGGGCGAGCTGTGCCTCTCCCCCATCGGGCTGTCGGCGGTCAGCCGGCTGTCGCCGCCGCAAGTTCGCCTCGCTGATGATGGGCGTGTGGTACCTGGCCTCGGCCGCGGCCAACTACATGGCCGGCTTCCTGAGCAGCTTCTACCCCGAGGAGGGCAAGCCCGCGCCGGTGCTGCTGGGACACCCCATCACCAACCTGCACGACTTCTTCATCGTCTTCGTGTTCATGTCGGCGGCGGCGGGGGTGGTGCTGTTCCTGCTGGCGCGGCCCATCAACAAGTGGAGCCACGGGCGGGCCTAGGCCCCCACGTTCCGGGACGCAGCCCGGTGGTCGGCGGGATGGGGTATCAGCGGATCCCGAGCGAGGCGCAGCCCAGGGCCGTCAGCACGGCCAGGGCCAGGAGGAACAGACCGCAACGGCTGAGGAAATCGCGCATCCTTGCATCCCCTTCATCGCATCCATGCCTGGTGGCGACCGAACTGGCCGCCGATGGTTCGACCGGGCAGAAAGTCACACGCGCCCAAGGATTTGGCAAGCACGGAATGCCTTCCGCGGCATCCCACGCCCGTCAATCCGGGTCGGAACGCAGCAGGATGGTGAACCGGGCGCCGTACCCCGGCGCCTCGTCCAGGATGAGATCCCCCCCGTAGTAGCGCAGGGCCTGCCGCGAGTGCCACAGCCCGACGCCGCCGCCGCCGCTCTTGGTGGATGCCCCCGGTCCGAACACCCGTTCCCGCACCTCCGGCGGCACGCCCGGACCCGTGTCCTCGCACGTGGATCCGCAGGCGGTCCCGGTCGGCCTGCAGGCGGACGGTGACCGCCGGCGCGTCGCCCTCCGCGAAACGGCCGGCGTTGTCCAGCAGGTTGTCCAGCGCGAACTCCAGGTCGGCCGCGTCGGCGTGGCACGGCGGCAGCGCCGCCGGTACCGGTTCCAGCCGGAAGGCGACGTGCGGCCGCCGCGCCGCGTGGCGCGCCACCAGGTCCCGCACCACGGGCAGCGGCTCGAGGCGGCACGAGGCCGCCAGGGTGGCGCCCAGCGACTTCACGCCGTCGGCCACCAGGCCCAGGCTGGTGCGGGCGGCGCGCTGCAGACGGGCGCGCCGACGATCGTCCGAAGGCAGGGGCACCAGCTCATCGAAGACGCGGACGAGGTTTGCCAGTTCCCGCCGCACCACCGCCAGGAGCGGCGGGTCGAGGCGGATGTGGGCGGCCTTCTCCAGGAGCGCCTCCAGGTCCGGCACCGCCTCGGCCCGGCAGGCCGCCCAGACCTCCGCCGGCCGCCCCTCCTGCCCCGGCGCCGGATTGTCCAGGGACCACATGACCCGCTCGCAGGCTCCCACCGGCCCCACGGTGCCGTGGCGGGCGGTCAGGAACGCCCGCAGCAGGTCGCGGCGGCTGGTGCGGCGCAGGCGACCCAGGCGGCGGCGCTGGCGCAGGGTGGTGCCGGCCGCCCCGGCGAGCGCCAGCAGCAGGACGCCGCCGGCGGCGGGGCGGGCGTAGCGGCGAACGGCGGGGACGCGGACCAGTTGCATGCCTGCGTTGAGTTCGTTGGTGTAGACGGCGACGGATTCGTCGCCCAGCGACCAGACACTCAGGTCGTAGGATCGCCCTGTGCCCGGCGGCAGGTCGGCCAGGTGGTCCAGTCCGCCGGAGTAGACCTGGACCGCATGGTCCGCCAGGACCACATACAGCTCGGGGCCCGGTTCCGGCAGGACATCCGCCGCGTCGACGCTGAACACCGGTGCCGGGCAGGTCCGCGTCCGCGTTACCGTGATGCCGGCGCCGTTCCAGTCGTACCGCGTGAGCGAGTTGTCGTCGCTGCCGACGACCATGGCCCCTTCCCCCCGGACCTCGTCCCGCCAGGCGGCCAGGTTCCTCGGGACGCCGCTGACCTCGGTCGCTGCGAGTTCCCGGCCCGTGGTCCCGTCCAGGACATACAGTCGGCTGGCGGCGCCTCCGCTGGTGCGCTGGTTGACGACGGCGACCTCGGGCCGGCCGTCGCCGTCCAGGTCGCAGACGACCGGCCAGACATCCGCGAAATACGGGGCCAGGCGGACTTCCCAGAGCAGGGAGCCGTCCTCGCGCAGGGCCATGACCCACGAGACGTCGTCCAGGCGCCCGTCCACCTCGTCGCCGGCGCGCTGGTTGTTGGAGGCGCCGAGGCCGACCACGAGTTCGGGGACGCCGTCACCGTCCAGGTCGGCGGTGCAGCCCCGGTTGACGATGTTCGCGGTCGGGCGGAACCACAACTGCGCCCCCGTCCGCAGGTCGTAGGCGACGATGCCGCGGGTCCGCCGGTCGTAGGACACGATGCGGGAAAGGTAGGCGACCGGGTGGTCGCCCTCGCCGGTCACGCCCAGCACCCGGTGATGGCCGTCCCAGGTCCCGTCCGCGCGCACGTCCGGGCCCGTGGGCAGGGCCACGTCGAGCACCGGCTCGTCCCGGCGGGGGTCGATGGCCAGCAACCGCTGCTCCCAGCCGTCGGCGGTGTTGGCGGTCAGCAGGACCTCGCGCCAGCCGTCGCCGTCCACGTCGCAGGCCGCGCCGAGCTCGGCCCGCGCCCCGGGGACCAGGAACCGGGGCGGCAGAAGGTATTGGAAGTCGCTGAAGGAGGAGCCGTCGCGCCAGGAGCGGAACAGGAGGCCGGTCTTGACGCCCGAGACGAACTCGTCGATCCCGTCGCCGTCGAGGTCCGCCGAGACGGCAAAGCGCACGCGGACGTCCGCCGCCAGGCCGGTGTAGCCGACCAGCCGCGCTTCGCAGGGCAGCCCGACGCCCGGCAGCGAACTCGCCGCCAGGACGGCCAGCAGCAGGGAAATGATCATGCCCGTCCCCCCGGGGCGATCCATGCCGCGATACGTATGGCGGGACCGGCAGCCGTCAGTCCCTGATACCCAACCTCTCCATCAGTTCGATCAGCAGCTTCTCCGCCGCCACCGGGATGACCGTGCCCGGCCCGAAGATGGCCGCGGCGCCGTGGGCCTTGAGGAACTCGTAGTCCTGGGCCGGGATCACCCCGCCGCAGATGACCATGATGTCGCTCGCGGCCCAGCCGCTCCAGCTCGGCCACCAGCTGCCGGCAGCAGGGTCTTGTGGCCCGCGGCCAGGGACGACATGCCGATGATGTGCACGTCGTTCTCCACCGCCTGGCGCGCCGTCTCCTCGGGCGTCTGGAACAGGGGGCCCACGTCCACGTCGAAGCCCAGGTCGGCGAAGGCCGTGGCCACCACCTTGGCGCCGCGGTCGTGGCCGTCCTGGCCCATCTTGGCCACCAGGATGCGGGGACGCCGGCCCTCGTGCTGCTCGAAGCGGCGGATCAGTGCGTTCACGCGGTCGATGTCCTCGTCCTTTCCGAACTCGGCGCCGTAGACGCCGCTGATGGTGCGGATCTCGGCCTGGTGACGGCCGCAGACCTTCTCGCAGGCGTCGGAGATCTCGCCCAGGGTGGCGCGCAGCCGGGCCGCCTCCACCGCCAGGGCCAGCAGGTTGCCCTCGCCCGTCTCGGCGCCGCGGGTCAGGGCCGCCAGGGCCGCCTGCACCGCCTGCTCGTCGCGGCCGGCGCGCACCCGCTGCAGGCGTTCCACCTGCTGGCGCCGCACCTCGGTGTTGTCCACCTCGAGGATCTCCAGGGGATCCTCCTGCTCCAGGCGGTAACGGTTCACTCCCACGATGCCGTCGCGGCCCGAGTCGATGTGGGCCTGCCGCCGCGCGGCGGCCTCCTCGATGCGCATCTTGGGCAGCCCGGCGCCGATGGCCGCGGCCATGCCGCCCATCTCCTCCACCTCGCTGATGTGCTGCCCAGGCCCGCCTGCATGATATCACGGGTCAGGCTCTCCACGTACCACGAGCCGCCCCAGGGATCGACGGTGCGGCAGATGCCCGTCTCGTCCTGCAGGTAGAGCTGGGTGTTGCGGGCGATGCGGGCCGAGAAGTCGGTGGGCAGGGCGATGGCCTCGTCCAGGGCGTTGGTGTGCAGGCTCTGGGTGCCGCCCAGGGCCGCGGCCATGGCCTCGATGCAGGTGCGCGCCACGTTGTTGAAGGGATCCTGCTCGGCCAGGGACCAGCCCGAGGTCTGGCTGTGGGTGCGCAGGGCCATGGACTTGGGCTCCTGCGGGTCGAAGCCGCGGATCAGCTTGGCCCACAGCACGCGCCCGGCCCGCAGCTTGGCGATCTCCATGAAGTAGTTCATGCCCTCGGCCCAGAAGAAGGACAGGCGCGGCGCGAAGGCGTCGATCTTCAGCCCCGCCTTCAGGCCGGTGCGCACGTACTCCAGGCCGTCGGCCAGGGTGTAGGC
The DNA here is from genome assembly GCA_963825035.1 of Candidatus Krumholzibacteriia bacterium. Taxonomy (GTDB): domain Bacteria; phylum Krumholzibacteriota; class Krumholzibacteriia; order LZORAL124-64-63; family LZORAL124-64-63; genus JACZKN01. The sequence continues at coordinate 279,261 of CAWGRT010000010.1, read as the reverse complement.
CAGCTCCAGGTCGGCGGTCGCCCCCGCCTCCTGCATGTGGTAGCCGCTGATGCTGATGCTGTTGAACTTCGGCATGTGACGCGCCGTGTAGGCGAAGATGTCCGCGATGATCCGCATGCTGAAATCGGGCGGATAGATGTAGGTGTTGCGGACCATGTACTCCTTGAGGATGTCGTTCTGGATGGTGCCCGTCAGCTGCTGCGTCGTCGCCCCCTGCTCCAGCCCCGCCACGATGTAGAAGGCCATCACCGGCAGCACGGCGCCGTTCATGGTCATGGACACGGACATCGTGTCCAGGGGGATGCCGTCGAACAGGATCTTCATGTCCTCGACGGAGTCGATGGCGACGCCCGCCATGCCCACGTCGCCCACCACCCGCGGATGGTCGCTGTCGTAGCCGCGGTGGGTGGCCAGGTCGAAGGCCACCGACAGGCCCTTCTGCCCCATGGCCAGGTTGCGCCGGTAGAAGGCGTTGCTCTCCTCGGCGGTGGAGAAGCCGGCGTACTGGCGCACGGTCCAGGGGCGGGTCACGTACATGGTGGCGTAGGGCCCGCGCAGGAACGGCGGCAGGCCCGCCACGTGGCCCACCTGCTCGCAGTCCGCGGCGACGGCCGCCGTGTACAAGGGCAGGACGGGGATCTGTTCGCCCGTGGGCCAGGCCGCGTCCTCGGGCGCCCGGCCCGCGGCGGCGATGAAGTCGTCGCGCCAGCGCGCGGGTGCCGGAGCGGCGCCGTCGGCCCCGAGGGTCACCTTGGTGTAGTCGGGCAGGCGGCTCATCGCGTCCCCTCCAGTTGGTCGATCAGGGTGCCGAGCACCGCCGGCACGTCGCTGCGGGCGTGGACGAAGGCGTCGACGCCGGCGGCCGCCAGGACCGCCTGCTGCTCCTTGGGGCGGCCGGCCAGCAGCACCCGCGGCGGCGGCGTGACGGCCTTGAGCGCGCGGGCCAGCTGCTCGCCGTCCCGGGCGTAGACCTCGTCCAGGGCCACCAGCACCACGGTGGCCGCTCCGGTGGCCAGGGCCGCGCGGGCGGCCGCCTCGGGGTCGTCGTGGAAGTCGCCGTCGACCACCTCGAAGCCGGCCACGCGGAAGAAGCCGCGGGTGAAGTCCAGGCGCGGCAGGGTGCGGGGCAGGGAGCCCAGGCAGGCGCAGGCCACGCGGCCGCGGGCCGGGTCGGCGGCGGCCAGGGCCGCCACCCGGGCGCGCAGGGCTTCGAACGGTTCCGCGTCCCGGCGCCGCGGCACCGGGGTGATGACCCCGGCGGTGGGGTCACCCGCGGCCAGGGCCCCGTTCAGCGCCCCCAGGGAGGCGCCGCCGACGGCGGCGGCAATCAGGGCTTCCACCGCGGCCACGGGTTCGTCACCCAGTCGGGCGGGGAGGTCCGGCGCCGGCGGCAGCGGCGTCGCCCGGCCGGCCACCGCGTCGGCGCGGCGGCGCGCCAGCGCCGCGTGGTCGGGACGGCGCGGGACGCGGGCGCGCTCGGCGGGATCGGCGTAGCGGTTGGTGCCCACGATCACGTCCCGCCGCACGGCCAGGCGCTGCCGGCGTTCGGCCGCGGCGGCGGCCACGCGATCCTGGACCGCGCCCGCCCGCAGGCCGGCGGCCAGCCCGCCGGCCGCCTCGATCTCCTGGAAGCGGGCCCACACGGCCTCGGCCAGGTCGGCGGTCAGGCGCTCCACGTACCACGAACCGCCCGCGGGGTCGGCCACCCGGTCGGCATGGGCCTCGTGCAGCAGCAGCAGCTGGATGTTGCGGGCGATGCGCCGGCCGAAGGCGTCGGGCAGGCTGTCCACCTCGTCGAAGGGCGCCACGTGCAGGCTCTGCACGCCCCCCAGCACCCCGCTCAGGGCCTGGGTGGTGGCGCGCAGCAGGTTCACGTGGGGATCGTGCACGGTCTGGGTACGGCGGCTGGTGCGGGCGTGGATCCACGCGGGCTGCGGGGCCAGGCCCGCCGCCTCCTGCACGCGGCTCCAGACCAGGCGCAGCACCCGCAACCGGGCGATCTCCAGGAAGAAGTCGCTGCCCAGGCACAGGTGGAACTGCACCCGCGGCGCGGCCGCGGCCGGGTCCAGGCCCGCCGCTTCCAGGTCGCGCAGCAGGTCCACGGCCCCGGCCAGCACCAGGGCCAGGGACAGGGCGCCGTCGGCGCCGCCGTCGTGCCAGGGGTCTTCCAGGATCGGCAGGGTGCGCAGGCGGGGCGCCTCGCTCCGGGCCCAGGCGGTCAAGGCGGCCTGCTCGGCGCGCAGCCGGGCCAACGGGCGGGGCAGCGCGCCCGTGGCGGCCCAGACCGCCAGGGGATCTCCGCCCGCCAGGCCGCGCAGGTCCGCCGTCGCCGTGCCCCGGCGCCCGGCCAGGGCGGCCAGCAGCGCCGCCGCCGGCAGACCCGACGCCCCGGCCCGCAGCAGCACGGGCGTGGCGGCCAGGTCCACCCCGGCCAGGGCCGCGTCCAGGTCGGCCAGGTCCGCGACGGACGTGCCCTCGTGCCCCACGGCCGTGGCGGGCGCATCGGCGGGATCGAGGCCCCCGCGTCCGGCAGCGTCCAGCACCAGGTGCGCCGCGGTCTGCCCCCGTTCCAGGTCGTCGATGAGGGCGGCGTTGAAATCGACGGGCTCGGGCAGGAGCAGTTCCTGGGCCACCAGCCAGGGCGTGGCCAGGTGGCCCGCCGCGGTCGCCCCCCGCACGAAGGGCGCCTGGCCCGGCAGCGAGTCCAGCCAGGACAGATCCGCAGTGTCGGCGGCGGTGGCCATGGGAACCGTCGCCAGGCCCTCGAGGGTGCGGGTCACCAGGGCCTCGGCGAAGGGGGCGCCCTTCAGCAGCCGTTCGGCCTCGGCCCGCCAGGCGCCGGGCTCGGGCAGGGGGAACTCGGCCAGCAGGCGTTCGGGCAGGGGGGCGTGGGGATCGGTCATGGTGGCTGCCTCGGGGATGGCCGGCGGTGCCGGCGGGCCTGGGCTGGCGCCCGTTCCTTATTTCCTGTCGGATCTTAAAGGTGATCCGGCCCGGCGGCCAAAGTCAACCTGCCGGGCCATCCTGTCAAATTTTTGACAACCAGGTTCAGGCCCGCGGCGAGCAGGCCGACGCCACCGCCGGGGCCCTAGCCGGCCAGGAGTTGTCGCGCCACCACCATGGTGGCCCCCGCGGCGGCGCCGTGGCTGCGCAGCGCCGGCCACACCGAGCCCGTGCGCTCCCGCGGCACGACGACCATCAGCAACAGGAGAGGGCGCGGCATGGACATCCTTGCCGTCGGGAGTTGCGGCGGCGCCGAATCATCCTATGGTGTCACGCATGATTCCGTCCAGTCCGACCCCTGTCCTCGCGCTGCGCCGCACCCGCCTGGTGGTGGCGGGCGTGCTGCTGCTGGGCGCCCTCGGGCTGAGCCTGCACCCGCTGCTGGGCCACGCCGGCCACGGACCCGACCAGACCTGCGAGATCTGCCTGCACCTGGGCGGCAATCCGGCCGCGCCCGCGGTCGGCGCCGCTGCCGCCGCTGCCGCAGCCGGTGGCCTTCACCCCGCCGACGGCGGTCGCCCGCACGCGGACGGCCCCCGCCCCCCACGACCGCTCCCGCGCCCCTCCCGCGCTGCTCGTGATCGTCTAGACGTTTCCTTTTTCGACCACGAGACATTCCAACCGGGAGGCAGCCATGCGCGCCGTTCTCTTGCTGTTGGCCGCGGCCCTGCTCACGGCAGGCCCGGCCCTGGCCCAGTCCTCGACCGCCACCGGCGTGTCGAGCAAGTTCAATCCCGCCATCAGCGTCAACACCCTGCTGCTGGGGCGCACCGCCCACAGCAGCGACGATCCCGCCGTCAACGGCTTCGATCTGCAGGAGAGCGAGGTCCAGTACACGTCGGTGGTCGACCCCTACTGGAAAGCCAACCTGATCACGGCCTTCGCGCCGGCCGGGGACAGCTACGAGGTGGCGATCGAGGTGGCCACCATCGACAGCCGCACCGCACCCGGCGGCTTCGGGCTCAGGTTCGGCAAGGACCACCTGCCTTTCGGCAAGCACTCGCCCCTGCACACCCACCAGTTCCCGTTCGTGGATGCGCCCCTGGCGCATCAGCACGTTCCTGGGGCCCGAGGGCCTGAACGACGCGGGCGTGCAGGTCTCCCATGAGCTCCCGCTGCCCTGGTACGCGGACCTGACGGGCTACGCGACCAACGGCAGCGCCGACATCCTCGACGGGGCCTCCCGCCAGCCGGCCTGGGGCGCCCGCCTGAGCAACGTGTTCGACCTGTCGATGGAGTCCACCTTCGAGCTGGGCGGTTCGTGGCTGCGGGGGCCGGTGGCGCCCGGCTACCTGTCCTTCGACGGCAGCGACCACCTGACCGGCGACCTGGACGTGTTCGGCGCCGACGCCACCTGGAAGTGGGTCTCCGCCGCCGAGAGCCGCGGTCCCGCCGCCACGGTCACGGCCGAAGTGGTCCTGCCGCGGCCGGACGGCGACAGCCGCCGCCCGGTGGGCTGGTACGCCATCGGCCAGTACCGCGTCGCCGGCTTCTGGTGGCTGGGCCTGGGCACCGGCGGCATCGACCGCAAGTCCGCCCGACCCCATGGCGAGCGCGGCGGACTTCGGTCTCTTCAACTGGGAGAAGGCCCGCGAGTACAAGGCCAACCTGACCTGGGTGCCCAGCGAGTTCTCGGCCGTGCGCCTGGAAGTGGCGCGGTTCGACGACCGGCTGGGCGACACCAGCGACACCCTGGTCTCCCTGCAGTTCAACTTCACCATCGGGTCGCATCCGGCCCACATGTACTAGGAGGCCGGCGCCATGAAACGCATCGTGATCCTCACCCTCGTGCCGCTGCTGCTGGCGGCGGGCGCCGTCCGCGCCGCCGACCGGCTGAACGTGGTCTGCACCCTGACCGACCTGGGCTGGCTGGCCGAGCAGGTGGGCGGCGACGACGTCCAGGTCGAGGTCCTCTGCCCCGGCAACTACGACCCCCACTTCCTGCCGGCCCGGCCGTCCCTGGCCCGGGTCCTGGGCAAGGCCGACCTGCTCTGCTACAACGGCCTGGACCTGGAGGTGGGCTGGCTGCCGGTGCTCATGGACAAGGCCCGCAACCCGCGGGTGCGCGCCGGGCAGGCCGGCGACCTGGACTGCTCGCAGGCCCTGGACCACATCCTGGAGGTGCCCACCGGCCCGGTCAGCCGCGCCGAGGGCGACGTCCACCCCTACGGCAACCCGCACTACCTGCTGGACCCGCGCAACGGCCTGAAGGTGGCCCACCTCATGGCCGAGCGCCTGGCGCAGCTCGCGCCCGGCGCCGCCGACCGCTTCCGGCAGCGGGCGCAGGCCCTGGACGCGGCGATGACCCCGCGCATCCAGGCCTGGCACGACGCCGCGGCCCCGGCGACGGCCCACCCCCTGGTGGTCTACACCAAGCAGTGGGAGTACCTGGCCGACTGGCTGGGCCTGGACCTGCTGGACGCCGTCGAGAACCGCCCGGGCATCGCGCCGGCACCCAAGCACGTGGACGAACTGATCGCCCGCGCCAGGACGGCCGGGGTGGCCGAACTGATCGCCGCCCCCTGGAACCACCTGGACGCGGCGAGCAAGGCCGCCGAGCGCATGGATGCGAAGCTGGTGGTGCTGCCGGCCGCGGTCGGTTCCCTGCCGGACACGGACACCTATCCGGCCGAATTCGACGTGATCATGGCGCGCCTGGCGGCCGCCGCGGGAAAGGTAGGCGGCCATGGGAGGCTTCTTCGGCATGATGGCCGCGCCGGTGGCCGTGGCCCTGGTCCTGGTGGCCATGCACGGCTACCTGGGCGGGCACGTGGTGCGCCGCGGCGTGATCTTCGTGGACATCGCCCTGGCGCAGGTGTCCGCGTTCGGCGTGGCGGTGGCCATGCTCTTCGGCGCCGAGCACGGCACCAACACGGCCTGGTTCGCCGGGCTGGGCGCCACGTTCATCGGCGCCCTGCTCATCGCCACCACCCGCGGCCGCGACCGGCGCATCCCCCAGGAGGCGTACATCGGCATCATCTACGCCGTGTTCTCGGCGGCCATGATCCTGGTGCTGACCCAGGTGCCCCACGGAGGCGAGGAGATCAACCACCTGCTGGTGGGCTCGATCCTCTGGGTGACCTGGCACCAGGTGATCAAGACGGCGGTGCTGTACGCGGTGTTGGGCGGTGTGCTGTGGTGGGCCCACGGCCGGCTGCGGACCATCAGCGACGATCCCCAGGCGGCGCGCGAACGAGGCATGCGGCTGAAGCGCTGGGATTTCCTGTTCTACGCGGTGTTGGGAACGGTGGTCACCAGCAGCGTGCAGATCGCGGGCGTGCTCCTGGTGTTCACTTTGCTGGTGGTGCCCACGGTGATGGTGTTCCGGCGCGGCACGGGGGGCGAGCTGCAGCACCTGGCCCTGGTGCTGGTGATCGGCGTGCTGGCGGTGGTGCTGGGCGCGGCCGCCAGCTACTGGCTGGACCTGCCCACGGGCGCGGCCATCGTCTGCGTGTTCGGGCTCCTGCTGGCCCTGCAGGTGACGGTGGAGGCGCTGCGCGGCGCCGGCGGCCGGGCCTGACGGCGGCGCGCTACTTGGTCAGCACGATCTTGCGCAGGTCCGCCGCCGCGCCGGCGCGCACGCGCACCAGGTAGACCCCCGACGCGGCGCGGCGGCCGGCGTCGTCGCGCCCGTCCCAGGCCGCGCGATGGGTGCCCGCCGGCAGGACCGCGTCCAGCAGGCGGCGCACCCGGCGGCCGCGGATGTCCAGCACATCCAGGCGGGCGCGGCCGGCGGCCGGCAGGTCGAAGGCCACGGTGGTCACCGGGTTGAAGGGGTTGGGCCAGGCGCGCAGGGCCAGCGCCCCGCCCGGTCCCGGCGCGGGCACGGGGCTCAGGCTGCAGGCCGCCGGCAACGCCGCCAGGCCCGACGCACTCTGGGCCACCCACACCAGGTCGCCGGCCATCGCCAGGCCCCAGGCCTTGTCCGGCGTGGGCGCGCCCCCGACCAGCCGCGGCGCCGCCGGGTCGCGGATGTCGATCACCTGCAGGCCGGCGTCGTCGTCGGCCACGTAGGCCCAGGAATCGACCACGCGCACGCTCGTGGCCAGGCCCGGCGTGGCGGCGAAGCCCACCGCCGTCGGCGCCGCGGGGTCGCTGACGTCCACCACCCGCAGGCCGTGGCCGTACTCGGCCAGGTAGGCCCGGTCCCCCGCCAGGGCCAAGGCCACCACGCTGCCCGGAAGATCGAGGGTGCCCGCCAGCACGGGGTGGGCGGGATCGCGCGCATCGACCACCCACAGGCCCGCGGCCGACCCGGCCACGTAGGCGAAACCGTCGGCCGCCTCCACGTCCAGCGCGCTGCCGGGCAGCTGCATCCGCGCCAGCTGCACCGGCTGCGAGGGCGTGCTGCAATCGAGGATCTTCAGCCCGTCCTCGCGGTCGGCCAGGTAGACGAGGCTGCCCGTCACCGCGGTCTGCAGGGCGTAGCCCTGGGTGTTGAAGGTGGCCACGAGCTGCGGCATCGACGGCAGGGTGACGTCCACCACGTCGAGGCCGTCGGTGGCGGCCGCCACGTAGGCCAGGTTGCCGGCGACGGTGACCCCCAGCACCAGCCCCGCCGGATCGAAGACGCCCACCTGCGCGGGCGCCGCCGGATCGGACACGTCGAACACCCGCAGACCCGCCGCCCGGTCCGCCAGCAGCACGTGGCTGCCCGTGACGGCGGCGTCGTAGGCGAAGTCGGGCGCCGGCGCGCTGCCCACCAGACCGGGGCTGGTCAGGTGCCTCGTGTCGTAGACCTGCAGACCGGGGTAGCCGTCCGCCAGGTAGGCATAGCCGCCGGCCGCGCGCACCTGGCCGGCCAGGCCCAGGGTGCCGGCCCGGCCCAGGGGCGCGGGCGCCGCGGGGTCGGCCACGTCGATCACCTGCAGGCCCGCGTCCCAGCAGGCCGCCAGCACCACGTCGCCGGCCGCGAACAGGCCCTTGGGCGGGCCGGCCAGCGGCGTCTCTCCTACCACCGCCGGCGCGGCGGGATCGCCCACGTCCACCGCCAGCAGCCGAGCCTCGGCGAAGCCGCCCACGTAGACGTGGGTGCCCGCCACCGCCAGCACCGTCGGGGCCAGGCCCAGGTCCAGGCGGCCCAGCACCGCCGGCGCCAACGGATCGGCCGCCGGATCGAGGACGACCAGCTGGGAATCCGCCGCCACGTACAGCAGGCCGCCGGCCAGGGCCACGTGGCGCGCCACCATCCCGGTCAGGACTCCGCCCCGCCGGTCGGGTGCGGCGGGGTCGGCCACGCCCACCACCTGCAGGCCGGCACTGTCGGCCGCCACGTAGGCCAGGGAGTCGGCCAGGGCGATGCACCGGGTGCGGCCGCCCACGTCCAGGCGTCCCACCAGCTCCGGGGCCGCGGGCACGGACACGTCCACCACCTGGAAGCCCGAGTCGGCCGCCGCGATGTACACGTGGTCCCCCGCCTGGGCGATGCACTGGGCCAGGCCCGGCGTCAGCAAGCCGCCGAGAGCCATCGGCGCGGAGGGATCCGTGGCGTCGAAGAGGCGCAGCCCGAAGTCGTCGGCCACGTACACCCGGGGCGCGTCCACCACCACGCAGCGGGCCGGCCCGGGGGTGGCGGCCTCCCCGGCCCAGCGCAGCTGGGCGCGGTAGTCGACGCACTGGCCCGCCGCGGCCGTCGTCGTCGCCAAGACCGACAGGACGGCAAGGGCGGCGGACAGCCACCCCGGGCCGGCGGCCGGGCGGTTGCGGACGGGATTCAAGGTGTTCCCCCTCGAGATGCCTTGCGTGATATGGCCTGGATGATGTCCCGGGGATTATACGCGAAGACCCGGGGCGAAGGCAAAAGAAGTGCCTCCGGCCCCGGGTGGCTGCGCTTCGGCGGGAAACACCGGGCTGCGGTGCAACCATGAGCGGCATTCGTCGTCTGTTAGTACCTTGCCGGCTCGTACTCCCGACGGCACAGACGACTGCTGGACCCAGCTTGCGAAAGGCACGACGCTCCATGCACCGATCGGTTCACCCTCCCGCCCGGCGGCGCGCCCGGTTCCGCGCCACCGCCGGCGGCGCCTTCGCGGCGGTCTGCCTGCTGGCGGGCACGGCCGCGGCCCAGGACGCCCCCACCCTGCCCGGACCCGCCCAGTCCATCCTGGCGGCCAGCCCCGACAGCGCCTTGGCCGCCACCCTGGACCGGCTGCCGGGCGAGAAGCTGCTGCTGGACGACGCCCTGGCCCGGGCGACCGAGGCGGCCACCGCCGCGCGCATCGCCAAGGCCCAGCTGACGGCGGCCGGCCAGGCGGTGCGCAAGGAGCAGGGCGCCTTCGATCCCGAGCTCTTCGCCGACGCCAACTGGTCCGGCGCCGACTCGCCGTCGGCCTCCCTCTTCGCCGGCGCCGACGTGCTGAAGACCGAGACCACCGACCTGACCGCGGGCGCCCGCATCCGCCTGCCCCTGGGCACGGAGCTGGAGGCCTCCCTCAACTCCCTGCGCACCACCTCGAATTCGGCCTTCGCCGCCCTCGACCCCGAATACGACGCCTACGGGTCGCTGACCCTGCGCCAGCCCCTGCTGGCGGGCTTCGGGCCGTCGGCCCGGGCCGACCTGGCGGCGGCCCGTCAGAGCTACGCCGGAGCCGGCGCCCGCTACGACGCCGCGGTGCTGGCGGTGCGCAACGACGTGGAGTCCACCTACTGGGCCCTCTACGCCGCCGAGCGCAACCACGCCGTCACCATCCTGGTGCGCGACCGCGCCGCCGCCTTCCTGGAGGACGCGCGGCTGCGGGCCAAGGCGGGCATCATCGGGCCGAGCCAGGTGGCCAACGCCGAGTACTTCCTGACCCAGACCGAGCAGGCGGCGCTGGACACCGAGGAGCAGCTGGACCAGATCTCGGACCGGATGGCCTCCCTCACGGGCCGGCGGCCCGCGGGCGGCGCCATCCGCTACCGCACCTGGGACCAGCCCCCGCGCACGTTCGTGCAGGTGGACCAGGACAGCCTGGTGGCCGCGGCCATGGCCCACAATCCGGACCTGGCCGCCCTGGCGCGGGACGTGGACGCGGTGCGCGCCCGCGAACGCGGCGCGGCCTGGGACGCCCGACCCAGCCTGGACCTGGTGGGCGGCATCGGCGGCAACGGCCTGGCCGGCTCGGCGCAGGACGTGTACTTCCCCGGCTCCACCACGCCGGTCCGCACCGAGGTCTCGGGCGGCCGCGGCGAGAGCCTCCGGCAGGCCTTCCGCCACGACTACCCCACCTGGAACGTGGGCCTGGTCTTTTCCCTGCCCCTGGGCAACCGGGCCGGCAGCGGCGAACGCGGGCGCCTGCAGGCCGAGGTGGTGCGGGCCGAACAGCAGCTGGTGGCCGCGCGCCGCGCCTTCGAGGAGAGCGTCCGCGCCCAGCAGCGCGAACTGGCCCGGGGCAACAAGCGCCTGGCCATCGCCGAGCGCGGCGTGGCCGCCTCGGTCCAGCAGGTGCAGATCAGCATGATCGAGTACCGCAACGGCCGCACGACGGCCTTCGAGATCGTGCGCCTGGCCGCGGACCTGGCCACGGCGCAGCAGCGCTATGCCGACGCCCTGGTGCGCACCGCCCGCGCCGCCGCCAACCTGCGGCAGCTGACGGGCGGCTGGTACCCCGCCAACCCCAGCGAGGAGAACTGAGTGAAGACGACGACGCGCATCCTGGCGACCGCCCTCGCCGGCCTGGCCCTCGCGGCGGCCGGGTGCGGCAAGGGTCAGCAGCAGGCCGGCGGCTTCCAGCGCCCCCCCACCCCCGTGGAGACGGCGCCGGTGGCCCTGGGTCCGGTGACCGACCGCTTCAGCACCGTGGGCACGCTGGACGCCGGCGAGTCCATCACCGTCACCAGCGAGATCGACGGCATCGTCAAGGCCGTCCCCTACGACGAGGGTGGGCACCTGCAGGCCGGCGACCTGATCGCCAGCCTGGACGACGAGCAGCTGGCGGCCGAGGCGGAGCGGGCCGCGGCGCTGCGCGACCAGGCCCACGCCACCTGGCAGCGGGTCCGGACCGTGGTGGACCAGGGCGCCGGCGCGCCCCAGGACCTGGACGACGCCACCGCCGCCCTGAAGGTGGCCGAGGCCAACGTGGCCCTGGCCCGCACGCGCCTGGCCAAGACCCGCATCACCGCGCCCTTCGCCGGCCTGGCCGGTGCGCGCCGCGTCAGCCCCGGCGCGTTCCTGCGGGCGGGCACCCCCATCACCGACCTGGCCGAGATCGACAAGCTGCGGGTGAGCTTCGCGGTGCCCGAGCGCCTCCTGGGCGCCATGAAGCCGGGGGCGCCGGTGTCGGTCCAGACCACCGCCTTCCCCGACGTGGTCCTGGACGGCGCCATCGACGTGGTTTCGCCCCAGCTGGACCCGGTCACCCGCAACGCGGCCATCGTGGCCCGGGTGGACAACCCCGACGAGCTGCTGCGGCCGGGCATGTCGGCCAGCATCTCGGTGATCCTGGCCCAGCGGCAGGGCGCGCTGACCGTGCCCAGCGAGGCGGTCTTCGTGGAGGGCGGCCAGTCCTACGTGTACGTGGTGCGGCCCGACAGCGTGGTCGCCCGCACGCCCGTGAGCCTGGGCAGCCGGCTGTCCGGGTCCGTCGAGGTGACCGAGGGGCTGGACGCCGGGCAGACGGTGGTCAAGGCCGGCCACCAGAAGCTGTACGAGGGCGCCAAGGTCATGCCCGTGACCGCCGGCGGCCCCGGCGGCGGCGCACCGCGGGCCGCCGCGGCCGCGCCCGACAGTGCGGCCGGGCAGGAAGGCGCCGCACGATGAAGCTGAGCGATGTCGCCATCCAGCGCCCGGTCTTCGCCACGGTGATGAGCCTGTCCATCGTCCTGCTGGGCTACATCTCCTTCACGCGCCTGCCGGTGCGCGAGTACCCGGAGACCGACCCGCCCATCGTCTCGGTCACCACCCTGTACCGCGGCGCCAGTCCCAACGTGATCGAGACCGAGATCACCGACGTGCTGGAGGAGCAGTTCTCCACCATCGAGCAGGTCAAGACCATCACCAGCAGCAGCCGCGAGCAGGGGTCGGTCATCACCATCGAGTTCGAGCTGAGCCGCGACGTGGACGAGGCGGCCAACGACGTGCGCGACCGGGTCTCGCGCATCCGCGGCCAGCTGCCGCGGGAGGCCGACGACCCCATCGTGGCCAAGGTGGACGTGAACGCCCAGCCCATCATGTGGCTGGCCCTGTCCAGCGAGAGCCACACCGGGCTGGAGCTGTCGGACTTCGCCGACCGCATCCTCAAGGAGCGGCTGCAGCGGCTGTCCGGGGTGGGCTCGATCTTCCTGGGCGGCGAGCGGCGCTACGCCATGCGCGTCTGGCTCGACCCGCTGGCCATGGCCTCGCGGGGCGTGACCGTGCAGGACGTGGAGCAGGCGGTGCGCACGGAGAACGCCGAGATCCCCGGCGGCCGCGTCGAGGGCGACCAGCGCGAGTTCGCCGTCCGCACCCGCGGCGAGCTGAACACCCCCGAGGGCTTCGGCGCCATCATCGTGGCCCACCGGGGCGACGAGATCGTGCGCCTGGACGAGATCGCCCAGGTGGAGGTGGGCCCGGAGGACGAGCGCACCAAGGCCCGCTTCAACGGCAACCCCACCGTGGGCCTGGGCATCGTCAAGCAGAAGCAGGCCTCGACCCTGGACGTGGCCAACGAGGTGCGCGGCGCCCTGCCGGAGCTGCAGCAGCTGCTGCCGCCGGGCATGCGCATCGACCTGGCCTACGACTCGTCCCGGTTCATCCAGGACTCGGTGCACGAGGTGGGCACCACCATCCTGATCGCCCTGTGCCTGGTGGTGCTGGTGGTCTTCGTGTTCCTCAAGAGCCTGCGGGCGACGGTGATCCCCGTGGTCGCGATCCCCGTGTCCATCGTGGGGGCGTTCACCGTGGCCTACGCCCTGCACTTCACGGTGAACATCCTGACCCTGCTGGCCCTGGTGCTGGCCATCGGCCTGGTCGTGGACGACGCCATCGTGGTGCTGGAGAACGTGTTCCGGCACCTGGAGATGGGCAAGAGCCGGCGGCGGGCGGCCTTCGACGGCACCCGCGAGATCGGCTTCGCGGTGGTCGCCACCACGGTGGCGCTGGTGGCGGTGTTCATCCCGGTGGCGTTCCTGACCGGCTCGGTGGGGCGGCTGTTCCGGGAATTCGGCATCACCCTGGCGGTGGCCGTGGCCATCTCGTCGTTCGTGGCCCTGACCCTGACGCCGGTGCTGTGCTCGCTGATCCTGCGGCCCAAGGAGACCGACCGGCCCCAGCGCTGGACCGAGCGCTCCTTCGACGCCTTCTTCGCCTGGCTGGGCCGCACCTACGAGGCCACGCTGCGGTTCTCGCTGCGGCTGAAGCCCCTGGTGATCCTGGGCGGCGTGGCCATGGTGGCCGTCTCCGTCTGGCTGTTCGGGCGCCTGCCCGAGGAGCTGGTGCCCACCGAGGACCGGGGCACCGCCTTCGGCATCGTGCTGGCGCCGGAGGGCGCCACCCTGGACTACACCGACCGCTACATGCGGCAGATCGAGGACATCCTGCTGCCCCTGCCCGAGCGGCAGGGCCTGTTCAGCGCCACGGGCCTGGGCTTCGGCGGACCGGGCCGGGTGACCAACGGCTTCGTGTTCCTGAACCTCAAGCCCAAGAGCGAGCGCCAGCGCAGCCAGCAGCAGATCGTGGCCCAGACCTTCCCCCGCCTGCTGGGGGTGCCGGGCGTGCTGGCCTTCCTCATCAACCCGCCCAGCCTGGGTTCGCGCTTCAGCTCGTCGGACGTGGAGTACGTGCTGCAGGCCGACAGCTACGAGGAGCTGGGCCAGGCCGTGGGCACCATGATGGGCGAGGCGGGCAAGCTGGGCTACCTGCTGAACCTGGACACGGACCTGCGCCTGAACAAGCCCGAGCTGCAGATCAAGATCGACCGCGAGCGGGCCTCGGGCCTGGGCGTGTCGGTCAGCGACATCGGCTCGACCCTGGAGACCTACCTGGGCGGCCGCGTGGTGGGCAACTTCAAGCGGGGCGCCAAGCAGTACGACGTGATCGCCCAGATGAAGGCCGCCGGGCGCTCGACGCCGGACATCATCAACCAGCTCTACATCCGCAGCAGCGGCGGTCTGGTCCAGCTCTCCAACGTGGTGAAGGTCGAGGAGTCGGTCTCGCCCAAGGAGCTGAACCACTTCAACCGGGTGCGCTCGGCCACCATCACCGCCAACCTGGCGCCGGGCGTGGGCCTGGGCCAGGCGCTGGACGACCTGGACCGCATCTGGAAGGACGACCTGCCGCCGTCGGTGAAGCGCGACCTGGGCGGCCAGTCGCGGGAGTTCCGCGACAGCAAGGGCACCCTGTACTTCATGTTCGTGCTGGCCATCGCCTTCATCTTCCTGGTGCTGTCGGCCCAGTTCGAGAGCTTCGTCGATCCCCTGACGATCCTCCTGTCGGTGCCGCTGGCGGTGTTCGGCGCGCTGCTGTCGCTGTGGCTGTTCGACCAGTCGCTGAACATCTTCTCGCGCATCGGGCTGATCATGCTGGTGGGGCTGGTGACCAAGAACGCCATCCTGATCGTGGAGTTCGCCAACCAGCTGCGGGCGCGCGGCCGGGACATCGCCGACGCGGTGGTCGAGGCGGCCACCATCCGCCTGCGGCCCATCCTGATGACCTCGTTCTCCACGGTGTTCGGCATCCTGCCCATCGCCATCGGGCTGGGCGCGGGCGCCGAGTCGCGGCGGCCCCTGGGCATCGCGGTGGTGGGCGGCGTGCTGTTCTCCACCTTCCTGACCCTGCTGCTGGTGCCGGTGGTCTACGCGCTGCTGGCGCGGTTCACCAAGGCGCGGCGCGTGGGCGCCGTGGAGGCCGGGGACGACGACGACTTCGCGGCGGCGCAGCCGGTGGGCGGCCCGGCCGAGGGGCCGGCCTAGGCATCGCGGCGAGGCGACGTGCCGCCGGTCCCCGCCCGTGGGACCGGCGGCGCGTTGCCAAGATCCCTGTTCTCAAGTAGGATATCGCCGATCCTGAACACCCGATTCCATCCCCACCCCCCGGGACGCGCATGATCGGCACCCGCTTGAGCCACTATGAGGTGACCGCCCTTCTGGGCAAGGGCGGCATGGGCGAGGTCTACCGCGCCACCGACACCAAGCTGGGCCGCGACGTGGCCCTGAAGGTGCTGCCCGCCGAGTTCGCCGCCGACCCCGAGCGCCTGGCCCGCTTCGAGCGCGAGGCCCGCACGCTGGCCGCGCTGCAGCACCCGGACATCGCCGCCATCCACGGCCTGGAGACCGCCGACGGCCACACCTTCCTGGTCATGGAGTTGTGCGAGGGCGAGAACCTGGCCGAGCGCCTGGCCCGGGGCCCGCTGCCGGCGGACGAGGCCGTGAAGCTGGCCGCGCGCCTGGCCGGCGGCCTGGAGGCGGCCCACGACAAGGGCATCGTCCACCGGGACCTGAAGCCCGCCAACATCATGCTCAGTCCCGACGGCCGGGTGAAGATCCTGGACTTCGGCCTGGCCCGCGCCTACGGCGGCGACGCCGGCGAGGGCGACCCCGAGAACTCCCCCACCCTGACCGCCGCCTTCACCGCGCCGGGCATGATCCTGGGCACGGCCGCCTACATGAGCCCCGAGCAGGCCCGCGGCCGGCCCGTGGACAAGCGCGCGGACATCTGGGCCTTCGGTGTGATCGTCAGGGAGATGATCACGGGCGAGCGCCTGTTCGCCGGCGAGACCGTCAGCGACACCCTGGCGGCGGTGCTGACCCGGGACGTGGACCTGGGCAGCCTGCCCGAGGGCACGCCCCGGGCGGTGAGGCACGTGCTGGCCCGTTGCCTGGAGCGCGACCCGCGGCGGCGCCTGCGGGACATCGGCGAGGCGCGGCTGCTGCTGGCGGACCCGGACGCGTCGTCCTTCCTGAGCGGGCCCCTGCCGGCCGCGGCGCCCGCGGCGCGGCGGCTGCGGCCCCTGGCCCTGCTGCCGTGGGTGCTGGTCGTGGCCGCACTGGCGGTGGGCCTGCCGCTGCTGCTGGGCGGCGGCGGCAACGACGCGCGCCGCCCGGTGCGCAAGTTCACCGTCGCGGCCGACCTGCCGCGCCTGTACAACACGCGCGCGGTGGAGATCTCCCCCGACGGCTCGCGCCTCGCCGTCTACGGCCGCGACGGGCTGTGGGTGCGGGACCTGGACAGCACCGAGCCGCGCCTGCTGGTGAAGCCCGAGGACCTGACCCACAACGAGGTGGGCATCACCCCGTTCTGGTCCCCGGACGGCGCCTGGATCGGCTACGGCTCCCAGGGCCGGCTGTGGAAGGTGTCCCCGGACGGCGGCAATCCCCAGGTGGTGTGCACCCTGCCGGGGGACTGGATGGGGGGCGCCTGGAGCGCCGACGGCACCATCGTCTTCTGCACCACGCGCGGCCCCATGTACAGCGTCTCGGCCCGGGGCGGCGATGCGACCGTGCTGCTGGCCCCGGCGCCGGAAGCCGAGATGGATTTCCACCAGCCGGCGTACGTGGCCGACGGCGGCGGGTTCGTCTACGCGGTGCACCGGGCCGAGGCCGTGGACACCATCGAACTGCTGCGCGACGGCGTGCGCACCAGGCTGCTGCGCATCGAGGGCCAGAGCCGGGAGAACGTCCAGGTGGTGAACAACCCGGTGTACTCGCGGACCGGGCACATCCTCTTCCAGCGCGACCAGGGCAACCGCGGCCTCTGGGCCCTGCCCTTCGACGCGGCCAAGGGCGTGGCGACCGGCGAACCGTTCCTGGTCTCGGCCGAGGACGGGCACCCGTCGGTGTCCCTGGACGGCACCCTGGTCTACACGACCATCGCCTACGTGTCCGAGAGCCAGCTGGTGCGCGTCGCGCGCGACGGCACCCTGCTGGAGACCTTGACCGAGCCCGCGCCGGGCGTGCTGCAGCCCACGCTGTCGCCCGACGGCGGCCGCATCGCCTACATCGCCAAGAGCGGGCAGGACAGCGACGTGTTCGTGCTGGATCGCGCCACGGGGATCGCCAGCCGGCTGACCGTGGCGCCCGGACGGGACAGCGACCCCTGCTGGATTCCCGGCACCGACCGCATCGCGTACGTGGCGCCCAACGGGGACTGCGCCGCCATCTGGGTGATGAACGCCGACGGCAGCGGCGGCCCCGAGATCCTGGCGCCGCAGGGGCAGCAGCCCACCTTCACCCCCGACGGCCGCGAGCTGGTCTACACCTCCATGTGCCGGAAGGAACGCGGGATCCAGCGCGTGGTGCTGGGCCAGGATGCCGATGCCGCGTTCCTGCGCGAGCACCCGTCGGGCATCGACGCGCCCCGGATCTCGCCGGACGGCCGCTTCATCGTCTACCGGACCTGGGAAACGGGCGAGGCCACCCTGGAGGTGGCCCACTACCCGGACATGGGCGGCCGCCGCCTGCTGGCCCGCACCGAGTCGGCGACACGCTGGTCCGGCGACGGGCGCCAGGTCTACTACATCACCCGCGAGCCCTTCACGGTGATGGCGGCCGAGCGCGAGCCCGGCGACACCTTCTCCGTCAAGGCCGCCCGCGCCCTGTTCCCCTGCGACGCCCTGGGCATCAGCCCCTACCGCGAGTTCGCCGTGGCCGCCGACGGCAGCTGGTTCGTCTTCGCCCGCGACGTCGGCGACCAGTCCGCGGCCAGGTCCTTCACCGTGGTGGAGAACTGGTTCGAGGCTTTCCGCGGGCAGTAGGCGACGGGCGCACGCCGGCGCCCGGCCGGTCAGGCCGGCCGCAGGTACCAGTCCGGTCCCCGCTCGGGAGCCGGCCGGAAGCCCAGCTTGCGCAGGTAGGCGCGGTGGGCGGGCACCTCGCTGCGGCTGGCGAAGCCGGCCAGGTCGTCGTCCAGCACCTCGCGCCAGGCGCGGTAGAAGTACTCGGCGCAGCGGAAATCGCGGTGCGAGGGGATCACGTAGTCCAGGTCCACCACCAGGAAGCCGCGTTCATCGCGGTGCCCCAGGACCAGCCCCACCGGCTGCAGGTCGCGCAGGATGAAGACGGCGCGGACCTCCGGCAGTTCCGGCACCGCGTAGCCGGGGAAGAAGCCGGCGATGTCCCGGGCGTGGAATTCCAGGAAGCGGCGCAGGTAGGCGTTGTCCGGCCGGCGGATGCGCAGGAGCTCGAAGGCCTCGCTGTGCCCCGGCTGCATCCGCAGCAGGAAGACCACGTTGATCACCGCGATGTAGGCGTTGACCGCCGCCACCGGGTAGATGCCCAGCAGCAGCCCGTAGGCGGTGAAGGCCACCGAGCCGCACAGGTTCAGCGCGCGCAGCCGGGCCAGGGATTTCATGCTCAGCGACACGGCCACCAGCAGCGACGCCGTGTAGCCGACGATCTCGATCCAGTTCATGGGCGGGAATCCTCGTTTCGGGTCAGCGTGGAATGCCGCCCAATAAAGGACAAAGCCCGCCCGGCGCCAGTTGCAACCTACCGGTAGAGCGCCTTCACGCCGCCGAACGACACGCCCTCGTCCGGCACCGTCTCGCAGAACGACAGGTCGCCGTCCCAGTTGATCGCGAACACGGGGACGTCGAAGCTGCCGGAGACCGGGTGCATGACGTGGGCAACGAACTCGTCGTCGAAGCCGACGAACGCCATTTCGCCCGGGATGGTCTGAGGCGCGTTCTGGACCGGCCCCAGGTAGAGGAAGATGGGCCCGGTCGCGGCGGGCATGATGCGCATGGTCATGAGCGTGCAGCGGCCGGCCACCACCGGCACGTCCGTGCCCAGGACCGCTTCCGGCACGAATCCCGGGAAGTTGTAGGTGCCCGGCGGCGGCTGGGCTTCGAGCACGTACAGGTCGGCGGACCAGTCCAGCCGGTAGTCGTAGCCGCCGATCTCGGTGATCGGGGCGCCGATCGTGTCACTGTACGGATTGGTCAGCACCACGTAGCAGGTGAACGTGGTCCCGGCCGGCGCGTCCACCTGCGCGGCGCTGCACCCGTCCGGGTTGTCCACCGTGTAGATGCCGACCTCGTTGTAGGGATGGTTGACCTGGGCGTGGGCGGAGGCGGCCGCCGTCAGCACCAGCAGCACCGTGAGCAGTCGGGTCATCGCGGCCCCCTTCTTGATCGATCGTATCGCCGGCGCTTCATGGAACGCGTGGGTGCGACCATCGCGCAATCCGGCCGGTCGTCAGCGGTAAAGCGCCTTCACGCCGCCGAACGACGCCGTCTCGTCCGGCACCGTCTCGCAGAACGAGAGGTCGCCGTCCCAGTTGATCGCGAACACGGGGACGTCGGCGCTGCCGGAGACCGGATGCATGACGTTTGCGGAGTAACCGTCATCGAAGTCGAAGACGGCCATCTCTCCCGCGATGGTCTGCGGCGTGTCCTGGACCGGCAGCAGGTGGACGAACGCCGGGTTCGCCGTGGTCGGCATCAGGGTCAGGACCATGATCGTGAAGAAGCCGTCGACGACCGGGACCTGGCCGCTGAGAACGTAGTCCGGCGGCAAGGGTGGAAAGCCCACCGCGGTCCACGGCACCTGCGCGCCCATGAGGACGACGCCGGACGAGAGCCCAAGCGCGAACTCCACCGCCCCGATGGTCGTGATCGGCCGGCCGAGCGACTCGTTGTACGGGTTGGTCAGCACCACGTAGCAGGTGACCTGCGTCATGGCCGGGATATCGACCTGGGCGCCCTCGCAGCCGTCGGGCCGCTCCACCGTGTAGATGCCCACCTCGTTGTACGGGTGATTGACCTGGGCCTGCGCCGCGGCGGCCACCGCCAGCACCAGCATCAGCGTGAGCAGTCGGGTCATCGCGGCTCCCTTCTTGATCGATCGTATTGCCGGCGGGTTCCGAAACCTGTCGGCGCCCTCATACATCATGCCGCGGCCCTCAGCGGTACAGCGCCTTCACGCTGCCGAACGAGGCACCTTCGTCCGGCACGGTCCGCAGAACGAGAGTTCGCCGTCCCCGTTGATCGCGAACACCGGCACGTCGAAGCCGCCCGACACCGGATCCATGACGAAGGGTTGTCGGGCGCTTCGGCGCAGCCGTCGGCGAAGGCCATCCGGCCCGGGATCGATCGGGCTCGCATCCCGGACCGGCACGAGGTAGAGGAACGACGGGCCCGCGGCGGTCGTCATGAGCGTGAGGCGCAGGAGCGTCGCCGCGGCCGGCATCGACCGGCGTCGTGCAGCCGACCAGAACTCCGGCAGCATCGTCCTCAGGGGCGGGATGCACGCGCCGAGTCGACGCCCAGCATGTAGACGTCGGCCGGCATCTCCAACCGGAACTCGATGCCGGCGACGGAGGCACCGGCCGATCGAGCGTCTCGTTCCACGGATTGGTCAGGACGAGCTAACAGTGAACGGCTGGCGCGGTCGCCACGTCGATCTGCGCCGCCGCGCAGCCGTCCGGGTCGGGCACCGTGTAGATGCCGAGCTCGTTGTACGGATGGTTGACCTGGGCCTGCGCGCCGGCGGCCAGGCCAGCAACATCAACAGCGTGAACCATTTGGCCATCGCGATCCCCCTTGTTGTGGCGATCATACCACATCATCCGCCCGGCGGGCGCCGGGCGCCCTCAGCGGTACAGCGCCTTGACCGATCCGAACGAAGCATTCGCGTCCGGCACCGTCTCGCAGAACGAAAGATCGCCGTCCCAGTTGATGGCGAACACGGGCACGTCGGGACTGCCCGAGACCGGCGCCATGGCCTGGAGCGAGAAGCCGTCGTCGTAGTCGGTGTAGGCCATCGAGCCCGGGATCGACGCCGGCGCCAGCGCGACCGGCCGCAGGTAGATGAAGCCGGGATCGGCGGTCGATGCCATGAACAGGAACCGGACGATCGTGAGGGAGCCGTCCACCACCGGCGGCGGGATCATGAAGCCGGCCAGGAACTCCACCGCGTCGCCGTCCCATGCCGGCCAGGCCTCGGTGCCCGGCGGCCAGACCATGCCCAGCGGCGCCAGGCCCGCCGGCCACTCGACCCGGAACTCCACCCCGCCGAGGTGCGACACGGGCCGGTCGAGGGCCGCGTTCCAGGGATTGGTCAGCACGACGTAGGCCGTGAACTGCCCGCCGGCGGCGACGTCGACCTGGGCGGTCGCGCAGCCGACCGGATCGGGCGCCGTGTAGACGCCCAGCTCGTTGTCGGGACGATTGATCTGGGCCCGGGCGGTCGCGGCCAGGGCCAGGACCAGGACGAGTCCGATCGTGAGCCAACGGGTCATCGTCTCCCCCCTTCTTGATCGATCGACTATGGTGCCGCCGGCGCTTCATGGAACGCGTGGGCGGCATCATCCGGCAAACTGCTCAGCGATACAGCGCCTTGACCGCCCCGAACGAGATCCCCTCGTCCGGCACGGTCTCGCAGAACGACAGCGCGCCGTCCCAGTTGACGGCGAACACGGGCACGTCGGGGCTGCCCGAGACGGGGTCCATCCCGACCAGGTTGTCCGGCCACACCATGGCGCCATCCATGTCGTCCACGTAGGCCATCCGCCCCGGGATCGACACGGGCGCGTCCTGGACCGGCCCCAGCGACAGGAACCGCGGCTCGTCCGTCATGGACATGATCCGGAAGTACATCAACCGGCAGCGCCCGTCGACGACCGGGAGATTCACGGCGTAGATGAATTCCGGCAGCGCGCCGTCGCCCGTGTTGAGCGGCGGCTCCCACGCATCGACCAGGACCAGGTCGCTCGGCAGGCCCAGGCGGAACTCGAAGCCGCTGACGACGCTGACGGGCCGCTCGACGTTCTCGTTCCAGGGATTCGTCAGCACCATGTAGCAGGTGAAGGTGGTCCCGGCCGGCGCGTCGACCTGGGCCGTGGCGCAGCCGTCGGGATCCTCGACCATGTACAGGCCCACCGTGTTCGTCGGGCCGCCGCCCTGGGCCCGGGCGCCCGCGGCCAGGGCCAGCAACGCCAGGAGCGTGATCCATCGCGTCATGCCATCATCTCCCGTCCTTCAGCGGTACAGCGCCTTGACCGCGCCGAACGAAGCATTGTCGCCCGGCACAGTCTCGCAGAACGACAGCGCGCCGTCCCAGTTGATGGCGAACACCGGCACGTCGGCGCTCCCGGACACCGGGTGCATGACCTGCATCGCGTCGCCGTCGTTGAAGTCGGTGAAGTTCATGGCGCCGGGAATCGACTGCGGGGCGTCCTGGACCGGCGTCAGCGACAGCAGGTACGGCCCGTCCGACACGGGCATCAGCACCAGGTCCAGGAGCGTGCAGCATCCGTCGACCACCGGCGCGCGGCAGCCCATGAGCATGTCCGGCGGATAGAGCTCGCCGGTCGACTGCGGCGGCGACACCGCCCCCAGCAGGAGGACGTCCGCCGGCATCTCCAATCGGAACTCGTACCCGCCCACCTCGGTCACCGGCCGGTCGAGGGCGTCGTTCCAGGGATTGGTCAGCACCACGTAGCACGCGAACGAGGTCCCCGCCGGCGCATCCGCCTGCGCGGCGGCGCAGCCGTCCGGGGTCTCGACCGTGTAGATGCCGAGCTCGTTGTGCGGACGGTTGACCTGGGCCTGGACACCTGCGGCCAGGAGCAGCGCCGGCAGCAGCGTGAGCCAACGGATCATCGTCTCCCCCTTCTTGATCGATGGTGCCGCCGGCGCTTCATGGAACGCGTGGGCGGCATCATCCGGCAAACCGTTCATCGGTACAGCGCCTTGACCGCCCCGAACGCCATCCCCTCGTCCGGCACGGTCTCGCAGAACGACAGCGCGCCGTCCCAGTTGATGGCGAACACGGGCACGTCCGGGCTGCCGGACACAGGCTCCATGGCGATGACGCCGCCAGGCGTTTCGTCGTCCAGATCCCAGAAGGCCATCTGCCCCGGAATCGATTGCGGCGCGTCCCCGACCGGCCCCAGCGAGAGGAACCGCGGTTCGTCCGTCGCCGCCATGAAGCCGAAGGTGACCAGCGTGCAGCGACCGTCGATCACCGGTTTGTCGATGGCGAAAATGAAGTCCGGCGGGCTCTGGAAGCACGTGGGACACGGGGGCACCGTGGCCGTCAGGAGATACACGCCGTCGGGAACGCCCAGCCGGAATTCGTACCCGCCGACGTTGGCGACCGGCCGGTCGAGGGTCTCGTTCCACGGGTTGGTCAGCACCATGTAGCAGGTGAACACGGTGCCCGACGGCGCGGCGACCTGTGCGGTCTCGCAGCCGACCGGGTCCTCCACCGTGAAGAGACCGACCTCGTTGATCGGATGGTTGATCTGGGCCTGGGCACCGGAGGCCAGGACCAGCGCCAGCACGACCGTGAATCTGCGGATCATCCTCTCCCCCTTCTTGATCGTTGGTGCCGCCGAGGGAATCCAGCATCCCTGGGCATGACACCCCGTCAAATCCAACGCGCTCATCGGTACAGCGCCTTGACCGCCCCGAACGCGATCCCCTCGTCCGGCACCGTCTCGCAGAACGAGAGCTCGCCGTCCCAGTTGATGGCGAACACGGGCACGTCGAAGCTGCCGGAGACCGGCTCGACCGCCTGCAGGGCGTAGGCGTCGTCGTAGTCGGTGATCGCGATGTGGCCGGGGATCGACTGGGGCGCCGCCTGCACCGGCGTCAGGTAGATGAACCCGGGGCCGCCGGTGGTCGAGGCCAGCGTCAGCGTGAAGAGGACGCAGTGGTCGTCGACGACCGGGACGTTGCACCCGAAGAGGAGTTCGCCCGGCTCGGGAAAGCACGGCGGAAACGCCCCGGGCGGATAGGTGCCGTTGAGCACGTACACGTCGTCGGGCACGACGTACCGGCACTCGAAACCGCCCATCGTCGTGATGGGACGCCCGCGGCTCTCGCTGTAGGGATTGGTCACGACGATGTAGCAGGTGACGTGGGCCCAGGCCGCCGCGTCGATCTGCGCCGAAGCGCACCCGTCCGGATCCGGCACCGCGTAGATGCCGACCTCGTTGTGGGCGTGATTGATCTGGCCGACGGCAACCCCGGCCAGCAGGAGCGAAACGGATAGGAACAGGAACGTTAGCAACGTCTTCATGGCACTCCTCCGCGCAGGGCGCCCAGGCAGACCTCCGTTGGCTCGTCGTCCGTGCCGTGCGCCGCGACGCACGGAGCGAATCGTCCTTCGGGCCGGCGCGCCGCAGCGCGGGTCAACGCGACGTCGCCGGTCCGCAGACTATATCACGTTCCCCGCAGCCCCCGCAGAAGAAAATCCGCCACCTCGGGGGCGCGGCTCTCCAGGCGGGTGTTGCGGCGGCTCAGGACCCAGTCGGTGGCCATCTCGTCCAGGACCCCGAAGACGGCCTTGGCGGCGAAGAGCGCGTCCACGGATTCGCGGAACACGCCCTCGCGCCGGCCCTCGTCGATGATGCCGGCGATGATGCCCAGGTACTCGCCCACCTGCGCCCGGGACAGCTCCTCCATGAAGTGGAGGCTGTGGCGCAGCTCCACCTGGGTGATGATGGCCAGGTCGCGGTCCTGCCCCACCAGCGACAGGTGCAGGTCGACGATGGCCCGCAGGCGCGCCACGGCGCCCTCGGTGCCGGCCAGGCGGGCCCGGCCCTCGTCGATGAAGCGGCCCATGGCGCGGGCGAAGAGCTCGACCAGGACCTCGTCCTTGTTCTTGAAATAGAGGTAGATGGTGCCGTCGGCCACGCCCGCGCGGCGGGCGATCTGGGCGACGGTGGTCACGGCGTAGCCGCGGCGGGCGATCTCCACGACGGCGGCGTCGAGGATGCGCTCCCGTTTGTTGCCGGTGCTGGTGCGCGCCATGACTGAATCTCCATTCATCAGGGCGAGGACGATGGCGCCGCGGCTGCGGGCGCCGCGTCACCTCGGGAGTATATTCCCAATCAGGACCCTTTCGCAACTGTCTATTTCGATATATAAAGTCCATTGACAGGGAAGCCGAACCCCTCTACCATATTGAACGCTCATTCATTTATAGCCGCCTTTGGGCGCGGGGCAGCCCCCCGCCAACGAAAGGCAGGGTCCATGGCCAGGCAGATCCGCAAGGTGGCCGTGCTGGGATCGGGCGTCATGGGCAGCGCCATCGCGGCCCACTTCGCCAACGCCGGCGTGCCGTCCCTCGTGCTGGACATCGTCCCCAAGGACGCCGGGGACGACCCGGTGAAGCGCAACGCCGTCGCCGCCGGGCGCCGTCGCCGCGCTGAAGAAGACCAGCCCCTCCCCCCTGTTCTCCGCCGACCGCCTCGCGCTGATCGAGACCGGCAACCTGGAAGACGACCTGCCGCGGCTGAAGGAGGCCGACTGGGTCATCGAGGTGGTCAAGGAGGACATGGCCATCAAGAAGATCGTGCTGGAGAACGCGGCGCCGCACATCAAGCCGGACGCGATCTTCTCCAGCAACACGTCGGGCCTGTCGCTCACCGAGATGGCCGCCATCGCTGCCCGACGACCTGCGCCCCCGCTTCCTGGGCACCCACTTCTTCAATCCGCCCCGCTACATGAAGCTCTTCGAGGTGATCCCCACCGCGGACACCGATCCGGAGGTGCTGGACTCGGTCTGCGACTTCGCCCAGGACCGCCTGGGCAAGGGCATCGTCGTGGCCAAGGACACGCCCAACTTCATCGCCAACCGCGTGGGCGTGCACGCCATGATGGCCACCGTCGCAGGTGATGCAGGAGACTGGAGCTGACGATCGAGGAGGTCGACGCACTCACCGGGCCGGCCATCGGCCACCCCAAGACCGCCACCTTCCAGCTGGCCGACCTGGTCGGCCTGGACACCTTCCTGCACGTGGCCGACAACCTGCTACCCCCTGGTGCCCGACGACGAGGCCCGCGAGGTCTTCCTGGCGCCGGACTACCTGCGCAGGATGGTCGAGAAGGGCCTGCTGGGCCGGAAGTCCGGCGGCGGCTTCTACAAGCTGGAGAAGAAGGACGGCAAGAAGATCTTCTACACCCTGGACCTGGGCACCCTCGAGTACCGCGAGAAGCAGAAGGCCCGCTTCGCCGAGATCGAGCAGGGCAAGACCATGGACGACCTGGGCGAGCGCCTGCGCTTCCTGGCCTTCGGCAAGGGCAAGGCCGGCCAGGCGATCTGGAAGATCCTGGCGGCCACCTTCAGCTACAGCGCCATGCGCGTGGGCGAGATCTGCGACCAGGCCGCCGACATCGACCGGGCCCTGCGCTGGGGCTTCAACTGGGAGCTGGGCCCCTTCGAGACCTGGGACGCCCTGGGCTTCCGCAAGGTGGTCGAGCGCCTGCGCGCAGGACAAGCGGCCCCTGCCCAAGTGGGTGGACGCCCTCTACGAGCGCCGGCGCCGAGAGCCTCTACAAGGAGTCAGGACGGCGCGCTGGCAGAGCCCCACGGCCGAGCCCGGCAGGTCTCGCGCCGGTGCCGGCCGACCCGCGCGCCTGGGACTTCGAGGTCCTGCGCCGCGGCGACGGCGAGGTCAGGCGCAACCCCGGCGCCAGCCTGCTGGACCTGGGCGAGGGCGTGCTGGGCCTGGAGTTCCACTCCAAGATGAACGCCATCGGCCAGGACACCCTGAACATGCTGATGACCGCCTGCGACGAGGCGGAGAAGAACTGGCAGGCCCTGGTGGTCACCAACGGCGCCGACGCCTTCTGCGCCGGCGCCAACCTGATGATGCTGATGATGGAGGCCATGGAGGGCAACTGGGACGACATCGACCTGATCGTCCGCGCCTTCCAGCGCGCCACCGACCGGCTGGAGTTCTGCGGCGTGCCCGTGGTCACCGCGCCCGGCGGGCCTGGCCCTCGGCGGCGGCTGCGAGATCACCATGGGCGGCAACGCCGTGCGCGCCGCGGCCGAGACCTACATCGGCCTGGTGGAGTTCGGCGCCGGCGTGATCCCCGCCGGCGGCGGCTGCGCGCGCCTCTACCGCCGCAACCTGGCCATGCTGCTGGATCCGCAGGACCTGCAGCCGGCCTTCCGCAAGACCTTCGAGACCATCGGCACGGCCAAGGTCGCCACCAGCGCCGAGGAGGCCCGGCAGCTGGGGTTCCTGCGGCCGGGCGACAGCTGGTCCATGAACCGCGGCCACCTGGCCGCCGACGCCCGCGACCTGGCCCTGGCCCTGGCCGAGAACGACTTCGTGCCGCCGGTGCCCGACCCGGCCATCCCGGTGATGGGCACCGCGGGCATCGCGCCTGGCCGAGTCGGTGCTCTACAACATGCAGGAGGGCGGCTACATCAGCGAGCACGACCGCAAGATCGGCCGCATGCTCGCCAACGTGCTGTCCGGCGGCGCCGGTGCCCCCGGGCACGACGGTCAGCCACGAGCGACATCCTCGACCTCGAGCGCGAGAGCTTCATGCGGCTGATGGGCGAGCGCAAGACGCTCGAGCGCATGGAGCACATCCTCAAGACCGGCAAGCCCCTGCGGAACTAGGAGGGAATGGACATGAAGGAAGTCTTCGTCATCGCCGCCCGCCGCACCGCCGTGGGCAAGGCCACACAAGGGATCGCTCCGCCACACCCGTCCCGACGACCTGGGCGCCGCCGTGGTGCAGGGACCTGGTGGCCGGGGTGCCGGACCTGGATCCGGCCCGCATCGGCGACGTGATCATCGGCTGCGCCATGCCCGAGGCCGAGCAGGGCATGAACGTGGGCCGCAACATCGCGCTGCTGGCCGGCCTGCCGGTCTCGGTGCCGGGCGCCACCGTCAACCGCTTCTGCTCCTCGGGGCTGGAGACCATCGCCATGGGCGCCATGGAGATCATGACCGGGCGCAGCGACGTCGTCATCGCCGGCGGCACCGAGTCCATGACCATGGTCCCCCTGGGCGGCCTGCGCTACCTGCCCAACCCGACCCTGGCCGCCGAACACCCCGAGTCCCTGATGGGCATGGGCCTGACCGCCGAGCGCCTGGTCGGTGCGCGACGGCATCAGCCGCGAGGCCGCAGGACGAGTTCTCCTACCACAGCCACCTGAAGGCGGTCGCGGCCATCGAGGAGGGCCGCTTCGTCGACGAGATCGTGCCGGTCACAGGCCCACCTGCCCGGCACCGACGACCGGGGCCGGCCCATCGACCAGCACGTCGAGTTCAAGGTGGACGAGGGCCCGCGCGCCGACACCACGCCGCGAGGCCCTGGCCCGGCTCAGGCCCGCCTTCAAGCTGAACGGGACCGTGACCGCCGGCAACAGCAGCCAGATGAGCGACGGCGCGGCCGCGGTCCTGCTCGTCTCGGGCGAGGTGGCCAAGGAACTGAAGCTCCAGCCCATCGCCCGCTTCGTCGATTACCGCGGTGGCGGGCGTGCCGCCGGAGATCATGGGCATCGGGCCGGTGGCGGCGGTGCCCATGGTCATGAAGGCCACCGGCCTGACCCTGGACGCCATGGACGTCATCGAGCTGAACGAGGCCTTCGCCGCCCAGAGCCTGGCCGTGTGCAAGGGCCTGGGCCTGGACCCGGCCGACCCGCGGCTGAACCCCAACGGCGGCGCCGTGGCCCTGGGCCATCCCCTGGGCTGCACCGGCGCCAAGCTGACGGCCACCGCGCTGCACGAACTGAAGCGTCGGGGCGGCAAGCACGCCCTGGTCACCATGTGCATCGGCACCGGCATGGGTGCCGCCGGCATCTTCGCCGCCGTCTAGGCGCCAGGAGGAGACGACATGAGTACCAAGACCTACCCCACCGGCGGCGAGTTCCTGCTGCGGCCCACCGCGCCGGCGGACGTGTTCACCCCCGAGGACTTCGACGAGAACCAGCGCATGTTCGCCACCACCGTCGAGGACTTCATCACCCGGCACATCGAGCCCATCCGCGAGGACTTCGAGTACCACGGCAACACCGCCCTGGGCAAGGACCTGCTGAAGAAGGCCGGCGAGATGGGCCTGCTGATGGCCGACATCCCCGAGGCCTACGGCGGCATGGGCGTCGAGCAAGGCCACCATCATGCTCATCAGCGAGAAGATCGCCGGCGCCGGCAGCTTCGCCGTGACCCACGGCGCCCAGTCGGGCATCGGCACCCTGCCCATCGTCTACTTCGGCACGCCGGAGCAGAAGCAGGAGTACCTGCCCAAGCTGGCCACCGGCGAGAAGCTGACCTGCTACGGCCTGACCGAGCCGGGCAGCGGCTCGGACGCCCTGGCCGCGGCCACCACCGCGGTGCTGAGCAAGGACGGCACCCACTACCTGCTGAACGGCAGCAAGCAGTACATCACCAACGCGGGCTACGCCGAGATGATCGTGCTCTTCGCCAAGGTGGACGGCGAGAAGTTCACGGGCTTCATCGTGGACCTGACCCAGCGACGGGCGTGACCATCGGCGCCGAAGAGAAGAAGATGGGCATCAAGGGCTCGCAGCACCTGCGCCATCACCCTCGAGGACGTGAAGGTGCCCGTGGAGAACGTGCTGGGCGAGATCGGCAAGGGCCACCAGATCGCCTTCAACATCCTGAACGTGGGGCGCTTCAAGCTGGGCGCCAGCACCGTGGGCGGCGCCAAGCTGGCCCTGAAGGCGGCGGTCCCCTACACCAAGCAGCGCAAGCAGTTCGACACGCCGCATCTGCGACTTCGGCCTGATCCGCCGCAAGATCGCCGACGTGGCGGCGGTGGCCTTCGCCGCCGAGTCCATGGTCTACCGCACGGCGGGCCTGCTGGACGCGGCCATCGCCACCCTGGACAAGAGCGACCCCGACTACGACCACAAGAGCATCCTCCAGGTGGAGGAGTTCAGCATCGAGTGCTCCATGATCAAGGTCTTCTCCACCGAGGCCTGCGCCCTGGCGGCCGAGGAGTGCCTGCAGATGCTGGGCGGCTACGGCTACTGCCAGGAGTACCCGCTCGAGCGGCTGTACCGGGACGAGCGCATCAACCGCATCTTCGAGGGCACCAACGAGATCAACCGCATGCTGGTGCCGGGCATGATCCTCAAGAAGGCCATGAAGGGCGAGCTGCCCTTCCTGCAGGCGGCCCAGGCGGTGGCCGGCGAACTGACGGGCCTGCCCGCGTTCACCGACCCGGCCGAGCCCGCCTGGCTGGACGAGGAGAAGAAGCTGGTCGAGAACATGAAGAAGACCATGCTGGCGACCACCGGCCTGGCGGCCCAGAAGTTCGGCGAGAAGGTCAAGGACCAGCAGGGCGTGCTGGCGGACGCCGCCGACATCGGCATGGAGGCCTACGCCTGCGAGAGCGCGCTGCTGCGCACCCTGAAGCGGGCCGAGGCGGCGGGGCAGGAGGCGGCCCAGCCCATGGCCGACATGCTGACCCTGTACATCCACGACGCCATGGACCGCGTCGCGGTCAAGGCCCGCAACATCCTGGCCGCGGCCATGGAGGGTGACGAGCTGCGCACCACCCTGGCCGGCCTGCGGCGCCTGACCAAGCACGACCCGGTGAACCGCGCGGCCCTGCACGACGTCATCGCCCAGCGGGTGATCGACGCCGAGGGGTACACGGTGGGCTGACCCGCCCCGCCCCACGACCGCCACGACCGGCGCCCGTCTCCCCCGGGAGGCGGGCGCCTTCGCGCGTCCGCCGCCTCGACGCCCCGGCCGCTTTCGTATACTCTACTGCCATACTCGGTCATGATCGCTGAGCGCACCGCCGCTCCCGCGCGGCCCGGGCAGGAGAGACCATGAGCGACGACACCAGGACCGTGGCGACCGGCGACGGCGGGGACGACGACCGCGAATCCCTCGCCGGAGCGGGTGCCGTCCCCCGTCGACGCCGACGCCACCATCGACACCGGGTCGGCCCCGGCCGAGGCCGACGACGCCGAAGCGGCCCCCGAGCGCATCGGCCCCTACCGCCTGGTCAGCCTGATCGGCGAGGGCGGCATGGGCCAGGTCTTCCGGGCCGAGCAGACCGAGCCCATCCGCCGCTTCGTCGCCCTGAAGGTGGTCAAGCGGGGCATGGACACCGCCGAGTTCGTGGCCCGCTTCGAGTCCGAGCGCCAGGCCCTGGCGCTGATGGACCACCCGGGCATCGCCCGCGTCTTCGACGCCGGCACCACGGAGCGCGGCCGCCCCTACTTCGTGATGGAGTTCGTGGACGGCGACCCCCTGACCGAGTACTGCGACGAGCACCACCTGGACCTGCGGCGCCGCCTCGAGCTGTTCGTCCACGTCTGCGAAGGCGTGCAGCACGCCCACCAGAAGGCCATCATCCACCGCGACCTCAAGCCCAGCAACGTGCTGATCACCGAGTTCGACGGGCAGCCGGTGCCCAAGATCATCGACTTCGGCGTGGCCAAGGCCGTGGACCGGGACCTGACCGACAACACGCTGCAGACCGGTCTGGGCCAGGTCGATCGGCACGCCGGCCTACATGAGCCCCGAGCAGGCGGACCTGGGCGGCCGGGACGTGGACACCCGCACCGACGTCTACGCCCTGGGCGTCATCCTCTACGAGCTGCTGGCCGGCGAACGCCCCTTCCCGAAGGAGCACCTGGAGAAGGCCGGCTTCCGCGAGGCCCTGCGCATCATCCGCGAGGACGATCCGCCCCGCCCCAGCGACCGCTACGCCACCCTGGCCGGCCGCCGCGACGAGGTGGCCCGGACGCGCGCCGTGGACGTCGGCTCGCTGCGCCGCCACCTGCGGGGCGACCTGGACTGGATCACCATGAAGGCCCTGGAGAAGGACCGGCAGCGGCGCTACACCACCGCCTACGGCCTGGCCCAGGACGTGAAGCGCTACCTGCGCCACGAACCGGTCAGCGCGGGCCCGCCCACGGCCAGCTACCGGGTCGGCAAGTTCGTGCGCCGCCACCGCACCGGCGTGGCCGCCGGCGCCGTGGTGGCCCTGGCCGTGGTCCTGGGCGCCCTGGGCACCACCGTGGGCATGATCCGCGCCGTGGAGGCAGAGAAGGTGGCCCGCGAGGAGGCCCGCACCTCCACCCAGGTGACCGACTTCCTGGTCAACCTGTTCGAGGTGTCCGATCCCGACCACTCGCGGGGCGAGACCATCACCGCCCGCGAGCTGCTGGACCAGGGCGCCGGACGTATCGAGACCCAGCTGGCGGACCAGCCCCAGGTGCGGGCGCGGCTGCTGACCACCGTGGGCAAGGTGTACCGCAACCTGGGCCTGTACGAGGCCGCCCGCCCGTTCCTGGAGGAGGCGGTGAAGCTGCGCCGCGGCGGCGTGGGCACCGCACGAACAGCTGGCGATCAGCCTGGCCGAACTGGCGGACCTGGACCGGATCTCGGCCCATTACGACGAGGCGGCCGCCCTGCTCAAGGAGTCCCTCGAGGTCATGGGCGACCGGAGCAAGGCCGACCGCCTGACCCTGGCCGAACAGCCTCAACGAGCTGGCCGGGGTCTATCGGCGGCAGGGCCGGTACGACGACGCCCTGCCCCTCTACGAGCGGGCCCGGGAGCTGCGGGTGGCGGCGGTCGGACCCGGACGACCCCCTGGTGGCGGCCAGCGACAACAGCCTGGCGGCGCTGGCCTGGAACCGGGGCGACTACGACGAGGCCGAGACTCGCTTCAAGCGGGCCCTGGACGTGTGGGAACGGGCCTACGGCGACGATCACGCCGACGTGGCCAAGGGCCATGAACAACCTGGCCCTGCTCTACAGCCTGGAGAAGCGCTACGACAAGGCCGAGGCCCTCTTCCGCCGGGCCATCCCCATCTACGAGAAGGTGCTGGGTCCGGACCACGCACGCACGGGACAGGCCCTGAACAACCTGGGCATGGTCCTGAGCGACGAGAAGCACTACAAGGAAGCCGAGCCCTACCTGCGCCGCGCCCTGGCCATCCGCCGCAAGGCCCTGGGTCCGGGCCATCCCGACGTGGCCCAGACCCTCAACAACCTGGGCATCGTGGCCCGCGAGGACGGCCGCTACGCCGAGGCGGACACCCTGCTGCACCAGGCCCTGGACATCCGGCGCCGCGCCCTGGGCGACGAGCACCCGGACGTGGCCTGGAGCATGATGGACCTGGGCAAGCTGGCGGACGACCGGGGCGACACCACGGCGGCCCTGGGCTGGCTGCGGGAATCCATGGCCATCTACATGGCGCTCAACGGCGTCGACCACCCGGAGCTGTCCGAGATCCTCGACGCCTACGCCATCGCCCTGGACCACGCCGGCCGGCACGCCGAGGCCGAGCGGATCCAGGCCCGCGCCGACGCCCTGCGCCCCCGCGACGAGGTGCCGGCCGGCGGCTGACGGCCCCCGGCCCGTTGCGGGACGTCCTTCCCTTCCGTATTCTCTAGGACTTGAGCGTCCGGCCGCCGGATCGTGCCGCTTGGAGGGGAAGGCATGACGGGCGGGCATCGAGGTATCCCGGTCTGGCAGGTGACGCCGTCTCGCCCACGGGTGCCGAGCACCCACAACCGGGAGTGCTCCCATGCGTGCCACATCCAGGCTCCTCTTCGCGTTCTGCGCCGCCCTCGCCCTGCTGGCGGCCGGCTGTTCCCAGGCCCCGACCCCCACCGCGCCGCATCCGGACCTCGCCGCCAAGAGCGCCGGCGACGCCGTGATGGTCGGCGACTATCTCGTCACCTATGACGGCCGCGACTTCGACGGCCATCGGACCACGTTCAACTGGACCGTGGCCGGCACCGGCGTCGGCGAGGACATGGAGTGGTTCTTCGTCGAACTGCCCGACTGCGCCCCGGTGCCCGTGGGCTACTCGCCCGGCGACTCGGTGGGCTACGTCACCCTCAACGACTTCGACCTGTACGGCCTGAAGTGGCACGTGGGCCTGCCCAGCGACGACACGGGCGGGGCGCCCTTCAGCATCTCGTTCCCCGGCGACGTGGGCGAGGGGACGGTCGGCGGCGTGGTCGGCACGGCGTCCGGCCGCAGCCTGGCTTCCATCCCCGGGCCCTGCGCCGGCGGCTACGGCCTGGCGGGCACGGTGTTCACCGACACCGACGGTGACGGCGTCCAGGACCCCGACGAACTGGGCATCGCCGACGTGATCGTCACGGTGGCCGTCCGGAAGCAGCGCCGACACGGTCCGCACCGACGGCGACGGCCGCTGGAGCCTGGTCAAGGCCGGCGGCACCTACGCCGTCTCGGTGGAGGCGACCGGCCCGGCCGACGCGTTCAACGCCACCCTGGCGGACCTGTTCACCGCGACCACCGCCACCTCCCGCGAGGTGACCGTGGGGCCGGACGCCGACGGCCTCGACTTCGGCTACGCTCCGGACACCCAGCAGATCATCGCCGACCTGGACCAGGACGTGATCCTGGCCAACGGCGAACCGGTGCGCTGGTGGCGGCAGCAGGTGCACGCGGCCCTCCGGGTGCACGCCCAGGAGAACGACAATCCCCACCGGCCGCGGCGCTTCTACGACAGCCAGACGATGCTGGGGTTCCTGGCCGCCGTGCAGTCCCTGGACCTGCCCGAGCCCTTCACCTTCACCCCCGGCCACGAGCTGGAGGAAGCGTATGAGATCCTCCGGCGCCACCCCCACACCGACCTGGAGAACCTGCGCCGCGAACTGCTGGCCAGCGAGCTGAACCACGTCACCGGGCGGGGCCTGGTGGGCGTCCAGCCCGGCCTGCAGGAGGTGCTGATCGCCTGGGGCGAGACCCTGGTGTCCCAGGGCGACCAGGCCGCCGCCAAGGCGTCGGCCGACAAGGCCTCGTCCACGGTGCTGGACGCCATCCGGATCTTCTCGGCCATCAACACCGGCGGGGGCGGCGGCATCGACGAATAGACGACCCGTGGACCGACGGCGGCGCCTCCCGCTCCCTGGGCGGGGGGCGCCGTCATGTAGGGATTCCGACCACCCCCGTTGACGCTTCCGGAACCGACTCCCTATAATTGACCGTGTCGCTGGGAGAACCCTGACGGATGCGCGGCCGCAAGCCCGCGTCCCCGCGAAACGGAAAGCGCAACGTGACCCCCATCCTGCCCGCCGCCGCCCGCCGCCCGCGCCTGTGGGGCCTGCCGACGATCGTCCTGCTGGTCCTGGCGGCCTGCGGCTGCGGCCGCCGCGCGCCCACCTACGCCCCGGGCGACCTGACCGTCACCTCCACGCCCCCCGGCGCGACCATCCTGCTGGACGGCCGGGACACCGGGGAGGTCACGCCGCACACCTTCGCCGGACTGGGCGCGGCCGTCTACACCGTGGCCGTCCGCCGGGAGGGCTGGGTGGCCGATCCGCCGGTGGACACGGTGGACCTGCAGCCGCTGGAGCAGCACAACAGCGATTTCGATCTCTTCCAGACCGGTGTGACGGTGACCTCGACGCCGGCCGGCGCCCGCATCCTCGTCGACGGCACCGACAGCGGCCTGGTCACCCCGGCGACCGTGTCCGTGGCCGAGCCGGGCGACGTGGACATCGCCCTCGAACTGGACGGCTACGTGACCTTCCCCGCCGCCCACACCGCCGTCGTCGCCGCGGGCCAGGTCACGACGCTTCTCGACTCCACCTTCGTCCTGCGCCCGCGGCGCACGGTCATCCTCGAGGGCTTCGCCAACGTGGACTGCGGCCCCTGCCCCCAGCTGACGGCCAACCTGCTGGCCCTGACCGGCCAGCCCGGCTACGGTCCCGACCGCGTGCTCTTCGTGGAGTTCAGCGTGAGCTGGCCCAGCTTCCAGGATCCCTTCTACCTGGCCAACGCCGCCGAGAACACCGACCGCTACACCTACTACCAGGTGCAGGCCGCCCCCACCCTGGTGGCCGACGGGGACGTCCTGTCCGACGCCGTGTCGCCCGAGGTGGCGCGGGCGGCGGTGGACGCCGACCTGCCGGCCGATCCGGGCGTCCTGGTGGACGTGGCCGCCGACCCGGCCCAGGCCACCGTGCCCGTGACGGTGACCCTGGTGCCCCTGCGCGACCTGGACCTGACGGGCCAGGTGCTCTTCGTCGCCCTCTACGAGACCGAGGTGACGGTGATACCCGCACCCGGCAGCAACCAGCAGACCGAGTTCCACCACGTGTTCCGCGATCGGGTCGACACGCCGCCCGCCCTGGGGGCGCTGACCGCCGGCGTGCCCCAGGAGATCGCCGTCACCCTGCAGCGGGGCGACCGTGATCCGGGCAACGTCGTTGTGGTGGCCTGGGTCCAGGATCCCGCCACCCATGCCGTGCTCCAGGCGGGTTCGACCGCCGCCACCTCGCGGGTGCCCGCCGCCCTCGCCTCGCCGGAAGGATCTCGCCCATGAAGCTCCGCGTCCTCGCCGCCGCCCTGATCCTGTGCGCCGCCGCCCCCGCCCTGGCCCAGTACGGGCTGACCTGGGAGACCCACGGGCGCGGCGCCGCCGCCGGCCTGCTGCAGCTCTCGGTCTTCCACAGCGACGTCATCAACTCCGGCAGCGCGACCGGCACCTACCACGTGGCCATGACCGTGGACGCGCCGCCGGCCTGGGTCACCTCCATGTGCGAGGGCGACTACTGCTACGCCCCCTTCGTGCGGGAGTTCGACTTCACCCTGGCGCCCGGGGACACCAACGACATCGGCGCCAACATCACCCCGGTGACCGACCTGGGCGGCGCCCTGGTCACCCTGACCGTGTCCAGCGTGGACGACCCCGCCCTGACCGAGACCCGCGGCTTCACCGTGGTCACGCCCGGGCTGGACGTGCTGATCGTCGATGCGGATGCCGGCGGCGACCCGGTGCCCCTGACCGCGGCGGCCCTGGGCGCCCTGGGCAAGACCAGCGTGGCCTGGGCCGCGGTGGACGCCGGCGCGCCGGACGCGTCGGTGCTGGCCGGCTACGCCACGGTCATCTGGTCGACCGGCGCCGACGTGGGCGGCCTGGACGAGGACGCGCGCACCGCCCTGGACGCCTATGCCCTGCAGGGCGGCCACGTGTGGTTGAACGGGGCCAACCTGGCCTTCGGCCAGTGCTCGCCCGGTTCCCCGGCCTGGTCCGCGGCCAGCCAGGCCTGGTGCCGCGACGTGGCCGGCCTGGACTGGGTGTCGCTGAGCGCGGCCACGGACCAGGTTTCCGGCGTGGTCGGGGACGAGCTGGGCGACGGCCTGGCCCTGGAGCTGAACGGGGGCGACAGCGCCGGCAACAACGCCGTGCCCGACGTGATCGCCGCCGCCGGCGGCGGCACCGCCTGCCTGACCTACGGCACCGGCGGCACCGCGGCGGTCCGCCGGGTGTGGGGCGCCGGGCGCATCGTCACCACGGCCTTCAGCCTGGAGGGCGTGCGCACCGCCGCCGAGCGGGCCGACCTGGCCGGGGCCGTGCTGGGCTGGTACGTGGGCGGCGCGTCGGCGGTGGGCGACGTGCCGGCCCTGGCCGAAGCTCCCCGCGCCGTGCCCAATCCCTTCAATCCCCGCACGGTCATCTCCTTCGCCGTGGCCGGCACGGCATCCCGGCCGGTGACCGTCACGGTGCACGACCTGCGGGGCCGCCTGGTGCGGCGCCTGCTGGACGACACCCTCGCCCCCGGCCCCCACGCGGTGGCCTGGGACGGCCGCGACGACGGGGGCCGCGGTCTGGCCGCGGGCCTCTACCTGGCGCGGGTGCACGCGGGCGCCGACCGCGCCACCGTCAAGATGACCCTGGCCAAGTAGCCGACCACTGCGCACGAGCCGAAAGGACGAGCCCGCCTCCATGCCCTGCACCAACCGCCTCCGCCGCGCGGCCGCCGCCGCCCTGATCTGCGCCCTGCTGCCGGCGGCCCGGCCCGCGGCCGCCGCCGGCCCCGACATCGTCGCCCCCGACTGGTCCCTGGAGACCGCCGACGGCGGGCGCGTGGACTTCCACGAGGCCCTGGCCGACGGGCCGGTGGTGCTCTCCTTCTGGGCCACCTGGTGCCGCCCCTGCCTCAAGGAGCTGCCGCGCCTGGACGCCCTGGCCGAGCGCTTCGGCGGGCAGGTCACGTTCCTGGCGATCAACACCGACAACACCCGGGCGGTGGCCAAGGTGGGCCCCTACGTGCAGACGGCGGGGCTGAGTCACCTGCGGGTGCCCATGGACACCGGCGGCGAGGTGCAGCAGCTGCTGCAGGTGGGCGGGGTGCTGCCCTTCGTGGCCCTCTACGACCGGCACGGCCGCGAGGTCTTCCGCCACGTGGGCTACAAGGAGGGCGACGAGCTGGAGCTGGCCCAGGCCATCACCGATCTGCTGGCGGCCGGCGCGGCCGGGACCCCGGAAACCGCCGCCGCGGGCCAAGCCGACTGGAGCGAGGCCGTCACCGCCACCGATCGTTTCGAGTATTCCTGGAGCAGCCGCACCGAGAAGGAGATCTTCGAGAACTGGCTCGACGTGGGCTACCAGTTCGGCGGCTTCCGCACGGGCATCCTGCTGGACAGCCGCGCCCCCAGCGAGGAGGGGGACCGCAGCAACGACATCCGCCATCGCTGGTTCTCCTTCAGCAGCGGCGACGTGGACGTGCGGGTGGGCCACTTCTACGGCATCTTCGGCCGCGGCCTGGTCTTCAACGCCTACGAGGACCGCACCGTGCGCGTCGACACGCGGTTGGACGGCGTCATCGCCTCGCTGCGGCACGGCCCGCTGGCGGTCACCGCATTCTCGGGCACGCCGGCGGCCCGGGAGGTGGACCTGCGCGCCGCCGACGTCACCTACGGCGTCGGCCAGGGGCTGGAGCTGGGCGCCACCGGCCTGACCTGGCGGCCCGACACCTGGGTGGGCGACGACGGCTCGGTGCGGCGCGAGTGGGTGGCCGCGGTGCGCGCCCGCCAGACGCTGGAGTTCGCCGACTGGTACGTGGAGTACGGCCGCAAGAAGGGCTGGGACTTCGACCCCAACAACGATGCCGCCGACCTGGGCACGGCCTTCTACGCCAACCTCAACCTCTACCGCGGGCCGGTCGCCCTGTCCTGGGAGCACAGCGACTACCACCGGTTCACCGTGGTGCGCGGGGCCGACGGGCGGACGCCCCTGAACCGCCCCCCCAGCCTGACCCGCGACTTCACCTGGACCCTGCTGAACCGGGCGCCCCACCCCACCGACCAGGACGACGAGACGGGCGACAACCTGGACGCCACCTGGAGCGACGGCGGCTGGACCGCCGCCGGCACCCTGGTGCGCCTGCGCCGCCAGGACGGCACCAAGCTCTACGAACTGGCCTACGGCACGGTGCAGAAGGACCGCTGGGGCGCCTTCCGCCTGCGGGGCGGCTTCGGCTGGCAGGACAAGGACGGGTTGCGCCAGACGGCGCTGACCGAAGCCACCTGGTTCGTCACGGACCGGCGCTCGCTGACCCTGCAGGCGGAGCACCAGCACGTGCGCCCGGCCGGCCGCCCGGGCGTGGACCTGGGTTCCTACGACGAGGACTGGTTCAAGCTGGAGTACGAGACGGCGCCCACCTGGGCCTTCGCCGCCATCCTGGAGCTCAACAACAAGTATCGGGAGCAGATGGCCCCGGACGAGCAGAGCGGCCCCTTCCCCGCGGGCCAGGTCTCGTACACCCTGCGGGGCGGCGGCAACCTGAACCTGTGGTTCGGCAAGCGCCAGGCCGGCTATCTGTGCTCCGGCGGCGTCTGCAAGTACGAGCCCGCGTTCGCGGGCGTCGAGTTGTACGGCCTGTTCCGCTACTGAGTCGCGCCGCCCCGTGTCCGCGGACCGGGGCTACCAGGCCATCCGCTCCTCGCGCAGGGTCTGGTAGGCGAAGCGCGCCAGCTGCGGCTCCACCAGCGTCTCGAAGTCGTCCCAGGCCATGGTGACCACCTCGCGGTGCGTGCCCGCGTTGAAGGTGACGTGGTCGCTCTCGGCCAGACCGCCGTCCACGTACACCTTCAGGCCGTACAGGTTGCCGAAGGGCGGCATCGCCCCCAGTTCGCAGTCGGGAAAGCGCGCGGCGAACTCGCGCTCCAGGGCCAGGCTGATGGTCTGGGCCCCGGCCGCCTCCCGCAGCAGGTTGAAGTTGACCTTGGCCGCGGCCGGCAGCACGGCCATGGCCATCAGGCCGTCCAGCTTGACCAGCACCGTCTTGGCGAAGGCGCGGCCCGACACGCCGGCCTTGTGGGCCACGTCCTCGGCGGCGTAGGCCTTGGCGTGCTCGGCGTACTCGAAGTCGATGCCTTGATCGCGCAGGTGTTCCAGGAGTTTCTCGCAGGGCATGGCCGTCCTCCTCGACACAGGGCTGAGGCGGAGCGCCCTGGTGCGGGAGCGGAGGGTGCGCGGCGGCGGACGCATGGCCGGCCGCGGACCCGGCTCCGCAGCCGGCGGGGACAGCATCAAGATAGGGTGTCCGGGGCCCGGGCGCCCGCGGCGGCGCGCACCGTTCACGCGAGGGGGACCGAATCCGGCGCCGGCGCGCTGTCCCGCACCGTGTTGGGCGGCTCCTCCCGTCCCAGCCGCCGCAGGTTGCGGGCCGCCCGGCGGGCCAGCATCAGCACCATGGTCCCGGCCGCGGCCAGGCCGAAGAGATCGTAGATGGTCGCCCCCACCCCGAACACCCGGAACGGCACGGGGCCGGCCAGGACCGCCACCGTGTTCAGCCCCACCAGGATGATCCGCGTTTCGGTGGGGCCCACCACCCCGTAGCCGAAGCGGAAGTCGCCCAGCACCTGGCTCTCCAGGTAGATGTTGATGGACAGCACCAGGTAGGCGACCACCACGGTCAGCCCCACCGCCAGCAGCATGTAGGGCGAGAGCCCCAGGCCCAGGCCCACGGCGATGGTCGAAAAGGCGTCGGTGAGGTGATCGAGATAGTAGCCGTAGCGAGGCCGCTGGATCCGCCGGACCCGGGCGACGGTGCCGTCGAGGCTGTCGCCGAACCAGTTGACGACGCAGCCGAAGCTGGCCAGCCACAGCCAGCCCGGCCCGTGGTTGGCCAGCACGTAGCCGGCGGCCACCAGGAGCGAGCCGGCCACGCCGACCAGGGTCAGGTGGTCCGGCAGGACGCGGCGCGGCAGGCGCGCCGCCAGGTGGGTGAGGAGCCGCTTCTCGGCGGCGCTGAGGACGAAGGTGGCCCTGCGGACGGGCTCGCGGTCGGGCTTGGTCATGTCCGGCCCCCCGGGCTGTCGGGGGCCGCGACGGTCAGCCGGCGTCGGTCCCCGTGTCGGGAATGTCGAGCTGGGTGAAGGCTTCGTTCAGCTCGGCGACGAGCCCGGAGTCGGCGCCCTCCATGTAATACCGGAGCACGGCGTCGGTTCCGCTGGCGCGCAGCTCGAACCACTGCCCGGCGAACTCGATGAAGGTGCCGTCGCCCGCGCGGAAGACCCGCGTGACCGTGGGCAGCAGCGTGCCGTCGGGCAGGACGCCGAGCAGCCGCCGCTCCACCTCCCGCGGCATCATCCCCTCCAGGGCGCGGAACCAGGCCACGGTGGCCTCCTTGCGGCGGTTGCCGCCGGCCCTGGCCTGCGCGCGGGCCTCGCCGGTCAGGGCCTCGTCGAAGAGGGTCACGTCCCGGCGCTCGTAGAAGCGGTAGCGGGTGCCCCAGGCCTCCAGCTGGTCCAGGTAGTAGCCGGCGAAGCTCTCGCCGTCCCGGTGCAGGCGCGCGGCCAGGCACAGGCACATGACGCCGATCTGCATGGCGTCCTTCTCCTTGGGCGCCAGGCTGGTGCGGGCGCCGTGGCGGCTGAGCACCGGTTCGGCGGGGCCCAAGGCGGCGCCGCCGCTCTCCTCGGCCATGATCAGCAGGCGGGGCCGCGCGCCGAACGACGCCTCGGTCCCGGTCACGTCGGTCGCGGTGCAGTCGGCCGCGCCGGCGGCGATCTGCTCCTCCAGCGAGCTGACCAGGGCGGCGAAGTGCTTGAAGCCCACCGGCACCCGGAACACCCCCAGGCCGGCGCCCGTGCGTTCGTTGGCCGTCAGGGCGATCTCGCCGATGGACATGCTGGTGGGCCAGGTGGTGGCCACGATCCAGTGGTAGCGGCCCAACTCGCCCGAGGTCCCGAGGGCCGCCAGCTTCAGGGCCGTCAGCATGAAGTAGATCTGGTTGGGCTTGAAGAAGACCAGGCAGCGGGCGTCGTCCAGGGGATCGACCTCCAGGCCGGCGGCCCGGGCCCGATCGGCCAGCTCCGCCGGCGCCGTGGTGACCATGTTGAAGCGGTCGCCGTCGGGATCCCAGATGAAGAAGACGTGGCAGGCGCCGTCCCGCAGCAGCTCCTGGGCCCCCACGTGCTTGTAGACCTGCCACTTGCCCGGATCGACGCCGTGGTTCACCCCGTCCACCACCCCGATGCCGTGGTAGGTGCTGCTCTCCTGCTCGTGGGTGAAGAAGACGGGCCCTTCCTCGCCGACGTCGATGCCCAGGAGCCCGAACACGTCGCGGCCGGCCGCCCCCATGCTGCCGCCCTCGGTGCAGAAGGCCGCGCGGAAGCCGTTTGCCGCGGCCGCCGGCACGGCCGCCAGCAGCTCGGCCGGCACCACCTTGCGCAGCACGTCCACGTAGGCGGCGGTGGGCTCGAAATCCTTCACGATGCGCGGGTCGTCGGCCGCCGCCAGCTCGATGACCAGGTCGCCGGCCACCGCCTCGGCCACCACCGTGCGCACCCGCTCGGCGATGGCGCCGGCCATCTCCAGCAGCTGGCCGCCGGTGGCGTCCATGGGCTTCCAGCCGCCCTTGTAGCTCTGGCTGTGGCTGGCGGTGAAGTTCTCGCCCCCGTCCAGCTCGTCGTGGAAGACCCCGAAGCTGGACAGCCAGATGGGCGTGGTGTGGCGGCCCTCCGGCCGCAGATGCACCTCCAGGCCATGGGCCGCGTACAGCCGCGCCGCCAGGTCGATGAACGCCCGGGTGTGGGGCCGCACCTCGCCCCCCACGTGCAG
The DNA here is from genome assembly GCA_963825035.1 of Candidatus Krumholzibacteriia bacterium. Taxonomy (GTDB): domain Bacteria; phylum Krumholzibacteriota; class Krumholzibacteriia; order LZORAL124-64-63; family LZORAL124-64-63; genus JACZKN01. Next base: position 236,792 of record CAWGRT010000010.1, on the reverse strand, counting down.
CCGGCGCAGGCCGCGCTCGACGGCGATGCGCGCCCGGGCCTCCAGCATGAGCGCCACCGTCAGCCCGTTGAAGGGCACCCCCAGGTCGAACAGATCGTCGGGATTCAGCAGGTCGCGGTAGCCGGCGGTGCCCAGGGCGAACTGGGCGCCCCAGCGCTCCAGGCCGGCCGCGTTGGCCAGTTCGGCGTCCACGGCGAAGGACTCGGGCTGCGTGGCGAAGGGGGTGAACAGGGGGCGGGATTCGCTCATCGGAGGCCTCCATCCGGGGTGATGCGGGCGCGGCCGCGTCCGCGGCCAGGATAGGCGCCGGCGGCTGGATTGGCAACGTCACCGGCGCAAGCGCGGGGAGCGATCCGCCGGACCGCCCCCCGCCGTCGTCGCTCCGCCGCGTCACTTCAGCAGCGTCACCTTCTCCACCAGCGTGTCCGCGCCGAACCGCGCCTGGGCGAAGTACACGCCCGACGCGACGGCCGCGCCCCGGTCGTCGGTGCCGTCCCAGGGCACGGCGTTCGGTCCCGCCGCCACCGGCCCGTCGGCCAGGGTCCTCACCAGGCGGCCGCGGATGTCGTAGAGCTGCAGCACCAGCCGCCCCGCCTGCGGCGCCGTGAACGACACCAGCGTCCGCGGGTTGCACGGGTTCGGGGCGCAGCGCAGGGCCAGCGCCGGCGCGGCCGGCGGCGCGGCCGAGCCCTCGCCCCCGCCGATCCCGAGGTAGTTCAGCACGTCCCGCAACATCCTGTACCGGGCCGACAACGAAGCGTTCGACTTCGTTGCTTCGTCAGGATCGGTGTACACGGACATGAAGTCGTAGGGCAGACTGATCACCCGCGCGCCCCAGGCCGGCGCGTTCAGGGTGGCCGCCGAGTAGGTGTAGCCGCCGGGGGCGCCCGAGGCGTCGGCGAACTCCGCCAGGGGCACGGCGCCGGTCAAGGGCACGACGGCGTCGAACGTGTTGATCCCGGGACAGCCCCCGTAGCCGATCCAGCTGGACACCGTGGCGAACACGGGGTTGCTGGGCGTGGACAGGACGCGCGGGCTGGCCTGCATGCCGATCAGCGGACGGATGTCGTCGCTGGCAACGCTGATGCCCATCTGGTCGGCCAGGAAGGCGGACGTGACGGTACCGGACTGGGCCAGGTCGCTGGCCAGGTTGTCGCCGGTGGCGAAGAAGTCCTTGCCGCCGGAGCGCAGCCACAGATCCAGGACCTCGGCGTCGTTCGACGGATCGCTGTTGAAGTCACCGTTGGCGATGGTGTTCACGCCCAGGTCGCCGCAGGTATAGAGCAGGTCGTGGTAGCCCGCCAGTTGCTGGGCCGTGGCGCGGCCGCCCAGACCGTCACCCACGCCCGAACTGGGGCCGTTGGTGTAGTAGACGTCGTAGTCCCGCCCCAGCCGGAAACCGATCTCCGTGAACGCCGTGTACCATTCGTCCCGCCCGCCGCGATCGGCGAAGTCGTTCCAGAACAGCACCCACGGCTGCTCCAGGTTGCCGTTGATGGAGGGCAGCGCCCGCACGGTGAAACTCGGGCTGTACTGCGGCATCCCGTAGTTGTCGCGCGAGCTGAACCCCGTGGTGTCCGCCGGCAGCAGCGCCGTCTGGACGTCGCCCGCCAGGGCGTCGGAGGCCTCGAAGAAGTAGTGGATCACGTCGCCCGGGAAGAAGAACCCGCTGTCGGGCAGGTCGGCGGCCCAGCGGCCGGGCACGACCAGGCCCGCAGCGTTGCGGAGCGTATCGCACGGCACGGAGCCCGCGTTGGGCAGGCCGCTGGTGCGGTACGCGTCGAACACCGGGTTGGCGAACAGCCTGTAATACAGGCGGGGATTGCCGGTCATGGCCGCGCCGTCGCGGGTCACCACGGCGTCGAACACGATCGAGTCCCCCGGGCTGTTCTGCTGATTGCTGATCGGCGCGATGTTGCTGGCCATGTCGAACCGCACGCAGTTGGCGCCCAGGTTGACCAGGTCGACGATGCCGATCTCCGGAAAGTTGTCCTGGGCCAGGTCGATCTCCCGCGCCGTCATGCCCGGGCCGATCGAGGCGTAGGCCGCCAGCCGGATGTTGTCGAAGTAGGGCGCCGGGTAGCCGTCGTTGCCGACCCACCCCCACACCCAGCCCAGCTCGTAGGCGGCCATCTGCACCTGGACCTGGGTGCGATCCGACCGGAGCAGGTCGCCGCAATGGGCCGAGCCGTTGCGGAGGTAGCCCGCCGGCCCGAAGTACACGAAGTTGCGGTCGGACCAGAGGTCGGCAGTGATGTCCTCGCCGGGCCCCGCCGAACGGATGCCCCAGGTGTAGAACATGCCCGGCGCATCGGCGCTCAGGTCCTCGTGCTGGTACACGTCGAAGGCCAGGGACGCCCCGTCCAGCGCCTGGTCGGGCCACGCGCACACCGGCGACTCGACCGCGTCGTGGATGTGGTCGTCGGGCCCGGCCAACCCGCCGGTGGTGGTGACGATGAACCCGCCCGGGCCGTAGCACCAGTTCACGCAGGGCGATCCGCCGGTCCCCGGCACGACCACGCCGTCATCGATGAACGCCGCTTGCGGGGTCCAGTTCGTGTGGCAGTCGTCGACGTCCGCCAGTCCGGTCCACAGCTTGGCGAAGTCCCCCACGCCGACGGGGAAGCGCACGGTGAACGCGCCCAGGGTGCCGTCCTCGAAGTCGGTGGCGTAACCGGTGCCGTTGGTCAGGGTGATGACCACGTCGTCCAGCTGGCAGGCACCGTGGCTCGGATACGCGCAGTCACCGTCGGACCAGCCGCCGTCGGAGGTCACGCGGAAGAGCACGACCACCTCGTCGGCGCCGGCGCCCAGGTAGTCCGCCGGTGCGTAGGAGACGCTCAGGTCCACGGCTTCCAGGCCCGCGCCGTCCCAGCTCGCCAGGTCGACGATGCCGGCGTCGGCCTTCTCGCAACTCAGGTACGTGAAATCGTAGCCGGGTTCGGTGTCGTGCCGCAGGGCGGCCGCCACGGTGACGGTGCAGCCCTGGCCGTTGTCCGCCACGGCGCCGCGCCACTCCAGCATCTCGTTGTAGAGGTTGGCGTACCCGCCGGCGACGTCGCCGGCGCCGCAGCTGAGCAGGTTCTCCCCGCACCAGGCCGAGTACGTGCCGGACACGGCGTAGTAGGTGCTCGCGTGCCAGCGTTCGGTGGTCCGCTGGGTGATGTCATAGTGGGTGAAGCCGTTCCAGTCGGGGTTGCCGCCAGCGGTCTGGAAGGTGCCGATGACCGGCGCGCCGCTCCCGTTGGGTCCGATGATGAGCACGGTATCCCGCGCGGCCTTCGCCGCGCCGACGCCGCCGCCGAAGATGACCTCGTGGCCGCCGGCCTGCACGGGGTGCAGGTTCGTGTCCAGGGACACGGCGAGGGCGCACGCCGGCGCCGCCGCCAGCGCGAGGCAGGCGCAAATGGCGAACTCCTTCATGGTTCCCCCCTTGATGGACTTCTGGATCCCAGCGAGTCGGGCGGACGATCCGTGGGCGATGCGGCTGCCGTGGCGCACCCGGTGCGGAGGAACGGGCGGGGACGGCGACACCGGTCATGCTCCCTGATGATATTGAATATCCATGCTGGTGGTCAAGTTGCCGCGCCCGGCTACTTCACCAGGGTCATGCGCCCGGCCACGGTCCCCTCGGCGGTGGTCAGCCGGTACAGGTACACGCCGCTGCCCAGCCGGCGGCCGCCGTCGTCGCGACCGTCCCACACGGCGTCATGGCGACCGGCGTCCAGGCGGTCGTCCACCAGGGTGCGCACGCGCCGGCCGGCCAGGTCGTGGACCGTCAGCAGGGCGCGCCCCGGCTGCGCCAGGTCGAAGGCGATGGCCGTGGCGGGATTGAACGGGTTGGGATGGTTGCCCAGCAGGCGCGTGGCGGTGGCCGTGCCCACCACCGGCACCGGCGAGACGGCGCCGCTGACCCGCAGGCTGCCGGTCCAGGGCGCCATGTCCGGCGCGGTCACGGTCAGGTCCAGATCCGTGTCGACGGGCGGCGTGCGCAGCCACTGGACGCCCGCCAGGCCGCCGCTGCCCACGGTGCCCCGCCCGTACAGGGTCGTGCCCGCGGAGACGGCCACCACGGCGCCCGCGGGGCCGTCCACCGTCGCGGTGAAGCCGGCGTCCGCCGCCGCGACCACCGCCGGCGCCTGCACCGCGAACAGCCCGGCGGTCCGCGTGCGCACCTGCAGCGAGGCGTCGCCGAAGAGGTTGAACTGCTCGATCACCTGGGTGGCCACCGGCAGGCCGCCGTACACGTCCAGCACCCGCATCAGACCCGCGGCGTGCAGGGCGCCCAGGGTGCGCTCACTGCCCGCGGCCAGGTCCGCGACGATCTCCGCCTGCATCACCGTGGGCGGCGTCCAGGGCGCCAGGCTGCTGGCCGCCACCACCGCCACGGCGCCGGCGGGCCGGTCCACGGTGCCCGCCCGCAGCCACGACTCGGCGAAGCAGGTGGGAAGGGAGAACTCGCCGTTGGAGCAGGACACGTCCACGATCCACGGCCACTGGGTGTTGCCCAGGGCGGCCACGTCGGCGGCGCCGAAGGGCACGCTGGTCCAGCCGGTGCCCGTGCCGTGGCCCAGGTAGTTGACCAGGCTGCGGCCGTCCTGCAGGGCCGTGCGGATGTCGGCGGACCCGGCGCCGTCCTTCTGGTAGAGACGATCCACGTCGGCGAAGCCGCCGGCCAGCAGGTCGTCGCGGAGCTGGTCGCAGCGCACGTCGTCGGCGGGCGTGCCCTCGGCGCTGGCCACGCCGGTCGCCAGGGCGTAGCCGGCGGCCGCGTCGGTGCGCGGATCCCGCTCGTAGGCGATGAACTTGGCCGCCTGCACCGCCACCTCGGCGGCGCTGCGGGCCGAAATGCGCGAGACGAACAGGTCCGGCGCCAGGTCGTCGCCCGCCACCAGGCCGTAGCGCACGTCCGAATCGGAGCCGTCGTAGGTGCCGGCCAAAGTGGGCACCCACTCCCGGTCCCCCACCAGCAGCACCCAGTCCAGGCCGGCGCCCTGCCAGCGCTGGGCGATGGCCGCGGCGATGGCCTGGGCCGTGCCCCCCAGGTCCTTCACCGTGGCGATCTCCACGTCGATGCCGCGCCGCGTCTTCCAGGCAGCCAGGGGCGCCACGGCGTCGGCGAACTCCGAGGGCACCACCATCAGCAGGCGGCCGGGGCGCTCGCCGGTGGAGAAGACCTTGGCGGCGGGGGCGGCCCCCAGGAAGCGGTCGGCCAGCGCCGGCAGGACCGGACCGGCGACGGTCGCGGCGGCGGGCGCCTCGTTCGCGCCGCCGGTGCCTGCGGTGACCACGGCCAGTTCCAGGTGGTCGGTGACCACCAGCACGCCGCGGCCGGCGTCGTAGCGCAGGGGCTGCAGGCGCACGGTCACGCCGCGGCGCGCGCCCAGGAGGAAGGGACGGGTCAGGTCGGCCGCGGCGGAGGGCCACACCCCGCCGGCGGCGTAGACCGGGCCGAAGCTGCGGGGGGCGGCGGCCGGGTCCACGTCGCGGGTCAACTCGCCGCGGGACGGGATGACCGGGGCCACGGGGATGGTGTGCTGGCGGACCGCGACGATCTCGAGGCGCACGCGCCCCTGCCCCGGTACGGGCACGGTGACCGTCACCAGCGGCAGTTCGGGGCAGCCCGCCTCCCGGCGCAGGGCGCTGCCGGGCAGATCCACCACCGACACGGCGCGGCCGTCCACCACCGCATCGGTCAAGGTGTAGGTGGGCAGATCCCAGGACAGGATGACCCGGCCGGGGTCGGCCGCGTCCACCGCGGGACGCGGAGCCTTCCGGGCATCCCACGCGGCGGCGGCCGGACCGACGGCGGCGGTCACGGTGCCCAGGGCGATGATCAGGATGGTCAGCAGGCGGCGCACATCTCTCCTCCGGTTTGGAGAGATGATTATACCACAAATCAGCCGCTATTTTGCAATATAAAAATATGGTCTTGGCTGGTCCGAAATTTGTCGCGCCGCGGGGCCGGGCGCCTAGTCCAGCCGCCGGCAGGCATGGCCGCACCAGCGGGCCAGGGCCTGGGCGAAGTCGATGGGCCGCACGGGCTTGGGGATGAAGTCGTCCATCCCCGAGTCCAAGCAGCGAGCCCGGTCGTCGGGCAGGACGTTGGCGGTGACGGCGATGATGGGCAGGTGCTGGCCGGACGTGGTGCTGCGGGCCCGGATGCGTTGTGCGGCCTCGAAGCCGTCCATGACGGGCATCTGGCAATCCATGAACACCGCGTCGTAGGCGCTGCCCTGGTGCATGCGCACACCTTCGGCGCCGTTCTCGGCGGTGTCCACGAGGCAGCCCAGCTTCTCCAGTATCCGCTTGGCCAACTTGCGGTTGACCAGGTTGTCCTCCACCAGCAGGACGCGCAGGACGAGCTCGTCGTCGGCATTCCGCGCGGAACCGGCAGGGGTGATAGGCGACGGCAGCATGCGATCCTCCGGTGCGGGCAATTCTTGCCGTTTTGCGCGTTGTCATCCAGGGTATCGACCGATACCTGGAAAAACTTTAAGGATTTCCGTAGAAACTACGTCTTGTCGCCGAAGGAGACGTCCACCACCTGGCGCACGACCGCCGACTCCACCTCGAAGAACTCGGCCGGCTCGAAGCGGAACATCCAGGCGACGATGTTGCTGGGGAAGACCTCGATCCGCGTGTTCAGGTCGCGGACGTTGGCGTTGTAGAAGCGCCGGGCGGCCTGGATGCGGTCCTCGGTGTTGGCCAGCTCCTTCTGCAGGGCGAGGAAGTTGTCGCTGGCCTTGAGGTCGGGGTAGCCCTCGGCCACCGCCAGCAGGCGGCGCAGGCCGTCGACCAGGGGCTTCTCGTCGGCGGCCTGGCTGGCCGGGCCCCCGCGGGAGGCGATGGCCCGCGCGCGGGCGCTCGGTGACCGCCTCCAGGGTCTCGCGCTCGTGGGCCGCGTAGCCCCGGACCGTCTCGACCAGGTTGGGGATCAGGTCGTAGCGGCGCTTCAGCTCGGTGTCGATGCCCGACCAGGACTCGCGCACCTGCTGGCGCATGCGCACCAGCGCGTTGTAGGTCAGGGCGACCCACAGCAGGACACGCCACCAGCCGGAATCAGGATGACCTGCCAGGTCACGCCTTGCCGCCTTTCAGGTCCTCGATGACGTAGTCCGGTATCATTTCGATCATGGTGCGGGCCACCTTGAGCGCTTCCTGGCAGCGGTGCGGCTCCAGGCGCCCGGTCCGCGCCACGGCCACCTCGCCCGAACCCGAAGGCGATCGTGAACGGCGGCGCCTGCAGCAGGTACTCCATGGTGCGGGTGTGGATCACGTCGTAGGCCCACTTGCGGTCCGCCGCCGTGACGTGGAAGGTGCGGCTGAACTCGGCCGACTCGAAGTCGATGTCGTCGTGGCCGAGGAACTCGCCCACCTTGTCCAAGAGGTGCTCGCGCCGGATCTCCAGGGGGATCACCGGCAAGCCCGTCTCGACGATGACCACGGCGTGGCGGTGGGTCTGGCGGTTCTTGCCCGAGCCGGTGACGAACTGCCAGTCCAGGCAGGTCACGGGCCGGCCGTCGACCTCGCCCTGCGAGCACCAGCTTGGCCTTACGGGAGCGGCCCCGGTCCAGGAGCTTCAGCCCGGCGAAACGCTTGTCCCAGCCCCGCTGTCGGCCCTCGACCCGGTTCAGGCCCCGGCTGCGCGCCCAGTGCAGCAGCAGGCGCAGGCGCTTCTGCTCCGCGCGCCAGCCCAGGACGCCCAGGTACGGCCACGGCCGCGAACAGCAGGAAGACCAGGGGCTGGCCATGCCGCTCCTTCTAGCCGAGTCCCCGCAGCAGCGACGCCGGCGCCGTGACCTCCATCTGCAGCAGCGCCTGGCTCATGGTCTTGCCCTGGGGATCGACCAGCAGGCTCGAGGTGCCGCCGCCGCCGAGCGCCCCTTCCAGCAGGAAGTTCAGGCCCTCGAGGTTGTCCAGTTCGTAGCGGGTCACCGGGCCGGCCACCTTGTCGCCGAAGAAGCGCGCGACCCGGGCCGCGGTCAGGTACCCCAGCAGCCAGGCGTATATTCGCGGCGACCGGGCCAGCACGCCGATGTTGCAGGTGTCGCCCTTGTCGCCGCTGCGGGCGTAGCACAGCCGGCGCAGGGGCACCCGCTTGCGGGCGCCGGTGAAGCGGGGCCGGGTGCGACGGGCGCGGGGCTCGTCGCTGCGCACGGGTTCGCCGTCGGCGCCCCGCACCGGGAAGGCGATGATGCGCTCGTGCTCGCCGCCGTCGGGATCCAGCACCAGCACCCGGGCGTCCACCCGGTCGCGGCGGATCAGCGCCGGCCAGTAGGCCATCACCTGCTGGGGCCGCGGGCGGCCGCGGGTGGAGACGGCCATGCCGCTGGGCCCGGCCAGGATCAGCGCGGGCAGGGCCTTGCTGAAGGCCTCCAGCTTGTCGCGGTCCGGGTCGGCCACGCCGAAGCGCAGGTAGATCTCGTTGGGTTCGTAGCGGTTCAGGCCGTCGGGCCAGATGGAGCCCGCCCCCACCAGGGCCGTGGACGTGCGGACGAAGTCGGTGCCCACCTTGCGCCAGAACACGTCCGCCACGGCCGCAGCCTTCGCCTTGACGTCGGGGCCGGAGACCAGCACCTCGCCGTCGGCCTTCCAGCCGTCCTCGTAGGCCATGGACACCTTGAACATGGCCGGCGCCGGGCCGCCGCGCACGCCCGAGACCTTCACCTTGTTGGGCCCGCCTTCGGCCACGCGGATGGTGTCGAAGAAGGCCACGCCGTCGGGCGAGATGTACTGGCCGGGGTCGCCCATCTCGTAGACGAGCTGCTCCTTCACCGACTTGAGGCTGACCTGGCCGCCGGTCCGCGCGTGCTTGGTGACGGCGAAGTCCCCCGACGGCTTCATCTCGATGATGGGGTAGCCGATGTCCCGGAACGACGGCACCTCCTGCCAGTCGGTGAGGTTGCCGCCGGACGCCTGGGCCCCGCACTCGATGATGTGGCCGGCGACGATGCCCGCGGCCAGGCGGTCCCAGTCGTCCATGGCCCAGCCGAACTCGTGGATCATGGGCGCCAGGGTGATGCCCGTGTCGGTGACGCGGCCGGTGACGATGATCTGGCAGCCGGCGTCCAGGGCCGCCACCACCGGCTCGGCCCCCAGGTAGACGTTGGCCGCGGTGACCCGGTCGCGCACGCCGGCGAACCCGGCGCCGGTCTCCATGTTGGTGAAGCGCTCGCCGGCGGCGGTCATTTCGTCCAGACGGTCGGCGATGTCGTCGCCGTCCACCACGCCCACCTTCACGTCCAGGCCCAGCGAGGGGCGAGGTCGCGGATGCGCCGGCCCAGCCCCACGGGGTTGACGCCCCCGGCGTTGGTGATCACCCGCACGCCCCGGGCGACGATCTCCGGCAGCGTCTGCTCCAGCTGCGTGAGGAAGTCGCGGGCGTAGCCCAGCTCGGGGTTCTTGAGCTGCTGCTTGCGGAGGATCGACATGGTGATCTCCGCCAGGAAATCCATGGTGATGTAGTCCAGGCGGCCACCGGTGAGCTGCCGCCGGAACGCGTCCAGATCGTCCCCCCAGTAGCCTCCGGCGTTGCCGATGCGGATCATCTTCTTCACTTTGTGTGTGCTCCCGGCCGCGGACCGGACGTTTCCGATCCTTGTGTTTTGTGCCGACCGTCGGATAATGGGAGCATCCGGCCGCAACGATCAAGAAGGAAAGGTGTTCGACCCTCCATGCAGTCCGCCGCACCCGCGCACGACACGTACTTCCTGCTGGGCATCCCCCTGGCCGACGCCGCCTGGGACCGCTTCGCCGTGGCCGAGGCCGTGGGCACCGCCGGCGGCGACCCGCCCCGGGCCCTGCGCCGCCTGGCCACCCGTCTGGAGGGGACCGCCGCCGTTCCCGCGGAGGAGCTGCTGGCCCTGCGCACCGTCAACGGGGTGCTGGCGCTGGCTGGCCCGCCGCTACTTCGACGGTGGAGAATCCCGGCAGCCTGGGCCGCAGCCGGGAGCGGGCCGGCGAGCGCCTGGGCCCGGACGAGGTGGCCCGGGTGCTGGACGCCTTCGTCGACCCTCTTCCCGCCGACGGACGTGCGCCCGGGCGGCGGCACGCCGCAGGCCTTCCTGGCCGGCGGCGGACGAGGGCCGGGGCCCGGACGCCGCGACCCTGGCGGCCATCCTCCTGTTCCTGAACACCACCAATCCCGCCGCCGCGGGTCGCTGCCCCTGTTCGACGACGCCGAACTGCGCCGCCGGGTGGGGTATCTGCCCTTCGTCACCGACCTGGAGCGGCACCTGGACACGGAGGAGCCCCCGGGCTCGGCGGGCCTGACCCTCTTCGCCCTGCTGCGGGCGCCCATGCGCGCCAGCCCGCGCAGCCTGGCGGGACAGCTGCGCTGGATGTTGGAGAACTGGGCCGACCTGCTGCCCGACGAGCTGCTGGCGGGGCTGCAGACGGCCCTGGACGTGCTCCAGGAGATCGACGTGCGCCGGGGCGGCCCGCCCGGCCCGCCGCCGGTCCTGGAGTTCGGGCCCGGCAGCGCCGGCTGGGGCGAACACGGTCCCGAGCCGGAGGCCTTCAGCCGCGACGCCGACTGGATGAGCAACGTGGTCCTGATGGCCAAGTCGGTGTACGTGTGGCTGGACCAGCTCTCCCGCTGGTACGGCCGGCCGGTGCGCACCCTGGCCGACGTCCCCGACGCCGAGCTGGACAGCTGGCCGCGCTGGGGCTTCAACGGCCTCTGGCTCATCGGGCTGTGGGAGCGCTCGACGGCCTCGCGCACCATCAAGCAGTGGATGGGCAACCCCGACGCCGCCGCCAGCGCCTACTCCCTGTACGATTACGAGATCGCCGCACGACCTGGGGGGCGAGGCCGGCCTGGCGCGACCTGCGCGACCGGGCCGCGCAGCGGGGCATCCGCCTGGCCAGCGACATGGTGCCCAACCACATGGGCATCGACAGCCGCTGGGTGGTGGAGCACCCCGACTGGTTCCTGCAGCTGGACCACCCGCCCTACCCCGCCTACCGCTTCACCGGCGGCGACCTCTGCGAGACGCCGGGCGTGGCCGTGCGCATCGAGGACGGCTACTGGAACCACAGCGACGCGGCGGTGGTCTTCCAGCGCCTGGACGAGCGCACCGGGCAGGCGCGCTACATCTACCACGGCAACGACGGCACCAGCATGCCCTGGAACGACACCGCCCAGCTCAACTTCCTGCTGCCGGAGGTGCGCGAGGCCGTCATCGACGCATCCTCCACGTGGCGCGCATGTTCCCCATCATCCGCTTCGACGCGGCCATGACCCTGGCCAAGAAGCACTACCAGCGCCTGTGGTTCCCCCAGCCCGGCGACGCGGGCGCCATCCCCTCGCGCGCCGAGCACGGCATGGCCAAGGCCGACTTCGACCGGGTCTTCCCCGTGGAGTTCTGGCGCGAGGTGGTGGACCGGGTGGCGGCCGAGGCGCCCGACACCCTGCTGCTGGCCGAGGCCTTCTGGCTGATGGAGGGCTACTTCGTGCGCACCCTGGGCATGCACCGGGTCTACAACTCCGCCTTCATGAACATGCTGAAGATGGAGGACAACCAGAAGTACCGGCAGACCATCAAGAACGTGCTCGAGTTCAGCCCCGCGGTGCTGGAGCGCTTCGTCAACTTCATGAACAACCCCGACGAGAAGACCGCCGTCGAGCAGTTCGGCAAGGGCGACAAGTACTTCGGCTGCGCCATCCTGCTGGCCACCATGCCGGGCCTGCCCATGTTCGGCCACGGCCAGGTGGAGGGCTTCACCGAGAAGTACGGCATGGAGTACCGCCGGGCCTACTGGGACGAGCCCGTCGATGAGGGCATGGTGCACCGCCACGAGCGCGAGATCTTCCCGCTGCTGCGCCGCCGCTACCTGTTCTCGGGCGCGGAGAACTTCGCCTTCTTCGACTTCGAACACGACGGCGGCTGGGTGGACGAGAACGTCTTCGCCTACAGCAACCGCAGCGGCGGCCAGGCGGCGCTGGTGCTCTACAACAACGCCTACGAGTCCACGTCGGGCCGCGTGCGCCTGTCGTCGGCCATCAACACGGGGCCGGCCGAACAGCCCCGCCTGGTGCGCCGCAGCCTGACCGAGGCCCTGGGCCTGGACGGCGCCGAGGGCGTCTTCATCGCCTGGCGGGACCCCGGCGAGAGGCTCGAATACCTGGAACGCGCCTCGCGCCTGGCCCACGAGGGCTTCCGCTGCCACCTCCACGGCTACCAGGCCCGGGTGCTGCTGGACTTCCGCCGCCTGGAGGATGCCGACGGCGAATGGGCCGGCCTGGCCGCCGCCCTGGACGGCCGCGGGGTGCCGGACCTGGATCTGGCCCGGCGGCGCCGCCGCCTGGAACCGCTGCTGGCGCCGGTGCGCGCCTGGATGACCCCCGAAGTCCTGGGCTGGCTGGAGACCGGCGCGGCGGACACGGCGGGAGGCGACGCCGACGACGAAGACGCCGCTGCCGACGCCGACCTGGCGCCCGCGTCCGCAGCGGCCGCCGCCGACGTCGAGACGCCGCCCCCGGCCGTGGCCGCCCTTCCCGAGGATCTGCACCGGCTGGCCGAGTGCCTGCGGGGTCTGGCCACCCGACCCCTGCCCACGCACCTGGGCCGGCGCACCCGCACCGAGTTGGCGGACCTGCTGGCGACCGCCCCCCACAGCCGCGCCCTGCAGACGGTCTACCTGGCGGCGGTGCTGGACGAAGCCGCCCGCCCCGGCCACGGCCTGCCCGCCGACGCGGCCGACCTGCTGGACGAGGACGTGCGCGCGGCCGCCCTCGACTGGCTGGGCCACGACCACGCGGCCGCCCTGCTGGCCGCCGGCGCGCGGATGCTGACGGCGGTTCCCGACGCCCCCGCGGCCATGGCCGCGGGCCGCACCACCTGGCTGGGCGACGTCCTGGACCGGCCCGAGGCGCGGCTCCTTCTGGGGATCAACGATCACGAAGGGCACACCTGGCTGGTGGCCGAGGCCCTGGACGACTGCCTGCTGACGGTGGCCTTGGCCGCCCTGGCCGCCGAGCCGGACCTGCCGCCGGCCCCCCTGCTGGACGCCCGGGCCCTGATCCGCGACGCCGCCCGGGATGCCGGCTTCGAGGTGCCGCCCCTACGCCGCCGGCTGGGCCTCTGACCGCGACCCGTCTGCGCACGACCCCGCGCACGGCGCTTGCACCCTCTTCCGGCAAACCCGCCGGGAACGGCCCCTGCCGTCCCCGCGCGGCCGGTTTCCAGCCAGGAAGGGACGGATTCATGCCGCAGAGCCCCGGGCCCGACGTGTCCATCGTCATCCCCGTCTACAACAAGCTCGACCTGACCCGGGCCTGCGTGGCCTCCATCCACGCGCAGGCCGCGGCCGCCACCTTCGAGATCCTGGTGGTGGACAACGGCTCCAGCGACGGGACCGCCGCCTGGCTCGCCGCCGAGGACGCGGCCGGCCGCCTGCGGGCCGTCGACGCCGGGGGCAACCTGGGCTTCGCCAAGGGCTGCAACCTGGGCGCCCGGCACGCACGCGGCCGGTACCTGCTGTTCCTGAACAACGACATGGAGGTGCTGCCCGGCTGGCTCGAGCCCCTGGTGGGCACCCTGGACGCGGATCCGGACGTGGGTGTGGTGGGCGCCCGGCTGCTGTTTCCCGACGGCACCATCCAGCACGCGGGCGTGGCCATGGTGGACTACGTGGACGAGGATCCGCCCCTGCTGGGCGGCCAGCACAAGTCCTACCGCAAGCCCCACGACGATCCCGAGGTGCTGCGGCCCCAGCTGATGCAGGTGGTCACCGGCGCCTGCCTGCTGATCCGGCCGGAGGCCTTCACGGCCGCCGGCGGCTTCGACGAGGGCTACTGGAACGGCAACGAGGACGTGGACCTTTGCCTGAAGGCGGGCGAGGCCGGCTGGCTGGTGGCGTACCGGCCCGAGAGCACGATCATCCACTACGAGTCCCAGAGCGGGCCCGAACGCTGGACGCAGGTACCGGCCAACCTGGCCCGCTTCAACGCCGCCTGGCGCGGCCGGGCCCGGCCCGACTTCATCGAGCACGCCAAGGTCTTCACCGAGACGCCCCACAGCGTCCTGCGCCTCTACGCGCCGCCGCGCCAGCTGTACCGGGAGCGCCGCCGGGCCTGGCCCGATGCGCCCACGGCCACGGTGGTGGTGGGCGCCCGCGGCGACGTCGCGGCGCGGCTGGCGGCCCTGGCCGCCCTGCTTGAGCACACCGATCCACGGCATCCCCTGCGGCTGATGGACGACGGACGCGATCCCGAGGCGACGGCCCGCCTGACCGCCGCGACGGCCGACCATCCCGACGCCGCCGTGGTGTCGGGGCGCGGCCCCGCGGGCGTGAATGCCGTGCTGGCCGCCGCCCGCGGCGACGCCGTGGCCCTGGTGGCCGGCGACGCGGTCGTGGGTCCCGGCTGGCTGGACCGCCTGCTCTCCGTGCTGGCCCGGCGTCCGCAGGTGGGCCTGGTGGGCCCGGTGACCGACACCCCCACCCCAGGCCAGACCGTGGGCGCGGACCACGACCCCGACGATCCCGCCTCGGCCCTGGCCGACGACTCCGCCAGCCAGCTGGCCGGGTTCTGCGTGCTGCTGCGGCGGACGGTGGTCGAGCGCATCGGCGCCTTCGACGAGCGCTACGCCGGCCTGGACGGCGCCGTCATCGACCTCTGCCTGCGGGCCACCCTGGGCGGCTTCCGCAGCGCCGTCGCCCGCGACGTCTTCGTCCACGCACCGACCGCACCCGCGGCCGACACCGTGCGCGGCCGCGACCTGGTGCAACTGTGCGCCAAGTGGCCCCTCGGCGACGGTCGCGACGACGCCCTGCAGGCCATGCTGGCCCGGGGCTTCCTGCCCCCGCTGCACTTCGAGGCCCTGCCGGCGACTCCGCACGCGGCGTCCGTGGCGCCGGGTACCTGGGAGCTGGACGGCTGGATCGAGGCGGGCGAGGAGGCCTTCGGCGCCGGCCGCTTCGCCGAGGCCGTGCGGCTGTTCCGCGCCGCGTCGGCCGCACGACCCGAGGATGCCCGGGCGGCCAACGACCTGGCGGTGGCGGTGCTGCGCCTGGATCCCGAGGGGCGGGGCGTCGAGATGGCCCGGGCCATCCTGCAATCGGTGCTGGCGCGGGACCCGGGCAACGAGGACGCGGCCTGGAACCTGGCCCAGCTGGACGCGCCGGCGGCAGTCTGACCGTCTGTTCCCCGCAGCAGGTCGGCCACCGCCAGGTGACGGCGGCGCATCACCAGGGCAGCCCGCGGCCGTCGTGGTCCAGGAACCGGCCCGAGTCCGCGGTGCCCAGGCCCGCCAGCACCGTCAGGATACCCCGCACGCTCTCGGCCGGGGTCAGGGGCGCGGCCTTGCCCCCCATGTCGGTGCTGACCCAGCCCGGGCTCATGGCCACGCAGACGAAGCCCTCGCCCCGCAGCTCGGCGGCCAGGCTCGCGGTGAACATGTTCAGGCCCGCCTTGCTCACCCGGTAGCCCACCGAGCCGCCGCCCGTCTCGGCGATGCTGCCCATGCCGCTGGACATGTTCATCACCAGCTTGCCGTCGCCCCGGCGCAGGTTGGGCAGCAGGGCCCGGGTGACGCGCATGGCGCCCAGGCAGTTGACCTCGAAATCGCGCAGGACGTCGTCCGGATCCAGCGCGGCGATCCCGCCCCGTTGGCCGAAGCGGCCGGCGTTGTTGAGCAGCGCGTCCAGGGGCAGGTCGCCCAGGCGTTCGGCCAGGGCGGCCACGCTGGCGGCGTCGGCCACGTCCAGCGGCTCGACGCGCACGCCCAGGGCGGCCAGGTCGTCGGCGCGGTCGGGCTGCCGGCTCGTGCCGATGACCGTGGCCCCGGCCGCCTGCAGCTGGCGGGCCAGCTCCAGGCCCAGGCCCGCGGTTGGCGCCGGTGACCAGCACGGTGCGGCCGGCCCAGGGAGCGTCGGCGGCCCCGGCGCCCGCGGCCGTCCCGGCGATCAGGGCGAGCGGCGAGGACGAACGTTGCGGCGGGGATCATGGTCGCTCCTTTCGCGGCGGCGCTCAGCCGCCCTTGATGCGGTTCCAGGCCGCCAGGCTGCGGACCCGGGCCTCGGCGTGGTCGATGATGGGCTGGGGGTAGGCGCGGCCCAGGGCCACCCCCGCACCGGCCAGCACGTGGGGCGGCGCCTCCCAGGGGGCGTGCAGCCAGCGGTCGGGCAGGGTGGCCAGTTCGGGCACCCAGCGCCGCACGTAGCTCCCGTCGGGATCGAACTTCTTGCCCTGGACCACCGGGTTGAAGACCCGGAAGAAGGGCGCCGCGTCGGCGCCGCAGCCGGCGGTCCACTGCCAGCCCATGGTGTTGTTGGCCAGGTCCGCGTCCACCAGGGTGTCCCAGAACCAGGCGGCCCCCTCCTGCCAGGGCACCAGCAGGTCCTTGACCAGGAACGAGGCGGCGATCATGCGCACCCGGTTGTGCATCCAGCCGGTGGTTCCACAGCTCGCGCATGCCCGCATCCACGATGGGGTAGCCGGTGCGCCCCCGCTGCCAGGCCGTCAGCCGCGTGGGTCCGCCCACCCAGGGGAAGCGGTCGAACCGCTCGTCCAGGGGCTCGGTGACCGTCCGGGGGAAGTGGTGCAGCAGGTGGTGGGCGAAGTCCCGCCACACCAGCTGCCGCCGCACCTCGTTGCCGCCCTTGGCCCGGGCCAGGTCGTGCCAGAGGGTGCGGGGCGAGATCTCGCCGAAGTGCAGGTGGGGCGACAGGCGCGAGGTGCCGGCCAGGTCGGGACGGTCGCGGCCGTCCGCGTAGTCGGCCAACGCGTCGGCGCGGAAGCGGCGCCAGTGCTCGGCGGCCCCCGCGGCGCCGGGGCGCCAGGCGGTGCGCAGGCCGCCGGCCCAGTCGGGCTTCGGCAGCAGGTGCAGGGCGGCCAGGGGCAGGGACGCGGGCCAGGCCGCCGGCGCCTGCACCCGTGCCGGCGGCGGCAGGGGCCGAGCCGGGGCGTCGCCGCCCAGCAGGCGCTTCCAGAAGGGCGTGAACACCCGGTAGGGCCCGCCCTGGCGGTTGAGCACCTGGTCCGGCTCCCACAGCAGCGAGCCGGGAAAGTCGCGGACCTCGACGCCGGTCACGGTCAGGGCGGCGGCGATCTCCAGGTCGCGGCCGCGGCCGGCCGGCTCCCAGCGGCGGTTCCAGCAGACCAGTCCGGCGCCGGTCTCGGCCACCAGTTCGCCCAGCACCTCCCCCTCGTTGCCGCGCCGGATCACCAGGTGCAGGCCCAGCCCGGCCAGATCACGCTCCAGGGCGGCCAGGGAGTGGTGCAGCCACCAGCGCGAGGCGGCGCCCGGCGACCAGGCCTCGTCCTCGCCCCCGTGGACGTAAACCGGCACCACCGGCCGGCCCGACGCCGCGGCGTGGGCCAGGGCCGGGTGGTCGTCCAGCCGCAGATCGTGGCGGAACCAGACCAGGGCCGGTGCGGGGGCGGCAGCCATCCTCAACCCCGTTCGTGCAGGCCGACGATCTCCAGCAGGCCGTCGCCGCCGCCGTCGCCGGTCATGCCGAAGAGGGAGCGCAGGGCCTCGGCGTGACCGCGCACCAGCACCCAGCGGTCGGGCCCCACCGGGAAGGCGGCGTCCCGCCGGGGATCGCCGGCGCAGACCAGCCCCACCTGGCGCACGAAACGGCCGGCGGGGTCGAACACGTCGTACACGGCCAGTTCGCCGGGCCGGCCCTCGCGCACGCCTCGGCTGGTGAGGACCCAGACCTCGCCGTTCCGCCGCACGTGCAGGCGGACGATGTCGGGCTCCGTGTCCAGGACCTCGAACTGCAGCGCGTCGCGGCCGCGCCGGCGCCAGGGCTGGAGCATGTCCGCCACGGCCGCCTTCTCGTCGGCTGTGCGCCGGACCGGCTCGTAGTCGCGGCCGAAGGAGCGCAGCAGGGTGCCGTCCGGGGCGTGGACGTCGATGCGATAGACATCGCGCTCCGGCGCCACGTACACGTCGCCCCCGGGGCCGAGGGTCCAGCGCTCGTCGGCGAAGTCCTCCTGGGCTTCGCTGACCCGGGTGGCCCCCATGTCGCTCTCGAACTCCTTCTGCACGATCTCCCCCCTGGGGGTTCCGTCGGCGGCATACGTCGCCAGGTAGCTGGTGCGCACGGCGGTCTGGTCGCGGCGCATCATGCGCGAGCCGCTGAAGGCCAGCGTGCCGCCCCGGGAGGCCGCGGTGTTCAGGGCCATGAAGCCGCCGGCGGTGGGATCGGCGCGGCCGGGCACGAAGGTCGTGCCGGGCAGGCCGTCCTGGCCGACGGTGACCACCTGGCCGGGGAAGGCCTGCACCAGCCCCAGGCTGCCGTCGGGCATGAGCAGCGCCGTGCGCAGGTTGCGCACCTCGCCCGGCCCGTCACCGCGGCGCCCGAGGGTGCGCAGCCAGGTGCCGTCGGGGCCGTAGACCTGCACCTCGGACAGCTGGTTGTCCACCAGGAAGAGATCCCCGGCGTCGTCGGCGAAGACCTGGCCGACGATGCCGAAGAAGTGTTCCTCGTCGTTCTCGCCCCCGAGGGTCCAGTCGGGCTCGAGGGTCACGGTGGTGCGGCCGTCGGCCGGCTCGGCGGGATTGTCCTGCCGCGGCGCCTGCGCCCGGGCGGGCGCCGCGGCCAGCAGGGCGCAGCAGATCAGCGTCAGGTGTCGGATCACGCCACGGTCTCCTCGGTTCGTGCTGGAGCGGATCATGCGTCGGCGCACACGAAAGCACCGCAGCGGCGCGCGGGCAACCGTGTCAGGCCCGCCGCGCGTCCCGGGCGATGCCCCGCAGCATGTCGCGGAAGACGAGCTGGTGGACCGGGTACAGCAGGTACCAGTAGACCAGGCCCCCCAGCCCCACCGGGTCGAAGACCGCGGTCTGCCGGACCAGCGAGCCGTCGGGCCGCGGCTCCACCGCGAACTCCAGCCAGGCCCGGCCCGGCAGCTTCATCTCCGCGCGCAGGCGCAGCAGGCGGTCGGGCTCCCAGGCCTCCACCCGCCAGAAATCGAGCACGTCCCCCACGCCCACGCGCGTCGGGTGGGTCCGCCCTCGCCGCAGGCCCACGCCCCCCACCAGCAGGTCCAGGGCCCCGCGCAGCCGCCACAGCAGGTCCCAGGCGTACCAGCCCCGGTCGCCCCCGATGGCCGCGATGGGCGCGAAGGCGCGGTCCGGCGGCACCGGCACCACGATCTCCCGCGCATCCAGCAGCCGCCCCCGGTACCGGACTCCGGCCAGGCTCCGCTCGGCCCCGGCCGAGGACACGGCGTCGCACCAGCGGGTCTCCGGCCCGCGCGCCTCCGCCGCCAGGGCCCGCGCCACGGCCGCGGCCATGCCCATGGGCCGGATCGGGAAGTCCCGCAGGGCCGCGTCGTCGCGCACCACCGTCGGGTGCTGGATGCTCTGGATCAGCTTCCGCCCGATCCGCGCGTACAGGGGGGTGACCAGGCCCAGCCAGAGGCTCGACAGCCACGGCGTCAGCATGGGCACCGGCACCGAGACCCGGCGCAGTCCCCGCTGCCGGGCGTACTCCCGCATCAGGTCGCCGTAGGACACGCGGTCCGCGCCGCCGATCTCGTAGATGCGGCTCTCCGGCAGGGGCACGTCGATCGCCGCGGCCAGGTAGTCCAGCAGGTCGGCCACCGCGATGGGCTGCGCCTGCACCCGTACCCAGCGGGGCGTGACCATCAACGGCAGCCGTTCGGTCAGGGAACGGATCATCTCGAAGGACAGGCTGCCCGAACCCAGGACGATGGACGCGCGCAGCTCCACCGTCGGCACGCCGCTGTCACGGAGGATGCGCCCCACCTCGTTGCGGCTGCGCAGGTGGGGCGAGAGCTCGGCCTCCTCGTCGCCCAGGCCGCCCAGATAGACGATGCGCCGCACGCCCGCCGCCGCGGCCGCGCGGGCGAAGTTCTCCGCCCCGGCGCGGTCCCGGGCCTCGAAGCCGCGGGCCGCGCCCATGGAGTGGATCAGGTAGAAGGCCGTGTCGACGCCCGCCAGGGCCGGCCCGAGGGTGGCCGCGTCGAGCACGTCGCCGGCCGCGATCTCCGTGCCCGGGACGACGCGGCCGGCCAGGCGCCGCGGATCCCGCGCCAGGCAGCGCACCCGGACCCCGGCCTGTTCCAGGCGCCGGCGGAGCCGGCCGCCCACGTAGCCGGTGGCCCCGGTGACCAGGACCAGGCGATCGCCGCGGTCGGGCGCGGCGGCCACGCGGCCCCTACTTCCGGATGCCCGCGAGGTCCAGCATGAACGCGTAGCTCATGGCCGTCTCCTGCAGGCTGCGGAAACGCCCCGACTGGCCGCCGTGGCCCGCGTCCATGTTGATGCGCAGCAGCAGCGGATTGTCGTCGGTCTTCATCGCCCGCAGCTTGGCCACCCACTTGGCCGGCTCCCAGTACTGCACCTGGCTGTCGTGCAGGCCGGTGGTCACCAGCATGGCCGGGTAGGCCTTGGCCTCCACGTTGTCGTAGGGCGAGTAGCTGAGCATGTAGTCGTAGTAGACCTTGTTCTCGGGGTTGCCCCACTCGTCGAACTCGCCCGTGGTCAGGGGGATCGACTGGTCCAGCATGGTGGTGACCACGTCCACGAAGGGCACGTGGGCCACCACGCCCTTCCACTGGTCCGGCGCCATGTTCACCACCGCCCCCATCAGCAGGCCGCCCGCCGAGCCGCCCATGGCGAAGGTGTGCTCCGGCGCGGTGTAGCCCTGGTCCACCAGGCCCCGCGCGCAGTCGATGAAATCGGTGAAGGTGTTCTTCTTGTGCAGCAGCTTGCCGTCCTCGTACCACTGGCGGCCCATCTCCTGGCCGCCGCGCACGTGGGCGATGGCGTAGACGAAGCCCCGGTCCAGCAGCGAGAGCACCGAGGAGCGGAACCACGGACTGGAGCTGTAGCCGTACGAGCCGTAGCCGTACAGCAGCAGCGGCGCCGAACCGTCCTTCTTCAGACCCTTGCGGTAGACCAGGGACACCGGCACCTCGACCCCGTCGCGGGCCTTGATGTGCAGGTACTCCTCCTGGTAGGCGTCCGGGTCGAAACCGCCCAGCACCTCCTGCTGCTTGAGCAGGGTCTTGTCGCGGGTGCGCATGTCGTAGGCGAAGGTGGAGCGGGGCGTGGTCAGCGACGTGTAGCCGTAGCGCAGCACGTCCGTGTCCATCTCCGGGTTCTCCGCCGCCCACACCGCCCAGGTGGGCTCGCCGAAGTCGAGGGTGTGGTCGGGCCCGCCGTCCGCGGGCATGACGCGCAGGTGGCTCAGACCGCCGTAGCGTTCGGTCAGCACCAGCCAGTCGCGGAACACGTCCACGTCCTCCAGCAGGGTGTCGTCGCGGCCGGGCACCAGCTCGCGCCAGTTGGCCAGCCACGTCTTGTCCAGGGGGCACTCCATGAGCCGGAAGTTGTCGGCGAAGAGGTTGGTGCGCACGAGGAAGCGGTCGCCCTGATGGTCCACGTGGTACTCCAGGTCCCGCTGCCGCGGCTGGAAGACGCGGAACTCGCCGGTGGGATCGTCGGCCTCCAGGATGCGGTACTCGCTGCTGAGGGTCTGGTCGCTCTCGATCAGCAGGTAGCGGTCGGACTTGGTGCGCGAGACGCCCACGCTGAAGGTGTCGTCGTCCTCCTGGTACACCAGCTTGTCCGCCGAGGCCGGCGTGCCCAGCTCGTGGCGCCACACCTGCCAGGCGCGCAGGGTCTCGGGATCCTGCTTCACGTAGAAGAGGGTGCGGTTGTCCAGGGCCCAGGTCACGTCCGGCGTCACGTCGGGGATGGCGTCGTCCAGCAGCCTGCCCGTGGCGAGGTCCTTGACCTGGAGGGTGTAGAACCGGCGGCCCACGGTGTCGAGGCCCACCACCGCCAGGCGCGTGTCGGGGCTGACCTCCAGCCCGCGCAGGGCGAAGTAGCGGTGCCCCGCGGCCAGGGCGTTGCCGTCGAACATGACCTCCTCGACCCCGTCCATGCTGCCCTGCCGCCGGCACTCGAGGGGATACTCGCCGCCCTCCACGTAGCGGGTGTAGTACCAGTAGCCGTTCAGCTCGTAGGGCGCCGTGGACTCGTCCTCCTTGATGCGGCCCTTCATCTCGGCCAGGAGGGTGTCCTCCAGCTTCTGCCGGGGCTTCATCATCGGCGGCGGTGTAGGCGTTCTCCGCCTCCAGGTAGGCCAGGACGTCCGGGTTGTCGCGCTCGCGCAGCCAGTAGTAGTCGTCGGTGCGCGTGCCCCCGGGGGCGTGATCTCGTGGGGGATCTTCGCGGCCACCGGCGGCTGCGGAGTGCGGCTGCAGCCGGCCGCCGCCAGGACCAGGAGGACGCCGGGCAGCAGGAACGCTCGCTTCAGCATGGGCTTCACCTTTCGGCGGCCACCACGATCTCGGTGGCCAGGACGGGGACGGCCGCCCGGTCGGCGCGGAACAGGGTGCCGCGCGCCAGGCGACGCAGGGGCTCCCACCGGACCACGTCCAGGGGAGCGGTCATGCGGAAGGTCTCGACCACCGTGAAGCCGGCCGCCGCCACCAGCGCCACGATCTCGCGGCGGCGGTAGATGCGGGCCCGCGCCCAGCGGTCGTGCAGGGGTCGCGGCCACCAGCTGACCAGCGGCACCCGGTTCCAGGGCAGCAGCGGCAGGTCGGCGCCGTGGGTCTCGAAGATCCACCAGCGGTTGGGCACCGACAGCACCAGGCGGCCGCCCGGCCGCAACAGGCGCCTCATCTCCGCCAGGGCCGCCCGCTCGTCGGGGACATGCTCGAGCACGGTGAAGCAGGTCACGGCGTCGGCGCACCCGTCGGGCAGGGGCACCGCCGCGCCGGCGGCCACCACCGCGTCGGCCCGGTCGGCCAGGCCCCCGGCGGCGGCCGCACGCTCGAAGTCTGCCACGAAGGCGGGGTCGATGTCCACGCCCGTCAGCCGCCGGGCACAGTCGGCCAGGGCCAGGGTCTGGGCGCCGTTGCCGCAGCCGATGTCCACCAGCCGGCCGCAGGGCGACGGCAGCAGCGGCGCCACCAGCCGGCGGCGGCGCTCCAGCACGAACTGCCCCTCCCGGGCGGGCATGCCCGCGGCCAGGTGGGCGGGCCCGGCGCCGGGCGGCGGCGGATTCCCTTGGCTGCTCATTTCTGCTAGCCTCGCTCCCATGCGCGACGACGACGACAACCGGCCCGACGGCGACGCGCCGCCGCCGGCCGACGAGATCCGCGGGCGGCCCTTCGACCTGGCCGAGGCCGTGGGTCGCGCGGCCGCCGGCAGCCTGAAGGGCGCCTCGCCCGTGGCCCGCGCCCGCCAGGTGCTGACGGAGCTGCGCAGCCCTGCTGGAGACCCGCCTGCCGGACCCCGAGGGCTCGCTCACCCGCACCCTGCTGGCCCGCCTCGAGGACGACACCCCGCTGCTGGCCCGCCACTTCGACCGCCCCGCCGGCGCCCTGGCCGAGTTGCTGGAGCGGGTCCTGGCCACGCCGGCCGCCTTGGCCGACCTGGTCCGCGACACCGACGCCCGCTGGGGCCGCGACTACGGCGAACGCCCCCTGTTCGAGGCCGGCCGCCCGCCCAGCCCCGACGACCCCTACACCGAGGCCGGCGTGGGCGATCTCCTGCGGGAGCTGCGCCGGGGCCTCTGACGGCGCCGCGTCAGCGCCCGTCCCCGGCGAACAGATCCACCAGGTCGGTGATGTCGTCGATGACGTGGTCGGGCCCCGCGTCGCGCACCCGCTCCGGCGCCACCAATCCGTACGTGCAGCCCACGGCCACCGCGCCCAGGGCCCGCGCCGCCAGGATGTCGTTGGGGCTGTCCCCCACCATCGCCACGCGCTGCGGGCGCCACGTCCAGGCCCGCGAGGGCCGCCGCCAGGTGCGATGGATCCGGCTTGCGGACCGGCGCCGTGTCGCCTCCCACCACCCGGCGGAAGAGCTCGTCGATGCCCAGCCCGCCAGGATCGCCTCGCTGAACCCCTGCGGCTTGTTGGTGGCCAGGTGCAGCGGCGCCGGGGCCAGCGCCGCCAGCACCCCGCGCACGCCCGGGTAGAGCCGCGTGTGGTCCAGCAGGTGATCGCCGTACCAGGCGGCGAACACCTCCTGGGCCTTGTCCAGCCGATCGGCCGCCACGGGCAGGCCCGTGCGGCCGCTCTCCAGCGTCGTGCCCCAGGGCCCGTTCCAGCAGCTTGCGCACGCCGTCGCCCACGTAGCCGATCAGCACGGGCACCGGCAGCTCGGGCAGCGCGTAACGGGTCCGCACCACGTTGGCGGCCAGGGCCATGTCCAGGCCCGAATCGATGAGGGTGCCGTCCAGGTCGAAGACCCAGGCCAGGGGTTTGCGGCTCACGTCGTCGTTCTCCCGGGAAACAGCCCGCGGCAGCCGCCGCAGGCTAGCACAACTCGGCGCGGCCGTCGACGCGGCCGCCCGTCCGTCTCACCGCTCGCCCACCCGGGCGCAGATCTTCACGGGACCCTCCAGGGCCACGACCTCGTACTCCGACTGGAAGACCTGCAACAGCTCCAGCATCTGCCGGTCGTCCAGGGCGGTGTTCACCTCGTTCATCCAGGTGCCCAGCACCACCAGCCGGGGGCGGCGGGCGCGGAAGGCGGTCATCAGGCGCTGGCGGTCGGCGATGCGGTAGCGGGCCTTCTGCGCCGCCGTCAACTCTTCCGAGACGCCGATGGCGAACTGGTTCTCCATGCCCGGCAGGTAGCGGCGCCCCGAGCCGAACACGTAGCCGGGCCAGAACGACGCGACCAGGTCGTCCGGTCCGCTCAGGCGGCGGATGTCCGCCACCACCGCGTCGTAGGAGCGGAAGGACCAGACCGGGTCCCGGTCCATGCCCGGGTGCAGCAGCACGACGACCGCCGTCCCCAGCACCGCGGCCGCGCCGGCAGCCGCCGCCAGCGGCCGCAGGGCGCCGCCGGTCAGCCGCGCCAGTCCGGCCGCCGCCAGGGGCAGGGCCAGGGTGATGAGCGGCGCCGCGAAGTACTGGGCGTAGACCGGATCGGGCGCCATGCAGACCAGGAAGAACACGCCCGACGCCAGGGCGACCAGGGCCAGGGCCCGGCGCTCGGCCGCCGCAGCCCGGCGCAGGCCCGCCGCGCCCCAGCCCGCCAGGGCCAGGTATGCCAGCAGGTACGGTCGGGTGGCCAGGACGCGCCCGGTGCCGGCCAGCGCCGCCCCCACCCGCCGCACGAGCGACGGCTCCGGGTGCTGCGCCTTCAACTCGCTGAAGCGCAGGGCGTGGTAGCCCAGGTTGTCGAAGACGAACACGCCCGGATCACGGAGCCACGCCGTCGCCAGGGGCAGGCTGCCCCCGGCCCAGCCCGCCAGCAGCCAGGCCGCCTGGGCCAGGGCCGCGCGGCGGCCGCGGTCCGTGGGCCACAGCACGAGCCCCGCCGCCAGCACCGGTCCCAGGGGCGCGAAGAAGAGGCGTGCGCTCCCGGCCAGTCCGGCCGCCAGGCCCGCCCCCAGCAGCCACCACGGCCGCGCGTCCGGTTCCAGCCCCCGCAGGGCCAGGACCAGGGCCAGGCTGGTCAGCAGGCCGGTCAGGGCGTAGGTCTTGACGGTCACCGTCCAGGAGACCACCCCCGGGGCGCAGACCAGCAGGGCCAGGGCGGCCAGTTGCAGCCACGGCCGTTCCCGTTCGCGCCGCGCCAGGTGCCAGGCCCACACCAGCACCGTGGCCCAGGACAGCAGGACCGACAGCCAGCGCAGGGCCCGCAGGCTGGGCCCGGCCGCGGCCACCACCGGGGCGTAGACGTAGGGCAGGAGCGGCGCCTGGGGGTAGAAGTAGTCGGCGTAGGGCTGCTGCCCCGCCGCGGTCAGCCCCGCGGCGGCGGCGTAGTAGCCCTCGTCCCCGTCGATGGGCCGCCACCAGGCGGCGGCCGCCAGGACCACCGCGGCCGCCAACACCAGGGCCGCCCGGGCGACGATGACCGCGCGGCCGGCGGCGGGACGGGGCGGCGATGTCGGACGCGGGCGGCGGGCCATGCTCTCTCCCGGGCTGGGCGGACGACGCCGGCGATGGCGGCGCCGACCGCCCGACAATAATATGGGAAGCGGCCCGGGGCACCCGCGAATTGCCCCGCGCCGTCACACCGGTGCCGGAGGACGGGATGGGCGACAAGATCAAGCCGCTCTGCAAGTGGAAGCAGAGCCAGTACATCAAGAACCTCGAGCTGCTCAAGCAGATCGTCGCCAAACCCGAGTTCGTCTGCCGCGACTGCGGCCGGGCCTCCGGCGAGAAGAAGTACCTCTGCAAACCGGTGCGCCTCTGATCCCCTCGCCCTACCCCGGGGCCACGTCCAGCAGCATCATCACCGCGAAGCCCAGCGTGGCGTCCAGGATCTTGCGGATCACCCCGCGGGACACGAACCCGCCGGCGGCGAGAACATCCGCGGCGGACGGCCCATTCTACGGGGCGAACGGCGTTCCGGCCACCACCGGTTGACCGTTGATCCGCCGCCGGACGCCCCGTATGATGGCCGGCGGCCACCGTATCCCCGCGCCCAGCCACCGGAGGTGCCGTGAACCCGCTCGTCCTGGGCCTCATCGTCTACAGCATCGTCATCCTGGGCGTCGGTGTCGCCGCCGCCCGCCTGAACCGCACCCTCGACGACTACCTGCTGGCGGACCGCAAGCTGGGCGCCTGGGTGGCCGCCTTCAGCGAGCGGGCCAGCGGCGAGTCGGCCTGGCTGCTGATCGGCCTGCCGGGGCTGGCCTTCGCCACGGGCGTGGGCACGGTGTGGGTGGGCATCGGTTGCTGCACGGGCATCGCCTTCTCCTGGCTGGTGGTGGCGCGGCGCCTGCGGGAGGAGACCGAGCGCTGCCAGGCCCTGACCCTGGCCGACTATTTCGAGGTGCGCTACAGCGACCGCAGCCACGTGCTGCGGATCACCGCCACGGTCATCATCCTGTTCTTCTTCACGTTCTACGTGGCGGCCCAGTTCCTGGCCGCGGGCAAGGTCCTGAACTTCTACCTGGGCCTGGCTCCGGTGCAGGGGATGCTGGTGGGCGCGGTGCTCGTGGCGTTCTACACGGCGGCCGGGGGACTGTTGGCGGTGGCCTGGACGGACCTGTTTCAGGGCATCCTGATGCTGGTGACCCTGGCGGTGCTGCCCCTGGCGGTGCTGGCCGAGCTGGGCGGCCCGGCGGGGCTGCACGCCAAGCTGGCCGGGCTGGGCGGCGGGGTGCTGCACCTGGCGGCGGGGGACAGCACCTGGCTGGGGATCAGCGGGGCCCTGGGCAGCCTGGCCATCGGCCTGGGCTACATGGGCCAGCCCCACCTGGTGCTGCGTTTCATGGCCATCACCAGCCCCAAGGAGATCCGCAAGGGCACGTTCATCGCCGTGGGCTGGTCGCTGATCGCGTTCTTCGGGGCCATCCTCCTGGGCCTGACGGGGCTGGCCTGGTTCGGGCCCGACGCCATGGGCCCGGGCCAGCTGATCGCCGACCAGGAGCAGCTCATGCCCCTGATGGCGCGCACCTTCATGCCCGAGTGGCTCGCCGTGATCATGATCTGCGGGGCCATCGCCGCCATGATGTCCACGGCCGACAGCCAACTGCTGGCCTCGGCCAGCGCCATCAGCGAGGACATCTACCGGCGGCTGATCAATCCCCGGGCCGAGCAGCGCCGGCTGGTGGCCATCGGCCGGTGGGCCACCCTGGGCGTGGGCGTGGTGGCCTTCGTCCTGGCCTGGACAGCCGACGCCTTCGTCTACAATATGGTCCTCTATGCGTGGGCCGGGCTGGGCGCGGCCTTCGGCCCGCCCCTGCTGCTGTCCCTGCGCTGGGCGCGGACCAGCCGGGCGGGGGTGCTGGCGGGCTTCGTCACCGGAACCGTCGTGGTGGTGGTCTGGTACAACGTGCCCGTGCTCCACGCCAACCTGTATGAGATGATCCCCGGGTTCCTGGCGTCGCTGGCCGTGACGGTGGCGTTCAGCCTGTGGAAGCCGGATATTGCGGGGGACACGACCAAGGAAGGACGTCCATGAATCGATCGAACCACAAGACGAGCCGGGACGGTCTGCTCAAGGAGGGCACCAGCCGTCTGGCCCGCTCCAGCCGCCGGCGCGGGATGCCGCGCATCATGTGGCTGGCCATCGTCGTGGCGGTCGTGGGGGCCGTGCTGCTGTTCCGCAATCAGGGCGGCGACGTGCCCACGGGCATCGGCGAACGCCGCTCGGTGGTCACCGTGGGCGGCGACTCCGCGACCGCGGCCGCGGTCGTCCCCCGCTCGGGCGACGTGGACATCACGCGCGAGACCCGCGAGCTGACGCCGGAGCAGCCCGCCGACGGCGCCGCCCGGCCGGAGACGGCACCCGCCGCCGCCGCGCCGGCCAAGACGACGGACCCCGCCGCGCAGCCGGCAACCAAGCCCGCGGCCACCGCGGCAAAGCCCATACCGAGCGCCACCACGCCTTCCGCCCCGCCCATCGTCCCCCTGGCCGAAGGGCCTTGGCTGGTGCAGGTGGGTTCCTACGGCGAAGCCGCCAACGCCGACGCCGCCGCCGCCAAGCTGCGCAACAAGGGCTGGGACGCCCGGGTGAAGGTGGGCAACACCTCGGACGGGACCATGATCAACCGGGTGCAGATCGGCTACTTCGCCTCGCGGGGGGACGCCGAGGAGTTCGTCGCGCAGAATCGCAGCGACCTGGGCGGCGCCATCGCCGTCCACCGCTGACAGGAGAAATCGCCATGACCCGCGCCGCCATCGTCGGCACCGGCTTCTGGGTGCCTGACCAGGTCGTCACCAACGCCGACCTCGAGCAGATGATGGACACCTCCGACGCCTGGATCGTCGAGCGCAGCGGCATCCGCGAGCGCCGCTGGCTGCGGATCGGCGAGGACGGCTACACCGAGGTCAGCGGCGCCGAGATGGGCGCCCGCGCGGCCCGCGAGGCCATCGCCGCCGCCGGCATCGAACCGGCGGACATCGACCTGGTGATCTACGCCACGGTGAATCCCGACTGCTTCTTCCCGGGCAACGGCGTCTTCATCGAGGACCTGCTGGGGCTGAACACCACCGGCGCCATGGACATCCGCAACCAGTGCACCGGCTTCATCTACGGACTGGCCGCGGCCGACGGGTTCATCCAGGCCGGCACCGCGCGCACGGTGCTGCTGATCTGCGGCGAGATCCAATCCACGGGCCTGGACGCGACGACCGCGGGCCGCGACATCGCCGTGCTCTTCGGCGACGGCGCGGGCGCGGTGGTGGTGCAGGCACAGGACGACGACGGCGACCGCGGCGTGGTCGCCTCGGTGCTCCACAGCCAGGGCCGCTACGCCCGGGAGCTGTGGGCGGAGATCCCCATCGGCAACTTCAAGGGCCGCTGGGCCGACGCCATGCTGGCCGAGGGCCGCCAGTACCCCAAGATGAACGGCCTCATGGTCTTCAAGCACGCCACGCGCCGCTTCTGCGAGGCCATCGCCGAGGTCCTGGCCAAGGGCGGCGCCACCATCGACGACGTGGCGCTGGTCATCCCCCACCAGGCCAACCAGCGCATCACCGACGCGGTGGCCCAGCGCATGGGCCTGCCGCCGGAGAAGGTGTATTCGAACATCGCCAGGTACGGCAACACCACCGCCGCGTCGATCCCCATCGCCCTGGCGGAGGCCGTGCGCGAGGGCCGCCTCAAGCCGGGCGACCTGCTGGTGACCGTGGCCTTCGGGTCGGGGTTCACCTGGGGGGCGAACCTGGTGCGGTGGTAGGCAGGCGGACGCGCGAAACCCGATTCCCGCCATCGGCTTGCGGACCATTGGGGCTTGATTCCGGGCACCCCATCGCCGACCTTGGGAACCATCGTTCGGCGTTCCTCCACCCCGCGCTGTCGCACCCGTCCGCGTTTCGTCCGGAGGGACCAGCCATGCCACGCGCACTTCGCCTCGGCCTCATCTGCCTGGCCCTCGCCGCCGCTGCGCCCGCGTTCGCGGCCGGGTTCGCACGCGTCGGCACCTTCGGCTTCCAGTCCGAAGGCATCTTCGTCTCGGGCCGCATGTCCGCCATGGGCTCCGCCGACCTGACCGACGGTTCCCCCGCCGCCGCCCTGCTCAACCCGGCGCCCCTGGCCGAGGAGGACGGCGTCTTCGCAAGCTACGACCACGCCGCCTTCTTCGCCGACACCGCGATCCACACCTACGCGGCCTCCGCTCGCTGGCACGGCGTGAGCCTCAACGTCGTCGACCAGGACCTGGTGGTGGACGACCAGCTCATCCGCACCGCCTACAACCCCGAGGGCACCGGCGAGACCTTCGACGCGCGCGACCGCATGACGGTGACCGGCCTGAGCTGGGCGCCGCGCGTCCGGTTGGGCGTCGGCTTCCTGCGCGTGGCGGCGGGCGCGGCCTGGCGGCACTACGACGCGCGCCTGGCCAGTTCGAGCGTACAGGTCGACGGACTGGACGTGGGCGCGACCGTCGGCTGGCGCCAGGACGTCGGGCGCAACTGGATGGGCGTGACCGGCGCGCTCGCCTGGTCGAACGTCACCGACGGGATCCTCACCTTCGACGGCCGGATGACCAACCTTCCCCGCCCCCGGCGCGGCGGCCTGACCTTCGCCGTCGGCCTGCGCCGGCCCGACGATCGGGACGACCTGCTCGCCCTGCGCCTGGCCTACGCCTCCGAGACCGACCTGAACCACTCTCGCAGCGACTGCGATCGCGCGGGCGTGGAAGTGCTGTACCGGGAGCTGATCGCGCTCCGCTACGGCCACAGCGACCGCCTCACCGGCGGCATCGCCAGCTGGGGCGTGGGCGTCGTGTTCGACCGCTGGCTCGGGGACCGCGTCACCCTCGCGGCCGATTACGGCCTCATGAGCTACGACAACGACATCCTCGACGACGACCAGGCCATCTGGGGCGTGCGCGGCGGCGTCCGCTTCTGAGACGGGAAGGCGCGCCGGGTCGCGGTCCGGCGCGCCTCGCGCACTCCGACGATGTCGTCGCCTACTTCAGCAGGGTCATCCGCTGCGTCCGCACCGCCGCGCCCGCCCGCAACCGGCACAGGTACACGCCCGCCGCTGCCAGGCGCCCGCCGGCGTCGCGCCCGTCCCAGGCCACTTCGTGGTGCCCCGCAGCGACGAACTCCCCCGCCACCAGCGTCCGCACCCGCCGCCCCGCGGCGTCGTAGACCGCCAACGTGACCGTCGCCGGCGCCGGCAGCTCGTAGGCGATGGTGGTGGTGGGGTTGAACGGATTCGGCCAGCACGGGTGCAGCGCGCAGCCGGCCGCCGCCCGCACCCGGCACCGCCGTCAGCGCGGGCGCGGTGACGGCGAAGCGGTTGAGGTTGAAGCCCCCGGTCGTCACCACGCAGCGCAGCACGTGGGTGCCGGCCGGCAGCGCGGCCGTGGCGGTGACGGTGGCCCAGGTCTGCCAGCCGGTGGTCACGGGCACGGCCACGTCGCCGGTGCGGTCCACGCCGTCGCACTCCAGGCGGAAGGCGCCGCCGGCGGACAGGGACGCCACCCGCGTCGCGAACACGTAGTCGCCGGCCGCCGGCACCTGCACCGTGTACTCCAGCCACTCGCCCGCGTTCGGTCCAGCCCATGTCGTAGCCGCCGCCGGTGTCGGAGCAGGCCTCGATGTCCACGCCCTCGCCCGGGCGGTACTGGCCGCCCTGGTTGGCGGGATCGGCGTCGTGGTAGGCCACGCCCTCGCCGCCGGTGTCGAAGTCCTCGGCCTCGATCGTCCCCGGCAGGACGTGGGCGCCGTCCGGATAACCCGCCTGGCCGCAGCCCGCGCCCACGGTGACGTCCACGGTGGCGGTGGCGGTGCCGCCCAGGTCGTCGATGGCCCGCGCCGTCAGGTCGTAGCAGCCGTCGGGCACGTCGGTCCAGGTCCAGGTGTAGGGCGCGGTGGTGTCGGTGCCCAGCAGGGTCGCCCCGGCGTAGAACTCCACCGTCGCGACCGTGCCGTCGGCTGTCGGCGGCGTCGGCGGTGATCACCAGGTCGCCGGCCGGCACGGTCGAGCCGGCCAGGGGCGACGGTCATCGCCACGGTGGGCGCCGCGTTGGCGATGTCCTCGTACACCCGCACGTAGTCCACCAGGTACTGCTGGGGGAAGCTGGCGGTGATGCAGTCGGGCTGGTGCAGCCGGTGTAGTAGCCGCCGACCGCCGCGTTGAGGATGATGTAGAAGGGCTGGTCGAAGGGCGCCTGCGGGTTGCTCGGGGCGCCGTGCGCTGTACCACTGGGCGCTGGTCCGGGTCATGAACAGCACGCCGTCCACGTACCAGCGGATGGCGTCGGGCTCCCACTCCACGGCGTAGACGTGGAAGGCGTCGGCGAAGTTGGCCCCGCCCAGGCTGTACGAACCGCTGGTGGAGGTGTTGTCGGGCCAGGTGCCGCCGTAGTGGAGCGCGCCGCCCACCGAGTGGTGGCGTTGGCCGACTCCATGATGTCGATCTCGCCGCTGGCCGCCCAGCCGCCGTAGGCGTCGTCCTGGGGCATCATCCAGAAGGCGGGCCACATGCCGCCGCCGGTGGGGATCTTCGCCCGCATCTCCATGCGGCCGTACAGGAACGGACTGCTTGCCCCGGGTGTGGATCTTGCCCGAGGTGTAGGCCGCCGCCGCCGTAGTTCTCGGCCTTGGCGGTGATCACCAGGTTGCCGCCGGTCACCGCCACGTTCTGGGTGCGGTAGTACTCCAGCTCGGCGTTGCCCCAGCCGCACAGGCTCGGGCAGCCGGTGCCCACGTCGGCGGTCCAGTTGGCGGCGTCCAGGCTGGTCCCGTTGAACTCGTCGGACCAGACCAGGGACCAGGTGGCGCGGGCCGGGGCGGCGCCGGCCAGGGCCAGGGCCATGCGAGGACCAGGGCCAGGCTCAGCGGGGCGGCGGCGGCGGGGACGGAGCGGGCAGTCACAAGGGTCCTCCGGTCCGGACGGGGTCGATGCCCGGGGTGCGGGTTCATCCTGGGCTTTGCACTATGATACACTAAGTTCGGTTTACGAACAAAGCCTGTTTTCGTCGGTGCCCCCTCATGCCCCGGTCCGGCCCCCTGGTCGCGTTGCTTCGCCTCGCCCGGTTCCGTAACGTCAATCCAATCATGACCGGTTCCCCGCGCCGGCAATCAAGGGGGTTATCATGTCCACGATGCGCGCACACCCGTCCGTCGTTCTCCTGCTGCTGCCGCTGATGCTCGCGGCGACCACGGGGCCGTCCCGGGCGGCCACCATCGACGTCGCCACCAGCGGGGACCTGAACACCGCCGTCCGGGATGCCGCCGACGGCGACGTCATCCGCCTGGCGGCCGGCACGTACACCTGGGTCGACGTCCGGCAGATCACGCAGGGCATCACCCTGCAGGGCGCCACCGGCAGCCGGCCGACGTGGTCGTCGACCTGGCCCTGGCCACCGACGCGATCCTGTCCCGCGCCACCTTCGCGGGCGCGGCGCCGGTCGTCCTGGCCGACCTGACCCTGTCCGGGTACCAGGCGCCGGCCGTGATGCTGGAAGCCCCGGGCGAACTCCACCTCGCCGGCTGCGTCCTGTCCGCCAACACCGGCGGCTACCCGGTCTCCGGCGGGCTGATCGACGGCGGCGAGGGCCTGGTGGACCTGCAGGACACCGCCCTCGTCGGCAACACGGGCCGCTTCCTGATCTACACCTTCCGGGGCCGGGTGACGCTGCAGCGGGTCTCGATCCTGGACAACGACGGCGACCTGGGCCTGACCGCCTCGAACGCGCAGTTGAGCCTGGCCGACGTCACCGCGACCGGCAACGCCGTCACCAACCTGATCGAGGCCTACGGGGGCTCCCTGTCCCTGGACCGCTCGTCGCTGACCGGCAACCAGGCGGGAAGCCTCTACCTCGTGGAGGTCGAGGCCGTCGTCTCCGCCAGCACCTTCGCCGACAACGTGAGCTCCCACTCCATCGCGCTCAGTTCCCTGGGCGGAACGTTCACGGGCACGGACCTGGACATCCGCGAGCCCTGGAGCGCCTACGCCGTCGACGTCGGGCCGGGGTGGAACGCGACCTTCGACCAGTGCAGCTTCGCCGGCGGCTCGATCGGCGAAGGGCGGCTGATGCCCCTGGCGAGCGCCGTCTTCCGCTGCTGCGAGCTGGACCTGGCCCGGTGGCAGCTCTACGGCACCTACAGCGTGGACAACGACGGCTGCAGCGTCCCGGCTGAGACAACCTCGTTCGGCTCGCTCAAGGCGATGTTCCGCTGAACCGCGACGCGGGCGCCCGGACCCCGGCCCGGTCGCCCGCGCCTCCCGCCCCTGGCCCGCTTCCCGGCCCCGTGCTAGATTCCGCCGATTCCCGCAGGACGGCGACCCCTTCCCCGGAGACGACCCGTGAAACCGCAACTGCTCGCGCTGATCACCGCCGCCGCCTGGGGCATCGGCGGCTACTTCGAGAAGAAGGGCCTGCACCTGGGCAACCTGCCGCCCCAGCTGGGCATCACCATCCGCACGGCCGTGGCCCTGGTGATCCTGGGCGCGGTCAGCGCGCCCCACTGGAAGGACGTCGCCCACGCCGGCCCGCGCGCGCTGGCCTACCTGGTGGTGGGCGGCGGGGTGGTGGCCGGCTCGCTGGGCATGCTCTGCTTCTACGCGGCGCTGAAGGGCGCGCCCCTGTCCCGGGTCATGCCCATCGCCTTCACCTCGCCCCTGTTCGGGGCGGCGCTGGCGCTGACCGTCGGCGGCGAGCCGCTGACGCGTGAAGACGCTGCTGGGCATGCTGCTGACCGTGGGCGGCATCGTGCTGCTGACCGTCGGCTGAGGCAGGGAGGCGGCAGCCTACTCCGCGCCCCTCGACGCTCTCCAGCGACTTGGCGACGCCGCCCTCGACGATGCACTTGACCTTGAAGCTCAGGGACATGATGCCCACGGCCAGGCGCTCGTTGCGCACCACCACCGTCTCGGGCACCTTCAGGTCGGTCGGCGCGAAGTTGAAGATGCCGATGATGCCCGCGCCGCACCAGGCGGTCGGCCACCACCTGGGCGTTGGCCGACGGCACCGTGAGGATGGCGATGCGCACGCCCCGGTCCCGGATCAGCGGCTCCAGCTCGTCCATGTCGCGGACCGGCTGGCCGCGGATCTCCAGGCCGATGAGCTTGGGATTGACGTCGAAGATGCCCACGCACCGGGAAGCCCTGCAGCTCCAGGTTCTGGTAGTTGGCCAGGGCCTGCCCCAGGTGGCCGGCGCCGACGATGACCGTGGGCTGGGGCTCGGCGATGCCGATGATCTGCTCGAGGGCCGGCACGAGGATGTCCACCTGGTAGGGCCGGCCCGGCCGGCTGAAGCCGCCGAAGTAGTGAAAATCGTGGCGCAGCTGGCTGGCCTTGATGTCCAGGGACTCGGCCAGCTGCCGGCTGGAAACATCCTCCACACCGATGGCCTGCAGCAGCTTCAGCTTCTCGAGGTACAGGGGCAGCCGGTGGATGGTGGCGTCCGGCACGTCGCAGGCGCGTCTCGTCTTCCTCACGCGGAGTCCTCGCAGGGATGTCAAGGGGTTAACCGGTGGTGCCGGCGTGGAACTCGCTCTTGTTAGGCGATTCACAGCGAACATACCCCACTTGTTAAATATCGTCAACCCTTACGGACGGTTTTCGCCTGTTTCTGTGGATTGATTGTTAAAATCCAACAGGTTCGCTGGGCACTGCCGCTGCCGGGAACGCACGTAAGCACGGGAAGAAGCTGGAGCTTTCGGCGTCCGGTCCATATCTTTGGCCGGTCCGTCCGGCCGCCGGCCGGTTCGCCCCCGCCCGTGCGCCTGGAAGCGAACATGGACGATCATTTCACGATCCAGGATCGATTCACCATCCGGGATCCCTGGCTGCTGCGCCCCCTGCCCCTGTTCGGACAGCTGGACGCCGCCGGTTACGCCGAACTGGGCTTCAGGTGCGGGCTCGAGATCCACCAGCAGCTCCTGACCGAGCGCAAGCTCTTCTGCCGCTGCCCCGCCGGCCGCTACGCCGACGCCCACCACGCCGAGGTGCTGCGCCACATGCGGCCCGACCCTCTCGGAGATGGGCGAGTACGACGGCACCGCGCTGATGGAGTTCAAGACGCGCAAGGAGATCATCTACCTGCTGAACAACGAAACGGTCTGCACCTACGAGATGGACGACGCCCCGCCCTTCGAGATGAACGACGAGGCCCTGGACCGGGCCCTGGCCGTGACGATGATGCTGGGCTGCAACGTGGTGGGCGAGGTGCACATCACCCGCAAGCAGTACCTGGACGGCAGCATCCCCACGGGCTTCCAGCGCACGGCCATCGTCGGCACCGACGGCGACATCCCCTTCGCCGGCCGCACCGTGCACATCCGCCAGCTCGTCGATCGAGGAGGACAGCTGCCGCGAGGTCAGCGACAGCGGCCACGTCCGCACCTACCGCACCGACCGCCTGGGCATGCCCCTGATCGAGACCGTCACCGACCCGGACATGGCCACGCCCGCAGGAGGCCATGCAGGTGGGCCAGGTGCTGCGCTGGCTGGCCCGCGCCAGCGGCCTGGTGCGCACCGGGTCGGGCGCCGCGCGCCAGGACGTGAACGTGTCGGTCACCGGCGGCACGCGCATCGAGATCAAGGGCGTGCCCAGCCTGCGGGCCATCCCGCGGCTGACCCACAACGAGGCCCTGCGCCAGCGCTCGCTGGTGGGCATCCGCGGCGAGCTGGCGCGGCGGGGCGTGACGCGCCGACAAGCATCGCCGACCGCGGCTTCGACGTCACCCCGGTGGTGCGCGGCACCGACTGCCGGTTCATCCGCCGGGCCATCGAGAAGGGGGCCACCGCCCTGGCCGTCCCGCTGCCCGGCTTCCAGGGCCTGCTGGAGGTGCAGACCCAGCCGCGGACCAGCTTCCTGAAGGAGTTCAGCGACCGCATCCGCGTCATCGCCTGCCTGGACGAGCTGCCCAACCTGGCCCTCTCGACCCAGGACCTGCCCACCCTCAGCAGCGGCGAATGGGACCGGGTGGCGAAGGCCTGCGGCGTGGGCCCG
This sequence comes from Candidatus Krumholzibacteriia bacterium, assembly GCA_963825035.1. Lineage (GTDB taxonomy): Bacteria > Krumholzibacteriota > Krumholzibacteriia > LZORAL124-64-63 > LZORAL124-64-63 > JACZKN01. The sequence continues at coordinate 199,963 of CAWGRT010000010.1, read as the reverse complement.
GACGTGCCGGTGCTGGTGGTCTGGGGCTCCCGCGCCGACGCCGAGACCGCCGTGCGCGAGGCGGCCATCCGCGCGCGCGAGGCCACCGTCGGCGTGCCCAACGAGACCCGTCAGGCCCTGGACGACGGCACCAACGGCTTCGAGCGCGTCCTGCCCGGCGCCGACCGCATGTACCCGGACACGGACCTGCCCCCCATCGCCCTGGACGACGCCCGCGTCGACGCCATCCGCGACGGCCTGCCCCTGCGCCCCTGGGAGCGGGAGGCCGAGGCGCTCGGTCTGGGCGTGGGCGCGGACCTGGCCGCCCGCCTGGGTCGCCACCGGGCCTGGGCGCTGTTCACGCATCCTGGTGCCGCGCCTCGAGGGCGGTCCGGTGACGCCGCACCAGCTGGCCTCCCTGCTGCTGGACCGCTCCTGCCCCCGGCCGGCCAGCCTGGCCGCGGCCGGCGCCTGGTGGGACGAGACGGCCGAGCGCCTGCGCGCCGGCGACGTCATCTGCGAGGGCGTGTGGTGGGGCGAGGACGATCCCCTGCGCCTGCTGGACGAGGACACCGCCCGCGGCCGCCTGCGGGAGGCCCTGGCCGGCCTGCCGAGCCCCTGCCGGACGACCCGCGCCGGCGCGAGCTGGTGGCCATGGGCCACGTGATGCCGGCGCTGCGGGGCCGGGCCCCGGGCGCCGCGGTGCGCCGCTGGCTGAAGGAGGAACTGGCGTGAGCGCGAGCAAAGACCAGGGCGGCGACTTCAAGGGCTACCGCTCCCCCACCCTCGAACTGCTGCAGCGGGAGCAGGCCCCGGTCTGGAGCCAGGTCACGCTGCACACCTCGCGCGGCGACTTCTCGGGGCTGATCCTGCCCCGCAGCGAGACCGCCGACGCCCTGCACGTCGTGCTGAAGCTGGCCACCGGCTACAACATCGGCGTGCGCTGGGACACGGTCGAGTCCATCGCCGTCCACGGCCGCAAGGAGGCCCACTACCAGATCCCCGAGAAGGCGTTCCCCTACGATCCGGCCAAGCCGCGGGTGAAGCTCTTCGGCACCGGCGGCACCATCGCCAGCCGGCTGGACTACCGCACCGGCGCGGTCATCCCCGCCTTCAGCCCGGGCGAGCTGTACGGCTCGGTGCCCGAGCTGGCGGACGTCTGCAACATGGAGACCGAGAAGCTCTACGGCGTGTTCAGCGAGAACATGGGACCCGAGCAGTGGATGGGCACGGCGCGGGCCATCGCCGCGGAGATCGCCAAGGGCGTCCAGGGCATCGTCGTCGGCCACGGCACCGACACCATGCACCACACGGCCGCCGCCCTTTCGTTCATGGTGCAGGACTCGCCGGTGCCCATCGTCATGGTCGGCAGCCAGCGCTCCAGCGACCGGCCCAGTTCGGACGCGGCCATCAACCTGATCAACGCCACGCGCACGGCCGCGACCAGCGACATCGCCGAGGTGATGGTCTGCATGTTCGGGCCGACCAGCGACCAGCTACGGCCTGCTGCACCGGGGCACCCGGGTGCGCAAGATGCACTCGTCCTACCGCTCGACCTTCCGCACCCTGAGCGACATCCCCCTGGGCAAGGTCGACCTGGACGGCGTGACCCCGTTCCGCGAGGACTACAAGCGGCGGCGGGACGACCGGGAGGTCACCCTGAACGCCGTCTTCGACGACCGGGTCTCGCTGGTCTACTACTACCCCGCCATGAAGCCGGACATCATCGACTCCCTCGTCGAGCAACGGCTACAAGGGCATCGTGATCGCCGGCACCGGGCTGGGCCACGTGAACAAGCCCCTGTACCCGGCGCTGGACCGCGCCCGCGCCGCCGGGGTGCACGTCTACATGACGGTGCAGACCATGTGGGGCTACGTGCAGATGTACGTCTACGAGACCGGCCGCGAGATCATGGGGCTGGGCGTGGTGCCGGCGGCCAACATGCTGCCGGAGGTGGCCTACGTGAAGCTGGGCTGGGCCCTGGGCCAGAGCCAGGACCCCGACGAGGTCCGGCGCATCATGCTGACGCCCGTCAACGGCGAGACCACCCTGCGCGAACCCCACAACGGGTACCTGGTCTTCCAGGGCGGGATCCCCGAGGTGGACGAGTTCATCTCTTCCCACTGGAAGTAGCGGGGAGCGGGGACGGGGAGGGCCGGAAACGTCCTCGGCCCCCTGCGGGGGCCTGCGGAATGTTTCCGGCCCTCCCCACCCCCGCTCCCGGCGGTTGAGAATCGTATAACATATACATCTACTGTACAATTGCGCGGCGCCAACGCCTTTAATGCGGCGTTATTTGCGCTTATGATTATTGTGTTGCGGTGTGTATATGTTTTGTATATATTTTTCCCCGAGCCCGATGCGGGGCCTGATGACGACGACTCGGTCCGGGGTGAACCCGGTGAATTGGGAGGGAATACGATGAAGACCTTCGACGTGTTGGCTGCCGTGCTGCTGGTGGTGGGCGGACTGAACTGGGGACTGGTGGGGCTGTTCAAGTTCGACCTGGTGGCCGCCGCCCTGGGCGGGGTGCCGATCCTCATGAACGCGGTCTACGTGCTGGTGGGCGCCGCGGCCGTGTACCAGGCCATGGGCTGGAAGAAGATCCAGGTGCGCTGGGCCGCCCCCCTGCCCGCGACGACCAACCGCTGATTCCCGGCCGCAGGCACGAGGGAAGGCCCCGCCGGGGCCTTCCCTTCTTCCCCATGCTAGTCGAACAAACCCGGACTCGCCGAATACGTGATGACCGCGGCCAGGTAGAGGGTCACCAGGCCCAGGGCGCCGATCCCCGGATGGGTGCGGGCGCCCCGCGGGCGTCTCCGCGGGGCGGCACGGCGTCTCCCGGGGGAGTCGGGCTCAGCCGATCTTGACCCGGCCGCCGGGGGGCACCGATCCGGTCACCCAGGCGCCGCCGCCGATCACCGCGCCGTCCCCGATGACCGTCTCGCCCCCCAGGATGGTGGCGTTGGCGTAGACGGTCACGTCGTTGCCGATGGTGGGGTGGCGCTTGCCCCCCTTGACCAGGGTGCCGTCGGGATTGCGGTGGAAGCTGAGGGCCCCCAGGGTCACGCTCTGGTAGATCTTCACCCGCGCGCCGATCTCGGTGGTCTCGCCGATGACCACGCCCGTGCCGTGGTCGATGAAGAAGTGGGGCCCGATCCGCGCGCCCGGGTGGATGTCCACGCCGGTGGACCGGTGCGCCCACTCGTTCATCATCCGGGGCAGCAGGGGCACGCCCAGGTCGTGCAGCGGATGGGCCAGGCGATGCACGGCGATGGCCAGCACGCCCGGGTAGCACAGGATCACTTCCTCGGTGTTGGTGGCGGCGGGGTCGCCCTCGAAGGCCGCCTGCACGTCGCCGGCCAGCAGCTCGCGCACCTCGGGCAGCCGCTTGAGGAAGGCCATGGTCACGTAGCGGGCGCCGTCGCGGAAGCGGTCCGGCCCCAGGTCCACGCCCGACAGCTCCCACAGCTCCTCGCAGATGCAGTCGGCCTGGTGGCAGAAGCGGAGGGTGCGTTCCACCACCTCCTCCAGGTGGCGGCCGACGCGGTCGATGCGCGCACCGATCAGCACCTCGAGGTCGGCGTCGTGGGGCACGGGCGCCCCGTGGTAGCCGGGAAACACGATGGCCAGCAGTTCGGCGAGGATGCCCGCCACCAGGTCGTGGCTGGGCAGGTCCTTCTCGCCGGCGCGGTTGATGCCGCCGTGTTCGCCGTAGGAGACCACCAGTCGGCTGGTCACCTCGCGGAGCTGGCGGCTGCGATCCTCGTTGGTCATGACCCTCCCGGTCCGGATCAGTCCATGTAGTCCTTGAACAGGTCCGTGGAAAGGTACCGCTCGCCGAAGGACGGGACAATGGCCACGATGCGCTTGCCGGCCATGCCGCCCCGCCGCGCCAGCTCGCATGGCCGCCCACAGGGCCGCGCCGCTGGAGATGCCCACGAGCAGGCCCTCCTCCCGGGCCGCGCGCCGGGCCGTGGTCATGGCGTCCTCGTTGCCGACGGTGACGACCTCGTCGATCAGGCCCGTGTCCAGGATCGAGGGCACGAAGCCCGCGCCGATGCCCTGGATCTTGTGGGGCCCCGGCTTGCCGCCCGAGAGCACCGGCGAATCGGCCGGCTCCACCGCCACCACCTGCAGGTTGCGGTTCAGTTCCTTCAGGCGCCGGCCCGCCCCGGTCAGGGTGCCGCCGGTGCCCACGCCCGCCACCAGCACGTCCACGCGCCCGCCCGTGTCGGCCCAGATCTCCTCGGCGGTGGTCTGGTAGTGGATCTCCGGGTTGGCCGGATTGTCGAACTGCCCGGGCATGAAGGCCCCGGGCCGCGCGGCCAGGATCTCCTCCGCCTTGTCGATGGCCCCGCGCATGCCCTTGGCGCCCGCGGTCAGCACCAGTTCGGCGCCCATGGCCCGCAGCACCGCGCGGCGCTCCCGGGACATGCTGTCGGGCATCACCAGGGTCACCTTGTAGCCCCGGGCCGCGCCCACGAAGGCCAGGGCGATGCCCGTGTTGCCGCTGGTGGATTCGACGATCTCGCCGCCGGGCTTCAGCTTGCCGTCGCGCTCGGCCGCCTCGACCATGGCCAGGCCGATGCGGTCCTTCACGCTGCTCATGGGGTTGAGGCTCTCGAGCTTGGCGACCACCTCGCCGGGCCCCGGGTTCATGCGGCCGATGCGCACCAGCGGCGTGCCGCCGATGACCTCGACCACGCTCTCGTGGATCCGCTCGCTCATGGAATCGACCTCCTGGAACCGGAGCCTGCCGGCGCCGCTCCGTTTGTCCGGGCGGGGCACGGTCGCCCCGTCGGAATACATGATAGGAAAGGTAATCTTTGCTGCCACCCGGGAAGACCGGGCGCGGCGGGCGCCGCTCAGGCGGGCAGGGTGGACACCAGGCGCTGCAGCTGGTTGCGGTCGCCCAGGGTGATCAGCACGTCGTCGCCGTGCATGACCGTGTCGGGGCCAGGATTGAAGACCATGCGGCCGTCGCCCTTCTTGATGGCGATGACGATCACGTCGTAGTGCTTGCGGATGTCCGAGTCCTTCACCGACACCCCGTCCAGGCGCGACCCGGCGCCGATGTGCACTTCCTCGAACATGAGGTCCAGCCCGCTGCGCTGGGTGGCGATGTCCACGAAGTCGTAGACCGAGGGCCGCAGCAGGGCCTGCACGATGCGCATGCCGCCGATGGCGTAGGGCGAGATGACCCGGTCGGCCCCCGCGCGCTTGATCTTCTCGCTGGCGCGCTGGTCGGTGGCCCGGCACAGGATGTACAGGCCGGGGTTGTCCTGCCGGCACATCTCCCGGGCCGAGAGGGTGATGTACAGGTTGTCCACGTCCCGGGAGACCACCGCCACCAGGCCCTTGGCCCGGGTCACGCCGGCCCGGCGCAGGGTGTCGTCCTCGGTGGCGTCCCCGGCCACCACCAGGTAGCCCTTGAGGCCCAGCTGCTCGGCCATCTCGGGTTCACCCTCCACCACCACGAAGGGCACGCCCTCGCTGCGGAGTTCCTCGCAGAGGATCTGGCCCATGCGGCCGTGGCCGCAGATCACGTAGTGGTCCCGCAGCTTGTCGATGTCGCGCAGCATCCTGTGCCTCCCCACGAACCGCTGGATGGATCCCTCGACGATGACGCGGCCGATCGAACCGAGGGTGTAGGTCATGACCGTCAGGCCGGAGATGATCAGGATGACCACGAAGATCCGGCCCGAAGCGTCCAGGGCGTGGACCTCGCGGAAGCCCACGGTGCTGACGGTGATCACCGTCATGTAGACCGCATCCAGGAGCGTATAGTGCTCCAGCACCATGAACCCGACGGTACCCGCGGCCAGCACCAGCACCATCACCAGGATGCCGCGGATCACGTTGCCGAAGCTGACATCGCCCTCGAACATGGGACCTCCGGGGCCGGCCGCGACCCTGCCGCCATCCTAAGGTCTTGCCACGGCGGGGAAAAGCAGCAAAATTGTGGGGAGTTTCGCGAACGGCCGGCGGCCGGGAACCCGGCGGACTCCCGGGTGTACCATCTGCTCCGTGTGCCCACGAACCAGCCTATCCGGGAGGATCGAACGCCATGCGCCACACCGCAGCCCGCCTCTTCGCCGCCACGGCCGTGTCGGCCCTGACGGCCCTGGTCGCCCTGCCCGCGGCGGCCCAGGTGATCGACATCTCGCCCAAGTCCTTCGACTTCGGCACCATGCAACAGCAGGAGACCCGCGAGACCTTCATCACCGTCACCAACAACGGCGGCGGGCTGCTGGAGCTGCAGGACGTCCACGCCGACTGCGGCTGCACCGTGCCCACCCTGACCGTCAAGCAGCTGGCGCCGGGCGAATCGACCCACATCGACGTCACGTTCAACAGCAAGCGGTTCCACGGCAACGTGATCAAGACGGTGCAGATCACCTCCAACGATCCCCTCAACCCGACCGTGGACTTCATGATCACCGCCGACGTGCAGACCGCGCTGATCATCGACCCGGCCAACCAGCGCCTGGGCTTCACCCGCGAACTGGTGGGCGCGAAGCAGTCGGGGCAGGTCACCTTCGAGGCCACCAACCAGGACCGGCTGGAGATCTCGGTGGACGAGACGCGGAAGGGCCTCTTCCAGATCCACGCGGTGAACAACCTGGACGGCGATCCCCGCAAGGCCGCGCTCGAGGTCACCCTGGGCAAGGACGCGCCGGCGGGAATCCTGCGGGACAAGGTGCGCGTGAAGACCAACGTGCCGGACAACGAGTCGGTCGACATCGACCTGGCGGGCTCCCGCTACAACCAGTTGACCGCCCAGCCGGCCGAGGTCAACTTCCGTTACAAGGGCCGCTTCAAGATGGACGTGCGGGTGGCGCCCGAGGGCGACCTGGAGTCCTTCAAGATCACCGGCGCGGAGATCGACCTGCCCGAGATCAAGGTCGTGGTGGACGAGACCATCCCCAACAAGGAGACCATGGTTCGCCTCACCGGCGCGCCCATCGCCCCGGACGACCCGCGGGCCGTGTCCACGCGGGGCCGCATCGAGGGCACGCTGACCATCCACACCAACCTGCCGAACCTGCCGACCCTGACCGTCCCGGTGAGGTACATGGTCCGCCTGTGACGCTCCAGGGACAGCGGCGCTTCGTGCGCGACCGGGGCCCGCGCCTGGCCTTCGCCGGGCGCGAAGCCGCCGTGCTGCTGGCCTTGGCGGCCGTGGCGACGGCGGCCAGCTGGGCCCTGCGGCCGGACCGCCTGCCTCTGCGCGCGGACGCCACCTACTACGAGCAGGAGCTTGCCGCGCCGCTGGTCGATCCGACCCGGGCGCGCGAGCTCTTCGACGCGGGCGACCACCTCTTCGTGGATGTGCGGCCCGACTCCCCGCCGACCACGATCCCCGGCGCCTTCCTCATCCGCGAGGCCACCTTCGACGACGACCTGGACCGCAACTTCGACTTCCTGACCCCGGCCGACCCGCTGGTCGTCTTCGGCGACGGCGCCCTGAACGCCGCCTCCAACGTGGCCGGACGGCTGCGGGACCGGGGCTGGACCGACGTGGTCATCATGTCCGGCGGCCTGGCCGCCTGGCAGGCCGCCGGCGGTCCTGTCAGCGATCGCCCGGAGGTGCCGTGATGCGCTGGCTCGCCTTCGCTTGCCGCCTGGTGGTGGGCGCCGTCTTCCTGTACGCCTGCCTGGACAAGCTGACCCACCCGCGGGCGTTCGCCGAGGCCATCCACCACTACCGGCTGGTGCCCCTGCCGCTCCTGCACCCTTGGGCCCATTTCCTGCCCGTCCTGGAGGCCACCGCCGGCCTGGCCCTGGTGCTGGGCGCCGCCCGCCGGGGCGCGGCCCTGATCCTCTGCGGCCTGACGGTGGTGTTCATGGTGGCCATCGCCACGGCCCTGGCCCGGGGCCTGGACATTTCCTGCGGCTGCTTCCATACCGACGGGGGCCACGCCGTGGGCATCGGCTTGCTGCTGCGCGACTTGGCCCTGCTCGCGGCGTGCCTGCCGCCCCTGCTGGTCCGCGACGCCGGACCCGCCCTGGAGAACCTCTGGCGGGACCGGGCATGAATCGTGCATCTCACGCAGTGACAAGGTGTTTGATGTCGAGTTTGATTTTCAACACCGATTTGACAAACGCGCATCATTCGCTATTGTTCACCGCAAGCAGCCGCCCCGAGCGGCTTTCTAGACCGTCCTCAGGAGGATTTGGACATGCCTGCTAAGGTTGACGAGACGAAGTGCTCCGCCTGCGAAGAGTGCGTCGACGCTTGCCCGACCGAGGTCATCTCGATGGTTGATGGCCACGCCTGGGTGAACCCCGACGAGTGCATCGACTGCGAAGCCTGTGTCGACGCCTGCCCCGAAGACGCCATCAGCATGGTGGACTGACTTCCGGAGCAACCACGTCATACGGGGGCGCCCCTTGCGGGCGCCCCTTTCTTTATCCGTCGGTGCGGGACGGTGCCGGCAGGGGGGTGCCGCTGCTTAGCGCAAGCGATGCGCTGCGGCACCCCCCTGCCGGCACCGTCCCGCAGCGGCGGGAAAGGAAGGGGCGCCACAGGAGCGCCGCCGACACGGTGAAGAGCGATGGTGGAAGCCAGGCCGCCGCAGTCGGGGAGAGCACGCCGTGGCGGGAGAAGGCGTCGGCGGTCGCGGTGACGACGGCATAGGCGACGAAGACCGCCAGGGCCGTGAGGAAGCCGCCGAAGCGGGTGGCACGATTCGGCGTGGCCGCCAGCAGCGCCGGCGGCAGCGCCTGCAGCGCGAGCCCTCCGGCAAGAATCGCCAGGTTGCCGCCCTCGGTGGCCCAGGCCCCGGCCCCCAACGTCACCCCCGCCACGACGAGGACCGCTTCGGCCCGCACGAGATTGGCCAGGAACATCCGCAGCAGGATCCGGTCGAAGATCGTCATTCTTTCTCCGAGATTCCGACCCGCCACGGCGGCGCCCACGACCGCTGTCGTTGAACTGCCCTCGCCGCGAAGGTGCAGGCCGGGAACGGCAAGGGGCCGCGAGGGCGCATCGCTTGCGTTAAGCCCCCGCGGCCCCTTGCCGTTCCCGGCCCGGCGCCTATTCGGTGATGTCCTCGACCACGACGGCCGTGCCATAAGCCAGCAGCTCCGCCGCGTGCTGCATGATCTCGCTGGTGGCGAAGCGGACGCCGACCACCGCGTTGGCCCCGTTGGCGCGGGCCTGCTCGATCATGCGGTCCAGCGCCTCCTCGCGGCACTCGGCGATCATCTTGGTGTAGTCGGAGATCTCGCCACCGACCACGTTCTTCAGTCCGGCCATCACGTCGTGGCCGATGTGCCGGGCGCGGATGGTGTTGCCGCGCACCAGGCCGATGGTCCGGACGATGCGCTTGTGGGCGATGTCGTAGGTTGTGGTGATCAGCATGCCGTCCTCCACCGGCCCGCGGGGCCGTTCAACGGATCACGTCCTTGTAGCGGGTGCGCGCCCGCGCGTGGATGCGCTCGCGCACCACCGAGACCAGCAGCAGGCCAAGACCGGCGACCCCGGCGATGATGGCGGCCTTGACCAGGGTCGGCAGGTCATCCGCCCCCAGCAGGGCGCCCAGCAACACCGTGGCGCCCCAGCCGGCCAGCACCAGCACCGCCAGGCCCAGCAGCAGCCAGCCCAGGGAGCGTTCGCTGCGGTTGTAGGCGCTCTGCCAGAAGTCCTCCCACGCCTCGGGCGGGGCGTCCTTCAGGCGCAGGGCGCCGGTCAGGTCCTTCAGGCGGCGCAGACGATCCACCTCGCGGCGGGCCGCCGGGTCCGCGGCCAGGTGCGCCTCCACGCGGGCGGCGTCGGCCGGATCCAGCTCTCCGTCGACGTAGGCCGACAGCAGGGCTTCGTCCTGTCGGGGGTCGAAGCTCACGTTGCGTCCTCCAGACCCGCCGCGTCGTGCAGCCGCTTGCGGGCGGCGTGCAGGCGCGACATCACCGTACCGATGGGGATGTCGCAGGCGGCGGCGATCTCGCGGTACTTCAAACCCTGGAAATGGTACAGCATGAAGACCTCGCGCATCTCCGGCGGCAGGGCCTCGATGCCGTCCCACAGCCGCTCGAGCAGGTCCTCCGCCTCCCGTTCCGCCAGGGGATCGGGACGGCCGTCGGACCGCCGCACCCACTCCAGGGGCATGTCGCCCCGGTGCCGCTTCTCGTCCCGCCGCTGGTTCAGGGCGGCGTTGCGGACGATGCGGTACAGCCAGGGAAAGAAAGGGCGCTCGGTCTGGAACCTGTCCAGGGTGCGATGGATCCGGATGAACGACTTCTGGACGGCGTCCATGGCGTCGTCGTGGTTGCCGACCAGGCCCAGGGCCACCCCGTAGGCGCGCTGGCGATACCGGTTCATCAGGTCCTCGAATCCCTGCTGGTCGCCGGCCAGGGCCCGTTCGATGTCGGCCCGGTCCCGGCGGCGTTCCTCGTCCTCGCGCTCGGCCGCGACCGGGTTGCCGGCCGCCGCTGAGGGGACATACCCGCCGTCTTCGGGCTTATTCAGGGGGCCGCGCCGCAGGAATCGCCAGGGAGCCAACTAGGCGTCCTTCCGCCAAGGCACGTCGGTCACGCCGGCGGCGGCGTTCGCCGCCCGGGCGGCCGTGAACAGGGCGTCGCTCAACCGGTTCAGGTAGACGATGGCCCCGACGGGCACCGGTTCGGCGCCGGCCAGGGCCACGGCCTTGCGCTCGGCCCGGCGGCAGACGGCGCGGGCCAGGTGCAGCATGGCCGCCGCCTCGCTGCCGCCGGGCAGGATGAAGTTGGCCAGGGGCGCGAGGTGCGCGTCCATGCTGTCGATCCAGCGCTCGAGGGCGGCGGCGTCGAAGTCCTGTTCCCGGGCCGAGAGCCCGGGATCGGCCAGCACCGACCCCAGGTCGAAAAGGCGGCTCTGGATGCCGAACAGCAGTTTGGCCAGGGGGCGGCCGCTGTCGGCCCGGCCCAGGACGGCCGCGGCGCAGCCCAGGACGCTGTTCAGTTCGTCCACGTCGCCGTAGAGATCGACCCGGGGCTGGTTCTTGGGCACGCGGGAGCCGTCGCCGAGCGAGGTCTCGCCGGCGTCGCCGGTCCGGGTGTAGATGCGGGCCATGGGTGTCTCCTTGCCTGCGGGAAGGGGCCCGGCGGCGGGTGCCGCCGGGCCCCATACTAGGCAAAACCTGAGCCGGGGAAAAGTCCTAGTCTGATGCCGGACGGTCCCCGGTGTCGGGAATCGGCCGGCGGCGCGACTGCAGGAAGGCCACGAGCGCGTCGGCCTCGCCCGGTTTGAGGATGGCCCCGTAGCCGGGCATGTTGTAGCCGCCGTTCATGATCCGGATGACCAGCTGGTCCCGGGTCAGCCGGTCGCCCACGGTGGTCAACTCGGGACCGCGGTGACCGCCGTGGCCGCCGATGTCGTGACAGTAGATGCAGGCCCGGTCGTGGAAGGCCACGGCGCCCCGCTGCACCTGGGGGTCGTCCGACGCCACCACCGACGCCGGCAGCGGCCCGGCGTCGAAGGCGGGCGACCAGCGGGCGTGCCGGCCGGCCACGGTCAGGGCGCCGATGATGGCCACCACCCCCGCCACCGCCATCACCGCCCAGGGCCGGCGCCGCGGCGAACGTTCGCCCCGCGACGCCACCAGGGGCACCGCCAGCAGGACCAGCCCGCCCAGCAGGGGCCCCAGGATGATCACGTAGTCCTCCAGCCCGTGGGGCATCAGCGCCAGCAGGGCGAAGTAGAAGAGGAAGTACCAGTCGGGCCGCGGATGGGCCTTGACCACGCTCGGATCCGGCGCCCGGTCCAGCCCCGGCGGACCGAAGATCCAGGCCAGGGCGATGACCGCGAAGATCACCACCGCCGCGAAGATCAGGTCGCGCCAGGCGGCGTGGGGCCAGAAGGGCACCCCTTTCCTCTCCAGCATCGTCTCGTATTCCTGGCGGTAGGTGGCCGGGTCCACCGGCCGGCCCGCCTGCGGCGGCTCGGAAATGCCGTGGCGCATCACCAGATACACGTGCAGGCCCAGCACGCCGATGATCAGGCCCGGAAAGACGAACACGTGCAGGGCGAAGAAGCGGCTGAGGGTGTCGGCCCCCAGGGTGGGGCCGCCCATGATGAAACGGGCGATCAGGTCGCCCAGGAACGGTGTCCGCCCCGCCTGCTCCGCCCCCACCACCACCGACCAGACGGCGTTCTGGTCCCAGCGCAGGAGCTGACCCGTGAAGCCCATGGCCAGGGTCAGCCCCAGCAGCAGCACGCCGCTCAGCCAGTTCAGCTCCCGGGGGAACTTGTACGAGCCCGTCAGGAACACCCGGACCAGGTGCATGCCCACCAGCAGGATCATGGCGGAGGCGCCGAAGAAGTGCATGCCCCGCAGCAGCCAGCCGAGGGTGTGGACCTGACTCATGGCCTGCAGCGTGGTGTAGGCCTCGCTGGTGCTGGGCACGTAGAGGGTGGCCAGGGCCGCGCCGGTGACCAGTTGCAGCATGAAGGCCACGGCGGTGCCGCTGCCGAACACGTACATCCAGCCCGCGTCCGGCGGCACCGGGTGGCGGGCCAGGGGCCCGAGACGGGCCGCCAGGCCGGTGCGGTCCTCCAGCCAGCGTCCGATGGCGCGCAGCAGGTTCATGGATGGCCTTTCCCGGTTGGGCCGCTCAGGTGATGGGCAGCGGCGTGGTCCTGATCTCGACGTTGCCTTCCCGCACCCGCACCTGGTAGCGGCGCAGGGGCAGGGGCGGCGGTCCGCCCGCCACGGTCCCGTCCTTGTAGTAGACGCCCCCGTGGCAGGGGCACATGAACAGCTCGGCGCCGGCCTCCCAACGCACGGGGCAGCCCAGGTGCGTGCAGTCCACGGCGAAGGCGATGAAATCCTCGCCCGTCACCCGGCGCAGCCAGGCGCCGGTGCGCCCGGTGGGGCCGGCCCAGGGCCGCACTCCCGCGTCGGCGAAGACCACCAGCACCGTGTCCCCCACCGTGAAGTCCCCGACCCGGCCCACCTTGCGCCAGGCTTCGACGGCGCGGCGCAGCACCGGCTGCAGCACGAACCCCACCACCGGCGCGGCGGCCGCCAGGGCCGCCAGCGAGGCCAGGGCCACCGCCAGGCGGGTGAGGAAGCGCCGCCGTCCGGGCGAGGGCACCGGGTCGCCGCCGCCACCGGACTCGCCGGCGGCCGTGGACCGCTCCCGCGGGCAGCCGGAGCAGGTGTCAGTCGTTCGGTTCATGGCGCAGCTCCCGGATCCAGCCGACGGCCGCCGTGACCGCCCCCGCCAGGCCGAAGACGATCAGCCAGGGCGAGGTGAGCACGCCCCACAGGGCGAAGCAGACCCCCGCCGCCAGCACCGCCGGCCAGAAGCTGGGCGCGGGCAGGTCCGCGGGCCGCGGCTCGTTCCATCCTGCGGGTCCGCCCGGGGCGGGACCGTTCGCGTCGTCTTGCAGCGCCGCCATGGGCGCCTCCTTTCCCCGGTGGCCTAGGGCACGCCGGGTCGTCCGGATTCCCGGTACCAGCGACCGTACATGGCCAGCACCGCCGCCAGGAAGAACAATCCTCCCACCACCCACATGAACAGGCCGCCCAGTTGCTGATCCGCCGCCGGATCCAGGCCCCAGCCGTCACGGATCAGGTGCAGCGCCGCCGAGTCGCCGGTGGGCCGCGTGTACCAGGGATAGAGCCCCGGTGACGAGAAGGTCAGCAGCGCTCCCAGCACCGCGTTGGCCAGCGCCGCCAGGAACAGGTAGACGATGGCCGGCGGGCCGGCCAGCCGGTGGCCGGGCAGCGGCGCCAGCACCGGCCACCAGAAGATCGTGGCCGTGACCAGGAAGCTCAGGTGCTGCACCGCGTGGATGCGCTCGTCCGCCAGCGCCGCGTTGTAGAGAGCCGGCGCGTGCCAGGCGTACAGCGTGACCATGGCCGTCAGCCACGCGACGGCCGGCCGCCGCAGCACGCGCTCCGCCGCCGCCGGGATCCGGCGGGCCAGCAGGCGCGACGCCGCCGCGGGCGTCACCCCCCACAGCAGCAGCGGCGGCACCGCCACCAACAGCAGCAGGTGCTCCATCATGTGGGCGCTGAACAGATAGTCGTCGCCCAGGCCGTCCAGGGGGCCGCACAGGGTCACCAGCAGCAGCAGCGCGCCGGCGGTCCAGGCCGCGGTCCGGCGCGCCTCGAGGGGGCGCACCACCGCCAGGTACCCGCCCACCAGGCCGGCGCAGCCGATGACGATGCTCGGTTCCCACTCCCAGGATGCGCGCAACAGCTCCCCCGTCGTCACAGGACGGACCACAGGTAGACGACGCCGAAGATCACGACCCACACGGCGTCGACGAAGTGCCAGTACATGGACACGGCCTCCACCGCCCCCGGCCGCGGCCCCTCGGCGCGGCGCGACAGCCCCAGCAGGGTGGCGATCATCACCAGGCCCAGCAGCACGTGCAGGCCGTGGAAGCCGGTCAGGGTGAAGAACGTGGTGCCGAAGAGGTCGCGGCTGATGGTCACGTCGGCGCGCAGCAGCTGGGCGTACTCCCAGCCCTGCCCCGCCAGGAACACCAGGCCCAGCAGGAAGCTGAGGGCCAGGCCCGCGGCCAGCCGTCCCCGCGCCCCGCCGCGGAAGCCGCGCACCGCCAGGTTCATGGTGCCGCTGCTGGCCAGCAGGAACACCGAGAAGACGCCGGTGCGGGCCACGTCCAGGCTGGAGGCGGCCGTCGGCCCGTTGCCGTGCTCGCGGTGGTAGGTGACGTAGGCCAGCACCAGCAGCAGGAAGAAGACCCCTTCCGAGGCGATGAACAGGAACATGCCCAGGCGCGTGCGGTCGCGGCTCATGCCTGCGCCTCCGATCCGCCCTCGCGGCGCCAGTCCGGATCGTCCGGATGCGTGAGGTCCCACAGGGGCCGGCGGCTCCGCACCGGCGGCACCCGGTCGAAGTTCCAGGGCGGCGGCGGGCTGGCCGTGGCCCACTCCAGGGTCCAGGCGCCCCAGGGGTTGTCCCCCGCCGGCGCGCCGCGCAACAGGCCGTGCACCAGCACGCCGACGAACATGAGGATCGACCCCACCAGCACGAACGCCCCCAGGGACGAGATCAGGTTCAGCTCGGCGTAGTGGGGCAGCGGCAGGTAGGTGAAGACCCGCCGCGGCATGCCCAGCATGCCCAGGAAGTGGAGCACGAAGAAGGTGGTGTTGAAGCCGATCACCGTGACCCAGAAGTGGATGCGTCCCAGCTTCTCCGAGAGCATCCGCCCGGTCATCTTGGGGAACCAGTAGTAGACGCCCGCGAAGACCGTGAACATGGTGCCGCCGAAGAGCACGTAGTGCAGGTGGGCCACCACGAAGTAGCTGTCGGTCAGCTGCCAGTCGATGGGCACCGCGGCGAAGGCCACGCCGCTCAGCCCGCCCACGGTGAACTGGATCACGAAGGCCGTGGCGAAGAGCATGCTGGTGGTGAAGCGGATCGACCCGCCCCACATGGTGGCGATCCAGTTGAAGATCTTGATGCCCGTGGGGATGGCGATCAGCATGCTGGCGCCGGCGAAGATGTAGTACACGGGAAAGCCCAGCCCCGTGGCGAACATGTGGTGCACCCACACGCCGAAGCTGAGGAAGGCGATGGCGATGGTCGAGGCCGCCAGGAAGCCGTAGCCGTAGATCACCTTGCGGCTGAACACGGGGATGACCTCGCTGATGATGCCGAAGCCCGGGAGGATCAGGATGTACACCTCGGGGTGGCCGAAGAACCAGAAGTAGTGCTGCCACAGCAGGGCCGAGCCGCCGGCCTGGGGCTGGAAGAACAGGGCGTGGAGCTGGCGGTCGGCCAGCAGCATGACCAGGGCCGCGTTCAGCGACGGCAGGGCCAGGATGATCAGGAACGAGTTGATGAGCACCATCCACACGAACAGGGGCAGACGGCGGATGCTCAGGCCCGGCGCCCGCAGGGTCAGGATGGTCACGGCGATGTTGATGGCCCCCATCACCGAACTGGCGCCGTTGGCCAGCAGGGCCAGGGCCCAGTAGTCCTGCCCCTGGTTGAAGGCGTAGGCCTTCTCGGTCAGGGGCGCGTAGGCGAACCAGCCCGCGGCGGGCGAGCCGCCGGCGAAGAAGCTGAAGTACAGCATCAGGGCGCTGCCCAGGTACAGCCAGTAGCTCAGCGCGTTCATCCGTGGGAAGGCCATGTCCCGCGCGCCCACCATCAGCGGCGCGAAGTAGGTGGCGAAGCCGATCAGCAGGGGCATCACCACCAGGAAGATCATGGTGGTGCCGTGCATGGTGAACAGCTCGTCGTAGGTGCCCGGCGACAGGAAGTGGTTCTCCGGGCGGATGAGCTGGGTGCGCATGGCCAGGGCGAAGAAGGCGCCGATCACGAAGAACACCAGGCTCGTGGCCATGTACATCAGGCCGATCTGCTTGTGGTCCACCGTGCCGAACCAGCTGGCCAGCCCCCTGTATTCCTTGATGCTGAAGATGGTGCGCGCGGGCGCGCCGGTGGCGGTCGCGTCGCTCATTCGAGGCCCTCCAGGTAGGTGGCGATCCGTTCGGCCTGCTCCTGGTCCAGGCCCTCGTCCGGCATGTGGCAGCCGGGCTTGACGGCCTGGGGATCGCGGATCCAGCGCACCAGGTTGGCGTGGTCGTTGGTCAGGACGCCGGCGCCCAGGGTGGCGCGGCCGCCCAGGTGGGTCAGGTCCGGTCCCACCGTTGCCGCCGAGACGCCCTGCAAGGCGTGGCAGTTGACGCAGGTCAGGGAGCGGAACAGGTCGGCGCCCGCGCGGGCGGCGGGGGTGGCGGGCGGCGCCGGCTGGCGGAGCTGGGCCGCCGTCCAGTCCTCGTAGCCCTTCTGCGTCTCCCCCACCACGCGGATGCGCATCCAGGCGTGCCCGACGCCGCAGAACTCGTCGCACATGCCCTGGTAGGCGCCGGGTTTGTCGATCTGCATCCACAGGTGGGTGGGGTGGTTGGGGAAGATGTCCACCTTGCGGCCCAGCTGGGGCACCCACCAGTCGTGGACCACATCCCCGGAGCGGAACCGCAGCAGCAGGGGCCGGCCCACGGGCAGGTGGAACTCGTTGGCCACGGTCACCCCGGTCCGGAGATAGTGGCCCTCCCACCACCACTGGTGCGCCACCACTTCCAGGTCGGGCTGACGGTCGTGGACCGGGGGATCGATGGCGTGCATGGCCTTCACCGTCAGCACGAACAGCCCGGTCAGGATCAGGAACGGGACGATGGTCCAGACCAGCTCCAGGCGCACGTTGCCCTCGTCCTGGCGAGGTTCGGGCCCGCCGGCGCGGCGCCGGAAACGGACGACGGCGGTGATCACCAGCCCCGCCACCGTGGCGAAGATCACCGCGGCCACCACCAGCACGACGCGAAAGAGGGTCAGCACCTGGGCGGCCTCGGGCGAGGCGGGATCGAGGATCGAGGGAACGTTCATGGACCGGCGGCTCCCCTCGGTTCGAGACGTGTCCGGCGCGCGGGCGCGAGGCCCGGCGTCCCGGGCGCCGAAGCGCTCCGGATCGTCGATATGCTCCCCGCCGAGGCCAGGATCAACCGCCCCTCCCCCTGCACCGCGAAACCACCCTAGCACGGGCAGCCGCGCCGGGGCAACCTGCGGTCCGGCGGTCCCTCATAGGCCCGGGCTGGACTGCATGATGCCTCCGTCCAGCATGAAGGTGGCGGCGGTGGCGTAGCCCGCCCGGTCCGAAGCCAGCCACACGACCAGCGCGGCGATCTCCTCGGGCTGCGCCAGCCGCCCCAGGGGAATGGCCTGCTCCAGCCGTTGCAAGGTCCCGGGATCGTGCATGGTCCGCTCGTTGATGGGCGTGGCCACCGCGCCCGGCCCCACGCCCGTGACGGTGATGCCGTGGGCGGCCAGCTCGACCCCCGCGGTGCGGGTCAGCATGCGCATGCCGCCCTTGCTGCAGCAGTAGGCGGTGTTGCCGGGCATGGGCCAGTCCTCGTGCACCGACGAGATGTTGACGATGCGCCCGCCGCCGCCCTGCCGGATCATCTGCGTCGCCGCGAACCGGGTGGCGAAGAAGGCGCTCTTCAGGTTCACCGCCATCACCTTGTCGTACTGCTCCTCGGTGGTGTCCAGCACCGAGGTGCGGGTCTCGATGCCGGCGTTGTTGACGAAGATGTCCAGGCGGCCGAACGCCTCGACCGCCTTGTCGACCAGGGCCTGCAGGTCGGCCAGGCGGCTGACGTCGGCGTCGACGGCCACCGCGCGCTCGCCCAGGTCCAGGATGCGGCGTTCCAGTTCGTGGGCCGAGTCCGGATCGACCACGTAGTCGATGACCACCGCCGCCCCCGCATCGGCCAGGGCCAGGGCCACGGCGCGGCCGATGCCGCTGTTGGCACCCGTGACCACGGCCACCTTGTCCTTCAGCATGTCACTTCCTCCGGTTCGGGCCCGGCGGCCTGCCGCGCCCGGTTGTCGTGGGCCCGCCCGAAGATGCCGTGCGGGTCGTGATCGAAGTGGAAGACCTTCGCCACCTTGTCCTCCAGCCGGCCCAGGGTCGCCAGCCGGTGGACCATCACCCCCAGCACCGCGCCCAGCAGCGGCCCCAGCAGGTACACCCACCAGCCGTGCCACTGGCCCGCCACCACGGCCGGCCCCAGGGTCCGCGCCGGGTTGGTGCTGGTGCCGGAGATGGGAGCCTCCAGCCAGACCATCACCGCGTACAGGGGGGGAAAGAGGGCGGGCGTGAACGGGCGCCAGCGGCGGCGTCCCACGAACAGCAGCAGACCCGCCACCAGGGCGAAGGTGGTGGCCGTCTCGCCGGCCAGGGCCCAGCCGGCGCCCCAGGTCGGCCCGGGGACGGTCGCCCCGAAATCGACGCTGCGGCCCATGGCGCCCCAGGCCACCAGGGGCAGGGCGCCCAGCACGCCGCCGGCCATTTGCGCCCCCGCGTAGCCGACGGCGTGGCGCCGCGGCATGGTGCCCTTGAGACAGAAGGCCAGGGACACGACGGGGTTGATGTGGGCACCGCTGTGGCGCCCCACCGGCGACAGGGCGATGAGGGCCCCGGTGGCGCCGAAGAGCAGGCCCGTCAGCAGCCGGCGCAGACCCGCCGAGGGAATCAGCGCCGGCACGGGGCTGCCCTGGCCGAAGGCCAGGATGACCAGGGAAAGGCCACCGGCCACCAGGAGGGCCGTGCCCGCCAGCTCCCAGGCATAGGCCGGCCAGGCGGCCGGGGGCGCTGCCGTTCCGGTCCTCGTCACGACGCGCCACCGGCGGCGGCCAGCTCATCGTGGGCACGTTCGCCCGTCAGCAGCGGCCAGGCCCGGCCCACCCCGGTGCCGTCGAAGGGGGCGCCGGGGGCGCTGATGTCGTCGGCGGTCATGGTTGGGGTCCCTTTCAGGGTTTCTCGCCGTCGCGGCCGGCGCCCCGACACCGCGACCGATCGTTTCCCTTGCCCCCGTGGATCCCATCCTAGCGGCAAGCGGACGGACCCGCCATGGGGCCTGCTCAAGATCGGCGGCCCGGCGGCCGATCATATTCCGGGGGACATCATCCGCGAACGGAGGATCAGCATGAGCATGGCCAACCTGATGTGGGGGGTGCTGTTCGGTTCCATCGGACTGGGCTACTTCGTCTACGGCAAGAAGCGGGGCGCGGCGATGCCCCTGATCAGCGGGATCGTCCTGATGGTCTTTCCCGTACTTCATCTCCAACGCGCTGCTGGTGTTCGCCATCGGCGCGGCCTTCACCGCCCTGCCCTGGTTCGTGCAGATCTGACCGGCGCAGCGCGCCCTTCCTGCCTTTGCCGGCACGCCGCCGGTGCAAGCGGCGTCGCCCCGCTTTCGCCGCCACATCAGCTGCGCAATGGACGGAAATCCGGCGAATCATGCGGTGACGAACCCCGCGCCGGAACCGCGGTCGGTCCCCCGGCCGCAGGAGGTTGTGCCGTTGTCCGCATCGCCCCATGTCGCAGCCACGGCCGCGGGGCCCCTCTGGGTCGCCCTGCTCGCCGCGGGCATCGGCGCCCTGTCCGGCCTGGGCGCGGTCGCCTTCCGCGGACTGATCGCCCTGGTCCACAACCTGGCCTTCGCCGGCAACCTGTCCTGGTCCTACGACGCCAACGTCCACACCACCGCCAGTCCCTGGGGGCCGCTGGTGATCCTGGTGCCGGTGATCGGCGCGCTGGGCGTGGCCTACATGGTGCAGCGCTTCGCGCCCGGAGGCGAAGGGGCACGGCGTGCCCGAGGTGATGGACGCCATCTACTACCAGCGCGGCGTGATCCGGCCGGTGGTGGCGCTGATCAAGTCCCTGGCCTCGGCCCTGTCCATCGGCACCGGCGGGGCCGTCGGTCGCGAGGGGCCCATCATCCAGATCGGTTCGTCGCTGGGCTCGACCCTGGGCCAGGTCCTGCGCCTGACCATCCGCCAGCGGGTCACGCTGATCGCCGCGGGCACCGCCGGCGGCATCGCCGCGACCTTCAACACGCCCGTCGGCGGGCTGCTCTTCGCCGTGGAGATCGTCCTGCACGAGGTGGGCGTGCGCACCCTGGTGCCGGTGGCGGTGGCCACGGCATCGGCGACCTACGTGGGGCGGATCTTCTTCGGCACCCACCCCTCGTTCGTCATCCCGGCCCTGGAGACCCTGGACTTCCACCGCACCAGCGTGGTCGCGCTGCTGGCCTACGTCGGGCCTGGGCGTGATCCTGGGCGCGGTGTCGGCCCTGTTCATCCGTGCCCTCTACGGCACCGAGGACTTCTTCGAGAAGCGCGATCGGGGGCAGCTACATCCTGCGCCACATGGGCGGCATGCTGATCGTCGGCGTGATGATGTATGCGTGCTACGCGCTGCTGGGCGAGTACTACATCGAGGGTGTCGGCTACGCCACGGTGCAGGACATCCTGACCGGCAGGCTGACGGGCTTCTGGCTGCTGCTGCTGCTGTTCGGTCCTGAAGCTGGCCGCCACCTCGCTGACCCTGGGCTCGGGCGCGTCGGGCGGCATCTTCTCGCCCGCCCTCTTCCTGGGCGCGACCGTCGGCGGCGCCTACGGGGCCCTGCTGCACGTGATCGCACCGGGGCTGAACCTCAGCCCGGCGGCATTCGCGGTCGCGGGCATGGCCGGGGTCGTGGCCGGATCCACCGGCGCGGCCATCGCCGCGATCGTCATGATCTTCGAGATGACCCTGGACTACAACGTGATCGTCCCGATGACCCTGACCGTGGCCATCGCCTACGGCATGCGGCGCGTGCTCTGCCGCGAGAGCATCTACACCATGAAGCTGGCCCGCCGCGGGCACCCGATGCCGGACGCCCTGCAGGCCAACCTGCCCCAGCGCCGCCTGGCGGGCGCCTTCATGGACACGCACCTGACAGGTGCTGGCGCCGGACACCTGCCGGTGGCCGCATTCCGCGAGCTAGACGCGGCAGCAGCCGGAGCGTCGGGCTGGTTCCTGCTGGGCGACGCGGGCAAGGTCGCAGGCGTCGTGTCGTGCCGGGACGCGGTGCGCGAGGACCTGGACGCCGACTTCGCCGGCGGCACCGCGGCCGACCTGGCCAGCCGCAACTTCGTGTTCGTGCGCCTGGGCGCCAGCCTTTTCGAACTGGCCAGCGTGGTGCACGAGCAGCGGGCCGAGGTCGCCCTCGTGGTCGGTCGCACCGGGCGACGCCTCGGCCGACCAGGTGCGCGGCGTGATCACCTGGGCGCAGCTGGCCTCGGCCCTGGCCCAGACCGCCGACCTCTTCGCCGAGCGCTGAGGCCGCGACGAACGGCCCGCTCAGCCGATCCAGCCCAGCAGGATCGCGCCCAGGGTGGCGCTGCCCACCAGCAGCCACAGGACCACCCCCTGCAGCAGCGGCCTGACCCCCACCCGCGCCAGCACCTGGCGGCCGAGCCCGCACCCGATCAGCAGCAGGGTGACCACCAGCAGCTGCCGGGCGGTCTCGTGCAGCGCGTGCCACACCGGGACGGCCTGGGGCAGCGCCGTGCGCAGGCCGGCCGCGGCGATGAAGCCGAGGATGAACAGGGGGAAGCGCACCTTGCCGCCCGGACTTGCGCCGCCAGGCGACCAGCAGGGCGCTGGGCATGATCCACAGGGCGCGCGCCAGCTTGACGGTGGTGGCGATGGCCAGCGCGCCGCCGCCGAAGGCCGCCGCGGCGCCGACCACGCTGCTGGTGTCGTGGATGGCCAGGGCCGCCCACACCCCGAAGGCGTGGGGCGAGAGGCCCAGCAGCCGGCCCAGGGGCGGGAAGATCGAGCAGCGCGACCGCGTTCAGGGTGAAGACCGTGGCCAGGGCGACGGCCGTCTCGTCGTCGTCGGCGTCCACCACCGGGGCCATGGCGGCGATGGCGCTGCCGCCGCAGATGGCCGTGCCGAAGGAGATCAGGGTGGAGGTGGTCGGCGCGGTGCCGAACCGCGGGCCCCAGCCAGCGCCCCAGCAGGAGGGTCAGGGTGATGCCGACCAGGGTGTAGAGCACGGCGCCGCGGGCGGCGTCCCACACCTGGCCCAGGCCCAGGCCGAAGCCCAGGCCCACCACCGAGAGCTGCAGCAGGCGCTTGCTCCAGGTCCCGGTCCGCCGCGGCCACGGGTTGCCCAGGGTCATGCTCAGGGTCACGCCGGCGGCCAGGGCCAGCGGCGGCCCCACCTTCGGCCAGCAGCTCAAGCGCGACCAGCGCCAGCAGGAGCGTCTTCCGCAGTCCGATCCACTCGTCCACCTCACCCTCGTCCCCTGTCCCGCAGCCGGCCTGTCCGGATGATCGCCCTGCAATATCGGAGAGGGTTCGTCGATTTCAAGTTGGTATCTCGATAACGAGCGGACCGGGCCGGCTGCGCCGGGTCACTTGACCAGGGTCACCGCCGTCACCGCGACCGCGCTCCCGTCGCGGGCCACCACCCGGTACACCCCCGCCGGCAGCGCCGCGCCCCGGGCGTCCCGGCCGGTGAAGGTGTAGACGCCCCGCCCTCGCCGTCGGTGCGCACCTCACGCCGGCCGACCCGGCGGCCCCTCAAGTCGCACACGGTCACCGTCACCGTCGCGCCGGGACGCCCGACGACCGCGACGCCCGCCGGCGGGTTGCAGGGGTTGGGTCGGGCCGCCCCCAGGCGCAGGCCCGCCGCCGGGGGCAGGGGCGTCGCCGACGGCGCGTCCGTCCGGCGGGATGAACATGAACGGCGGCAGGCCGGTGTCGACGGCGCCCCCGGTCTGCTCGGCGCCCGTCACCGGGTCCAGCACCCGCAGGCCCGAGGCGCCCGGCGGTGCGGTCCAGCACCAGGAGGCTGTCCCCGGACAGCAGCAGGTCGGCGTGGACGTAGCCGCTGCCCGTGTCCAGCACGGTCACGCCCCCGGGACACGCCCGCCGCACGCTCGTGACGAAGGAGGCATCGCTGACCAGGGCCAGCCAGCAGTCGCCGTCCGGCACCATGGCCAGCACATCGCCGCCCAGGGCGGCCTCGGTCACGGCGTAGCCCAGGGACGCCCCGGTCGTCAGATCCACCGTCTCGATGCCGCCGTCGGCCGCGCCGAACCAGCCGTCGCAGCCCACCGCCAGGGTCGTCCCGTCCAGCACCAGACGCGTGTACGGGTTGGCGCCCTGCAGGACGATGGGCTGCACGCCCGCCGCCGCCGGGTCCATGTCCACCCACTGCTCGGCGGCCGTGTCGAAGACCAGGATCGCGCCGGGCCCCGCCGGACCGTACCAGTTGTTCCGGTCCAGACGCTGGCAGGCGACGTACAGCCGGTCGCCGGCGGCGGCGCACCAGGCCGTCTCCGGCAGGCCGTCCGCGTCGGCGAAGGCGGCGGTCCCGTAGCTGGCGATCACCGTCTCGTTGGCCACGTCCACACGCAGCAGTTCGGCGGTGTCGTAGCAGGGGACGTAGGCCTCGCCGGCCGCGTCGAAGGCGATGTCCTGGGGGTTGCGGCCCGCGCCCAGGCTGAACTCGTGCACCAGGGCGAAGCCGGCGGCCGGGTCGTAGACCTGCAGGACGCCGCTGCCGCCGCGGCCCACGATGTAGACGAGCCCGCCGTGCTGCCGGCCCACGGCGTCGCCGGGGATGGTGGCCAGGTCGGCCGAGACGGTCCAGGGCGAGGGGCCGTCGCAGCTGCGCACGCGGCCGAAGGTGGAGTAGTCGGTGGTGACGATCCAGGCCGCGGGATCGGCCTGGGCGACGGCGGCCGCGGCCAGCAGGGCGCCGGCGGCGACGACGAGGGCGAGGCGGGTGGTCATGGTGTGGTCCTTTCGCGGGCGAATCAGAAGTCGTAGGAGCAGCCCCACCCGCCAGCTGCGGCCGGGCAGGGGAAAGCCCTCGATGTCGTAGGAATCCTCGTCGGACAGGTTCAGGACGGCGGCCGACACGGTGAGCGTGCCGCCGTCCCGGCCACGCCGGGTGCCAGATCGTCTCCAGGCCGAGGTCCAGGCGGAGCCGGTCCGGGGCCATGTTCAGCTCGGTGTTGGCCCGGTCCAGGTAGTCGGCCGACCGGAAGCGGGCCTCCAGCCAGGGTCGCCAGACCGGGCCGTCGTGGATCAGGCGCAGGAAGGCCTCCACGTCGGGCAGGTACGGCAGGGCCTTGCCGTCGTAGGCGGGCTGGCCGCCGTCGTCGCGGGCGTGCTGCCAGGTGAGGTTGCCCCGCAGGTCCAGGTCCGCGGGCAGCACGGCGCGCACCTCCGCCTCCAGCCCGCGGGTGCGGGTGGCGCCGATGTTGCGGGCGATGCTCGTGCGCTGGCTGTTGACCTCGAACACGATCGTGTCGTCGGTCCGTGCCACGAATCCGGCCACCCGGCCGCTGATCGCGCCGCCGGGCGACCGCAGGGACAGCCCCAGGTCGGCCGTCCGCACGGTCTCGGGCACCAGCGCGGGGTTGCCGGTCACGCCCCCGCGGTGGCCGAAGAGCTCGATCCAGGTGGGTTCGCGCACGGTGCGCGCGGCGTGGGCCTCCAGCACCGCCGTCCCCGGGGCGATCTCCCAGCACACGCCCAGCCGAGGGCGCGATGGCGTCGCGTTCGATGCGCTCGGCGGCCGGCTCGGGATCCCAGGGCAGGGGCGTCGGCGGGAAGTCGTCCAGGGTGCGCTGCCAGCGCCAGGCCGGGGCCACCCGCAGGCGGCCGTCGGCCAGGCCCGCGTCGGCCACGGCGAAGGCCGCGGTGACGGTGCGGTGCCGCTCGGGATCCCGGAGTGCGTTCCAGCGGCGGCGCTGCCACTGGCCGCGGCGCTCCAGGCCGGCCCTGACAGCCAGGTCGGCGCGGCCGCCCAGGTCCCAGCCCGGGGACCAGAGCAGGCGGCCGGTCAGGTCGTCGCCGCGGGTGCGTTCGGTGCCCGGGGGCGCGAAGCCGATCTCCCCGGCGGGGTCGTCCAGGCGTTCGTCGGTGCGGGCGGCCGAGACCTCCAGCCGCACGAGGTCGGCCCGCCAGCCCGCGGCCAGGTGGCCGTCCAGGCGGTCGTAGCGCACCGAGGCGTGGGGCGAGGCGTAGCCGCCGATGGGGCCCGGCCGCCCGCCGTCCCGCCGCAGGAAGCCCGCCCACCCCCGCAGATCGACGGGACCGGCCGCACCCTCGCCCTTGGCGAAGAAGCCGTGCTCCCGCAGCCAGGCGTTCCGCCGGGTGCGCACCGTGTCGTCGTCGCTGCGGTGGAAGGTCTGGTTGTGGTCCCGGTAGGTGAAGTCGTTGTCGGCCCGCCGGGCGTGGGCCAGCAGCAGCCAGCCGTCGTGGCCCCAGGCGGTGCTGGCCCAGCGCTCGCCGAACGCGCCCAGACCCGCCGTCGCCGTGGCGCCGTCCCGGGCTCGCCGGGTCAGCAGGTTCACGGCGCCGGCGCCCCCGATCCCCCCCAGGCCCGCGGGCACCGCGCCCCGGTGGATCTCCACGGCGCCGAAACGTTCCAGGGGCAGCCGTTCCAGGTTGAAGACGCCGGTCTCGGCGTCGTCCAGGGGCATGCCGTCCACGAAGAGCCGCACCTGGGCCGGCGACGACCCCCGCAGCGACGGCACCGCCGACGCCCCGGCGGCGCCGTAGCGCCGCACCTGGAAGCCGGCGGTGGCGGCCAGCACGTCGGCCAGGTCGCGGGATCCGCCGGCGTCGTCCAGTTCGATGCGGGTCAGGAGGCCGCCCACGGCCGGGGCGGCGGGGCCGGCCGCGGCGGCGGCCGTGACGATGAGGGTGTCCACCAGGGCGGCACCGGCCAAGGCGGCCTCGGCGGGTCCGGCGCCGGTGCCGGCCGATTCCGCGCGCGCCCGACCGCCGACCGCGGCCAGCAGCAGGCACACCGCGGCGACGCGCGCACGGCGCCGCGAGCTGCCGTCGAATCCTGGGAGATCCCTGCCGGGATGTTGCGCCAAAGCCAGACCTCGCCCTCGAAGGTGGTGGCAGGCCTGGCACCGGTCTCCTGGCTCGCGGGTCGTCCTACTCCCTGCGTCTTCCCGGTCGCCCAGGGGGCGCTCCAGTGACGTATTTGCAGGTTTCGTAACCGCTTACAGTGGCGGGGCCGCGCCGGTTTTTCACCGGACTTCCGCTGGTCCCAGGCCGCAGACTATGGAGTTTTCGCGCCCGGAGCGGGATGGCGGCCGGGCAGGACGGACACTAGACGGCGGGGAAGTCCCTGTCAAGGGAACGGCGGAAGATCTCCCGGTGGGCGTCCTCGTCCTCGCGGGCCAGCAGGGCCTCGTCGCCGTCGCCCTCGACCTGCTCGGCGCGCGCCTGGATCAGGGAATCGGGCAGCTGGGCGGCGAAATCCTCGGCGGTGAACGGCCGCCAGCGGTGCCAGAAACCCAGGTGCCAGAGGAAGAAGCGCTCGGCCCGGGCCAGGCCCTTGGCATCGTCCCCGAAGTACTCCAGGGCGAAGTCGCAGGAAGCGGCGCATGATGGCCCACCGTTCGGCGGTGGTGGGATTCCAGGGCTCGCCCGCGGCCAGTTCGCGGAAGATCCAGGGCTTGATCAGGGCGCCGCGGGCGACCAGGAACGAGCGCACCGAGGTCTCCTGCGCGGCGCCGCTCCAGATCCCAGGGGGTCAACAGGTCGCCATTGCCCAGGACCGGCACGTCGACGGCCTGCTGCACCTGGTCGATCAGGTCCCAGCGGGCGCTCAGCCGGTAGCGCTGGGCGCGGGTGCGGCCGTGGATGCCGATGGCGTCGGCCCCGGCTTCGACGGCGGCCCGGGCCACCTCCACGCAGTTGAGCTTCTCCTCCGAGAAGCCGATGCGGATCTTCACCGACAGCGGCACGTCCACCGCCTCGCGCACCGCCGCCACCAGGCGGGCCAGGCGGCCCGGCTTCTTCAGCAGCGCGGCCCCCTGGCCCGCGGCGCACGATCAGATCGATGGGACAGCCGAAGTTCAGGTCCATGAAGCGGGCGCCGTGGTCCACGGCGATGCGGGCGGCCTCGGCCATGACGTCGGGATGCTTGCCCGCGAACTGGATGCCGAAGCGGTCCTCGCTCTCGTGGTGGCGCAGCAGGGGCCGCTCGCCGCCCTTGACCAGCTTGTCGGCTCAGGATCATCTCGCTGCAGGTCAGCGAGGCGCCGAACTCCTTGCACAGACGACGGTAAGGGAGGTTGCCGCCGGTGGCCATGGGGGCCAGCGCGACAACCTCCCGAAAGAACGCGCGGCGCTCGTCAGCCGCCAAGCGCTAGCCCCCGTCGAGCATGGGGTTCTCGTCGAAGCTCGACGAAACCCTCGGGGTCGGCCATGTAGTCGTAGGTGTTCTTCAGCAGCGTGAAGTGGTTCTGCTCCTGGCCGGCCAGGTCCTCGAACAGGGCCTTGGCCCGGGGCGAGGCGACCTGGGCGGCGGCGTCGGCGTACATGGTGTAGCCGCGGCGCTCCACGTCCAGGGCGCCCTTGAGGATCTCCAGTTCCTCGAGCTCGCCCACGTAGGGATCGCTGGCGCCCTCGAGGGCGTCCTCGAAGAGCTTGCGCACGTTCAGGACGTGGTCCTCGTCCACATCCGGCAGCACGTCGACGGTGCCCTCGCGCAGCAGATCCTCGCGCATCTTCACCAGGTACGCCTTGTGGCCCGCCTCGTCCTTGGCCAGGGAGTTGAAGAGGTTGCGCTCCATCGAGGTGGGGCGTTCTCGGCCCGATCCTGGAAGAAGGCCATGCCCTCCTCCTCGAAGGCGATCGCCTTCTCGAGAATCTCCACACAGAGCCTCACATCGTCGGTCATGACGTCCTCCGTCGGTGGAAACCGGATGTCCGTTAGTCGTTCCCCCAATGGTAATCCCCGGACCCGATTTTGCCATGAAAAAACCGGCCCGGGAACGGGATGGGGTTGAATTGCGTTGCGGCAGTTGGTAGTTTGCAAGTTCAGAAGACAGTTATCGGCCCGGCCCCTAAATACTACTCGTTTCATGGGGTTTTGGGCTCCCCGCCCCCGGCCGGCGCCGGGCGGCGTTCGATTGAGAACGGCGTCACGCCGCGCGGCGTGACGCCATGAAGGAGGAGACATGGCCAAGCTCCAGAATGCCCTCGCCAAGAAGATCCCCGTCTGGCGGGACGAGATCGGGTCGCTGGTCAAGCAGCACGGCGACAAGGTGATCAGCGAGGTCACCGTCGCCCAGGCCTACGGCGGCATGCGCGGCGTCAAGGGCATGGTCTGCGACACCTCCGAAGTGCCGCCCGACAAGGGCCTGCTGATCCGCGGCACCCCCGTCGGCGAGCTGGTGGACAAGACCCCCGAGGACATCTTCTACCTGCTGTGCACCGGCGAGCTGCCCAAGGCCGCCGACCGCCGCGCCCTGACCGAGGAGCTGAACGCCCGGGCCAAGGTGCCCGCCTACGTGTGGAAGGTCCTGGAGGCCATGCCCAAGGACTCGCCACCCCATGTGCATGCTGGACACGGCGATCCTGTCCATGCAGCGGGAGAGCAAGTTCGTCAAGGCCTACAACGAGGGCATGGCCAAGGCCGACTACTGGAAGCCGACCCTGGAGGACAGCCTGGACCTGCTGGCCCGGCTGCCGGCCATCGCCGCGGGCGTCTACCGCATGCGCTTCCGGAAGGGCAACCGCATCGCGCCGAAGAAGGGCCTGACCTGGGCCGAGAACTACGCGCGCATGCTGGGCGTCCCCGACAAGAGCGGCGAGTTCGCCGACTGCATGCGCCTGTACCTGGTGCTGCACTGCGACCACGAGGGCGGCAACGTCTCGGCCCACACCTGCCACCTGGTGGGCTCGGCCCTGAGCGACGCCTACTACAGCGTGTCGGCGGGCCTGAACGGCCTGGCCGGCCCGCTGCACGGCCTGGCCAACCAGGAGTGCCTGAACTGGGTGCTGGAGCTGAAGAAGGAGTTCGGGGCGTGCCCACGGACGAGCAGCTGACCAAGTTCGCCTGGGACACCCTCAACGGCGGCAAGGTCATCCCGGGCTACGGCCACGCGGTGCTGCGCGTGACCGACCCGCGCTTCGCCGCCTTCCGCGAGTTCGGCATGAAGCACTTCCCCGACGACCCGGTGATGCAGCTGGTGAACAAGGTCTTCACCATCGTGCCCGAGGTGCTCAAGGAGCACGGCAAGGCCAAGAACCCGTGGCCCAACGTGGACGCCGGCAGCGGCGCCCTGCTGTACCACTACGGCCTGCGCGAGTTCAGCTACTACACGGTGCTGTTCTCGGTCAGCCGCGCCATGGGCATGCTGTCGCCAGCTGATCATCAACCGCGCCATGGGCTCGCCCATCGAGCGGCCGAAGAGCGTGACCACCGACCTGGATGAAGAAGCAGGTCGAAGCACGCCTGACCGGCGTGACCGCACCGGCCCGGCGGTCCCGCGGCGGCATGCCGCCGGACCGCCGGGCCTTCCGCGCCCGGTCCCGCCGCCGCGCTCAGCGCGGCAGCCGCGGCCGGGGCGCGCCGCGGCAGGTCCGTGAACGTGCCGCCCGGCGGTGATGCCCCGGGCCACGGAGCGGTCGGGACCCAGCACCGTGGCGTGGTGCACCACCAGGCACGCCGGCGCGGCGGCAGCCCATGACCAGGGCCTCGCGCCCGTCGACCAGCGCGCCCCGGCCGGCCCCGTCCACCCGCGAACTCGCGCGTCAGCACCAGGGCGGCGCCGTCCAGGCGCCAGCCGGCGGCAGCCGTCGGCCGCGCAGCACGCCGCGGGCGAAGACCATGGTGGCGTAGCGGTGGCGGTCGGCCGCGCGCCGGGGCACGTTCTCCGGCTCGCGGGCTGCGGCGCCAGAAGGCCTCGGCCGGGCCGCCGGCGCCAGCAGCGCCGCCGCCGCCAGCGCGCAGCGCGGCCGGCCAGGATCCCGCGCCGCGGGATCGCGTTGTGTCCTCATGTTCCGGTCTCCCTTTCGGCTCCGCCGGCCCCGCGGTCGCGGGATCCGGGCCGCGCCTAGTCCTGGTCGTCCCCGCCGCGCGCGGCGCACGCCCTCGACCCGGCTGAAGTCCTCCTGCCAGGCCTTGATGCGCATGGTGCGTAGGTGCGGCCGATCTCCTCGACGGTGATGTTCTGGTTGCTGCTCTGGATGATCACGGTGCCGTTGACGATGTCCAGCACCGGCCGCGAGGCGATGCCGCCGCCGCGGAACTTGCGCTGCAGCGGGCCGTCGTCGTCCTCGCCTGGGGCGCGCCGTCGTCGTACTCCAGGCACGTAGAGGAACGACTCGCCGCCCGAGCGGCAGGGCTCGCTGAAGGGCGCGTAGGAGGTGAAGAACACCAGGCCCGCGGCGATGGCCGCCGGCTCGGTGACGCGCTCGCCCTTCTTCTGCACCAGATCCACGTACCAGCCGTCGGCGCGTGCCGATGTCGCGGATGGTGCCGGTCTGGTCCACCAGGTCGGTCGGCCTCGCTGCCGTCGTGGCGGTCGAAGACGCAGTAGAAGCTCATGCGCGAGGTGGTCAGGATGTCCGGCTCCTCCAGGTAGGCGCCGGTCCCGAAGTAGACGTGGATGATCCCGCCCTCGCCGTAGGCCGCCTTGGGCTGGGCCTGGATGGGCTTGCTGCCCGAGAAGAGGTGGTCACGCGTCCACGACCCCGGCGACGTGGAGCCGTTGAAGCGCGATCCGGTGCACGGTACCCAGGAGGTCGCCGACGTAGGCGACGTCCGTCTCGTCGTCGAAGTCCAGGTCCAGGGGCGTGGGCGTGGTGGCCTTGTTGCGCTCGCCCGGGTCGGCGCTCAGCAGCAGGCTGCCCAGGTGCTGGCCGGTGCCCAGGTCGAACTCGTGCAGCTGGGCGCGGCCCTGCGACCAGGTCCAGGCCCGAGCCGATCAGCACCACGTCACGCCCGCCCAGGGTGGCGAACGAGATCTCCGAGCCGTAGGCCAGGCCGTCGGGCATGGTCAGCGTCCCACATGCACCTCCGGATCCTCGGGATCGGTGACGTCCAGGGCGAAGTAGCCGGGGCCGCCCTCGCGGGCGCCGCAGACCAGGACCGTGCGCCAGCGGCCGGCCACGTAGGCGTCGCGCACGGCCGGCGTCAGGTCCACCGAGAAGCGGTGGCAGTAGTTGGAGTCGGCGATCTCCGCCAGCATGGGCAGGGCGTAGGCGGGGATGAAGGCCCAGGCCTCGCTGGCCGTCGGCGGCGCGGAAGGCGTGGAGCATGCCGTCGTTGGCCCCCACGTAGAGCATCTTCTCGCGGGTCGCGCCGTCGTCCATGAAGTCCTGGAAGGACATGTCCTCGGTGAAGAAGCCGGGCGAGCCCACCACCACCGGCGCCGAGTGGACCACGTCCCCCAGCTTCCAGCCCAGGTCGCGGCGGCGGTACTCGCGGCCGCTCCTCGCCGCGGGTCCAGGCCACCAGCGCGGCGGCCTCGGCGGCGTCGGCCACGCCCAGCTCGTCCACCAGGCGGTCGGCGTTGGCCGTCGGTGAAGGCGGGCGCAGGCCGTCGGCGAAGGTGTAGATGGTGCGGCTGGATCGGCGTCGCGGTCCGCCAGCAGGGCGCCGGCCTCCCACACGGGCTGCTCCTTGTCCACGTAGGGCTGGGCGAAGCACTCGACGAAGCCCATCCACTGGGTCGGGCTTGTACTTGCCGCGGAACAGGTAGTCGGTGTCGGCGCTCTCGGACGAGACCACGGCCACCGCCGCGCCGGCGGCCACGCGCTGGCGGATGTTGACCATGATGGTCTCGAGGCTGGCCCACAGCTCGGCGGCGTCGCTGACCGGCAGGTAGAGGCCGTCGCCGTTAGCGCCGTCTCCGCCAGCAGCGGGTGGTCCACGTCGTAGCCGATGGTGAAGGTGACCAGCGGTCTGCCCGTCCTCCCAGGGCTCGTCGGGCTCGCCCAGCCAGTCGACCAGGTCGTGGTGGCGGGCCCAGTAGGCCACGTCGTCCACGTGGTCGGAGCACATGTTGGTCTTCGTCGTAGGGGGCGCCGATGCTGGCGCAGTGCCCGGGTCGTTGCCGTCGCCGTCGGCGTCCCAGAGGTAGGCGCTGACGTCCCGGTCCATGGTGGGCAGGCCGTCGGTGACGACGATGACGAAGCTCTGCTGGCAGTCGTACTGGATGGGCGCGTCGTCGTCGGTGCGCCGGAAGTAGTCCAGCAGGTCCTCCATGGCCTCGCCCAGGGGCGTGTAGGAGTCGCCGGCGACGCCCGTCCACCTCGTCCTTCAGGTCCTCGGCGATCGGTGCCGCACTCGGCCAGGATGCGCGCGCCGTCGTCGTAGTTGAAGACCGCCAGGCCCAGGAAGACGTCGGTGGTGCGGTCGATGAAGGCCTTGATCACCGTCTGGGCCACGTCCAGCTTGGTCAGCTGCGGCAGGGCGTCGCGCTGCTCGGCCGGTGGCCACCCAGTAGATCCAGTTCAGGTAGTTGCCGAAGTAGCGGCCCGACTCGCCGTTGGGCGCGCGACACCAGGTAGGCGGCTGCGGCCGTTGACCCAGTAGGTGCCGGAGGCGCGCCACCATGTAGGTGGCGGCCGGGTCGAAATCGCCGGGCCAGGCGGCGCGTCTCGGTCGTAGGCGTCGTGCTCGATCACCTCGTTCATGGAGCCGGAGTTGTCCAGCAGGATCATGATGTTGGCGTCCACGTCCCCCTTCTGGATGGACAGGGGCACCTGGCAGAGCTGGGCGGCGGCGGGCGCAGGCGGCGGCCAGGACCCGACGGCCGCGGCCATGAGCGCCGTCAAGATGCCTACGGGGTGCGGTCGGCGCGGCGGCGGGGCCGCGACGGTCGGGATTTCCGGCGCCCTGCACGGGGCGTCGCGTCGGGCGTTGCATCCTGCCACTCCTTTGCTGCGGCCCGGGGCCTCTGCCCCGGTCCGGTCGGCGGGCCTCAGTAGCCCATCTTGAACATGCGGGAGGCCAGCACGCTGGCGTGGCCCTCCCCGCGCGCGGACGCGTAGCCCGTCGCCCGGATGCTGTAGTCGAAATCGGGGTACTCGACGCCCCAGCCGGGGCGGAAGCTGCGTCCCTCGTACAGGCAGGCGAACTCGAAGGACTGCGAGCCCTGCAGGGTGATCGTCCCGGTGCTCATGATGGCGCCGCCGGCCCCGGTCACCGCCGGCGGCACGTCGGCCACGCGCAGGAAATGGATGCCCGCCTCGGTGCCCGCATCGGCGGCCAGGATGGACGCGTGTGGCCCTGCTCGGCGAAGGCGGACTTCCGCTCGGAGGACGGCGATCCACGCCACCCCCACGGCCAGGACGCTCAACACCAGCACCACCAGCACGGCGGTCACCAGCGCGAAGCCTTCCCGATGCGACGGAGATCGTGGAGCACGCGATACGGTTCGTCGATTCTGTGAAGATCCAAGGCGTCGGCCCCGATCTTCCCCTCACACCGCGCTGGCGCGCGGCCCCGGTCCCAAGGCGGAACTCTCTCCCGCGGCCCGGTTCGCAAGACGCGTGCCGCAATGATCCCATGTTTTCAGTGGGCGTAACCTCCTCATAAAGTGAGCTTTATGTACGGTGAGCGAACAAACCCCGCCCGCGCCGCGCGCGGCTCCGGGTTTCGGCGCGGCGGCGGCCGGATCGCGGCGGTTCGGATCGCGCCCGCGCCCGCGCGGCTACCGGCGGACGCAGCGGCCCGGTCCCCGCGTTCCACTAGCCCATGACATTCCGCGGAACTCCCCTATCATGCGAAGCGTCGTGTTCGCGATCCGAACGGGAGGAGATGCTCGATGATCGTCGGAGTGTTGCGCGAGACCGCGCCCGGCGAGCGCCGCGTGGCCATGGTGCCGCAGTCGGTGCCGCCGCTGGCGAAGGCCGGCCTCGAGGTGCTGGTCGAACGGGGCGCCGGCCAGACCGCCGGCTACCCCGACGCCGAGTACGAGGCCAAGGGGGCCGACCTCGCCGGCCGGGACGAGGTGTTCGCCAAGGCGGACATCGTGCTGATGATCAGCGGCCCGGGCGCCGACGCGGGCGCCGCGCAACCTGGGCGCCTGCCGCAGCGGCCAGACGGTCATCGGCCATGCAGGATCCCCTGGGCAACCCCCCCGGCACGCAGGCCATGGCCCAGGCCGGGCTGACCGCCTTCTCCCTCGAGCTGATGCCCCGCATCACCCGCGCCCAGAGCATGGACGTGCTTTCGTCCATGGCCACGGTCGCCGGCTACCAGGCGGTGCTCGAGGCGGCGGCGCACCTGCCCAAGCTCTTCCCCATGATGATGACCGCCGCCGGCACGCTGGCCCCGGCCAAGGTCTTCGTCGTCGGCGTGGGCGTGGCGGGCCTGCAGGCCATCGCCACCGGCCAAGCGCCTGGGCGCGGTGGTCGAGGCCTACGACGTGCGGCCGGCGGTGAAGGACCAGGTGATCGCGTGGGCGCCAAGTTCGTGGAGTTCGACCTGGAGACCGGCGACGCCGAGGACAAGGGCGGCTACGCCAAGGACCAGAGCGAGGAGTTCATCCGCCGCCAGCAGGAGCAGATGCAGGCGGTGGTGGCCCGCAACGACGTGGTCATCACCACCGCCGCCATCCCCGGCAAGAAGTCGCCGGTGCTGGTGACCGCGCCCATGGTCGAGGCCATGGCCCCCGGCTCGGTGATCGTCGACCTGGCCGCCGAACGCGGCGGCAACTGCGAGCTGACCAGGGCCGACGAGGTGGTCACGGCCCACGGCGTGACCATCCTCGGGCCCACCGACCTGGTGTCGCGCAAGCCCTACCACGCCAGCCAGATGTTCGCCAAGAACGTCGAGACCTTCCTGCGCCACCTGGTCAAGGACGGCGACGCTGACCCTCGACCTGGAGGACGAGATCACCGCCGGCACCCTGCTGTGCCGCGGCGGCGAAGTGGTCCACCCCCGCGTCCGCGATCTGCTGGGCCTCGCCGCCCCCGCCAAGGAAGGAGAGTGACATGGATGCCCTCGTCGCGGCCGTGACCGTCTTCGTGCTGGCGGTGTTCGTCGGCTTCGAGATCATCACCAAGGTGCCGCCCACGCTGCACACCCCGCTGATGTCCGGCTCGAACGCCATCAGCGGCATCACCCTGATCGGCGCGGTGATCTCCACCAGGATCGAGCAACCCGAAGCTGGCCACCATCCTGGCCGTGGCCGCGGTCGCCTTCGCCATGATCAACGTGGTCGGCGGCTTCATGGTGACCCACCGCATGCTGGCCATGTTCAAAGGGAAGAGGTGAGCGCCGTGCAGCGACGATTTCCTGATCCATGACAGCTGGATCAACCTGGCCTACCTCGTCGCCTCGGTCCTGTTCATCCTCGGGCCTCAAGGGGCTGACCCACCCCCGCACCGCCGTGCGCGGCAACCTGCATCGAGCGCGGTCGGCATGCTGCTGGCCGTGGTCGCCACCCTGCTGGCCAACGGCCTGGCCTACCAGTGGATCCTGCTCGGCGCGGTCATCGGCGGCGCCGTCGGCGCCATCGCCGCCGTCCGGGTGCAGATGACCGAGATGCCGGAGATGGTGGCCCTGTTCAACGGCTTCGGCGGCGGCGCCTCGGTGCTGGTGGCCGGGGCGGCGTTCATGATCACGGCCCGGCGAACGCCGACCGCCCAGCTGACCGATCTCCACCGGCCTGTCGGGCCTGATCGGCGCGGTGACCTTCACCGGCTCGCCTGGTCGCCTTCGGCAAGCTGCGGAGATCCTGCCGGGCCGGCAGCTGGGCTTCCCCGGCATGAAGGCCTTCAACGTGCCTGCTGGGCCTGGCCGCCCTGGCCTGCGTGGCGCTGGCTGACCGTCGATCCCGGCGGCCACCGAGGCCTACTGGATCGTCGTGGCCATCGCCGGCGTGCTGGGCGTGACCCTGACCATCCCCATCGGCGGCGCCGACATGCCGGTGGTCATCGCCCTGCTGAACTCCTACTCGGGCCTGGCGGCCGCGGCCACCGGCTTCGTGCTCGATGAACAACGTGCTGATCATCGCCGGTTCGCTGGTGGGCGCCTCGGGCATCATCCTGACCCAGATCATGTGCAAGGCCATGAACCGCTCGCTGACCAACGTGCTGTTCGGCAGCCTCGGCCCCAGCGCCGACGGCCCCAGCGCCGACGACGTCTACGGCGGCAAGGTCAAGAGCACCTCCGCCGAGGAGGTGGCCATGCTCTTCGACACGGCCCAGCGGGTGCGTGATCGTGCCGGGCTACGGCATGGCCGTGGCCCAGGCCCAGCACGTCGGTCGCGAACCTGGCCAACCTGCTGGAGCAGCGGGGCATCGACGTCGAGTTCGCCATCCACCCGGTGGCCGGCCGCATGCCCGGCCACATGAACGTGCTGCTGGCCGAGGCCGACGTGCCCTACGAGCAGCTCAAGGAGATGGACGAGATCAACCCGAGATCGAGCAGGTCGACGTCGCCTGGTGATCGGCGCCAACGACGTGGTCAACCCCGTGGCGCGCACCGACCCCAAGAGCCCCATCGCCGGCATGCCGATCATCGACGTCGACAAGGCCCGCACCGTGGTGGTGATCAAGCGCTCGCTGAGCCCCGGCTTCGCCGGCATCCCCAACCCGCTGTTCGCCGCCGACAACTGCCTGATGTTGTTCGGCGACGGCAAGAAGGCCATGATGGAGCTGGTGGAGGCGGTGAAGGACAGCTAGGACCGGCGCAGCCGGAACCGCCCGCCTTTGCTCGACGGTGCCGCCCACGCTTTCCGGAACGCGTGGGCGGCATCATGCATCATGGAGTCTTGTTGAGCCGGAAGATGAGCGGCTGCTGGTCCGGCCGCCGGCAACAGATGGCACCCCCGCGCATTGACCCTGCTCCGGATCCTGCGTAGTCTCCGGCGGTCCCCGTCACCCGCACCCCCGTCCCCGAAGGGCTGGATCCCCATGCGGTATCGCACTCCCCTGGCCGCCGCCCTGGCCCTCCTGCTCGTCGCCGGCTGCGCCGGACTCGATGCCGAGACCATCAACCGCGCGCTGGAGCGCCCCCTGGACGCCGAGACCGTGGCCGCCGGCCTGAAGGAAGCCCTCAGCGTGGGCACCGGCCGGGCCACCGACAAGACCTCGGCCGTCGACGGCTTCTACGGCAACCCGCTGATCCGCATCGCCATGCCCCAGCAGTACGGCGGGGTGGCCGACGCCCTGCGCACCCTCGGCCTGGGCGGGCAGGTGGACGCCTTCGAGGTGAGCATGAACCGGGCGGCCGAGCAGGCCTCGGGCGCCGCGGTGGACGTGTTCCGGCAGCAGATCACGCGCATGACCATCGGCGACGCCTTCGCCATCCTGCGCGGCGGCGACACCGCGGCCACCGACTACTTCCGCCGCGAGACCGGCGACGAGCTGACGGCCCGCTTCCGGCCCATCGTCACCGCGAGCATGCAGGAGGTGGGCGTCTACCGCCTCTACAACGACCTGATGGCGCGGTACGAGGCGCTGCCGGTCGCCAAACCCGCGGCGGTGGACCTGGATGCCTACATCACCGGCCGCACCGTCGACGGCATCTTCACGATCCTGGCCGACGAGGAGCAGCGGATCCGGCAGGACCCGGCGGCGCGGACCACGGCGCTGCTGCGGAGAGTGTTCCAGTAGGCATTTCTGCCTATTTGACGATCGGTTTTCATTGCGCTAGTGTGTCGCCGTCGCGCCTGTCCGGGGGGGAGGGAACGAAGGAGGGAACGCGTGCGCCCGACATCGATCGTCCCCCGGCTGCTGGCCTCGGCGGCCGTCCTGCTGGCCTGCGCCGCCCCCGCGGCCGCCGCCGACTGCCTCTCCTGCCACGGGCGACCCACCTTCGCCGGGACGGACTCCACCGGCGCCGCTGTTTCGCTGTACGTGGACCGAACCGTCTTCGCCAAGTCGGTCCACGGCGACCTGGACTGCACCGACTGCCACGCCGACGCGACGGCCGTTCCCCACGCCGCGCACCTGGCCCAGGTGGACTGCGGCACCTGCCACGACGACGTGGCCGCCGTCTACCGGTACCACGGCTTCAAGAAGGAGACGGCGGGCGCGCGGTTCCCCGACTGTCACGACTGCCACGGCACCCACGACATCCTCTCCCCTGACGACCCCAAGTCGACGGCCAACCCGGAGAACCTGCCGACCACCTGCGGCCGCTGCCACGAGGACGAGGCCGTGGTCGGGCCCTACCACATCCCCATGATCACGCCGGTGGAGATCTACCTGACGAGTGTGCACTCGCAGCGCGACAAGGACGGCAAGCTGGTGGCCACCTGCATCGACTGCCACTCCAAGCAGGGCACGGCCCACGTCATCCTGGCGCCGAGCAACCCGCAGTCGACCATCTACCACTTCACCATCCCGCAGACCTGCGGGCGCTGCCACGCCGACATCGAGCAGCGCTTCGGCGAGGGGGTGCACGGGCAGGCCGCCGCCCGGGGCGAGACCGACACGCCCATCTGCACCGACTGCCACGGCGCCCACGCCATCCTGCCGGTGGCCGACCCGAAGTCGCGGGTCAGCGCCACGCGGGTTTCCCTGACCGTGTGTGCGCCCTGCCACGAGGACGAACAGCTCAACGTGAAGTACGGGCTGCCCGAAAACATCCTGGCATCGTGGCGGCACAGCTACCACGGCATGAAGAGCTCGGACGGCGACCCGCGCGTGGCCAACTGCTCGTCCTGCCACCGGGCGCACCTGATCCTGCCGGCGTCGGATGCGCGCTCGTCCATCGCCCCGGCCAACGTGCAGGCCACCTGCGCGCGGTGCCACGACAGCATCACGCCGCAGCTGGCGGCCATCGAGATCCACAAGACCACCGGCGTGTTCCTGAACCGCACCGGGCGCACGGTGCGCGCGGTGTACGTGGCGGCCATCATCGTGATCATCGGCTCGATGCTGGTGCACTGGCTGATCGACCTGTCGAAGCGCGTCCGCGTGCTGAACCGCGGGCCGCAGGTGCAGCGCATGCGCCGGGACGAACTGTGGCAGCACACCTTCCTGATGGTCTCGTTCACGGTCCTGGCGCTGACGGGGTTCGCCTTCCACTACTCGGGCTCGTGGTGGGCGCGCGGATTGTTCGGCTGGCCGGGGGGGTTCGCCCTGCGGCGCACCATCCACGTGGCGGCGGCGCTGGTGTTCATCGCCACGTCCCTGTGGCACCTGGGCTACCTGGGCACGCGGCGCGGACGCACCTTCCTGCGGGACATCGCGCCGCAGCGCCGGGACTTCCGCCAGTTCTTCCAGACCATGGCCTACGACCTGGGCCGGCGCGACGAGGCGCCCCGCTTCGGCCGCTTCAGCTACATCGAGAAGGCCGAGTACTGGGCGCTGGTCTGGGGCACGGTGGTGATGACGGTGACGGGCGTCGCGCTCTGGTTCGGCACCAAGACCGAGAGCCTGTTCAAGGTGGGCGCCCTGGGCGTGATGCTGGTGATCCACTTCTACGAGGCGATCCTGGCGGGCCTGGCCATCCTGATCTGGCACCTGTACTCGACCGTCTACAACCCGCCGGTCTACCCCAACAACCCGTCGTGGTACACGGGGAAGATGCCCGAGCGCATGTACCGGGAGGAGCATCCGGACGACCCGGCGCCGGTGGTCCACGACGAGTGAGCGCGGGGCGGGACGCCGTCAGCCGCCCAGGGCCCCGGCCGGCGGCTCCCACAGCTCCACGCGGTTGCCCTCGGGATCCATCACCCAGCCGAACCTGCCGAACTCCGACTCCTCCACCTTGTCGTCCACGTCGCAGCCCTCGGCGCGCAGCGCCGTCAGCAGGGCGTGCAGGTCGGCCACGCGGTAGTTGATCATGAAGGGTGCCGTGCTGGGCGCGAAGCAGGGGGACGACTCCTCGAACACGCTCCAGACCGTCGCGCCGTCCGGCTCGGGATGCTCGGGCGTGCCCCAGGGCAGCACCGCGCCGCCCCAGTCCTGGACGTCGAGGCCCAGGTGCATACGGTACCAGGCCCGCAGGGTCTCGGGGTCGCGCGCCTTGATGAAGACGCCGCCGATGCCGGTGACGCGTCGCATGGTTCCTCCCTCTCCAGGCTCCGGGCAGGCGCCGATGTCCTGCGGAATCCCCGCCGCGGCCGTGGTCTCGATCGTGGTCGCAGGCCGGTCCCATGCCGCCCGCCGCGCGAGGCGCCGCGGACGCAAGGCCGGCGGGAGTTGATCGCGGTCGGCGCGGGCAGCCTAGGCCGGGTTCAGCATCTCCCGCAGCAGCACGCAGACGTCCGCCGGCTTGAGCCACCCCGTCGGCAGGGTCGCCGGGCTGGGGTACTCCTGCCGGGCCCAGGCGAACAGGGCGTTGCCGTCCACGGGCTGGCCGGCGGTGCCGGTGGCCTCGTGGTAGGCCGCCAGCAGGGCCTCGGTGCGGGGAAAGACGTGGAAGTGCAGCCGGCGTTCCTGCTCCCCGAAGGACAGGCAGTAGACCCGGTCGGCCTTGGTCACCGTCTCCACGGCCGAGGCCGCCGAGGCCAGCATGCCGCCCAGGCGCTGGGCGCGGCCGGTGGAGAGGTCGCCGAAGGACTCGGCGGAGGTCTTCACGCGCAGCACCAGGTAGCCGGGCACGGCGCAGAAGTCGGCGTGCTCCAGGGTGACGAGGTCGTCCTCGAGAATCAGGTTGGCAGGGGTCCGCGGCATGTTCGCTCCCGGCCCTGGCGCCCCGCGGGCGTCAGCGCAGATAAGTGTAATCCCCGAAGATCTCGTCGTACTGCCGCTGCAGCACGGCCGACTCGCGGGCCGTCAGCAGGCCCTCGCTCACGGCCGTCTCCAGCGAGTGTCGCCAGCGCTCCACCAGGTCCGCCTTCTCGAACGACACGTAGCGCAGGACCCGGCCCACGGTGTCGCCCCGCACGACGTTGGTGAAGGTCACGCGGCCGTCGGGGGTCACGTCCACGTGCACGGCGTTGGTGTCGCCGAAAAGGTTGTGCAGGTCACCCAGGATCTCCTGGTAGGCGCCCACCAGGAAGACGGCGAAGCAGTAGCGCTCGCCCTCCTTCAGGTCGTGGGCCGGCAGGTAGTGCTTGATGTCCCGCAGGTCCGCGAAACGCTCCACCTTGCCGTCGCTGTCGCAGGTGATGTCCGCCAGCACCACGCGGCGGCGGGGCTCCTCGTCCAGCCGGCTGACCGGCGTGATGGGGAAGATCTGGTCGATGGCCCAGCTGTCGGGCACCGACTGGAAGATGGACACGTTGCAGAAGTAGGTGTCCGTCAGCAGCGCCGGCAGGCGGCGCAGGTCCTCGGGCACGTAATGCAGTTCCTTCGTGGCCGCGTTGATGGCGTTGAGCAGGGCCCAGTAGCAGGTGTCGCCCAGGGCGCGGTCCTCCAGGGTCATCAGGCCCAGGCTGAACTGCTGCAGCATGCGCTGGCGCAGCTCCACCGCATCGTGCAGGGTCTCCTGGCAGTTCTTGGAGGACAGGTCCCGCAGGAGCTGCGCCATGTTCTGGACCGTGTCGTCCCCGGTCTGCTTGGCCACGGACGCGGCGTCCACGCCGGCGGTGAAGGTGTTGGCCAGGCCCAGCACCTCGGTCACCAGCACCGACCCGTAGGCCACCATGGCGCGCCCGCACTCGGTCACCACCGACGGGTGGGCGACCTCGGCGTTGTCGCAGGCCTCCTTGAGGATCCACACCACGTCGCGGGCGTACTCCTCGATGGTGTAGTTCATGGACGACTCGAAGGCCGTCTTCGAACCGTCGTAGTCCACGGCCAGGCCGCCGCCCACGTCGAAGTAGCGCAGCTCGGGGCAGAACCGCGACACCTGCACGTAGATCTGCGCGGCCTCGCGCACCGCCTGTTTCAGGGACGAGATGTTGGTCAGCTGGCTGCCGTTGTGGAAATGGACCAGCCGCACCCAGCCCAGCTTGCCGCGCTTCTCCAGCAGCTTGATGGCCGTGGCGATCTCCGCCACGTTCAGGCCGAACTTGGCGCGCTCGCCGCCGCTGCGCTCCCAGCGCCCGGCGCCGCGCCCGGCCAGCCGCAGGCGGAAGCCGATGGTGGGCTCGATGTCCTGGTCCTTGCTGATCTGCAGCAGGGTGTCGATCTCCGACGGCTTCTCGATCACCACGATGACCTCGCGCCCCACGCGCTGGGCCATCATCGCCAGCTCCAGGTACTGCCGGTCCTTGTAGCCG
The DNA here is from genome assembly GCA_963825035.1 of Candidatus Krumholzibacteriia bacterium. Classification (GTDB taxonomy): domain Bacteria; phylum Krumholzibacteriota; class Krumholzibacteriia; order LZORAL124-64-63; family LZORAL124-64-63; genus JACZKN01. The sequence goes on along the minus strand of CAWGRT010000010.1, from coordinate 157,769 downwards.
TTGCAGATCAGCAGGGCGTCGCGGTTCTCGTGCATGGCCAGGGCGGCCACCAGCTCGGGCTTGCTGCCCACCTCCAGGCCCAGGTTCAGGTCCCGGCCGGCACGGATCAGCTCGGTCACCACGTGGCGCTGCTGGTTCACCTTGATGGGGTACACGGGCCGGTAGCCGCCCTGGAAATCGTACTCGGCGATGGCCGCGCTGAAGGCCCCGTGCAGCGTCTGCAGCCGGTGCCTGAGGATCCCGTTGAAGCGGAAGAGGATGGGCAGGCGGATGTCGCGCTCCCGCGCCGCGTCCACCAGCTCGTGCAGGTCCAGCTCCGGGCCGCCGGGGCCGTCGGGGCGGATGATCACGTTGCCCTGGGCGTTGACGCCGAAGTAGCCCGCCCCCCAGTAATCGAAACCGTAGAGCTGGGTGCTCTTGGCGACGTTCCACGGCGCCCCAGGCAGCATAACGGACCTCCCCGACCACGAGACTGGATCGATGCCGCCCGCGGGCGGCGCGCAGCCGCACCCACGGGCGGCCGCCGGCGGAGTCTAGCGGACCCCGGGGGGCCGCGTCACGCCGGAATCGACCCGGGGGCACGGACGGCCAAAAATACACATTTCAGGCGACTGTGCCAGCCCGGGCCGCCGGTGGCCGGCCCGGGGCCGCCTCACTATCGTGTGGACGGAGCCCGGAGCGCCGGCCTGACGCCGCGCCGCCGGGGCCCATCGGAGGCGACATGAAACCCCAAGCGAACCCCGCCGCACCGCGGCTGATCTACGGCACCGCCTGGAAGGAGGGCGCCACCGCCCACCTGGTGATCCAGGCCGTCCGCGCCGGCTTCCGCGCCGTCGACACCGCCAACCAGCCCCGCCACTACAACGAGCCCCTGGTGGGCCTGGCCCTGGCCACGCTGGCGGGCGAGGGGATCGGGCGCGACCAGCTCTTCCTGCAGACCAAGTTCACACCCCCCGGGGGGCAGGACCAGCGCATTCCCTACGACCCGTCGGCGTCGCCGGAGGAGCAGGTGGCCGCGTCCCTGGCCTCGTCCCTGGAGAACCTGGGCACCGACCGCCTGGACGCCTACCTGCTGCACGGCCCCAGCCTGGCCGACGGTCTGGCGCCGTACGATCTGGCGGTGTGGCAGGCGATGGAAGAGGCGCAACGCGACGGCACGGTCCGCACGATCGGCGTCAGCAACGTGACCGCCGGCCAGCTCGCCGAGCTGTGCGCCAGCGCGGAGATCCCGCCGGCGATCGTGCAGAACCGCTGCTACGCCCACCGGCACTGGGACCACGAGGTGCGGGCGCTGTGCCGCCGCGAGGGCATCGTCTACCAGGGCTTCTCCCTGCTGACGGCCAACCCGCGGGTGCTGGCCTCGCTGCCGGTGGCCGGGGCCGCCACCCGCCTGGGCCTGACCCCGGCGCAGGTGCTGCTGCGCTTCGCCCTGGAGCTGGGCATGACCGCCCTGACCGGCACCACCGACCCGGAGCATATGGAGCAGGACCTGGTGATCCTGGACCTGGCGCTGGACGAGGAGGAGATCGAGACCATCGCCGCCGCCGGCTGATCTAGCGGACGAGGAAGTCGAGGATGGCGGCGGTGACGGCCGCACCGGCGGCCTCGTGCCGGGTCGCGCCCAACCGGATGACCTCCGCGTCCTGCACCCAGCGACGGCGGTCCAGCTCGTGCCCCTCGTGCTCCACCATGAGCGCCACGCCCGCGGCCGTCGCCTCGGGATGGAACTGCAGGCCCACCGCCCGCTCGCCCCACTGGAAACCCTGATGTTCGCAGGCCGTGCTGCGGGCCAGGTGCGCCGCACCCGGCGGCAGGGCAAAGGTCTCGCCGTGCCAGTGGAAGACCACGGCGCGGCCCGGCAAGGGGCACAGGTCCGGCCCCTGCGCCACCGCGTCCACCGGAAACCAGCCGATCTCCGGGTGCGCGCCGCGGGTGACGGCGGCGTCCAGCCCCGCGGCCAGGAGCTGGGCGCCCAGGCACAATCCGAGCGTGGGCCGGCCGGCGGCCGCCCGGGCCGCCAGCCAGCGCTGCTCGTCCGCCAGCCAGGACAGGCGGCCCGCGTCGTGGACGCTCATGGGGCCGCCCAGGGCGATCGCCAGGTCGGCGGCGCCCGGATCGTCGGGCAGGCGCGCGCCGGGCTCGTGGAACCGGGTCCATGTCACCTGCGCGCCGCGGGCCGCCAGCCACGGCTCGATGGCGCCGAGGCCCTCGAAAGGGACGTGCTGCAGGACGTGGGTGCGCACGGACGGCCTTTCTCGCGGCACCGGGCCGCGGCTCAGTACAGGAAGCGGTCCAGGACGTAGTCCAGGGCCACGCGGTATTCCCAGTTCCAGCCGTCCTGCCACAGGGTGACCGGGCCGTTTGCCGGGGACGCGTTGTTGCGGTAGAGGTAGCGCGCATGGACGCCCGCCACCAGGTAGGCCGAGTCCTCGACCCGGAAGCGCATGTCGCTGCCCATATCACCGCGGCAGCCGCGTTCAAATCGACCGTCGCCGGGGCGTTCATAGTACGAAAATTCCGCGGTGCCGGCCGTCGTCACCAGCACGCGATCGGCCAGGCTCCACAGGTGCACCAGCCGCGCGGTGACGCGCCCGGATGCGATGTCGCCGCGGTCCGTGTCGCCATGACTCCAGTTGGCCCAGACGGAGGCCGACACCTGGTGGACCAGGCTCAGATTCCGCGCCGCCGTGGCCGATAGCCAGACACCGCGATGTTCCGACTCGTAGGCGTCGTTGAAGACGAGGTCCGCTTCCGCCTCGTACAACGCGCCGCACGACACGATCTGTCCCTGCCGCCGATCGCCCAGGTCTTCGGCCAGCACGTCGCGCAGGTAGAAGATCTCGTAGGGTTCGAGGGGACGCGCCGGATCGAGCATCGGTTCGAGCACGTCCCGCCAGAAGCTGCGGTCGGGACGCTCGTAGACCTGGCGATACCCCTGCTCCCGGGCCAGGACCTCGGCCACGCGCTGGACCTGTTCCCGGGTCAAGGCGGGCCGGCCCAGGGCCGTCAGCCTTTCACTCAGCCGCTGGGCCCGCAACAGCGGCGTCACGTTCCGCACGCGCCCCACGCCGACGCCGGGCGAAAGAGAGATTCGCCGGGAACGCCAGTAGTTGCCCAACTCGGTGTCCTGGCCCGCCGACACCACGTGCGCGATGGCCTCCATGTAGGACATCCCGACTCTGCCGCTGACGGTGACGCTGAACGGGCCGTCGCCGAGATACCGGAGAATCCCGCCGTAACATGACGTCGAGTCGTCCAGGTTGTGGCCGTCCCTCACCTGGTCCTCGTCACCGGCATGGTACCGGAGATAGGAGCCCGCAATCGATCCGCCGCACCACCAACTGCGGCGTTCTCCCTCGTTTTGCCAGTCGAGGTCCGTGCGCAGGGACAACGTGTGCCGCCCCGCGTATTCGGGTCCGGCATTGCCGTGGCTGCTGGATCCGTTGCCCGCGAAGTCGAACGCGGCGTCCCAGGTCCGATAGCCCCAGTCGGGCAGGCGGTAGTCGAGCAGGGCCCGGAGGTCGCCGGGGGCGGCGAAGCCGACCGATTCCTGGGCGGCGGCAGGCGGCGTGGTGGTCAGGGTCGCGAGGGCGGGCAGGATGAGGCAGCAGGATACGATGGCACGGCCACATCGGTTCACGGCCTTCTCCCTTCGGAAGCAACGTGCAAGATTGCCCGCCCAGGGGATGCGGACCGATTGACAAGATGTTATCAGGCGTTCGCGGCGCGATCAAGCGCCGGTCGATCCCGCCTCGGCCGCCGGTTTCGCCGGGGCGGCTGCGCCCTCGGCGTCCTGCGCCGGCACCCAGCCCTGCGACCGCAGCCAGGCCCGCGCCTCGTCCCCCCGCTCGGCCAGCAGCAGCCACAGGACGGAGCGCCCCCGCCGGAAGCGCCGGGTCTCGTCCACGGGTTCCAGCCGCCCCGCCTTGTCCTCCAGGAACAGGGGCAGCAGCAGCGAGAGCTGCTCGTTGGGCACCGTGGGCCCGTCGCCGAGGGCATCGTCCTCGCGACGCCAGGTCTCGACCGCGGCCAGGCCGCGGCGGATGCGCACCGACCACAGCTCCGGATCGGTCTCGTTGGCGAAGAGCAGGCGGGCATCGGCGTCGCGGAAGTGGGTGGGGGTCACCTCGGGGCCGCCACGCACGCCGACGGCATAGACGTTGGGCACCCTCGCCTCCAGGCGGACGGCCTGCGCGAAGAGCAGGTTCACCGCCTCGTTGGCGGTCACCCCCAGGGCGGCCTTGCGCGTGTCCATCTGGGAGCGGAGCAGCACCCGCTCGTCCAGGGCGTTGCCGTAGACCACCTTCAGGCCCTCGGCCTCGGCCTCCCGGCAGTGGCCGGCGTCGGCGTCGATGAGCACCGTCTCGCTGCCGTGCTCCACCAGCAGCGTGGCCAGCAGCCGGCCCAGGGGTTGGGCGCCGAACAGGGCATAGCCCTTGCCCACGGGGCGGCGCACCTTGAGCAGGCGGGCCATCGTGCCGGCCGTCGCCCCCTGCACCACCACCGTGGCGGCGATCACCAGGAAGACCAGGGCCCGCAGCTGGGTGCCCAGGTCGCTGCCGTCGGCCGACAGCCGGTCGGCGAACAGCGACGCCACCGCCGCGGCCACGATGCCCCGGGGCGCCACCCAGGACAGGAACATCTTCTCGCGCCAGGTCAGCCCCGTGCCCGCGGTGCAGACCAGCACGTTCAGCGGGCGCACCAGCAGCATCAGCGCCAGCACCACCAGCAGGCCCGGCCGGCCCAGGGCCAGCACGTCGGCCACCCGCACGTCCGCGGCCAGCAGCACGAAGAGCATGCCGATCAGCAGGGTCGTCAGCTGCTCCTTGAACTCCTTGATCTCCCGCTCGCTGCGCGCCCCCGCGTTGCCCACCACCGCGCCGGCGGTGATGGCCGCCATGATCCCCGACTCGGCGGTCAGCGCGTTGCTCACCTGGTAGATGGCCAGGGTCATGGCCAGGGTGAAGATGGTCTCGTGGCCGTCGGGCACCGCGCGCGGCCAGCGCAGCAGGCCGGCCATGATCGCGCCGCCGGCCGCGCCCACCGCCAGGCCCGCGAACAGGCGCGCCGGCGCGCTGAAGGCCCCCGCCCGCAGCGAGCTGCCCAGGGCGATCTCCAGGGCCACCACCGCCACCACCGCGCCCACGGCGTCGATGAGCACGCCCTCGGTCTCGAGGATGGTCTCCACGTTGCGCTTCACGCGGATGCGCCGCAGCAGGGGCGTGACCACCGTCGGGCCGGTGACGATGACCAGGGTGCCGAACAGCAGCGACGGGGTCCAGGCCCAGCCCAGCAGGTGGCGGGCCGCCAGGGCGGCGCCCCCCACGGTGATGACCACGCCCGCGGTCAGCAGCCGCTGGATGGCCGGCGCCTGCCCCCGCATGCGCCGCAGGTTCAGGTTCAGGCCGCCGTCGAAGAGGATGACCGCCACGGCGAAGCCGATGAGCGCCTCCAGCGCCGAACCCAGGGTCGCGGGCACCACCACGTCCACGCCGTCCGGCCCCAGGGCCACACCCGCGGCCAGCAGCAGCACGATGCCCGGCACGCGCAGGTGCCGGGCCACCGATTGGGCCACCACGCCGGCGGCCAGGGCCACGGCGACGACCAGGGCGGGATTGTCGTGAAAACCGGCGTGCACGGGCGTCTCCCTCGGGCTGGACGGTCGGAGGCCATTGTGGCGGTCGCCGGTCCGGGCGTCAACGGTGGCACGAGGCCAACGTCTCCTGTTGTGAGGTGCGAAAAATTGTTATAATGGTAGGCGTATCGCAAACTCGAACCGAGGTGGTCCTGTATGCTGCGCTCCTCCCGCACGGGGGCCCTGGTCCTGTGCCTGCTCCTGTCGGTGGCGACGGCCCGGGCCGCCGGCACCCTGACCATCACCTGCCTGGACGTGGGCCAGGGCGACGCCACCCTGATCCGGTCGCCCTCGGGCCGGACCCTGCTCTTCGACGGCGGCGACAACGGCGAGGGCAACGCCGTCATCGTGCCCTTCCTGCAGAGCGCGGGCATCGACACCCTCGACTGGATCGTGGCCAGCCACTACCACGCCGACCACATCGGCGGCCTGGACGAGGTCCTGGCCCACATTCCGGTGCGCGAAGCCGTCTACGACCGAGGCAACAGCTACACCACGGCCACCTACACCAGCTACGCGAGCGCGGCCGGCGCCAAGCGCCAGACCATCGCGCCGGGCCAGGTCATCGACATGGGCGAGGGCGTGACCGTCACCTGCATCGCCGTCAACGGCAACGGCGTGGTGCCCGCCCCCTACACCAACAGCTCCTACGAGAACGAGTACGACGTCTGCCTGAAGCTGGAGTACGGCGGCTTCGACTACTTCCAGGCCGGCGACCTGACGGGCAACCCCGCCAGCGGCTCCAAGGACATCGAGACGGGCGTCGGCGCCCTCGTGGGCGATGTGGACGTCTACCAGGTGGATCACCACGGCAGCTACACCAGCAGCGTGGCCTCCTTCCTGTCGTCCCTGCAGGCCGAGGTCTCGGTGATCTCGGTGGGCAGCAACTCCTACGGGCACCCCTATCAGGTGGTGCTGGACCGGCTGGCCGCCTACGGGTCCTTCGTGTACCAGACCGAGGTCGGCTCGGGCGGCACCCTGCCCGCCTCGGACCTGCGCGTGGTGGGAGGCAACGTGGTGATCACCACCAGCGGCAGCGGCACCTACACCGTGGCCGGCGACACCTGGCAGATGGACGAAGCGGGCTCCAGCCCGGCTCCCGACGCCGTGCCCGCGCCCCTGGCGCTGCAGGGCAACGTGCCCAACCCGTTCAATCCGTCCACGGAGATCCGCTTCACCGCCCGCGACGCCGGGCCGGGGCAACTGCGCGTCCACGACCTGGCGGGCCGCCTGGTGCTGGCCCGGGGGCTGGATGTGCGCGCCGGCGCCAACGCCGTGCGCTGGGCCGGGCGCGACGCCGCGGGGCGCAGCGTGCCGGCGGGCCTGTACTTCTACACGGTGGCCGTGCCCGGGACGAGCGCCACCGGGCGGATGCTGCTGTTGAAGTGAGCCTCGCCGCCTAGTGGACGAGGGTCAGGGGCACCCGCAGGGTCCGTCCCTGGGTCTCCAGTTCCAGGACGTAGGTGCCGCCGGGCTGGTGGCGCCCGTCGCCGTCCCGCCCGTCCCAGGTCCAGGTGTTCTCCCCCACGTCCGCGGTCCGGAATCCCAGGTCCGCCGCCATCCGCCCGCGCAGGTCGTACACCCGCCCGTGGACTGTCGCGCCCACGCCCAGGGAGTAGGTCACGGTGGTGTAGCCCCGGAACGGGTTGGGCCCCACGGACACCAGGAGAGGCTGGGCGTCCAGGACCGCCAGGGTGGCCGTCACCGTGCCGCCTCCGGCGCCCCCGCTGGTGTTGACGAACTCCACGGTGGTGGAGACGGTGCCCCGCGGCAGCGCCGCGGCCGCCGCGGTCAGCGCCACGGCCACATCCGCCTGGGCCCCCACGTCGAGGAAGCCCGACGCGGGGGTGACCCCCACCCAGCCGGCGCCGGCGGCCGCGGTCCAGGTGATGGCTGCCGATCCGCTGTTGGCCAGGGTGATGACGGCCTGGGCGGGCGCGAAGGGTCCGCCCACGCCGCCCTGGAACGCCACCTGGTCCGCGGACATGATCTCCAGGACGCCGGCGACGGGATCGTACAGGTTGACCGTCATCGCGCCCGTGCCGGTGGGATCCAGCCAGGTGGACAGCCTCGTGGAGTCGCTGCCGTCGCCCTGCCAGGAAACGGCCAGCCGGCCGTACCAGTCCGATTCGTTGGGCAGGCTGCAGGCGGCGTACCCGCCGTGGAGCTGGCCCACGATGCGATGGCCCTGGTCGAAGAGGGGCGCGCCCGACGACCCGGGTTCGGTGGTGCCCTGGTCCCAGGCCCCGATGCGCAGGTGGGTGCCGTCCCCGGGCACGGTCGTGCCGGTGTAGGAGGTGATGGTCAGGGGATCGTTGTCGAAGCTGATGCTCTTCTCGTCGGTGCTCGGCTGGTGGATGGTCACCGCCGAGGTGGGCGCCGCGTCGGCGCGGTTCCAGCCGGCGAAGGTCACCAGCCAGCCCGGATCCGGCGCGTCGTCCAGGCGGATCAGGCAGAAGTCGCTGGTGGCGGACTTGGCCAGCAGGGTCGAGCCCGCCTGATTGTCGGCCAGGCTGCCGCCACCGTGCTGGCCGCAGACGGGGCTCTGGTAGTTCCAGTACACCACCACCGTCTGGTCGTTGACCGCGTTGATCTCGCAGTGGTTGGCGGTCAGGAACAGGGGCGCGCCGTCACCGTCGGTGTTGTTCACCATGGCCCCGCTGCACTTCCAGGAGCCGCTCAGGGTGTAGACCCCCACCGAGCGGATCTCCTGCCGCCAGGGATCGCCCTCGGGACAGACCACGTCGATGTTGCAGGTGCCGGACTTGGCCGCCGGCTCCTCGCCGAACCACCGGTAGCCCTGGTTCACCCGCGAAAGCTCCAGCGCCACCCGGTCCCGGTCCGCGGGTAGGCAGGTCACCTCCACCACCAGATCGTCGGTCAGCACCACCGGGGTCCACAGGGACTGCCCGGGCGCCAGGTCGGCGGCCGGGAACACCCAGCCGTCGCCGCCGGCGGTGGGCCGCAGCGCCAGGGTGGCCAGGGGCGGCAGGTCGCAGGTGACGAAGCCCAGGTTCAGGGACAGGGCCCCGGGCGAGACCAGGCGCAGCCGCCACACGGCGCGACCCGCGGCGTCGGTGGTCCAGCGGCCGGCGTTGCGGGGGGTCAGGGCCGTCTCCGCCGCCACGGCGAAGCGGAACGGCTCGTCGGCCGCGGCGGCGGCCTTGTCCTCGGCCGCCAGCTGGTTCGTCGCGGGCAACGCGAAATGCCGCACCGCCAGGGCGTCGGCGGCCAGCGGGGCGGCATCGATCCGGCCGGGCACGACCGCGAACGCCGGCACGACGGCGGTCAGCAGGGCGACGAGGGTCAGCAGGGCGGGCAGGCAGCGGCGCATGGTCATCCTCGCGACGTTGGGGTGTCCGGCTCGGCAGGTGGCGCGTCGTCCACGGCCGCCACGGCATTGTAGGCGATGGTCCAGCCCAGGATCACCTGGGAAAGATAGTGTTTCCGGTCGTTGATGCGCGACCAGCCCGTCAGCACCGACGCTCCCTTGGCCAGCGGAGGCAGGGCGCGGCCGTGGACGCGGCGGGCCAGGGTCAGCCAGGGGACCGCCGAGATGAAGGCGTGCCCGGAGGCGGCGTTGTCCGCGGCCAGGGGATGCCAGCGGGGGTCCGCGTCGTCGGACGAGGGCCGGTTCGCCCCCAGCCCCCGCTGCAGGGTCCACAGGGTGGGCAGGCCCACCACCATGGCCTCGAAGTTGCGGCGACCCCAGCGGGTGAAGGCGCTGGTGCGCACCCAGGCGTCGATAGCCGCCACCAGCAGCCAGTTCCCGAACCAGAAGCGCTCGCCGCAGGGCCGCAGCAGGGCGGCCAGGCGGTCGCTGACCGGCCCCCGCACGTGCTGCGTGTGCCAGGCGTCCACCGCCTCGTCGGCGCCGCTCCAGGCCAGGGCCGCCGCGCCGGCCAGGGCCGCCCCCAGGCGCAGGAAGGTGCGGCGCGAGGCGTAGTTGTTCCGCCAGTGGCGGCCGGTGCCCTTGAAGAGGGGCGCCAGGTCCCCGCGGCGCCGGCGCCGGCCGGTTCCCACCAGGAGCGCGGCCACCACGGACAGGCCGATGACGATCCACACGATGCGCAGCCTCTCTCCCGTGGCCGGATCAGTCGGCCAGCAAGTCCTCGACCACGTGCCGGGCCAGCGCCAGGGACGCGGTCAGTCCGGGCGAGTCGATGCCCACGAGGTTGACCAGGCCCGCGAAGTCGCCTTCGCCGCGGTCGGCCACGAAATCCCGGAAGCCGTGGGCGGCCAGCTTGGGCCGCATGCCGCACATGGCCGGCTCCAGATCGGCGCGTTCCAGCCAGGGGAGGAACCGCACCGCGCCCGCGAAGAACTCGTCGCCCCGCGCCGGATCCACGGTCCAGCGGATGGCCGCCGGGTCGCTGCCCGCGGGCAGCGGATCCTCGTAGTCCGGCCCCAGGCGCAGGCCGTCCCCCAGGTCCAGGCACAGGTGGGTGCCCAGGGTGGAGCCGTCCGCCGGCGGCAGCGGGTAGACCAGGTGGGTCACCCGTCCGCGGTGGCGGCTGTCGATGGAGAAGTAGTTGCCCCGCACCAGCACCTGGCGCCAGCCGCGGGCGTCCACGTCGATGCCCGCCAGGGCGGCCACCCGGTCGGCGAACAGGCCCGCGGCATTGACCACCGCGCCGCTGGTGTGGGACCAGCCCTCGCGCCGGCCGTCGCCGGCCACGGTCACGCGCCAGCCGGCGGTCTCCCGCGCCAGCCCGGCCACCCGGGCGCCGGTCATCACCTGGGCGCCGTGCTCGGTGGCGCGGCGGGCCAGGGCCCGGGCGATGCCCTCGGCGTCGCACACCGCCGTGTGGGGGGACCAGGCAGCCGCCACCGCGGCGACACCCGGCTCCCGCGCACGCGTGGCCGCGGCGTCCAGCAGCACGAAGTCCTCCACGCCGTTGGCCACGCCCCGGGCATGGATCTCTGCCAGGTGGGGCTCCTCGCCTCCGTCCACCGCCACGATCAGCTTGCCGCACGCGCGCCAACCCAGGCCCGCTTCGGCGCTGAACGCCCTCAGGAGATGGCGGCCCTCCACGCAGAAGCGCGCCTTCAGGGAGCCGGTGGGGTAGTACATGCCGCCGTGGGCCACCTCGCTGTTGCGGCTGGTGGTGCCCCGGGCCAGGGCCGGCTCCTGCTCCAGCAGCACGCACGTCCCGTCCGGCGCGCGCCGCGGCGTCGGCCACCGCGCAGCCCACGACGCCCCCGCCCACGATGGTCAGGCCCGACGTCGGGCATCTCACTTCCTGTGCTCGCGCCAGGTCGAGTAGTCGGTCCACTCGTAGTCGCTGGTCCACGATGAACTGCAGCAGGGGCAGGAGATTGTCCGGCCCACGAAGCCGTCAGGTGGGTCAGGCGGCTGGCCCGTGTCGTCCAGGAACCACACGGTCGGCAGGCCCTTGACGTCGAACTTGCGGCCCATGGCAGGCAGCTTGTCGGTGTCGATGCGCGCCATGGCGAAGTGGTCGTTGATGTAGCGGATGACCCGGCGATCGGTCTAGGTCTCGCGCTGCATCTTCGTGGCGTAGCTGACTCCACGGGGGCGGTGAAGTCCAGCAGCAGGGGCTTGTTCTCGGCGCGGGCGCGGGCCTGGGCCTCGCGGTAGCTCTCCCAGTGGATCCGCGAGTAGTCCGTGGTCTCCACGTCGTCGTCCTGGGCCGGGGCCGGGACGGCGGGCAGCACCAGCGCGGCCAGGCAGACGGCCAGCAGCAGCAGGCGCGGACGGATCATGGCGCGTCCCTTCCGTTGCGCGCCGGCGGCCAGGGCCAGGTCCGGTCCGGCGACGCGGTGAGGGTGAGCGGCGTGCCGCCCACCGGGTGCTCCAGTTCCAGACGCCACGCGTGCAGCCCCAGCCGGCGGTCCGGCAGGCGCTGCGGCGCCCCGTACTTCACGTCGCCCAGCAGCGGGCAGCCGATCAGGGCCAGCTGGGCGCGGATCTGGTGGCGGCGGCCCGTCACGGGCTCCACCTCCAGCAGGGCCAGACCCTCGCGCCGCTCCCGCAGACGATACCGCAACCGCGCCTCCTTGGCCCCGGGAAAGGCGTCGAACCCGGCCCGGGTCACACCCCGGGCATCCCCCTCGCCGCCAGCCACGCCGTCACCTCGGCCTCGTCCACGGCCGGCGCCGCGGCGTCACGATGGCCAGGTAGCGCTTGATCACGCGCCCCTCGCGGAAGGCGGCCGACAGCCGCGCCGCCGCCTTGCTGGTGCGGGCCAGCAGCACCACGCCCGAAACGTTCCGGTCCAGCCGGTGCACCAGCCCCACGTAGACGTTGCCGGGCTTGGCGTACTTCTCCTTGAGGTAGGCGCGCGCCGCGTCCAGCAGGGTGGCATCGCCGCTGCGGTCACCCTGCACCAGCAGTCCCGCCGGCTTGTGGACGGCCAGCAGGTGGTTGTCCTCGTGGATCACGATCAGCTGCATGGCTCCGTCCGGTCCGGGTCCTGGGCGCAGGTTCATGATAGCCCCCCGGAGGAAGCGCTGACAAGGTCGCGCCGGTGTCCTATGCTGGTTGCGGATCGACACCCGCACCCGAGGAGGCGCCGTGCCCGCACCCCGCATCGCTGCGATCGCGTCCTGTCGCCGGCGTCCTGATCGTCCTGGCGGCCCTGGTCGCCATTGCCGCCGGCTGCGGCGAAGCGGTGGACCGTGACGCCGGGGCGCGCCGGCCAGCCGCGAAACGGAGCCGCCATGACCTCAGCATCGTCCGCGGGCGGCGACGTGTCCGCCCAGCTCCTGGCCGCCGACCGCGCCTTCGCCGCCGCCGTGGCCACCGCTGCCGGCGCCGACCGCACGGCGGTCTGGGCCCGCTGGTTCGCCGGCGACGGCTGCCAGCTCGTGCCCGGCGCCGTCGTCACCGGCCGCGCGGACATCACCACCCTCATGGCCCCGGCCTTCGCCGATCCGGCCACGTCGCTGACCTGGGAGCCCGACCTGGCCGGCGGCGGCGGCGGCTGGGGCTGGACCTCCGGCCGCTACGTCAGCCGCGGGCCCGGGCCCGACGGCCCGACCGCCAGCACAGGGCCGCTACCTGACCGTGTGGAGCCGGCAGCCGGACGGCGCCTGGAAGGTGGCCGTGGACGCGGGCGTGCCCGACCGGCGCTGAGCCGGGACGGCCGCTCAGGGCTCGGGACCGGCCGGCGACCGCGGGCGCGGCGGCCGGCCCGCCAGGACCAGGGCGCCGTCACCACCGCCAGGCCCACCAGCGCGCGTACGTAGGCCGCCGCCTCGCCGAACACCAGCCAGGAGATCAGCACCGCCAGGGGCACCTTCAGGTTGTTGGCCGCCGCCAGCCGCCCGCTGCCGGTGCGGGCGGCGCCCCGGTTCCACAGGTAGAAGCCCGCGGCCGTGGGCACCAGGCCCAGGTACAGCACCGTCAGCACCGCCGAGCCGTCCCAGCCCCGCAGCACGTCGCCGCCCCGCACGGCCATCGCCGCCAGGGTCAGCAGGGCCGCGCCCTGGTACATCCAGGCCACCAGCACCGCCTCGTGCCCTCCCGCCCGCCGGCGCAGGGGGACGAAGGCCACCTGGCCCACGGCGAAGCACAGGTTGGACGCCTGCATCAGCAGCACCCCGCGCCACTGGGCGCCCGCCGGCAGCCCCTGCCGCACGATGAGCGCCGCGCCCCGCCACCGCCACCACGGCGGCCAGCAGGTGCCGCGGCCGGAAGCGTCGCGCCAGCAGGTCGGCGATCAGCGTCACGTACAGGGGGTGAACACGGTGCAGAGGGCCACCAGCCACGCCGGCAGGAACGGATAGGAGGCGATGTACAGCACGTACATCAGCCCGAACTGGAGCATCCCCAGCAGGAGGGCCCGCACCGCCACCGCCCGGCGCAGAACCACCCGGCCCAGCAGGGGCGCGAACGCCGCCGCCGCCAGCACCAGGCGCGCCGCCGAGACGGCCACCGGATCGACGCCGGCCAGTTGGCCCTTGATCAGGCCGAAGGAGAACGCGAACAGCAACGACGCCCCGAGCAGCCAGGTCATGGGCGGCGCCTACTTGACCAGGGTGACGGTCCGCCGATCGTCGCCGGAGGCCGTCCGCAGCCGCACCAGGTAGACCCCCGTCGCCCCCGGGCGTCCCGCGTCGTCGCGGCCGTCCCAGACCACGCGCTGGGGCCCCGCCTCCTGCCGCCCGTTCACCAGGGTGCGCACGCGACGGCCGGCCAGGTCGTAGACGTCCAGCCGCACCTCGCCGGCGGCGGCCAGCTCGTAGCGGATGGTCGTGCGGGGGTTGAACGGGTTGGGCGCGTTGCCGGTGATGCGGCTGAACGCCGGCAGCGCCGACGGCGTCGTGCCGCTGATGCCCGCGCTGGTCTTGGTGCACAGCACCCAGCCGTCGGGATCCAGGTCCACGGCCGCGACCGACGACGGCGCTTCGAGGGTGTACCACTGGACCCGCTGGTCGTTCTGGACCTTCACCGTGGTCGTATCGCCGAGAACGTCGATGAGGCGGACGTCCAGGGGCATGGTGAAGACGCCGGTGTCGGTCTGGGTCTGCTCGATGCGCACCGTCACCCGCTTGTCGAGGAGGTCCGTCGCGTAGCTCCAGCTCATGGAGTAGGCGGGCGTAGTACTCGCCGTACACCCACTCCTGGAAGAACGGGCCCAGGTCCAGGCCCGACGCGGCCTCCATGACGGACTGGAACTGCTCGGTATCGGCCGAGCCGAAGCCGTACTGGTCCCGGTACTGGTGCAGGCCCGCGAAGAAGGCGGTGTCACCCATGACGCCCCGCAGCATGTGCACCACCCACGAGCCCTTGTTGTAGCTGAGGTCCTGGTCGAAGATGCGGTTGAAGTCGGTCACGTCCGGCACGTACACCGTGCCCGCCCCGTAGTACGCGGCCGCGTCCATCTCGGCGCGGTAGCCGGCCTCGCCCTCGCTGACCTCGCGCCAGTAGGCCTCGCACCAGGTGGCGAACCCCTCGTTCAGCCAGATGTGGTGGAAGTCGGCGCAGGTGATGGCGTCGCCGAACCACTGGTGGGCCAGCTCGTGGGCCAGGAACCAGGGCTCGTAGTAGGAGTAGACCATGCTCGAGCAGGTCTGGTGCTCCATGCCGCCGCCCCACAGGAAGTGGGCGTGGCCGTACTTCTCGTCCACGAAGGGGTACTCGCCGAAGGCCGCGGCGAAGGCGGCGATCTGGTCCGGCACCACGGCGTAGCCGGTGGTGGCCACCGTCTGCCAGCTGGGGATCACGAAGTTCTGCACCGGCATGGTGCCGCCGTCGAGGGTGTGGTAGACGTCGGTGACCACCGCGTACGGATGCGCCGTCACCGACACCAGGTAGGTGGCGATGGGATGGCGCGTCGTCCAGTCGAACGTGGTCTTGCCGCCGCCGGCCGCCTGCTGGTCCTCCAGGACCCCGTTGCTGGCCACGATCAGGGGATCGGGCACCGTCACGTGCAGGGACACCGAGTCGGCCTTGTCCGTGTTCACGTCCTTGCAGGGCCACCACCAGTGGGCACCGAAGGGCTCGCTCAGGGTCCAGATCAGGGGCTGTCCCCCGTAGGAGCTCCAACCGAAGTATTCGCCCGACGGATTGCCGGCGTAGTCCACCTCCACCCGCACGGTCTCCCCGGCGGCGTAGGCCCGGTCCAGCGTCACCGTCAGCAGGTCGCCGGCGTGGACGTAGGCGACGGGCGTCCCGCCCGCGCGGACGGCCGAGACCGCCATGACGTTCTTGAGGTCCAGGTCCAGCGAGGCCAGGCCCGCCTGGCTGACGGCGGCCTCCACGGCCACCGTCCCGGTCAGCAGATCGGCGACGGGGTCCAGGTCCAGGGTCAGGTCGTAGAAGGTGACGTCCCAGCCTTCCTGGCCGGCGGTGGCCGCCGGGGCGGCCGCGGCCTTGGCGGCGAAGCGGGCCTTGGTCGCGGCCTCGATGGCGTGCAGGCGGCGCAGCTGCAGGTCCCGATCGGCGACGACGCCCGGCTGCGGCGGTGCCAGGGGAACGATCTCCACCGCGCCGGCGGCGCCGGCGGCCAGGACCAGGAACGGCAGGATCAACGCGCGGATGCGGGGCACTCGGATGGTCATGGGCGTCCTCGGATCGGTGCGGGCAGGGGGTGGCCGGACGGCCCCCGCGCGGGTGCGGGAGCGGTCCGCCCCTCCATGATACACCGGATCGCCCCCCGCAAGCAAACGGCGCGGACCCGCAGGGGCCCGCGCCGCTTTCGCAACCGGTTGTCCGGAAACGACTAGCCGATCTTTTCCATCAGCGTCAACAGGTCGCAGACACGGTTGGAGTAGCCCCACTCGTTGTCGTACCAGCTGATGGTCTTGAGCATGTTGCCGTCCACCACCGCGGTGCAGCCGGGATCGAAGATGGACGAGTGGGAGTCGCCCACGATGTCCTGGGAGACGATGGGATCCTCGGCGTAGGACAGGATGCCCCGCAGGCGGTCCGACTCGCTGGCCGCCTTCAGGGCCGCGTTGACCTCCGCCACCGTCACGTCCTTCTTCATCATGGTGGTCAAATCCACCACCGAGCCGCAGGGCACCGGCACGCGCATGGCCATGCCCTCGAGCTTGCCCTCCAGGTGGGGCAGCACCTTGCCCACGGCCCGGCCGGCGCCGGTGGTGGTGGGGATGATGTTCTCGGCGGCGGCGCGGCCCCGGCGCAGATCCTTGTGGGGCGCGTCCACCAGGCACTGGTCGTTGGTGTAGGCGTGGACGGTGGTCATGGAGCCTCGCTCCACGCCGAACTCCCTGTCCAGCACGTACACCAGCGGCGCCAGGCAGTTGGTGGTGCACGAGGCGTTGGAGACGATGACGTGCTCCGGCTTCAGGGCCTCGTTGTTCACGCCCAGCACGATGGTGGCGTCCACCTTGTCCTTGGCCGGCACCGTGAGGATGGCCTTCTTCGCGCCGGCGGCCAGGTGGCCGGCCACCTCGTCGCGCTTGCGGAACACGCCCGTGGACTCGATGACGAAGTCCACCTTCATGTCCTTCCACGGCAGCTCGGCGGGGTTCCGGATGGCCGTGATGCGCACCTCGCCCCGGTCGGTCACCAGCTTGTCGCCGTCGACGGTCGCGGTGCCCTTGAAGCCCCCCATCACCGAGTCGTGCCGCAGCAGGTAGGCCAGCGTCTGCGGATCGGTGATGTCGTTGATGGCCACGATGTCGATGCCTTCCCGCTCGTGCAGGATCCTGAAAACCGAGCGGCCGATGCGACCGAAACCGTTGATTGCGACTCTCATGTCCCGTTCCTCCTTGTCCTTGCGTCGGGCCGCCAGGAGACCGCCTGCTGGCGTCCCACTCCACCCGGCCCCATATTGGAATGCTGCCCGAACACGTCAGCCACCTTCGGTCCCGTCCCGCGGGCGAACGGAAAGGAGCCAGCCATGCCCACCTACGAATACGAGTGCACCCGCTGCGGGCTCATCTTCGAGGAATTCAAGCCCATGTCCGCCCCCCGGCGCGAGCGCTGTCCCGAGTGCCGGGGCAAGGTCGAGCGCCTGATCAGCGGCGGCATGGGCATCGTCTTCAAGGGATCCGGCTTCTACAAGACCGACTCCCGTGCTAAAACGGTGGGGGACCAGGCGTCGTCCGCCGGCGAAGGCGGGACCGCGTCCGGTACCCCTGCGGCAAATGATACGCCAAAACCCGCCGGGGACAAGGGCCAGGCGTAATTTGACAACAAAATAACAAGGCGGAAACCCATGGCGGCAGGCGCGATCAGGGTCGAACTGGACGGGATCGAGGTCGAGACGACCACCGGCACGTCGGTGCAGCAGCTCCTCCAGCAGGTCGATCCCGAGTGCCTCGGCGGCGACGATCCGGTGGTGCTGGCCTCGGTCAGCGGACGCCGGGTCAGCCTGGCCGAGCCCCTGATCAGCGACGAGCGGATCCGCACCATGCGCGCGTCCGATCCCCTGGCCCGCACCACGGTCCAGCGCACGGTCATCTTCCTGCTGGCGGCGGCCGCCGAGGACCTGTTCCCCGGCCACGAGCTGTGGGTCAACTTCAGCTACGGCAACGGGATCTACGTGGACCTGAAGCGGGACGAGCCCCTGACGCCGGCAGAGATCGCCGCCCTCGAGAGCCGCATGCGCGAACTGCGGGACGAGGACCTGGCGCTGACGCCCCAGCGCCTGGGCATGCGCGCCGTGCTGAAGATCTACGAACGCCGCGGCGAGCGGCGGAACTACAAGGCCGCCCGCTACCTGCGGCGCGACAGCCTGACCCTCTACCGCATGCAGGGCCGCGAGCAGCTCTTCTACGGGCGGCAGCTGCCGTCCACCGGCAAGGTGGGCGCCTTCCACCTGCAGCCCGAACCCCCGGGCTTCGTGCTGTTGATCGACACCCTGGGCGGCGGCGGCGGCCTGCCCGCCTACAAGGCGCAACCCCTGCTGCTGAAGACCCTGCGCGACTACGCCCGCTGGCTCGACGACCTGGACCTCATGGACACGGGCTCGCTGAACGAGTGGATCGTCCAGGGCCGGACCTCCGAGCTGATCCAGATCTCCGAGGCCCGCCATTCCCAGTTCTTCGTCAACGCCGCCCGCCACGTGGGCGACATGAACGAGGAGGGCCGCCTGGTCCTGCTGGCCGGCCCCTCCAGCAGCGGCAAGACCAGCAGTGCCAAGCGCCTGATGGTGCAGCTGCGGGTGCTGGGCTTCCACCCCTTCGCCCTGTCCCTGGACGACTACTTCGTCGACCGCGAGGCCACGCCCCGCGGCCCCGACGGAGACTATGACTACGAGTCCCTGGGCGCCCTGAAGATCGGCCTCTTCAACGAGCACCTGCAGGCCCTGATGGCCGGCGAGGAGGTGCACCTGCCCCGGTTCGACTTCGTGGCCGGGTGCGGCGCGCCCGCCAAGGAGCCCACGCGCCTGCGCAAGGGCCAGCCGCTGATCGTCGAGGGCATCCACGCCCTGAATCCCGAGTTGACCCCCAGCATCCCGGCCCGGGACAAGCTGCTGATCTACGTGTCGGCCCTGTGCCACATGAACATCAACAACCTCAGCTACATCCGCACCAGCCACACCCGGCTGTTCCGGCGCATCGTGCGCGACGCCCAGTTCCGCGGTTACACCGCCAGCGAGACCCTGGCGCGCTGGCCCAAGGTGCGCCACGGCGAGGACGCCCACATCTTTCCCCACCAGAACAACGCCGACCTGTTCTTCAACTCGGGGCTGACCTACGAGATGGCGGTGCTGAAGCTGTGGGCGGAGCCGCGCCTGGCGGCCGTGTCGGCGGACGACCCCAACTACGGGCTGGCGCGCACGCTCATCGATCTGCTGGCGCTGCTGCTGCCCATCGATGCCAGCGAAGTGCCGCCGACGTCGCTGCTGCGGGAGTTCATCGGGGGTTCGGGCTTCTCTTACTGAGCCCGGGGCGCAGACGCCCGGGCCACGGGAGGAACGATGGTCGCGATGGTGCTGATGCTGGCCGTGACCGCGGCGGGTTCCCCGCAGCGCGCCGTCGACTTCTCGACGACGATCACCAGGAAGGTGACCCTCGACTACCTGCTGTCCCTGCCCCAGGGCTACGCGGAGGACCCGTCGCGCCGCTGGCCGCTGATCGTCTTCCTGCACGGCTCGGGCGAGCGGGGCACGGAGATCGAGCGGGTCAAGACCAACGGCCTGCCGCAGCGCCTGGACGAGGGGTTCGGCCTGCCCGCCGTGGTGATCTCACCCCAGTGTCCGCAGGACGCGTCCTGGACCGACGGCTGGATCGTCGAGGGCCTGGACGCGCTGATCGACGACGCGATGGTGCGCTACCGCGTCGATCCGCGCCGCGTGATCCTGACCGGCCTGAGCCTGGGCGGCTACGGCACCTGGGCGCTGGGCGCGGCGCACCCGGAGAAGTTCGCGGCGCTGGCGCCGGTCTGCGGCGGCGGCGATCCGGACCTGGCCTATCGCCTGCGGCGCATCCCGATCTGGGCCTTCCACGGCGCGGACGACCCGGTGGTGCCGGTCGCCGAGACCCGCCGGATGGTCGAGGCGTTGGCGCGGTACCACGGCGACATCCGCGTCACCATCTACCCGGACACCGGCCACGATTCCTGGATCCAGGCGTACGACGACCCGGCTCTCTACGACTGGATGCTGGCCCAGGTCAAGACCCCTCCCGCCTTGATCCCCCTGGCCGGGGCGGCGCTCACCGCGTCGTCGGGCGACCCCCGCCTCGCGGTCGACGGCGACTTCGGCACGCGCTGGGAATCCGAGTGGGCCGACCCCCAGTGGCTCGTGATCGACCTGGGGAAACGTCAACCCCTGCGCTCGCTCCTGATCTTCTGGGAGACGGCCTTCGGCCAGGCCTACGACGTGCTCGTGTCCGACGACGGCCGGGATTGGACGCCCGTCTTCTCGACCGCGACCGGCGACGGAGCGGCGGACGAGGTCGTCTTTCCCGCCGGCTGCACGGCGCGCTGGCTGAAGCTGGACTTCAAGCAGCGCGGCACGCAGTGGGGCTACTCCATCTGGGAACTGGAACTGGAATGACGGGAACCGCCCGCCGTCCTAGCGCCCCCCCGGGCTGAACTGGATCCCGATGGCCAGGACCATGTCCAGCTGCGACTGGTCCTGCGTCGTCGTTCCCCCCGACTCGAAGTGCATGGAATAGGCGTGGAAGTCCAGGTCCGTGCGCAGGGCGGCCGTCTTGCTCAGGGGCATCCAGCCGCTGATGCCGAGGACGCCCGTCAGGAGGTTGGTGCCCGTGATGAGCTCGTCGTAGTTGGTCCCCTGCATGCCGATGCCGCCGTGGAGCAGGAACCGCTTGTCCTTGCCCAGGCCGACCGCCAGCTGCGCCGAGCCGTAGAACACGGCCAGGTCGATCCCGCCCGCGGGGCTGCCGGCGATGGTGCCGTCCAGGGACGTGCGCCCGTAGTGGCCGCTGGCCTCGAGGGCGACCGACTTGTTCAGCCAGACGGACACGCGGCCGCCGTAGCCCAGCGTGCCCTTGAACTTGGCGGTGACGCCGCCCTCGTCCACGGCGTTGGCGGTCGGGTTGATGATGGCGAACGACGGCGTCAGGTCGACGCGGGTCTCGGCCCGGGCCGGCCGAGCGACCGCCGTGGCCAGGGCCAGGGCGATGGTCAGGATCAGGCAGCGCTTCATGGCATTCCATCCTCGTGTCTTGAGAGAGCGGTTGCAGCAGCGGCGTGTGCGGCCGTCACGCACAGATGCGGGATCCGGGCCGCCGGTGCGCAATCCCGATCGGACTTGGACCCTTCCGGCGGGAACACCCGCCGCCGGCCGGAGTAAGAACGCGGATGAAGTCCATCATCGGCACCCTCTGCGTCCTGGGCGCCTACCTGCTGCCCGCCCTGGGCAACCTCCTGCTGCTCCGCCGCTACCATCCCCGCTGGTGGGGGACGACGGCGGTGCGCGTGGTCCTGGCCGGGGCGACGCTGGTGGGGCTGGTCAGCGGGCTGGCCTGGTTCTACAGCTTCGACCCGCGGCCCGACCTGGCCGGCTGGCTCGGCGAGCTGGCCTTCGCCACGCTCCTGCTGCAGGGGACGCTGGCCGGATCGCTGGCGCTCGGCGACGGCCTGAAGGCACTCTACCGGCGCCTGCGCCGACGGTCGTCCCCCGCCCGGGAGTTCGATCCGCGGCGGCGCCGGCTGCTGCAGGGGGGGCTGGTGGCCGCCCCGCTGCTGACGGCCGGCAGCAGCGCGGCGGGCCTGGCGGAAGCCGCGGCCCCGCCGCGGTTCCGCTCCGTGCCGGTGACCTTCCCGGACCTGCACCCGGACCTGGAGGGATTCCGCATCCTGCAGATCAGCGACCTGCACCTGGCGGCCTACGTCACGGTGGACGACCTGGCGCGGCTGCTGGACCGGGCGGCCGGCCTGCGCGTGGACCTGCTGGCGGTGACCGGCGACCTGGCCGACGACCTGCGCCAGGTGCCCCGGGCCGTGGAGCTGTTGGCTGCGTTCCCCACCACCCATGGCGCCTGGGCCATCCTGGGCAACCACGAGTACGGGCACGGCGCGGAGGCCTTCGTGGCGGCCTACGCCCGCTCGCGGGTGCGGCTGCTGCGGGACGAGACAGTGGACCTGAACGTGGGCGGCGCGGTGCTGCGGCTGGGCGGGGTGGACGATCCGGCGCGGGCGCCCTGGTCGCGGCGGGGCGCGCCCTTCTTCGTCCCCCGCCTGCAGGACCTGTTCAACCGGGCCGGGCACGCCGATTTCAACCTGCTGCTCAGCCATCGTCCCGACGCCCTGAGCTACGCGGACGCCGCCCCCGTCGACCTGATCCTGGCCGGCCACACCCACGGCGGCCAGATCGGCTTCGCCGGCCGGTCGCTGCTGCCCCTGCCCTGGCGCTATCCCTATCCCTGGGGTCGCTACCGCAACGGGCGGACCCGGCAGTACACCACCTCCGGCGCGGGCCACTGGATCCCCTTCCGGCTGGGCTGCCCCACCGAGGTGCCGGTGGTGGAGCTGCGGCGGGGCTGAGGGCCCGTGGCGGGAACGCCGCGACGTCCGCGCGGATCGTCCCGCGGACGGAACGAACGGCCGGGCCACCGGCCGATTGCCCTTCCCACGGCTCCCGCCATGGGATAGCCTCCACCGCAGGCGCGGAGCCTGGACCGGGACGGATCGTATCCGGTGCAAGGCCCCGCCGGTGCTTCGTTGTCCGGAGGTTCGCAATGACGATGAACATGGGTATGGCCGATCGGGCCATCAGGATCCTGGTCGCGATTCTGCTGGGGGTCCTCATCTTCGCCGGACAGATCGTGGGGGTGACCGCCATCATCCTGGGGATCGTGGCGATCGTGCTGCTGGTGACGAGCGTCCTGGGCTTCTGCCCGCTCTACGTGCCCCTGAAGCGTTCGACCCGCGGCAAGCCGTAGGACCACCGGACCGGCCCCGCTCCGTTACGGCACCAGGAAGTTCTCGTGCAGCCGCGTGACCGCCAGGTTGGCCTGGTCCTCGCCCGTGACGAAGCTCACGGTGGAGAACGACGTGGAGATGAGCAGCACCTCCACCCCCGCCTCGGCGGTGGCCTGGAAGATGGTGCCGGCGATGGCCGGGCGCTCGGAGAAGTGGGGCCCGTAGACCGAGATGGCGCTGCAGCCCTTCTGGTACTCGATGGCGCGCGCCTGGATCTCGTCGCGGATGCCCTGGAGGATGCCCAGGGTCTGATCCAGGTCGTCGCGGTCCACGGCGAAGCAGATGTTGTTCAGCCCCTCGTTGTCCACGAAGGACGTCACGCAGGTGATGTTGATGCCCTTCAGACCCAGGCCGCTGAGGGCCTGGCCCGCCAGGCCGCAGTGGGCGGGCGCGCCGAGGATGCGCACGAGCACCAGCCCGTCCTTCTGCGTGATGCCGCCGACGGCGATCTTGCCGTTCATGGTTCCGCTGTCTCCCTTGCCCTGGACGGGGCCCCTGGGCGGCCCCCGCCGCCCCTCCCGGCGGCCTTCCCCAAAGGTATGCGCCGCGGCTCCTGAAACAAATTTTTCGACGGCCCCCGGGCCGGTCCGGCCGGGCTTGCGCCGTTCCCCGCGGCGGGGTTAAGGTGGGAGCGAAAGCTGACTTTCCATCCACCCGCGCCCGGGAGGTATCGTGATGAAGAAGGTGGCTGTCCTGCTCAGCGGCTGCGGGGTCTACGACGGCTCCGAGATCCAGGAGGCCTGCGCCGCCCTGCTGGCCCTGCAGCGCCACGGGGCCCAGGCGGTGGCCTGCGCCCCGGACATCGACCAGATGCACGTGATGGACCACCGCGCCGGCGAACCGGCCGACGACGAGACCCGCAACGTCATGGTGGAGTCCGCGCGCCTCGTGCGGGGCGAGATCGCGGCGCTGGACCGGGTCGATCCCGCGTCCGTGGACGCCGTGCTGCTGCCCGGCGGCTTCGGCGCCGTCAAGAACCTGTGCGACTTCGCCGTCAAGGGCGCCGACTGCACCGTCCAGCCCCAGGTGGAAGCCTTCCTGAAGGCCGCCCACGCGGCCGGCAAACCCATCGGCGCCATGTGCATCGCGCCGGTGATCCTGGCCCGGGTGTTCGGCCGCGACCTGAAGCCGCGCCTGACCATCGGCACGGACAAGGCCACGGCCCAGGCCATCGGTGCCATGGGCGCCGAGCACGTGGAGTGCACCGTGCGCAGCTCCATCGTGGACGAGAAGAACCGCCTGGTCACCACGCCCGCCTACATGCTGGCGCAGCACATCGGCGAGGTCTTCGACGGGGCCGAGGGGTTCGTCGGCCGGCTGCTGGAGATGTGCCGCTGAGACCGCCCGTTCAGGACGAACCGGCGTTCCGTCCGCGCGGAACGTCGGTTTTTCGTTGAATGCGGGCCCGGCCGGCGTTAGGTTGTGGCCACCAACGAGGGTCGCGGCCGGGGGAGCCGCCCACCCTTGCGGACTTGCCCCACCGCGCCAGGGACGGCGCGGTTGTCCGAACCCAGCGAAGGAGCGCCACCATGGACGACTTCCGTCGGTCCGGCCGCCCGGCCGAATCCCGCGACCTCGACAACGTCATCGACAGCTACGCCGCCGTCGGCCCCCGCAGCCGCACGCCCTGGGACACGGTCACCGGCCGCGTCATCAGCCTCGTCAGCCGCAAGGGCGGCGTCGGCAAGACCACCAGCGCGGTGAACCTGGGCGCGGCCCTGGCCCTGTCCGGGCACACCGTGCTGGTGATCGGCACCGACAGCCAGTGCGGCGTCTGCCGCACCCTGGGCAAGGCCCCCGAGGACCTGCCCGTGGGCCTGGGCGACGTCTTCACCCACGACACTCCGCTGACCGACCTGGCCCAACCCTCGCCCCTGGACGGGCTGTGGTTCGTGTCGCCGCGGGTGTTGACCCTGGCCGAGGAGGAGCACTTCCACGCCGACCTGGAGAACCACGCCGACGTCTTCGTCCGCGAGGTGGACCGGGCCCGCAACCTCTACGACACCATCCTCATCGACTGCCCCCCCAGCCTGGGGCCCGCCACCCGCGCCGCCCTGTCGGCGTCGGACAGCTACCTTGTACCCGTGCAGGCGGAGGAGCTGTGCCGCGGGTCGATCGCCAGCCTCATCGACTTCGTGGACGAGTTCCGCGCCCGCCGCGGCACCGCCGTCCCGGCCGGCACGGGCGCGGCCCGGCTGGCCGGCGACCCCCTGGCCCTGGAGGGCCTGTTCCTGACCATGGCCAGCGAGCGCACGCGCATCGGCCGCCACGTGGCGGCCCGGGTGGCCGACGACTTCGGCGACCTGCTCCTGGACGTGGACATCCCGCGCACCACGCGCCTGGCCGAGATGGCGCTGCGGGGCAAGCCGGCGGTGATCTACGACCGCCGTTCGCCGGGCAGCCGCGCCTATTTCGACCTGGCGGACGAACTGGTCCGGCGTTACTGTCAAGGCCGCGACGAGGATGCCCTCGACGAGCTGGACCCGGAGGAATTCGGGGCGGATGACGACCTTGCGGACGACGCCGGCGAGAACGCCCTTTCGGCCGGATCCGCGGGGCTGAACCGCTTCGAGCAGTTCCTGCGCGACCTGGCCGGCCCGGACGAATCCTGGTGCGCCCCCGCCCGGGACGACGGGCATTCGCCCGAGATGGTCTCCCTCGACGACCTGCTCGCCGAGGAGGAGCGGGGCGCCCCCGCGGCGGCGAGGAGTGGGACGAACACTACTGGTCCCTCGACGGCGACGGCTACGACAGCATCAACTGACACGCGCCCGACGCGATCACGGGACCGGCCGGGCCAACCGGCCGGTCCTTTCCGTAGGTCCCGGACCCGCCGCGGAGGTGCCCCTTGACGGCCGACACCATGACCTGCCTGGTCTACGACAAGTCCTCCATGCCCTGGGAGAAGACCCGGGGCTTCCAGCGGCAGGGCATGCCGGCGCCCGTGCTGGACGAGTCGACCGAGCCGGCGGACGCCGAGAGCGTCATCGTCAAGGTGGTGTACGCCGGCTTCTGCGGCAGCGACCGCGGCATCTGGAACCGCACCGCCTTCAAGGGCATGATCTTCGACTCCCTCAAGCGGGAGCACGCGACCACGCGCATCATCGGCCACGAGATGGTCGGCGAGGTGGTGCAGACCGGCAGCAACGTCCAGGCGAGGCTACGGGCTGCGGCCCAAGGACATCGTCTCCACCGAGAGCCACATCATCTGCGGCACCTGCTACCAGTGCCGCATCGGCCAGACCCACATCTGCAGCCAGGACGTGATCATCGGCATCGCCCGGGACGGCTGCTTCGCCGAATACATCAAGCTGCCGGCCAACGTGCTGTGGCCCACCGACCCGCGGAAGATCCGCATGAAGGTGGCCGCGGTGCAGGAGCCGTTCGGCAACGCGGTGCACGCCTGCACGGCGGCCGACCTGCGGGGCCGGACGGTGGCGGTGTTCGGCTGCGGCACCATCGGCCTGTTCGTGATCATGGTGGCGCGGGCCCTCGGCGCGACGCGGGTGATCGGCGTCGAGCCCAACCCCAAGAACATCGCCATGGCCAGGGAGCTGGGCGCCGACGACGTCATCCCCGTCAAGCTGGCCCGGGGCAACGGCCACAACTGGAGCGCCGACAAGGAGCTGGTGGCCCAGGTGCGCGACGCCTTCGGCGGCATCGGCTGCGACGTGGCCATGGAGATGGCCGGCTTCAACTCGAGCGTCAACAACGCCATCCAGTCCACGCGGCGCGGCGGCGATGTCATCCTCTTCGGCCTGAAGCAGGGCAACTTCCACATCCAGGCCTTCGACCGGGTCATCGTCAACGGCCTGACCCTGCACAGCGTGATCGGTCGCCGGATCTTCGAATCCTGGTATATTACCCGCAACCTGCTGGAGGACCGGACCAACGGCATCCAGGACCGGATCCACGACGTGATCCTCGGCGGCGGGGACGACGCCGTCGTCCACATCGAGGACTTCACGCCCGAGGGCTTCGAGGAGACCCTGGCGGCCTGGCCCAAACCGTTGATCCAGTTCTGACCGGCACGACGCACCGGGAGGATACGCCGTGAAGATCACCATCGAGTACTGCAAGGTCTGAAACTACGAGCCCAAGGCCGCCGGTCTGGCGGACGCCATACGCGCCGAACACAACGTCGAGCCCCTGTTGATCCCCTCCAGCGGAGGCGTGTTCGAGGTGGAAATCGACGGCGAGCTGGTCTTCAGCAAGAAGGCCGCGGACCGCTTCCCCGAGCATCGCGAGATCATCGACGCCATCGCCGCCCGCCGCTGACGGCGGCTGCGGCGCAGACACGAAGCCCCCGACCGTCCGCGGCCGGGGGCTTGGCGTGCGTGGGGTTCCCTCCCGCGGCGCCCGTGGTCAAGGGGGAGACCGTTGCGGACGCCGGCGGGAGGGTGTGTGCCGGTCAGAGCTCCCGTTCCTTGAGCTCCTGGCGCAACCGCCGGACCTCGCGTTTCAACTCGCGCAGCTGATCCCGCAGTTCGTCGTCGCCGCGGTCGCGGCTCCGCACGCTGGACCAATCCTCCGTATCCAGCCCGTCGATACCCTCGAGGGCTTCGCGCACCTGCCCCAGAATGGCGTTCACGTCCACCTCGAAGGTCCGGTCGCCGTGGGAGAGGTCCAGCCGGTTGTCGTGGCCCATGTGCACGTCCAGCTGGGCGTCGCGCAGGGTGGCGAACGCCTCCTCCAGGCTGCCGCGCACCAGCATCCCCACCTGTTCCACGTCCACGATCCGGGTGGTGGTGCCGTCCTCGTCCTCGGTGACGATGGTCAACTCCGGCCCCTCCAGCTTCAGGCTCAGGCTGTGGCCGTCGCCGCCGGCGATGACGACGGTGTCGGCGCGGTGTTCGGCGGGCTCGGGATCGGCAGCCCGCAGGACCGCCGGCGCGAGCAGGATCGGCAGGGCGGCGGCGATGGCGAAGCGGCGGTGCAAAGCGGGCATGTCGGCCTCCTCCGGGTCCGGTGACGAGAGCGGGCGTGCCCCCGCGGGGACACGCCCGTCAATACGGCCGCGTCGGCCGGAGGTTGCAGGCCTATTCGGGCCAGGGCAGATCCAGGCGGGACCACCAGGTCGGGGCCAGCTGGAACGCGACCGTGCCGGCGTCGCCGCCCCGGGGCCGGACCAGGGCGCCGGGTCCGGCGCGCTCGGCCAGGGAGGGGTAGGTCACCTGCAGCAACTCGCGCCCCGCCTCGTCCATGACCCGCACGATGCACCCGTCGCCGGGGGCCAGGTTGGTCCACCAGTCCACCGACGCCGTGCCCACCCAACCGCTGCCCTCCGGAGCCGCCGGCCCCACCGTCAGCGGCGGCGTGCGCAGGGGAACCGCCTGCCCCACCACCTGGAGCTCCACCACCACCGGCTGGGGCCCGGTGAGCACGTCCTGGCCGAAGCGCACCGTCACGGCGGTCACACCCAGGGGCCGGGGCTCGCTCATGGCCCGGACCAGGTCGGCGGCGCGGGTCAGGCGGGCCGCCATGTCCGGGTCGCCGCCGGCCGCACGCACGTGCGTGTCCAGCAGGGCGACGGCGGCGTCGCGCAGGTCCAGCCACTGGGCCGTCCAGTCGCGGCCCTCGGCCGCGCGGGAGCGCACCTGGGCCGCCAGTTCCACGCATTTCCGCCAGTCGCCGTCGAAGCGGCTGCGGCGGACCTGCTCCCGGGCCAGGGCCCGGTCGGCCTGGTGCTCGGCCCAGCGGGCCAGGAAGGGATTCTCCTGGGTCAGGGTCTCCACGCGCCAGGCGGTGGAGGCTCCGGTCTCGGCCAGGGCCGCGTAGAAGCGCCCGGCCATCAGCGAGTCCCGGCCGGCGTAGAGGTGGCGCGGGATGGCCGCGGCCACCGAGTCGGGTCGGGCGTCCAGGACGAAGCGGGCCGCCTCGAAACGGATCCGCTCCAGGTAGTCGGCGTAGGTGTTCCGGTCGAAGGCCACGGCGGGGTTGCGTTCCAGCCTGGCCAGGGCCTCGCCGTCCGCGGCCCGGCGGGCCAGGCCGCCCGCCTTGGCCAGGCCATCGTACAGGTCGAGGGTGCCGGCGAGCAGATCGGGCACGGCCGCATCGTCGAACTTCCGCACCTGGCGGCGCAGATCCGACAGCACGTCCCGGACGTCCCCCGCCGGCCACACGCCGTCGCCGAAATCATCGGCGAAGGGCAGGTCGCGGGCGGCCGCGCTGCGCTCGGCGCGCTTGAGCCGCACGAAGGCGAAGGCACTGTTGCGGTAGGCGCGGCTCACGGCGCTGGCCGCGGGCGAGACCTTCTCCGCGGCATCGAAGAGGCTGTTCTCCCAGGACTCGGACCACTCGGCGGCGCGGAACGCTCCCAGCAAACCGGCCATGCCGGCGACCTGCAGTCGGGCGGTGCGCAGACGGGACCAGGCCGACGCCGTGCCCACCTCCCGACCCGCCTCGGCCAGGGCCGTGGGCGCGGCTGCCTTCAGGGAGTCGCGACGGGACGCCACCCGGGCATCCTCCAGGCCGCCCAGGTCGCGCCAATCGACGCCGCTGGCCAGGGAGTACCAGGCCAGCTCCAGCCGCCGCATCTCCTGTTCCAGGATGCGGCCCTGGCTGGCCAGGGCCTTCATGCGTTCGATCTCCCGGTCCGGCCGATCGCCCTGCTGCAGGCCGTCGGCGGCCAGTTCGGCGAACAGGTCCACCTGCTGCAGCAGCGGGCCCGCGGCCTCGCTCTGGAACGCGAGCTTCACCTTGCGCCGGTCGCGGACCCCGGCGACGGCGTCGGCCCCGGCGCCCGCGCGGGCGACCGTGGTCAGGCTGTGGTCGTAGACCGCCCCCACGTCCACCACCCGCAGGAGGGTGGCGGCCGCGACATCGTGGTCCCGGGCCGGCTCGTTGCGGAACCAGCCGAACCGGGCGCTCATGAAGGCGGTGATCTCCGGCATCTTCCACCAGCACACCGCCGTCACCGCCAGGCCGCACAGGACCAGGGGCACCAGCCGGCGAGACGCCGGCCGCCGGCGTCCGGCAGCACCCACGGCGCGGCCGGCGCTGGCCAGGCGGGTGCGGGCCGAGGGCCGCGGCGGCGCCGCAGACCGCGGGGCCCTGTCCTCGGGACCCGGCAAGGCGGACGCCGCGGGGCGGCCGCCCCGGCGGGCGGGATGCACGTAGTTGGCGGCCGGTCGGTCGGCCGCCACGGGCGAGGGCGGCGGTGTCGGCGGCGCAGCCGGGACACGGCGCCCGACCTCGGTCGGGGATGCCTGCCGGGCGGGGTGCCGGGGTTTGGGCGGCGCCGCGGCGGTCGGCGGCGCCACCGCGGCTTCGGGCTTCCGTTCGGGCCGGCGTTCCCGCGCCGGCGGGGCCGGACGGGGACGCGGCGGGGCCGGCCGCTGTCGGGCGGCCGGCGGGGCCGCAGCGGTCTTGGGCCCGCTGCCGGGGATGACGGCCTGGTCGCGACCC
Source organism: Candidatus Krumholzibacteriia bacterium (assembly GCA_963825035.1). GTDB lineage: Bacteria > Krumholzibacteriota > Krumholzibacteriia > LZORAL124-64-63 > LZORAL124-64-63 > JACZKN01. The sequence goes on along the minus strand of CAWGRT010000010.1, from coordinate 127,893 downwards.
ACCCGGCACAGGCCGGGCAAGTCGCCGGCGCTGAGACGCTCGCCCACCTGGCGGGCGTAGTGCTCCACGGCGTCGGGAACGATGGCGGCCACCTCCGCCAGGAGCAGCCGCTGCCAACCGCTGAAGGGGCAGCCGGTCTTGCTCATGGCGGCGACGCGCCAACCGTTGGCCTCGCTGCTGGCCCAGGAGGCGAAGCGCAGCTCCTTCCGCATGGGCGCGGGCAGCGCGGCGATGATCAGGGCCAGGGCCCGGTCCGCGTCGGGTCCGGGCTGGTCCAGGGGCAGCAGCAGCTTGCCCTTGGTCAGCAGGTGGCGGATGGCCTCCAGGACCAGAGCCAGGTCGCCCTTGCCCGGAGGTGGCGCCACCAGCTGCGAATCGTGCACCTCGTTGACGGTGCGGCGGTCGAGGATCGTTCCCGGCCGCCACTCCTCCAGGAATTCGACGGCGTGCGCCAGGGCGAAGGGGTTGCGGCCGTAGGCGGTGAAGTCGGCGTCGTTGAGCACGACGCCGTGGACGAAGGCCGCATCCCCGGGCGCCAGGCGCAGCACGGCCCACAGTTGACCGCGCATGGCGGGCATGGTGGCCTTCAGGGGCGTGGACAGGATCGCGGGGGCGGACAGGCCCGCCACCGGCAGGTCTCCCCAGTTGTCGCAGAGCCGGCGGATTTCCGCCGCCGCTTCCGAGCCCATGCCCGGCGACTGGGCGAGCACGGAGCGGGGCGCCCCACGCTGGCCGGACTCGGATCCGTACAGGATCTGCTCGATCAAAGGCATGACATCCACTCCGGTCAAGAGGTCAGGCGATTCCTCTGCCTCTCCAGCATCGGCCGGAAATGGACCATCCTGAGTCCTGAATGCAAAATGGCCCGGCCCCCTGTTCGGGGGCCGGGCCGGGCGTTCGGGCCGGCGCTAGACCTCGCGGTCCCGCCCCAGGCGCTTGCGCTTGTCGACGTTGCCGGGCGACTTGGCCGCCGCGTGCTCCGCCTCGAACATCTCCTTCGGCATGGTCCCGGTGATCCACGACGGATTCATGGGGTACAGCTTCGGGTTGAAGATCACGCCGTACATGTGCCAGACCAGGATCGCCAGGAAGGCCAGCCAGGCCTCGTAGTAGTGGATGACCAGGAAGACCTCCAGCAGACCCTTGCCCACGTGCTCCACCAGGATGTCCTCGAACCAGAGGCTCAGGCCGGTCATCGCCATCACCACCGTGCCCCAGATCAGGGCCCAGTACTCGGCCTTCTCCACGAAGGAGAAGCGGCGCATGTGCGGGTGGTTCCGGCTGCGGCCCAGGTTGTACATCAGGGCCTGCCAGAACAGTTTGGCGTCCTCGAGCTTGGGTGCGATGTCGGCCAGGAAGATGCGGCCCTTGGTGGTGGCCAGGAAGCCCGCGTGCCAGATGGCGCCGATGATCATGACCACGGCGGCGCCGCGATGGATCAGGCCGCGGATCTGGGCGCCGCCCTCGTGGGCGAAGATGATCTTGGCCCACCAGGCGTCGTAGAACCGCAGGGAGAAGCCGGTGATGACCAGGACCGTGAAGGACACGGCCAGCACCGCGTGCTGCATGACCTCGTCGGTCTCCATGCGCCGCACCTGCTCCCTGCTTCATCGATGTCCTTGACCTGCCGCACCCAGTCCACGATGCAGTAGCCGGCCATGCCGCCGATGACCATCAGGATCAGCAGCTGGTAGATGATCTTGATGATGTGGGGCCAGCCGCTGGCCTGGCCGGTGGTCGGGGAGTGGATGTTGGTCTTGGCCGCCGTCTCGGGGCTGATGCCCGTGTGGCAGCTGCCGCAGGTGGCGGTCAGGTTCTGGGGCGCCACCGACGAGCGCGGGTCGCTCGACGGCAGGATCAGGTGGGCGCCGTGGCAGGAGGCGCAGTTGGCCACGGTCTTGTCGCCCGCGCGGCTCTTCAGGCCGTGGTAGGAGTCCACGTACGACTGCAGGCGGCCCGGTGGGCAGGTCGTATTTCTCGTTCAGCTTCGCCGAGTCGTGGCAGGGGGTGCAGGTGGCCTCGGCCACGCGGAAGGCGCTGACCGGCGACCGGGGGTCGTCGGTGGCCAGGATGCCGTGCTCGCCGTGGCAGTGGGTGCAGGTGGGCGCGTCCACCTCGCCGCGGGACACCAGCTCGCCGTGGATGCCCGCCTCGTACTCGGCCTCGATGACGCTGTGGCACTTGCCGCAGGTCTTGGAGATGTTGAAGAAGTTGATGGTCGACTCGATGTCGCCCGGCGGCAGGATGCGGTGGGCCGTCCCGCCGGTGGAGTGGCAGTCGTTGCAGGACGCGGCGGTGTCCTTGCCGCCGGCGGTGGCCTTGCCGTGGACCCCCTGCTGGTAGACCTCGATGGGGTGCTTGAACTTGATGTTCAGCCGGGCCAGGAACTCCTGGTTCTCGTGGCACTTGCCGCAGGTCGCCGGCAGGTTCGACGGGTGCACCATCGACTCGGAGTTGGTGTGGCTGAGGATGTGGTGGCTGCCGTGGCAGTCCTGGCAGGTCGGCACCGACTCGGAAACGCCCACCATGCCCCGCCCGTGCTGGACGTAGGTCTCCTTCACGTCCTCGTGGCAGGAGCCGCAGTCGGGATTCGGCAGGTGGGGCGCGTGCGGGATCGACGTGATGCCCGTGTGGCAGTCCAGGCACGATAAGCCCTCGTGCACGCTGCCCACCAGCATGTCCTTGCTGATCTCCGCCGGCACGCCGCCGGAGTTGGCGTGGCAGTCGGCGCAGACGTCGTCGCTGAGCGCGTAGCGCAGCCGCGGGGATGACCAGCAGCACCGCTGCAATGACGAGGAGTGGGAACCTTCGCATGATGGCCTGGACCTTTCGCGTCTAGCCGGACCCGGGGCCGCCGCGGTCACAGATCCGGTCGGGCGTGATGCCGGGGCCGACCGACGGTCCGACCTGCGCTGACACCACCCGACCCCGCACTGCCAAAAATTCGACAGGTTACCCGATCGCCGGCCGACCCACGCCTGGCGGGCGTCGCGCAGCCGCGGCTGCGCCCCCCGCAAAGGACCGGCCAAACCTAGTACGCCGGCCCGGTTCGACGCCAAAGACAAATATCATGCAACACATTGTTTATAAACACCTTATATCATACTGAAATCGTAGTATTTCAAGGGGAACCGCGTGCCACGGTGATTCTTGGCCCGGGTCCATTAATCAAGTTATGGAACGGCAACGACCTTCGGAGACCGCAGGATCAGCAATGTGTTTTTGTAATAACATTCGCAATCGATTGCCTAGGAACCGATTGGGATTTCGTGGCGGATGGCGCGACCCCGCGTGGGGTGGCGCGGGCCCTCCCGGGAGGCCGCCCTCGGCGGGCGGCGGCCCGGGCCCGGGAATCGGCCGGCACCCTCGACGTCGAGGGCAAGCATTTCGCCAGGCCGGCGCCAAAATGGTGTAAGGTCGCCGTATCCGGCGACAGGATCCGCCGATGGGCTTCAGCCCTTTACAAACTCCTAACTTGCGGGATACGTCCGGCGGGGTGAACGTGCCCGACGAATGACCGGTACACAGGCCTTCGAGCGGGGAGGCGAGTGCGCCATGGCCGGAGAACACATCCTGATCGTCGAGGACGAAGCGGACATCGCGGAACTGCTCGAGTACAATCTCGAACGCCACGACTACGACCCCCAGAGCGTGGCCACGGGCGAGGAGGGCCTGCTCCAGGCCCGCGAGGCCGGGCCCGACCTGGTGATCCTGGACCTCATGCTGCCCGGGGCTGTCGGGGCTGGAGGTGTGCCGGCGGCTGAAGGCCGACCCGCAGACCGCCCGAGATCCCGTCATCATGCTGACGGCCAAGGGCGAGGAGGAGGACATCGTCGCCGGTTTCGAGGCCGGCGCCGACGACTACGTGACCAAGCCCTTCCGGCCGAAGGTGCTGCTGGCCCGGGTCAAGGCGGTGCTGCGCCGCGGCCCGAGCCGCGCGTCCCCGCGAGGACGAGACCACCGAACTGGAAGGCCTGGAGATCCACCCCGGACGCCACGAGGTCCGGGTCGAGGGGGCGAACGTGGACCTGACGCGGACCGAGTTCCGCATCCTCCAGTTCCTGGCCTCGCGGCCGGGCTGGGTGTTCACGCGCAGCCAGATCGTGCGCTCGGTGCATGGCGACGACTACCCGGTGACGGGACGGTCGGTCGACGTGCAGGTGGCGGCCCTGCGCCGCAAGCTCGGTCCCGGCGGGCGGCCTGATCCAGACCGTGCGCGGGGTCGGCTACAAGATGGGCGACTGAGATGCGGCGTCGCAGCCTGCTCTGGACCTTCTTCCCTCCCCTGCTGACGATCCTCGTGCTGAGCCTGCTGCTGGTGACGGCCTTCGCCGCCCAGGCGGTGCGCAGCTTCATCGTGCGCGAGACCGGCAAGGACCTGGAGCAGACGGCGCGCCTCACCGCGCCGGCCTTCGCCGTGCGGCTGGCCGCGCGGCGACGAGCCCGGCGTGCAGGAGCTCTGCCGGGGCTACCGCGAAGTCACCGGCATGCGCTTCACGGTGATCCGGGCCGACGGCCGCGTGGTGGGCGACTCCTTGGAGCTGCCCGGCGCGCATGGAGAACCACGCCGACCGCCCCGAGGTGATCGCCGCCCTGGCCGACGGCAGCGGCCGCAGCAGCCGCTACAGCGCCACCCTCGACCACCGGCGGGTCTACTGCGCGGTGGCCGCCGCCACCGCCGGAGGCACCGTCTTCGTGGTGCGCACGTCCATCGCCGACGCCTCCCTGGGCGAGGTCATGAGCGGCTCCCTGGCCCGCATCGCCCTGGCCGGCCTGGCCCTGGCCCTGCTGGCGGGCCTGACGGCCTACCTGCTGTCCCGCCGCCTGCGCAACGCCCTGGCCCGCCTGCAGTTCAGCGCCGAGGCCTTCGCCGCGGGCAACCTGGACGCCCGGGCCCACGAGTCGGACTCCGAGGAGGTCGCCGCCCTGGCCGACGCCATGAACCGCATGGCCGACCAGCTGGGGCGGCGCATCGAGACCATCGATGCCCAGCGGCGCGAGCTGGAGGCGGTCATGTCATCGATGGTCGAGGGCGTCATCGCCGTGGACCTGGACGAGACGGTCATCCGCCTGAACGCCGTGGCCGCGCGGCCTGCTGGGCGTGCGGCGCCGAGCAGGCCGCCGGCCGCAGCATCCAGGAGGCCGCCCGCGACCCCGACCTGACCACCCTGGTCCAGCGGGCCCTGGCCGGCGACGCCACCGTCGAGCGCGACGTCCACCTGGGCCGCCGCAACGAGGTCTGCGTGCAGGTGACGGCCACCGATCTGCGCGACGGCGACGGCAACCTGATCGGCGCCCTGCTGGTGCTCAACGACGTGACCCGCCTGCGCCGCCTGGAGAACATGCGCCGCGACTTCGTGGCCAACGTCTCCCACGAGCTGAAGACGCCCATCACCTCCATCAAGGGCTTCGTGGAGACCCTGCTGGAGGAGCCGCCCACGGACGAGGCCGAGATGCGCGCGCTTCCTGGGCATCGTCAACCGCCAGGCCGACCGGCTGGACGCCATCATCGGCGACCTGCTGGCCCTCTCGCGCCTGGAGAAGGACACCGAGAGCGGCGGCATCGACCTGCAGGAGCTGCCGGTGCGGCACCGTCCTGGAACGGGTGCAGCGCGACCTGGCCGCCCGCGACCCCGACGCGGCCGGCCGCCTGCGGCTGGCCTGCGGGGGCGACCTGCGGGCCGCCGTGAACCCGGCCCTGCTGGAGCAGGCCGTGGGCAACCTGGTGGACAACGCCCTGAAGTACAGCCCCGCCGGCACGCCGGTGGAGCTGGCCTGCCGCCGAGGGCGCCGAGGGCGTGCTGGTGACGGTCCGCGACCAGGGCCCGGGCATCGCGCCCGAGCACCTGCCCCGGGTCTTCGAACGGTTCTACCGGGTGGACAAGGCGCGCAGCCGCGGCATGGGCGGCACCGGGCTGGGCCTGGCCATCGTCAAGCACATCGCCCAGGCCCACCACGGGCGCGTCGACCGTGGACCAGCGAGGTCGGCCAGGGCAGCACCTTCACCATCATCCTGCCGCGGGAGGTCCCGGCGTGAAGATCCATCTGCAGAGGGAATCGAGCAGCTCAAGAAGCAGCTCTTCCACGTGAGCTCGCTGGTGGAGCAGAGTCTGAAGCTGGCCCTGCGCGCGGTGGAGGAGAGCGATTCCCAGCTGGCCGCCCAGGTGCGCGCCGGCGACCTCGAGATCGACCGCCTGGAAGTGGAGGTCGAGGAGGAATGCCTCAAGCTGCTGGCCCTGCACCAGCCGGTGGCGGTCGACCTGCGCTTCCTGGTCGCGGTGCTGAAGATGAACAACGACCTCGAGCGCATCGGCGACCTGGCGGTGAACATCGCCAGCGGCCGCAACTGCATGGGCGCCGAGTCCATGCCCCCCGCCTTCACCGCGCTGCTGCAGGATCGGCGACAAGGCCCAGGCCATGCTGCGCGGCGCCCTGGAGTCGCTGATGGGCATGGACACGGCCAAGGCCCGCGAGGTGCTGAAGGCCGACGATGCGGTGGACGCCCTCTACCGCGAGATCGTCGAGCCTGCTGCGGGGCGAGATGTGCCCGCCGCCCGGGCGAGTCCGAGAAGATGGTCTGCTGGCTGCTGGTGGCCAAGAACCTCGAGCGGGTGGCCGACCAGGCCACCAACATCGCCGAGGACACCATCTACACCGTCGAGGGCGCCATCATCCGCCACGGGCGCGGCTGACGCCGCCGCCGGAATGCCGGAAGCCGGACCCCGCGGGGCCCGGCTTCCGGTTCGGTCCCAGCGGCTCGCGGCCTCAGCGGCGGTAGACGCGGCCCGCCGTCTCCAGCTCCGGCCCCGCCGCCGGCGTCCAGCAGCCAGGCGATGCGGCGCACGCCCTCCTGCACATCGTCCTCGGCGCACCGCAGAAGCTCAGGCGCAGGTACCCCTCCATGCCGAACTCCACGCCGGGCACCGTCACCACCTGGACCTTCTCCAGCAGCCGTTCGGACAGGCGCGTGGAATCCTCGTCGAAGCGGCTGAAGTCGCAGAAGGCTGTAGAAGGTCCCGCCGGGCACGTTCACCCCCAGGCCGGGGATCTCCGGCCAGCAGTCGCATCAGCTCGTTGCGGTTGCGCTCGAGGGTCGCGCACAGCTCGGTCCACCGAGTCCTGGGCGCCGTCGATGGCGGCCACCGCCGCGTGCTGGCTCAGGGCGCAGGGATTGCCCGACTGGTGGGACTGGATGTTGCCCATGGCCTTGATCAGGGCCGCCGGCCCCACCGCCCAGCCGATGCGGAAGCCGGTCATGGCGTACTGCTTGGACACGCCGTTGAGCACCACGATGCGGGTGTCGTCCAGCTCGCGGTCGGTGCAGTCGTAGCAGTTGGCCGCCCGCCCGCCGTCGAAGACCATGCGGTGGTAGATGTCGTCCATCAGCAGGTACGATGTCCCGCTCCTCGCACAGGCGCACCATGGCCGCGCACGAAGTCCTCGTCGAAGACGACGCCCGACGGGTTGTTGGGGCTGTTCAGCAGCACCGCGCGGGTGCGCGGCGTGAAGGCCTTCGCCATGTCCTCGAGGCTCGGCTGCAGGCCGCCGTCCGGACGCGCGCACCGGCACCGGCACGCCGCCGGCCAGCCGCACCATGTCCGGGTAGCTGACCCAGTAGGGCACCGGGAAGACCACCTCGTCCCCCGGGTCCACCAGGGCCAGCAGCGCCACCATGATGGCCTGCTTGGCGCCCGCGCTGGCCATGACGTTCTCCCGCGCCACGCGTGCGGCCGTAGAACCGCTCGGTGTAGGCGATGATGGCGTCCTTCATGGCCGGCGTGCCCGGTGGCCGGCGTGTAGCGCACCTCGCCGGTCTTCGAGCATGGCGATGCCCGCCTGCGATGGCCGAGGCCGGGGCCAGGCTCTTGGGCTCGCCGCCCCCCAGGTGGATGACCGGCTCGCCGGCGGCGCGCAGTTTCGCGGCCCGGGCGTTGAGGGCCAGGGTGGCGGAAGGAGCGATGGACTGGGCAATCTTGCTGAACGGCATGGTCGGATCCCCCGCTGACGTGGACGGCTGGCGGCCTGCAGCGAAATCTAAGCGCCGCCCCGGCGGGATGCCACGGGATTTTGCGGGAAACGCCGCGGTCCGGCGCGGCGGAATCGGCCGGGTTCCGCTCCGGGATCAGGGCCGGTCGCCGCGGACGGGGCTGCGCGCTGCAGCAGGGCGCCCGTCATCAGGTCGGTGGCGACGCCCGCCGCGGCGCTGACCGCCGGCGGCGCCGGCGGCGCCCGCCGGCGACGCGGCGCGCCGGCTGCGCGGCGGCGACCACCGCCGTGGCGGTCGCGGCGCTCCGGCCGAGTCAGGCCCGGCAGCACGTCCAGGGCCACGGTGTAGCTGCAGGACGGATTCCACAGGCACCAGCCGGCGCCCCCGGCCCCGTTGGCCGCGGTCACCTGGGCGGCGATGTAGTCCCCGTCGTAGTCGCTGACCATGTAGGGGAAGGCCTGCAGCCAGGGCCGGATCTCGGCCTGGCCGCCGGCCTGGTCCACGAAGCGGCGGGTGCCCTCGTCCACGAAGTAGGCGGGATCGTCCCCCGGCCGCCGCCGCCCCTCGAAGCCGGGCCGGAAGTGGGAGGGGTAGATCATGGGGCAGATCACGTCCACGAGGGCGGCGATGGTGGGCACGTGCTGCCCGGTCATGGCCAGGTCCTCCATGCGGTCCCAGGCCATGATGCCGAACAGGTCCGTGGACAGCTTCGCGCCCAGGGGCGCCAGGGTGTCCCGGGCCGCGGCCAGGAAGCCGGCGATGACGGCGCGGCGCCGGCGCGGCGGTCCCCTCCAGGTCGCCCGTCCAGTCGCCGCGCCAGCCGTTGGTGGGGAAGCGAACGTAGTCGAACTGGACCTCGTCGGCCCCGGCCCGGGCCAGCTCGCCCGCCAGGCCCAGCAGGTAGCCCCGCACCTCGGGCCGCGCGGGATCCAGCCAGGCGCAGTCCCGCTCGCTCCAGACGCCGCCCGTCGAGTCGTGGAGGGCCAGCTCGGGGTGGTTCGCGCCCCAGCTCGCCGTCCAGGAAGAGGGCCACCCGCGCCACCACGTACAGCCCGCGGCGGTGGAAGCGCGCCATCATGTCGTCCAGCGACGGGATCATGGGCGCCGACGCGGCCGTGCCCCGGCGAGGCCAGGGGACGGCGGCTCTGGTAGGTGACCGCGCCGTCGATGTCCTTGGCGTCGAAGACCACCGCGTTGCCGCCGGCCTGGATGAAGGCGTCCACGCGCTCGAACACCGACGACGAGGCGCAGGCCGGCCCCGTCAGGTAGATGCCGCGCACCTCGGCGCCCTGGGCCACCGGGTCGGCCACCTGGGCGCCGGGCCGGATCGTCCGCACGGGGATCTTCAGCGTCTGGCCGATGCGCAGGAAGTTGGACTGCAGGCCGTTGGTCCGCCGGATGTCCGTGAGCATGTCGGTCAGGGAGTAGTGGTTGGTCAGGTGCCGGTGCTGACCACAGATCTTGACGAGCGAGTCGCCATCCTGGACCGTATAGACGAGCGTGTCGGGATGGGCCTGCCCGGCGCGGGCCGGCGCACGCCGCCAGCAGCATCACCAACGCGAGTGTCGTTGCAATCTGCATGGCCGATCCCGTCGAAACACGCCCCAAGTGACTGTTTGCAAGGGATTTGTGGTCCCGTCCGGGACCGTGCAAGGCGCGGACCCGACCGCGGCGCACGCGACGGGAATCGTCAAGGGAGTGGCTGGACGCAATGGATCGAGCCTGGGGAAGCGATCGTCGCGGCGCTGGTCCTGGCGGCCGCGCTGGGGATCTGAGCCGGCTGCGGCCATGGCGATTCCCGCGGCGGGGCGCGCCGCCGTTCCTGGCCTTCGGCTGCGGGGAGGGCCAGCGCTTCCTGGCCTGCTTCGCCGGGCCGGACTCGGCCCTGCTGGTGGCCGCCGACGGGCTGCACCGGCTGGCCCGCATCCCCTCGGCTTCGGGCGCCCGCTACGCCGACGCCACCGACACCCTGTGGACCAAGGGCGACGAGGCGCATGCTGATCCGCGGCGACCGGACGCTGACGGGCTGCGACGCCCACCGGGCGCCACCAGGTGCTGGCCGACCTCTGGCGCGAGGGCGCCCTGTTCACCGCCGCCGGCAACGAGCCCTTCTGGACCCTGACCGCCTGGCCCGACTCGCTGGTGCTGCTGCTGGACCTGGGCACCACCCGGCGCGCCACCCCCTGACCCCGCGGGACCCCTGGCGGGGCGCGGCCGCCGGCTACGACGACCCGACGCCGGCATCGTCGTGATCGCCGAACCCGGACCCTGCCTCGACACCATGAGCGGGGCGCCCTTCCCCTGGCGGGTGACCGTGCGCTGGGACGGGCGACGAGTACTCGGGGTGCGGGCTGGACCTGCGGCCCGGGCGCTGACCGGCCTCGCCCTCCCGCCTACGAGCGCCGCTTGCGACCGCTGCGCCGCGTCCCCAGCACCCAGCCGGTGGCGATGACTCCCAGGAAGAGGATGGCCCCCACGTCGTAGATCCGCGGCATGAGCCCGAAGCCCCACTCCCCCGTGTGGATGTCGTGCACCCAGCGGCGCACGCGCTCGCCGCGGGCGGGGCGCCGCGTCCAGAGGGGACGCCAGGCGCCGCCGGCCTCGTCGCGGGCCCACGCGCCCAGGGCCCCGGCCACCACGGGGATCCCGCGGGCGGTCACCGTCAGCTCCCGGGGGGCGGCGGGGCCGGCGGCTGCCGGCGGCAGGGGCACCGGCGTCCAGGCGCCGCCGTCGTCGTCCCGGCGCAGGAGGGCGCCGCGCGCCAGCAGCCAGAGGGTTCCGGTGCTGTCCGGGGCGAAGGCCACCGCCAGCGGCCGCGCGGCGGCGTCGGGCACGGCCAGGTCGGCCCAGGTGAGGCCGCCGTCCCGCGATTCCTGCAGGCCGGGTGCGGTCCGCAGCAGCCGGCCCGGGGTGTGGGGATCGGCGGCCAGGCCGTGCGGCGCCGCGACCCGGGGGCCGAACCAGCCGGGATGGCGCAGGCTGAAACCGGTCAGGACGATCACGAGGGCGCCGACGGCCAGGATCACGCCCAGGCCGGCATGGGACGCGCGCACCTTGGCGCCCGGGCGGCTCACGGACGCGCTCCCACGGTCGTCGTCGCGGCGAAGGTGCGGCCGGCGGGCCGCCGTTCCTGCTGGTGTGGTGTCATGGGTCGCCTCCCTGGTGTCGTGTTCGCCCCCGCGGCCGGCGCCGACGTCGGCCGCCGGCCAGGCCCGGGATTTTTGTAATTACAAACATGCCCTTGCGCCCCATACCATGGAACGACCGCCCGGCAATTCAAGAGAAAAATTCCCGGCTTTCGCCGCCGGGGACACCGCGGCAGCGGGTGCGGCGAATACGCCCGGCGCCCCGCGGGTAGCCCCGGCGCCCTGCCCCCGACCACCGCCCCGAACGCCCGGAGGGACCCATGTCCATCGTCTACTCCCACCCCATCCGCCAGGCCTGGCGGCGCATGAGCGGGCTGCTGTTCCACCCCTTCGATCTGGGCCGCTGGTTCGTGCTGGGCTTCACCGCGTTCCTGGCCGGTCTGGTGGAGAGCGGCGGCAACAGCAGCAGCGGCTGGCGCTGGCAGGAGCACGTGAACTGGAATGCGCCGGTGGACGAGTGGCCCCACCGGGCCTACGAGAGCGCGCACCACGCCCTGGCCGACTTCTGGTCCGTGGGCTTCCTCCTGGTGCTGCTGTTCCTGGCCCTCGTGGTCGGCCTGGTCGTGACCTGGCTGGGCAGCCGCGGGCAGTTCGTCTTCCTGGACAACCTGGTGCACCGCCGCACGGAGGTGACCGGCCCCCTGGTCCCGGTTCGGCCGCTTGGCCGACAGCCTCTTCCTCTGGCAGGTGGTCTACGGCCTGGTGGCGCTGGTGGTGATGGGGCTCCTGGGCGGCTCGTTCCTGCTGGTCATCGCCACCCTGGGCGCGTCCGAGGCGCCCGGCCTGGCCTACTTCGGCGCGTTCGTGCTCCTGGGCATCGCCAGCTTCGTGGTGGTGATGCTCCTGGCCTTCATCGACTTCTTCCTGCTGCACCTGGTGGTGCCCATCATGTACCGGCGGGGCCTGGGCTGCAACGCGGCCTGGTCGGTGTTCCTGGCCGAGTTCCGGGCGCAGCCCTGGCCCTTCGTGGCCTACGGCCTGCTGCTGCTGGGCCATCAACCTCGCCGCCGCGGCGGTGATCGTCGCCGGCGGCCTGCTGACCTGCTGCGTGGGGCTGCTGCTGCTGGCCATCCCCTACGTGGGCACGGTGCTGACCCTGCCCCTGCCCGTGTTCGTGCGCTACCTGGACCTGGAGTGGCTGGGCCAGTTCGGGCCGGGGTTCGCGGTGCTCGGACCCGACGGCGGTCCGGCCGGCGGTCCGGAACCGGAGCCCGCGGGACCGCCGCCGGCGGGACCGGACGACGCCCCCGCGGCGCCGGAGGACTCAGGCCAGCTCGAGGGTGATGGGACAGTGGTCCGACCCCATGACGTCGGCGAGGATGCCGGCGGCGACGAGCCGCGGCCGGAGGACCCCTGAGACCAGGAAGTAGTCGATGCGCCAGCCGATGTTCCGCTCGCGCACGCCCTGGCGGTTGCTCCACCAGGTGTAGTGGCCGCCGCCCGTCTCGAACTCGCGGAAGGTGTCGACGAAGCCGGCCTTGAGGATGCTGGTCGAAGCCGGCCCGCTCCTCGTCGGTGAAGCCGGCGTTGCCCCGGTTGGGCCCCGGGTTGGCCAGGTCGATCTCCCGGTGCGACGACGTTCAGGTCGCCGCAGAACACCACCGGCTTCGTCTTCTCCAGGGTGCGCACGAACTTCAGGAACGTCGGGATCCCACCGGTGCTGCTCGGTAGTCCAGCCGGGTCAGCTCCGCGCTGGGCGTTGGGCGTGTAGACGGTGACCAGGTAGATGTCGTCCAGTTCGACGGTCAGCACCCGCCCCTCGGTGTCCAGCTCGGCCGCGACCCAGACCCGGGAAAGCCGCCCGCGCCGGCGTGCGCGCCAGGATGGCCGTGCCCGAGTAGCCGGGCTTCAGGGCGGGATTCCAGTGCATGGTCCAGCCGGGCAGGTCCAGGTCCACCTGGGTGGGCAGGGCCCGCACCTCCTGCAGGCAGACCAGGTCGGCGTCGGTCCCGGCCAGGAAGTCGAGGAATCCCTTGTTCAGGCAGGCCCGCAGGCCGTTGACGTTCCACGAGACGAACTTCATGCCTCTCCCCGGCGGCCGCCGGCGGCCGTCCGGCGTCCGCTTGTGTTAGATATGTCGCAAAGCGGCACGCGGGCCCTTGCATCGCCCGTGCCGCGGAAATCCTATGCTCCGCGGACCCGCGCGCCCCGTCGGCCGCCAGGAGGGTCCGCCCGTGCTGCAGCCCCTGGAGAATCTCGGACGTGTCCCGTGATCCCCGACGCGGCCGAACGCTACGTCAACCGCGAACTCGAGCCTGCTCGCCTTCCAGCAGCGCGTCCTGGAGGAGGCCCGCGACCCCGCAACCCGCTGCTGGAGCGCGTGAAGTTCCTGGCGATCCTCGGCTCCAACCTCGACGAGTTCGCCATGGTGCGCGTCGGCGGCCTCATCATGCAGAAGCGCGGCCGGGATCGTCGACCTCTCCCTGGACGGCCTGCTGCCGGCGGACCAGCTGGCGCTGATCCGGCGCGACCTGGTCAAGCTCATGCTCGCGCGCCGGCGAGCTGTGGCGCACAGGAGCTGCAGCCCGCCCTGGCCGAGGCCGGCATCCACGTCCTGGACTACGCCGAGCTCAGCGACAAGCAGCGCACGCAGGTGGACGAGCAGTTCCGCGAAGTCCATCTTCCCGGTGCTGACGCCCCAGGCCTTCGATCCCGGGCACCCCTTCCCCCACATCTCGAACCTCAGCCTGAACCTGGCGGTGGTGGTGCGCGCTGCCCTCGGGCGAGGAGCGCTTCGCCCGGGTCAAGGTGCCCGGCCGCCCTGCCCCGCCTGCTGCCCATCAAGCGCTCCTCCGGGCGGCGAGCGCAAGGACGGCACGGTGCCCTTCCACCACTGGTTCGTCTGGCTCGAGCAGGTGATCGCCGCCCACCTGGACCGCCTCTTCCCCGGCGTGGAGGTGGTGCACGCCGCGCCCTTCCGGGTGACCCGCAACGCCGACGTCGAGATCCAGGAGCTGGAGGCGTCGGACCTGCTGGAGACCATGACCGAGAACGTGCGCGAGCGGCGGTTCGGCGCCGTGGTGCGCCTGGAGCTGGACGCGCGCATGCCCGACGCCGGCCGCGCGGTCCTGGTGGAGAACCTGGCACCCACGCCAACGACGTCTACACCCTGGACGGTCCCCTGGGCGCTGAGCGGCCTGATGCAGCTGTGCGACGTCGACCGCTACGAGCTGAAGGACCCGCCGCTGCACCCCGCGGTGCCGGCGGCGCTGGCCCGCGACGCCGCCGAGGCCGGCGTGTTCGCGGCCATCCGGCAGGGCGACATCCTGCTGCACCACCCCTACACGTCCTTCGATCCGGTGATCGACTTCCTGAAGACCGCGGCGCGCGACCCGCGACGTGCTGGCCATCAAGCAGACCCTCTACCGCGTGGGCCGCAACTCGCCGGTGGTGAAGTACCTGCTCGAGGCCCGGCGCGAGCACCGCAAGCAGGTGACGGTGCTGGTGGAGCTGAAGGCCCGCTTCGACGAGGAGAGCAACATCGGCTGGGCCAAGATGCTGGAGCGCGAGGGCGTGCACGTCATCTACGGCATGCTGGGGCTGAAGACCCACGCCAAGCTCCTGCTGGTGGTGCGCCGCGAGGACGGCGGCCTGCGCCGCTACCTGCACCTGGGCACCGGCAACTACAACCACCTGACCGCCCGCATCTACGAGGACCTGGGCCTGCTTGACCTGCGACGAGGAGCTGGGCAACGACGCCACCGACCTGTTCAACATCCTGACCGGCTACTCGCAGCAGGCCGACTTCCGGCAGATGCTGGTGGCGCCCCTGAACCTGCGCCGGGACCTGATCGAGCGCATCGACCGCGAGATCGGCCACGCCCGCGAAGGCCGCCCGGCCCACCTGGTCTTCAAGGCCAACGCCCTGGTGGACCGCGAGCTCATCGACAAGCTGTACGAGGCGTCGGCGCGCCGGCGTGGAGATCGACCTGCTGCTGCGCGGCATCTGCAGCCTGCGGCCGGGGGTGCCAGGGCCTGAGCGAGAACATCCGCGTGCGCAGCGATGTGGGCCGCTTCCTCGAGCACAGCCGCATCTACTGGTTCGCCAACGGCGGCGACGAGGAGATCCTCGTCGGGCAGCGCCGACCTCATGACCCGCAACGTCGACCGGCGCATCGAGGTGCTGTTTCCCGTGCGCTCGCCCGGAGCTTGCCGCGCCACCTGCGGGACACGGTGCTGGCGACGTACCTGCGCCGACAACGCCAAGGCGCGCGATCATGCAGCCGGACGGCAGCTACGCCCAGGCCGCGCCCGCCAAGGACGAGGCCCCCTCGACGCCCAGACCACCTGCTGGCGGTGTACCGCCGCCGCCCATCTGAACCGGAGGGACGCCCATGCCCCGACGCCTCTACCTGGTCCGCCACGGCCGCGCCGACCGCGACGCCTGGGACGGCGACGACTTCGACCGTCCCCTGACCGCCCGTGGGTCGGCGGCAGCTGGAACGCCAGGCCGCGGCCATGGCCCAGCTGCACCTGGGCGTCGCCGCATCGTCACCAGCCCGCTGGCGCGCGCGGCGCAGACCGCCGGCATCCTGGCCGCCGCCCTCGACCCCGAGGGCGGCGTGGTCACGGACGAGCGGCTGGGGTTCCGGTTCGACCTGCGGCGCTGGCGGGGATTCTGGCGACCACCCGCCGCGGCCGCCTGCTGCTGGTGGGGCACGAGCCGTCGTTTTCGCTGGTGACCGGGACCATCACCGGCGGGTCCGACGTGACGGTGCGGAAGGCCAGCCTGGTGCGGGTGGACCTGGCGGGGGAGGATCCGCCGCGGGGGACGCTGGAGTGGGTGATTCCTTCTCGGGTGCTGGCGGGGGATTGACGGCCGGGGCCCGCCGTCGCCGGCGCGACCGGCCAGGATTCCGCTGGCCCTCGCGTGCACACCGGCAGTAAGATCACGCCTGATAATACATATTCAGACTTCATGGTCTTCGCTTATTGCCAAGGGGATCCGCCATGTTTCCCGCGACGATCGACCGCTTCCGGACGCCCGCCATCGCCTTGATGTCCGCCGGGATCCTTGTCGGCGCCGCCGGCGCCGCGGCCGCCGATACCATCGGCCTGTGGTTCGACCCGGGGTACGAACAGGCCCGGCTGGACGGCCAGTCCGTTCCGGCCCAGGGCGAGCTCTACCTGGTGCTCCACGACCCGAGCGTCGCGGGTGTCGGCGGCTGGGAGTGCCGCTTCGCCGTCGACGGCCCCGGCGCCTTCCTGGATTGGACGCTCGAAGGCCTTGCCTACAACTTCGAGACGCCCCCGTCGTTCACCGTGGGCCTGGGCGCGCCGCTGCCCGGCGGTCCGGATGTCCTCTTGGCCACGGCCACGTACACGATCACAGGGCCGGGGCCGGTGACCTTCTCGCTGCTGCCCACGGTCCACCCGTCGCTTCCCGGCCAGATGGCCTATATCGACTTCGCGGACCCCAACCGGCTGCTGCCGATGGCCACGTCCTCCGGCACGTCCGCGGTGGCATGGTTCAACGGGGAAGGCCCGGCCTGCGAGGTCGATCCGCCGGCGCTGGAGTTCGGGGGGCAGCCCATCGGCGTGGAGGCCCTGCGGATCGTCAGCGTCCACAACGGGGGCGGCGATCCGCTGATGGTCGCACCCTCCATCGCGGCCGATTGCACGACGTTCAGGATCGCTTCCGGTGGAGGGGCCACGGAACTCGCCCCGGGCGAGGACCTGGCCGTCGTCGTCGGCTATACCGCTGCGGCGGGCGTCATCGACTCGTGCTCGCTGGACCTGGGCACCGGCTGCCCGGCCGTTCCCCTGGGCGGCTCCGGGCGATCGCCGATGATCCGCTGCACCCTCAGCCGCACCTGGGTGGATTTCGGCGCCATAACCGTCGGCAAGGAGATCTATACGCACGTCACGGTGGCCAACGTGGGCGACCTGGACGTCGATTTCCACGTCCAGACCGGCGCCGATTGCGGACCGTTCATCTTCCGCCCGACGGATTTCACGGTGGCCGCCGGGACCGCCGGTTCCCTGCTGGTCGGGTTCAAACCGCATGCCGCAGGCCGCGACACCTGCACCGTCACGATGAGCGAATACGTCCCGGCCCTCGTCGTCAGCGGCGAAGCCCGCGCCACGACCTTGTCCTGGAACGTCAGCCCCACGGCCGTCGATTTCGGCACCGTCGGGATGTGGTCCGGGAGCGTCGTGCGGACCGTGGCCGTGCACAACACGGGCGAGGTCCCGTTTCACATCGCCCCGTCCCTCGGGGCCAGCGACCCGGCGTTCTCGATCGTGAGTCCGCAGACCACCAGCGTGTTGCTGAATCCGGGGGCGTACGTCCCGGTCAAGATCGCGTTCGCGCCGAGCGACCCGGGCGTCCATTCCGGTTCCTTGTTCATCGCCCCCGGCATCGCGCCCGTGCCGCTGACGGCCACCGTTCCCGAGGGGCTGCCCACCTGCCGGCCGTCCACGACCGTGCTGGACTTCGGGACCGTGGCCGTCGGCAACCAGGTCAGCCTCCCGGTGCGGGTCGACAATCCGGGCGCGGCGGCGATGACCCTGGATGCGGCGACCGACTCGCCCGCCTACACCGTGACCAGCGCCCCGCGCACCATCGCGGCGGGCGGATCCGGGTACGTCTTCGTGTCGTTCCGCCCCGCCGGCGTCGGCGGCTTCCCCGGCACGCTCTCCCTGGGCCCCACCTTCTGCGAACCGATCGATTGCGCCGGCATCGGCCGCAGCGGGCCCTGGAACGAGGGCAGCGACCTGATCGCCGTGACCTTCGCCCCGGACGCCTTCCTCAACGAGATCGACGGCACGATGGAGCCCCTCGACGCCTGGCTCGTCCTGGTCAACCCGTCCCACGCCCAGGGCGTGTGGGGCTGGGAGGTGGCGCTGGACTACGATCCGTCCCTCGTCCTGGTCTCGAGCGAGATGGCGGGCGGGTCGCCGAATGTCCTGACACCGCCGAATTTCCTCGTGGACCTCTCCGCGCCCCTGCCGAGCGCGCCGGTGCAGGTGCTGGCCCACCTGGTCTTCTGGTCCGAGGACGCCGATCGGCACGGCATCTCCGTGGGACCGGTCCTCGGGTACGCCACTTCGGGGTCGTCGGCCAGCTGGATCTACAACAGCGCCTACGAGCGGGCCCCGATGGGGCCGATCACGGGCGTCCCGGAAGTCGCCACGATCAACGCCGGCGGAACGGGCGTCGCGGTGCAGGCGCCGACGCCCACGGCCCGGCTCGTCGACGGCCGCGTCGCGCTGGCCTGGCCCGTGCCCGCGGGCGGCGCCGTCGGCTGCCACGTCTACCGAAAGGTCGGACCCGACGAAACCCGCCTGACCGACGTCCCGCTGCGGCCGGGCGCGGACGGCTACACCTACAGCGACGACCTGGCGGGGCTGCCCGGCGGCGCGACCGTGGCCTACAGCTACGCCCTGGTCGCGGACGGCGTCGAGTTCGCGCGCAGCCTTGCCGCGGTCATCGAGACGCCGCCGGCCGCGCCGCTCACCAACGGGCTCCTGCCGAACCGGCCCAACCCGTTCAATCCCGAGACGGAGATCGGCTTCACGGTCGCGAGCCGCGGGCCCGTGCGCGTGGTCGTGTACGACGCCACCGGACGTCGCATCGCGGTGCTGGTGGATGGATACCGGGAGGCCGGTCCGGGACGGGTGACCTGGCACGGTCGGGACGACGCGGGCCGCCCGGTGCCCAGCGGCGTCTACTACGTCCGCCTGCAGACGGTCACGGGTCAGGATACGCGCAAGATCACGCTGCTGAAGTGACACGACCGGGGGCGCTCGACTCGGGGCGTGGCCTGTCTCCCCTGGCCTCGATGATGATCATGCGGTCGCAGCTGGCGGCGGTGTCGTGGAGGCGGGAGTGGACGGTGCCGGAGTGCTGCGGCGTGGAGGCGCAGACGGTGGTGCCCAGGCGCGCCGGCGCGTCGATCGCCCGGTCGCTGGTCCAGGTGCGGGGCCGTTTCCGCGGCGTCAGCGATAGATCATCTTGGCCGCGCCCCAGGACGTCCGCCGGTTCGGGACGGCGGCGTCCCAATCGACGACGAGCGATCCGGTGTACTCCATCAGGTTCCTGTCGGACAGGGTGATGTCCACATCGATGGCGACGCGCCATTCGCCCGGCTCCAGGCTGCGCGTGGCCGTCGCGGCGTCGGGATCGCCCGCGAAGAGACTGCTCTCGATGCCGTCCGGAGTCGTGAGCAGGACGTCGTGCACCCCGGCCAGGACGACGACCGGTCCGGAGGTGAAGGAGCGCGCGGCGGTCAGCGTCGTGGTCTCCGTCACCGGCAGCACGCATTCCACGCGCACGATGACCTGCGCCCAGCGTCCCCACTCGTACCAGTCGGGAACGCCCGCCACGCTGCACTCGTAGACGAGCCCGCTTGCGGTACAGGCGATGCTCCACGTGCCGTCGAGGCAGTAGCCGTAATCGATCCCCCCGGTGGCGAGGAACGTCGGGCCGGCGGAAGTCGGGATCCGGGCCGACGCCGTCGCGCAGGGCGAGTGGCTGGTGTGTTCGATCATGGAGATGTCCAGGCTGCCCGACCCCTCGAGCGGGACGGCGGCCGTGGCGACGGCGGCGAGCAGCGCGACGCAAGCGGGAATCCCCCAGGCGATGACCGCGCGGCGGAACCTGTCAGGGCATGGTGCGGACACGGGACTGCTCTT
This sequence comes from Candidatus Krumholzibacteriia bacterium, assembly GCA_963825035.1. GTDB lineage: Bacteria > Krumholzibacteriota > Krumholzibacteriia > LZORAL124-64-63 > LZORAL124-64-63 > JACZKN01. Next base: position 108,123 of record CAWGRT010000010.1, on the reverse strand, counting down.
TTCCTTGCGACGACACCGCAGGGGATCATAACACGAATTGAGCGGCGCGCGGGACTCGTGGCGAACAGGAATTCCAACCGCACATTCCCGTCTCCCGAGCCGGCGGATCCCCGCCATTCTACCGCGAGCGCCCGGCGCCTGTCACCCAACCAGCCTCCGCTCGGCCCGCGACAAGGCGCAGCGCGGCTCGTCGGGCGGCGTGTCGTGCTACCGCCGCCACGTCGGCCCCAACCCCTGACCGGCCCCGGCAGCGAAGCGTCCGCGAGCCGCGGGCCGCCCGAGCGGTGGCCCTCGCCGTCTCTCCATCATCACGCAACCACAACACCCACAAACACTTGCCGACTATTAACACTTCCTAACAGGCTTCTGACCTCGCCCTAACACGGACCGTCCCATCTTCCGCGGCGACGCCCTCGCATGGCTGCCGGGGCATGGCGACTGTCTGCATCGATCTATCCGGGAGGATCAACCCATGAAGATGAAGCACACCCTCGCAGGTCTCGCGGTCCTGGCCGGCGTCGGCCTCGCGGCGTTCCCCGCCCATGCCGGCGAGACGACCGTCAGCGGCAAGATGTACGGGGATTTCAGCTACAAGAGCGTGAAGGACGCCGACGGCAACAAGCTGGACGGGACCGGCACCGGCTACGACGGGAAGCGCTTCTACATCACGGTCGGCCATGTCATCGACGACGTGTGGTCGCTGAACTTCACCACCGACATCGGCGACCAGAACGGCGCCTACGACGTCTACGCCAAGAAGGCCTACGTGCAGGCGAAGCTGCGCAACGCGCCGATCACGGTCCGGGCCGGCTCGGCCGACCTGCCCTGGATCCCCGCGGTGGAGGGCATGTACGGCTTCCGCTACGTGGAGAACGTCCTGGTCGACCGCCTGAAGTTCGGCACCTCGGCCGACTGGGGCATGCACGTCATGGGCAAGGCCGCCGACGGCCGGATCAACTACCAGGCCTCGGCGATCAACGGCGGCGGCTACAAGCACCCGTCGCGCAGCAAGACCGTGGACTTCGCCGGCCGCCTCGGCGCGACGCCGGTCGACGGGCTGAACGTGGCCGTGGGCGGCTACGTAGGCAGGCTCGGCAAGGAGATGGAGACGACGGCGTTCAGCCAGAACGCCAGCCGCATCGACGTGATGGCCGCCTACGGCAAGTCGGGGATCAAGGTCGGCGGCGAGTTCTTCCAGGCCAAGCAGTGGAAGCTCGTGACCACCGACCGGAAGGACAAGGCCCAGGGCTTCTCCGGCTGGGCGTCGGCCGAGGTGGCGCCGGACTGGACGCTGTTCGGCCGCTTCGACTCGGCCAAGCTGAGCAAGGACCTCGATCCCGACTACGAGGACCAGTACTTCAACGTCGGCATCCAGTACGCGGCCGCCAAGGGCGTCGTGGTGTCGCCGGTCTTCAAGTACGAGAAGAGGCAGAAGAGCGCGACCGCCGCCAACGACGGCAAGGTCACCGAGTTCGGCATCTTCGCCCAGGCGAAGTTCTAGCCGGCAATGCCGGCGCCAGGCGCACCCCCGGGGTCCGGCGGCCCCGGGGCTGCGCCGTCTTCCGGTGCCGGCGCCCGCCGCAGCGCCTGCGAACGTGCACACGCGCGGTATCCATCCGGTCACAGGCGAAGGCCCGAAGGGCGGCCCCTATGGCGAGTTCGCGGTCGCCGGAACGGATACGGTCCGGGAGGCGCCATGCGGGTTTCTGCTCCGCTTCCAGGCGGGCCCCCGCTCGCGGCTGAATGAACAGACGGCGTACAGGAAATTCAGCCGCGAATTTCCGCCCTCCGAGCCGGCAGCACCAGCGGCAGGCAATCAAAGAGGCGCGCCAAGAGCAGCGCCGGGCAGCGGGACGCCGCCCGCGACTGGGCGCTGCGCGGCTCATCGGGCGGCGGGTCGGGCGCGGGTGCGGCCGACGGCAACGCCATCCGGCCGGCGCGACGGACCCGAACGCGGTCGCATGGCGCGGGCGCCCCCTCAACCCCGCTCGTTCAGCTCCTCGATGGTGACCTTCCCGTCCCAGAGCTGCCGCAGCTCGGACTTGGCGATGCCCAGGCAGGTGCCCAGCCGGCTGGCCGTCCGCACCCAGGTGTGGTCCAAGGGCACCGTGCGGCGCACGCCGACCACCTCCTGCAGCGGGACCGGCACGCAGACGCCGCCCCGCACGCCCACCATCACGTTGTAGACGCCGTCGGCCAGCAGCTCGGCGGCCTTCACCCCCAGCCCGGTGCACAGCACGCGGTCGGCGGCCGTGGGTGCGCCGCCCCGCTGCACGTGGCCCAGGGCGGTGACCCGGGCCTCGGTGCGGGTCAGGTCCTGGAGCTGGCGGGCCAGGCGGCTGGCCAGGGACTCCTTGACCAGGCGGTAGCCGCGGAATTCCTCCTCCTCCGGCGGCGGCGCCTCCTTGCCCCCCTTGCGCTTGCCCGAGGCCAGGTTGGCGGCCTCCTCCCGGGAGATGGCGCCCTCGGCCACGCAGACGATGGAGAACTTGCGCCCGTAGCGGCGCTGGCGGCGCAGCAGGAACTCGGCCACCGCGTGCACGTCGTAGGGGATCTCGGGGATCAGCACCACGTCCGCCCCGCCGGCGACGCCCGCGCCCAGAGCCAGCCAGCCCGACTTGTTGCCCATGACCTCGACGATGATCATGCGGTCGTGGCTGGTGGCGGTGTCGTGGAGGCGGTCGAGGGCTTCGGTGGCCGTCTGCCGGGCGGTGTCGAAGCCGAAGCTGGTGTCGGTGCCGGCCACGTCGTTGTCGATGGTCTTGGGCAGGGTCAGCACGTTCAGGCCGCCCTTGTCGTGCAGGTGCCAGGCGTTCTTCTGGGTGCCGCCCCCGCCCAGGCAGACCACGCAGTCGAAGTTGTGGTGCCGGGCGTTGGCCACCGCCACGTCGGTCATGTCCATCTCGCGGCCGCCCATGGGCATCTTGGCGGGCTTGTCCCGCGACGTGCCCAGGATGGTGCCGCCGCGGGTGAGCACGCCGCTGAGGTCCTCGAACTCCAGGGGCCGCGTGCGGTTCTCCACCAGGCCGCGGAAGCCGTCGAGGATGCCCACGACGTTCATGCCGTAGGTGTTGATGGCGGTCTTGGTCAGCCCGCGGATGACGGCGTTCAGCCCCGGGCAGTCGCCCCCCGAGGTCAGGATCCCGATGCGTTGGGTCTTCGAAGGCAGGATGGGCATGGCGCTCCCCGGTCGGTGGCGGACGACGGTGACGGCGTCAGTCTAGTCGTCGTCGGCCGGAGTGCGCAACCGGCGGTTGCGGGCGGCCAGCTTCAGCTCGGCCACGCCGCAGTAGAGTACCGGGACCGTGAAGACGGTCAGCAGCACCACCAACATACCGCCGAACGAGGGGATCGCCATGGGCACCATGATGTCCGCGCCCCGTCCGGTGGAGGTGAACACCGGCAGCAGGGCCAGGATGGTGGTGCCGACGGTCATCAGCGCCGGGCGGATGCGGCGACCGGCCGCGGTGATGGTGGCGGCGCGGATTTCCGCCGCCGAACGCGGGCCGCGGGCCGCGAAGACCTGGTCCAGGTAGGTGGCCATGATCACCCCGTCGTCCGAGGCGATGCCGAACAGGGCGATGAAGCCCACCCAGATGGCCACGCTCAGGTTGACGGGGTGGATCTGGAACAGCGCGCGCAGGTCCAGGCCCAGGAAATGGAAATCCAGGAACCAGGGCTGCCCGTACAGCCAGATCAGCAGGAAGCCGCCGGACCAGGCCACGAAGATGCCGGAGAACACCATGGCCGTGGTCAGCACCGACTTGAACTGGAAGTACAGGATCAGGAAGATGACCAGCAGCGCCGCCGGCAGCACCACCGCCAGCCGCTTCTCCGAGCGCACCTGGTTCTCGTAGCTGCCGGCGAAGGTGTAGCTGACGCCCGCGGGGATCACCAGTTCACCGGCATCGATCCTGCTCTGCAGGTAGCGCTGGGCGTCGTGGACCACGTCCACCTCGGCGTGGCCCGCGCGCTTGTCGAACAGCACGTAGCCCACCAGGAAGGTGTCCTCGCTCTTGATGGCCTGGGGCCCGCGCACGTAGCGGATGTCCGCCACCTGGGCCAGGGGGATCTGCACGCCGCCGGGGGCCGGCACCAGCACCTTGCCCAGGTCCTCGAGGGAGTCGCGCAGCTCGCGGGCGTAGCGCACGCGGACGGCGTAGCGCTCGCGGCCTTCCACGGTGGTGGTGACGGCGCGGCCGCCGATGGCCGTCTCGATCACGTCCTGGATGGCGCGCACCGTCAGGCCGTAGCGGGCGGCCGCGTCGCGGTCGATGGCCATTTCCAGGTAGGGCTTGCCCACGATGCGGTCGGCGAACACCGCGTCCGCCTGCACCGACGGCACCTGCTTCAGGTCGTGCTCGATCTCCAGGCCCACCTTCTCGATGGATTCCAGGTCCGGCCCCTTGATCTTGACGCCCATGGGCGCCCGCATGCCGCTCTGCAGCATGACGATGCGCGCGGCGATGGGCTGCAGCTTCGGCGCCGACGTGGTGCCGGGAATGCGGGTGACCTTGACGATCTCGTCCCAGATGTCGTCGGCGCTGCGGATCCCGTCGCGCCACTGGCGGAAGGGCCGGCCGTGGGGATCGGGGATCAGCTCGCCCTGGTCGTCGCGCACGTAGTCGCCCTGCTTGTTGTCGTAACGGAAGCGCTGCCGGTGTCCCTGCTCGTCCAGGATGTACTCGGGCTTGTAGTTGATGACCGTCTCCACCATGGAGACCGGCGCCGGGTCCAGGGGCGAGTCCACGCGGCCGATCTTGCCGACGACCGAATCCACCTCGGGGATGTCGGCGGCCGCCATGTCGATCTTCTTGAGGGTGTCCATGGCCTCGCCGATGGACGCGTGGGGCATGGTCGTGGGCATGTACAGGTACGAGCCCTCGTCCAGCGGCGGCATGAACTCCTTGCCCAGCCCCGGCAGGGCGTGGCGCGGGCCGGCCAGCGCCTTGTTCACCCAGCGGGGCGCGTCGTCCTCGCCCAGGCCGGGCACCACGCCCACCACCGCGTCGAAGCCCTGCCAGGCCATCAGGCCGAAGACGATGAGCACGACCGGTCCCAGCAGGAACAGGCGCTTGTGGGCCAGGGTCCAGCCCAGCATCCTGGTGTACCGGCTCTGGAGCAGGTGGAACGCCGCCAGCAGGCTGCCCACCAGCAGGGCCACGAACAGGAGATTCAGCAGGAAGCCCCGGTCCGGCCCCAGGGGCAGCCAGTGGCTGGTCAGGGCCAGGCCGACCACCAGCACCGCCACCCAGTTGGCCACCGTCGGGCCGCGGCGGCGCAGACCGGCGGGCAGGCGCTCGCCCGCCAGGGACCAGGCGGCCCACACCACCAGGGCCGCGCCCGCCAGCAGCGACACCTTCACCGCCGCCGCCACGCCGGCCAGCGCCAGCAGCAGCGCCGTCAGCCGCCTGCCGAACCACGAGCCGCGCTTCCCGGTGAACAGCAGGTGCGCGAAGGGCGGGATCACCGTCAACGCGACGATGATCGAGGCCACCAGCGCGAAGGTCTTGGTGTAGGCCAGGGGCTTGAAGAGCTTGCCCTCGGCCGCCTGCATGGTGAACACGGGCAGGAAGCAGACGATGGTGGTCGACACCGCCGTCACCACGGCGCTGCCCACCTCCACCGACGCCGAATGGATCACGTCGATGGTGCGCTCGTCGGGCCCGGCCTCCTCCAGCCGGCGCAGGATGTTCTCGCACAGCACGATCCCCATGTCCACCATGGTGCCGATGGCGATGGCGATGCCCGACAGGGCCACGATGTTGGCGTCGACGCCGAAGACCTTCATGGCGATGAAGGCCATCAGCACCGCCAGGGGCAGCAGCCCCGCGATGAGGAGCTGCTGCGCAGGTGGGCGATCATCACGATCACCACGATGATGGTGATGAGGATCTCCTCGGTCAGGGCCGTGCGCAAGCGTGCCCAGGGTCTCGTGGATCAGCCCCGTGCGGTCGTAGAAGGGCACGATGGTCAGCTTGCTGGTGCGCCCGTCGGGCAGGGTCCTGCTGGGCAGGCCCGGCGCGATCTCGGCGATCTTGTCCTTGACGTTCTTGATGGTCTGCAGCGGGTTCTCGCCGTAGCGCACCACCACCACGCCGCCCACCGCCTCGGCGCCCTCCTTGTCCAGGGCGCCGCGCCGCAGCGCCGGCCCGGTGGTGACGTGGGCCACGTCGGCGATGGTCACCGGCGTGCCGTCGCGCACGGTGATCACGCTCTTGCCGATGTCGTCCACGCTCTTGATGAAGCCCAGGCCGCGCACCACGTACTCGGCGCCGTTGATCTCGATGGTGCGCGCGCCCACGTCCACGTTGGACTTCCGCACCGCGTCGTAGACCTGGTCGATGCCCACGCCGTAGGCCCGCATGGCGTCGGGGTCGACGTCGACCTGGTACTCGCGCACGAAGCCGCCGACGGACGCCACCTCGGCCACGCCCTCGGCCGCCAGCAGACCGTAGCGCACGTACCAGTCCTGCACGCTGCGCAGCTCGTCCAGGTCCCAGCCGCCGGTGGGTTTGCCGTCCTCGTCGCGGCCCTCGAGGTGTACCAGAAGATCTGGCCCAGGGCCGTGGCGTCCGGCCCCAGGGCCGGCTGCACGCCGTTCGGCAGGGTGCCCGGGGGCAGGGCGTTCAGCTTCTCCAGGATGCGCGAGCGCGACCAGTAGAAGTCGGCCTTCTCCTTGAAGATCACGTAGATGGAGGAGAAGCCGAAGTACGAGTAGCTGCGCACGGTCTTGACGTCGGGCAGGCCCAGCAGGGCCACCGTCAGCGGGTAGGTGATCTGGTCCTCCACGTCCTGGGGCGAGCGGCCCATCCACTCGGTGAAGACGATCTGCTGGTTCTCCCCGATGTCGGGGATGGCGTCCACCGGCACCGGGTCCCGCGGCAGCGGGCCCACGTTCCAGTCGAAGGGCGCCACCACGAGGCCGCCGACGATCACCGCCAGCACGCCCAGGGTGACGATCAGCTTGTTCTCCAGGCAGAACCGCAGGATGCGGCTGAGCAGGGAGCGGTCCCCGGGGGCCGGCGTCGGGACATGGGCCGCGGCCATGGTCACCGCCCCCCTTCGGCGGCCGTCAGGGAGTCGGTCTGGCTGCCGCACTGCAGCATGGCCGAGCCGAAGTAGGGATTGAGGGTGCCCTGGGGCAGCTGCAGCCAGTCGGCGCCCTTGCTGGCGAACGCCATGGGGCAATGGAAGCGGCGCACCGGCTCGGTGCGGACCGTGCCGAAGTGCTCCAGGGCCCGCCAGAGGGCGTCGGAGAGGCCCTCGAAGGCCCGGCGGCGGGTGTCGATGTCCCCGGCGGCCGCCGCGGCGGCCGCGGCGCGGGCCAGGATGCCGCGGTCCTCGACCCACGTGGCGCGGAGCTGCGACGCCAAACCGTCGGCGGGCACGGCGTCCAGGGCCGCGGCCGTGGCGGCGGCGGCCCGGGCCGCCGCGGCATCGTCGTCGCCGGCCAGGGCGCGCTGCAGGTCCAGGTAGGCCGTCAGCACCCGGTCCAGGCCCCGGCGGAAGGCCGGCGGCGCGGGAGCCGTCCCGGCGGTCACCGGCGGCTGCGGCGGCGCCGAATCGGCGGCGGCGGGGCTCATCATGCTGGGCTTGGCCTGGATCTGCAGGGCGCTGTCGATCTTGAAGTTGCCCTTGACCACCACCTGGTCGCCCTCGGCCAGGCCGCTGTCCACCACGTAGACGTCGCCGGCCCGTGGTCCCAGGACCACCTCGCGCCCCACGAAGGTGGGATGTTCGCGGTCGGGCAGCTTCACGTAGACCACGGCGCGCTTGCCGGTGATCAGGGGGGCGGTGGCCGGGATCACCAGGGGCATGGCGCCGCCCACGGGCGCCGCCACCACCGCGTGCACGTACATGCCGGGCTTGAGCATGCCGTCGGCGTTGTCCGCCTCCAGGCGCAGGCGCACGGTGCGCTTGCGGTCCGACAGCACCGGATCGACGAAGACCACGCGACCCGCCAGCTCGCGGCCGGGCAGCGCGGGTGCCGTGAAGGTGACGTCCTGGCCCAGGTGCACGTAGGGGAGCTGCGACTCGTAGGCTTCCATCTCCACCCAGACCTTGCCCAGGTCCGCCACCGTGTAGAGGGGCGTGCCCTCCTTCACGTACATGCCTTCGACGGCGTCCTTGTGCAGGACCACGCCGGCCAGGGTGGCGCGCACCTGCAGGTGGTCGCCGGCGGTGCCGCGCTTCTGCACGGCGGCGATCTGGTCGTCGTCCAGGCCCCACAGGTGCAGGCGCCGGCGGGCGGCCGTGACGGTGGCGTCGGTGGTGGAGCGCATCAGGTCGCTGGTGTCGGGACCCAGGGCGCGCGCGGCCTGCACCGCGGACAGCAGCTCGGTCTGGGCCGCCACCAACTCGGGGCTGTAGATGGAGGCCAGGGGCTCGCCCCGGCGCACGGCCGTGCCGGTGAAGTCCACGAAGAGGGTGTCCAGGCGGCCGGCGACCCGCGACGTGATGGTCCGCGTGCGGGTCTCCGCCGGGACCACCGTGCCGATCAGACGGACCTCGGCGTGGGCCGGGCGGCGCTCCACCGCCGCGGTCCGCACGTCGGCCAGGGCCGCGGCCGCGGCGGTCATCACCAGGGTCCGGGGGCCCTCGTCGGCGCCCAGACCCGCCTTCAGGGGGATCAGGTCCATGAAGCAGATGGGGCACTTGCCGGGGTGGTGCAGGCGGATCTGGGGATGCATGGCGCAGGTCCAGATCGTGGCCTCGGCCGTGGCGCTGTCGGCGGCCGCGGTCGCAGCCGGCGTCGCCGCGGGTCCGGACGCGTCGCCGCCGTCCCGCAGGGCCAGGCCCAACAGGAAGGCCGCGACGATGCCGACGACGGGCAGGATGCGCTTGGCGGTCATGTCATTCCTCTTTCTGCGCCGGGGCCCCGGCGGGCCCGACGAGACGGTCGATGTCGGCGCGGCTGACGACCAGGTCGGCGGCCGCGCGCCGGGCGGTGAGTTCGAATTCCAGCAGGGCGCGCTCGGCGTCCACCAGGTCCAGGAAGGACGCCGACCCGACCTCGTAGGCGGTGCGCACCGCCTCCAGGGCCTGGCGCCCCTTGGGCAGCAGGGTGTCCCGGTAGAGCTGCACCCGGCGCCGGGCGTCGCGGTGGTCGTAGACGGACTGCTCCAGCTGGGCCGTCAGGCGGCGGGCCAGGTCGCTGCGGCGCTCCTCGGCGGCGCGGGTGCGGCCCTCGGCCTCCTTGCGCGCCGCGCCGTAGCTGCCCTGCCACAGGGGCAGGCTCACGCCCACGGTGGCGAAGACCGCGTCCTTGCCGCTGTCGGCCACACCGTCCATGCGGGCCGGACCGATCTGCATCCAGTTCACGCCCAGGGTCAGGTCCGGATAGCGCCGCTTGCCGGCCAGGTCCACCGTCAGCCGTTCGCCGGCGGCCTGGTGGGCCGCCACGGCGAGGTCCGGGTTGGCCGCCAGCAGGCGGGCGCGCAGGGCATCGGCGTCGGCCGGCGTCTCGTCCGGCACCAGGTCGACCACGTGCAGCGGCGCGGTGTCCTCGCGGCCCAGGGCCGCGTTCAGGCGAGCCTCCAGGGGCCGCCGCCGATCCCGCAGGCCGGCCAGGCGATCCTCCAGCATGCCCAGCTCCACCTGCGCCTTGATGACGTCGGCGTAGCGGCCGGTCCCGGCCTCGTAGCGGGTGCGGGCCACGGCCTCCCATTGGGCCAGGAGGTCCAGGTGGGCGCCGGTGACGTCCGTCGCTTGCCGCAGGTAGGCCAGCTCGGCGTATGCGGCGCGCACGTCGCGCACCACGTCCAGGGCCACCGCCTCGACCCGGGCATCGGCCGCCGCCGCCCGCCGCGACTGCACGCCGCGCCGCAGGCCCAGGGTGCCGAACCAGGGGATCTGCTGGCTGAGGCCGAGGATGCGTTGCTGGGGGCCGACCCGGGTCTCGACCGGCGCCAGGGCCTCGGACCAGGTCAGGCGCGGATCGGGCAGGGCACCGACCACGCCGTCGCGGGCCCGGGCCGCGTCGCGATCGGACCGGGCCGCCGCAGCCGGTCGCTGTGTGGGCCAGGGCGTAGGCCACGTAGTCGTCCACCGGGGCGCGGCGGTCAGGTCCGCCGCGGACGGAGCGTCCCCCGGCCGCGCGCACCGGCGCCGCCAGCAGCAGGGCCGCGCCCAGGGCCAGGAATCGCCGGACGCAATCTCGTGTTCATTCGTCCCGCCCTTCGGTCTTGGGGACCGGCCGTCCGGACGGCGGGTATGCAGTTTGCGCGCCACGGCCGGACCCGTTGGGAATCAACGATTTCCGTGGACAGCGATGGCGATCGTCCGAATAATTGCAGAATATTCTCCAGATTCCTTGGAGGATTGTCCCGGGCGATGAAACGGGCAAGCAGCGAGGCCGGTCCGTGAACGAACCGATCGCACAGGCCAGAATGGCGCGGCTCCGGCGGTTCCTGCACCGCTACTGGGTGGTGGCCGTGGCCGTCGCCGTGGTGACGGTGCTCCACTACAACACCGCCATCCACTGGCACGCCGCCCACGGCATCTACCGCCGGCTGTACTACTTCCCCATCATCCTGGCGGCGTTCCGGGGCGGCGTGCGCGGCGGCGTGGGCGCGGCGGTGCTGGTCTGCGCCCTGTACATCCCCCACGCCTTCGGGCTGATCGGTTTCGACCCCGCCGGGACCGTGGAGAAGACCCTGGAGATGGTCCTCTACCTGGCCGTCGGCCTGCTCACCGGCACCCTGACCGCGCGCATCGCCGCGGCGGGCGAGCGCCAGGCCCGCACCGCGGGCGAGCTGCGCCTGGCCCTGGACGAGAAGACCGCCATGGAGGCCCAGCTGGTGCGGACCGCGCGGCTGGCGGCGGTCGGCCGGCTGTCGGCGGGCCTGGCCCACGAGATCCGCAATCCCCTGGCCAGCATCCGCGCCTCGGCGGAGATCCTGGCCGACGACTACGCCGCCGACCACCCCAAGGCCCGCATGCTGGGCATCCTCAAGGACGAGACGGGCCGCCTGAACGACGTGCTGACCCGCTTCCTGGCCTTCGCCCGCAGCGAACCCGGCGAGGCGCATCCCTTCGACCTGGCGACCGAGGCCCGCGCCGTGGCCGACCTGGTGGCCGCCCGGCCCGGGCAGCCGCCGGTGGCGCTGACGTCCGGCGCGCGACCGGACGCCGACCGTCCTGGCCAACCGCGAGCAGGTGCGCCAGGTCCTGCTGAACCTGGCCTGAACGCCGGCGACGCCGCCGGGCCCCGGGGCCGCGTGCCATCGGCCTGGACCGCACCGGCGACGGTCGACGTCCGCTGCCGCGTCTGCGACGACGGCCCGGGCTTCACCGCCGAGGCGGTGGCGAACTTCGGCACTCCGTTCTTTTCAACCCGCGAGGGGGGCACCGGCCTGGGCCTGGCGACGAGCCTGCGCATCGTCGAGGACCAGGGCGGCACCCTCCGCGTGGATCCGGAGCACACTCCCGGCGCCTGCGTGGAGATGATCCTGCCCGCCGCCCCCAGCGAACCGGGAGGAACGCCGTGATGGCCCGCCGCGTTGCCCGCCGCAGCCTGACTGGTGGTGGCCCTGCCGTGTTGCATCGTCTGTCCTGCCGGCGCCGGTCGCGCCGCGGCGGTGCGCCCCCTGACCGGCGGCGAATCCCCGGCCGACGTCCTGCACCGGCTGGAGAAGGCGGTGGCGGGGCACAGCGCCCAGGACTACGCCGACTGCCTGGCCGACAGCTTCACCTTCGTCCCCTACCCCGGGGTGTCCGCGCTACCCCCGCCTGCCCTGGAAGTCCTGGGGCAAGGCCCAGGAGGTCGCATTCGCCCGCTGGCTGTGCAGCCCGGCGCGCTCGGCCCGCCTCGACCTGACGGGCCACGTGATCGAGCGGGGTCTCGAGGTCACCCGCCACGCCCAGTGGGACGTCGTCTACACCATCAGCTACGGCGAGACGTTCCGCGGCCGGGCCACCCTCGACTTCGTGCGCATCCGCACCGACTGGTACCTGTCCGGCTGGCAGGACACGAGCTCCGAGAACGTGGACGGGCACCTGGCCGCCACCAGCGGCGAACTGCGGGCCATCGCCCTGCAGTGAGGAGGAGATCCATGGCGCGCATCCTGGTCATCGACGACGACACGAGCCTGCGCGAGGTGGTGCGCTTCATCCTGGCCGATGCCGGGCACGAGGTGCTGGACGCCGCCGACGGCGTCCAGGGGCTGGCCCTGCTGGACAAGGATCCCGACCTGGTGATCACCGACATCCGCATGCCCGGCCTGGACGGCATGGAGGTGCTGGCGCGGATCCGCGAGCGGGACGGCGAGGACTCCCCGCCGGTGATCGTGCTGACGGCCCACGGCACCGTGGAGCAGGCGGTGGCGGCCATGAAGCTGGGCGCCTTCACCTACCTGCTGAAGCCCTTCGCCCGCGAGGAGCTGAAGCTGACGGTGGAGCAGGCCTTGCACACCCGCGAACTGGAGGCGGACAACGCGCGGCTGCGGCGCATCCTGCGCCAGCGGGTCGGCGACGCGGGCATGGTCCACCGGTCGCAGGCCATGGACGCGCTGCTGGAGCAGGTGCGGCTGGCCGCCCCCAGCGACGCCACCGTGCTGATCTCCGGCGAGAGCGGCACCGGCAAGGAGCTGACCGCCCGCGCCTGCCACGACCTGTCGCCGCGCTGGGACCACCCCTTCGTGGCGGTGAACTGCGGCGCCATCCCCGGCGACCTGATGGAGTCCACCCTGTTCGGGCACACCAGGGGCGCCTTCACGGGGGCGGACCGGGCGACCTCGGGAAAGATCCGCGCCGCCGCGGGGGGCACCCTCTTCCTGGACGAGATCGCCGAGCTGCCCCTGCCGCTGCAGCCGAAGCTGCTGCGCGTCCTGGAGACCCGCGAGGTGGATCCGGTGGGCGGCGACAAGCCGGTGGCCGTGGACTTCCGGCTGATCTGCGCCACCAACCGCGACCTGGCGGCCGAGACGGCGGCCGGGCGCTTCCGCGAGGACCTGCTCTACCGCATCAACGTGCTGCAGCTGGCCATCCCGCCGTTGCGGGAGCGCCGCGACGACATCGTGCCGCTGTGGGAGCACTTCACCCGCCAGCACGGCGGCGGGCACCTGGCCAGCGAGCCGGCCCTGCTGAAGGAGCTGCAGACCCTGCCGTGGCGGGGCAACGTGCGCGAGCTGAAGAACCTGAACCAGCGCCTGGTGCTCATGGGGCGGAGCGACATCTTGAGTGTGGCCGACCTGCACCGGCTGGCACCCGCGGCCGCTCCGGCGCCGGAACCGGCTCCCGCGGCCGAGTCCGTGACCGCCGGCGGCCTGCCCCTGGGGCCCCTGCCGGAGGACGGCTGTTCCCTGATCGAGCTGGAGAAGGAACTGATCCGCCGCGCGCTGGCCAAGCACGGCGGCAACCGCAGCCGCACCGCCGTGTACCTGGGTATCCCCCGGCACGTGCTGGTCTACCGCATCGACAAGTACGGCCTGGACTAGGCCCGGCGCCGGGCCGGCGGGGGTTTGCGCAATGGTCCGCGGGGATTTGCGCATTCGTCCTTGGCGAACCGCGCGATCGCCTCTATTGTCGAGGTAGCGAAGGATCGCCTCCGGACCGACGGCAAAGGAGTGCCTGTCCCCATGCGCCGCTTCGTCTTGACCGCCTGCGTGCTGTGGCTCGCACTGCCGCCCGGGAACGCGTGTGCCCAGCAGTGGCACGTCCACCGCGTCACCCGGGGCGAGAGCCTGACGGTGATCGCGCGCCGCTACGACGTGACCGTGGACGAGCTGCGGGACTGGAACAGCCTGCGCAGCGACGGCCTGGCCATCGGCCAGCAGCTGCGCGTCCCCGCCGAGGACGACGCGTCCACCTTCGTGCGGCGGGGCGACACCCTCGAAGCCATCGCCCGCCGCCACCAGCTGTCCGTGGAGCAGCTCCGCGACCTCAACGGCCTGGACGGCGACCACATCGAGCCGGGGCAGCGCCTGCGCCTGCGACCCGAGCCCGTGCCCGCGCCGGAGGCCGAGTCCGACGACGGCGCGGTGCACGTGGTGCGGGAAGGCGACACCCTGACGTCCATCGCCGCCCGCCACCACCTGACGGTGGCGGAGCTGCGCCGCATCAACGGCCTGGACGACGACACCATCTGGGTGGGCCAGACCCTGCGCCTGCGCCGGTCCGACCGGGCCGTGCACGTGGTCGAGCGCGGCGACGCCCTCTCGGAAATCGCCGCGGCCTACGGCGTGACCGTGGATCACCTGCGCCGGCTGAACGGTCTGACCGGCGACGTCATCTACCCGGGCCAGGAGCTGCGGCTGAAGGCCGACGGCGCGCCGCCGGCAGCGGTCTACACCGTGCGCCGGGGCGACAACCTCACCGAGATCGCCCAGCTCCACCAGATGAGCCTGCGCGAGCTGCGCGACCTGAACAACCTGCGCGGCTCGGTCATCCAGCCCGGCCAGAAGCTGCGGGTGCGGCCCCGCCTGGGCGGCGGCGGCGACGCGGCCCAGATCGCCTGGGACAGCCTGGACCCCCTGATCCCCCACGTCCGGCGCATTCCCGCGGCCAACGGGCCCTACTACTGGGAGCAGCCCCACGCGGGCCAGCAGGAGAGCCGGCGCTACCACGAGGAGAGCACCGTCACCCCGCTGGTGGCCTACAAGCACGGGCTGCGCCTGTGGGAGCACCTGCAGGAGGCGGTGGACCGGCAGCCACGCCTGGACCACCGCCTGGACGGCTGGCACGTGGTGCTGGATCCCGGGCACGGGGGCATCGATCCGGGCACGATCGTGCGGGTGAAGGACGCCGACGGCCACATCCACTACGTGGTGGAGGACGAGTACGTCTACGACCTGGCCCTGCGCGTGGCCGTGCTGCTGAAGCTGCACGGCGCGGCGGTGACCCTGACCCTGCTCAGCCCCAACCACCTGCTGCGCGACAACGACCCGGCCTCGGCCACCTTCGTCCACGACCGCAACGAGGTCTTCAACGACGAGGCCTGGAACCGGCGCAACCGGCCCCAGACCTGGCCGAAGGGCGGCCAGTCCTATCTGGACCGGCGCATCGCCGTGGCCCGCCGGGCGTTCACGGGCGTGCCCGCGAACCGGCAGGTCTTCCTCAGCTTCCACGCCGACAACGACCCCACCGCCGGCGATGCCGTGACCCTCTTCTACTACCAGGACCGGCACCGCACCGACACCGTGTCCCGGTCCTTCGCCCGCGACCTGATGCCGGCCATGGGCGCGGGCGCGCGCATCAAGGGCCGCAGCCTGGGCGTGCTGCGCCACAACCCGGCCAGCCTGAAGCTGCTGGTGGAGATGCGCAACCTGGCCTACCCCGAGCACGTGTGGGCCCTGCGCCACGCCGAGATCCGCCAGCGCGACGCCGAGAAGGTGGTGCGCGCCCTGCTGGACGCCCTGCCGCCCCGCTGAGCCCGGCCGGACTCTCGACGCCGCCGCGCCGACGCGGTATGATCCGCCCCACTCCCGAGCACCCCTTCCCCCGGAGGAGCCATGCGCCGCCTCGTCCTGCTCCTGTCCCTGTGCGGCCTGCCGGCTGCGTTCACCGCGTCGGCCGCCGACCGCATCACCGGCGAGACCTACGCCACCCGCAGCGAGGTCATCGCCCCCCACGCCATGGCCGCCACCAGCCAGCCCCTGGCCACCCAGGCCGCCCTGGAGATCATGCGCCAGGGCGGCAGCGCCGTGGACGCGGCCATCGCCGCCGACGCCGTGCTGGGGCTCACCGAGCCCACCGGCAGCGGGATCGGCGGCGACCTGTTCGCCATCGTCTGGGATCCGCAGACGCGGAAGCTGCTACGGGTTCAACGGCAGCGGCCGGTCGCCACAGTCGCTGACCCTGGCCGAATTCCAGCGCCGCGGCCTGACGCACATCCCGCCCTACGGGGTGCTGCCGGTCAGCGTGCCCGGCTGCGTGGACGGCTGGTTCCAGCTGCACGAGAAGTTCGGCAAGCTGCCCATGGCCGAGGTGCTGGCGCCGGCCATCCGCTACGCCCGCGAGGGCTTCCCGGTCAGCGAGCTGATCGCCTACTACTGGCAGCTGAGCGTCAAGGCCGCGCGCCGGACCAGCCCTTCTTCCTGGAGACCTTCACCCGCGACGGCCAGCGCGCCGGTCAAGGGCGAGATGTGGACCAACGAGCCTCTGGCCCGCACCTACGAGACCCTCGCCCGCGAGGGCGCGACGCCTTCTACAAGGGCGACCTGGCCGCGGATCATCGCCCGCACGGTGCAGGATGCGGGCGGCTTCCTCTCGTACGACGACCTGGCCGCCCACCACGGCGAATGGGTCGAGCCCGTCTCCACCAACTACCGCGGCGTGGACGTGTGGGAGCTGCCCCCCAACGGCCAGGGCATCGCCGCCCTGCAGATCCTGAACATCCTCGAGGGCTTCGACATCGCGGGCATGGGGTTCGCCAGCCCCGCCCGAGTGCACGCCTTCGTGGAGGCCAAGAAGCTGGCCTTCGCCGACCGCGCCAGGTTCTACGCCGACCCGGATTTCGCGGACGTGCCGGTGGCAGGAGCTGCTCGCCAAGGAGTACGCGGCGAAGCGGCGCGCGCTGATCGACCCGGACCGCGCCGCCCGCGCCGTGGACGCCGGGCAACCCCGCCCTGCGCGAGGGCGACACCGTCTACCTGACCACGGCCGACCCGGGCCGCATGATGGTCTCGTTCATCCAGAGCAACTACCGGGGCCTGGGCTCGGGCGTCTGCCCCGAGGGCCTGGGCTTCGGCCTGCAGGACCGGGGCGAGCTGTTCACCCTCGAGCCGGGGCAGGCCAACACCTACGCCCCGGGCAAGCGGCCCTTCCACACCATCATCCCGGCCTTCATCACGCGCGACGGCAAGCCGTGGATCTCCTTCGGCGTGATGGGCGGCGCCACCCAGCCCCAGGCCCACGCCCAGATCGTCATGAACCTGGTGGACTTCCACCTGAACCTGCAGGAGGCGGGCGACGCCCCGCGCATCCTCCACTGGGGCGGCAACGAGCCCACCGGCGAGCGCATGACCGACGGCGGCAGCGTGGCCCTGGAGCAGGGCTTCCCCTACGCGACGCGCCGCGAGCTGACGAAGCTGGGCCACAACATCGTGGTGGACGTGGGTTCATTCGGCGGCTACCAGGCCATCATGTACGACCAGGACCAGGACGTGTATTACGGCGCCTCGGAGTCCCGCAAGGACGGCCAGGCCGCCGGCTACTGAACCGGGCGGGGGCTAGCGGCGGGCGCCCGCGTCCACGGCCGCGCGGATCTCGGCGGCCAGGCGGGCGACGGGGACGGGCTTCACCAGGACGTTGCGGATGCCCGCGGCGCGCGCGGCTTCCGGGGTCAGCCCCTCGCTGTAGCCGGTGCAGAGGATGACCGGCACGTCGGGCCGCGTTTCCAGCACGGCCGCCGCCAGGGCCACCCCGGTCATGCCGGGCATGGTCACGTCGGACACGACGGCGTCCCAGGCGTCGGGGTCGGCCCGGAAAGCCGCCAGCGCCTCGCCCGGCGTGGTGAAGCCGGACACCCGGTAGCCGCTGCGGGCCAGGCCCATCTCGCAGATCCGCACGATGTCGGGCTCGTCGTCCACCAGCAGCACGCGCTCCTGGCCTGCCACGTCCTCCACGGCCGAGGATTCGGCGGCCGCCGCCACCGTCACGGCGGCGCCCCGGCGGGGCAGCCAGACCCGGAACAGGGCGCCTTCGCCCGGCGCCGACTCCACCTCGATGGCCCCGCCCTGCTCCTGGACGATGCCGTGGACCACCGCCAGTCCCAGGCCGGTGCCCTGCTCGGGACCCTTGGTGGTGAAGTAGGGCTCGAAGATCTTGGCCTTGACCCCGGCGCTCATGCCCGGGCCGTCGTCGCGGACCTCCAGCACCACCCAGTCCCCCGGACCGGGCGCCGGGCCCGCGGTCGCCGCCTGCACCTCGCGCAGGGTGACGGCCAGCTCCCCGCCCCGGTCGGCCAGGGCCTGGTAGGCGTTGGTGCAGAGGTTCATCACCACCTGGCGCAGGCTCGTGGGATCGGCCACCACGGGCCCGGCGTCCTGCAGGTCGTGCCGCAGGGCGATGGTCGTCGGGATCGACGAGCGCAGCAGGCGCAGGGTCTCGGTGACGATGTCCCGCAGGTCCACCGCGCGCCGGTTCTCCACGGTGCGCCGGCTGAAGGCCAGGATCTGCTGAACCAGTTCCCGCGCCCGCTCCCCCGCCACCATGATCTGGTCGATGTTGCCGCACAGGGACGGGTCGTCCTCGGCCTGGAGACGGGCCAGCTCGCCGAAGCCCAGGATCGCCGCCAGGATGTTGTTGAAGTCGTGGGCGATGCCCCCGGCCAGGGTGCCGATGGCCTCCATCTTCTGGGCGTGGCGCAGGTCCGCTTCCAGCTGCTTGCGTTCGGTGACGTCACGGACGATGGCCTGCAGGTAGGTATGCCCGGCCGCCACGTAGGAGGTCAGGGTCACCTCGGCGTCGAAGTCCTGGCCGTCGTGGCGGCGGTGCCGCCACTCGAAGGTGTGGAGCCGCTCGCGCACGGCGCGGGCGATGTGCTCGACCGCGGCGTCGGTCGACAAGCGGCCGTCGGGCTGCCGCTCCGGCGAGAACTCGGCCGGCCGGCGGCCCACGATCTGGTCCCGGTCGCAGCGGAAGAGTTCCAGCGTGCGCGCGTTGCACTCCACGAACACGCCCTCGGCCATGAGGAAGATGGCGTCGCCCGCCGTCTCGAACAGGGTGCGGTACCGGATCTCCCCGTGGCGCTGGTCGGTGACGTCCTGGGCCTCGGGCAGCAGGTGGATGATTTGGCCGTCCTCGTCGTACACGGGCGTGAGGGTGAAGTCCACCAGGCGCAGGGAGCCGTCGGGCGCGGGATGCGTGGCCTCGAAGCGCACGGTGCCGCCGCCGGCGGCGGTGCGCACCGCTTCACGCACCCGTTCCCGGAGTCCCGCGTCGTGGCACCACCAGGGCCCCTCCCAGAAAGGCCGGCCGACCACGTCCCCGGCCTGCGCCCCCACCAGGTTCAGGGCCGCGGGGTTGGCCTCCAGCACGATGCCCCGGGGCGTGAGCAGCCCGGTCAGCTGCATGTTGTTGTCGAAGATGGCGCGGAACCGGTCCTGGCTCCGCCTCAGTTCCCACGTACGCCGGCGCACCTCCAGGCCCAGCAGGCGATTCCAGGCCAGCATGGCCAGGGCCAGGACCAGGACCGCCGCGCCCGCGGCCAGAATCCAGCGGGGCAGGGTCCGCAGCCCGTAGCTGCGCCCGCCGAACCAGTAGTCCAGGCGGTCGTGGTAGAAGGAATTCTCGGCTTCCTGCCAGGTCCCGAGGGCCGCGTCCAGGGCCGCCAGCAGGTCGCCGTTGGTGCCGGCCGCCACCGCGTAGTAGACGTCGTAGGGTTCGAAGATGACGGGGGTGGCCACCAGGCCGGAAGTGCGGGCGTGGGTGTAGCCGTACACGTTGGGCGCAACGCCGGCGTCGGCGCCGCCGCCGGCCACCCGGTCGAACACGCCGGCCAGGTTCGGCTCCTCGACGATGCGGCAGGCGATGCCGAACCGGGCGACGTAGGCCTTGAAGTGCTCGCCGTTGATGTCGCCCTTCATCACCGCGACGGTGCGCCCGGCCAGGTCGAGGATCGTGTTCACCGGCGAACCGCGGCGCACGTACACCTGGCTCCACAGGGTCAGCAGGGGGCGGCGGGAGTAGTCCAGCACCGAGTCCCGGGCCGCCGACCAGGCGGTGGGCGCCAGCAGGTCGATCTCCCCCGCCTCGAGCCGCGCCAGGTTCTCGTCCCAGGAGCCGTCCACGTACTCCAGGCGCCAACTCTCGCGGGCGGCCACCTCCTCCAGGATGTCCACGCAGAAGCCGGCCGGCCGGCCGTCCCGGCGCCAGACCAGGGGTTCGACGGGCACGAGACCGTAGCGCACGGTGCGCGGCGTAGCGGACGGATCCGCGGCTGCGCCGGACGGCGCCGTGAGCGCGAACAACAACAGGGTGACCAGCCAACGGGGCATGCCGACCGCCAAGAGGGGGTCCGGGGATGAACCTGCTTCACCGAATACACCCTATCGGTCGACGGAGTCAACACTTGACGGGTTCCCGCGGGCCGCGGACCTTGTCGGGGTTGGCCGGGCGACCCCCGGCAACGAGGAGGGCACGTGCGCTACACCACCGACATCGTCGTCATCGACCTGGAAGCCAGCTGTCCGGCCGAGGACGAGGGCAACAACACCATCGAGCGCAGCAGCATCATCGAGATCGGCGCCGTGCGCCTGGACCGGCGCAGCCTGGAGATCACCGGCACCTTCAGCGAGCTGGTCCGGCCGACGGACCACCCCATCCCGCCGTTCATCACGGGCATCACCGGCATCGCGCCGGAGATGGTGGCGGACAAGGAGTCCTTCGACCGCGTGGGGCGCCGCTTCCTGGAGTGGTACGGCCCGCGCAACAAGGCGGTGATCGCCGCCTTCGGGGCCTACTACGACATCCCCCTGCTGCGGCAGGAGTGCGATCGCCACGGCCTGGACTTCCGCAGCCACATCGCCGGCGGGGCCTTCGACCTGCGGGCGGTGGCCATGGTCTGGCTGGCCGCCAACGACCACCGCACCAGCGGCCTGACCCTGGAGTCGATCCTGGACAAGATGGGCCTGGCCGACCGCTTCACCGCCCACCGCGCCGTGGAGGACGCCCGCGCCGCGGCGGCGGTCCTCCAGATGCACCACCTGGGGCGCGCCCTGGACTGACCCGCCTCAGCGCCCCTCGGCCAGGCCCTGCAGCAGGGCCAGCCCGCCCAGGAAGAACAGGAACACCACGTAGAGCACGGTCAGCACCAGGTAGACGATGGTGATGATCTTCAGGATGCGGAAGCTGCGGCCCAGCTCGTGGAAGCCCAGACGCAGCTCGTCCTCGGCGCGGTCCCGGCCGTAGTTCTCGAAGCGGTTGACGCCCTCGACGAACCGGTGGGCCGCGATGATCACCGGCACCCCCACCACGGCGCCCACGATGGTCAGGCAGGACAGCACCCCGTAGATCAGGGTCACCCAGCCCATGAAGCGCATGTCGCCGAGGGTGCGGCCGAAGTCCGAGGGCATCGGCACGGCGGCGGTGGGAGCGGTCGGGGGCACCTGGTCCTGCACGGGACACCTCCGGTCGGGGGCGGAAGGTTCGGGCTGCGGACCACACAACCCTACCACGGCGGTAGTCGTTCGGACCACGGCTTTCCCCCTTCGCGGCGCGATCCGGGACCTTGCCGCTCCGTTTGCGCCGCCCGATTCCGCTTGATACGAGCCTGTCCGTCCACCATTTTTGCCCTGATCGAGCCTCCCCGCGGCCGCGGGCGCCGTCGAGAGCCCAGGCCGGCCCGGATCGACCCCGTCCGAGAGGAGACCTCCGTGTCCGACGCCAGCAGCCTCTACGCGGCCCAGAAGGCCAACTTCGCCCACTGGGAAAAGCTCAAGGACATCATCGACCAGCAGATCGACCTGATGCTCAACTACCGCCAGAGCGGGCATCCGGGCGGCAGCCGGTCGAAGGTCCACTACTTCGTGAGCCTGCTGCTCTCGGGCGCCATGCGCTGGGACATCCGCCACCCGGAGAAGCGCTTCGGCGACCGCTTCGTGCTGGTGGCCGGCCACACCGTGCCCCTGGTCTACGCCACCCTCTCGGTGTTCAACGAGGCCATGCGGGTCATGCACGAGCAGACCGGCGACCCCAAGTACGCCGATCGGCGGCGGCCGCGAGCGCACCCTGCTGTGGGAGGACCTCCTGGACTTCCGCAACCGCGGCGGCCTGCCCGGCCACGCGGAGATGGCGGAGAAGAACCTCTTCGTCAAGTTCAACACCGGCCCCAGCGGCCACGGCGCCCCCCCGGCCGCCGGCGAGGCGATGGCCCTGAAGGCGGCCCGCGCCGAGGGCGTGAAGGTCTTCGCCATCGAGGGCGAGGGCGGCCACACCGCCGGCTGCTGGCACGAGACCAAGAACTCGGCCTACGGCCTGGGCCTGGACAACCTGAACGTGATCATGGACTGGAACGACTTCGGCATCGACCCCCACCCGACCAGCTCCATCGTCGCCGGCACGCCCGCGCGACTGGTTCGCGCCCTACGGCTGGCACGTGCACGAGGCCGCCGAACGGCAGCGACTGGGAGCGACGTGCTGAAGGCCCTCCTGGAGATGACCCACGGCGACAACCCGCAGCAGCGCCCGGGCATGATGTTCGGCCGCACCCGCAAGGGCCGCGGCTACTACAAGTACGACGCCCCCAGCCACGGCTCGCCCCACAAGCTGAACTCGGCCGAGTTCTGGCACTGCCGCGCCGACTTCGCCGAGAAGTACGGCGTCGACCTGGCACGGCACCGGACGAGCCCGCGCCCGCAGGACAAGGCCGCGCAGCGGCAGCAGTTCGCCGACAACCTGAACGTGGCCCTGGACGTCCTGCGCAACGACGAGGAGCTGCTGACCTACCTGGCCGACCGCCTGGTGGAGCTGGGCGACAGCGTCCCGACGGAGATCCCGGACTTCCGCCTGCCGGTGGCCAGGAACCCCCTGCACGACCCGGCCCTGTTCGACTTCGAGAACTACCCCGCCGAGATGTGGGCCAAGCCCGGCGCGAAGCCAGCCCAACCGCGCCGGCTTCGCCAAGTGGGGCAGCTGGGTCAACAGCTACTGCCTGCAGAAGTACGGCCGGCCCCTGTTCCTGGTCTGCTCCGCGGACCTGGCCGGCTCGACCAACATCTCGGGCTTCGGCGACGACTTCGGCGAGATGAAGAACACCGGCTGGTACAACCGCGAGAGCAACCCCGACGGCGTGATCCTGCCCCAGGGCATCACCGAGTTCGCCAACGCGGGCATCATGGTCGGCGCCGCCTCGGTGAACTTCGTCCGACGACCCGGAGCACGACTTCAACGGCTTCTTCACCGCCTGCTCCACCTACGGCTCGTTCAGCTACCTGAAGTACGGCGCCATGCGCCTGTACAGCCAGCTGGCCCAGGACTGCGAGCTGAAGGTGGGCAAGACCATCTGGGTGGCCGGCCACAGCGGCCCCGAGACGGCCGAGGACAGCCGCACCCACTTCGGCATCTTCAGCCCGGGCACGACCCAGCTCTTCCCCGACGGCCACGTCATCGACGTGCACCCCTGGGAGTACAACGAGGTGCCGGTGCTGCTGGCCGCGGCCCTGAAGACGGACAGGCCCATCGTGGCCCTGCACCTGACCCGGCCGGGCGTGAAGATCCCCGACCGCAAGGCGCTGGGCCTGGCCTCGCACGTGATGGCGGCCAAGGGCGCCTACGTGCTGCGGGACTGGAAGCCCGGCCTGCCCAAGCAGGGCGTGGTGATGGTCCAGGGCACCATGAGCACCTTCAACCTGCTGCGGGCCCTGCCCGGGATCGACGCCGCCGGCGTGAACGTGAAGTTCGTGGCGGTGCCCAGCCCGCAGCTGTTCGCCCTGCAGGACGAGACCTACCGGAACTCGGTGCTGTCGGCGGGCGACAAGCTCAACAGCACGTTCGTCACCAACCGCTCGCGGCGGCTGATGCACGACTGGAACTTCAACCCCCTGGCGGACCGCTACTCCATGAGCAGCGACCGCGACGACCAGTGGCGTCCGGGCGGCTCGGTGGACGAGGTCTGCGAGAGCGCGGGGATCGATCCCGAGGCGATCGCCGCCGGCGTGGTGACCTTCGCCCGGGACCACGAGAAGCGCATGGCCGAGCTGGGCGGCATGCTGGACGGGGCCCGCGGCTAGACCGCACCCCCGCAGCGACCGGGAACGACGGCCCCCGCCTCCGGGCGGGGGCCGTCGCTTTTCCGGGACCCGCCGCGGCGCCGGGGTTGTTGACCGCGGGCCGCGCGGCTATGCTGGGCACCCCGGACCCTCGCGAAAGGACACGATACCATGCGCCTCGGCCTCATCGCCGTCATCGTCCTGGGCCTGGCCGCGACCGCCGCCGCGGCCGACGCTCCCGGCACCATCGAGTTCGTGGAGAGCTGGCCCCAGGGCACGGTCCTGGACCTGCCCCAGCTGCGCGACGCCCCGACCGTCTGGCCGGAGGTCCTGGGCGCCGCCCACCGCATCGACCTGGCCGGCTTCTACTTCAGCCGCAAGGGCGACGGCAAGGACTCCGACGGCCCGGCCGGCGCGCCGGACCTGCTGCTGCCCACCCTGGACGCGATCGCGAAAGCCGCCCAGGCCGGCGCCCCGGTGCGCTGCCTGGCCGACGCCGGCTTCGCCCGCACCTATCCCGACGTGCCCGCCTGGATCGGCGCCCTGCCCGGGGCCGAGACGCGGCTGTGGGACGAGCGCGCCGACTTCGGCGGCGTCCTGCACGCCAAGTACTTCCTGGTGGACGACGACGTCTTCTGGGTGGGCAGCCAGAACTTCGACTGGCGGGCGCTGGGCCAGATCCACGAGTTGGGCGTGCTGGTGCACGACCGGGCCATCGCCGCCGACGCGCAGCGCATCTTCGACCTGGACTGGTCCCTGGCCGCCGGCGGCGCCAAGCCCGACGCCGAGCCGGCCGACGTGGCCCTGGCCGACCTGCCCACGCGCACCCTGGTCACACCCGACGGCGCCCGGGTCCAGGCCCTGCTGGCGGCCAGCCCGCGCCAGGGGCTGCCCGAGGGCATCCCCTGGGACCTGCCCCTGCTGGTGCAGATGATCGACGCGGCCCGGGACTCGGTCCACGTGCAGTTGCTCTCCTACGGCACCACCGACCGGGAGCGCCGCCTCTTCGACGACCTCGACCGGGCCCTGCGCCGGGCCGCGGTGCGCGGCGCGCAGGTGCGGCTGATCGTCTCCAACTGGGCGGCCACCAAGCACGCCCTGCCCTGGCTCAAGAGCCTGGCCGCCGTCGACGGCATCGAGATCCGCATGACGAGCATCCCGCCCCAGCCCGACGGCTTCATCCCGTTCGCCCGGGTGGAGCACGCCAAGTACCTGACCGTGGACGGGCGCCTGTGCTGGGTGGGCACCTCCAACTGGTCGCGGGACTACTTCTACGCCTCGCGCAACCTGGGGGTCATCCTCCAGGGCGAGGGCGCCGCCCGCGGCCCCGACGCCTTCTTCAACCTGAGCTGGCACGGCCCCTACGCGGAGACGGTCAGCCCCTGCGGCGAGTACGAGGCGCCGCGGCGCAACTGAGATCCGGCGAAAGGACACGACGATGAGCGAGGCCAAGACCACGACCCTGCCCGACCGCCTGGACCGGGACCGCTGCGTGCTGGTGGTGGTGGACATCCAGGAGAAGTTCCGCGACCTGATCCACGACATCGACGGCGTGCTGCAGGGCACCGAGCGGCTGGTGGGCTTCTGCCGGCAGCTGGGCATCCCCGTGCTGGTGACCGAGCAGTATCCCCGCGGCCTGGGCGTCACCGTCCCCGAGGTGCGTTCCATGTTCCGCGAGTTCCATCCCCTCGAGAAGGTGCACTTCTCCTGCGGCCTGGACGACGGCTTCCGCACGGCGCTGGCGGCCACCAGGCGCGACCAGGTGATCCTCTGCGGCATCGAGACCCACGTCTGCGTCTACCAGACGGCCTTCGACCTGCTGCGCGACGGCAAGCAGGTGGTGGTGGCCGCGGATGCCGTGAGTTCGGCCCGCGCCGCCGACCGCGCCCTGGGCCTGCAGTGCATGCGCGGACCTGGGCGCCCACGTGCGCAACGGGCAGATGATCATGTTCGAGATCCTCAAGAAGGCGGGGACGCCGGAGTTCAAGGACGTGGCGGGCTTCCTGCGGTACTAGGTTCCCCACGTGCAGACGCAGGCGGGGCCGCCACCGGTGGGTGACGGCCCCGCGGTCTGTCGCGGTCGGCGTCGCAACCTAGAACTTGTAGGTGAACGCCAGCGCCAGCGTCTGCTTGAACTGCCCGGCCTTGCGGATGGCCTGGGCCACCGGCACCGGGTTGGTCAGGGCCCCGCTCTCCACCACCGGCACCACCGTGTTGTCGTACTTGTCGTAGATCCAGCGCACGTACAGCTTCACGCCGATGATCTTCGTGATGTTGGCCGCGAAGGTGTTCTCCCAGTCCGCGTCCAGGGTGGTGGTGTAGCCCGCCACGTCCTCGGGCAGGCCCGCCGCCGCCAGGGCGGCCGGCGTCAGGTCGTCCTTGAAGACGCTCTTGCCCGAGTAGAGGAAGGGCAGGGTCAGGGTCAGCTTGCTCTGCCAGTCCACCCGCTTGTCCAGGGCGCCCACCTTGTACTCCAGCACGCCCTCGGCAGCCAGCTCGTTGGACGACTCGCGCTGGGTGGCGGTGGACGGCGCCGGCTCGGTGAAGAAGGCGCGGCTGTTCAGCAGGTAGGCCACGCCGATGCGCGCCATCAGCTTGCGGTGCTCCTGGTCCACCAGGGTGCGCGACATGCCCGCCGACGGCGACAGGGTCATGGGGTTGAAGGTGATGCTGCGCCCGGCCGCGTCGGTGCGGTCGTCGAACATGGAGTTGAACTTCAGGGCCAGGAACGGATCCCAGCCCGAGGTCCGCGTCCAGCGGAACAGCGACTCGAACTCGATCAGGTCGTTGGTCTTGTCCGGCTGGCGCCAGTAGAGGCTGCCGTCGGCGTTGCGCTCCTGCTGGTGGGTCTGGCCGTAGGCCAGCTTCAGCGTGTTGCGCCAGTTGGACCGACTCGCTGAACTGCTTCTCCATGCGGCCGTCGAAGGTACCCGTTCCAGACCACCGAGCCCTTGTCGCCGCCGTTCCAGTTCTGGGAGTAGCTGCTCTGCAGGACGTTCAGCCCCAGGGCGAATTCGTTCTGCCAGACGCCGACGGGGGTCTCGTCCTGGGCCTGCGCCGGCACGGCAACCGCGACCAGGGACACGAGGGCGAACGCCAGGATGACCTTGTGCATGATGATACCTTTCCGGCCGGGCCTCAGCCCTTGGCCTTCTGCATGTGGACGACCCGCTGCGGGAACGGGATCTCGATGCCCGCGGCGTCGAAGGCCTCCTTGCAGGCCTTGTGGAAGTCGAAGTAGAACGCCCAGTAGTCGGACGCGTTCACCCACGGCCGGACGACGATGTTGACGCTGGAGTCCGCCAGCTCGGCCACCGCCACCGTCGGCGCCGGCTCCGCGCAGTAGCCGCGCGATCGCCGGCCAGCAGGCCGTTGATGATCTCCATGGCCTTGTCGATGTCCGCGTCGTAGGCGATGCCCATGGTCATGTCGACCCGGCGCGTGTCGTAGCCCGTTGTAGTTCTTGATGATGTCCCCGTAGAGCTTCCCGTTGGGCACGATGATCCGCACGTTGTCGGGCGTGGCCAGCGTCGTGCTGAAGATGGAGATCTCCTTGACCGAGCCCTTGACGCCCGGCGGCGTCGATGAAGTCGCCGGTCTTGAAGGGCCGGAAGACCATGATCATCACGCCCGAGGCGAAGTTGGCCAGGGTGCCCTGCAGGGCCATGCCCACGGCGAAGCCCGCGGCGCCGAGCATGGCCACGAAGCTGGCGGTCTGGATGCCGAACTTGGCCAGGGCGGCGATCAGCACGAAGGCCATCACGCCCCAGTAGGCCAGGCTGGTCGACGAAGCCCACCAGGCTCGGGTCCATGCTGCGCAGGCCCATGCATCTTGCGCAGGGCCTTGCGGATCGAGCCGGCCACGATGCGGCCGATGATCAGGATGGCGATGGCGCCCAGGACCTTCAGGCCCCACACGCGTGACCGATGTCCGTGAGCTGCTGCACGTC
Organism: Candidatus Krumholzibacteriia bacterium; assembly: GCA_963825035.1. GTDB lineage: Bacteria > Krumholzibacteriota > Krumholzibacteriia > LZORAL124-64-63 > LZORAL124-64-63 > JACZKN01. The sequence continues at coordinate 80,522 of CAWGRT010000010.1, read as the reverse complement.
GATTTCCGGCACGGCTTCCCCCTCCGTTCGGGCCGGACCGGGCACGCGCCGCCCAGCCCCTTTTCCGTCAGTCCTGGCAAATCGAAGACGGTAAACGTATCCCAACGACCGGATGTTGTCAACCCGCCGGCTCCGGTCAGGGCGCCGCCCCGATCACCACGTCGATCCGCCGGTTGAGCGCCCGCCCCTCGGCGGTCGAGTTCAGGGCCACCGGCTTGTCCGGCCCGAAGCCTTCGGTGGTGAAGGAGGCCGGGTCCCGGCCCGTCGCCTCGGCCAGCAGGCCGGCCACCGTCTCGGCGCGCCGCCGCGAAAGCCGCAGGTTGGCGTCGCGCGACCCCGTGTCGTCGGTGTGGCCCTCGATGCGCACCGGTTCGCCGGGGAACTCGGCGATGACCCGGGCCAGCCGCTTGATCAGGTCCTCCTGGCCCGGACGCACCGCGGCGCTGCCCACGCCGAAGTCCAGGCCGTGCACCCGCAGCACCACGGCCCCTTCGGCCGTCAGCAGGATGTCGGCCTCCTGCGGCGTGAACATGGCCTTCACGTCGGCGATCGCCGCCTCCCGATCCTGCTTGGCCGTCAGCACGGTCTCGGCGGCGGAGCGGTCGGCCTCGGCCACGCCGGCCCGCAGCTCGGTCTCCCACAGCTTCTGGCGCAGGGAACTGTTCTCCACCCGCAGGGCCGTGATCAGCGAGTCCTGGCCCGCCGCCTGGCCGTGGGTGATCTCCGCGAGCTGGCGGTTCTCCACGCTCAGGGAATCGATCAGCACCTGCCGGTGCAGGTTCAGGGAATCCAGTTGCGCCACCAGTTCGCGGGCGGCCGCGGTGCCCGTGAGCACCGGGTCGGTGGTCACGCCGTAGAGGGCGCCGATCTCCGCCAGCGCCTGGTCGAAGCGGCCCAGCAGGGCCTCCATGCCGCTCTTGCGCCGGCGCATCTCGTCGATGAAGGCGGCCTCGTTCACCAGACGCCGGGCGTCGCGCTTGAGCACGGCCCAGGTGGCGGCGTCGGCGCCGCCGCCGCGGGCCTGCTGGAAGCGCTGGTCCAGATCCCACCAGCCGTTGGGCAGCTGACCCTTGGCACCCAGGTCCTTGGCCTGGTCCAGCAGGCGCGCCACCTCGATCTGCTGTTGCTCGTCCTGGGCCGCGGCCGGGGCCGGCAGGAGGCCGGCCAGGGTGCAGAGCAGGGCGAGCGTGCCGACGGCGGCCAGGCCGCCCCGTGTCCTTCGCGTCATGACGATGCTTCCTCCCTGTCGGGCGACGGCAGCGCCGCCGCCTCCGCCCGTCGTCGTTCGGCCAGTGCGACGGCCACCGCGGCCACCGCCGCCGGTTCCAGGCCGTTCAGGCAATTCCAGTGGGGGCAGCGAGCCCCCAGACACGTGCGGTTGGCCGGGCAGTCCACCGCCGGGACCAGGGTCTCGGTCCAGCGCCCCCGGGGACCCCAGCGGCCGGGGGCCATGGTGCGCACCGGAGGATAGAGCCCCACCGCGGCCAGATCCAGGGCCGCGGCCAGGTGCAGCGGCCCCGTGGACGGCCCCACGAACACGTCGCCGGCGGCCAGCACGCCCAGCAGTCCCGCCAGGTCGAAGGCGTCCAGCAGGACCTCCACCCGCGGATCGAGTTGGCGCTGCACGGCGGCCACGGCCGCGGCGTCACCGCCGGCGCCGGTGACGAACACCTTCCAGCCGGGACGCGCCGCCAGGATTCCCGCCAGGGCCGCGAAGCGCTCCGGCGCCCAGTCCAGGGCCGAACCGCCCGAACCCGGGTGGACGAAGGCCACCACGTCGGCGTCGCCGGCCCGCGCCCGCCGGAACTCCCGGCCCGCGGCAAGAGCGTCGGGGGCCGGATGCAGCCGCGGCAGGGACGCCGGGCCCGCGTCCGGGCCAAGCAGCGCGGCCACCAGCGCCGTGTTCAGGTCCGCCTCGTGGGCGTCCCGGCGTGAGCGCGCCTGCCGGACGCCGCGGTTCAACAGCAGCCAACTCGACGGTTTCGACCAGGGCCCGTGGCGCCGCCGGACGCCCGCGCCGCGCAACAGCATCGCCAGCTCCCGGCGATACTGCAACAGCACGGCCGCGTCGAAGGCCTCCCGGCGCAGGGCCTCCCCCAGCGTCCGCCGCTCGGCCGGAGCCAGGTCGTCGCGCCAGGTCCAGACCCGGGCCAGGCCCGGATGGTGCGCCACCAGGGGCCGCGCCGCCGGCGCCACCATCAGGTGGAGCTCCCAGTCGGGCCGCGCCCGCGCCAGCAGGTCCACCGCCGGCAGGGACAGCACCAGGTCCCCCAGGCGGTCGGTGCGGGTCAGCAGCACCTTCACCGCTGCCCCAGCCGCCAGAGCTTCACGTACTTGCTCAGCACGTAGAACGACGAGCACAGGCACAGCACCGTGCCCCGTCCCCCGTCCAGGATCCCGCCCTGCAGCAGCCACATGCGCCAGAAGGCCGCCTGGGCCCGCAGCGCCGCCCCCAGGGGCGTGGCCCGCCGCCCGGCCGCGTGCATCTGCGCCGCCGCCAGGGTGGTGTAGCGGTCCAGCTTGGCGATGTACTGCTCCATGGTCTCGTAGGTGTGGTGGTGGAGCAGCCCCGGCAGGTTCCCGATGGCGCCGTCGGCGTGGATCGCCTCGTGCACGGGCCGGTCGTCGAAGCCCGCCCGCTCGCGGTCGAACAGGCGGACCACCCGGTCCGGGTGCCAGCCCGCGTGGCGGATCCAACCGCCCAGGAACCGGCTCAGGCGGTTCACGGTGAACGCCGCCTCGGCCGGCTGCGTCCGGCAGGGCCGCGATGGCGTCCGCCAGGGCCGGGGTCACCGCCTCGTCGCTGTCGACGCTCAGCACCCAGCGGTTGCGGCACAGGGACGCCGCCCTGGCCTTGGTGGGCCCGAAGCCCAGCCACTCGGTCTGGTGCAGCGCCGCCCCGTGGCGGGCGCAGACGTCGGCGGTGGCGTCGGTGCTGCCCTGGTCCAGGACGACGATCTCGTCGGCGAAGGCCAGGGAGGCCAGGCAGCGCGCCAGGTCGTCCGCCGCGTCGCGGGTGATGATGGCGGCCGAGACCTTCACGCGTCGCCCTCCCTGCGGGGCACCAGCAGCACCTTGCCCACGTTGCGGCGTTCCTCGAGCCGGGCCTGGGCGGCGCCGGCATCCGCGAAACCGTACAGCCCGTCGATCACCGGCGCGACGCGCCCGTCGGCGGCCAGGTCCAGGACGGCGGCCGTCCAGGCGGCGGTCAGCTCGGGCCGGTCCCACATGCGCCCCAGGTTCACCCCGGCCAGGGACCGGTTGTCGTTCATCAGGCGGATCGGGTTCAGCTGCAGCCAGGGCACCCGGGCCAGGGTCCGCAGCGCCGACCAGGTGCCCGAACGGCCGCCCATCGCCGCCCCCGAGAAGCCGAACAGCACCAGCCGGCCGCACTTGGCCAGGCTGCGGTAGCTCTCCATGACCCAGCGGCCGTTGCGCGGCTCCAGCACGATGTCGCAGCCCCGGCCACCGGTGGCCGCCCGCACCTCCGCGGCGAAGCGCGGCGCCCGCGAATCGAACACCTGCGCCACGCCCCCGGCCAGCAGGCCCGCGTGCTTGGCCGGCGAGGCCGAGCCCAGCACCCGGGCGCCGGCCAGCAGGCACAGCTGCACCGCCGCCTGCCCCACGCCGCCGGCGGCGCCGTGGACCAGCACCGTGTCGCCGGCGAACACCGGCGCCATGACCCGCAGCATCTGCCAGGCGGTCAGGTAGTTCACCGGCAGCGCCGCCGCCGTGACCACGTCCAGGCCGTCCGGCAGGAGCCACGCCTGCGCCCGCGGCACGCACACGGCCTCACTGTACCCGCCGAAGCGGCACATGGCCACCACCGGGCGGCCCGTCAGGCCGCTCGTCCATGCCGGCGCCCACGGCGTCCACGGTGCCGGAGATCTCGTAGCCGGCCACCGCCGGCAGCTCCGGGCGCATCCGGGTACAGGCCCCGGCGCATCATCACGTCGGCGAAGTTGACCCCCGCCGCCGCCACCCGCACCCGCACCTCGCCCGCCGCCGGCTCGGGCAGCGGCACCTCGCGCACCTCCAGGGCCTCGGGACCCCCGCGCCGTGCCGTCCACACCTGCCGCATCGTCGCCATGGAATACTCCTATCGGTAGTCGACGGGGCCGGGACGGGGTCCCGGCAGCACGATATCCGGGGATCCCGACGTGTTGCCCAGCTCGAAGGAGAAGCCGAGGCCCGGACCGTCGACGTGCTGCAGCAGGCCGACACGCAGCTCCACCGGCTGCAGCACCAGCTCGGGATTGCTGACCCGCAGGCCCACGCCGATGCTCGTGTAGATCTTGCCGCCCAGGACGGAGTCCCGCTCGTCGGCAACGCCGCCCACGTCCCCGTAGGCGAAGATCATCGTATCGAAGCCGAACACCCGCCACGGCGTGAACTGCCGGGTCTCCAGGTTCAGGACCAGCCGCTGGCGGCCGAACACCGGCTGTCGGCCAGCCCGCGGACGCCCGAGGCGTCGCTCAGCGTCGCGCCCCGCGCCCGGCGGTGCGTTCGACGCCCCGCAGCCAGCCCAGCCCCACGTAGAAGCGCCGGCGCCACGATCCGCGCCCCAGCAGGGGCGTGGTGTAGCCGCCCGTCCACCCGCGCCACCCCGTCCTCGAACAGCCCGCGCCGCACGAAGCCGCCGGCGCCGGCAACGCCCCAGACCAGTCCGCCGTTGTCGGCGACGCCGATCGCGGCCAGCTGCCCGTACCAGGAGGCGCGCCGCAGGTACTCGCCGTCCTCGTAGCCCGCCGCAGCTTCAGCACGACGCCGTCGAGCACGTCCTCGGTCTCGCCCATCCCGAAGAGGTAGCTGGTCGCAGGTCCGCCAGGTTGGCGTAGGTGAGGCCCGCCTGCCACGCCCGGTAGTTGTGGTAGTCCCGCAGGGTGTCCCGGGAGACCGCCGGGCGCTCGCGGAAATCCATGCGCGCGAGGTTCACCGCCGGCGTCAGGGTGCGGCGGCGCCCCCGCCGGGCCGCGGCCAGGAAGGGATCGTCCGCGCCGAGCTCCCAGACCCGGCCCGCCCAGACATCGGTCTTGACGTACCTGCCGGGGCACGCCGCTCGTTGTCCCGGACGTCCTCGTCCAGCCACTCGAAACCGCCCACGCCGCGGATGGCCGGATGCCGGACCGGCCGTTGCACGGAGACCGTGTTGCGGAACCGCCGCCACGAGTCCTCGTGCTCCGCCTTCGCGTCCAGGAAGGTCCCGGCGATGTTCCCCTTCGCCGCCAGCCAGCGGAAGCCCACGCGCGGGTCCCGCTGGCGGTGCACGTAGACCTTCCCGTCCAGCCGCAGCCCCACGCCGAACGTGTTGGTCCAGTAGATGCTGCCGTCGTACCGCGCGCTGTTCACGACGTTGCCCGTGAAGCCCAGGGGCCACCGGTCGCGGGTCTCCACCACCACCGCCACGGTCTCGCCGTCGCCGATGGGCACGATGCGGATGCGCACGTCGTTCATGTAGTCGAGCTGGCGCAGCATCCGTTCGCTGTCGGCCAGCTTGTAGGGATCGACGCGGTCGCCGGCGTGGAGCAGCAGGTACTGGCGGATGACGCTCTCGTGGGTGTAGGACCAGAGGGGCCGGGTCAGGTCGGCCAGGGTGCCCAGGCTGGCGCCGGCAGCCTGGTCGAAGCGCATCACCGGGTAGACGATGACCACCTCGATGCGCCGTCCCGCGAAGGGGGCGTAGCGGCCGACCAGCTCCTCGGCGCGGCCGGCGAGCTCGGCGCCGGAGCGGGGCGCCCGCCCGAAGTAGCGGTGCAGGATGCGGCCCACCCACGAGCGCTGGGCGGCGACGTTCCGCTCCCAGTCGGCGGCCGACGAGTCCGTCGCCGCCGTCTGGGCCCGCGCGGGTGCCGGGCCGGTCCAGCCCGCCAGGCAGCAGGCCAGGAGCGCGACCAGGACGCCGCGGCGCACCGTCAGCTCCCGCAGCAGCGCTTGTACTTGCGGCCGCTGCCGCAGGGGCAGGGATCGTTGCGGCCGACGCGCGGGCCCTCGTGGACGATGGGCTTGTTCACGCCCGGCTTGCCCTCGGTGAAGTACCAGCGGCCGTCCTGCCGGACGAAGCCGGCCACCTCGTGGTAGCGCTGGAATTCGCCGCCGTAGGTGTAGGTGGCGGCGAAATCCACGGTGCCGGCCTCGTCGTCCGGACCGCCGGCCTCGGTGCCGAGGATCTCCAGCCCGTGCCACTCGCTGTTCTCGGCCCAGTCGCGGGCACCCTCGGGGTCGTACTCCTCCCGGAAATCCGGGTGCAGCGACTCGGTCAGGAAGTCGACGGCGGCCAGGGTGTAGGCGCTGTAGCGGGCGCGCATCAGTTCCTCGGCCGTGGCCGCGGGGCGGGCGCCGGTGACGATCGGTTCGCAGCAGGCGGCGTATTCGGCGCCGGATCCGCAGGGACAGCTCATCTCGTCTCCGCACGGGGCCGCCGGTGTGCCCGGCGGCCCCGCGAAATCCAGGCGGTCACGCGGTCCGGCGCCCCATGCGCCCGGCCGCGACGACCGGCTGCGGTGTCAGGCCGCGCGGCGCGCGCCCCGGTACAGGTACAGGCCCAGCAGGCTGAACACGACGATCGTGACCACCGCCGACCACGGATTCTCGGTGGCCCAGCCGCTCAGGCCCACGGCGTGGTCCACGCTCCACTCCTGGTCGCCGGTGGCGGAGATGCCGATGTAGCGCGCCGCCGCCGCGATCACGCCCATGATGGCGCCGCCGGCCACGAAGCCGCTGGCCATCAGGGTGCCCTGCTCCTGGCGGCGCTTCTGCTGGTCCTCCTTACCGCCCTTGCCCACCCAGTGGGCGATCAGGCCGCCGGCGAGCACCGGGGTGTTCAGGGACAGGGGCAGGTACATGCCCAGGGCGAAGGCCAGGGCCGGCAGGCCGGTCCACTCCAGGATCAGCGCCATGAACACGCCGGCCATGTACAGCAGCCAGGGCGCGGGCTGGCCGGTCATCAGGGGCTCGATCACCGCGGCCATGGCGTTGGCCTGGGGCGCGGGCAGGGCCTCGCTGGTGAAGCCGTAGGTCGCGTTCAGCAGGATGATCACGCCGGTGACGCAGACGGCCGCCACGACGGTGCCCAGGAACTTCCACTTCTGCTGGGTGGCCGGCGTGGTGCCCAGCCAGTAGCCGATCTTCAGGTCGCTGACGAAGCCGCCGCTCATGGACAGGGCCGTGCAGACCACGCCGCCGATGAGCAGCGCCGCCACGATGCCCGTCTCCCCGCCCAGGCCGACCGCCCGCAGCACGACCGACGAGATGATCAGGGTCATCAGGGTCATGCCCGACACCGGGTTGCTGCCCACGATGGCGATGGCCCGGGCCGCGACGGTGGTGAACAGGAACGAGATGCCGCCCACCAGGAGCAGGCCCACGATGGCCTGGACCAGGGTGACCTTGACCACGAACCAGAAGAAGAGGAAGACCAGGCCGAGCACGGCGAAGGTCAGCACCGTCACCAGCCGGCTGGGCAGGTCGCGCTGGGTGCGCTCCACGTCGCCGCTGACGCCCTGGGCGCCCGCCTTCATGGCCAGCTTGACGGCGCCGACGATGATGGCGCGGCTCTTCCAGACGCCGATCAGGCCCGACATGGCGATGGCGCCGATGCCCACCGGCCGCACGAAGTTGGAGAAGATCTCGCACGGTGGAGAGGTCCGCCAGCGCCGGCAACGCGTAGAGGGTGCCGCCGATGTGCACGCCCTTGCCCAGCATGCCGATCATGGGCGCCAGGACCCACCAGCTCAGGAACGACCCGCAGGCGATGATCAGCGCGTACCGCAGGCCGATGATGTAGCCCAGGCCCAGCACCGCAGCCTCGGTCAGCATGTTGTACTCGAGGCGCGACTTGTCGGAGACCTTCTGGCCCCAGGTCGAACGCCGTCGTGGAGAAGGTCTCGCGCCAGACGCCCAGGGTCTGGTGGCTGAACAGCTGGTAGAGCCATGGCCACGCCGCCGCTGCTGCACCAGCACGCCTGCCTGGTCGCCGCCGGCCTCGCCCACGACCAGCACCTCGGTGGACGCGGTGGCCTCGGGGAAGGGGAACTCCCCGTGCATGTCCTTGACGAAGTAGCGCCGGAAGGGGATCAGCAGCAGGATGCCCAGGAAGCCGCCCAGCAGCGAGGCCAGGCACATCTGCAGGAAGTTGGTCAGCTTGTCCAGGCCCAGGATGTAGATGCCCGGCAGGGTGAAGATGGCGCCGGCCACCACCACGCCCGAGGCCGAGCCGATGGACTGGATCATCACGTGCTGCTGCAGCACGTTCTTCTTGCTCAGCCGGAGCCGACACGCCGATGGCCAGGATGGTGATGGGGATGGCCGCCTCGAAGACCTGCCCGATCTTCAGGCCCAGGTACGCCGCCGCCGCGAGAAGAGTCGCGGCGAAGAACAGGCCCCAACCCAGGGAGTAGCGCGGTGATCTCCGGCACGATCGACTCGGCCGGGACCACCGGCCGTAGCTCTCGCCGGGCTTCAGCTTGCGATAGGCGTTCTCGGGCAGGCTGCGGCGATCCACCGACGTCCATGGGAGCCTCCGGAAGGGGTTGGGCGGGCCTGACAGCACAAACCGCGGGAAACCGGACAATGGCGGCCCCGCGGCGGGCGCGTTCCGGGGAACGCTAACATTTGGACCGGGCAAGACAAGCGCCGACTGGCCGCGGACGGGCGGCAGACGTCGCGCAAGCTGGTGCCGTGCGCCGGCCGGACGGCCAGCGCCTCCTTGCGTCCCGCGGCGCCGGCGGTCTATCTTGGTCCTTTCGTCGACCATGCGGGGCCGACCGACGCCCCCCGGCCCTGCCCGAACGCCCGCGGAGGATCGCCATGCTCGAGCGCAAGTCCGGATCGCCCTTCCCCACCCTCGTCGACCGCTTCGTGGCCTACGCCAAGGTCCACACCACCAGCAGCGAGGAGTCGGACACCTACCCCTCGACGGCCCGCCAGTTCGACCTGGCCCGCATCCTCGTGGACGAGCTCAAGGCCGTCGGCCTGGACGACGCCGCCGTCGACGAGCACGGCTACGTGACCGCCAGCCTGCCGGCCAGCAAGGGCTGCGGGAACGTGCCCGCCATCGCGTTCATCTCCCATATGGACACCTACCCCGACGTCAGCGGCGAGAACGTGGTGCCCACCTTCCACGAGAACTACCGGGGAGGCGACATCGAGCTGCCGAAGAACGGCAAGAAGATCGTGGCGGCCGAGAACCCGTACCTGCAGGAGTGCGTCGGCGAGACCATCATCACCGCCGACGGCACCACCCTGCTGGGCGCCGACGACAAGGCGGGCATCGCCGAGATCATGGAGGCCCTGACCCGCATCCACGAGAACCCGGACTGGAAGCACGGCCCGGTGAAGGTGGCCTTCACCCCCGACGAGGAGGTGGGCGCCGGCGTCAAGCACTTCGACGTGAAGAAGTTCGGCGCGACCGTGGCCTACACCATGGACGGCGGCCGCCGCGGCGAGATCGAGGACGAGACCTTCTGCGCCGACAGCGCCATCGTCACCTTCGTGGGCCGCGACATCCACCCGGGCTACGCCAAGGACAAGATGATCGCCTCGGTCAAGGTGGCCGCCGCCTTCGTGGCCTCCCTGCCCCGCGAGGGCGCCCCCGAGACCACCGAGGGCAAGCAGGGCTACATCCACCCCATCTCCATCAAGGGCAACTGCAGCGAGACCGAGGTCACCCTGCTGATCCGCGACTTCGACCTGGACGGCCTGAAGCCCAAGGCCGACCTGATCCGCGAACACGCCGTGAAGGCCTGCGACCAGTGGCCCGGCGCCACCTTCCGCCTGGAGATCAAGGAATACTACCGCAACATGAAGTACGACCTGCAGAAGGAGCCCCGCGCCATGGACTACGCCCTCGAGGCGGTCAAGCGCACCGGCCTGGAGCCCGTGCGCGGCTCCATCCGCGGCGGCACCGACGGCTCCACCCTGTCGGCCCGCGGCCTGCCCACGCCCAACGTGTTCACGGGCGAGCAGGACTTCCACGGCTACGGCGAGTGGGTCTGCGTCAAGGACATGGAGCTGGCCACCGCCACGATCCTGAAGATCATCGAGGTCTGGACCGAGAAGGAGAGCTAGGCGCGGCCCGCCTCAGAAGCGGAACTGCTCGAGGTCGTCCTCCAGGATGGCCCCCGTCGCGCTGAACACGAACCGGTCGGCCGGCACGAGCCTCGCCAGCTCGCTGCCGGCCGCCTTCATGTCCAGGGCCACCGCCGCGGCCACCGGATCGTCGGGCACGCGGGCCGAACGCCGACACGGTCATCAGCAGGTCGGCCAGGTTCCCCGGGTCGTCGGCCGCCGCCAGCAGCCGCTTGACCAGCCGCAGCCGGGCCAACGCCATGAGGTCGGGATCGGGGGCGGCCGCCAGGTCGGCCAGGACCTCGCGCACCCGGTCAAGCACCTCCGGGGCCTGGCCGGGCTGGCAGGTGACGGCGATCTCCGGCAGGGCCCAGCCTCCCACCACCGCGACCCGGCACCAGGCGCCGTAGGTCCAGCCCTCGCGCTGGCGCAGGCGACGGTCCAGGGCCTGCTCCAGGGCCTCCTCCATCAGCAGCAGCCGCAGGCCCGGCTGCGCGGTGCCCGGCGCGGGCAGCCGCGGCGCGAAGGTCAGCGTCAGCTGCACGTCCGCGTCGACCGGCGACGGCACGATGGTGCCCTCGATCCCCGCGGGCCCCGCGGGCGGCTGCGGCGCCGACCACGCGTCGTAGCGGCCGCGCTTGCCGAAGGTCGGCTCCAGCACCGAGCGGACCGCCTCGGGGTCCAGGCCGCCGGCGGCCAGCAGCATCGTCGCGCCGGTGGAGCCGGCGACGCGCTTGTGCAGCTTCTCCAGGTCCTTGTACTGCGCGTCGCGGGCCGTCTTCGCTTCCGGCGCCAGGCCGCCCACCGCGGGGTGGTCCCGGCCCAGGACCCGCGACCAGCGCCAGGCCGCCGCGCGGCTCGCCGCCGCGACGTTCTGCCGCGCGAACGCGATTTCGCCCACGGACATCGCCGACTCCCAGGCCGAGATGTTGAAGCGATCCTCGTCCAGCCGCCGGACCAGGTCCCCGGCCACGGCGGCCGCCTCGTCGCAGGGGCCGGAGGCCCGGTAGCCGAACAGGCCGCCGGATTGCAGCGTGAACTGCGCGCCGTGGGGCCACGCCTTGGGGCGCCGGCCCTCGGGCGCGGTGCGCGGGTCGTAGGGCAGGGTGCGCGCGTACAGCTGGCAGAGCCCTGCCCCGTGGCCCGGGCGCGCCTCCTTCAGCGGATCGAGCCGCCGCCACCCGCGCAGGGACCAGTCGGGGTCGTCGGGCACGGTCCGGCAGACCACGGGCACGCCGTTGGCCAGTTCGAACCGGACCAGGGGCAGGACCCCGGCGTCGGCATAGGCCGCCAGCACCGGCGCCAGGTCCGCGGCGGTCAGGCCGCCCAGGGCGTCGGCCGCCTCGATGGCGTCCTCCCGCTCCACCCGTCCGGCCAGGGACGTCGCCTTCAGGCGCCCCGAATCGCTGCCGTGGCCGACCCCGATCGACGCCGGCGCCGCCAGCAGCCGCTCGCCGAGGAAGGCGTACAGGCTGTCCACGGTCACGGTGGCGGCCAGGGCCGCGTAGGCGCTGTCGGTCACCGTCGCCGCCTCGCCCGAGAAGACCCGGCCCGGCAGCCAGGTGTCGCCCCGGGGCACGCGGCGGGCGGCGGCCTGCCGGCTCAGCCACGCCTCGGCCTCGGCCCGCGGTTGGCCGAACGCCAGGTCCCGGCGGGCGCGGTCCACCCGCTCCCAGAAGCGGCCCAGGAACGCCTGCACGTCGCGGTCGGGATTGAACGGGTAGAGGTCCGCCATCTCCTCGTCCGGCCGGTAGTAGGGCACGAAGTAGTCGGCCGTCACGACGGCCTCGCCGGGAATCAGCGTCAGGCCGACGGCCACCCCCGCGTACCGCAGGTAGGCGGACGCCAGGTCGACGTCCACCATGGCCCGCGCGTCCTCCATCGGCACGCGCACCGCCACGGCCACCTCGACGCCCTCGTGGTCCGGGGCATCGACGATCGCCTGCTCGCGCGTGGCCGGCGGGTAGGGCGGCAGCGGGTCGGCCTCGGCGCCGGACGCGATGGCCCCGAAGCACTCGCGCACCTGGGCCAGCACCGTGTCCGGATCCACGGGTCCGTCGATGGTCAGGATGGCCGCGTCCGGCCGGATGGTCCGCGACACGAAGCGCCGCACGTCGGCCGGCCCGATGGCGGACACCGACGCGCGCGTGCCCCCCACCGAGCGGCCGTAGGGGTGGCCGGGGAAGGCGGCGCGGAAGGCCAGGGCCGCGGGCGAGTTGTCCACGTCGCCGCTGCGCAGCGCCAGCTCCTCCAGGACGACGCTGCGCTCCCGCGCGAACCCCGCGGTGTCCACGCGCGCGGTCCGCATGCGGTCCGCTTCCACGTCCAGCACCCGCGGCAGCATGGACGGCAGGCAGCGCGAGTGGAAGTCCATGCTGGTGGTGCCGGTGCTGGCGCCCGCGTCCACCGTCACCAGCGCCAGCCGGCGGCGGGGCTCGCCCACGTGCAGCAGGTGCTCGGTGAGGCGCGCCAGCCCGCCCAGGCTGTCGGGCTCGGCCGCCGCGCCCGCGGCGTAGATCACGTCCACGGCCACCAGCGACTGCAGGGGCCGCACGCGCACCAGCACGCGCAGGCCGTTATCCAGGTACGTCTCCACCTGGTCGGCCGCCACCGCCGGTCCCGCCAGGACGAGGCCGACCGCCGCGACCAGCCACCATCGGTTCCGCCCGCTACGCATGCCGCATTCCTCCCCCGGTCGGCACCACGTCCGTCACGATCACTCGGGCGTCGAGCCCGGCGTCCCGTCCCACCCCGCCAGCCGGCAGGCCAGCCACCACAAGGCCTTGGCCTTGGCCACGCACAGGTCCATGCCGCCGTGGGCGCAGTCCGAGCCGTCCCAGTCGGGATGGCGCAGCTGCAGTTCCAGGCCGTTGTAGGTGTCGCTGCGGCGCTGGGTGAAGGTCTTGTTCCAGTTCTCGATGTCCGCCTGGTCGAACAGGTAGCCGCCCGCGGCCAGGGCCGCGTCGCGGAACTCCTGGTTGAAGACCGTCACGCGGTAGCCGTCGGTGGTCAGGTAGGCGTCGTTGGGCTGGTAGCCGTCGTCCACGGGCGTGGTGGCGTACACGAAGGGCGTGCCGAACGGGTTGTTGTTGAAGCGCACCATGGCCGCCAGGTAGGCGTCGCGGCGCTCCGCATTGAAGGTCATCAGGTTCCCGGCCTCGTCGTGGATGAAGTCGGGCATGATGATGTCGTAGGACCAGCCGTAGAAGGAGGCGTCCAGGGTGTCGCCGTGGTCGGCCGCGTACTCCGCCGTGTAGTCGGTGTAGCCCCGCCCCGTCTCGGTGCTCCACACGTAGTCGTCGCCGAAGCGGCACTCCCAGCTGGTGATGAGGGTGCCGTTCTTGGGGTTGTACTGGCCCTTGAGCACGCGCAGGGTACCGTTGGCGGGAAGGTCGGCCAGGGCGCAGCCGATGTCCACGGCATAGGTGGGATCCTGCTCCTGCAGCGTCATGAGGCCCCCGATCTGGCTGACGGGGCTGCCGTCCAGGTCGCCCACCAGCTGCTGGGCGTGGGAGCGGCCCGGGATCTGGATGAGCAGGGACCGGCGCTTGACCTCGGCGATCCAGGCGGCGGGGATGTTCCCGGCGTCGAAGTCCTGCACGGCCCGGTGATCGGCCACGATGGTCCCCGGGTGGGGCGCCACGACGTAGGTGCCCGCCAGGGTCACGGTCCCCCCGGCAGCCAGGTCGCCCGTCGCGGCGGCCGGCGCGGTCCAACCCGTCACGCCGCCCCAGGTCACCGTGTAGGTGCCGGGCGCAAGATCGGCCAGGGTCGAGTCCCCGGCGCCCCCGGCGCGGAATCCGCCGGGCCCGGCCAGGCTCCACGGCGCGTCCAGGGCGTCGGGGCTGGCGTCGACGACCACGGTCCCGCCCTGGACCTCCGCCGTGTAGGTGCCCGCCAGGGTGAGCAGGCCGCCGGTGGCCAGGTCGCCCGCCACGGCGGCCGGCGCGACCCAGCCCGCCACGTCGCCCCACGTCACCGAGTAGGTGCCGGGGCTGCGGTCGGCCAGGGTCGAATCCCCGGCGCCGGTCGCGGCGAATCCGCCGGGGCCGACCAGATGCCAGGGCGCGTCCAGCGCGTCCGGACCGGCGTCGATCGCCACGGCTCCGCCCTCGGGCGGCACCCCGTAGGCGCCGGCCAGGGTGAGGCTGGAGCCCGCGGCCAGGCTGCCCGCGGCGGCCGGCGGCGTGAGCCAGCCCGACACCTCGCCCCAGGTCACGGCGTAACCGCCCGGCGCCAGGCTGTCCAGGACGGCGTCGCCGACCCCTGCCGCCCGGAACGAGTCCGGTCCCGCCAGGGACCAGGGCGCGGCCAGGCCGGCGGGGCTCGCGTCCAGGACGACCCGGCCGGTGGTGTCCTCCGGAAGCCCGGCGGGGGTGTCGTCCCCACCGCACGCGGCCAGCGCCAGCAGGGGCAGGATCAGCAGGACCGGAGTCCGCCGCATCAGGGTCGGCACGATCATCGTTTCTCCTTTGGCATCCCGCTTCGGCGCCACCCGGTCAGCGGGTGACGATGATCTCCGCGCACCCCATGCCCGACCCCTCGGACGCCTGGTGCGGCCAGCCGTCGGGATAGGCTCCGTCCCGGGCGTTGGCGAACAGGACGGGGCGCCCGGGCAGGCGGAAGGTCACCGTCACCTCGGTCGCGCAGGTATCGGCGCCGGCGCAGTCGACGAACTGGGCGCGGCCGCAGCCGGACTCGCAGCCCACCAGGCTCCCCCACCACAGCGCGACGAGGTCGTGGTCGTCGCCGCCGGTGAAGACGAAGACCCGCAGCAGGTGGAGCAGGGCTCGTACCCGGCGGCGAGCGCGTAGACGTGGTACCGGTCCGGGCGCAGGGTCACGGAGTAGGCGCCGCTTGCGTCCGAGCGGACGGCGAAGGCGCGGCGGAGATCCTCGCCGACGAAGAGGATGCGCACGCCGAGTTCGGGTATAGGGGTTCTCATGGCGGTCTCCCGTCCGGCAGGAGTCGGTCCCTCCCCCGGCGCCGCGGCGCCGGAGCCGATCCACATCGGCCAGCATACCCCGGCGGATGCGTTCCAGCCCAGCGAAAACGGGCGACGCGTTGACGGCCCGCGCCGCACGGGTTAGAATCGAACACGCGACCGCAACATGCGCACCCCGATGAGGCCACCATGCCCCCATTGCCGTCTCCGGCGCCGCGGATTCTCCTGTTGCTCCTGCTGGCGGGCCTCTGGTCCCCCGGCCGGGCCGCGGCCAGCCCCGCCGAACCCGACCTCGCCGAAAGCATCTCCTGCACCTTCGAACTCAAGGGCCAGGGCGACGAGGCGCGCCTCGAAGGCCGTTGGACCTACCATCGGCGCTACCTCACGGAACGCGCGACGGCCCTGGACGTGCTGCGCTTCGGCGAAGGCCAGCACGCCCGGCTGGACCGGGCCGAGGCCTTCTGCCGCGGGCGGCGGCTCGACGGCGACCGGGTCGGCCTGATGGCGGTCGGCGCGCGCGACGCCTTCTTCAGCGAAGCCCGCGTGCTGACCGTCGCGGTCCCCGACGACCTGGACGCCGGCGACGAGGTGGAGATCTCCTACCGGGAGAGGCTGGACGACCTGGCCTACCTGCCCCCTTACGTGGTGCCCAACGCCGACCGGCTGGAGGAATTCACCCTGGCCTTCGCGCACCGCCAGGGCGTGCGGATCGACTTCCTGTTCCGCTTCCCCCACGGCCCGATCCCGGTGGAGATCACCCGGCCGGACGCCGAGCACACCGTGCTGCGGGTGCCGCCCCTGGACGGTGCCGAGTCCCTGCCCTACCTGGCCAATGACGGCGTCCGCGCGCTCATCCTGGTGCGGATCACCGAGGACGGGCGCGACCTGGTGCCGACCACGCCTGCGGCCTTCGCCGCCTGGTACGACGGGCTCTTCACGTTCCCCCGCGAGCTGCCCGCCGGCACGGCGCTGCCCATCGACGCCGCCCTGGACGCGGCTCCCGACGACCGGGCGCGGCTGGGCATCGTCTACCGCTTCGTGCAGGAAAACTTCCGCTACATCGCCGACGTCAGCACGAGCCATTCGCTGGTGCCGCTGCCCCCGGCCGAGATCCTGGCCAACCGCTTCGGCGACTGCAAGGACCGGGTCTGCCTGATGCGGGCCATCGCCGCCGCCCGCGGCATCCCCGTGGACTTCGTGCTGGTGGAGAGCCAGCCGGGCCCGCCGTTCGCCGGCGCGGTCAACTTCGCCCTCTACGACCACATGATCGGCGCCTGGCGCGGCCCGGCGGGCACCGTCTACTTCGATCCCACCACCCGCTACGTGCCCTTCGGGGAACTGCCCGAGGCGCAGGGCGGCCGCGCCGCCCTGCTGCTGGACGGCACCGCCTCGCGCCAGGTGACCCTGCCCGCGGCGGGCGGCCCCCTGGACGACGAGCCCGCCTTCGCCGTGGCCATCACCGCCGCGGTGGACAGCCTGGACGCGGGCACGGCCGAGATCACCCTGCGGCGCTGGTACCGCAGCGCGGCCCTGGCGGGCCTGGCCACCGAGCGCGGCAACGACCTGCAGAACCACCTGAAGTTCCTCACCGGCAGCGGCCTCTACAAGATCGGCCTGGACCGCTTCGCGGTGGCCGATCCGGCCGCGGACCCGCTGGTGCTGCGCGCGCACGCCGACCTGTCGGACTTCGTGGTGGCCTCCCCGACCCGGCTCTACCTGCCCCGGTCGCCGCTGCTGGCGGTGGGCACCGACATCCGCGACCGGGCCGACGACGACCTGCCCCTGGTGTTCGACAGCCGCGCCGACGTGGACCTGCGCATCCACCTGGACGCGCCCGGCTGCACGGCCACCGCGGACTCGACCCGCCTGGGCGACGGCGACCTCGTGACCTACGCCGCCGACCTCGTCCCCGACGGCGCCGGCCGCGTGGACGCGCACTACCGGCTGCGCCGCGCCACAGCCGCGTTCGCCGGGGCGGACCGGGCGGCCTACCTGCGCTTCGCGACCGGCTATCTCGATCACCGGACCGACATGTTCATCCTCGAAAAGGTGGCGCCATGAGCACGACCGCAAGACTCCTGCCCGCCCTGCTGGCCGCGGCCCTGCTGGCCGGCTGCGCCACGTCCCAGCGCGTGGTCTTCCTGGAGATGCCGCCGGCACCGGCCGCGGCGGCGGCCGATTCCGCCGCCGCGCCCGTGGACGTGGAGGCCTACCGGACCCGCTATCCCGACGCCGAAGCCGTCTACCTGCTGATGGAACGGACCACCGAACATTCCGGCGCCCGGCAGAAGGGATTCCTGGACACGGGCCGCTGGACCTACTCGAGCGTCCGCCACGACAAGTACATCGTCTTCGCTCCCGACGAGACCGACCTGACCACCCTGCACCTCGGCTTCCGCCCGGATCACCTGTACGTGCGCGTGACCGCCCCCGACGGCACCGTCCGCGACTACGGCCTCGACGACCTGCGCGAGGGGCGGGACGAGGACGGCGACCGCAGCTACACCGTGGTGTACCGGGACGTGGTGCCCGGCACCGTGGTGGAGAAGGGCTGGGACTTCGCCTTCAACCTCGGCTATCCCCTGCGGCTGGAAGAGGACTTCGACCTGCGCTACCGCTGGCCTTGCGAGCGCTCGATCTTCACCTACGCCTATCCCGACTGGTGGCGGATCGCCTTCAAGGACCCCGGTCTGGGCACCGAGCTGCCCGTGTCCGTCGAGGACCGGCCCGAGCAGGGCAAGAAGATCCTCACCTGCGAGGCCGTCGCCATCCCCGCCTTGAAGGTGGAGCCCTACGCCCCGTTCCACCGGGAGGTGGCCGACTACCTGCAGTTCCACGTGACGGAACTGGAGATGCTGGACATGCGCTACAAGGCGTCCGCCGACTGGAGCGAGTTCGGGCGGCGCTTCCAGGGCGCCGTGCTCGAGAAGGCCGGCAAGAACCGTCGCAAGCTCACCGAGATCGCCGAGTATGTCACCGCCGACGCCCCCGACGACCAGGCCAAGGTGGCGGCGGTCGTGGCCTGGGTGCGGGACGAGGTGAAGCTGGGCGAGCCCCGCGACGGCGACTTCGCCAAGGTCCTGAAGGAGAAGTCGGGCGGCGCCGTGGACATCAGCGGGCTGACCTGCACCCTGCTGGACTGCCTCGGCCTGCCTGCCCGCGTGCTGCTGCTCCACTCCGCCGTCGACGGGAACTTCGACCCCGACTACATCGAGTCCAGCCAGTTCAGCTTCCCCGCCGTCGGCGTGGAGCTGGACGACAGCCTGCAGGTGGTCCTGCCCTACATGGACAACGTGCCCGTGGGCTTCGTGCCCGAGGCGGTGCAGGGCCAGCCGGCGCTCGCCATCGCGTCCTCCGAGCTGTTCAGCAGCTGGGACATGGGCGACCACGTGGAGTACGGGGCATCGAGCCTGGTGACCCTGCCCGGCGGCGATCCCCGCGACAACACGTCACGCCACGAGTACGACCTGGAGATCCGGCCCGACGGCGAGGTGCAGACCGTCGAGACCGTCACCGTCAACGGCGGGTTCGCCTACCGCATCCGCCAGGATATCGAGGACCTCACGGATCAGGAAAGGCAGGACTACGTCAAGGAGATGGTCACCTTCGCCGACGGAGAGATCCGTCTCGACTCCTACGAGATCGCCCACGAGGACGACCTGGACCAGCCCCTGGTGGTGACCGCCCGCTACGCCATCACCAACCTGGTGACGGTCACGCCGGAGGAGGTCATCTTCCACACGGGCGGGCTGTTCTCGCCCCTGACCGGCATCAAGTTGACGATCGATCCCGCCGAGCGGCAGAACCCGATCCTGGTGCGCAACGACGAGCAGCACGACAAGCGCATCACCATCCGCTTCCCCGCGGGCTGGACCCTGGCCACGGAGCTGCCCCCGGTGCTGGTGGACAACGATTTCGGCACCATGACCGCCGGGACCACCGCCGAACCGGGCGCGGTGCACATCGACCTGGGCCTGCACCTGAACGCCGGCGACGCGCCGGCCGCCCGCTACGGCGAGTTCCTCGCCGTGGTGAGCACCGCCAAGGGTTACGAGGTGCCGGCCCTGGTCTTCGGCACCGGGGCCGACTAGGCCCGGACGACCGAACCCCGCACGGGGCCGCCGGCGCTCGCCGGCGGCCCCGTTTTCTTGAATTTTATCTTGTTGGTATTAAACACATTGTGTGATTTCAGCCGGTTGCGGACAAAATTTATCGTCTTGCGGGAACCGGCACGGCCTCCGGATTCGTTGTCCCGGCGATCCCGCTCCAGCGGCGGCTCGACGCCCCGCCGGCAGCACCCCGATTCCCGATCAACGTGCAGGGGGAAGCATCCCATGAACTTGCGAACGTGCGCCATCGGCACCGCAGTCTCGATCCTGGCCGTGCTGGGCGCCGGCCCGGCCGCCGCCCAGACCGCCGGCGTCGACTACGTCGGCTACGCCTGGGAGACCGGCGGCATTCGCCGCCAGCGAGCCCGGCGACCAGCTCTCGGTCGCCACCGTGGTCACCCAGATCGATCCCCTCTTCGAGGTGGACCTGGGCACCCACGAGGCCACCCTCTACATCGAGGGCCTGACCAGCCAGGGCGCGGTCACCGACCCCGGCTCCGGCTTCACCACCATCACCTACACCGGCGGCACCATCGCCGTCTACGCCGGGACCGCCCACGACAGCGACTGGGGCGTCAACCCCGTCAACGCCACCGTTCCCTCCACCTTCACCGACGGCGACCTGGTCTTCTCCGGCGACTTCACCGGCTTCACCCTCACCCTGACGGCGTCCGGCGCGGGCGCCTTCGAGGGCTACCTGGACGCCACCGGCGGCTCGGCCGTGGCCGGCCCCTGTTCGGGCTGCGCCTACACCTTCGCCGGGACCTTCGGCTCACCCGACCGGCGCCCAGATTCCCGAGGGCTACGACCTTCAGGTGGACGGCATGCTCGAGGTCGAGGCCGCCGTCCCGGTCGACCGAGACCAGCTGGGGCAGCCTCAAGCAGCTCTACAACCAGAACCGGTAGGCACGGCGCGCGACGCCGATACCCTCGAATTCCGTGGAGGACATTCCATCATGAAGAAGCCGATGACCCTCGTCATCCTGCTGCTGGCCCAGCTCGCCCTGGCGCGCCACCGCCTCGGCGGTGCAGCTCTTCGACTTCGACGCCCAGGCGGTCCTGCCGGCCTGCCCGGCGGCACCGCCGGGCCTACGGCCGCATCGTCAACGGCGACGCCGTGGCCACGCCCCTGCCCCTGGACTTCGCCAACTACGAGTACACCATCGTGGTCACCGGCCTGACCCTGGACACCGCCGGCGCCACCAGCATGTTCTCCGGCGGCAGTCGTGGCCATCTACCAGGACGACGCCACCGCCGCCGGACTGGGCCGACCCGTCCAGCTTCGGCGACGGCACCGCCATCCTCAGCGGCGTGCTGCCCGCGTTCCAGCACACCATGTTCACGTCGACCCTCGGCAGCGCCTACGGCACCGTCGACTGGACCGGCGGCAGCATGCTCGACAGCCTGGCCCCGGCCGACCAGGTGGGCTGGCCCTTCCTGACCACCGTCTCGCGGTCGGCCACGCCTGGTGCAGCCCGGCTACACCGAGCAGTGGGACGGCAAGGTGGAGCCCGTGACCGACGTGGTCCCCAGTGCCGACGCAAGCTGGTCCGGGGTCAAGGCCCGGTTCCGTTGAAGCTGAGCGGAGCGGCAGACCGCAGACCGGCCGGGGTCCCCTGCACGGGCAGGAGGACCAGCCCCGGGAACGACAACGGACCCCGGCCGAGCTTAGGGATTCGACCGGGACAAGACGGCTGTTCCCGGCGTAGAATGGGGGCGGGAGCAGATGGACATCAGCAGAAGGACAACGGCCCTTGCTGCCCATCCTTTCGCCAGCCGAAAAACGCCGCTTCGAGGCCGAGATCGTGCCCCAGTTCGACGTGCTGCACCGCATGGCCCGCAGCGTCTGCTGCGACGCCGACCTGGCCGACGACGTCGCCCAGGAGGCCTTCCTCAAGGCGCTCAAGGGCTTCGCGGGCCTGCGGCCCGACTCCAACAGCCGCAGCTGGCTGGCCCGCATCGTCCACAACACCTGCCGGGACCACTGGCGGTCCCGGTCCCGGCGGGGCGAGCAGGCCTGGGACGACGACTGCTGGCCGAGGTCGAGGCCCGGGACGCCGAGCCGGACTGGCAACCGGCGGTGATCCGCGACGCCTTCGCCGACGAGATCGAGGCCGCCCTGCAGGCCCTGCCCCCGCGCTGGCGGGCGGCGGTCCTGCTGGTGGACGTGGAGGGCTGGAGCTACGACGAGGCCGCCGAGAGCCTCGAGATCGCTCCCGGCTCCCTGCGTTCGGCCCTGCACCGGGCGCGCAAGGTGCTCTATCGCAGTCTGGTGGAGTCGTCGCGGACGCGGCGGCAGGACCGACCGGAACCGACGGACGTGCCTGACATGGGGGAGGCCGCCACGTGAACCACGACCACACCCTTTGCCGGCACGTCCGCACCGACCCCCACGGCCGGACCTGGGACGCCGACCAGCGCGCCCACGCCGCCCGCTGCCCGGCCTGCCTCGCGTTCCTGGAGAGCGTCGCGGCCCTGGGCGAACGCCTGCGGGCCGTGCCGGCCTTCGCCGCGCCCATGCCGGCCGGCCTGCGGGCCGGCCTGCTGGAGCGCCTGGACGCCTGCCCCGAACGACCGGCGGCGGCCCGGCCGCGGACGACGCGGCCCCTCTGGTCCCGCTTCGCGGTGCCCGTCGCGCTGGCGGCCACCCTGGTGGCGGGGATCTTCCTCGGGCGCGCCGTCGCCCTCGGCGGCGGCGGTGTCGCCGGCGGCGAGGTGCCCCGGACCGTCGGCCGACTACATCGGCGACGTGACCCACGACCACTTCCTGTTCGCCCGGGTGCAGCGCCCCCTGGAGGTGGCCTACACCGACCCGGACCGGCTGGCCGGGTGGCTCAGCGGCGCCCTGGGCTTCACGGTGCGCCTGCCCCACCACAGCGGCGGCTTCGACCTGGAGGGCGGCCGGGTGTGGCACACCCTGGGCCGCCTGTCGGCCCTGGCCTCGTACGCGGCTCCCGACGGCCGCCGGGTCATCCTCTTCGCCGTGCCCGCGGCCAACATCGAGCTGCGGGGGGCGCCCTCCGACCTGGTCCACGGCGTCCGCGTGTATGCGGGCACCGGCTGGGACCGCGAGGCCCGCGTCTGGATCGACGGCTCCCTGGCCGTGGCGCTGGTGGCTCCCGAGGGCGACCTGCCCGACTCCTGGGCCGACGCCTTCCTCCCCTGACTCCGCCCGTTCCGGATTCCCTCCCCGTTGCCGCGCGAATAGCCGTCGACCTTGACGTGTATGGGATCAAAGTGATATCATATCGACATCGCGAACGGCCGCCCAACCCCCGCGCGGCGGCCGGGGGGATGTCGGAACCCGGGAGGGAATCCATGCACACGGAGAAGCGGATCACGACCATGTCCGGCTGGGGCATGCTCTTTGTCATCCTGGCCCTGATGATCGGTTCGGTGTTCGGCCTGATCTGGGCCATCGCCCACCAGACGCTGGCGCTTGCTGCTGGCTGTCGGTGTCCGGCCTGGTGCTGGGCATCTTCCTGCTGCCGGGACTCTTCGTCATCAACCCCAACGAGGCCGCGGTCCTGCTGCTGGCGGGCGACTACAAGGGCACCAGCCGCCAGATCGGCCTGCGCTACGCCAACCCCTTCTTCACCAAGCGCAAGATCTCCGTGAAGGCCCGCAACCTCAACGGCGACCGCCTGAAGGTGAACGACCTGGCGGGCAACCCCATCGAGATCGCGGCGGTGGTGGTGTGGAAGGTCCACGACACGGCCGAGGCCCTGTTCGAGGTGGACGACTACGAGGAGTACGTCACGGTCCAGAGCGAGTCGGCGGTGCGCCACCTGGCCGGCGCCTACCCCTACGACGGCGAGGACGCCGAGCTGACCCTGCGCGGCACCACCGACGCCATCAGCCAGCACCTGCAGAAGGAACTGCAGGAGCGCCTGGCCAGCGCCGGCGTCAAGGTGATCGAGGCGCGCCTGCAGCCACCTGGCCTACGCGCCGGAGATCGCCCACGCCATGCTGCAGCGCCAGCAGGCCACCGCCGTGGTGGCGGCCCGGACCAAGATCGTCGAGGGCGCCGTGGGCATGGTGGAGATGGCCCTGAAGGAGCTGTCGGACAAGGACCTGGTGGACCTGGACGGCGAGCGCAAGGCGGCCATGATCAGCAACCTGCTGGTGGTCCTGTGCAGCGAGCGTTCGGCCCAGCCGGTGGTCAACACCGGCACCCTGTACCAGTAGCATGGCCGCGCGGAAGGCATTCCCCCTGCGCCTCAGCCCGCAGCTCTACGAGGAGCTGCGGCGTTGGGCCGAGGCGGACTTCCGCTCGGTGAACGCCCAGATCGAGTTCCTGCTGCAGCGCGCCGTGTCCGAGCGCAAGCGGAGCCGGGGTCCCGCGGACCCCGGCTCCGACGAAGACGCGACCGACGGCTAGTTCCCCTTGTCCTTCTTCTGCTGTTCCTCGGTCCAGTGCTTGAGGTCGAACATGAGTTCGAGGGGATTGACGGCCTCGTTCCAGGCTCGCCGCCAGGGTGTCGCGCCAGGGGGCGACGGCCGCGGCCAGGGGCGCCGGCAGGCCGTCCTGCCAGGGCACCCGCAGGGGGTCGGCCGCCAGCCGCGCCCGCTCCGCCTCCAGCTCGGCCGTGGTCACGCCGGCGCTGTCGGGGGACGGCGCGCTGCACCAGGGGCATCAGCAGGTCGTGGATGCGCGCGCCGCGCCGCGCTCACCGGATCGCGGTCGCCGGTGGTCGATCGGAGACCTCCAGGCCCTCGCTGCGCTTGATGTCGAAGGTGCCGGCGCCGGCCCCCGGGTCGTGGCCCAGGTCGGCGTAGTACACCAGGTCGAAGTACCAGGCGTACTCGGCCGGCCCCATGCCCAGGTTCGTCAGGGCGCGGTTGCGCGCCGTCCAGTAGCGGGCGTAGGTCAGGCCCAGGTCGCTGCCGGCGCGCACGGACCGCCACACCTTGCCCACCCCCCGGCCCTGCTCGTGCTCGGCCTGGAAGCGGGCGATGTCGCCGGCCAGCTTGCCGCGCCATTCGGCCGTGCTGTCGCGGGCCGCGGCGAAGATCTCCAGCCGGCCGGCCGGCGGCACCAGACCCGGCGGCGGCGTCCAGGCCTCCAGGCCGCCCTGGGCCAGGAACAGGGCCTGCTCCGTCTGCTCGACCGTCTTGTACTCCCGGCCCATCTGGCGGGCGAACCAGGCGCCGCCGCCCACCAGGGCCAGGAAGAGCACCGCCACCACGCCGCAGCCGATGCCGCAGCCCTTCATCACCTTGCTGTTCATCCGGTCACCCCCGCGCGTCCTCCGGTTCGAGTTGGTACTCCCGGATCTTGCGCCACAGGGTCGTCCTGTCAATACCCAGTCGGCGCGCGGCCCGGGTGCGGTTCCAGCCGGCGGCGGCCAGGGCCTCGGCCAGCACCTGCCGCTCGGACTCGCTGTGGCGGGGCACCCCCAGCAGGCTCCGCCGCCCGGCCCCGGGGGCGGCGGCCACCTCCGGCGGCAGGTGCTGGGCCCGGATCGGTGCGCCCCGGCTGAGCACCACCGCGTGCTCCAGGGCGTTCTCCAGCTCGCGCACGTTGCCCGGCCAGGCGTGGCGCATGAGCAGGTTCAGGGCCTCGCCCGTGACCGGCGGCGGCGCCGTCGAGCCCCTCCCGCTCGGCGATGCGCTGCAGCAGGTGGGTGATCAGCAGGGGGATGTCCTCGCGCCGGTCCCGCAGGGGCGGGATGGTCAGCGACACCACCTTGATGCGGTAGAAGAAATCCTCGCGCAGGCGGCCGCTGGCCAGGAGGTGGTCCAGGTCCCGGTTGGTGGCCGAGACCACCCGCACGTCCACCGGCACGGGCCGGTTGTCCCCCACCCGCTCGATCACGCGCTCCTGCAGCACCCGCAGCAGCTTGACCTGCACCACCGGGCTGACGTCGCCGATCTCGTCCAGGAAGAGGGTGCCGCCGGCCGCCTCCTCGAAGCGCCCGCGGCGGTCGGCCACCGCGCCGGTGTAGGCTCCCTTGACGTGGCCGAACAGCTCGCTCTCCAGCAGGGTCTCCGCCAGGGCCGAGCAGTTGACCTGGACGAAGGGACCGTCGCTGCGGCCGCTGCCCTCGTGGATGGCCCGGGCCACCAGCTCCTTGCCCGTGCCGCTCTCCCCGCGGATCAGCACCGTGGCGTCGCTGCCGGCCACGTCGGTGATCAGGGCGAACAGCTCCTGCATCTTGGGATCGCGGCCCACCAGGCGGCCCAGGCGGGTGCGGCCGCTCATCTGCTGGCGCAGGGTGGTGACCTCGGTCACGTCGCCCAGGATCAGGGCCATGCCCAGGGGCGTGCCGTCCCGGTGGCGCAGGGCCGCCGTGCGCAGCAGCACGTGGCCCATCTGGCCCCCGGCCAGGCGCACGGTGGTCTGGAAGTCGACGATGGGCTGCCCCGAGCGCAGGGCCTCGGCCAGGATGTCCCGGGGGCAGGAGGCCTCGCCGAAGAGGTCGCAGCACCGGGTGCCCGGCCAGGTCCCAGCGGCTGCGGCCCAGGATCTCCTCGGCCGCCGGGTTCATGGTCACCACCCGCAGTTCCGGGTCGATGGCCAGGATGCCCTCCCGCAGGGAGGTGATGATGGACAGCACGCTGCCGGGCTGGACCTGGCCCAGCAGCCGGGCGATGGAGACGCTCGGGGTCGGTTGGGCCATGGTCGCCCTCCTGTTGCATGCAACGCTATTGTTGCAACATTATCGTTTCATTCAACACCGAGCGCAAGCCCCCACCGGGCCGACCGCGGCGCACACGGCTGGCGATACTCACTATATCATATTATATTATAGGCAGTTATTAACACGATGCCGCCGCCTCGCCGACGGGCGACCGACTGGCACGATCGGTGCGATGGCCCCCGCCGTAAGCATGACAAGGCCGGACACGCGTTGCAGGCGGTCCCGGCAGATCGCCCGCGAGGGCGAGGAAAGGACGCGGAACCATGGCGAACGTGATGCACTTCGACAGCAAGAATTTCCAGAACGAGGTCCTCGGCAGCGACACCCCCGTGCTGGTGGACTTCTGGGCCCCCTGGTGCGGCCCCTGCAAGATGATCGGCCCCATCGTCGAGGAGCTGGCCGGCGAGTTCGACGGCAAGGCCAAGATCGGCAAGGTCAACGTGGACGACAACCAGGAGCTGGCCGGCCAGTTCGGCATCCGCGGCATCCCCACGGTGATGCTCTTCAAGGGCGGCGAGATCGTGGGCAGCTTCGTGGGCCTGCGCTCCAAGGAGGACCTGGCCGGACGCCCTGAACCAGGTCGTCTGATCCCTCCCCCACCGCTGCGACGCCAAGCGCGCCGCCGGTCCCGCCCGGGACCGGCGGCGCCGTGCGTCCGCCCCCGGCGCTTGCGTCCGCCCGGCGAACCGGCGACATTGGTACGCGCGCTTCGCTCATCACCCCACCCAGGGAGTGCCCCATGTCCGGATTCCTCGACGGCGTGAAGCAGATGTTCGGCGCCGGTTCGGCCCAGCACAACAACATCGTCTTCATCGTCTTCGACAGCTGCCGCTGCGACGCCTACCAGGCGGCGCGCACGCCCAACCTGGACCGCATCGGCAAGGCGGAGCGGCGCTACAGCTACGCCAGCTGGACCAGCCCCAGCCACTACACCTTCCTCATGGGCATGGTGCCCCACAAGAGCCCCAAGGGCGTGTTCGCCTCCAACGTCTACCGGGACGAGTTCGCCCTCTGGTCGCGGCGCCTGAACGTGGAGGACGTGGAGTTCGCCAAGTTCGTGCCCCAGCTCTCGCTGCCCCTGTTCCTGAAGTCCCAGGGCTACCGCACCGAGGGCGTGGTGTCGCTGCCGGTGCTCAATCCCCTGACCAACCTGTCGGTGGGCTTCGACCGCTACGAGCTGGCCCCCAGCCACAACGACCTGGGCCTGATCCTGGACGGGGACGAGACGTTCGCGCGCATCCAGCCCGGCAAGGACAAGCCGACCTTCTACTTCCTCAACACCGGCGAGACCCACTACCCCTACCTGCTGCCGGGCGAGAAGGCCGAGGACCTGCCCCACATCAGCGGCGTCCACGGGGTCTTCAAGAACCTGGACGACTTCCTGAAGAACCCGTCCGAGGCCATGGAGGGCAAGCAGCAGGACGAGTTCTTCACGCCGGAGCAGTTCCGCGCCTTCTACGACAAGCAGGTGGCCTGCGTCGAGCACCTGGACGGGGTGGTCGGCCGCTTCATGGACCGCTGCCCCCGCAACACCTACTTCATGATCATGTCCGACCACGGCGAACTGTTCGGCGAGGACGGCTACTTCGGGCACGGCCCCATCTTCCACGAGAAGGTCTTCGAGGTCTTCTACCTGGAGGGACGCCTGCCGTGACCGCAGCCCTGCTGCTGCTGCCCCTGCTCACCGCCGCCGAACCCCTGATGGTTGCCGTGGCCCCCGACGCCCGCGTCGCCGTCTACGACAGCGGCCCGGCCGACGGCCCGGCCGTGGTCCTGGTGCCCGGCCTCTCGGGCTGCGCGTACGGGTTCCGCAAGCTGGAGCCGCTGCTGCACGACCAGGGCCGCCGGACCATCGCGATCGAGCCCCTGGGCCTGGGCCTGTCCGACCGGACCGAGGGCGCCGACTACTCGCTGACGGCGCAGGCCGGGCGCCTGGCCGCGGCCCTGGACGCCCGCGGCGTCAAGAATGCCGTGGTCCTGGGCCAGGGTGTGAGCACGGGCATCGTCTTCCGCCTCGCCTTGGCGCGACCCGGACCTGGTGGCGGGCATCGTGTCGGTGGAAGGCGGCCCGGCCGAGGCCGCCGGCACGCCCCGGGTCCGCGGCGCCCTGAAGCTGGCCAAGCTGGTGGCCCACCTGGGCGGCGGCAGCGTGATCCGGGACCGTCTGGCCGACGACCTGAAGAAGGCCTCCGGCGACCCCTCCTGGGTGGACAAGCGCACGATCCGCTACTACTTCCGCGGGCCCAACCGCGACCTGCAGGGTACCTTGGACGCCTTCCTGGCCATGGCCGCGGGCCCCGACCCGGAACCGCTGATCCCGCGGCTGGGCCAGGTGGCGGTCCCGGTGACGGTGCTCGAGGGCGGGGCCGAGCACGAGGGGGACCTGACGCCCGCCGAAGCGGCGGTCATGCGGGAGAAGCTGCCCGACGTGACCTTCGTCACCGTGCCGGGCGCCGGGCACTTCATCTACGAGGAACAGCCGGCGGCGGTGGCCGCGGCGGTGGACTCCCTGGCGGCGCGGGTGGCCGCCGCTCAGCGGTAGCGTGCCACCAGGGCCGGCGTGACCCGGTCCAGGCGGTCGACCGGCGCCACGAATTCCCGCGCCCCCGGCCCCCAGGCCATCAGCGGCACCGGGTTGACGGTGTGCCGGCGGGTGGTGACGTCCTCCAGATTGCCGTGGTCGCTGCAGATGACCAGCAGGACGTCCGCCGGCTTGGCGTCCAGGGCCACCCCCAGGAACGCGTCCAGCTTCGCCAGCTCCCCGCCGACCCGCGCGTGCTCCGCGCTGTGGCCCGCCTTGTCCGACTGGAAGTACTCGAACAGCACGAAGTCGTGGCGGCCGGCCGCCTCCCCCAGCACGCGGCCGGCGGCCTCGGGTGTCAGCAGCGGCACGGCGAAGCCGCGCGCGCGCAGGTCCGCGTTGGTGAACTCCTGGTAGATGGAGCGGCCGGCGACGATGTCCTCCGGCCGGAAGAACGGCAGATCCGCCGCCAGGTTGGCCACGGTGGTGGCCGAGTACCGGAGCTGGCGTTCGCGGGGGAAATCGAAGAACGGGTCCCGGAACGCATTGAGGAAGCAGGCCGTGTGGCCGAGGCCGACGACCTGCTTCAGGACCGAGTGCTCCAGGAGGATGGCGCGCAGCGCGTCGTTGGGAAAACCCGTCAGGTGCTTGCCGATGGCCGCCTGGGCGTTGACCCCCGTCAACAGGGTGGTCTGGCCGGTGGCGCTCTGGGGCACGCCGGGCACGCCGAGGACCGCGTCGATCGGGCGGGCCCAGCCGCCGCGGGGCAAGGGCACGGGGCCGTCCGCAGCGGCGGCGACCGGCGGCAGCCGCAGCAGGTCGCCGCCGTAGGCGTGCTGGGGGTTGACGGCGGGGTCGTCGCCTCCCCAGCCGAAGCCGTCGATGAAGAACAGGATGGTGCGCATGCCTTCGCTTCCGCAGCGGCCGGATCAGAGGAACGGCCGCACCCGGAGGGACGCGGCCGTCGACGACGCGTCCGGGGCAAGATAGCCCGGAGCCGCGATCTTGCACAAGGGAGCGACGCTCGCCGCGTGCCGCCGGTCCTATGGCAGCGCCGCCGCCCAGTTCTGGACGATGGCGATGCTGGGGTCGGCATTCTCGTCGATCACCAGCTCCGTCACCAGGAACCGCTGTCCGTCGAAGGTGACGTCGAAGGTGGCCGGCCAGCCGAACGATTGCCGGTCGTCGTACTCCGGGCGCGAGAACAGCTTTTTCGGGTTGCCCAGGCGCAGGGGCTCGTAGGAAACCTCGACGGCGAAGATGTCGTTGCCGAAGGCGAAGTACAGCTCGGTCCCGTCGCCCTTCCAGCGCGGCCACATGCCGCCGTCCAGGGAGACCGGCAGCTTCTGGTCCGCGTCGGGCCAGGTGGTCAGGTACACCTGCTGGGAGCCCGATTCCTCCGAGACGTAGGCCACGTACCGGGAGTCGGCGGGCGACGGCCGGGCGGCGTACTCGGCGGCGTCCCCGGCCAGGAAGCGCTGGGGCTCGGCGTCCCCCTTCAGGTCCAGCCAGGCGATGTCCTGCTTGCCGTTCGCCCCGATGGCGCTGTAGAAGAGCCGGCTGCCGTCCCCCGTGGCGGCCGGACAGGCAGCGAAGAAGTGCGGCCCCAGGTCGCCGGCGGGCACCAGCAGCTTCTCGGGTTCGTTGCGGTCGACGACCTTGCTCCCGATGCGGTAGTCCTGTTCGGTCCCGGTCGAGAAATAGACGGTCGAACCGTCCCGGGAGAAGGACACCATGTCGTGCTCGAGGTCGGTGAAGGTCACGCGGGTGCAGGCCTGCCGGTCGTCGTAGAGGATCAGGTCCAGCTGCTGGTTCAGCGTCCCGGCCGCCCGGGTGCCGTCGGGCGACAGGGCATAGGCCGCCGCCAGGTCTTCCGGCTGCCCGAGTCGGCCCACGATCCGGCCGGTCCTGTCGACCAGGACGAACCGCCGCAGGATCTCGCCCGCGTTGCGGACGTAGGCGAGGGTTCCGTCCTTCGCGACGCTCGGCACCGCGGTGTTGCGCGCCACGGGGAACGGCTCGCCCAGCACCTTCTTCTGTGCCAGGGAGAACGCCACCGCCCAGAGCGTCCCCTTCTCCTGGAACAGGATATGGCCCGAGGGCGAGTAGCAGACGTCGCTGATGTCCCGGCCGGGCATGGCGACGACGTCGGTCAGGGTTCCGTCCAGGGAAACGATCCCGATGGTGTTGACGCCTGCGGCCGTATGCACCCCGACCACCAGGCCGTCGCCGTCGGGCAGGGCATCGGGTTCGTGGAAGTCGACGATCGCCGTATCGGCGGCGGACACGAAGGTGGTGATGTTGCCGCCGGACGCGGGCACGACCATCAGGTCCTTGCTGCCGCGGAACACGATCCGGTCATCGGCCAGCCAGGCGCCGCCCGAGGTCCGGGAGAAGGCCGTTTCGGCGGTGCAGATCACCTTGCGCTGGGTGCCGTCGGCCCGGACCGTATAGAGGTCCTTGTCGATGGCGAAGCCCAGCGACTGCCCGTCCGGCGACCAGAAGGGGGACGATGCTCCGTCGGACTGGGGAATCTCGATGGGGTCCCAGCTGTCCATCCGCCGCACCTGGAGCTTGCGGTTGTTGATGTAGGCGATGCGCGAGACCGTCCGGCGAGATGACCAGCCCGCCGTGGGTGAAGCGCAGGTCGGTTACCCCCTGGATGGGGACCGAGAGGTTGTGCACGGCCTGCGGCGGCGGCGGCGTGCTCCCGCCCCGCAGGCTGCCGACCCCCAGGGCGATGACCGCCAGGGCGCCCAGGGCCCAGGCCGCGATTTCCCGGGGGCGGATTCGGCCCGGCCGGGTCGCCTCGTCGGCCGCGGCGGCACCCACGCCGCCGAGGATGGACGAGGCCGAATCGTCGCCGCCCTGCACCGCCGCGATGATGAGCCGGGCCTCGCCGATGTCCCGCAGCCGCTTCCGGGCTTCCTTCTCCAGGCAGCGGTCGAGCAGCAGCCGCAGGGCCGCGGGGGTGCCGGCCGGCAGCGCACCCCGGTCCGGCTGCTCCTTGAGCACCGAAGCGAGGGTGTCGGACAGGGTTTCCCCCGCGAAGGACCGGGTTCCGGTCAGCATCTCGTAGAGGACGGCGCCGAACGAGAAGATGTCCGTCCGCTTGTCGAGGGACTTGCCGCGCGCCTGCTCGGGGGACATGTAGGCCGCCGTGCCGAGGATCACGCCGGCGCCGGTCATGGCCGCGGTCATGGTGGGCAGGGTCGCGGAGCTGTCGGTCTGCTCGGCATCGCCCTCGTAGGCGCGGGCCAGGCCGAAGTCCAGGATCTTGACCGATCCGTCCGGGCCCAGCTTGATGTTGGCGGGCTTCAGGTCCCGGTGCATGATGCCCTTGTCGTGGGCGGCTTCCAGTCCGGTGGCGATCTGCCCCGCGATGTCCAACACCCGCTCCAGGGGCAGGGCACCCCGGATCAGCCGTTGCGAAAGGTCTTCGCCCGCGACGAGTTCCATGACCAGGAAGGTCTGGCCGTCCACGGTCTCGAGCCCGTAGACCGAGGCCACGTTGGGATGCTGCAAGGCGGCCAGGGTGCGGGCCTCGCGCTGGAAGCGGGCCAGGCGATCGGGGTCGTTGGCGAACCCGGGCGGCAGGACCTTGATGGCCACGTCGCGGCCCAGCTTCGTATCCCGGGCCCGGTAGACCTCCCCCATGCCGCCCTGACCGAGCTTGTCCACGACCGTGTAATGGGCGAGGGAATGTCCTGGCTGCATGGGTTCTCCAGCGTCATCGGGGGATTCGACCGACAGGAAATCAGACCATTCATAGAGGATTTAGCGCGATACGGCCAGTCCGGGCGCCCCGAGGCCGCAGTTCTATCGTGCCGGAACAGGGGCTGCCGGCTTGCAGCGATGGGGACGGCTGCTTCCTGGTCATGGTCATCCCCGGTTCGCGGTGGCGGTCGGGGCCATGGATCGGAATCCGGTCGTCCGGTGCAACGGATCTGCCGGATCACGGAGGGCCCCGCGCTCGGCCGGGTCCCAACCGGACGGCGACGGCGGCGCGGCAAGCCCCGGCCACAACATCGATATGACGTATATTTCATGTACAAAAGCCAATATTCGATCTAATGACTGATATATCCAGCATTATCAATACATAAATATTTGATGGATATTTCCTTCACAAGAGCCGATAATGTCTTTAATGATTGGATATGGAGGCATTATCATGGATCTCTACGGCCAGAGTGACAAGTCCCTGCTGCGCGACCTCGGCCGCCGCCTGCGCGAGGCCCGACTGTGCCGCAACCTCTCCCAGCAGCAGCTCGCCGACCGCGCGGGCCTGAACCGCACGACCATCAGCGGGTACGAGCGCGGCGCCTCCACCAGCACCCTGACCCTGGTGCAGGTCCTGCGCGCCCTGGAGCTGCTGGACGAGTTGGCGGCCTTCATCCCCGACCCGGGCCCCAGCCCCCTCGAACTGGCCCGGCGCGAAGGCCACGTCCGGCAGCGGGCCAGCGGCCGCCGCGGCCCGGCGGATCCGGACGATGCCGAAGGCGGCCCGTCATGGTAGCCCGGGTCGAGACGGCCCTGGTCCACCTCTGGGGCGATCTGGTGGGCGCCGTGGCCTGGGACCCGGACCGCGAGCTGGCGACCTTCGAGTTCGACCGCGCGTTCCTGGACCGGGGCCTGGACCTGGCCCCGCTGCAGATGCCGCTGGCGACCGCCCGCCGCGGTGACGCCCGCTTCAGCTTCCGCAACCTCTCCCGCGAGACCTTCCACGGCCTGCCCGGGCTGCTGGCCGACGCCCTGCCCGACGCCTTCGGCAACAGCGTCATCGACGCCTGGCTGGCCCGGCAGGGCCGCACCCCGGGCAGCTTCAGCCCGGTCGAGCGCCTTTGCTACACCGGATCGCGGGCCATGGGCGCGCTCGAGTTCCGGCCCCCGCTGCAGGAGGCGTTCGCCGAATCGGTGCCCGTGGAGATCGCCGAGCTGGTGCGCCTGGCCCGGGTCGTGGCCGACCAGCGCAGCGGCCTGGCCGGGGACCTGGAAGACGCCCCCACCGATGCGCTGCTGGACATCATCCGGGTCGGCACCAGCGCCGGCGGCGGCCGGCCCAAGGCCGTCATCGCCCTGAACCCGGACACGGGCGAGGTGCGCTCGGGCCAGGTGGACGCGCCGGACGGTTTCGAGCAGTGGCTGCTGAAGTTCGACGGGGTGCGCGATCTCCAGCTGGGCGAGCCGGCGGGCTACGGCCGCATCGAGTACGCCTACGCCCTGATGGCCGGCGCCGCGGGCATCGCCATGATGCCCTGCCGCCTGCTCGAGGAGGGCGGCCGCGCCCACTTCATGACCCGCCGCTTCGACCGCCCCGGCGGCCACCGCAAGCTGCACCTGCAGTCCCTGTGCGCCCTGGCCCATTTCGACTTCAACCTGCCCGACCGCTGGTCCTACGAGCAGGCCTTCCAGGTGATGCGCCAACTGCGCCTGCCCTATCCCGACGCCGCGCAGCAGTTCCGGCGCCTGGCCTTCAACGTCGTGGCCCGCAACCAGGACGACCACACCAAGAACATCGCATTCCTGATGGACCGGGACGGGCAGTGGAGCCTGGCGCCGGCCTTCGACGTGACCTACGCCTACAATCCGGCGGGCACCTGGACGGCCCGGCACCAGATGTCCGTCGGGGGCAAGCGGGAGGGGATCGAGCGGACCGACCTGCTGGGGCTCGCGGACGAAATGAACATCCGCAAGGCGCACGCCCTGGTGGACGAAGTCACCGCGGCGGTGGCGCTTTGGCCGGAATTCGCGCAGGCGGCCGGGGTCGACACGGAGACCGTGCGCCGGATCGGGGCGGCACATCTGCGCTGGAGAACCTAGCCCCCGCTTGTGGACCGGCGGGACACACGCGGGCACATTCGGCCCGCCACGGCTGCAACGGGCCTGGGCGAACAGGAGAATGGGCGGTTTGTGGGAGCGCGCCCCCCGCCCCGGTCCATTTCCTGCTGCCCGCACCGCCCTGGCCGCTTTCCTCGCCCGCCATGACGAGGACGAGGTCACCACCCGCCTCGACGAGATCCACGGCCGAGCCGAACCCGCCACCGTCGATCCCGTCCTGGACCGGCTCCAGCACGCCAGCCTCCCCCGCGAGCCGTGGTGATCCGCCGCGGCGGAATCTGGTGGGCCAAGTTGCCCGACCCCCGCGGTTCCGAGCCCGGCTACCGCCGCCCCGTCGTCGTCGTCCAGGCCGACGCCTTCAACCGCAGCCGCATCGCCACCGTGGTCGTCGCCACCATCACCGCGAACCTGGACTTGGCCGCGGCACCGGGCAACGTCTTGCTGACCGCCGCCGACAGCGGTCTGCCCCGCGACTCGGTGGTGAATGTCTCGCAGCTGCTGACCCTGGATCGGCGTTTCCTGGCGACCCCCGCCGGCACGCTTGCGGCCGAACGACTGGCCGCGGTCGCGGACGGGGCGCGTCTGGTGCTCGGCCTGGTCTGACCCGGACGCCCGATGGCCTCGCCC
The DNA here is from genome assembly GCA_963825035.1 of Candidatus Krumholzibacteriia bacterium. Lineage (GTDB taxonomy): Bacteria > Krumholzibacteriota > Krumholzibacteriia > LZORAL124-64-63 > LZORAL124-64-63 > JACZKN01. Next base: position 45,770 of record CAWGRT010000010.1, on the reverse strand, counting down.
CCGCGTGCCAATCTCCCCCCTCCCCGTGTTATCCCCATGAGGCCGTCCCATCCGTCCCAGCGCGGCCGTCACCCGGGCCCCAAGGGAGCGCCCCGCCATGAAACACGCTATGCCGATCATCATCTTCGTCCTGCTCGCTGGCACGGTTGCGGCCGCGGCCACTCCGGCCGACGTCCTGGCCCCCGCGCCCCTCCCGCACCCGGCCCTGGACATGTCCCGGCCCCTTCCGCCGTTCCCGGCCCCCCTGCCGCCCGGCAACGCGAACCTGGCCGCGGTGCTGGCGCAGGTCTCGGGCTACCCGGCGCGTGACGGCGCGCCCGTCCACTGGTTCGACCCGGACGTCGACCGGCCGGCCGCCGCCGCGGCATCGCCCGACAAGGCCACCCAGGACGCCAACTGGCACGTCACGGGCGTGGCCCTGTACCATCACGCGGTCTCGGGCCTGACCCTCCCCAGCCCCAACATGCGGGTCTTTCTCTACGCCGGGAACACGCCCGACCGCACCACCTTCGAGGCGGTGGGCTGGGCCTGGTGCGACGACGACGGCAACTTCGCCATCGATGCGTACACCCACCGCTACAACGAGCTGCGCTTCAGCATCGAGAACACGGCCCTCGACCCGACCTATGACGTGCTGCCGCCGTGGGCCTGGTGGTACACCGGCACCTTCCAGTTGCCGGACTCCGGCGGCAACGCCGACATCGGCTACTGCTATCCCCTCACCGAGAACCAGAACGCCATGGCCCACGTGGCCGCCAGCTTCTGGCGCTGCCGCTGGATGTTCTACTACCTCACCGGGGGCGACATCGTCGACGTCATCACCCAGCCCATCTACCCCATCGGCATCGAGGACGCCACGGCCTACATGGACGACGAGGTGGTGTACGTGAACTACGACCGCATCTGGCGCGACGACGTCCTGGCCGCCCAGTACGGGCGCCTGTGGATGAAGCAGTTCTGCTTCCAGTGGCAGGACGCCTGCGGGCACGGCATGCCGTCCGATCCCGCGGCCGAGGACTGCCCCGAGTGGTGCGATGCCTACGCGACCGAGGCCGCCTACACCCAAGGCCTGTCCCGGTGGTTCGGCGATGTCATCCAGGAGCTCTACCCCTTCTACTTCGGCTACACGGCCGTCCCCGCCACCGACCACGAGGACCTGCAGGCCTGCGGTTCCGGTGCCCGGTATCCGAACGCCACGGCGGGCCTCTTCACCGCCGTGCTGCGCGACCTCCAGGACATCCCGGCCGACAGCCACGGCGAGTTCGGCGCCTACACCGACCGGCTGGCCCTGGGCTACGACGAGATCATTTCCGTGGCCAAGTCCGGGGAGTTCCCCGCTCCCAGCCAGCTCCTGTACTGGATGCTCGGCGTCATCCCGAACCAGAAGCCCGAGCTCTGGGAAACCGCCATGAACTGCGGCTACGACATCGACTACTATCCGCCGCAGACCGTGACCGGCCTGGGCTCGTCCCACCCCCTCGACGTGCCTTCGGCCGACGCGACCATCGAGTTCTCGTGGACCGCAGCGGACGACGACGCCTCGGGCGTCGCCGGCTACTCGGTGCTGGTGTCCCACGACGGGGCGGCCCCGGACCAGGTCCAGGACCTCGGCGTCGTGACGTCGTACACCACGGGTTACCTGGCGCCCGGGGACTGGTTCTTCAGCATCCGGGCCGTCGACCGCGTCGGCCACTGGGCGACGGAGGTCGTCACCTCTGGCCCGTACGTCATCCTGCCCGGCGCCCCGGCCGACCTCGAGGCCTACGCCCGCACCGGCTGGGCCTACCCGGTGGTGCCGAGCACCCTGAGCAATTCCAGTTCGATTTCCTGCCCTGCGCCCACGACGTTGGTCGGCAGCGCGGGTCCCCTCTACCTCAACGTCTGCGGCAGGAACACCGGCGGTTCCAGCACCGGCGTCAAGTTCGGCGTGCGCTGCCTCGTGGACGGCAAGGACTGGGGCGTAGCCTGGGGCCATGACGCGGTGGCCCCGGGCGAGGAGTACTGGATCCTCAACCGGGGCGTGCCCGCGGTGCGCGGCGGCCGCCACACCTTCGAGGGCTTCCACGACAGCAGCGAGATCCTGCCCGAAGCGGACGAGGCCGACAACCGCTGGGCCCGGCAGTGGATCTGGAGCCCCACGGCCCTGGCGCCCGGCGTGCCGGTCACGCGCACCGCGCCGCCCGACCCCGAAGGGGGCCGGGGCTCGCTCCCGCCGCTCACCGTCCCCTTCCGCAACTGCGACGGCTACCGCTTCACCTCCGGTTCGGACTGGCGGGCCGTCTGGATCCGCGCCCTCGACCTCGAAGACAACTACGACCTGCGGCTGCACACGGCTTCCAGCGGACCCACGTCCGGCTTCGGTCTCTGGCAGGCCGAGGCGGACCGCAACGCCGGGCAGCTGGACGCCCTGCTGGTCAATGGCCACAACGCCGGCGCGGCGGACTGGGACGTGGGCGTCAACAACGTCGGCCGCCTCGAGGGCGCCGGCAGCTACACCGTCGCCCAGGCCGTCGGCACGCCGTTCGCCCTCGGGGACTCGATCACCGTCACCCAGGCCGAGGGCGAGATGCTGCTGCTGTACGAGGTCCCGATCGCGTCGCAGGACCTGGGCTGGCTCACCGTCACGGTGGACGTGCGGCCGCTGACCCAGCGGGTGCGGGTGTTCTGGTTCGACAACGACTTCGTCCGGGGCGACCTGCTGGACCGCACCCTGGGCACCAGCACCTTCTGGAACGGCCACGCCAGCGGCACCGTCGAGGTGACCCAGGCCGGCAGCTGCGGCCTGGTGGTCGCCCGCGATCCCTCGGCCGGCACGGGGCCGGACACCCTGACCATCGAGGTCGAGCCCGCCCTGGCCAACCTGCGGCCCATCCTGCTGTCCCACTGGTACTCGCCCCTGGTGCCCCGGCCCGCGGCCGACGGCACCATCAGCCTGGTGGCCAGGCCGGACACCCTGGTCGGCAACCAGGCGCAGACCTTCTACAACGTGGCGGCCATCAACCAGACCCCCGCCGGGATCCCCCTGGCGGTGCGGCAGATCCGGGTGGACGGCACGGTCCAACGGACCCTCGAGACCGCAGGGTCCGGGTCCAACACCATCTTCGCCGACAACCTCACCGACCCGAACACCGTCCGCGGCGGGCGGCACACCCTGTCCGTGGTCTGCGATCCCGCCAACCTCGTCGAGGAGACCCTCGAGACCGACAACGGCTGGGCCGAGCAGTTCGTCTGGAGTCCGCTGGACCTGGCCTTCGGTGCACCGGTCACGCGCAGTGCGCCGCCGGCTCCGTACGGGGGCTGGGAGGACCTGCCCGCCGACTCGGTCCGCTATTACAACTGCGACGGGGTGCGCCTGCCGGCCGGCAGCGGGCACTTCGCCGGCGTGGCCGTGATGCCCGGCGACGGCTGCGACGTGGACGTGCGCCTGCACCGGCCGGCGATCGGCGCCAAGCAGGGATTCGGGGAGACCCTGGCCTACGGGCATCAGGGCCCCGGTCACACCGAGTACGTGGTGGCCAACCTCGAACTGGCGGGCGCCGGCCCGTTCGACGCCGGCGTGGTCGGCTTCGGCGGCGAGGCGCCCTACACCGCCGAGGCCGCCCAGGCCGTGACCCTCGCCTTCGACGGCAACGACACCTACGGACCCTTCACCCTGGACGCGCCCCGGCTCCTCGACCTCTACGCCCTGCACCTGTCCGCGGGCGAGCACGTCTTCACGCTGGCGGACCAGGGTGCCGACCCGGTGGACTGGGAGCTGCGCCTGCACCCGGCCGACCTTCCCTTCATCGCGAGCACCGACCTGATGGACTCGCTCCAGGCCGTCGGCGCCGGTCCCGGCGAAGACGAGGTGCTCACGGTCAGCGTGCCGGCCGACGGCTGGTATTGCCTGGCGGTCGCCAAGGCCGGCTTCGCCGACGTGCAGATGGACGGCGACTACCTGCTGACGGTCCGCAACGGCCTGTCCGGCGTGGGCGACGAGGTGCCGCTCCCGGCGCGGACGGCCCTGGTCGCGGTCCGGCCCAACCCGTTCAACCCGACCACGCGGATCGTGCTGGACCTGGCGGCGACAGAACGGGTGCGCCTGGTGATCTTCGACGCGCGGGGGCGGCGCGTCCGCGACCTGGTGGACGCGATCCTGCCCTCGGGCCGCAAGGAGTTCGTCTGGGACGGGCGCGACGACGGCGGACGGGGCCTGCCCAGCGGGACGTACTTTGCGCACGTGGGCGCCGGCGCGGTCCGGCAGACGGCGAAGATGGTGCTGCTGAAATAGGACCGCGGGCGCGCCCTTGCGCGCCGTGTCGTCCGGCGCGGCTCGGGCCGACTGCTCCTGCTCGGCCCGGCGGCGGCCTTGGGCGGCCGGTGTAGCCCGGTGAGGTGAAGGCCGAGGGGCGAACGGACTGCCCCCCGGCCGGGAACACCTGGTGCCCCGCCTACCGCACCAACATCACCTTCGCCGCCCGCACCCCCTGGTCGGTGACCAGGCGCACCACGTACGTCCCCGAGCCGAGCGCCCGCCCCCGGGCATCGGTCCCGTCCCAGGTCACGCGCTGGGCCCCCGGCGCGTAATCGCGGTCCGCCAGCACCACGACGCGCCGGCCGGCCAAGTCGTGCACCGCGAGGGAGGCCCGGCCCGCCCGGGGCATGACGAAGGTGACGGTGGTTCGCGGGTTGAACGGGTTGGGCGCCACCTGCAGCACCGCCGGCGCGGCCGGCACGGCCAAGGCCACCGTCGTCTCCTGCACCGGCAGCCACGATCCGCCCTCTTCGCGGTAGTCCAGGGCGTAGGTGACGTGGCCTCCCGCCGCCAGCAGGGGCGAGGCGTCGGTGGCCGAGAACCGCCGCCCGTCCGCCGTGCCGTGGGCCACGTCCCACGCCGCGCCGCCGCGGCTGCCCCGCAGGCGGAAGGCGTCGGCGGGCACGGCCGTCGGCGATTCCCACGCCACCGTGACGCTCGTCGGCCCGCGCCCCGCGGAGGGCACGGCCCGGAATCCGCCCACCCGGTTGGGCACCAGGTCCCCGTCCACCCAGCGCGCCATGCAGCAGGACGGCACGCCGCCGGCCGCCGCGAAGTTGCCGCCCAGGTACAGGTCGCCGTCGTGCACCAGGAACGTCGAGACCGTCGGGCGCAGGTTCTGGCCGCCGCTGATGCCCCCGGCCAGCTCCGACCACGCGGCCCCGTCCCACACCGCCACCCCCGCCGCCGGCGCACCGCCGGCCTCGGTGAAGTCGCCGCCCACGTACAGGTCGGTGGTCGTGCCCCGCAGCGCCTTGACGCTGTAGCCGACGTCGCCGCCGATGCCCGCGCCCAGCGGCCGCCAGGCCGCGCCGTCCCAGCGCGCGACGTGGTTCACCGCCACGCCGTCGGACTGGAGAAAGCTGCCGCCGGCGATGATCCCGCCCTGGTACGCCGTCAGCGCGTTGACGTAGCCGTTGGCGAAGCCCGCGCCCATGGGTTCCCAGGCGGAGCCCGTCCAGCGGGCGATCCGCGCCGCCGGCGCCCCGTCGGCCGTGGTGAACCCGCCGGCGGCGTAGAGCACGCCGCCGTTGCTGAAGAGGGCATCGACCGTCAGGTCCATGCCCTGGCCCAGGGGACGCCAGGCGACGCCGTCGAAGGCCGCCACCCGATTGGCCGTCACGCCGCCGATGGACGTGAAGCTGCCGGCGGCGATCAGCTCGCCGTCGTGCACCGTCAGGGCCAGCACCTGGTTCTGGGCCGGCGCCACTCCCTGCCAGACGACGCCGTCCCAGCGCATCACGCGGCTGCCGGAAACGTCCCACAGCAGGCCCGCGTAGAGCTCGCCGCCGAACACCGCCAGCGACGAGACGTCGTCCGCGATGCCCGCGCCCATGCGGTGCCAGGCCGTGCCGTTCCAGCGCAGGACGTTCATGGCCGCCGGCACGCCCTCGAGCACCGAGGGCAGCGCCATGTCCCGGCCGGCGGCGATCAACTGCCCCTCGTACTCCACCAGGGCGGTGAGCCAATGCCGGTCGAAGTTGAGGCGGCCGATGCCACCGCCCAGATGCACCCACTCGCCCTCGTCCCAGCGCACGATGCCGTTGGCGAACGTGCCGCCCACGTAGAGTTCGTACGGATCGCGCGCCTCGATGGCGTTGAGCGGCCCGGTGAACACGCCGCCCAAGGGCTCGCTCCAGTGGGCGTCCGGGGTGGTCAGGTACTGCCGCACCACCCACACCGGGTCGGGATGGCTCTCGTTCTGCGCCACGTAGAGGACGTCGTTGAACATCCTGAGGGCATGGACGACCCGGTCCGCCTCGGGCTCGGCCACCGGCTGGTAGACATCGCCGAACAGGTGCACGAGTCCGTGGGACGGCTCGCCGTCGGCGTTCAGGAACCCGCCGCCCAGCCACAGGCCCGTCGCGTCGGGCTCCATGCAGAACACGCCGCCGGGCTCCAGGCCGCGGCCGTAGGAGCGGAGCCCCGTGTCCTCGCTCCAGGCCACGTGGTTCCAGGTGGTGTCGGCGGTGGTCGAATAGTCGGTGAGGTTGCCGCCCAGGTGCAGGTACCCGTTGGAGTGCGCCATGGTCAGGACCTCGTCCCCCATGGTGAAGGCGCCGCTGTTGGGATGGGGGAACCAGCCGCTGCCGGTGCTCCATTGCAGGAAGGGCGCCACGGGATTGACGGGATCGCCGATCCAGAACATGTTGCCGACGAAGATCCCGCCGTTGTGCAGCGCCCCGCAGTTGACGTCCGCGGGCAGGTTGTTGTCCATGTCCGACCAGGCGCCGTCCCAGAACACGACGCCGGGCACGAACCCGCCCCCCACCACCAGCCCCGTCTCCACCGGCAGGATGAACCGGGGCTGCCAGCTGATGCCGCCGGCCATGTCCTCCCAGTACGTCCCGTTCCAGGCGGCGATGTACGCCGACGGCTGCCCGCCCGCGTCCTGGAACCAGCCCCCCACGTACAGCTTGCCGTCCTTGGCGGCCAGGCAGTGGGTCTCGCCGTCGTAACCGGGGGGACCATTCAGGCCCATGGGGCCGAAGGCGTGGGACCAATACTGGGCGGAGGCCGCAGAGGCGAGGACAAGCTGGAGCAGGACGGCGGCGCAGATGCCGGCCAGGCAATGGGACACGGATCTCATGGAACGACCTCCGCGGCGGACGAGGTGGGTGATGTCGCGGCGAGGGTGTCGATGGGGGCGATTGTACCCTATTTGATTCCATGTTTTCAACCGCACCCCAACAGGGGGACCGCGATGGACCACCATGCCCGATCCGTCTCGCGGCGCAGGACCGCCCGCGCGCATGGGCCCGCGAGCCGTCCCTGAATGCGTCAAGGCAGCGGCGAAGAGGAGAATCAACCGCCTGCTCGCCCTCGGCTTCGTCCCAGGAGAAGGGTGGCCCGACAGACCGTCGATATCGAGTCAGCACTCGCCAGCCCGCTCATTTCTAGTCATGCTAGCTAGTCTTTTTGTAAAACAACCTTGACTTACGGGATCGATTGACTATCCTGGCTTTGTAATGTTTGTTTTACTCAATGACAAGGACGCTAGACTAATGAATCGAAAGTCAATCAATCCTGATCAGGCCCCGGCGCGTTCCAAGAAGAACCACGCCCTCATCATGCTCTGGATCGTCGTCTGGATGGCGACCTTCGTGGCGGCGGACAAAGCCGAGGCGTACGAGTGGTACACCGCAAGCTCGCTGCCCCTGCTCGCCATTGCGCTCAACGCGGCCATCGGCCTGGTCGTGATCGGGACCTACATGCGATTCCTGAAGGAATTGGACGAAATGCAGCAGAAGATCCAGTTGAATGCGCTGGCTCTCGCCATGGGCATTGGGCTGGTGGGTAGCGTCAGCTATTCACTCCTGGTTTCGGCCGGTCTTGTCGCCGCTCCCGACATCGCCGTCGTTATCGCGCTCCTGGGCGGGGGCTACGGTGCGGGACTGGTCATCGCCAGGACGCGCTACCAATGAAGAATCGCCTGAAAGTACTCCGTGCCGAGCGGGATTGGACCCAGGCGGATCTGGCCGCCGCACTGGATGTGTCGCGGCAAACGGTCAACGCAATCGAAACCGGCAAGTTCGATCCCAGCTTGCCTCTTGCCTTCAAGGTTGCCCGGTTGTTCAAGCTCTCGATCGAGGAGATCTTTGCCGATGAAGGAGTGGACAGGTAGGGCCATTGCGACCGGGAGAATCAATCGCCGACTCTGACGTCTTCTGCCCTGGCCAGGGCCCCCTTGTCCCACGGCGGACCGCCGTGCCGCAGCCATCGCCGTAGGCGGGACCGCGGGCGTCCCGGCCCATCACTCCAGCTTGTCGGGTTCGCCGTCGGCTGAAGGTGACGGCAACAGCCTGATGCCGTCGGGATCGATGGAGAGCCGACGCTGCTTGTAGAGAGCGCCGAGTGCCTTCTTGTAGTTCTTCTTGCTCACGCCAAAACGATCCGCCAGTTCCTCGGGCGAGGTCCTGGCGGTGATGGGCAGGAATCCGTTGTTTCTGGCCAGCTGATCGAGAATCGTCTCGGCGATCCCGGCCACTTTCTCGTATCCCATGGGCGTCAGCGACAAATCGATCTTGCCGTCGTCCCGGATCTTCTGGATGTAGCCTCGGACTCTCTTGCCGATGCGCACGTCCTTGAAAACCTCGTTGTGATAGAGGAAGCCCCAGTGGGCGTCGTTGATGATGGCCGCGTACCCCAACGCCGATTGGCGCGCAATGAGCAGCTCCACCATTTGACCCGCTTCATATTCGGCCGGCACCCGGTCGATGAACTTGTTGATACGGGTCGAGCCGACGATCCGGCCCGAGCCTTCGTCGATGAAGACATAGACGATGTAGGAGCGGTTGGCCTGCAGCCGCATCTTCTGTTCGCCAAAGGGCACCAACAGGTCCTTGGGCAAACCCCAGTCCATGAAGGCGCCGACCTTCTCCAGCGAGGCGACCCGCAGCAGATTGAACTGACCGACCACCGCGTGCGGCCGCTTGGTGGTGGCGATGATCCGGTCTTCGGAGTCGAAATAGACGAAGACGTCGAGATGGTCGCCGGCGGAGCAGCCTTTCGGCGCCTGGTCGTAGGGCAACAGGATTTCGCCCCACCGGGCGTCTCCGCTGTCGAGGTAGAAGCCGAAGTCGACCGCCTTGACGACCGCCAGATGATTGAATTGACCGATTCTCAACATGGCAGGTCATGCCCTTCAACGGATGCATCCCGAAGGCCGGGAAACCTAATGTCGCCAAGGTCTTGCGCGATCCGAAACCCAGTATATCACCCCGGCGTCGTCGCGGCTCGTGCCGTCTGGACTTCCCCCCACCGGGCGTATACGATGCACCTCATGAACAACAAGCGGAAAGTACCAAGCCACGTCCGCAGCGGCAGCCTCCAAATCCTTTACGAGGACCAGGACCTCCTCGTCATCTGCAAGGAACCAGGCCTGCTGACGATGAGCTACAAGGGCGACAGGAACGCGACCGCCGAGAGCCTGCTCACCCGCTATCTGCGCAAGGGCAGCAACCGATCGTGGATACGTGCCTATACCGTCCACCGGCTCGACCGCGAAACCTCAGGTCTGCTCATCTTCGCCAAGAGCGCGGCCGTCCAGCAGCAACTGAAGGATCACTGGAAGGCCGTCGAGAAGCATTACACCGCCGTCGTGCATGGAAGTCTCGACGAGAAGACCGGCAAGTTCGCCGGCTATCTGGCGGAGAATGACGACCAGTTCGTCTATGCCACCCCCGATGCCACCAAGGGGAAATGGTCCGAAACACTCTATCGGGTCGTCAAGGAGACGCCCCGCTTCAGCCTGTTGGACATCACGCTGCTGACCGGACGGAAGAACCAGATCCGTGTCCATCTCGCCGAGGCCGGGCATCCCGTCGCCGGCGACCCGAAGTACGGCAAGAAGCACGACCGCATCGCGCGGATGGCGCTGCACGCGCGGACCCTTTCCTTCCCTCATCCCCACGACGGTCGGCGTATGGTGTTCGAAGCTCCCGTGCCGGCGGCAATCCTGGGACTGGTGGACTCGCCCGCCTAGAGTCGGTCCGCTGATGAGGCCATCTTGCCGATTCCGCCCATGCCCTGCCGCTGGCGGCCGCGTCCGCGGGCCTGCGCAGCGGGAGCCGCGGGGACCAGGTCCCGCAGCGCCGCCAGCTGATCCCCCAGCTGCCCGTCGATAAAGCTCGAGAAGGATTTCACGTGCAGGTAAAGGGCCGCAAACGAGACCGCGTTGCGGAAGGAGCGCGGGTTGTGGCGGAGGCTGTCCGCCAGGGTGCGCCAGTATTGCCCACGCACCCGGTTGTCGCGCACACCCAGGAGCCAGCTGACGCGGGCCAGGATGAGAAGTTCCCGGCCGATACCGCTGCGGGGACGGCGCAGCTTCCGTCGGGAAAGATCGAGTTCGCGGTTCAGGCGGCGCACCCGTCCGAAGAAGGCGCCGGGCTCGTTGATCCGGTTCAGGACCGCCCGGTAGTCGGTCAGGATCTCCCGGCGGGGTCGAATCGTCTCGAAATTCAGACCCGACGTGCATTGGTCTGCGTCGCTGTCACCGGTCAGACGGTCGGAATCGGGGTGCAGGCGCCGCTCGGCCGCCAGACGCCGCGCCAGGGCTGTGCCCGGCAGGGCATACAGCAGGCCGACCATGCACATGGGTATAGCCGTGTCCTCGATGCAGTCCGACATCAGGCGGGCGGCCGTGTCCGCCTCGGTGTCGAAGCCGAGAATGAAGCCGGCGTTGACGAAGATGCCGGCCCGGTAGATCCGGCGCACGCTGGCGGCAATGTCGCGCCGCGTGTTCTGCACCTTGCCTGCGCTCAGGAGAACAGCTTCGTCAGGCGTTTCGATCCCCACGAAGACCGCGAAGAAGCCGGCCTCCTGCATCAAGGCCAGCAACTCGTCGTTGTCCGCCAGATTGAGACTGGCCTCGGTCGAGTATGCGAACGGATGGCCGTGCCGCTCCCCCCACTCGATCAGGGAGCGCAGCAGCGGACGGACCGCTCTCTGGTTGCCGATGAGGTTGTCGTCCACGAAGTCGATGTGTCCGCGGTAGCCGAGATCGTACAACGCCGTCAACTCGCGCATGATCTGGGGCGTGGATTTCAGGCGGGGCGTGCGTCCGTTCAACTCGATGACGTTGCAGAATTCGCAACGAAAGGGGCAGCCCCGCGAGAACTGCACTCCCACGTGCAGATAGTGCTCCAGCTTCAACAGGTCGAAACGCGGCAGGGGGGAAGTTTCCAGGTCCGGGAATTCCCGGGCCGTGAAATCGCCCCGAGTTTCACCCCGGCGCCAGGCGGCGACAAAATCGGCCATGACGGCCTCGGCCTCGCCCAGAACCCGGAATTCCACCTCCCGGTAGACGTCCGGGCTGGCGGTGACGTCCGGTCCTCCCATCACGACCGGCTTTTGCCGTGCCTGCGCGATGGCGATCACCCGTTTGGCATCCTGCTGTTGGGGCATCATGCCGCCGACCATCACCAGGTCGGCCCAGGTGAGATCTTCGTCCCGGAGCTCTTCCACGTTGCGGTCCACCAGGCGCACCGGCCAGTCCACGGGCAACAGTCCGGCCACCGTGATCAGGCCCAGCGGGGTGGCCGAATAGCGGGCACCGGCCACCGCGCAGGTCTCGTGGTAGTTCCAGTACGCGTTGGGATTGAAGCGCGGATGAACGAAAAGGACATTGGGGCGGGACGTGCGGCTCAAGAGAAACCTTCTCGGCCCCGGCGTCTGTAGCCGTCAAGGTCTGCGTCGGGGAAGAGAACAACAGGGCCGACCGCCATGGGCGGGGGCCCGAACGTCCCGTCATATATACCAGAAATCGATCGATTAGCCAAGGAGAGCCGGGAGGTCCGGACCCGGCGACGTTCCGGCCCGTGGGCAAAGTCGCGCGGGGAGCCTTCGAACACGGCAGCCGGTGACGGCCGGGGTGATCGCGACCCCAGGAAGGCCGGGGTGGCTCTTGGTCCACCCGTCCCGCCCTCGAACGAAACGGCGGGTCCCGCAGGGCCCGCCACTCGATTCAAAGCCGGACCGGAATCCAGCCCGGTTTGATCTACGGGGTGAATTCGACCAGGGCCTTCAGGGTCTGGGCCTTGACCCCGTCCTCGGCCATGGCCTTCTTCCCCTCGTCGGAAGACAGGAAGGCGTGGAACCGGTCCAGGTCGGGCACCTCGAAGAGAACCCCGACCAGGTTGGGATTCCGGGGATCCCGGAAGTTGCGGGCCGTGATCCCGAGCTGGCCGAACATCTCATGTCTGCTCCCGGGGCCGTCCTTCCAGGCCTTCGCCCAGCGCTCGCCGTCCTCGACCTCATGGAAACCGAATACTGTCGTCATGGAATTCTCCTCGGAACGAGCCCAAACCAGGACGAACAGCGTCTTGTATGTGATGCCCGGACCGAAGTTCCCGCCGACGGATCGAGGCCCGACCCCGAGTGACAGGAAGGCGACGATTCCCCGACGAGAATGATGAGGAACGAGGAGAATCGACCCTCTGCCGCGGATTGGCGATCCAACCGCCCATTCGCGCCCTGATCGTGCCCCTGACCAACCTGCGTGACGTGGTGGACGCCGTCCCGGCAGGCGAAAAAAAGCACCTTCTCCAACTGCTCGTGGAGAAGGTGCTCGTCTCGGACCAGCGTACTTTTGAAGTCTGGTACAGACTCCCCGAGTTCCGGGGTGTTCGTACACTGGGAGATTTGGTACCCCGTACGGGACTCGAACCCGTGTTACCGCCGTGAGAGGGCGGCGTCCTAGACCGCTAGACGAACGGGGCACGATGTCGCCAGGCCAGCGAGCCCGGATCGTGTCGTGGTTGCCCGGGGAGGATTCGAACCCCCATCGACTGATCCAGAGTCAGCTGTCCTGCCGTTGGACGACCGGGCAATCGGAAGGCGAAATATACATGGCCCCCTGCGGGGATGCAAGTTCAGGGGACGGATTTTGTCGGTGCCGGCCGCGCGGCCGGCAATCGGCCCTTTCGCGGGCCCGGGACGGCGATAATCCGTCAGGGACCGCTCCAGCAGCCGGTGCAGGGACTCGGGCGATTCCAGGTCCACCGGGCCCACGGTCCACCAGGCCGGGGTGATCAGGAAGGGCTCGGTCTGGGGCCCGCCGATGCCGCCGTGGCTGCTGCTCTGCTCCTCGAAGACCACCACCTTGCGCTGGTCGGCCAGCCAGGCGCCGTTGACCACCAGGTCGCCGCCGTCGCCGTAGGCCACCAGCTGGGCCAGCTCGGCGGCCCAGCGGTCAGGATCGCCGTACGGCGCCAGCGGATCGCGGGTGCCGCCCCGCTGCCCGGTGATCAGGTTGCGGATGCCGTCCTCGGTGATGGCCACCGCGTCGCCGAACAGGCGCGCCGCCGCCACGAAGCCCACCCCCGGATGGCCGCACCAGGCCCTCGATGAAGCCGGGGTAGCGCTCGAGGATCTCCTCCAGGGGCAGCGGTTCGGCGTGCCCGGTGAAGTAGATGTGGGCCAGGCAGCCCGAGGCGCAGATGACCGCCGCGGCCGCGGGCGGCTCGGGCCGCTCGGCGGTGCGGCCGGGGGTGATGGCCGCCAGGGTGCGCCGGCCGCGGGCGGCGGCCCAGCCCAGGCGGCGGGCGCCCGACTCGTCCAGTTCCGCCAGCAGGGCGGCGGTGTAGCTGCGGTCGGGGTTGAAGGCCCGGCCCGGCTCGGTGGGCCGCGCCCGCGAGTCCCCCAGCAGCCGGGCCACCGTGTCCTCGAACTCCTCCCCCGCCAGCAGCCGGTAGGGCAGGCTGGCGGTGTGGCCGTGGTCCGACAGCAGCACGATGTCGTAGCGCACCGGCGAATGGCGCGCGGCCCGCCGTTGCAGCTTGCGCAGGTGGCGGTCGAAGGCCGACAGGCTGATGGCCGACTCGTAGCTGTCGGGATGGGTGTAGTGGGCCACGTCGTCGTAGCCCACGAAGTTGCTGTAGATCACCGGCACCCCGCGCACCATGTCCTGCTTGATCCAGAAGAACGCCAGGTCCCGCAGGAAGGTGTTGGCCACCGCCCGCTGGGCCACGCGCTTGACGCTGAAGCGCAGCCGGGGCCGGCTGCGGCGCATGCGGCCGACGGCCGCCATCGCCAGCCCGGCCAGGTAGTCCCACAGGCCGCTGATCACCGCCATGGTGTAGGCGTTGGGGCTGAGGAAGAAGAGGTTGAAGTCGGCGCGCTCGCCGTCGCGGCGAAGGTCGTCGGCCTCGCCCAGGGCCGCCACGGTCATCAGCCGCTTGGCCGCGCCGCCGGTCATCAGCGTGTTGATGCACGAGCCGCCCGGCCAGCAGCGGTTCCGCCCCCTCGGCGGCCACGCGGCGCTCCAGGTCGCGCAGGTCGTCGGGGTTGCTGACCACCCGCACGCGCTGCTCGGCGCGGTCGTACCAGCGGTAGCCCACCACGTTGTCCCGGTTGTCGTAGAAGAACCCCGCCTGGAAGGCCGGCGTGTTGGAAGGCACGCCGCAATGCCAGGGGTGCAGCCGGTGGGAGCGCTTGGCCAGCATGGCCGACACCGTGGGCATGCGGCCGCGTTCCAGCACCCGCTGCAGGCTGGGCAGGGACAGGCCGTCGATCTGCAGGATCAGCAGCCCCCGCAGGGGTTTGCGCTCGGACCGCGGGCCGAAGCCCCGGCCCAGCCGGTAGATGACCGACTGGAAGAAGGGGTAGGCCTCGTCCAGGCCCAGCCAGCCGGTGACGCCCGCCAACAGCACCGTCAGCACCAGGGTGGCCACGAAGGCGTCGCCGTAGTTGTTCATGCGCAGGGCGGGCTCGGCCCGGGCGGCCAGCCAGAGGATCAGGCCGTTGAACAGCAGGGTGGGCAAACCCAGGGTGAGACTGTTCAGGGGCAGGGTCAGGAACAGCAGCAGGGGGCGCAGCACGATCAGCAGCAGGGCGAAGACCAGCGGCAGCCGCAGCAGCGCCGCCCACCAGCCGGGCGCCGTGGTGTCGAGGCTGAAGCCGGGCAGCACGCTGAGGGTCAGCAGCAGGCCCAGCACCGAGACCACCCACACCAGGACGTACCGCCCGAGGATGCCCAGCAGCGTCTTCGCCTCCGCTCCCCTCGCTCGCAGCGGGATCAGCCCGCCGCCGCCCGCCGCAGCCGTGCGACGACCCGCGGCGCGCCCACCAGCTCCATGACGTCGAACATCCCCGCGCTGCGACCCTGTCCGGTCAGGGCCACCCGGGCCGGGTGGATCAGCTTGCCCGCCCCCACGCCCGCGGTCTCGGCCAGGCCGCGCAGGACGGCCTCGAACTCGGCGGCGGTGCGGGGCTCGGCGG
Organism: Candidatus Krumholzibacteriia bacterium; assembly: GCA_963825035.1. Classification (GTDB taxonomy): domain Bacteria; phylum Krumholzibacteriota; class Krumholzibacteriia; order LZORAL124-64-63; family LZORAL124-64-63; genus JACZKN01. The sequence goes on along the minus strand of CAWGRT010000010.1, from coordinate 30,538 downwards.
TGCCCAGCTCCGTGTCCACGGCGTCGGCCAGGGCGGCCAGCAGGCGCCGCGACTCGTCGTTCGCCACGTGCTCCCGCCACGCCTCCTCGTCCACGAAGTGGTCCTCGGTGTAGAAGAAGCCGCTCTGCTCGGGCAGGGTGACCAGGCTGTTGAAGCGGCCGCCCAGCACGTCCAGCACCCGGGCCAGGAACCCGTCGGCGTCGGCCGCGCCGGCCACGCGCCAGGCCGGGTCGAAGCTCCAGCCCTGGGCCGCGATCACCCCGCGCGCCAGGTCGCGGCGATCCGCGGCCGGCAGGCGCTTGATGTGCTCGCTGTTGACGTGGTTCAGCTTGTCGTAGTCGAAGGCCGCCGGGCTGCTGTTGAGCTTCTTGAGGCTGAACTTGGTCACCAGCACGTCCTGGCGCATGACCTCGTCGGCGCTGCCGCCGGGAGACCAGCCCAGCAGGGCCAGGTAGTTGACCATGGCCTCGGGGATGATGCCCTGGCCCTGGAACTCCTCCACGCTGGTGGCGCCGTGGCGCTTGCTCAGGCGCTTGCGGTCCGGGCCCAGGATCATGGGCATGTGCCCGAACTTGGGCAGGTCCCAGCCCAGGGCCTGGTAGATGAGGATCTGGAAGGGCGTGTTGCTGACGTGGTCGTCGCCCCGCAGCACGTGGCTGATGCCCATGAGGTGGTCGTCCACCACGCAGGCGAACTGGTAGGTGGGGAAGCCGTCGGTCTTGACGATGACCCGGTCCACCAGCACCTGGTTCTGGAACTCGAGCTTGCCCAGCACCAGGTCGTACCAGAAGGTCGCGCCCTCGTCCGGCGTGCGCAGGCGCCAGGCCGGGATGCGGCCCTCGGCCTCGTAGGCGGCGATCTGCTGGTCGGCGAGGTGGCGGCAGTGGCCGTCGTACCCGTCCCAGTTGCCGCCCGCCGCGCGCACGGCCTGCTCCCGCGCCTCCAGGTCCGCGGGGGTGCAGTAGCACCGGTAGGCCTTGCCCTCGGCCCCCAGCTTGATCAGGTGGGCGCGGTAGATGTCCAGGCGCTCCGACTGCAGGTAAGGCCCGAAATCGCCGCCCCGGCGCGGGCCCTCGTCCCAGTCCAGGCCCAGCCAGTCCAGGCCGCGCAGGATGGCCGCGTAGCTCTCCTCGGTGCTGCGCTCCTGGTCCGTGTCCTCGATGCGCAGGATGAAGGTGCCGCCCTGGCTGCGGGCGTAGAGCCAGTTGTAGAGGGCGGTGCGGGCGCCGCCCACGTGCAGGAAGCCGGTGGGGCTGGGCGCGAAGCGCACCCGGACGGGATTGCCGTTGCTCATGGCGTCGCGGAACCTCTCGCTGCGGAAAGACCGGCGCCGGCCGGTCCGGTCAGGGCTTGCGTTCGGGGTGGCGCGGATCCAGCGCCAGCCCTTCGGGCTCACCAAGTTCGACCGGATCGAGGCTGCGCGCAAGCCCGGCCATGTCCAGACCGTACACGCGGCGGGAGGCTTCGTCCAGAGGCGTGCCGTCCTTGACCAGGTGCAGGAACGAGCGCAGGGCGTCCAGCCCGCCCCGGTTCTCCACCAGCTCCCAGGTCATGAGGAAGGCGCCGTAGCTGGCCTTGCGGAAGCGCTCGCGGTCCACCGCCGGGTCGGCGTCCGGCTTGCCGCCCAGCACGGCGTCCACCAGCTCGTGCGGGTAGAGGATGGGCCCCTGGGCCCGGAATTCGGCCATGTAGCTGACGAGATCGGCGCCGTCCTCGGCCAGGTAGCCCGCCAGCCCGTCGCGCAGCCAGGGGGGCAGGGTGACGGGCAGGGCGGTGGCCAGGGTCCAGTCGGTGGCCATCATGAAGGCCGCGTGGCCGTCCAGGGTGCGGCTCTGCAGGGTGCCGATGGGTTCGATGAGCGCCTTGGCCCCCTCGCGCCGGTACAGGTACCAGGTGCCGACGCCGCCCATGGCCCGGAACTGCTTGAGGTTGTCCGGATTGAGCACCGTCAGCGAATCGGTGGGCGCCAGGTCCAGCAGGTCGGTGACCGTGTGCTGCGCCAGGTCCAGCACCTCCATGAAGGACAGGATGTCGCAGGCCTTGTAGGCGGGGTTGTGGACCAGGATCCAGGGGCCGAACCGCTGGGAGCCGGGGTTGGAGACCAGGTCGGGCCGGTCGCTGAGGCGGCCGTGGACGCACAGGGTGCCCGGTCCGTAGGGCCGTCCCGCGGCATCCACGGGGGGCTGCCAGCCCGGCCAGTGCCAGGCGTGCATGTGGTCGGGGAAGCCCGCCGCGGCCAGGTCGGCGGCCGAGCAGCGGGGGAAACGGGCGTCGCGGGCCAGGGGCGGCAGCTGCGAGGGGTGCAGCGTCGGCGCGTCGGCGCCGCCGGCAACCGGCGCCGGGCCGGCCCCCGCGCAGGCGCCCAGCAGCAGGACGGCCGCGGCCGCCAGGATCGTCGCGGTCCGGGGCATGGATCAGCCTCCCAGTTCCTTGGCCATCTTGTACCACTTCGCCGCGGCCTTCTTGTCACCCTTGGCGTCGTACACCAGGCCGATGTTGTTGAGCAGCGCCTTGGTCTCCTTCTGTTCGGCCGCGGAATCGTACGCGTCGAGGGCGTCGTTCCAGCGGCCCAGGTAGTAGTAGGCCAGACCCAGGCTGTAGTAGAGGCGGTAGGAATCGGGCTCGAGCTGCTTCATCTCCGCGAAGGAGGCGACGGCGTCCTCGTAGCGCTTGGCCGCCATGTAGGTGAGCGACAGGTTGTAGCGGGCCTCCACCATGGTCGGATCCAGTTCCAGCGCCTTCTGGTAGCCGGCGACGGCGGCATCGTACTTGTCGGCCTTCTGGGCGCAGATGCCCAGGTTGTAGGCCACCTTGGCGTCGGGCTGCAGCTCCAGGGCCTTGCGGTACGGCTCGACCGCGGCGCCGTACTGCTTGGTCACGCGCAGGGACTGGGCCAGGGCGATCCAGGCCGGCAGCATCTCCGGCCGTTGCTGGACCACCTTGCGCAGGGACGCGATGGCGGCGTGGTAGTTGCCCTCGCGGATCTGGCTGACGGCGTAGTTGTAGACCACCTCGGGCTTGGTGTCGCCGGAGGTGACGCCCTCCTTCAGGAACGACGCGGCCTCCTTGTCCCGGCCCAGGCGCATGAGCAGGTTGCCGATGGCCAGGCGCAGGTCCGGGAACTCGGGATCGATGTCGAAGGCCTTCTGGTAGGCGGTGACCGCGTCGTCCAGGCGGTCGCTCTGCTCGTACACCTTGGCCGTGGCGATCCAGGTGCCGGCCTCCCCGGGATGGTCGTCGCGGGCCAGCCGCGCGGCCACCTTGGCCTTCATGTCCTGGCCGGCCTTGAGGTAGACGTCCACCAGGCGCGGCAGCAGGTCGTCGCGCCGGGGGGCCAGCTCGTAGGCCTGCTCGTAGGCGGCCGCGGCCTGGTCGTAGAGGCTGGAGCTCTCCATCAGCTTGCCGTCGTCCACGAGCTGGGCCACGCGGTTGCCCACCAGCGCCTGGGCCTCCTGCCAGCCGTCGGCGCCCTCGGCGTTGTCGCGCAGGAAGGCCTGGGCCACGGGGGCGTACTTCTCCAGCACCTTGCGCGCCGCCTGCTCGTCGCCGGCGTCGGCCTCCAGCTTGTCCAGGGACAGGGCCAGGCGCAGGACTTCCGGTCCGCCGTCCTTGACCGACTTCAGACCGTCCTCGTAGGTGGCGCGCGCCTCGTCGGCGTGGCCGGCGCGGGCCTGGGCCCCGCCCAGCAGCCGCCAGTAGTCGGGCGCGCCCAACTGGTCCAGGCGCCGGTAGGCCTGGAACTCGCGGACGGACAGTTCGGGGTCGTCCAGCCGGCTGAACACCAGGCCCAGGTTGCGGTGGAAATCGGCGTCCTGGGGCGCCGACTGCACGGCGCTGATGAAGGCGTCGCGGGCCAGGTCGTACCTGCCGTCCTTGGCGTAGATGACACCCAGGTCGTTCCAGGCCTTGCCGTCCACGGGATTGACCTTCAGGCGCGCGTTCAGGATCTCGATCTTCTTCTCGTCGGTCATCTCGGTCGCGCTGGTGTCGGCGGGCGCAACCGAGTCCGGCGCGGCCGAATCGGGCGCGGCCGTCTGGGCGCGGCCGCCGGCGGCGGTGAACAGGAGCACGCAGACGGCGGCATGCCGGATCAGCTTCGGGGTCGGGGTCATCCTCGGCACCTTTCGGAGATCAGCGATGCCGCACGGAAGGCGCGGCGGCTCCCCGGATGATAGAAATCCCGGGCCGGTCTGTCCAGATGCGGCCCGCAGCCGGGGTTCTACCCCGTCGGGGGCCGGAGATTCCCGTCAACCGGGCAAGTGGGCGTCCAGCACCGTGCTGTGGCGGGCCACGGCCACCGCCTGGGGCGGCGCAAAGCCGGCCTGCTTCAGCAGGGCCTCGGCCTCGCGGCGGGTGTAGGACTTCCCCCGGGCGGTGTTGGCCAGCATGTTGACGCTGAACACGGCGGCCGCGGGCGGATCGACCCGGTCCTCCTCCAGGAAGAAGTCCTTCAGCAGCAGGCGGCCGCCGGGCACCAGGGCCCGCGCGCAGGTGCGGAGCAGGGCCAGGGTCTCGTCCTCGCCCATCATGTGGATGATGTTGGAGACGTAGACCACGTCGTAGCCGGTGCCCGGATCGTCGGTGTGGAAATCGCCGGCCCGGGTGGCGACCCGGTCACCCAGGCCCGCGGCCGCGATCTGCTCGGCGGCGATGGCCACCGGCCCCGGCAGGTCGAAGACCGTGCAGTGCAGTTCGGGCCAGCGGCGGGCCAAGACGAGGGACGCGGTGCCCGGCCCGCCGCCCAGGTCCAGCAGGCGCCGGGCGTCGCCCAGGTCCAGCCGTTCGGCCACGTCCTCGCTGCTGCGGCGGGAGACGTTCTCCATGCCCAGGATGAAATCGCGCATCTCCTGCTCGGACCGCTCGGACCGCGGCGCCGGGGCGCCGGTCTCCAGCACCGTGTCCAGGTGCGCCCAGGCGCGCATGGTCGTCAGGTGGTGGCCGATGATGCTGGCCTGGGTCGTGGGACTGTCGGCCAGCAGCAGGGGTGCCGCCCCCCCGTCCACGACGAAGGACGATCCCTGCTTGTGGAGGACGCCCACCGCCGCCAGGCCGTGCATCAGGATGTCGACGGCGCGGGGATCCAACCCCCGGGCGGCGGCCACCGCCGCCGGTTCGCGGGGCCCGTCGGCCAGGGCGTCGAAGAGCCCGGTGCGCACGCCGGCCATGATCATGGCGGCGGGGCGGTAGGCGGTGATCATCTCGTCGAGGCGGGCGGACCAGTCCATGGAGCACCTCCGGGTTGGGGGTCTGGTACGTCAAGTGTAGTCGCGAACCCGCCTTCCGCAAACGGGGCTTGACGCCGCCCCGGGATGCCGTTGCTTTATGGGCATGATCCGCATCCACATCCTGGGCGCCGGCGGCGCCACCCCGCTGCCGGGCCGCTCCCCGGCCGCCTACCACGTGGACCTGGACGGGACCCCGATCCTCCTGGATCCGGGCCCCGGGGCCCTGGTGCGCCTGACCGCGGCCGGCCTGGCCCCCCGGGGCGTGGATGATGTGGGCCTGGTGCTGTTGACCCACCTGCACCCGGACCACTGCCTGGACCTGATCGCCCTGCTCTTCGCCGTCCATTCCCCGCTCCCGGAGCGGGAGGACCCGTTGGTGGTGTGGGGACCACCGGGGCTCTTGGACTACCTGGAGATGCTGCGGGGCATCTGGGGCCGCTCGCTGGAACCGCGGCGCCGCAAGCTGCAGGTCCGCGAGCTGGCGGCGGACGCGGAGGAGACCCTGCCCGGGGGCGGCCGGCTGCGGCCCTTCCTGGTGGACCACCCCCAGGACCGCCTGGCCCGCCAGTGCTTCGGCTACGTCCTGACCGACTCCGCCGGCGGGACGGCGGTATTTTCCGGGGACACCGGGCCCTGCCCGGGGTTGACCCGGGCGGCGCGGGGCGCGGACCTCCTGGTGGTCGAGTGCTCGACCACCGACGACCTGGCCACGCCCGGACACATGACCGTGGGCCAGGTGCGCGACCTGCTGGCCGAGGCCCGTCCCCGCCGGGCCGTGCTCACCCATCAATACCCGCCGGCGGCGGCCCTGGACCTGGCCGCCGTGCTCGGCTCGCCCGGCGGCACCCACGTGACCCAGGCCCGCGACGGCACCGTCTGCCAGGTGCCCCGGGACGAAGGAGACAGCGCAGCATGAAGACGATCCTGACCACCGTCCTGGCGATCCTGGTCCTGGCAACCGTGCCCGGCGCGCGGCGCGACGCGGCGGCCGCCGGCCCCCCGGAGTACCTGAAGGAGGGACGCGGCGAATTCGAGATGGTGCTGATCCATGACCTGGGGTCCAACGCGAAGGTCTGGTCCGACGTGGACCCGTACCTGCGGGGCACCTTCAAGGTCTGGGACTTCGAGCTGTCCGGCCACGGCAAGACGCCCCCGGTGGATCATCCCACCATCAAGAGCGAGGCCGCCCGCCTGGGCGCGTACCTGGACGCCGAGGACATCGCCTACCCCACCCTGGTGGGGCACGGCGTGGGCGGGATGATCGCCCTGCGCTACGCCCTGGACAACCCGGCACGGGTGCACCGCCTGATCCTCCTGGACTGCACGGCCCAGCCCCTGACCACGCCGGACGAGCAGCTGGACACCGCCGCCAAGCTGGCCGCCAACTACGACGAGACCGTGGCGCGCCGCTACCTGGCCATGAGCCCCAATCCCGAGGTGACCCAGCGCATCCTCGACGACGCCCTGCGCACCGACAGCGCGTCCTTCATCTCCCTGCTGATGAGCACCAACGACTTCGACGTGACCCACCAGCTGGGCGAGCTGACCGTGCCCATGCTGATCGTCGGCAGCGAATTGATGTTCCCCGAGGGTGTCGACAGCCGGGCCGTCCTGGCCCAGGTGGGCTTCGGGCACGCGCCCAGCCTGAGCTTCAAGCGGATGCCCCAGACGGGCCACTTCATGATGCTGGAACGGCCGGTCTACCTGGCCAGCGTGCTGCTGGCCTTCGGCGTGACGGCCGACTACGAGTTCGAGAATTGACCAGGGACCATCAGACCCGGTGGCGGCGGCTGAACCAGGCCGCCAGCGCCGCCACGCCCCCCACCAGCACCACCGCCCGCAGCACCCGGAAGAGGGCGATCACCCAGGCGATGCCCAGGCCGAGGGCCGCCCAGCGCACCCACCAGTCGCCCGGCGAGGTCATGAGGTTGATGACGAAGAGCAGCGCCAGGATGAGCGGCGCCGTGAACAGGATACGGACAGCGCGCAGGGTGCGCAGCATTGTGGACCTCCCGGAGTGTTCGCAAGTGTCGTGGCCGGAGCGGTAACCGTCCCGCCGGAAGGTTATTCGCAGATGGGGGCCGCCGGGTTGCACCGGCGGCCCCCATCGTCGTCGGGCTCTCAGCGGCGCGTCACGGGGTGCTCGTCACGGTCACCCCCCGCGCCTCCAGGGTGGGGATCTGCGCATTCCGCGCGTCGCTGGACAGCGGATTGTGGCTGACGTCCAGCTGGTCCCCGGCGGCCAGGCCCGCGTTGGCCACCAGCGGGGCCAGGTCCGTGACCTGGTTGTACTGCAGCTGCACCACCGACAGGTCGGCCAGGCCGGTCAGGGGCGCCAGGTCCACGATCCGATTGGCATCCAGGTACGCGTTCTGCAGGGCCGTCAGCGACGCCAGCGGCGCGATGGTGACCAGGTCATTGCTCCCCACGTTCAGGGTCTGCAGCGCCGACAAGGACTCCAGGGGCGAGATGTCGCTGATCTGGTTGTTCACCAGCAGGAGCTGGTGCATCAGGGTCAGCCCCGACAACGACGAGACGGTGTTGATCTGGTTGTTGGTCAGGTCCAGGGTCTGGAGGTGCGTCAGGCCCGCCAGGGGCTCCAGGTCGATCACCTGGTTGTCGGCCAGGGTCAGATCGACCAGCGACGTCACCCCGGCAAGGGGCCCGGCGCTGGCAATGGAGTTGCGCGAGAGGTACAGGTGCTGGAGCGACGTGAGCCCCGCCAGGGGCGTCAGGTCGTCGATCACGTTGCCCTCGGCGCGCAGGGTCTGCAGCGAGTCCAGGCCGGCCAGGGCGCCCAGACTGGCGACCCGGTTGTCGTCCAGCCAGAGCGAAGTCAGGTGCGTCAAGCCGGCCAGGGGCGCCAGGTCCCCCACGTCGTTGGTGTCCAGGCCCAGCACCCTGAGCTTGTCCAGGTGGGTCAGGGGCGTCAGGTCGTCGACGCTGTTCTCCGCCAGGTGCAGCACCTCGAGGTTGACGGCCTCCTCCAGGCCCTGCAGGTCGCCGATGCCCAGGTTCTCCGCATCCAGGTCCACCAGCTGACGCAGGTCCGCCCGGTGCACGGGACCGCCGGACAGGCCCAGGCGGCTGATCACCGCGCCCTCGAGAGCCGGGTCGGCGAAGAGCACCACCGTGTTGTCGATGCAGGTGGCGTCGACGCAGTTGGACACGCCGAAGGAGTTGCCGGCGTCGTCCCAGGCCGAGAGGGCGAAGTAGTAGTGGGTTTCCGGGGTCAGGCCCGTGACCGTGAAGGTCTGGGTGCTGCCGGCGGGGGCCGGCGCGGGCACGCCGGACACGACGGTCCCGGTGTCCCAGTTGCCGGGATAGAGGAAGGCGTCGGATCGGCGCAGCTCGTAGCGGTCGGCCTGGCCGCTGTCGCCGTCGTCGCCCGTGGCGGTCCAGGCCAGGGTCACGGTGGTGGCGGTGAAGCCGTCGACCCGCAGGTCGTCGATGGCGGCGGGGGGGCTCAGGTCCTCGTCCGCCGGGCTGGTGGAGGACGAGCAGGCGGCGAGCAGCAGCAGGACGGGGAGGGCGGCGAGCAGGCGGGCCGCCTGCGGACGGCACGAGGGGAGCTTTCCCATATCATCACTTCCGGGTTGGTGTGCACGGAATCCCCAGGGCCTGCGCCTCCCCTCGCCGCAGGCCGTGATCACGGAGCGACAATCTAGTCAGGAACGCCGGGACCGCATCACCCGCCCAACAGGGCGAGGTCGGAATCCACCATCATGGTGACCAGCTCCTCGAAGGTCACGCTGGGCTCCCAGCCCAGGACGCGGCGCGCCTTGCCGGCGTCGCCGATGAGCTGGTCGACTTCGGCGGGGCGCAGGTAGCGGGGATCCTGGACCACGTGGTCCTCCCACTTCAGGCCCGCGTGGCCGAAGGCGATCGCCAGGAATTCGCGCACCGAGTGGGTGCGGCCGGTGGCCACCACGTAGTCGCCGGGCTCGTCCTGCTGGAGCATCAGATGCATGGCCCGCACGTAGTCGCCGGCGTAGCCCCAGTCGCGCTGGGCGTCCAGGTTGCCCAGGCGCAGTTCCTTGGCCAGGCCCAGCTTGATGCGCGCCACGCCGTCGGTGATCTTGCGCGTCACGAACTCGCGGCCGCGGCGCGGGCTCTCGTGGTTGAAGAGGATGCCCGAGACCGCGTACAGGCCGTAGCTCTCCCGGTAGTTGACGGTGATGTGGTGGCCGAAGGTCTTGGCCACGGCGTAGGGGCTGCGGGGGTGGAAGGGCGTCAGCTCGTTCTGGGGCACCTCGCGCACCTTGCCGAACATCTCGCTGCTGCTGGCCTGGTAGAAGCGGGCCTGCGGGTGCAGCTTGCGCACCGACTCCAGCAGGCGCAGCACGCCCAGGCCGGTGAACTCGCCGGTCAGGGTGGGCTGGCTCCAGCTGGTGGGCACGAAGCTCTGGGCGGCCAGGTTGTAGATCTCGTCCGGGGCCGAATCCTCGACGGCCTTGCCCAGGGACGCCTGGTCCAGCAGGTCGGCCTGCAGGAAGGTCACCCGGTCGCGCAGGTGGGCCACCCGGCCCATGGTCTCGGTGCTGGAACGCCGCACCATGCCGAAGACCTCGTAGCCGAGCTCCAGCAGGTGGTCCGCCAGGTACGAGCCGTCCTGGCCCGTGATGCCGGTGATCAGCGCGCGCTTGCCCATGGCCGTCTCCTGTCCGGTGGTGCGTCGGGAACCCGTTCCGGGGAAATCTAACACCTGGGGAAGCGTCTGGACAATATCGCCCGCAGGAATCATGCTTTCGGGCGGAGCCGCAACACCCACCGCCAGCCCCGGGAGCCCTTGCCATGGCCATCCGCATCGACGGTTCCGGACTCGACATCGCCAAGCTCGTGCGCATCGCCCGCGACGGCGAGCAGGTCGAACTCGCGCCCGACGCCCTGGAACGCATCCGCCGCTGCCGCGACCTGCTGGAACGGAAGATCGCGGCGCGCGAGATCATGTACGGGGTCAACACCGGCATCGGCGAGTTCAGCGAGATCGTGCTGGACGACGACCAGGTCCGGCAGTTCCAGCGCTACCTCATCTACAACCACGCCGCCGGCATCGGCGACCCCGCGCCCATCGAGTACGTGCGCGGGGCCATGGCCGGCCGCATCAACGTGCACGCCCACGGCCACTCGGGCTGCCGGCCGGAGATCACCCTGACCCTGGTGGAGATGCTCAACAAGGGCGTCACCCCGTTCGTGTGCCAGAAGGGGTCCGTCGGCGCCTGCGGCGACCTGGCGCCCATGTCCCAGATCGCCCTGCTGCTCATGGGCGAGGGCCGGGCCTACTTCCAGGGCCAGCTCCTGGACGGGGCCGAGGCCCTGGCCCGGGCCGGCATCACGCCGCCGGGGCTGGAGGCCCGCGACGGCCTGGCCACCATCAACGGCTCCAACCTGCTGACGGCCATGAGCGCCATCCACCTGTGGGACATGGACCGCTGGCTGCGCCAGGCGGAGATCGCCGCCGCCATGTCCCTGGAGGCGCTGCTGGCCAACCTGCGCCCCTACGAGAGCCGGCTGCACGAGGTGCGCGGCTTCCGCGGCGCGGTGCGCAGCGCGGCGGCCATCCGCCGCTGCCTCGCCGGCAGCGACCTGGCCACCGGCAAGGTGCGCACCCGCGTTCAGGACGCCTACTCCATGCGTTCGACGCCCCAGGTGATCGGCGCGGCCCACGACGCGGTGGCCTGGGCGCGCAGCCAGGTGGAGATCGAGCTGAACGGCGTGGGCGACAACCCCATCTTCTTCCCCGAGGACGAGACCACCCTGACCGGCGCCAACTTCCAGGGCACGCCCGTGTCGCTGCCCATGGAGGGCGCAGGCCAGGCCGTGACCATGGTCAGCGTGCTGTCGGAGCGGCGCCTGAACCGCATGCTGAATCCCGCCCTGTCGGCGGGGCTGCCGGCCTTCCTGACCCGGGGCGCGGGCATGTTCAGCGGCATGATGCTGAGCCAGTACACCGCCGACAGCCTGATCGTCGAGCAGCGCATGCTCTGCGCGCCGGCGGCGGTGGCGTCCATCCCCGCGGCGGCGGACCAGGAGGACTTCGTCTCCATGGGCATGAACACGGCCATCAAGAACGGGCAGATCCTGGCCAACGCCCGGGGCGTGCTGGGCATCGAGATGATGGCGGCGGCCCAGGCCCTGGACTTCCGCGACTTCAGCCCCGGCCAGGGCGTGCTGGCGGCCAGGCGGCGCATCCGCGAGACGGTGGCGTACCTGGACGAGGACCGCTCCCTTTATCCGGACCACACGGCCATGCAGGAACTGGTGCGGTCGTGCGCGGTGCTGGAGACGGTGGAGAACGAGGTGGGCAGCCTGGCCGGCTGACCGGCGGGGCCCATGGTACGGTGACGGCGCGGCTTCAGGCCTTGGCGGCGGTCCCGGGCGGGTCGTCGGTGCCCATGACCCGGGCCGACGCCGGGCCGTTCACCGGGCGCGGCGCCCCGAACAGGTAGCCCTGACCGTAGCGCACGCCCAGTTCCAGCAGCACGTCGTAGTCCTCGCCGGCCTCGATGCCCTCGGCCACCACCTCGGCCCCCAGGACGTCGGCCACCATCAGCAGGCGGTTCAGCGCCCGGCGCAGCTCGGGGTCGGCCGCCAGGCCGCGCACCATCCGCTTGTCGATCTTCATGATCTGCGGCTGCAGCATCACCAGGCTCTCCAGGCAGCTGTTGCCGAAGCCCACGTCGTCGATGGCCACGCGGATCCCCGCCGCCTGCAGCTCGCGCACCCGGGGCACCAGCACCTCGGGATCACCCAGGAGCTGCTGTTCGCTGATCTCCAGGCAGCAGTGGCCGTAGTCGGCGCGCACCCGCAGCACCCGCTCCAGCTCGGCGGTGGGGGTCTGCAGCAGGGTGGCCGGCATGATGTTCACGTGGTAGCGGGCGTCGCCGCTGGCGCGGGCGGCCTCGGCGCAACGGGTCAGGCAGCGCAGGTCCACCGCGGCCAGGATGTCCTGCTCCTGGCAGAAGCGGAACAGGTCGTCGGGCCGATGGAGGGGACCGTCCGGCCCGCGCACGAGCATCTCCCGCGAGACGATGCGCCCGTCGGCCAGGTTGACGATGGGCTGGGCCACCACCCGCAGACCCTCGCCCCGCAGCAGGGCGCGCAAGGTTTCGGGATCGGCTTCGGGCGGCGGCATGTGCCCCACGTCGCCCATGTCCGCCACGCGGGCCACGCCGTTGCCCCCGGGACGGCGCCCCAGGTGCAGTGCGAAGTGGACCTTGGCCAGCACGTCGTCGAAGGAGAGGGTCCCCGGCTCGACGGCCGACACCCCCAGGCTGGCGGTGGTGGTCAGGGTGCGGTCGCCGGCCTTGATGACGTCGCGGGAGACGGCCAGGCGGATGCGCTCGGCCACGTCCTCCCCCTCGGCCAGGTCGGCGTCGGGCAGGATGGCCACGAAGCGGTCGGTGCCGCAGCGCCCCACCAGGGCGCCGGGACCGGAGGCTTCCACGATGCGCCGGGACGCGCCCACCAGCACCAGGTCGCCCACCCCGTGGCCCAGGGCCGCGTTCAGCCGGGAGAATTCGTCCAGATCGACGAGCACCACCACCAGGTCACGGCCGGCGGCGCGGCAGCGGGCCAGCTCGGCCATCATGGCCCGCTCCAGGCCCCGCCGGTTGAGCAGGTCGGTCAGGGCGTCCATGTGGGTCAGCCAGTCCAGGCGGGCGGTGGCCCGCGCCAGCTCGCGGTTGACGTCCATCTCGCGGCGGCACCAGGCGATGGTGCGCACCCACAGCTCGACGCTGGTGTCGCCGGCATCCAGGCACTCCAGGGCCCCGGCCTGCAGGACCTCCTGCCGCAGCTGGGCGCTGTGGTCCTGGAGCACCGCCACGATGGGCGTCTCCGGGGCGGCGGCCCCCAGGCGGGCGATGGCCGTCTTCAGATCGGCGTCCGCCGGGCGCGGGCCCGCCAGCAGCAGGTCCACGGGGCTGACCGCCAGGTGGGCGAGGGTGTCCTTGAGGTGGGTGTGGTGGGCGACCCGGAAGCAGGCACGCCGCGAACACGCCAGCAGCGCCCGCACCTGGGTGGCGTATTGTGGGTCCTCGTGCAGAAGCAGGAGTCGGCGTACCTGACCGTCGGCGCTCATGGATGCGATTCCGGATCCCTTCCCCGGCCGCGGCGGCCGCGTCCGTGCGGCCGAGATGTCGGCGCGCCGACGGTACACCCCGCCCCGGTCCGGCGCAAGGAGGTTGTGCTCCCGGTCAGACCAGGTCCCGGATCATCTCCACCACCGGGCTGGCGTCGCTCATGACGTAGAAGTGGATGCACTCGGCGCCGGCGTTCGATCAGGCCCTCCACCTGCTTCCGCCCCCAGCGCCGGCCGATCTCCTTGACGTGCCGGGGGCTGGCCAGGATCTCGTCCACCAGCTCGTCGGGGATCGACACGTGGAAGTGCTTGGGCAGCGTGCTCAGCTGGCGCACGCTGTCGATCAGCTTGACGCCCGGGATGATGGGCACCGTGATGCCCTCGTCCCGGCAACGCTGCAGCCAGTCCAGGTAGGCGGCGTTGTCGAAGAACATCTGGCTGACCACGTAGTCGGCGCCCGCGTCCACCTTGGCCTTGAGTTGGCGCACGTCGGTCTTGAGGTTGGGCGCCTCGATGTGCTTCTCGGGGTAGCCGCCCACGCCCACGCAGAACTTCGATGGGTTCGCTGTTGGCCAGCTCGTCCAGGAATCTGCCGCGGCCCAGGTCCGCCAGCTGCGCCACCAGGTCGCGGGCGTAGACGTTGCGGGTGCGCCCCTGGCCCAGGGCCTTGGCGTAGTTGGATTCGTCGCCGCGGATGGCCAGCACGTTGGTGATGCCCAGGTAGTTCAGCTCGATGACCGCGTCCTCGGTCTCCTCGCGGGTGAAGCCCGTGCACAGCAGGTGGGGCACGGTGTCGATGCCCCAGCGGTTCTGGATGATGCCGCAGATGCTGATGGTGCCCGGCCGCTTCTTGCGCACGCGGCGCGTGATGGTGCCGTCGGGCAGTTCCTCGTAGACCGCCTCGGCGCTGTGGCTGGTCACGTCGATGAACGGCGGCCTGACCGGCGCGACCTGCTCCACCATGTCGATGATGTCGCGCACCGATGCCCCCGCGCGGCGGCGGGATGATCTCGAAGCTGAACAGCGTGCGCTCGGCGCGGTGAGGTGTTCGGTGACGTGCATGCGGTCCCCTCTCCGCCGCGGCGGTCGGTCAGTCCAGGTTCGGAGCCAGCCAGCGGGCGGCCTCGTCCTCGTCCAGTGCCCGCCCGGGCGGCCCAGTCGGCCACCTGGTCGCGGGCCGAGGCGCCCCATGCCGAAGTAGCGGGCCTCGGGATGGGCGAAGTACCAGCCGGCGACGGATGGACGCCGGCGCCATGGCGCAGTTCTCGGTCAGGTCGCGCGCCGATGGCCGCCTCGGCGTCCAGCAGGGCGAAGATGCAGCGCTTGGCCACGTGGTCGGGGCAGGCCGGGTAGCCGGGCGCCGGGCGGATGCCCCGGTAGTCCTCGGCGATCAGCGCCGCGTTGTCCAGGTCCTCGGTCGGCCGCGTAGCCCCACCAGCGGCGGCGCACCTCCCGGTGCAGCCACTCGGCGCAGGCCTCGGCCAGGCGGTCGGCCACGGCCTTGGCCAGGATGGCGCGCGTAGTCGTCGCCGGCGCGCCTCGGCCGCCGCGGCCAGGTCGCCCGGCGCCGTGGACGGTCGATCACGAAGGCGCCCAGCCAGTCGGGCAGGGCCGTCCGCCGGCGCGACGAAGTCGGCCAGGCTGACGTTGGGCCGCCTGCCGTGGCTGCGCCGCTGCTGGCGCAGGAACGGCACGCGACGGCGCACCTCGCGGTGCGCGACTCGTCGGCGTAGATCACGCACGTCGTCGCCCTCGCGGGCCGCCGGGAAGATGCCCACGCACCGCCCGGGCGCTCGAGGCTGCCGTCGGCCGCGCAGCGGTCCAGCAGGGCCTCGGCGTCCGCCAGCAGCCGGCGCGCCTCGGCGCCCACGCTCGGGATCGCTCCAGGATCCCCGGGTAGCGCGCCCGGCAGCCGCCAGGTGTGGAAGAACGGCGTCCAGTCGATGAGCGGCGCGCAGTTCGGCCACCGTCGGCGCCGCCGCGTGCACGCCCGGGTAGCGACCGGCCGCTCGGGCACGTAGGCCGTCGCAGTCCAGCTGCAGGCGCGTTGGCGCGGGCCTCGGCCAGGCCCAGCAGCGGCTTGCGGTCCTGGGCTCGGCGCGGTCGCGGCGCACCTGCTCGTACTCGTCGCGCACCTTCGCCACGGCACCGGCGCGGGTGGCCGGGTTGACCAGCTGGCCGACGACCCCGGCGGCCCGCGAGGCGTCGGGCACGTAGATCACGCCCGGCTCGTAGAAGGGGGCGATCTTGACCGCCGTGTGCACGCGGCTGGTGGTGGCGCCGCCGATGAGCAGGGGCACGGTCAGGCCCGCGCGCTGCATCTCCTGGGCCACGTGCACCATCTCCGACAGGGACGGGGTGATCAGGCCGCTCAGCCCGACGATGTCCACGTCGCGGGCCTTGGCCTCGGCGATGATGCGGTCCACCGGCACCATCACCCCCAGGTCGATGACCTCGTAGTTGTTGCAGCCCAGCACCACGCCCACGATGTTCTTGCCGATGTCGTGGACGTCGCCCTTGACCGTGGCCAGCAGCACCTTGCCCGCGGTGGACGAGGCGGCCTCCTTCTCCTTCTCCAGGTAGGGTTCGAGCACGGCCACGGCCTTCTTCATGACCCGCGCCGAACGGATGACCTGGGGCAGGAACATCTTGCCCGCGCCGAAGAGGTCGCCCACGCGGTTCATGCCGGCCATCAGCGGCCCCTCGATCACGGCCAGGGGGCTGCCCGGCCCCGGCCATCGCCTCCAGGGCGTCGGCCTCCACGAACTCGCCGTCGCCCGCCACCAGGGCGTGGGCCAGGCGGTCGGCCACCGGCAGCCTCGCGCCAGGCCAGGTCGGCGGCCTTGTCGGCCTTCTGGCCCGCGGTGCGGCGTGGCGATGGCGGTCAGGCGCTCGGTGGCGTCGGGCCGGCGGGCGAAGATCACGTCCTCGACCGCCGCCAGCAGCTCGGGCTCGATCTCCTCGTACACCGCCAGCTGCCCCGCGTTGACGATGCCCATGTCCAGGCCGGCCTCGATGGCGTGGTAGAGGAAGACCGAGTGCATGGCCTCGCGCACCGTGTCGTTGCCGCGGAAGCGAGAAGCTGAGGTTGCTGATGCCGCCGGAGATGCGGGCGCCGGGCAGGGTCTCCTTGATGAAGCGGCAGGTCTCGATGAAGTCCAGGGCGTAGCGGTCGTGCTCGGGCAGGCCGGTGGCCACGGCGAAGACGTTGGGGTCGAAGATCACGTCCTCGGGCGGGAAGCCCTCCTCCTCGACCAGGATGCGCCAGGCGCGGGCGATGACCTCCTTGCGGCGCGCCAGGGTGTCGGCCTGCCCCTGCTCGTCGAAGGCCATGACGATGGCGGCCGCGCCGTAGCGCCGCACCAGACGGGCGCGGCGGCGGAACTCGGCCTCGCCGTCCTTGAGACTGATGGAGTTGACCACGCCCTTGCCCTGGATGCACTGCAGGCCGGCCTCGATGCACCGTCCAGTCGCTGGAGTCGATCATCACCGGCACGCGGGCGATCTCCGGGTCCCCGGCCAGCACGTTCAGGAACGCGCCCATGGCCGCGGGCGCGTCCAGCATGGCGTCGTCCATGTTGACGTCCACCATCTGGGCCCCGCCCCGCACCTGCTGGCGCCCCACCTCGAGGGCCTCCTCGATGCGATCGTCGCGGATCAGCCGCGCGAACCGCTTGCTGCCGGCCACGTTGGTGCGCTCGCCGATGTTCACGAACAGCGAGTCGTCGTCGATCACCAGGGGCTCGAGGCCCGCCAGGAACGTGCCCTTGCGGCGGCGCGGGCACCCGGCGCGGCGCCTTGCCGGCCACCGCCGCGGCGATGGCGCGGATGTGGTCGGGCGCCGGTGCCGCAGCAGCCGCCCACCACGTTGAGCAGGCCCGCCGCGGCGAACTCGCCCAGGATGGCGGCCATCTGCTCCGGCGTCTCGTCGTAGCCGCCCAGCTCGTTGGGCAGGCCGGCGTTGGGGTGGGCCGAGACCAGGGTGTCGGCCACCGCGGCGATCTCCTCCACGTAGGGCCGCATGGCGGTGGCGCCCAGGGCGCAGTTGAGGCCGAAGACCGCCGGCCGGGCGTGGCGCAGGGAGATCCAGAAGGCCTCCGGGCGTCTGGCCCGTCAGGGTGCGACCGCTGGCGTCGGTGATGGTGCCGGAGATCCACACCGGGAAGTCCACCAGGTTGCGCCGGCGCAGCACCTCGTCCAGGGCGAAGACCGCGGCCTTGGCGTTCAGCGGGTCGAACACCGTCTCGACCATCAGGATGTCCACGCCGCCGTCCAGCAGGGCCTCGGCCTCCTCGGCGTAGGCGGCGGCCAGCTCGGGAAGGTGATGTTGCGCAGGCCCGGGTCGTTCACGTCGGGCGAGATGGAGCAGGTGCGGTTGGTCGGCGCCAGCGAGCCGGCCACGAAGCGGGGACGGTCGGGGGTCCGGGCGGTGGCCGCGTCGGCCTCGGCCCGGGCCAGGCGCGCCGCGGCCAGGTTGATGTCGCGCACCAGGTGCTGCGTGCCGTAGTCCGCCTGGGAGATGGCCGTGCCGTTGAAGGTGTTGGTGGTGACGATGTCCGCGCCGGCCTCCAGGTAGCCCCGGTGGATGCCGGCGATCACGTCGGGCCGGGTCAGGCACAGCAGGTCGTTGTTGCCCTTGAGGTCCTGCGGATGGTCGCGCAGGAGGTCGCCGCGGAATGTCGGCCTCGTCCAGACCGTGAGCCTGGATCATGGTGCCCATGGCGCCGTCGAGCACCAGGATGCGCTCGGCCGCCAGA
This sequence comes from Candidatus Krumholzibacteriia bacterium, assembly GCA_963825035.1. Classification (GTDB taxonomy): domain Bacteria; phylum Krumholzibacteriota; class Krumholzibacteriia; order LZORAL124-64-63; family LZORAL124-64-63; genus JACZKN01. The sequence continues at coordinate 12,473 of CAWGRT010000010.1, read as the reverse complement.
GCCTCGAGGCGGGTGCGCGTCAGACGGGCCAACGGGGACCTAGCCTTCCTGGTCGCTGGTCGTTCCCGGGCCGCCGCGGGCGGCGGCGATCGCCGGGGCATTCACGCGGATCATGGCGCGGATCTCGGCCACGTAGTCGGGACCGCGCTCGGAATAGTCCACCAGGCCCGCCGCCAGTTCCGCGGCCGCCGGCGGCTGGCCGACGGACCGGCGCCGGGCACGGATCTCGCGCAGCAGCTGGTAGCTGCGGCCGGTGTTGAGGTTGCGCATGTAGCTGCCGACGGATTCGGCCGGGGACCCGAAGCGGGCCACCTCGTACGAGGCGCCGTCGGGCCGGTCGAAGGGTACGATACCGCAACCGGGGCGGAAGCACCACTGCCCGAACAGGTTGTTGCCTTCGCGGGCGAAGCGCGACGTGCCCCAGGCCGACTCGTTGGCCGCCTGCACCACCACCAGGTCCACCGGCAGGGCATCCACCCGCTCGAGGGCCGTACGCCAGAACTCGCCCGAGTGGACGTCCACGTCCTGGATGCGGAACTCCAGGGCCAGTTCCTCGAGCCAGGCCTCGTCGTCCGGCTCCAGGGTCCGACCCCAGCGCACCCGGTCGAAGAGGCCGGTCAGGCGGCCGCGGACCTCCTGCAGGCGGGCGTTCTCATCCTCCACCAGGGGCAGCATCCAGGCGAAGAAGTCCTGCTTGCGCGGCCTGGGCGTCGGCGTAGGTGGTGAAGTCCGGCACGCCGCGGCGCGACTTCGCCAGGGTGCCCCGGTAGAGGCCGCCCCGGTCACGGCGCAGGGTCGCGGCCACCCGGTGGGCGCCCACGGGCAGGGCCGCCCGGGCCTCGCGGATCCGGGCCGAGGGCCGGGGGCCGGGGGCGCCCCGCTCGGCGTCGGCGGCCACGGTGCCGCCGGCGATCACCGCCGCCGCCACCAGCACCGCCGCCAGGGGCAGGGCCAGCCGCCGGACGTTCCGCCGTGCTCGTTGCTCGCTCATCAGTCCTTGTACTCCTCGCCCACCATCCACAGGTGGCTGTACCAGTACCAGCGTCCCGTCCCACCGGGACGGCGCCGTCACGTTCGTGCGGCGCCCGGCCCTCGGGCCGCAGGTCGCCGGGACCACCATGGCCGTGCCCCGGTCCGCCGGTCACCGGCACCGGGCCGCCCGTCCTCGCAGGCCGTCAGCCCCGCCCCAGGGGCCGCCGCGCCGGATCCAGCACCAGCCGCAGGTCAGGACGCCGCGCCGCCGGCGTCCCCGGGCGCCAGGGCCACCCGCGGATCCTCCGGCTCCACCGCCCGCAGGGGCAGCGGCAGCGTGCGCAGCTTGGGCGCCAGGGTCCGCGGATCGGCGTAGACCCCGCCGCCGGGAAGCGGGGCAGCACGCCGCAATCCGACGCCGGTCCCGCAGCGGCCCGGACTGCTGGCCGAAGCCGGTCCATCCCTCCGTCCGCGACCAGCGCCGCCAGCTCCGGGCTCCACTCCCCGTAGGGATAGGCCAGCAGGGTGCGGCGCCGCTGCCGATCTCGGCGGCGATGCGCGCCCGCGCCTCGGTCAGTTCCCCGCGTCACCCGCGGCCCGCCAGGCCGCGTCGTCCTCCCCGGGCCGCCGCCGCTGCAGGTGGTCGTGGCGCAGGCCGTGGCAGCCGATGGTCGCGCCCGGCGGCGGCCATCTCCCGGCAGTTCGTCCCAGGTGCAGGCCGGTCCGCTGCCGGCGTCGATGGCCTCCGGGCTGACGAACACCGTGAACGGCCAGCCCCGCGCCCGCAGGCGGGGGAAGGCCTCGGTGTAGACGCTGCGGTAGCCGTCGTCGAAGGTCAGGGCCACCGCCCCGTCCGGCAGGGCCTCGGCCGGGTCCTCCAGCGCGGCCGTCGACACCGCGCCAGGGGCAGCACCGTGCAGCCCTGGCTCCGCATCAGGTCCAGGTGCGCGGCGAACACCTCCGGCGGCGTGCTCGTCGAGGGCGGCGTGTGCGCGTCCACGTGGTGGTAGATCAGGATCACCGCGTGCTCGGGCACCGCCGCGGCCGCGGCGGCGGCCAGCACGCAGGACCGCAAGCGGGGGCACGGCCGCCTCCTTTCGAATCGTCCGAAAATAGCCTCGATATCGCCCGTTTGGCGAGGCCCTTGCCGCGCATGGGTGCGCGCAATCATCCGTTAAGTGGATCCCGTACCAGTGCCGATCGAATCGGCGATGACCTCGATCCATCTGGACCGGGAGGGCCATACCGTGACGGATCAGCAGAGCCGTCCTCTTCGTCGACGACGAACGCCCCATCCTCAACGCCCTCAAGCGTCTGCTGCGCCGCGAAGCCTACGCCGTCCACCTGGCCGAGAGCGGGGCCGACGGGCTGGCGCTCCTCGCCGAGCACCCGGTGCAGATGGTGGTCACGCGACCAGCGCATGCCCGAGATGACCGGCACGCGAATTCCTGCAGAAGGTGAAGGAGGGCTGGCCCGACACGGTGCGCGTGGTGCTGTCGGGGTACGCGGACGCCGCGACCGTCGTCGAGTCCATCAACAAGGGCGAGGTCTACCGCTTCGTGGCCAAGCCCTGGAACGACGACGCGCTGAAGCACACCATCCTCCAGGGTCTCGAGCACTGGGAGATGGTCCAGGAGAACCGGCGGCTGCACCGCCGCAGGCCGCCCGCCAGGTGGCCGAACTGCAGCCGGCTGAACGGCCTGCTGGAGGGTTCGGTGGAGGCCCGCACCCGCTCCCTCCAGTTCGCCCAGGAGGTGCTGGAGCTGCTGCCCGAGATGCGTGCTGGGCGTCAGCGCCGAAGGTGAGATCGTCCTGACCAACGGCCGGGCCCGAGACGAATTGCCGCCCCTGCGGAACCTGGTGCCGGGAACCGACATGGCCGACGCGCTGCCCCCCGCGGCGGCCGCAGCCGTGCAGGCCTGCCTGGCCGCGGCGCGAACCCGGACATCTTCACGTTCGCCTGGGACGACCGGCGCCTGCAGGCGCGGCCGGCCATGCTGGGACCCGCCGACGCCGTGCGGGGCTGCGTGCTGCTGCTCCGCAACGAGGAGGCCGTCCCGTGCCCGTCGTAGCCGGCATGACCGACCTGATCCGCCAGCAGGTCAAGGACCTGCCGCCCCTGCCCCGGGTGGTGACCAAGCTGGTGCAGGTGGTGGGCGACGACCGCAGCGGCGCCGCCGAGGACGTCACCGCGTGCTGGAGGGCGACCAGGCCCTCGCCGGCAAGATCCTCAAGCTGGTGAACTCGTCCTTCTACGGCCAGTCGGGCGAGATCGCCACCATCACCCGGGCGGTGGTGGTGCTGGGCTTCGCCGCCGTGCGCAACCTGGCCCTGGGCCTGGCCGCGGGCGGCGCCCTGAAGAACGCCGGCGGCGCCGACTACCAGCGCCGCTTCTGGAGCCACGCCCTGGCCACCGCCGCCGCCGCCGAGACCCTGGCGCGGCGCTGCGGCCAGCCGGTCGGATCCGGAGGAGGCCTTCGTGGCCGGTCTGCTCCACGACATCGGCCACCCGGTGCTGGCCCTGGCCGCCCCCGACGACTTCGCCGAGGTCTTCGGCGGCGGCCCTGACGGCCTGCTGGAACGGGAGGAAGCCCGCTTCGGCCTGGCCCACCCCAAGGCCGGCCAGATGCTGCTGCGCAAGTGGAAGCTGCCCGAGTTCCTGGGCAAGGCGGTCCGCTTCCACCACAACCTCAAGATCTGCACCGGCGGCGAGATGCCCGTGGCCGCGCTGGTGAGCCTGGCCGACATGCTGGCCTGCGTGGTGGACGGCCGTCTACGAGCGCGCGGCCGACGACGCCGACCTGGCCGCCCTGGCCAAGGCCGTGGGCCTGGACGTGGCCGCCCTGGGCCAGATCCTGCAGGAGACCTCGGTGCGCATCGAAGAGAGCCGCGCCTTCCTGGAGATCGCCACCGACGGCGGACGTGGCCGTCCGCGCCCGCGCCGCGAGCACGGGCCCTGCCGCGTGGCCCTGGTGGGCACCGACCCGATCCGGGTGCGCTGGACCCAGCAGATCCTCGAGTATCTACGGCTGCCCCACGGTGCCCATGAAGGCCTTCTTCGCCGGCGAGGCCGAGGCCGACGTGGCGATCATCGACCGCGCCGGCGGTCGACGACGCCCAGCTGGCCCAGTTGGCTCCCCCCTGCAGCGCACGCCCGCGGTCCTGCGCGCCCTCGGCGATCCCCGAGGCACGGTGGCCGCGGCGGTCGGGCCGCCCGGCGCCGGCGCCTGCGCCTGCTCTTCGCGCGGGCTGAACTCGACTAGAGGAAGGAACGGATGCCGGCCGGCGGACCGGCGCTCAGGCGGCGCGGCGCCGGGGTTCAGGTGGCCAGCAGGTCGGCGGCCGTGGGGCTGGCGTGTCCACGTCTCGGGGATGCGCACCCACAGGGGCTCCTGCAGCCCGGTGGTGGTGTGGAAGTTGCCGATCTTCTCGAGCAGGCCCACGCTGACCTCCTGGCCGGCGGCCACCAGCAGCAGTCCCGCCGCGGTGCGCACGTCCTCGGTGAGCACCATGCCGACCCGCATCTCCTGCACCGAGACGCCGCGGACGGGCTCGGGCTCGCCGTCGCCGGCTGTCATGCCCTCGTACAGGCGCAGCAGGTCGGCGTCGTAGTCGCCCTTGTTGGCCCGAGCCAGTCGCCGACGCGCGCGCCCGGACCAGCCGGCCGGACTGCAGGCGCTCGGCGTCGCCGGCCAGCTTCAGCGCGGCAGCAGGCCCGCCGGACCTCCTCGGCGCGGGCGTGGTCGGCGGCGCGGCCCCGGTCCGCCGGGGTCGGATCGTCCCGGCTGCAGCATCTCCAGCACGGTCTCCAGGCGGGGTATGTTCCCGAGGATCTCGCAGGTCACCGCCGGAATGCGCGCCACCATCTCCTGCTCGTCCGGAAGCCGAGGGCGTCGCCGCGGTAGTGCCGGGCGACCGTGTCCGGCGGCAGGGTCACGCAGCCCAGCTGCGAGAGCATGGCCGCCACCTCCAGCTGCCAGTCGACGGCCCAGTCGGCCGCCTCGGCGCCAGGTCGGTGGCCAGGCGCCGGATGCGTTCGGCGTGGCCGAAGGCCGTCGGGGCTGGCCACCGCCAGCAGGTCGGCCATGGCCCGGATGGAGCCCTTGAGGGTCTTCTCCAGCAGGATGCGCTCGGCGTTGACCAGCTCGTACTGGCGCAGGGCGTCGCGCAGCACGCCGTGGAGCATCTCCACCGGGCAGGGCTTGCTCAGGAAGCGGTAGATGTTGCCCTTGTTGATCGCCGCCGTCACCGCCTCGAGGTCCGCGAAGCCGGTCAGCAGGATGCGCACGCTGTCCGGATGGAGGCGCCGCGACTCCTCCAGGAACGCGGCGCCGTTCATCTCGGGCATGCGCATGTCCGAAATGATCACCGGGAAGGGCTCGTCGGCCGCGGCCAGGATGTCCAGGGCCTCGCGGCCGCTGCCTGCGGTGGTGATGTCGTATTTCTTGCGCAGGCTGCGCACGATCGCCTTGAGGATGTTCTCCTCGTCGTCGACGCAGAGGATGCGCGGCAGGGCTCGGCCATGGTCGTTTTCCCGTTCGCTGCGGTCGGGCGGTGGTCCGCGATGTCTCCGCGTCAATTTTCGACAGGTGGGACCGATACCTTAAGGGGGATCCGCCCACGGCGACCTCAGGGCCGTCCGCGGGACCCGGAAGGGCCGTGTCTCATGCATTTCGTGCTCGACGTCGCTGCCGCCTGCATCGCCGCGGGTATCGTGATCCGCTTCGCGATCCAGCGTGTGCGCCTGGCCCGCACCCATACCCTCCTGCGGGGCAGGGTCGAGGCCGCCGACCGCGACCGGCACCGGTCTGCGCAGCGAGCTGGACCGTGCCCTGCGGGCCGAAGCCGAACTGCGGCACAGCGAGGAGTTCTCGCGGGCCATGTTCGCCGCGGCCTACGCCGGCCTCCTGGTGGTGGATCTGGCGACCCGGCAGATCATGGATGCCAACGCCGCCGCCGGCTCCATCCTCGGGATCCTGGCCGTCGACCTGGTCGGTCGCATCGGCCTACGACTGCCTGGGCCCGATGGGGGGCGGCGATGACGACGCCGAACGCGGGACCATCGACATCGCCAACGCCCGCGGCGAGACGCGCACCTGCATCCGCTCGGTCACGCCCCTGGACGACGGCGGGCGGCAACCTGGCGTTGATCAGCCTGCTGGACATCACCGAGCAGAAGGAGGTCGAGGCGGAGCTGCGCGACTCCTGGGTCCGCCTGAACGAGGCCAACGAGCGAGCTCAAGCTCCACAGGGACCAGATCGTGCAGTCGGAGAAGCTGGCGAGCATCGGCCAGCTGGCCGCCGGCGTCGCCCACGAGATCAACAATCCGGTGGGCTACGTCTCCAGCAACCTGGGCACGGTCCGCGAGTACGCCGACGCCCTGCGGCAGCCTGCTGCGGACCTGTACGCCAGGCGCGGCCGCCGCACCCCGACGACGCCGACCTGGCCGCGCGCATCGCCGCACTGCGCGAGCGGCGAGGACCTGGACTTCATCCTCGGGGACCTGGACGGGCTGCTGGACGAGTCGGCCCGAGGGCGTCGAGCGCGTCGCCGAGATCGTCAAGAACCTCAAGAGCTTCGCCCGCGAGGACTCGATGGAGAAGGCCGCACGGCGATCTGAACCGAGATCGTGGAGTCGATGATCCGCATGGTCTGGAACGAGCTGAAGTACAAGTGCACCGTCGAGCGCGACTTCGCCGAACTGCCGCCGGTCTGCTGCAGCGCCGGGCGCATCAGCCAGGTCGTCATGAACATGCTGGTCAACGCGAGCCACGCCATTCCCGAGGCCGGCGGCCACATCCGCGTGGCCACTGCCGTGGAGGGCGACATGGCCGTCGTCACCATCGCCGACGACGGCCGCGGCATGGACGCCGCCGACCATCGCCGCGCATCTTCGACCCCTTCTACACCACCAAGGACGTGGGCCAGGGCACCGGCCTGGGCCTGTCCATCAGCCACGGCATCGTCGAGGAGCACGGCGGCCGCATCGACGTCGCCAGCGAACCCGGCCGCGGCACCACCTTCCGCATCCTCCTGCCCCTGCAGCCGCGACCCCGTCGCGTCGACATGATCGGCTGACCGCGTCCCCGGCGGCTCCGGACTTGGCCCGGCCCCCCCGTCTGCTATATACTGCGCGGTGACCCGTCGCCACCGGACTCCGCCTCCTGCCGGATTCCGCCTGCACCTCCAGCGAAACGAGGACAGACGATGCGCCCGACGCTTCCCCGCCCCCTGCCGGCCGTGGCTCGGCCTGCTCCTGCTCGCCCTGGCCGCCTGCGCGCTGCCCGGCGCCGCGATCGCCGCGGACGACGCCCCCTGGAAGTCCGGCGACTTCGCCGGCCTGGCCTGGCGCGGCATCGGCCCGGCCATCGCCTCGGGCCGCGTGGCCGACTTCGCCGTCGATCCCGCCGACCCCTTCCACTGGTACGTGGCCGTCTGCTCCGGCGGCGTCTGGGAGACCCCAACGGCGGCGTGACCCTCGACGCCCATCTTCGACGGCGAGGGCAGCTTCTCCATCGGCTGCGTGGCCGTCGCGCCCTCGGATCCGCACGTGGTCTGGGTGGGCACCGGCGAGAACAACAGCCAGCGCTCGGTCAGCTACGGCGACGGGGTGTACCGTTCCCTCGACGGCGGCAAGAGCTGGAAGAACATGGGCCTGAAGCGCTCCATGCACATCGGGCGCATCATCGTCCACCCCACCGACCCGGACATCGTCTGGGTGGCGGCCATGGGCCCCCTGTGGGGTCCCGGCGGCGACCGCGGCGTCTACAAGACCGTCGACGGCGGCGAGAACTGGGAACTGGTGCTGGAGATCGACGAGAACACCGGCGTGGTGGACCTGGTGCAGGACCCGCGCGACCCCGACGTGCTGTACGCGGCCAGCTACCAGCGGCGGCGCCACATCTGGACCCTGATCGACGGCGGCCCGGGGTCGGGCATCCACAAGACCACCGACGGCGGCGCGCACCTGGACCGAGCTGACCTCGGGCCTGCCCGCGGTGGACATGGGCCGCATCGGCCTGGCCATCGCCCCCAGGAGCCCCGACACGGTGTACGCCATCGTCGAGGCCGCCAACGACAAGGGCGGCTTCTTCCGCTCCACCGACGCCGGCGCCAGCTGGGACAAGCGCAGCGACTTCGTGGCCGGCAGCCCCCAGTACTACAACGAGATCATCGCCGACCCGGTGGATCCGGACCGGGTCTACGCCGTCGACACCTTCCTGCGCACCACCGACGACGGCGGCAAGACCTGGCAGCGCCTGAGCGTCAAGCGCAAGCACGTGGACGACCACGCGGTGTGGGTCGATCCCGGCGCACACCGAGCACCTGCTGCGCCGGCTGCGACGGCGGCATCTACGAGAGCTTCGACCGCGGGCCAGACCTGGCGCTCACTTCACCAACCTGCCGGTGACCCAGTTCTACCGGGTGGCCGTGGACTACGACCAGCCCTTCTACAACGTGTACGGCGGCACCCAGGACAACAACACCATCGGCGGCCCGTCGCGGACCCGCTACAGCTACGGCGCCGCCGACCGCGACTGGTACTTCACCCTCGGCGGCGACGGCTTCGAGCCCGCCTGCGACCCCGAGAACCCGGACATCGTCTACTGCCAGTCCCAGTACGGCAACCTGGTGCGCTGGGACCGGAAGAACGGCGAGACGGTGGACGTCCAGCCGCAGCCCGAGGCCGGCGAGGTCCTCAAGTGGAACTGGAACTCGCCGGTGATCATCAGCCCCCACGACCACCAGCGGCTGTACTACGCCTGCCAGAAGCTCTTCCGCAGCGACGACATGGGCGACAGCTGGACCGAGATCTCCGGCGACCTGAGCCGCGGGCTCGACCGCAACCGGCTGGAGGTCATGGGCCGCGTCTGGAGCGTGGACGCGGTGGCCAAGAACAACTCCACCTCGTTCTGGGGCAGCATCGTGTCCCTGGACGAGTCGCCGGTGCAGGAAGGCCTGCTGTGCGTCGGCACCGACGACGGGCTGATCCAGGTCCACCGGCGACGACGGCGCCCACTGGACGAAGCTGGAGAACTTCAAGCCGCGTGCCGGCCGAGAGCTACGTCAGCGACGTCGAGCCCGACCGCTTCGACGCGAAGACGGTCTACGCCAGCTTCGACAACCACAAGCGCGACGACTTCAAGCCCTACGTCCTGAAGAGCACCGACGCGGGCAAGAGCTGGAAGTCCATCGCCGGCGACCTGCCGGAGAACGGCGTGGTCTACACCCTGGCCCAGGACCACGTGGACCCGCAGCTGCTGTTCGCCGGCACCGAGTACGGGGTGTTCTTCACCCGCGACGGCGGCGCCCACTGGACGCAGCTGGAGGCGGGCATGCCCACCATCGCCATCCGCGACCTGGAGATCCAGCGGCGGGAGAACGACCTGGTGGCCGCCAGCTTCGGCCGCGGCTTCTTCATCCTGGACGACTACACGCCGCTGCGGAACCTGGCGCCCGCGGACCTCGACAAGGACGCCGCGATCTTCCCGGTGCGCGAGGGCCTGATCTACATCCCCTGGTCGCCGGCCGGGGTCGGCCACCAGGGCGACGACTACTGGACCGCCGCCAACCCGCCCTTCGGCGCGGTGATCACCTACCGCCTGAAGGACGGCCTGCAGAGCCTCGAGGAGAAGCGCCGCGACGCCGAGAAGAAGCAGGAGAAGGCGGGCGAGTCCACCCCCTACCCCGGCTGGGACGAGCTGCGCCTGGAGGACCGGGAGATCGCGCCGGCCGCGGTGCTGACCATCCGCGACGCCCAGGGCCAGGTGGTGCGCCAGCTCGACGCGCCCACGGACAAGGGCTTCCACCGGGTGGCCTGGGACCTGCGCTACCCCGACACCGATCCGGTCCAGCTGGAGAGCCGCGGCGAGCGCGCCCCCTGGGACGACGAGAGCCGCGGGCCCCTGACGGTGCCCGGCACCTACAGCGTGACCCTCAGCACCCGGGTCCGCGGGGCCGAGACCGTGGTCGCCGGCCCGGTGGAATTCACCACGCGGCTGCTGACCGACGGCACCACGCCCGCCAAGGACTTCGCCGCCTCGGTGGCGTTCCAGCGGGAGACCGCCGAGCTGTACCGCGAGGTCGCGGGCGCCGGCCGGGTGCTGCAGGAGGCGGAGACCCGTCTGAAGGCGATCCGCGCCACCATCGACCGCACGCCGGGGCTGGAGCGCGGCCTGCTGGACGACGTGGACGCCCTGACCGCCCGTCTGCAGGAGATGAACACGGCGATGAGCGGCGACCGGACCGTCAGCAGCCGCAGCGAGCCCACCACCCCCGGCATCCGCGAGCGGGTCGGCCGGGTGCTGTGGGGCAGCCGCGAGGTCACCAGCGATCCCACCCGGACCCAGCAGCAGAGCCTGGCGGTGGCCCGCGAGCAGTTCAAGCCGCTGCTCGAGGACCTGACCCGGCTCGTGGCCACCGACCTGCCCGACCTGGAGGCCCGCCTGGAGGCGGCCCGCGCCCCCTGGACGCCGGGCCGGGTGCCGCAGCTGCACTGACCGGGCGACCGTCCCCCGCAACCCGCCGGCCGGCGCCCCTCGGCGCCGGCCGGCGGCGTCTGCGGGCCCGGTTTGACGGCGGTCGACAACCGCACTACTCTCAAACCATGGACGCCCTCCGCCACCCGCCACGCCGTGCCGCGGCCCGGCTGCTGCCGCTGTTGCTGGCGGCGGTCACGGCCGGCTGCGGCTCCTCGGTGGACGGCCCGGTGGCGCCGCCGCCGCCCGATGACGGGGTGTCCTACCTGCCGGCGCCCGAGGTGGTGGACGTGGTCCGCCACACCTGGCTGGATTTCCAGGTCGTGCCCCCGGCGGGCCGCCCGCTCACGGTCCGCTGGCACCGGGCCGACGACACGCCGCAGCCCGGCGAACGCTACCGCTACTTCGGCAACACCCTCGGCACCGAGCACCTGGAGGCCCGCATCACCGACGAGTCCGGCCACGCCTGGATCCGCCGCTGGGCGGTGTCCGTGGTGCCCACCGGGGTGCCCCGGGTGGACTTCCTGCCGGCGGGACAGGAGACCGACGCCTACGTCGGGGTGACCGCCACGTTCACGGCCTCGACCCGCTGGCCGGTCCTGGACGCCGGCTGGCAGCTGGACGGCCATCCGGCCGGGACCGACACCCTGCTGCACCTGACCCCCGAGGCCCTCGGCCCCCGCGTGGTGTCGGTGCGGATCGAGACGCCCGACACCACGGCCACGCACTCCTGGAACGTGAACGTCCTTCCCTTCGCCGCCGCCGCGCCCCCGGCGGTGACGGGACTGGCCCTGGCCCCGGGGGACGCGCCGGGGCGCTGCTTCCTCTTCTGGGATCCGGTCACGGCCTCGGTCCTGCCGGTGGCGGCCTACGAGGTCCGCTTCCGCTGGGACGGTCCGCCCACCGCCGAGTCGTGGGACGCCGATCACGACCCGGGCGACGTGGACTGGTTCGACGGCACGCGCCGCATCAAGGTGCCCTACGCGCCGGAGGGAGCCGGCCTCGAGCCCGACCGCGAGGTCTGGTTCGCCGTGCGCGCCCGCAACGACCGCGGCCAGGTCTCCCCCGTGGCCGAGACCGTCCACATGCGGCTGCCCGGCCAGTGGTGGATCGAGGGCACGGTGACGGCGCCCGACGGCAGCCCCGTGGCCGGGGTCCGGGTCCGCGACCACGACCACGCCGCGGCCACCGCGACGGCGGCCGACGGCAGCTATCGTCTGGGCCCCTACTTCGAACTGACCCCGGTGGTGATGGAGGCGGGGACCGACGCGGGCGATCCGCCGGGCGTGGGCTGGCACATCGCCCGCAGCGACTCCCTGCGTTACGGTGGAACGCGCCGGCAGGACTTCCTCCTGATCCCCCGCCTGGGCTCGGCGCCCGGCTGCTTCGCCTTCGGCAGCAGCTTCCTGAAGTACCTGCGCACCATGACCAGGACCTGGGTGCCGTCCACGCGGCGCGACAACGTGAACCTCTACCGCTGGGCCGAGTACCCGGTGACCGTCTACGTCCCCGACTGGGTCTCGGACCAGGGGGTGGACTACGGCGCCTGTGCCCGCGAGGCGGTGCGCATCTGGAACGACACCATGGGCGAGGACTACTTCACCATCGTGCCCGATTCGTCCGCGGCCCACGTCGCCTTCCGGTACAGCGTGCCCGACCTGGTCAACTACGCTTCCGTGGTGCTGGACCAGCCGGGCGGTGGCGACTACATCATCGGCGAGGTGCCGCCGGAACACGCCACGGTCCACATCACCCCCATCGTCCCGGACACCGAGTCCTGCACGGAACTCGCTCTCCACGAACTGGGGCACGTGCTCGGGCTGATCGACCACGCCTTCTGCAACACCGTGCCCTACCTCATGAACATCTCGGCGCTCCACTCCCTGGACGACGGCTGGGAGCGCGCCATCCACCCGGACGAGCAGCGTGCGGTGCACCTGATCCGGCAGCTGCCCGAGGGCTGGGACATGGGCCTCTATCCCCTGGACGTTCCCTAGGAGACCGGCCGACCGGTGCTGGAG
>CAWGRT010000009.1:0-127963 GCA_963825035.1 Candidatus Krumholzibacteriia bacterium | reverse complement strand
CCGGTGCCGATCTCCACCGCCGTCGGCTCCAGCAGGTGGCGGTCGCCTGGCGCCAGCAACGAGGCGGCGATCTCCACCAGCCGCTCGGTCTCGGGCCGGGGGATGAACACGCCCGGCTCCACCTTGAAGGAGCGGCTGTAGAACTCGGTCTCGCCCAGGATGTGCTGCAGGGGCTCGCCGGCGGCGCGGCGGCGCACCAGGTCGCGGTAGCGATCCAACTCCCCGCCCAGCACCGGCCGGTCGTGCTGCATGAAGATCTCGATGCGGGTCAGGCCCAGGACGTCGGCCAGCAGGCGCTCGGCCGAGACCTTGGCCGACTCCACCCCCTTGCCGTCCAGGTACTCGGCGGTGACCCGGAGCAGGTCGCGGACGGTCCGGACCTCGGCGCTCATGCGCCCCGGGTCGCGGCCAGCGCCTCGGCGCGGCGGTAGGCCTGGATGGCATCCACCACGTCGTCCAGCTCGCCCGCCATCACCGCGTCCAGGTTGTGGACGGTCAGGCCGATGCGATGGTCGGTGACGCGGCTCTGGGGGAAGTTGTAGGTGCGGATCTTGGCGCTGCGGTCGCCGGTGCCCACCTGGCTGCGGCGCTCGGCGGCGATCTTCGCGTCCTGCTCGGCGATGGCCCGTTCCAGCAGCCGCGAGCGCAGCACCTGCAGCGCCTTGGCCTTGTTCTTGTGCTGGGACTTCTCGTCCTGGCACTGCACCACCAGGCCCGTGGGCACGTGGGTGATGCGCACGGCGCTGTCGGTGGTGTTGACCGACTGGCCCCCCGGCCCGCTGCTGCGGTACACGTCGATGCGCAGCTCGCTCTCGTCGATCTCCACGTCCACGTCCTCGGCCTCCGGCAGCACCGCCACCGTCACCGCCGAGGTGTGGATGCGGCCCTGGGCCTCGGTGGCCGGCACCCGCTGCACCCGGTGCACGCCGCTCTCCCAGCGCAGGGTGCCGAAGGCGCCGTCGCCCTTGACCGCGTAGATGACTTCCTTGTAGCCGCCCTGGGCGCCCTCGGTGGCGTCGATCAGCTCGGTCTTCCAGCCCTGGCGCTCGGCGTAGCGCAGGTACATGCGGGCGATTTCCTCGGCGAAGAGGGCCGCCTCGTCGCCGCCGGTGCCGGCGCGGATCTCCAGGATGGCGTCGCGGTCGTCGTTGGGGTCGTGGGGCAGCAGGGCCTCCTCGAAGGCGGCCTCGGCCTCGTCCAGGTCCGGCTCCAGACCCGCCAGGTCCTCGCGGATCATCTCCAGGACCTCGGGATCCTTCTCGGTCTTGAGCAGGGCCCGGTTGTTGTCCACCTGCTCGTTGAGGTGGAACCAGCGCTCGGCCACCTTCAGCTGCTTGCCCACGCGGGCGTGCTCGCGGGCCAGCCTGCGGTAGTTGTCCTGGTCGTTGAGCACCGCCGGGTCCGACAGCTGGTCGCCCAGCCCCCGGTAGGCCTTGCGCAGGGCCAGCACGTTCTCGATCACGACGCGCCTCCTTCGGCGGCCGGGGTCAGGTCGGGTGCCGCGTCGTCGGGCAGATCATAGTACACCCGCTCGCGGAAGTCGTCGGCCTCGGGCGTGAGCACGGCCTTCAGGGCGGCCATGGCCACGGTCAGCTGGTCGTCGTCGGGTTCGCTGGTGGTGATCTTCTGCAGGGCCAGCCCCGGCAGGATGGCCGGCCGCACGAACCACGAGCGGCCGTACTTGCCCGAGAGCTTGATGGCCTCGTAGGCCAGCCCTCCGATCAGGGGCACGAAGGCCAGGCGCTGCAGCCGGTCGGCCAGGTTCTCCGGCCGCCCCAGGAACGCGAAGACGAGGATGGAGATCAGCATCACGAAGAACAGGAAGCTCGTGCCGCAGCGGGGGTGCAGGGTGGTCCAGGGCCGCGCCCCCGCGGCGTCCAGGCTGCTGCCGTTCTCGAAGGCGTGGATCGACTTGTGCTCGGCCCCGTGGTACATGAACACCCGGCCCATGTCCGGCAGCTTGCTCACGCCCCACAGGTAGGCCACGAACAGCACCACCCGGATCAGGCCGTCCACCCCGTTCCAGACCAGGCTGCCGTGGGCCTGGCCCACCACCAGGTCGGTCAGGAGGATGGGCAGGTAGAAGAACAGCCCCAGGCTCAGGGCGAAGGAGACGGCCACCGTCCCCCACATCAGCGCCTTGTCCTTGAACGAGCTCTTGCCCCCCTCGACGCGGTCCTCGCTGGAGGCCTGGTCGGCCGAGAACATCAGGGCGTCGATGCCCAGCCCCATGGTTTCCACCAGCTGGATCCCGCCACGCACCACGGGGATGTTCAGGAAGGGGAACTTCCGCACCACGCTGCTGAAGATCTTCTTGCGGATGACGATGCGCTTGTCCGGCGTCCGCACGGCCATGGCCAGGTAGCGGGGGCTGCGCATCATCACCCCCTCGATCAGGGCCTGGCCGCCCACGGCCAGATCCATGGCCCGGGCTTCGCCCTGCTCCACGTTGTCGGGGCACGCGCGGCCGACGGGGATGGCGGTGAGGTCTTCTCTGCGCTCGCTCATGCTGCTCCTGTCCGGCCCCGCGGGCCCCGGTCGGCCGGAACTGCCTCTTCCCGGCAGGTCGTTGTCGGGGCTAGATAAAGGAAAGCGCCGGGATGGTCAACCCCGGCACCTTCGAAAGTCTCCGTATCCCGGCGGTGCCGGGGCCGTCGCCACGGGGGGTGCGGACTACTTCTTGTGGTAGTTCGCGCCCTCGTAGCGCTTGCGGAAGCGCTCCACGCGGCCGGCCGTGTCGATGATCTTCTGCTGCCCCGTGAAGAACGGATGGCAGGCCGAGCAGATCTCGACGTTGAGCTTTTCCTTGGTCGAGCGGGTGTGGATCACGTTGCCGCAGAGGCAGGTGATCTCACAGTCGATGTACTTGGGATGGATCTTCTGCTTCATCGTTCCTGCTGCCTTTTCTAGCCTGAAACCGTCTATCCGGCTCGAGGGCCAAAAGGAAATACCGCAGGGGGCGCTTGGCAAGGACATTTTTGGTCCCGAAACCTTCCGGAATCCCTCCCGGAAGTCCCCTCCGGCCCCCCGACGCCCCTTCCGGGCCGATCCGGGTCCCCCGCGGCCGCCCCGGTCAGGCGTTCATCGCCCCCAGGAACTGCTCGTTGTCCTTGGTCTTGCTGAGCTTGTCGATGAGGAATTCCATGGCCTCGATCGGGTTGTAGTCGCTCAGGTACTTGCGCAGCACCCAGATCTTGTTGAGGTCCTTCTGCTCGATCAGCAGGTCCTCCTTGCGGGTGCCCGACTTGAAGATGTCGATGGCCGGGTACACGCGCCGGTCGGCGATCTTGCGGTCCAGGACCAGCTCCATGTTGCCGGTGCCCTTGAACTCCTCGAAGATGACCTCGTCCATGCGGCTGCCCGTCTCGATCAGGGCCGTGGCGATGATGGTCAGCGAGCCGCCGTCCTCGATGTTGCGCGCCGCGCCGAAGAACCGCTTGGGCTTCTGCAGGGCGTTCGAGTCGACACCGCCGGACAGGATCTTGCCCGAGTGGGGCACCACCGCGTTGTGGGCGCGGGCCAGGCGGGTGATCGAGTCCAGCAGGATGACCACGTCCATGCCGTTCTCCACCAGGCGCCGGCTCTTGGCCAGCACCATGTTGGCCACCTGCACGTGGCGCTCGGCGGGCTCGTCGAAGGTCGAGCTGACCACCTCGCCCTTGACCGACCGCGCCATGTCGGTGACCTCCTCGGGCCGCTCGTCGATGAGCAGCACGATCAGATGCACCTCGGGATGGTTGGTGGTGATGGCGTTGGCGATCTTCTGCAGGATCATGGTCTTGCCGGCGCGCGGAGGCGACACGATCAGCCCGCGCTGCCCCTTGCCGATGGGCGCCAGCAGGTTGATCATCCGCGTGGTCATGTTCTTGGGGTTGTGCTCGAGGTTGAGCATCTCTTCGGGATACAGCGGCGTCAGGTTGTCGAAGAGCGTGACCTTCTTGGCCGTGTCCGGATCCTTGTAGTTCACCGACTCGACCTTCAGCAGCGCGAAGTACCGCTCGTTGTCCTTGGGCGGCCGCACCTGTCCGGCGATGGTGTCGCCGGTCTTCAGGTCGAACTTCTTGATCTGGGACGGGGAGAGATAGATGTCGTCGGGGCCCGGCAGGTAGTTGTACTTGGCCGAGCGGAGGAAGCCGTAGCCCTCGGCCAGGACCTGCAGCACGCCCTCGGCGTAGATCAGGCCGTTCTTCTCGGTCTGGCCCTCCAGGATCTTGAAGATCAGCTCCGACTTGCGCAGGGTGCTGAGGGCCTCGATGTTCATGCCCCGAGCGACTTCCACGAGCTCGTGGATGTTCATCTCCTGCAGTTCCTTGATGTCCATGTCTCTCCTCGAACCGGATTCGGCTGGAAACGGATTGTGGCGTACGTGCGTGGGCCTGCGGCCTCGCGGGGTGGTGGGCTGATGGCCCCCTGGCATACGGATCGCGGGTTGTGTCCCCTGGATTCACCTTGGGTTGGGGCCGTCGGCCCCGGTTGGTAAGCCCATACTAGCACGAATCGCGCCAACGGGCAAACCAAGTCTCTATCCTCACGCGCGGGCGGCCGCGTCCCGCGGTTCCGCCCGGCCCGGACCCGCGCCGTGCGCGGGTCCGGGGCGATGCCGGCGGTCGTTGCGGTCGGGTTCCGGTCAGTTGCCGGAGTTCCCGGAGAGCTCCTGGTAGGTCTTGAAGTTGGCGTCGGCCGCCGTGGAATCCCCGATCTCCACCTGGGCCATGCTCAGGTAGAGGAAGCCGTCGGCGACGGTCGTGTGCAACGTCGTCATCGCGTTGCCGACCTCGACGGCCCGCTGGAACATGGACTTGGCCTTGGCCTCCTTCGCCGCCTTCTCGGTCGGATCGGTGCTGGCCGCGGCCTCTTCCTTCAGCTTCTTGCCGTAATTGTAGAACGTGCGCACGCGGGCCAGCATCGTGTTGGCCTTGGGGACCTCCTCCAGGGTGGTCGCCCGGTCCAGCGCCTTGATGGCGTCCTCGTACCGGCCCACGCGGTTGGTCCCGTACCAGGTGCCCGCCGCCACGAGCATGTCCCTGTTGCTGGCGTCGTTGCTGGCGTCGGTGTCGGCTTCCCGCAGATCGACGATGCGCACGTAGAAGTCGGCGGCCTTGCCGTAGTCGCCGTCGTTGATGGCCAGGTTGGCGATCTCCGCCAGCAGATCGGTGTCGTCGCCGTGGTCCTTCAGCAGCTTGGCGTAGATGTCGCCGGCCTCGGCGGTGCGGCCCAGGTTGGCCAGCACGTTGGCCTTGTCCAGCTGCAGGTCATAGGCCTCGGGGTGCTTGCCCAGCACCTGGTCCAGCAGGTCCAGGGCCTGGGTCAGCAGCGTGTCCTTCTTGGCGACCGTCACCGGCTGGCCACCCAGGGAGTCCAGCGACGACATCTGCATCTTCATGCGCGCGATGTTCTTGATGGGCGAGGTGGAGTCGGGCAGCGCGGCGTAGGCCAGGCGCATGTGGCCCTCGGCCTGCTCGTAGTAGTCGTCGTCCCAGTCCCGCTTGGCCTGGCTCATCAACGTGTTGTAGTTGTAGCGCAGGGAGCGGTCGACCTCGCCCACCCAGTCCTTGCGGTCGAGCTCCAGGGCCTTCTGGTAGGCCTCGTAGGCCAGCCCGTAGTTCTTCTTGGCCTCTTCGTACTTGTCGGCCTGGACCGCATCCTCGCCCAGGTGGCTGTAGGCCTCGCCCAGGTAGTAGTAGGCGTCCGGCTCCTGGTCGTTGTACTGGAAGCCCTCGTGGATCACCTGGACGGCCTTGTCGTAGTTCTGCTCGTCGATGTAGAGGATGGCGCTGGTGGTGTGGGCCGAACGGCAGCCGACGAAGGCGGCCAGGACCATCAGCAGACCGACGGGCAGGATGAAGCGCACTCTGGTCATCGGAAGATTCCCCCTGGGGGCTTGCGGCACTCGGGCGCGGAACGGAATGGACCGTGACGGGGTGGGGAACGGTCGATGCGGAACGCGCCCGGCGGGCGCGTCTCCGCGGCGGCCAAGCCGCCGAATCGCTTGTAATAGATAAGAAACCGCCGCCGCCGCTGTCAACCGGATTATTCCCCGGGAGGACCCTCGTCGGGCCGCCTGGAGCCGCCCCGGTGTCGGCCCCGGCCGGATCCGTCGCCGTCGCCCGGGCCCGGCCTGAATCCGCCGTGCCGACCCAGCCGCTCGAAGGGGAGCATGCTCAGCAGCCGCGACTGCTGGTCGGGGCGCAGCAGTTCCAGCTCGGCCTTCAGGTTGACCGCGACCAGCGAATCCATCGCGGCCTCGGCCCGGCTCACCGCCGCCAGCGCCGCGCTGACCGCCGCCGGGTCCGGCGGCTGCCGCTCGGCCTCGTTGCGCAGCTCGACGCGGGCCTGCTCGAGGGTCGTCAGGCGGTCCCGCACGTCGGCCTCCACGCGGGCCCGATGGCTCCGGAAGGCGGCCTGCTGCTCCGGGTCCAGCCCCAGCCGCTCGCTCAGGTGGGTGAACCGGCGGTCCATGCGCTCGCGCCAGGCCTGGGTGTCCCCCGGCGCCGGCACGGTGCGGCTGCCGTGGTCCCGCCAGGCGGACCGCTCCGGCGGCCCCGCCTGGCGCAGGCGCCAGGCCAGGCCCACGTTCAGGCCCAGGGAGATGAGCAGGACCAGCACCAGCAGCCGCTTCATCGCGTCGCCTCCGTCCCCGCGTCGTTCGCTGCCGAATCCGCGCCGCCGGGAGCCAGCCACAGGGCCAGGCTGCCTTCGGCGGAGTCGTCCAGCACCCGGCTGCTGGTGCTCCACAGGGTCGAGTCCTCGGTGGTGGCCGCCGTGGCCTGCCCACCGCCCGGCAGGAACATGCCCACCAGCAGGCCGCCCAGGACGGCCACGGCCGCCAGACCCGTCTGCAGGGCCGGCCGGCCGGCAAAGAACCAGCCGCGTTGCGGCCCGAAGGTGCGGGCCCGCACCGCGGGCCACGCGCTGGCCGGCGCCGGGCGGACCCGCGCCTCTTCCAGCGAGGCCCATAGCCCGCGCAGGGCCTCGGCCTCCCGGCGGCAGGCCGGGCAGGACTCCAGGTGGGCCTCGAGCGCGGCGGCGGCGGCGGCGTCCAGTTCGCCCCCCAGCCACGGGCCCAGCAGCTCGGTCACGTGCATCATGTCAGTCCACCTTTCCGGTCAGACTCGTGCGCAGCCCGGCCAGGGCGCGCTGGATCAGCGACTCGACCCCGGGCACGGTGGTGCCCATGGCCTCGGCGATCTCCTTGTAGCGCAGGCCCTGGTAGCGGTGCAGGGTCAGCGCCTGCCGCTGCCGTTCGGGCAGCGCCGCCACGGCGGCCCGCACCGCCACGGCGCGCTCGTGGTCTTCCAGGTTCCGGTCCGGGCCGGGGCCCAGGTCCCGGACGTCGTGTTCCGCCGGATCGAAGCTCACCCAGCGCAGGATCTTGCGCCGGCGCAGGCGGCTGCGGGCCAGGTTGCCGGCAACGCGGAAGAGCCAGCTCTTGAACATCCCCTCGCCCCGGTAGCGGCCCGCCTGCCCGTAGACCTTCACGAAGGTCTCCTGGGTCAGGTCCTCGGCCTCCTCCACCGACCCCAGCATGTGGATCAGGAAGGCCCGCACGTCCGCTTCCCAGCGCAGGACGAGGAGCCGGAAAGCCGCCTCCTCGCCCCGTGCCGTGCGCGCCATGAGGGCATCGTCGTCCTCGATCCGGGTCACGGTCTACCGTCCTGCGGGTGCCCACGATGGTTCCGTTCAGTCGTCGTCGTCGAGCCGCGGGCAGTCGCCGCGGAAGCCGGCCCCGCGGTGCCCGCCGGGTCCCCGGCCGATGCGGCCGTCGCGGTCGCCGCAGACGCCCGGGCCGCCGCGCCCGTGCCGGCCGTCGCGTCCGAAGCCCTGGCCCGCCATGAGCATCTTGTCCCGCTGGTCCGGCGTCAACTGCTGACGCACGGCCAGGCGGGTCTCCAGGCGGTTCTGCTGCATCGTCGTGCGCAGGTCGCCCATCTTGGCCGCCAGGTTCTTGACCGTCTTGACGTCGGGCGAATCCTTCAGCATCTCGCCCTGCAGCTCGTTGCGCAGCCGCATCATGTCCTTGCGCAGGGCCAGGTTCTTGGTCCGGCTCTGCTCCTGCAGATCGGTGATGGCCTTCACCTGGTCGTCGCTCAGGTCCAGGCGCTGGGCCAGGCGTTCGATGCCGCGTCCGCCGCCGGGGCCGTTCCCGTCGCACCAGGCCTGGGCGCCGGGGCCGCGCCCGGCGCTCTTGCCGGCGCCTGGGCCCTGGGCCAGGGCCAGGCCGCTGAACACGAACACGGCGATGATCCCCGCCGCGATCACGCTGGTCTTCAAGGTGGGGGTCTTCATGGTCTCGTCTCCTTGATCCGTGGTGGTGGGTTGCTGCCCGGTTCCTGCGGGGCACGTCTGCCTCATGTGCCCACCGAACGCGGCGGATTTGCGAAACCAGCGCACGAAATCATGAGGATGCGCGAAGAGACGGACTCAGCGGCCGGCGTCGGGCTGGAGACGCGCCAGGTTGGCCGCCAGTTCGGCGTTCCCGGGCAGGCGGGCCAGGCCCCGGCGGAAGACGTCCGCCGCTTCGTCGCGGTGGCCGGCGC
Organism: Candidatus Krumholzibacteriia bacterium; assembly: GCA_963825035.1. GTDB lineage: Bacteria > Krumholzibacteriota > Krumholzibacteriia > LZORAL124-64-63 > LZORAL124-64-63 > JACZKN01. The sequence continues at coordinate 119,426 of CAWGRT010000009.1, read as the reverse complement.
GGGCCAGCAGGATGCCCAGGTCGTTCCAGCCCCGGTGGTCGTCGGGGTGGGCGGTGATCAGCCGGCGGGCCAGGTCCTCGGCGGCGTCGATCTCGCCCCGCCCCCCAGCATGACGCACAGGTTGTGGAGGGAATCGGCGTCGCGGGGCCGCAGCGCCAGGACCGCCCGCAGGCGGGGCTCGGCCGCCGCCGCGTTGCCGGCGGCCAGTTCGCGCACCGCCAGGCTCTTCTGCAGGCCCGGCGCCCGGGGCAGCAGGCGCGCCCCCTCGGCCAGCACCCGGCCGGCCGCGGCGTCGTCCCCGCGCGCTTCCAGCACCGTCGCCAGGCCCAGCCACGGGGCCTCGCCCGGCGCACCCGCCGCCAGGGCCGCCCGGTACAGCCGTTCGGCCTGGTCCCGGGCGGCCGGATCGTCGGTGGCTGCGGCCAGGTCGTTGTAGCGGAGCGCCTCGTTGGCCAAGGCCATGGCCCGCCACTGGGCGCGGACCGGGCCCAGTCCCCACGGCACCGTCAACAACACCGCCAGCGGCAACGCCACCAGGGCCACCCGCCGCCGCGACAGGAGCGCCGCCGCCCCGGCCGCCGCCAGCAGGGCCAGCATCGGCAGCAGGGCCAGACGGTAGCGCGAGACGACGAAGAACACGCTCTGCACCGCCAGCAGCAGGCCGCCCGCCGCCAGCACCGGCGTCCAGGGCCCCGCCGCCCGGCGGGCCAGCAGGTCCGCCGCCCCCGTCAGACCCAGGGCCACCAGCAGGGCCCAGGGCACCACCAGCAGGTGCAGCAGGGGCACCGTCCGCGTCCAGCCCGCCAGGGGAGTCAGCTGGTCGATCTCCCAGCCCTGCAGATGCAGCCACACCTTCTTCAGCCACAGGCCGACGGTGCGCCCGGGCCGGGATGCCATCGTGTCCAGGGCCCGCCGCGTCCAGATGCGGTCGGCCGCCGCCAGGTCCAGGGAGTCGCGGCCGGTGGCCGCCGCCAACTGTTCGGTGCCCGCCGGATCGGCCCGCCAATCGCCGTCGATCACGGCCACGTAGAAGCCGTTGGCCTCGGGCCCGTTGCCGATCATGAGGTTCACGCCCCCGTTGAGGGCCGGCCCCTCCGGCCGGCCGGCGATCCGGGAGTTGTGCCAGGCGGGGGGCAGCAGCACCAGCAGCGCCGGCACGACCACGGCGGCGATCGGCCGCCAGCGCCCGCACCCGGCACGCCGCACCGCCCACCAGGCCGCCAGGGGAACCAGCACCAGCGCCGTGCCCCGCAGCAGGCCCGCCAGGCCCAGCGCCAACCCAGCCAGAACGGCCCACGGCAGGGGCCGGCGCCGCGCGCCGAGATCCGTCAGCAGCCACAGGGCCAGGGTCACCAGGAACACCAGGGGCAGTTCCAGCAGGACGGCCAGGGCGTACACCGCCGCCGGTCGGTAGAGAGCCGCCAGCAGGGTCGGCAGCCAGACCAGGAAACGGCGCCGGGGCGCGTCCGGCGGCAGCAGGCGGCCGGCCAGCAGCCGCAGCAGCCCCAGCAGGCCGGCCCAGCAGCCCAGCTGCAGCAGCCGCAGCCCCCGCAGATTCGCCGGCGGCACCACGCGATCCTCGGGCACCGCGTGGGCACTGCCGGCCAGCTTGATCAGCACCGGGTAGAGGGGCGACATGAAGTGGGGCTCGTCCGCCGGCGCGGAGAGCCCCTGCAGATCGGCGGCCCGGTCCAGGTACCAGACCTCGTCCAGCACCGGCACCCGGCCGAAAACCGAGCGCCCGGCCTGGCCCAGCAGCAGCAGCCCCAGCACCGCCACGACCAGGGCGGCGGCCACCGCCGGCAGCCGGCCCTCCGGCCGGCGGCCGTCGGACCGCCCTGCCTCTGCGGAATCGTTCACACGCTGAACCGGATCTCGAGGATGTCGCCGTCCTGGACCTGGTAGGCCTTGCCCTCCAGGCGCACCTTGTTGGCGGCCTTGGCGGCGGCCATGCTGCCGGCGGCCATCAGGTCGTCGTAGGCCGTGGTCTCGGCCCGGATGAAGCCCCGCTGCAGGTCCGAGTGGATGGCGCCGGCGGCCTCGGGGGCGGTGGCGCCCCGGCCCACGGGCCACGCCCGGCACTCGTCCGGCCCCACGGTGAAGAAGCTCTGCAGGTCCAGGGCGTGGTAGGCGGCGCGGATCATGCGGTTGACCGCCGGCTCGTCGATGCCCAGGTCGGTCAGGAACTCGGCCGCCTCGGCCGGCTCAAGTTCGGCCAGTTCGGCCTCGACGGCGGCGCACAGGGAGACCACCTCCGCCCCCGCGGCGCGGGCGGCCTCGGCCACCGCGGCCGGCGGTTCGTCCCCCTCGGCATGATTCAGCACGACGATCAGCGGCTTCTGGGTGAGGAAGGCGTAGCCCGAGGCGATCTTCTTCTCGTCCGGGTTCAGTTCCAGGTCGCGCAGGGGGCGCTCGTTCTCCAGCTGCTCCTTGAAGCGCTCCATGAGCGGCGGCTCCAGGGGATTGGCCACCTTCCCCATGCGCAGCTTCTCCTTGGCCAGCTTCTCGAGGCGATTCTCCACGATCTGCAGGTCGGCCAGCGCCAGTTCGAGGGCCAGGGTGGCCAGTTCCCCCTCCGGATCGGCGGGGCCGTAGCCGCCGCCGAAGCAGCGGATCACCTGGGCCAGGGCATCGACCCGCCGGCCATGCTCCAGGAAGCGGGTGGCCTCGCGGCCGCCGTCGGCGCCGGCACCGCCCTCGAAGCCGGGGATGTCCACCCACTCCACCTGGGCGTAGACCGTGCGCTTGGGGTTGAACATGGCCGTCAGCTTGTCCAGGCGCGGGTCGGGCACGCGGCCCACGGACCGGTGGGGCTCGACCCCGCCCTGGCCCACGGGCAGCCCCGCGCCGGTGATGCTGTTGTAGAGGGTGGTCTTGCCGGTGAACTTGACTCCGATGATGCCGATCAGCACGGCGTCCTCCCGGGCGCGGGCCGGCATCCCGCCGGCCGCTCCCCATTGCGGTCGTGGTCGGAATGGGTGGCGCTACTTGCCCGCGGTGCCGGACTCGTTGGTGGGCGGAGCCTCCTCCGCCGTTTCCATCACCGACCAGCCCGAATAGGGACCCGGCTGGCCGATGGCGTTGAAGGCCCGGACCCGGATCATGTAGTCGCTGCCCAGGTCCACCGGCACGGTCACGGTCGTGGTGTGCAGGTTGTCGATGACGGTGGTGTCGCGGCCGTTGGCCACGCATTGGGCCTGATACCAGGCCACCGGCGCCCCGCTGGTGGGCGCCTGCCAGGTGTAGGTCCAGGTGCGGCCGGTATCCGCCTGCCCATAGGCGGCATTCCAGCCACCGGACAGGGCGCCCAGCACGGCCGCAAGGGCGGCGGCGAGGGCCAGGCCAAAAAATCTCGGCTTCGTGATGGCCATGCTAGGACCTTCCTTCAAAGGATGAACGACCGGCGGCAACGTCCTGCGCTTCAAAATAATACCCCATCGCGCGCGGATCGCAAAATGATCCTCATGCTCGATTTGCCGGGTTTTCCCAGGCTTTGAGCCTAGAATACGGCTTTTCGCTGTTGCACCGCAAGGGCCATGGACCGCATATTGCACTGGCGCATCGAACCCGAACGAAGCGCGCGGCCGCATGGAGCTCAAGATGGCCGCCTGACCATGGAAGGAACCGGTTGCATGGCCCTCGACAGGCGCACGATCCCCCTCGCCACCCTGCTGATCCTCCTGGCCGCGCCTCTGGCGCAGGCGGCAACAATTGCCGTGCCGGGGGAACGACCGAGCCTGGCGGCCGCCCTGGCGGCAGCCCGGGCGGGCGACGTGATCGAGCTGGCGCCGGGGCGCTACGCCGAGTCGGGCCTCGAGGTCCAGCACGCCGTGACCATCCGGGGCCTGGGCGACGACCCGGGCGCCGTGGTCGTGGACGGCGGCGGCAACGGCCGGCTGCTGTTCTGCGAGGACGTGGACGGCGCCGTCGTCCTGCAGAACATGACCCTGCGGGGCGGCCAGGCCAGCGGTTCCACCTCCCGGCTTCGCAGCGGCGGCGCGGTCTACGTGGCCCGCAGCGAGCTGGTGGCGCAGAACTGCCGCTTCGAGAACAACGCCGCCACGGCCCACGGCGGAGCCATCCGTTTCGTGGCCGCCGGCGGCCGCCTCTCCCAGTGCGTGTTCAGCGACAACAATGCGCTCCTGGGCGGCGGCGCCGTGGACTGCAGCTACGAGGCGGCCCCCGTCATCGAGCGCTGCACGTTCGTGGGCAACGTCGGCGGCTGGGGCGGCGCCCTGTCCTGCCGCGGCTGGTCCTCCCCGGTGATCGACCGCAGCATCATCGCCAACAACGCGACGGGCCACCTGTACGGCTTCGGGGGCGGCGTCTTCGCCGACCTGGAGTCCTCGCCGGAGATCACCCGCTGCACCCTGTTCGGCAACGAGGCGGCCTACGGCGGCGCCCTGGGGTGCTTCCAGGGCTCGCTGGTGACCGTGGACAAGTGCACGATGATCAGCAACGTCGCCGCCGGCGCCGGCGCGGGCATCTACTGCATCGACGGGTCGCCCCAGGTGACGGCCTCCATCGTGGCCTTCCAGCAGGGTACCGGCGTGACCAGCGTCGGCCTGTCCCTGCCGGCCCTGGGCTGCTCCGACGTCTTCGGCAACAGCGGCAGCGACGTGAGCGGCCCCGTGACCGGCGTCCCCGGTACGGATCCGGTGATCAGCGTCGATCCGGTCTTCTGCGCCGGCTTCGCCGACCTGACCGGCGTGATGCCCCTGCGCACCGACTCGCCCCTGGCCGCCGCGTCCTGCGGCGCCATGGGCGCCTGGCCCGTCACCTGCTCCCTGGCCCGGCCTGCGGTGACCAGCTTCCTGGCCGACGCCGCCGCGGGACGGACCACCGTCCGCTGGTGGACCACCGGCGACCACGCCGGCGTCGACTACCGGGTGACCTGGGCCGGCGACGATGAGATCGAGCATGAGATGGTCGTGGCCCAGACCGCCGACAACGCCTTCCAGGCCGTGTCGGCCGAGCCCTCCGCCAGCGACACGTCGATGCGCTTCCGCCTGTATGCCGCCGGCCCGGAAGAGGCCTGGAGCCTGCTGGCCGACAGCGGCTACTCCACCGGCAACGACGGCGACCCCGACGTGCCCGCGGCCGTCGACCACCTGGCCGTGCGCAACTACCCCAATCCCTTCAATCCCGAGACCACCATCGCGGTGACCGTCAAGCGGTCCGAGCGGGTGCGCGTGGGCGTCTACGGCCTGGACGGCCGCCGGGTGCGCCTGCTGGCGAACCGCGTCTTCGCCACCGGCGAGGAGGACCTGCGCTGGGACGGTCGGGACGACGCCGGACGCACCGCCTCTTCCGGCACCTACCTGGTGCGGGTGGAGAGCGAGTCCGAGTCGCGCTCCCTGAAGATCACCCTGCTGAAGTAGCGATCCGACGGCCTCAACCGGCGCGGCGGCGGGCGACGATGCCCGCGGCCGGCAGCCCGTCCCCGTCGAAGCCCTCCTCGTGGGCCAGGATGTCCCAGCGGCCCTGCGGGAAGGCCGCCGGCAGCTCGCCGCGGCGCAGCCGGTGGCGGGACTGGGGATGCCCGGAGTAGCCGGGAGGTTCGCGGAAGGTGCGCAGGCAGGCCACGCCGCCGGGCCGCGTGAGGTCCGCCAGGCGGTCCAGCAGGGGACGGTGCAGGAAGCGGAAGGCCGTGACCAGGGCCCACGGGCCGGGCGGCAGGGCCCCGGGCCGGCGCAGGTCGGCGGCGGTGAAACGGCAGGCCACGTCGCAGGAAGCGGCCAACCGCGCCCCCAGGTCCAGGGCCTCGGGCTGGTGGTCCAGGCCGGTGACCCGGTAGCCCCGCTCGGCCAGCCAGACGCAGGCCCGGCCGCTGCCGCAGGCCAGGTCCAGGGCCGGCCCCAGGACCGGCGGCGGCAGCAGCGCCTCGTGGCGCCGCAGCCAGTCCGGCGGCGTCCACAGGCGCCTGCGGGCCGGCCCCGCCTCCCGCAGGTGGTCCGGCAGGCGGGCCACGGAAGCCGAATCCAGGACCAGGGCGTCCACCGGGAGCCCGCCCCCGCGCCTCCAGGTGCCCGGCCAGGGCCGGGCCAGTCCGGCGTCATCCGCCACCACCAGCAGGGGCCGGTGGCGCGGCGGCAGGAAGATGGACGGCAGCCGCCGCGGCCAGCGCTTCGCCGGCGCGGATCTCCGGCCCCAGGGGCAGGGAGGCCGCGCCCGGCAGGTGGCCGGCCAGGCGAACGCCGCGGCCGGCCGGACGTCCAGCACGAGACCCGCCCGCCAGCCGGGCGAGGCGTCCAGGAGTTCGGGCCGGATAGGTCGGTGCGCGTCCACGGAACCTCCGTCCCCGGTCGGGGGGTTGGCACCGGCCCGCCGGAGGATCTACTTTGGGCGGGCCGGATCCTGCTTTATTATCCCGGCGCCGGGCCGAAGTCAAACCGGCGATACGCCATCCGCAGTGCCCCGAGCCCTTCCCACCAGGAGTTGATATGCCCGCGATCCATAAATTCGTGGTCACGCCCGACCTGCCCGTCCCCCTACGTCCCCTGCTGGAGATCGCCCGCAACGTGTGGTGGACCTGGAACGTGGAGGCCATCAACCTGCTGCGCCGGGTCGATCCCGACGGCTGGGACACGCCACGAGGGCAACCCCGTGGCCGTGCTGGGCAGCCTTCCGGCCGACCGGGTCCGGGAGCTGGAGCGGGACAAGGCCTTCCTGGCCCACCTGGAACGGGTGCGGGGCGACCTGGAACGCTACCTGACCATGCCCTCCTGGTTCGAGGGCGAGAACGAGCACCTGGGCAAGGCCCTGGTGGGCTACTTCTCCCTGGAGTTCGGCCTGCACGAGTCCCTGCCCCTGTACTCGGGCGGCCTGGGCATCCTGGCCGGCGACCACCTCAAGTCGGCCTCGGACCTGGGCCTGCCCCTGGTGGGCGTGGGCCTGGCCTACCAGTACGGCTACTTCCGCCAGTACCTGAACCACGACGGCTGGCAGATGGAGAAGTACCCGGTCAACGACTTCTACAACATGTCCATGCAGCTCGAGCGCGACGAGGAGGGCCGGCCCCGCACCATCGAGGTCCACTACCCGGGACGCGTGGTGCGCGCCCGCATCTGGCGGGTGCAGGTGGGCCGCAATCCCCTGTTCCTGCTGGACACGAACCTGCCGGAGAACCTGCCCGAGGACCGCGAGCTGACCAGCCGCCTCTACGGCGGCGACAACGACATGCGCATCCGCCAGGAGATCATGCTGGGCATCGGCGGCCTGCGCGCCCTGATGACCCTGGGCCTCGAGCCGGACGTCTGCCACCTGAACGAGGGGCACTCCGCCTTCCTGGCCCTGGAGCGCATCAACCTGCTGATGAAGCACAAGGGCCTGGACTACGCCACGGCCTTCGAACTGGTGCGGCGCCAGCAACGTCTTCACCACCCACACCCCGGTGCCCGCGGGCAACGACCACTTCGCCCCGGAGCTGGTGACCCGCTACCTGACGCAACAAGGCCGACGAGCTGGGCATCGGCATCGAGAAGCTGCTGGCGCTGGGCCGCCAGGACCCCGCCGACAAGCACGAACCCTTCTGCATGACCGTGCTGGCCCTGCGCCTGAGCCGCTTCGCCAACGGCGTGAGCGAGCTGCACAGCCACGTCTCGCGCAAGCATGTGGCAGCGCATCTGGCCGGGAGTGCCGGCGGAGGAGATCCCCATCTCCCACGTCACCAACGGCATCCACACCCGGAGCTGGCTGTGCTCGGAGATCGCGCGCCTGTACGAGCGCTACCTGGGCTCCCGCTGGTACGAGGAGCCCACCAGCCGCACCATCTGGGACCGGGTCGACCAGATCCCCGACGCCGAGCTGTGGCGCAGCCACGAGCGCATGCGCGAGCGCCTGGTCAGCTTCGTGCGGCGCCGCCTGCGCCGGCAGCTGCAGGCCCGCGGCGCCAACCGCGCCTGGATCCGCGACGCCGCCGAGGTGCTGGATCCCGAGGCCCTGACCATCGGCTTCGCGCGGCGCTTCGCCACCTACAAGCGCGCGGCCCTGATCCTGCGCGATCCGGCCCGGCTCGAGCCGCCTGCTCAACGACCCCCAGCGCCCGGTGCAGCTGGTCTTCGCCGGCAAGGCCCACCCCATGGACAATCCGGGCAAGGAGCTGATCCGCCAGCTCATCCACCTGGCGGGCATGGACGAGTTCCGCAAGAAGATCGTCTTCGTCGAGGACTACAACATCGAGGTGGCGCGCTACCTGGTGCAGGGCGTGGACATCTGGCTCAACACGCCGCGGCGGCCCCTGGAGGCCTCGGGCACCAGCGGCATGAAGGTGCCCCCCAACGGCGGCGTGAACCTGTCGGTGCTGGACGGCTGGTGGTGCGAGGGCTATCGCCAGGACAACGGCTGGGCCATCGGCGCCGGCGAGGACTACGAGGACCAGGAATACCAGGACGAGGTGGAGAGCACCGCCCTGTACGAGCTGCTGGAGAACGAGATCGTGCCCGTGTTCTACGACCGCAGCAGCGACGACGTGCCGCGGGAGTGGACGCGGATCATGAAGAACTCCATGCGCACGGTGAACGCCGAGTTCAACACCAACCGCATGCTCGAGGAATACTCGGGCCGCTTCTACGTGCCCTGCGTGGAAAACGCCCGCCGCCTGGGCAACGACGGCTACGCCAAGGCCCGCGAACTGGCGGCCTGGCGCAGCGGGGTGGCGCGCGCGTGGCCCGGGCTGAAGATCCTCTGCGTCGAGGAGGCGCCGGCGGCGGCCCAGCCCATGGGCTCGACCATGAAGGTGCAGGCCCTGGTGGAGATGGGCGGACTTTCCGCCGAAGAGGTGCTGGTGGAGGTCTACCACGGCCCCCTGGACGTCAACGGCGAGATCACCGGCGGCGACACCACCACCATGGTCCCGGGCGAACGCCGCAGCGACGGCCTGGTCTTCGAGGGCGCCATCCCCTGCACCCGCGCCGGCCGCCGCGGCTACACCGTGCGGGCGGTGCCCCGCAAGGAGGGCTTCCCCCTCGGCCGTTTCGAGACGGGCCTGGTGGCGTGGTGGGACGATCCGGAGCGCAAACCCTGCGACGACCATGCCGCCGGCAGGGTGACGCAGAAGAGCTGACGGCGCCTCCGCGCGCCGGGCAGGGAAAAGGGGCCGGACTGGCGAAGTCCGGCCCCTCGGCACGTCCGGTCTCAGGGAGAGTCGAGGCCCGGCACGATGATCTTCAGGTCCTGCACGTAGCGGGCGTAGGCCTTGCGCCCGTCGGCGGTCAGGCGCACCACGGTCTGCGGCCGCCGCCCTGCGAATCCCTTGACGATCTCCACCAGTCCGCCCTCCTCCAGCCTGCTGAGGTTGGCGGACAGGGAACCGTCGGTCAGGCCCAGCGCCTGGCGGATGTCGGTGAAGCCCAGGGGCCGTGCGGCGCGCACCAGATGCGACAGGATGAGCAGACGCACCCTGCCGTGGATCAACGGCGCCAGCGGGACGTGGCCGTCCCGGCCGCCGCCCGCCGCCTTGGTCTTCGCCGCGCCCATCGGCCTCCCTGCCGGGCGTGCTCGGCGGCGCCCCGCCCGCGGCCTCCTTGCCGCGGGACGGGAGCAGCGCTTAGCAGGGACCGGCAGGTGCAGAGCAAGGTGAACGTCCTTGCCGGTCCCTGGTCGCGTCGGGGGACGGCCGCCCTGCCGTCCCCCGATACGGGTCTGTCCGTCCGTCCGCCCACCGGCGTCCGGTCAGCCGTCCCGCATCCGTGCGGGGCGGGGTGGATGGTGGGGACGGCTGGCACCCAGGACCAGTGTGTCCGCCCCCGACGGCCGTCCGGAGATCCTTCTCCAGCCCCCGCAGGGGGTCCGGTGCTCCTTCGAGACCCGGCTCATCCATCCCGACAGACCTGACCCGGTTCGGACGCGTCCGGCTCCGGGTCGAGCCCGTGGCGGTCGCCCGTCCGGTCATCCTTGTCCGGATCCGGGGCCTGTCGACCGCCGACCTGTACTTTATAACTCAAAGTACTTTCATTTTTCAAGCTTTTTTTCGAGAGATTTTTCGGGGGCCGCGCGGGAGGCGAGGCGCCCCCCGACGCCGCTGGACTTGGTGCGGGACGGGACTATCTTTGAGGACCGAACCCGCGCCGTTGCCGGCACTCCGCCGGGCCGCGGTTTCTCCCTCGGTCCTGGCCGCGCCGGACGCCCCCGGCCGCGGCGCCGGGACCCGGAACCAGAAGGAGATTGCCGTGAAGACCCAGAAGCTCATCGCCATCGAGGACCAGTACGGCGCGCACAACTACCACCCCCTGGACATCGTCATCGCCAAGGCCGAGGGGGTCTGGGTGGAGGACGTGGAGGGCAACCGGTTCATGGACTTCCTGGCGGCCTACAGCGCCGTCAACCAGGGCCACTGCCACCCGCGCATCCTCAAGGCCCTGAAGAAGCAGGCCGCCAAGGTGACCCTGACCAGCCGCGCCTTCCGCAACGACCAGCTGCCGCTGTTCTGCCAGGAGCTGTGCGAGCTGACCGGCTACCCCAAGGTGCTGCCCATGAACTCGGGCGCCGAGGCCGTGGAGACCGCCATCAAGGCCGCGCGCAAGTGGGGCGAGAAGGTCAAGGGCATCGCCAGGGACCAGGCGGAGATCATCGTCTGCGCCGACAACTTCCACGGGCGCACCACCACCATCGTGGGCTTCAGCACCGAGGAGCAGTACAAGGACGGCTTCGGGCCCTTCACGCCGGGCTTCAAGATCATCCCCTACGGCGACGCCGCGGCGCTCGAGGCGGCGATGACGCCCAACACGGCGGCCTTCATCGTCGAGCCCATCCAGGGCGAGTCGGGCATCAAGGTGCCGGCCGAGGGCTTCCTGAAGCAGGCCGCGGAGATCTGCACAGCGCCACAACGCCCTGTTCATCTGCGACGAGATCCAGTCGGGCCTCGGCCGCACGGGCAAGCTGTTCGCCTTCGAGTGGGAGGGCGTGCGCCCCGACGGCGTGATCGTGGGCAAGGCCCTCAGCGGCGGCTTCTATCCCGTGTCCGCCTTCCTCTCCAGCGAGGAGGTCATGGGCGTCTTCAACCCCGGCGACCACGGCTCCACCTTCGGCGGCAACCCGCTGGGCATGGCCGTGGCCCGCGAGGCCCTGAGGGTGCTGGTGGACGAGAAGCTGGTGCAGAACAGCGCCAAGCTGGGCCCCTGGTTCATCGAGGAGCTGCAGAAGCTGCCCTACAAGAGCATCAAGCTGGTGCGCGGGCGCGGGCTGTGGGTGGGCGTGGTGCTGGACCGCAAGGCCCGCCCCTACTGCGAGGCCCTGATGGCCGAGGGCATGCTCTGCAAGGAGACCCACGAGAACGTGATCCGGCTGGCGCCGCCGCTGGTGATCACCAGGAAGGAACTGCGCATGGCGCTGAAGCGCATCGACAAGGTGTTCAGGAAGCTGGACGGCTAGGCGCCGCCGGCGACGCGGAACGGGGAAGGCCCGGCGCCGGCTGCGCCGGGCCTTTCGCATGGCCGCCCGAACCGGGCGTGGTATCATCGCAGTGCGGCGCGCGTCGGCGCCGCCGGCCGGGAGAGCGCACCATGAGCCTCTGCTTCTTCACCTCGGACCTGCACGGCCGCCCCGGCCGCTACGCCGCCCTGCTGCGGCTGGTGGAGGCCGAGCGGCCGGACGCCGTCTTCCTGGGCGGCGACCTGCTGCCCCACGCCATGGACCGGGCCTGGGCCCGGGGCGGCGACGGCGACTTCCTCGAGTCCTTCCTGCAGCCCGCCTTCGCCGCGGCCCGCGACCGCCTGGGCGCGGCCTGGCCGGCGGTGTTCGCCATCCTGGGCAACGACGACCCCTGGGTCTTCGAGGACGGCCTGCGCGCCGGCCAGGACGACGGGCCTGTGGACCTACGTCCACGGGCGCCGCGTGCCCTGGGGCGACCGGACGGTGTGCGGCTACAACTGCGTGCCGCCGTCGCCCTTCCAGCTCAAGGACTGGGAGCGCTACGACGTGTCCCGCTTCGTGGACCCGGGCTGCGTGTCGCCGGAGGAGGGACGGCGCACCGACGGGTTGACGACGCGGGAGGTGCGCTGGACGACGATCCGCGACGAACTGGCGGCGCTGGCCGGGGACGGGGACCTGGCGCGGACCATCTGCCTCTTCCACGGACCGCCCTACGGAACGGTCCTGGACCGGGCGGCCCTGGACGGCAAGACCGTGGACGGCGTGCCCCTGGATCCCCACGTGGGCAGCATCGCCGTCCGCGAGTTCCTGGAGACGCGGCAGCCCCTGCTGGGCCTGCACGGCCACGTCCATGAGACGGCGCGCCTGACGGGCGCCTGGCGGCAGCAGCTGGGACGCACCTGGGCGTTGGCCGGGGCCCACGACGGGCCGGAGCTGCCCCTGGTCCGCTTCGATCCGGCCGGGCCCGCGGCCGCGACCCGCGAACTGGTCCCGGCCTAGGCGCCGGCGGGCAGCTCCTGGGCCGCGTCGGTGACCGCCCCGATCTTCACGGCGAAGCTCGAACGGTTCTCGATGTCCTGATCGGTGACCAGGTGCACGTCCAGCAGGCCCTCGGTGCGGTAGCCCGTGCGCTGGAAGTTGAACTCGGCGAGGCAGCGGCTCCAGCCGTCGAGCCAGTCCAGCAGTTCGCGGCGCTGCCCGTCGCCGCCCCGGAAGTGGACCAGCAGGTCGATGTCGCTGGCCGGGCCCGCCGTGGCGTTCTTGACGCTGCCGAAGAGGTAGAGGGCCGCCACCCCGAAGCGCTCGCGGTCCAGTTCGGCGGCGATGCGTTCGGCCATCTGGCGACGCCAGCGCCAGAACTGCAGCGGCGTCCGCACCTCCTCGGCCCGGTGCCCGTCGCCGCGGGCAATCGCGCCCCCCGGCTCCGCCAGCACGGCCACCGCCTCGTCCAGGTCGGCGTTCAGCAGCACCCTCAGCACGCGGCCGCCCGCCACCGCGGGCACGTCGATCACCCGCACCACGTCGGCCAGGTGGGCGTATTCCGGCAGCAGCGCCGGCAGCAGGTTCGGCGAGCCGCCGAGGAACCGTTCGTCGAAGATCACGTCCTCATCGTCGGGGTAGACCGGCAGGTAGCCGATCCCCGCCTCCACCAGATCCTGGAAGAAGTGGGTGCCGAAGGAGACGTCGGGCACGTAGCCGCCGCTGTTGCGGGCGATCTCGATGAGCATGGCCGTGTTGCTGATGTCCGCGTAGGTGACGCTCACACCCAGCTTGATGTCGCCGCGGCTGCCCCAGCGGCCCGGCCCCATGAGGATGAACTGCTTCTTGGGCAGCAGCTTGTTCAGGTCGCCGACGGCGCGGCCGACCGCCTTGAGGTCGGCGCGGTCCGCCAGGGCGTCGTAGGCGGCCGGATCGACGTAGACCACGTGGCCGATGTCCCTGACCCGGCAGTTGGAAACGAAGCGCCGGGCCGAGAACACCACGTCCCGGTCGGCGATGTCCCGGGGGATGGGCGCCGGCGCGGCGGCGTCGGACTGGCTCTGGGGGCGGCACTGCAGCAGGTAGAGATGCTCGCCGTCGTGGGCGAACTCCACGTCGACCGGACCCTTGAACGTCTCCTCCAGGACGCGCAGCGCCTCGCGGATCTGGACGACGAACGGCGCGCGGCCCCGCAGCCCCTCGAAGCAGGCCACCAGGGGGCCCGCGTCCGCGCCGACCGGCAGGATGTTGTCGGGCCGGACCAGTCGCCCGTCCTCGACCCGGCAGAAGACGTCCGCCAGGGCCGGGTACTCGCCTCCGGTCCCCTCCAGCAGATCCCTGATCTCCAGGGTCTCGAACAGGTTGTCCTGGAGGTTGACCACGTCGATGCGCTGCGGCGAGTAGCGCACGATCTCGTCGACGGCCACGTTGGCCCGCAGCTCGGGCTTGCCCGGCACCAGCAGCACCGGGTAGTCGTCGCCGGTGCGGTCCACGGCGCGGGTGCCCAGGCCCGGCACCAGGCGCACCAGGCCGTCGTCGCGCGTGATGCGCGGCGACCAGCGGAACTCGTTGCGGCTGAAGGCCACGCCGGCGTAGGCCGGGAAGAACCACTTGCCGGTGCGGCGGCCCACCACCTCCTGGATCAGGATGCCCATCTGCTCGTCGAACTCCAGCACGCCGCGCTCGCGGCGGTACTGGATGGGATCGGGGCCGAACATGGAGGCGTAGACCTCGGCCACCGCGTCGAGCAGGGCCGCCAGGCAGTCGCGCTTGGTGCCCTGGTTGGGCAGGAAGAGGCTCTTGTACTTGCCCGAGAACGCCGAGCCCACCCGGTCCTCCAGCAGGCTCGAGCTGCGGATGATCAGGGGCACGCCCTCGAACTCGTCCAGCACCGCGGCCAGGCCCTGCACCAGGACCGGCGGGAAGGTGGAGTTCTTGAACAGGCGGATGATGTTGGGGTAGTCGCGCCGCACCTCGTCGATGGACTTGTACTTCTGGTGCAGCAGGTCCTCGAGGTCGTTGTAGGCGATGAAGTCGAGCACCGCGTCCGACGCCACGTACCACGTGCGCGGGATGCGGATGTCCGCGAGGGGCCCGGCCGCCGCGTCCGTTGCGACGTTGGTGTCGCCGGCGGCGCGGGCCCCTCGGTTCTTCAGCACCTGGTGGGCCAGCAGCATGCCGGCGGCCTTGCCGCCCAGCTTGCCGTGGCTCTCGTCCGAGGTGACGATGCGGTCCATCAGCTCCCGGAAGAAGCCCACGGAGACCTCGTCCTTGGCCGACTGCACGAACTCCAGCTGCTCGGTCAGCACGCGCTGGCTCAGGGCCACGCGCACGCTCTTGAGGGTCGACTCGGGCAGGCCGATGCCGTCGGGGGCCAGCTGGTGGAAGCGGCGCAGGGCGTCGCGCACCTCCACCAGGGTCGAGCGTGGGTTGTCCAGCACCTTGAGGAACTGGCTGGCCTTGTCGGCCTGCACCCACCGCTGCACCCGCTTGATGATCTCGTCGCCGCCCAGGTAGCGGGCCGCCACGTCGAAGGGCCGCCCCGTCTCCAGCAGCCAGCGGTCGGTCTCGACCCGGTGCTCGGGCACGTTGGCCTCGCCGGTCTTGGTATCCAGGGGGTCCCACTCCGCGTCGATCTCGCGCAGCATGTCCTGGGCCTCGGCGATGCCGCTGGAGCACAGGTGGTTGAGCATCTTGCGGGCGATGCGCACGAACAGGGCGTCGTCCGTCTCGCGCAGCAGGTCCACCAGCACGCGCCAGTTGGCGCCCTCGCCGACCTCGTCGCCGCTGCCCAGCTCGCGCCACTTGCGGCCCATGCTCTCGAGCTTGCGGAACAGCACCCAGTGGCCCAGGCGGTCGGCGAGGCTGTGGATCAGCCGCACTTCCTCGGCCAGGAACGGGCCTTCGACCTCCGGGGGGCGGGATTCCAGGTAGCAGACGCGCAGCTCGCCCACGGTGTCGTCCTGCACCCGGATGGGCGCCCGCAGCATCCAGGGCGTCTCGCGCCAGCCCGGCGTGGCCTGGTCCTCGTCCTCGACCCGCACGGCGGCCTCGCAGACCTCGGGATACTGCCAGCCCGGCGGGATGGCCGCCGCCACGTCGGCCAGGATCGCCGGGATGGTGCGTCCGGCCCCGGTCACGGCCTTCTCCACCTCGTAGAGGCAGTTCAGTTCCTTGGCCCGTTCCTTGAGGGCACCCAGCAGTTGGTGGACGTCGCTCATGCGGGGCTCCTTTCCAGCACGCCCAGCCCGGCCAGGCCGTCGACGCGGACCGCCAGGGGCGCCGTCAGCCGGACGTGGCGCACGTGCGCCGACTCGTGCGCCGCCGGCTGCGCCGCCAGCCAGTCCCAGTCGATGGCGCCGCCGCGGAGCGAGGCCGTCAGGTAGAAGACGCCGAAGCCGATCAGGTTGTGGAAGAAGTGGGCCCCCTGGCTGGCATCGGGATTCATGCCCTTGGTCGAGGTCTCCACGATGACCTTGGCGCCGGAGATCTGCCCCCAGTCCACCGGCACGCCCAGCCAGGGGTCGCTGCTGCCCCAGCGCCCGAATCCCAGCAGCACGTAGGGACGGCCCTCCCGCACCAGCCGGCGGTTGGCCTCCTCCACTTCCAGGGCGATGGCGCGGGTGTGGGCGGCGTCGAAGGTGTCCGGGCGCACGTAGACCACGTCCGCCAGGTCGGCCCGGGTGCCGTTGCCCAGGGCCCGGTCCGCGGCCACCACCACCCGGTCGCCGCTGAGGTCCACCGGCGAGACCAGGGTGTCGCCCCGGGGAATGACCATGGGACGCATCTGCAGCAGGCAGAGGCGGCGGCCCCCGCCGGCGGGCTCGTCGTCCAGGGCGAATTCGATCTCCACCGGACAGCCCGCGGTGCGCTCGGCCAGGGGAAAGAGCCGCCGCATCAGCCCGTTCAGGGGCAGCGTCTCCCCCACCAGGATGGGCGCGAAATCCAGCACGTGGGGGCCCTTGCCGCAGACCCATGCGCAGGCGGTCCGAGCGGGGATCGTAGGTGGAGACCAGGTGGTCCAGCACGTCGTCGGCGGCGGCCGCGGCCAGGTCGGCCTCCAGCAGGTACTCGGTCTCGCGCATGGGGTCCGGCGGCGGCGGCGTGCCCATGTTCACCGCCCAGAACGTGGTCTGGGTGCTGCGCATGCGGTCGCCCACGTTGTTGAAGGGCGGCGGCGCCGCCGGGTAGGCCGGCGAGTAGCCCCAGGACAGCCCGCCGTCGACGATCTGCCGCCCCAGGCCCAGGGCCAGGTTGACCACGCCGTCGGTGGGCTTGGCCGCCCCGCTGGGGTAGTAGTTGAACGAGCGGGCGACCCCCGAGATCTCGGGGTAGAAGCGGTCGCCGTGGCGGTCGCCCACCACCTCCTGCACGACCACGGCCATCTTCTCGCTGCCGTGGTCCAGGCCCGCCCCGGCGAAGTAGTCCCGGGCGGTCTTGAAGTAGGTGGAGGCGTAGACGAAGCGGATGGCGTGGCACAGGGCCAGGAAGCGCGCGTCGGCTTCTGGCTGGTTGTTGGGGATCATCTTGGTGGCGTAGACGCCCGGCGAAGGGATGGGCCAGCGCGTCCTCCAGCAGGCTGGACGAGCGAACCGCCAGCGGGGCCGTGACCTGGGTGATGAAGTCGCGCAGGTCGCCCAGGATCTCGGGCGGCAGGGCGGCCTTGAGGAAGGCGTGGGACAGGCGGGCGTCCGACGGCACCGGACAGGGCCAGCGCGCGCAGGTCGTTCAGGTCCATGAAGGCGTCGAAGACGTCGGTGCCCAGCACCACCATGCGCGGCACCGTGACGCGGATGCCCGGGAACTCCAGGGGATCGAGCAGCCCCAGCAGCTCGCTCTTGAGCCGCCACAGGCCGGCGGCCTTGCCGCCGATGCCCCCGCCGCCCAGGCGGGTGACGATCTCGCCGGACTCCCAGGCGCCCCGCGTGAAGCGGGGAATGGCCGGCTGCATGGATTCCGTCATGGCGCGTCCTCCCCCGTTTCAGACCCAGCCCCGGTCGCGGCAGGCCGCCGCCACCCGGCTGATGGCCAGCATGTAGGCCGCGTCGCGCATGGTCAGCTTGCGGCGGTGGGCCAGGTCGTGCACGTCGTGGAAGGCCGAGGTCATCTTCACGTCCAGCTTGCTGAGGACCTCGTTCAGCTCCCAGTAGTAGTTCATGTTGCTCTGGACCTCTTCGAAGTAGCTGCAGGTCACCCCGCCGGCGTTGGCCAGGAAGTCGGGGATGACGAACACGCCCCGCTCCCGCAGCGCCGCGTCGGCCTCGGGGGTGGTGGGGCCGTTGGCGCCCTCGGCCACCACCTTGACCCGCCGCGGACAGGCGCGCCACCGACTCGGCGTGATCTGGTTCTCCAGGGCCGCGGGAATCAGGATGTCCGCGTCGCAGGCCAGCCAGTCGTCGCCGGGCAGCACCTCGTAGCCCAGGTCCGCGGCCTTGGCCTTGTCGATGCCGCCGAAGGCGTCGGTGATCCTGCGGAGCTCGGGCAGGTCCACGCCCTCTTCCCGCCGGAAGGCGTAGGCCGCGCTGGTCGCGCTGGTCCCAGCTGGACACGCAGACGGTGCGCCCGCCGATCCGGTGGTACAGCTCGATGGCGTGCTGGGCCACGTTGCCGAAGCCCTGGACGCTGGCCACGGTGTCGGCCGGGTCCAGGTCCAGCTCGCGCAGGGCCTCGCGCAGGGTGTAGACCAGGCCGTAGCCCGTGGCCTGGGCCCGGCCCAGGGAGCCGCCCATGCCCACCGGCTTGCCGGTGATGAAGCCCGGGTAGTGGCCGCCGCGCAGCGCCTCGTACTCGTCCAGCATCCAGAGCATGTGCTGGGCCGAGGTCATGACGTCGGGGGCGGGCACGTCGCGGTCGCGGCCCGATGTCGCGGGCCACCTGGCGCACCCAGCCGCGGCAGATGGCCTCCTGCTCCCGCGGGCTGAGGTTGTGGGGATCGCAGATGACGCCGCCCTTGCCGCCGCCCAGGGGGATGTCCGCCACGGCGCACTTCCAGGTCATCCACATGGCCAGGGCGCGCACGGTGTCGGCGGTCTCCTGGGGATGGAAGCGGATGCCGCCCTTGCAGGGGCCGCGGGCGTCGTTGTGCTGCACGCGGTAGCCGCGGAACACCTGCACCCGCCCGTCGTCCATGCGCACGGGGATGCTGAAGTGGTACTCGCGCAGGGGCTGGCGCAGCAGGGCGCGGGCGCCGGCGTCCAGGTCGATGAGGGCGGCCATGCGGTCGAACTCGGCCTGGGCCGTGGCGTACGCATTGTAGCCTTTGCCGATGGACATCTGGGAACCTCCGCGGCCGGTGGGTGGCGGGCGGGCGGCGCCCGGGTCTGCCCGAACGGGGCAAGAACCGCACCGGAGAGTCGATGAAGAAATAATCGTCTAATTTGTTTTATATCAGAAAGTTACGATTTCTGTGCGCCAGCCGGCGAGAGAACAATGATGCCATTTTGCATTGTTATTGCGCCAATGACGCGCATCAATGCATCATTGCTCCGGCGCCCCGGGCTGCCGCGAACGCCCGTCCTCCGGCGGCAGCTCCAGGCCCAGGCGCCGGATCTTCCGCTGCAGGGTGGTGCGATGGATGCCCAGTTCGCGCGCGGCGTCGCCCCGGTTGCCCCGGTGGCGCTGCAGCACCTGGCGGATGTAGTCGGCCTCCAGGCGCGGCAGGCCGCTGCCGGAGGCGCCCGGCGCGGCGTCCCCGGCTCCCCGGGCGGAGTTCGCGGGGCAGGTGGGCGGGTTCGATGGGGCCGCCCGGGCACATGACCCAGGCGTGCTCGACGATGTTCTCCAGCTCGCGGATATTGCCGGGGTAGTCGTGGGCCGTGAGGATCTCCAGCACCCGCGACGAGATCCCCGTGACGGACTTGGCCCGGCGGGCGGCCAGGCGGTCCAGGAAGCGCTGCACCAGCAGGGGGATGTCGCCCTTGCGGTCGCGCAGCGGGGGGATGACCACGTTCAGCACGTTGATGCGGAAGAAGAGGTCCCGCCGGAAGGTGCCGTCCTCCACCATGGCCGCCAGGTCCCGGTGGGTGGCCGTGATGAAGCGCACGTCGCAGGTGCGGGGCCGCACGTCGCCCAGGGGCTCGTAGGTCCGCTCCTGCAGCACCCGCAGCAGCTTGACCTGCACCGTCGGCGGCAGGTCGCCGATCTCGTCCAGGAAGAGGGTGCCCCCGTCGGCGGCCTCCAGGCGGCCGGGGCGGTCGCGGTCGGCGCCGGTGTAGGCGCCGGCGCGCACGCCGAACAGCTCGGCCTCCAGCAGGGTCTCGGGCAGGGCGGCGCAGTTGACGGTGATCAGCGGCCCGCGGCGGCGCGGCCCCAGGTCGTGGACGGCCCGGACCAGCAGGCTCTTGCCCGTGCCGGTCTCCCCCTGCAGGAGCACGCTGCTGTCGGCGCGGGCGATGGTGGGCAGGGTGCCGATCAGGCGCCGCATGGCCGGATCACCCGTCACCAGGTCGTGGAAGGAGCGGGGAAAGCCCGACTCGGCGGCGGTGCGGCGCACCTCGGCCAGATTGCGGAAGGTGGCCGCGCCGCCCAGCAGGGTGCCGTCGTCGGCGCGCACCAGGGTGGTGGACAGGATCACCGGCACCCGGCGCCCCTGGGGACCCTCCACCTGCAGGTCGAGGTCCTGGAGAGGGGCCCCCCGCGCCAGGGTTTCCGCCATGACGCACCGCCCCCGGGCCCAGTCGGTGACCAGCACCTCGCCCACGGGGCGCCCCAGGGCCTCGTGCAGGGCCAGGCCCAGGGTCTCCAGGGCGGCGCGGTTGACGGCGGTGATGCGCAGGGAGGTGTCCACGGCCACGACGCCGTCGGACACGCTGTTGAACAGGTCCAGGAGCAGGGCGTGGGGCACGTCGCCCAGACCGGGTCCGGCTCGTGTGCGATCGCTGGT
Organism: Candidatus Krumholzibacteriia bacterium; assembly: GCA_963825035.1. Classification (GTDB taxonomy): domain Bacteria; phylum Krumholzibacteriota; class Krumholzibacteriia; order LZORAL124-64-63; family LZORAL124-64-63; genus JACZKN01. Next base: position 99,196 of record CAWGRT010000009.1, on the reverse strand, counting down.
CATCCCCATCCCCTTCGGCTGCGGGCCATGCCCCCAAGGAACACCCGCCGGACCGGCCGGTCAACCGTCGTCGGCATCGTCGTTCGCGGCCGGCGCCTGGTCATGGCGCCCGGCGTCGCCGGTCAGCCGCCCCCACGGCCGTCTGCGGGGTGACGCCGGGCCGATTTCGTGCTAGTTTTCGGCGGTGCCGCGCATCCCAGCGCCCCCCCGTTTCCCTGACGACCCTGCGAGGAGAACGATGTCCGTGAGCCGCCTGCGCATCCTGTGCCTGTCCCCCGTCCTGCTCCTGTCCATCGCCGCGGCCGCGCCGGCCGCCGCCAGCGACCCCAACCCCCCGGAGGCCCCCATGGACGAGGTCGCCCGTGCCGACATGGCCGATTCCTGGGCCTACGACACCCTGCAGGAGCTCTGCGACACGGTGGGGCCGCGCCTGGCCTGCTCGCCGGCCATGGACCGGGCCGTCGCCTGGGCCGTGCGGACCATGAAGGCCGCCGGCTGCGACAGCGTGTGGACCGAACCGGCCACCATCCCCCACTGGGAACGCGGCCACGAGTGGGCCCGCTGCACGGCGCCCGAGCCCTTCGACCTGACCATGACCGGCCTGGGCTTCAGCGACGGCACGCCGCCCGGGGGCGTCGAGGCCGAGCTGCTGGTGGTGCGCGACTTCGACGAGCTGGAGGCCCGGGGCGGCGAGGCCGAGGGGAAGATCGTCCTGTTCGACATGCCCTGGGAGGGGTACGGCAAGACGGTGCAGTACCGGGTCAAGGGCGCCAGCGCGGCGGCCCGCCACGGAGCCGTGGCGGCGCTGATCCGTTCGGTCACGGGCCGCAGCCTGGCCACGCCCCACACCGGGATGATGCGCTACGACGACGACGCGCCGCGGATCCCCATCGCGGCGGTCACCGTGGAGGACGCCGCCCGCCTGCACGACCTGGCCGACCGCGGGCCTGCACCCCCGCGTGCGCCTGATGATGGAGGCCCGCAACCTGGGCGAGACCACCAGCCACAACGTGATCGGCGAGATCCGCGGCTCGCCGCTGGCCCGACCAGATCGTGCTGGTGGGCGGCCACCTGGACTCCTGGGACGTGGGCACCGGCGCCATGGACGACGGCGGCGGCTGCGTCATGACCCTGGCCGCCGCCCGGCGGCTGCTGGCCGACGGCCGGCGGCCGGCCCGCACGGTGCGCGTGGTGTTCTTCACCTGCGAGGAGTTCGGCGGCTACGGCGGCCAGGCCTACCTGGAGGCCCACCGCCACGAACTGGACCGCCACGTGGCCGCCCTGGAGAGCGACGGCGGCGCCTTCGCCCCGGCGGGCTTCTCGGTGCAGGGCGACTCGCTGGCGGTGGCGGCGGTGGCCGGCGCTGCGCCGAGCCCCTGGCGCCCCTGGGCGCGGCCGACGTGCACGCCGGCGGCTCGGGCGTGGACGTGGGCCCCATCTGCAAGGAGGGCGTGCCGGGCATCGGCCACGAGGTGGACGCACGAGCACTACTTCGACTATCACCACAGCCCCGCCGACACCTTCGACAAGATCGACCCCGACGACCTGGGGCGGAACGTCGCCGCCATCGCCGGGCTGCGTGCGCGGCCTGTGCGAGGACCCGGTGCCCCTGAACGCCCGCGCGGCGACGGGCCGTGGCGGCGGGGCGCAACCGAGCAGCCACTGATTCCGTAGTCCGGTACGGCCCGGCCGCCTCGGCCGGGCCGTACCGCGTATCCGAACGGCCTGGAGGTAGACCATGTTCCGATCCCGCCCGGCGGCACCCGCCGCGAGGCTCCTGTTCACCCTGTGCACCCTGGGGCTGCTGCTGGCCGCCGCGCCGGCCGCCCTGGCGGCCGACCCCGTGGACGCCGAGCCCGACTTCACCGACGCCCGGCTGCTGCGCATGCCCGACATCCACGGCGACACCATCGTCTTCGTGTATGCGGGCGACCTGTGGACCGTGCCGCGGACCGGGGGCCCGGCCAGGCGGCTGACCAGTTCGGTGGGCTACCTCTCCCAGCCCGAAGTTCAGCCCCGACGGCCGGACCATCGCCTTCACGGGCAACTACGACGGCGACGAGGACGTGTACACCGTCCCCGCCGCCGGCGGCGAGCCGATGCGCCTGACCTGGCACCCGGGCTTCGACCGGGTGATCGACTGGCAGCCGGACGGCAAGTCGGTCCGCTTCCAGTCCCGGCGCGAGAGCCGCACCGGGCCGCGACCTGCAGCTGTACACGGTGGCCGCCGCCGGCGGACTGCCCGCGCGCATCGTGCTGCCCACGGCGGGCCTGTCGAGCTGGTCGCCCGACGGGACGCAGCTGGCCTACAACCGCATCACCCGCGAGAACCGCACCTGGAAGCGCTACAAGGGCGGCATGGCCCAGGACGTGTGGATCTACGACTTCAAGCGCGAACAAGTCGCGGCGCCTGACCGACTGGGTCGGCACCGACAACTTCCCCATGTGGCACGGCGACACGATCTACTTCACCAGCGACCGCACCGGCCGCCTGCAGATCTGGGCCGCCGACCTGAAGACCGGCGAGCAGCGCCAGGTCACCCACCACGACGAGTACGACGTCAAGTACCCCAGCCTCGGGCCCGACGCCATCGTCTACGAGAACGGCGGCTGGCTGTACGTGCTGGACCTGGCCACGGAGAAGACGCAGAAGATCACCGTCAGCCTGCACAGCGACAACACCGCGGCCCGGCCCGCCCTGCGCAGCGTGGCCGACCTGGTCGGCGGCGGGGCCCTGGCGCCGGACGCCAAGCGCGCGGTGTTCGAGGCCCGCGGCGACCTCTTCACCGTGCCGGCCGAGAAGGGCGACGTGCGCAACCTGACCGCCACGCCCGGCATCCGCGAGCGCGACCCGGTGTGGTCGCCGGACGGCCGCTGGGTGGCCTATCTGAGCGACGCGCTCGGGCGACTACCAGGTGTGCCTGCGCGCCGGCGACGGCTCGGGCGAGCAGAAGCAGCTGACGAAGGACGAGACCGCCTGGCAGTACGGCGTGGCCTGGTCCCCCGACAGCAAGCACCTGCTGATGAGCGACGCGGCCATGAACCTGTGGCTGGTGGACGCCGATTCCGGCAAGCTGAAGAAGATCGACCAGGCCGAAGCGGGCGACATCCGCGACTTCGCCTGGAGCGCCGACTCGGGCTGGGTGGCCTACGCCAAGAGCGCGGACAACAACTTCCGCTCCATCTTCCTGTACGAGGTGGCGAGCGGCAAGACGCACCGCGTCACCAGCGACTTCACCGACGACAGCGCGCCCTGCTTCGACAGCGACGGCAAGTACCTGTTCTTCGCCTCGGCGCGCCACTTCAACCCGACCCTGGGCGGCTACGACCTGAAGCCCATCTGGGCCGACATGGACGGGCTCTACCTGGTGACCCTGCGCCAGGACGTGCCCAATCCGTTCCCGCCCGAGAGCGACGAGGTCGCGGTCAAGTCCGACGACCAGGACAAGGACGCCGACAAGAAGGACAAGAAGAAGGACGACGACGACAAGGACGACAAGAACGACAAGAAGGACGAAGCCAAGGAGCCCCTGAAGGTCGACTTCGACGGCCTGGACGACGCGCATGGTGGCCCTGGACGTGGCAGCCGGGCAACTACTTCGACCGCGCTTCGCCGACGGCAAGCTCTTCTACATGAGCCGGCCGTTCACGCCGGGCGGCGGGCGCGGCAACGACCGGGCCTCCGCGTCCATCAAGCTCTACGACCTGAAGGAGCGCGAGGAGAAGACGGTCCTGGCCGGCGCCGACGGCTACGACCTGTCGGCCGACGGCAAGAAGCTGCTGTACGGCTCCCACGGCAAGTTCGGCATCATCGACGCCAAGCCCGACCAGAAGCCGGCGGAGAAGCCCCTGCGCACCGACGAGATGGAGGCCCGCGTCGACCCGCGCGCCGAGTGGCGGGAGATGTTCCGCGACGCCTGGCGCCAGGAACGCGACTTCTTCTACGACCCGGGCATGCACGGCGTGGACTGGGACCACATGTATCGAGCGCTACGGCCAGCTGATCCCTTACGTCTCGCACGGCGCGGACTTCAGCTACGTGGTGGGCGAGCTGATCAGCGAGCTGAGCTCGTCCCACAGCTACGTGCGCCCCGGCGACATGCCGCAGCCCGAGCACGTGGGCACCGGCCTGCTGGGCTGCGACTTCGGCCTGGACGCCGGCAGCGGCCGCTACACCCTGGCCCGCATCTTCACCGAGCGCGATTGGAACGGCGGCACCGCCACGCCGCTGCACGTGCCCGGCAACGACGTGCGCGAGGGCGACTGCGTGCTGAAGATCGACGGCACGGACCTGAAGGCCCCCGTCAACCCCTACAGCCTGCTGGAGGGCAAGGTGGGCAAGCAGGTGGTCCTGGAGCTGGCGGCCAAGCCCGACGGCAAGGACGCCCGCACCGTCACCGTGGTGCCCGTCGCCAGCGAGATGGACCTGCGCTACGAAGCCTGGGTCCAGGGCAACCGCCGCAAGGTGGACGAGCTGTCGGGCGGCAAGATCGGCTACCTGCACCTGCCCAACACCGCCGTCGGCGGCCAGCAGGGCTTCGCCAAGGGCTACTACCCGAACCTGCGCAAGGACGGGCTCATCATCGACGAGCGCTTCAACGGCGGCGGGTTCATCCCCGACTTCTTCATGAACATCCTGCGCCAGAAGCTGGTCAACCTGTGGAAGCCCCGTTACGGGCAGGTGTCGCGCACGCCGCCCACGGCCTTCGCCGGACACCTGGCCATGATCAGCAACGGCTACGCCGGCAGCGGCGGCGACGCCCTGCCCTACTACTTCGAGTACTACGACCTGGGCCCGGTGGTCGGCACCCGCACCTGGGGCGGCCTGGTGGGCATCAGCCGGGGCATCCGCCTGATGGACGGCGGCGGGGTCACCTTCCCCGAGTTCGGCCTCTTCGACCTGGAGGGCCACTGGGCGGTGGAGAACCACGGCGTGGATCCGACCGTGCCCATCGACAACCTGCCGGAGCAGGAGATCGCCGGTCGCGACCCCCAGCTGGAGAAGACCGTCGAGGTGCTGCTGCAGAAGATCAAGGAGGAACCGGTGGAGCTGCCGAGCGCGCCGCCGTTCCCCCGCGACAAGTAGCCGGGGCCGTTCCGGCCCGCGTTCGCGAAGCGCCGCCCCCGACGGGGCGGCGCTTCCTTTGTCGACGCCGGGTGTTTGCAGGCGGCACGCCATGGGCTAGGCTGACCGCCGGACCCCTGCCCGAGGAGACCACCATGGCCCGCAACGTGGAGATCAAGGCCCGCGCCGTCCGGCCGGAGCGACTGCGCACCCTGGCCCGGGAGGTCGCGGACGGCCCACCCGAGGTCATCGACCAGGTCGACACCTTCTTCGCCACGGCGTCGGGGCGCCTGAAGCTGCGCGCCTTCGCCGACGGCGGCGGCGAGCTGATCTTCTACGAGCGGCCGGACCGCAGCGGGCCGAAGACCTCCCGCTACGCCCTGGCCCGGGTGCCCGACGCGGCGGCCCTGCTGGCCGTGCTGTCGGCGGCGCTGCCGGTGCGGGGCGTGGTCCGCAAGCGCCGCGAGCTGCTGCTGGCCGGGCGCACGCGCATCCACCTGGACCGGGTGGAAGGACTGGGCGACTTCCTGGAGCTGGAGGTGGTGCTGGCCGAGGGCGAGGACCCCGCCGCCGGCCGGGTCGAAGCAGGCAACCTGATGGCCAGCCTGGAGATCGACGATCGCGACCTGGTGACAGGAGCCTACATCGATCTGCTGGACGAGGCGTGAGTTTCGCCCGGCGACCGGACATCCTGTTAAACAAATAATCGATTCTTGGGATACGGACATCCGCATCCTATGATTTGGGGCAGTCCCAGCACCCGGCTAGGCCATCCGGCCCCTCTCAAGGAGCGCTCGACCATGCCCGCCCGACTCCGCACCGGGCTCTTCTCGGCCCTCGTCTACCTCGCCTTCTTCGCCTCCGGAGCCGCCTGCCTGACGGCCGAGGTCACCTGGAACCGCATGCTCATCGTGGTGGTCGGCAACTCCCTGAGCGCCGCGGCCATGATCGTCATGGTGTTCATGGGCGGCCTCGGCCTGGGCAGTTGGCTGGCCGGCCGGATCATCGGGGGGCGCCGGCTCTCCCTGGTGCCGTACCTGCTGCTGGAGCTGGCGGTGGGCCTGTACGTGCTGGTGTCGCCGCGGCTCTTCGACGGGCTGACGGACCTGTTCATGTCCCTGGCCGCGGGCGCCGCCGACCGCCAGGTCCTCGACCTGGTCCGGCTGGCGGTGACGAGCCTGGCGCTGCTGCTGCCGGCGGTCCTGATGGGCGCCACCTTCCCGGCGATGATCGCCGGCGCGGCGGCGGACGGACCGGAACGGGGTTCGGCCCGGGCCGCGTACCTGTACAGCATCAACACCCTGGGCGCGGCCATCGGCTGCTACGCGGCGGGCTACTACCTTCTGCTGGAACTGGGCGTGCACGTCACCCTGACCGTGGCCTGCGGCGCCTACCTGACGGCGGCCGGGGCCGCGGCCCTCGGCAGCCTCGTGCGCCCGCGACCGGCGGGGACGGCGGCGCCGGCCGCCGCGCCGGCGGAGACGGCCCCGGCCCGCGCGGCCGGACTGCGCCGGTACCTGGCGGCCGCCACCCTGGTGGTCGGCTTCGTGGCCCTGGCCTACGAGGTGCTGCTGACCCGGGTCAGCATCCTGTACCTGGGCAACACCATCTCCGTGTTCTCCCTGGTGCTGACGGCGTTCCTGATCGGCACCGGATTCAGCGCCGTGGCCGGCACGTGGCTGTACGGCCTGCTGCGCCGGCGGGTCGGCGAGGCGGCAGACCGGATGTTCGGCGCCTCAGCGGCCCTGGCGGGCGTGGCCCTGGTGCTGACACCGTACCTGCTCCTGACCGATGCGGTCATCGGACCGGACCGGTTCGCCAAGTTCGCCGACGCCGCACCGCAGAACCCGCTGCCCATCCTGGGCGTCCTGCTGCTGCCGGTGGTCTTCATCGGCGCCCTGCTGCCCCTGGCCATCCGCATGCTGGCGCCCGCCGGCGGCGGCACGCCCCGCCAGGCGGCGAACCTGTACGCCCTGAACACGGCGGGCGGCCTGGTCGGGGCCGGCCTGGCCAACCACGTCCTGGTGCCGACCGTCGGCCTGCAGGCCACCCTCGCGCTGCTGGCGGGGCTGCTGCTGGTCGTGGCCGCCCTGGGACCGGCGCGGGCGGCGGGGCGGGCGCGCTGGCGGCTGCCGGCGGTGGGGGCCGCCGTGGCGGCCGCCCTGGTGGCGGCCTTCGTCCTGCCCGACATGACCGCCATGTACGCGGGGAAGATCGCCCAGTCGACCCAGGCCGAGCAGGTGGACATCAAGCTGGTGCGCGAGGGCCGGGCCGCCACGGTGACGGTGCTGGACCAGTTCGATCCGCGCCTGCAGGACTACCGGGACATGTACCTCAACGGCGTCGAGGAGGCCTCGACCCGCTTCTGGCACGTGCAGCTGTTCAAGCTGCTGGGCATGCTGCCGCCGATGCTGCACGCAGTCGGACGGGCCCAAGGACGCCATGGTCATCGCCTTCGGCGCCGGCATCACCGCCGGTTCGGTGCTGGCCTGCGACGACGTGCGCCTCGCTGGACGTGGTGGACCTGAACCCGGACATCGAGGGCATCAACGACCTGTTCACCGACGTCAACGGCGACGTCTTCCACCGGGACCGCTTCCACTTCCACAACGACGACGGCCGCAGCTACCTGGTGACCTGCAACAAGCAGTACGACGTGATCATCAGCGACTCCACGCACCCGCGGGCCTACGACAGCTGGATCCTCTACACCGAGGAGTTCTACCGCCAGGTCAAGGCGCGCCTGAAGCCCGGCGGCGTCTTGGCCCAGTGGGTGCCGGTGCTGGGCTCGATGCGCGGCGAGCTGATGCGCATCCACCTGAACACCTTCCGCAAGGTCTTCCCCACGGCCACGGTCTGGTACGTGTACGGCTCGGACCAGGCGCTGCCTGCTGGCCACGCCCGAGCCCCTGCACATCGACGCCGCACGCCTGCAGGCCAAGCTCGACCGCCTGCCGGCCTGGTTCCGCGCCGGGCGAGTACCAGCTGGACACGGTGGCGCGGATCGCCGGCTTCTTCTGGATGAGCCCCGAGACCATGGACCGGATGATCGCCGGCGAGACGCGCGTCAACACCGACGACGTCCACTACTTCGACAAGCAGTCGGCGGTGTGGCCCCTGCCGCCCCAGTGGCAGATGCCGGCCTTCCAGACCCGGGCCCAGCCCTTCTTCGTGAACCTGGAACCGGACCAGGACGCGGCCATTGCCGCCGAGCAGCAGGTGGCCGGCAGCCTGGGCCGCTACGCCTTCTACCGCACCGAGCACGACCTGCACCGGGCGTGGTGCGAGGATCCCGACAACGGCAACGTGCGCTACTTCATGGCCGAGGCCACGAGCGGCGAGCTGCCCACGGACCCCGCCTTCTGCGCCCGCCTGGAAGTGGAGAGCTACCGCGCCCTGGTGGCCCAGCACCCGGACAACGCCATTGCCCTGAACGGGCTGGCCGACGCCCTGTGCAGCGCGGGCCAGTTGGGGGAAGCCCGCGCCGTGGCCGAACGCGCCGTGAGCCTGGACCCGCACAACGGCATGATCCTGGACACCCTGGGCTGGGTCCAGTACCGGCAGGACGAGTTCGACGCGGCCTACGCCACCCTGAGCGCGGCCCTGGCGCAACTGCCGGACCATCCGGTGGTGCTGTACCACCTGGGCGAAGACGGCCCAGGCCATGGGGCGGCCGCAGGAGGCCGCGCCGGCACCTGGAAGCGGCCCTGAAGGCGGGCGGCGATTTCCCCGAGGCGAAGGCGGCCGCGCGGGACCTGGACGTCCTCTCCCGCTGACCGGCGGCGCCGGCTACAGCCGGGCCACCCCCAGCCACACGGCGTGGAGCGCGGCGACGATCACGAAGAACACGCGGCGCATCCGTTCGGGATCGGCCCGGAAATAGCGGTACTCGATGCTGCCGGTGGGGCAGCGGCTGGGCAGTCGCCGCAGAGGGTGCAGGCGGGGCCCGGGCTGCCGGGCGAGCACGTCGGCCGGATAGAGGGCGTCGTAGCGGCAGGCCGGTGGTGCAGGCGCCGCAGTCGGTGCAGCCGTCGGAGATGCGCAGCCGCCAGGGTGAGACCTTGCCCAGGCGGGTGGCCACCCAGCCCATGGGGCACCAGGCGGTGCAGTGGGCCATGTGGCCGCTGCGCCGCGACCAGGCGGCCATGATGCCCACGCCCACCAGACCGAACCCCGCCGCCAGCCAGCCGGCCGTCGACGGTGCCCACCCCCAGGCGGCCCAGCCCGAAGGCCGTGGCGACCACCACCCCCAGCGACGACCCAGCGAAAATGCCGCCGCCAGACCGGCAGCACGCCCGGGGCTTGCGGCCCGCGCGAAACGGTCGTCCCAGGCGCCGATGTAGCACAGCCAGCTGCACCAGGCCGGCCCCACCACCAGGATGCTGGCGGTGAACAGGATGGCCATGAACAAGCCGCCGCCCCGGTACAGGGGGCCGGCCAGGATCAGCGCCGGCACCGGCAGGTGCAGCCTGCCCGACATGAGGAAGCGGTCCAGGCCCGCCAGCCCCAGCAGCAGCTGGCCGAAGAACACGAGCGAGAAGAGCAGCCAGACCCGGGGCCGCAGCAGCCGCACGCGGCGGGGTTCGCGCAGGCGATCGGCCAGCCAGCCGGCGTAGAAGGCCAGGGCCGCCGCCTCCCACCAGCCGCCGCCGGGCAGGAAGCGCTCCAGCAGGATCATGGGGCGCGCCACCATCAGGTGCACCACCGCCAGCAGGCCGCCCGTGCACCAGGAACGCTCCCAGGCCCGATGCCGACCGGGATCGCGTCGGGGCAGGCGCGCCGGCGGCGGCCGGCTCTCCAGCACCAGCGCCGGCCCGCGGTGGCCACGGCCACGCCCCCCAGGATGAGGGCGGCGCGCCGGCGGGCAGACCGAACCGCCGGTAGGACGAGACCAGGTTCACGCAGAGTCAGCAGCCACTCCACGGCCCCCGCCAGACAGCAGCACCTGCACGGCGCGGTCGGCCCAGCGGCGGCGCAGGACCAGGGCCCAGCGGCAGGCTCAGCCAGAGGCCCACGAGGCCCCACTCCCCGGCCACGGAAATGATGTGCTCCCAAGAGGATGCATACGATGACGACGGGAATGGCAACGCATGACGCAACCGTCCGGCTCGGGTGATACCGGAACGGTCGTCTCCCCTTTGCGCGCGGGTCAAATATAATCTGGACGACTTGGTCCTTTTTTCGCTCAACCGCCGCCGCGGCCACCGGCGGCCCGGCTGGCCCGGCGGCCCCGGCGCGGCGGCGGTCCGGTGTCCATGCTCGATCACCGGCCGCCGCCGACGCGGGTGTAGAACACCTCGTGGGGCGTGTGCACCAGGTGGTCGTCGCCGCGGACGAAGAAGGCGTAGAACGGCGGCTCCTCGATCAGGCCGCCGATGTCCAGATCGACCCAACCGTCGAATTCCCGGCGCTGGATCTCCCCCAGGTCGATGCGGTGGGTGCAGGCCCCCAGTCGGCCCGATCGCCGATCACCAGATGCACGCCCAGATTGCCGGCGTCCCACGGCGCCGGCGAAGAAACCGGGGATGCGGATCTCGATGCCGTTGTCGATGGGACCGTTCCAGATCAGGGCATATTCGGCCGCGTTCCCCGGAACGGCGGCGCGGCCAGCCACAGGGCCGCCAACAGGTACGAAGCATGGTTCCTCCCCCGGAAAACCGAATCGTCGCCTGCGGACTGGGATATGGGGACAACGTACGTACGGCCGGCGCCCCTGTCAAAAGCTCACGGCCGCAGCCGGCGCTGACGGGCCCGGATCTGCTGCAGCAGGCGGGCCACCTCCTGGTTGTCCGGGGCCAGGCGTGCCGCCTCCGCCAGGTCGGACGCCGCCGCGTCCAGCTCGCCGGCATGCAGATGCATCAGCCCCCGGTTGTACCAGGCGGTGACCAGGCCGGGATCCAGGGCCAGGGCCCGGTCGAACGCCGCCTGGGCCGCCGGCGGATCGTTCTGCATGACCAGGGCCAGACCCAGGTCGCTCCAGGCCGGCGGCCAGGCCGGGGTCGCGGTCGACGGCCCGCTGCAGATGGTCCCGCGCCGCGGCGGCGTCCTTCTTCACCAGGAGCAGGTGGCCCATGGCCGCCTCCATCTCGGCATCGACTTGGCCGTCCGGTTCCAGCCGTTCGGCGGCGCGCTGCAGGTCGGCCAGTCCCCGGTCGGCCTGGCCCAGGCCGGCGAACACCAGCCCCCGCGCGCGCTGGGCCCAGGCGGCGGCCTCGTCCCGGCGCAGCAGGATGCCCGTGGCGTTGACCACGGCCCCCGCCCACAACTCCCGGTCCGCCCCGGGGCCGGCCGCCGCGAAACGCCGGTAGGCCAGGTCCGCGTAGGCCGCCAGGGAGCCGGTGACGTAGGAGCGGCCCTCGGCCAGCCAGACCGGCAGCTCGACCCGGCGGTCGGGAGCCCCCAGGCGGGGAGCCTGGACCGGGCGATGCCGTCGGTGTGGGGCAGGGGCAGGGCCGCCGCCGACTCGGCGTACCAGCGCCGGGCGTAGCCCCACTCGCCCACGACCTCGGCGATGGCCCCCATGTCCCGGTAGCAGGCCGCGGCGTTCTCGCGGGCCGGTCGCAGCTCGGCCACGGTGCCTTGGCCCGGCTGGACGTGCACCAGCCGGTCGAAGGCCGCATGGTTCTCGCCCCGCCCCCAGGCCAATTCGGCCAGGATCCACACCGCGTCGCTGCTGAAAGGATCGCGGCGGAGCAGGTCGGCTGCCGCCTGGTGGGCGTCCGCGTGACGGCCGAGGGCGCCGGACAGCAACCCCTCCAGGCGCCAGGCCTCCTCCTTGCTCGCCTTCCGGTCCGCCGCGGCCCGGGCCCAGACCAGCCCTTCGCGCCACTCGGCCCGGTCGTAGGCGAGCCAGGCCCGCAGCAGCGTCGTGCGCAGGGCGGCCTCGTTGCGGCCGATGCGGTCCTCAGGGGCGTCGGCCCCCGGGGCGCCCCAGGCCCGCAAGGCGGCGGTGGCGTTGTCCAGGCAGGTCTCCGCGTGCAGGTAGTCGCCGACCCAGCGCCAGGTGTGGGCCAGGTCGAGCCAAGGCGTCGGATCGTCGGGAGCCAGCCCGGCCGCCCTCTGCAGGGCCCGGGTGTAGGCGCGGTTCGTCGCGGCGGCCCGGGCGGCGTCCAGGTAGGAGGCCGCCTCGGTCCGACGGGCGGCCCGTTCGGCGGAGGTCAGGGCGAGGAAGGATTCCAGGCCGAGGGAGTCGGCGGCCGCGACGCCGCTCAGGGCCGCGAAGGGCACGGTGGCCACCCCCCGGGGCCCGCCGCAACCGGCGGCCGCGCAGCACAGCATCAGGAACGCCGCGATGTGCGGACCGGGGAACCGCATCATGGCGCGCCCGCTTTCCGTCGGGGATGTTCGGGTTCAGCCATCGTCAGATGATAACCCGGGTCGCCGGCCGTGTCAGCCGCCTTCCGGGTTCCTCAACGGAACAAGCGGTCCAGCCAGTTGCCTTTGGCCACGTCCTCGGCCACCACCACCGGCACGCTGCCCAGTTCGATCCCGTCGAGGACGGCCACGGCCCGGCCCACCTCGGTGCCGGCGGCCAGGGGCGCGTCGGCCGCCTCGGGCAGCCGGTACTCGATGGTCACGTCGTCGGTGCGGTTGCGGGGCACGCTGACCACGAGCGAGTCGGCGGCGGTGACGGCCGCCTCCTTCTCCTTGCCGCCGCGCACCACCAGGACCGCCGGCAAGGGCGAGCCGTCGGCCGCGATCACCGGCAGTTGGGTGTAGAGGTTGAACCCATAGGTCAGCAGCCGGGTGGTCTCGTTGGCGCGCGCGCGATCCGAGGAGCAGCCCATCACCACCGAGATCAGGCGCTTGTCCATCTGCACGGCGGTGGCGGTGACGCAGAAGCCCGCCGGACCCGTGTAGCCGGTCTTCAGGCCGTCCAGCCCGCGGTAGGTGCCCACGAGCTTGTTGGGGTTGTAGAGGGTGAACTTCCCGTCGCGGAAGGGCATCGTCTTGGTGGAGGCCCACTCCAGGGAATGGGGGTGCTTGATCAGCTCCCGGGCCAGAAGGGACATGTCGCGGGCGCTGGTGATGTCGGGCTGCTGGCCCCGGCCGGGCGGCAGGCCGTGCACCGAATGGAAGACCGAGTCGGTCATGCCCAGTTCCTTGGCCCTCATGTTCATGAGGTCCACGAAGGCGTCGGTGCTGCCGGCCACGTGTTCGGCCAGGGCGCAGGCGGCGTCGTTGGCCGAGTGGATGGACAGGGCGTGGAGCAGCTCCTCCACGGTGAACACCTCGCCCTGGGCCAGGTAGACCTGGGACCCGCCCATCCTGCTGGCCTTGGCCGAGACCTTGACCGGATCGTCGAACCTGATGTCGCCCTTGTCCACCCGCTCGAGCACCAGCAGCTCGGTCATCATCTTGAGCATGGAGGCGGGCTGGCGCTTGGCGCGCTCGTTCACCGCCACGAGGGTCATGCCCGTCTCGGCGTCGATGACGATGGCGCTGGCGAAATCGCCCTTGAGGACGGCGGGCTTGGTGGCCGGCTTGGTGGCGGGTGCGGGGGTGGGGTCGGCGGCAGGCTGCGCCGCGGCGGGGCCGGCCGGATACCCGACGGCCAGGGCCAGCACGGCGGCGATCAGCGCACCGACCACGAGATCCTTCTGCTTCATGGTCACGATCCTTCGCTTCCTGGGACTGGGTGGCGACGGCGTCCCGCCGCGGCCACGGTTTCAAGATTCCAAGATACAAGCGGATGCCGGGATGATCCCGAACTATTCCCGGCGATCGCCAACCGGTTCTATTCCAAGACGATACCGGCAAGGCCGACACCCAGGACCCGCCCATCCCCCCCGCCGGGGGTGAACACGCCGCTGTCGATCTCCAGGATCAGGCTGTCCCGGCGGCCGGTCGCCGGCAGGTCGACGCCGCCGGTCCAGGAGCCCGGGGGCAGATCGCGGTCGGCCACGACCGCGCTGTCCACCAGCAACCGCAGGCGCGTGCCGCGGGGCCCGGTGGCGACCAGGCGACAGGTGAGGTGACGGGGCTGCTCCTGCGGCCCCAGGGGTACCCGCAGTTCGGCATGGCCGTCGGTCCAGCGGAAGGGAGTCCCGCTCCAGTCCTCGGCCTGGTGGAATCCACGCTCGGGCACCGTGTCCAGGGGCCGGGCACCCAGACCCACGCCCAGCAGGGACGCCCCCCAAGTCCCCAGCCGGACGAGGTGGCGGCCGGCCCCCTCGCCGGCGATGCGGAACAACGCCACCGCGTTGGCGCCCGCCCGCAGGCGGGCCGGGTCGATGAGGATCCGCCAGGGCCACGCCTCGGCGCCGGATCCCGGGCGAAGGGGACGGCCGACTCCGGCCACGACCCCGTCCACGGCCAGGGCCAGGGGCGCGTCGGGATCCGCGGGATCCACGTGGCAAGTGCCCGAGAATTCGGCGGGGATGAACGTCCCCGCGGTGTCGACGGCCAGCGCCCGCAGGCGGTGGGCCAGCTTGGCCGCGGGCCGACCCGCCATCACGTCCAGGCGCGACACGGGGGTGCCCACCAGGTCGGCGTCCGGGCCGAGGGCCACCAGGTCCCACGGCCGCTGCGGCCGGCCGAACCAGGCGAGCTTGCGTCGGAGGGACGCGGTGCGGCCCGCCAGCGCGGCCGGAGTCACGGTCAGGCGGTCCTCACGGTCCTTGTCCAGGAAATCCAGGGTCGTGCGGGCACCGTCGGGGGAGGCCAACAGGGACCGCCCGTCCAGCGACCAGCCCGGCTTCAGGCCCAGCACGTCCACGATCGTCGGCAGCACGTCCACGGTCTGGGCGAGGCGGCGGTCGACACCCCGGTGGGCCCCGCCGGGATAGCTTGCACCAGCAGGGGCACGGCCATGATGTCCACCAGGTTGGCCCCGTCCAGCGGCGGTGGTCAGCCGCCGGGCGCGAAGGCGCAGCCGTGGTCGGCGGTCACCACGATCAGGGCCCGATCGTAGATCCCCTCCCGGCGCAACTGCGCCAGGGTCTCGCCCAGCAGCCCGTCGACGCAGGCCACCTGCAGCAGGTGCCGGCGGTAGGCGCCCCGCACCACCGCCGGATCCGCGGGCCAGCGCCCGTCCGCGTCCAGGTCCTCCCGCTCGCGCCAGTGGTAGATGCGGCCGTCCGGCGTCAGTCGGTAGGGATTGTGGGGCAGGAGGGTGTGGACCACCGCCCAGCAGGGGCCGGCCGCCGCCGGTCAGCCGCCGGACCCAGGCGAGGAATCGCCCGGTGCGGGTGACGTCGGCGTCGGTCCCGTCGGGCTCGCCGAAGCCGCTCCAGCGTGTCGTCCACCGGAGGCAGCCGGTCGTCCAGGCCGGTCGGCAGGACCGCGTGCGCGGTGACGACGGCCGCGTCCCGCAGCAGCAGGCGGCGCCGGTCCCGGGCCCGCGACCAGCCGACCAGTTCGTCGGGACAGAGGTTGGTCTGGACCTCGTCCACCACCAGCCGGTGCGACGCGCCCAGCAGCGTGAACAGCGAGCGCGGATAGTCGGCCACCGTGGGCTGCCGGTCCCAGCCGGGCAGGACGCCGGCCAGGATGGCGGGCACCGCCTGCAAGGTGGCGCCGCTGACGGACGTGGCTTCGGGGTACCAGGTGGCATCGGCGGCGAAGGCCGCGAAGTTGGGGAACAGGCGGGCGTCGATGCTCCCGTCGGCGGTCTGCAGGGATGTCAGCGGAAATTCGTCGAAGACCACCAGCACCACCGGCACCTGGCGGCCGCCCGTCGCGGCCGCGGCCACCGCCGGCGCCTCGGCCGACCGCAGGACCGCCCGGACCCGGGGCAAGGCGGCGAAGACCGCCACGAAGCCCGCAGCCGCCAGGGCGAAGGCGGGCAGGGCACGCCGCAGGGACGCCCGGCGGTGGTGCGCCACCACGAAGGCCAGGCCCAGCAGCACGGCGGCGGCGAGGGCGGCCTCGGCCGGCAGCAGCCGGGCCAAGGGCGGCAGCAGCGCCAGCGCCGCCAGCAGGCCCAGCAGCGCCCCGTGGACGGCGCGGCCGGCGCGCACGGCGACCAGCTCCGCCGCCAGCACCGCCAACAGGCAAATCAGGGGCACGCCCACGGCGACGATGACCACCAGCAACGCCACGTCACCGGGCCCCGCCGCGTGGGCGGCGAGGAACTCGGGATAGCGGCCCAGGATGTCGAGCAGGGGCTGCAGCAGGGCGAAGGCGGCCACGGCGACGAACCCGCCGAGCATCGCCCCAATCCGACGGACGGTCCCGCGTTTCCAGGTCATGATGAACTCGTGGATGCTCCCCGACGGCGGAATCAACCAACCCTTTACAAGGGGTTTCCACGGACTATAGATTTGGCGGGTCCGCCCGTCCAGAAATGATCACCGCGTTGCGCTCCCACCGCCTGGAGGATTCCCATGCCGCGTTCCCGCCTCCCGGGCCGAAGCCCGTCGGCCGTGCGCCTGGTCGCCGTGCTGGCCGCGCTTTTCGTCATCGTGCCCTCGGCCGCCTACGCCTACATCGACCCGGGCACGGGCAGCTTCGTCATCCAGGGCGTGATCGCCGCCGTGGTGGGAGCGGGCGTGGTCCTGCGCATGTTCTGGAGCCGGATCAAGACCGCCATCACCGGCAAGCAGCCCCAGGACGACGAGCGACGATGACTGACGGCCGGCTGGCCGCCAGCTTCCGCGATCCCGGCGGCTTCCTCTTCCGCCGCGACGGCGTGCTGTACCGCCAGGTGAACGCCTCCTGCGCCGACGACCTGCGCCTGCTCCACGATTCGGGCCTCTACGCCGCACTGACGGGCAAGGGCCTGCTCGTGCCCCACGCCGAAGCCCCCCGGGAACTGGGCGACGACGTGGCCGCCTGCGTCATCGCGCCGCGGGAGATCCCCTTCGTCAGCCATCCCTACGAGTGGTGCTTCTCCCAGCTCAAGGACGCGGCCCTGGCCACGCTGCGCATCCAGAAGCTGGCCCTGCGGTACGGCATGACCCTGAAGGACGCCTCGGCCTACAACATCCAGTTCGACCGACGGCCGGCCCGTGCTCATCGACACCCTGTCCTTGGCGGCCTACGCCGAGGGCGAGCCGTGGGTGGCCTACCGCCAGTTCTGCCAGCATTTCCTGGCGCCGCTGGCGCTGATGGCCAAGGTGGACGTGCGGCTGCTGTCGCTGCTGCGCACCCACATCGACGGCGTGCCCCTGGACCTGGCGGCGCGGCTGCTGCCCTGGCGCGCACGGCTGTCGCCCGGCGCTGCTGATGCACGTGCACGCCCACGCCGCCAGCCAGAAGAAGCACGAGGACCGGCGCGGCGCGGCCAAGGCGCGGCCGGTGTCGCAGCGGGCCCTGACGGGAATCATCGACAGCCTGCGCGGCGCCGTGGGCAGGCTGGCCTGGACGCCGGCGGGGCACCGAGTGGGGCGACTACTACCAGGACACCAACTACAGCGACGACGCCCTGCGGGCCAAGCGCGAGCTGGTGGCGGCCTTCCTGGAGCGGGCGGCGCCCGCGACGGTGTGGGACCTGGGGGCCAACGACGGCACCTTCAGCCGCCTGGCCGCGGAGCCGGGGCATCCCCACGGTGGCGGCGGACGTGGACCCGGCGGCGGTGGAGCAGGCCTGGCGGCAGGTGAAGGAGCGGGGCGAGACGCGGCCTGCTGCCGCTGCTGATGGACCTGACCAACCCCAGCCCGGCCCTGGGCTGGGACCACGCCGAGCGGGCCAGCCTCCTGGCCGCGGGGCCCGCCGGACTGCGTGCTGGCCCTGGCCCTGGTCCACCACCTGGCCATCGGCAACAACGTGCCCCTGGACCGGCTGGCGGCCTTCTTCGCCCGGGCCGGCCGCCGGTCTGATCGTGGAATTCGTGCCCAAGAACGACTCGCAGGTGCGCCGGCTGCTGGCCACCCGCGAGGACGTCTTCCCCGGCTACGACCGCGAAGGTTTCGAGGCGGCCTTCGCCGCGCGCTTCGCGCGTCGAGTCGCGTCCGAGCCCATCCCCGGCAGCGAACGCACCCTCTACCTCCTGCGCGCGGCGCGAGCGCCTAGGGCAGGAACACCTTGATCCCCCAGTGGGCCGTCCAGCGGTTGCCGTGGGTCTTCGGGCCGTCCAGGGGCTGCTTCTGCGGTGTAGACTGCCGAAGCGGTGCATCACCGAGATGTCGGCGGCGATGCGCTCGCCGATCATCCAGGCCACGCCGGCCCGCAACAGCGGCGCAGGCGCTGTTGTAGGACGCCGCCGCGCCGGCCAGTTCGCTGTGGGTCCGTCCCCACAGCACCCCCGCGCCCAGGTAGGGGATGCCGTGCCCCTTGGCGCCCGTCCGGCGCCGACGGTGTCGAAGTAGTACTCCAGGGTCGGCCCCATCTCGTAGAGGTTGGCCACCACGTCCCCCTGACGGAACCAGGTGCCGCTGATCAGCACGTTCATCGCCAGGCCGTCGGCGACGAAGCACGCCGCCGCCCGGCTGCAGGCTCCACTCCTGGGTGCGGTCGCCGGCGTCGTCGGCGTAGTAGCTGCCGCCGGCCGAGGAGAAGGAGATGCTGCCGGTGACCACGCGGCCGCCGGCGGCCAGGGGCGAGGCGGCCCGGACGGCCGACCGCCGCGGACCGGCGGCCAGGCGACGACGACGGCCAGCAGGCAGCGGCGAGGGTGCGGGTCATGGTCAGGTCCTTTCAAAGACGAAGATGCTGCCGCCCAGGCGCCGGGCTCAGAAGCGGCGCCCCGACCAGTCGGCCACGTGGGCCAGCTGGCGGAAGCCCGCCGCCCGGTGGCCCGCGGCCAGGTCGGCGCTGGTGCGGGGGTAGAGCCGGGTCTCGCCGTGGAAGATCTCCTCGCCGTCGCGTTCGAGCACGGTCTCGAAGCTCAGCTCGCCCGGGCGGATGTCCCGGTAGTACGCGGCGGAAGACCAGTTCGCCGTCGCCGGGGCGGATGGGCGGGAACGCGTACCCGTCCAGGGCTCGAGCAGGGGGTCGAAGTTCACGGTCTGGCAGATCCAGATCCCCGCCGGGCCGCAGCAGGTCGCGCACCGCCCCCAGGAAACCCGCCAGCTGCGGCGCCGGCAGGTGCGGCAGCACGTTGCCGATGCAGAAGACCCCGTCGAAGTCGCCGTCGCCCAGCAGGCCGATCTCCTCCATGCCCATGAGGCGGAAGTCGCCGGCCGCGTGCAGGCGCTGGGCCTCGTCGATCATCCCCGGGTCCAGGTCGATGCCCGTGCAGCGGCGTCCGGTGCCGTCCAGGTGCCGGCAGTAGCGGCCGGTGCCGCAGCCCACGTCCAGGACGCGGCCGCTCGGCAGCAGCCAGTGGTCCAGGAACGCCGCCGCCTCCGTGCGGAAGGGGAAGATCTCCTCGTAGCTGCCGGCGAAGTCCGAGTAGAACGCCATGACCCCCCGCCTCCCGTGTGCTATATTGGGCCCAACAACAGTGAGGCCCGCGTCGACGCGCTTGTCAATCCGCAATCCCGCGGCGAACCCCGGAGGTGGACGATGTTCCCGTTCAAGTCGATCCTCTGCCCCACGGACTTCAGCGAGCCCTCCATCTGCGGCCTGAAGATGGCCAACGAGTTCGCCCTCAAGTTCAGTTCGGAAATCATCCTGCTGAACGTCCACCGGCCGGTGCCCCAACTGCCCCAGCCGCGCGTCGACTCGGCCGACCTGAACTTCGACATGTCCGAGTACGAGCGCCAGGTGGCGGGCGCGGCCCGGGACAACCTGGGCTCCTTCGCCTCGTCCATCCTGGACGATTCCATCGTGCCGCGGCTGGAGATCCGCATGGGCCGCCCGGCCAAGGAGATCCTGGCGTTCGCGGAGCAGGAGAAGGTGGGCGCCATCTTCATCGCCACCCACGGGCGCACGGGCCTGGCCCACATGGTGTTCGGCTCGGTGGCGGAGATGGTGGTGCGCTACGCCCAGTGCCCGGTGCTGACCATCCGCTCCTGCTGAGTCAGGCGTCGCCCCCGGCCGCGCCGGTCGCCGGATCCGCGGCCGCCGTCACCGGGCAGCCGCCTCGCCAGCCACCAGGTGATGCCGCCCACCAGGTGAGTGCACCTGCCGGTAGCCCCGGGCGCCGGCCAGATAGCGGCCCAGCACGTCGGTGCGCTGCGCCAGCCGGCACACCAGCACCAAGGGGTCGCCGGTCCCGCCAAGGGCGCCAGCGCGGCCAGCCAGCCATCCAGGTCGAACCCTCCCCGCTCGTCGAAGAAGGTCAAGCAGGCGGCTGCCCGCGATCACGCCGGTGGCTTCCCACTCGGAGGGCCGCCGGATGTCGATGATGGGCACGCCCCGGTCGCGCATGGCCAGCAGTTGCGGCGGATCCACCCGGCCCAGGCGCGCGCCGGGCGGCGTGGCGGCCAGCAGATCGATCATCGCCGCGCCTCCCAGGCCGCGATGGCCGCCGCGGGCAGCGGCAGCCAGCCGTTGACCACCTCCGGCGCGGCGTCCGCCGCCGCCGGGCCGGCCGGTTCCAGGTGCACGTGGAGTGCGCCCGCGCGGGTCACCGCCAGGCAGTCGTCCACCTCGTGCAGGTCATCGGTGTGCTGCTGGTCGGCTTCCCGCAGCAGCGCGCGCCTTGGCGCGGACCTTCACCGCGGCGGGGTCGTCGCCCGCCAGGAAGGCCACCGCGTGCAGCTCGCCGAAGTGGCCCGGCCGGTAGGCGCCCAGGTTGATGAACCAGAGCTTCGGACCGGCGGCCGGCGGTTCCGGGCGCAGGACCACGCGCCAGCCGTCCACCGTCTCCAGCGCCGCCCACGAGTCCACGTGCAGCCCCGCGGGCGCGCCGAACCAGGCGTCCAGCAGCTGGTCCCAGGTGTCCTCCAGACGCTCGCCGGCGACGAAGACCACGTCGTGCAGCTCGGTGGCGGCCCGGGGCGCCGTGCCCCCGAGCATGACGGCGAAGAGTCGCATGGCTTCTCCCGGGATTCAGTCCGTGCGTCGGTACACGGCGTCGAAGGTGGACTTCCAGTTCTCCCCGTCGTCGTCGGAGACCTCGATGAGCTGGTGGATCGTGCCGTCCGGTCCGGGCGTCAGGGTGGTGCGGTCCCGGTAGGACGAGCCGTCGGGCCGGGTGACCACGCCCTCGAAACGCAGGCCGCCGTCCGGCGTGGTCTCCTTGAGGACCTTCTCCTTGGTGCCGCCGGGCCGGAAGGCGGCGCTGGTCACCCAGACCTGCTTCCAGGCCGCGGCCGCCTGGTCGTACCAGAAGAGGCTGAGGCCCACGCCGCCGGTGACCGAGCGCCAGCGCTCCTCGACGGCGCAGTCGCCGGCGACGCGGCTGACGGTGTCGGTGCCCACATGCATCCCGCCCACGGACACGTCCCAGGTGCCCAGCCAGAAGTCCAGCAGGTGGTAGACGGCCAACTCGCTGCAGGATTCGGGCGCCGGTGCGGGTTCGTCCGCCGCCGCCGCGACTCCGGCCGCCAGCAGCAGGACCGCCGCGATCGCCGTCGCCTTCACTAGCCGGCCTCGGCGATCACGTCCTCCAGGATGCGGCGCGCGCTCTCCGCATCGTTGGCGGCCACCTGGATCTCCACCGGCCCGGTGAGGGGGTTGACCGCGGACAGCCGCCCCAGGCCGAACATGTCCTGGACACCTTCGCCCTTGGCCAGGTAGAGGATGCCCGCCCCCTCGAGCAGGCCCTCGGCGATGTCGATCAATCCCAGGTCGCAGGTGGCCAGCACGGTGACCAGTTCCAGGTCGTTGTTGTCGCTCATGTCGATCCTCCCGTCGGGTCTTCAGAGCGCGACGGGCCGGTGCGGCCCGGGTGCCGTCCGGCGGCGCGATCACACCGCCGTCCCCACCAATCTACCCACACCCGCGGTGAGCGCCATGGCCAACGCGCCCCAGAAGGTGACCCGCCAGGCCGCCCGCGGACCCCGGCCGCCGCCGGCCCGGGCCGCCACCGCCCCCAGGGACGCCCAGACTGACCAGGGAGGCCGCCGCCACCAGGGGCACCATCGCGGATCGGGCGTGAACGCGGCCACCGCCAGGGGCAGCGCCGCGCCGCGGCGAAGGTGGACGCCGAGGCCAGGGCCGCCTGCACCGGCCGCGCGGCCATGGTCTCGGAGATGCCCAGCTCGTCCCGCGCGTGGGCGCCCAGGGCGTCGTGGGCCATGAGCTGGTCGGCCACCTGCCGGGCCAGGCCCTGGTCCAGGCCGCGCTCCACGTAGATGGTGGCCAGCTCCTCGCGCTCGTAGGCGTGGTCGTCCTCCAGTTCGTGGCGCTCGCGTTCCAGGTCGGCCTCCTCGGTGTCGGCCTGGGAGCTGACCGACACGTACTCGCCCGCGGCCATGGACATGGCCCCGGCCACCAGCCCGGCGACGCCCGCCACCAGCACCTCCTGGCGGCCGGCCGCGGCCGCAGCCACGCCCACCACCAGGCTGGCCGTGGAGACGATGCCGTCGTTGGCCCCCAGCACGGCGGCCCGCAGCCAGCCCACGCGGTGGGTGTGGTGACGATTCGGCGTGGCGCGCGCGCGCTCACTTGCCGGCCCGCCCGCGCAGTTCCGTCGATCAGCTCCATCTGGATCTCCTGGATCTCCACCAGTCGCTCCCACTGGTGGGACAGCAGGTGGTCGATCTTCTGGTGCAGGTGGCGGATCTCCAGCTCGGCCTTGAGGTTCACCTGGTAGTCGCGCTGGGCGTGGAGGCGGTCGCGGGACTCCTGGCGGCCCTGGCTCATCATGATCACCGGCGCCTGGATGGCGGCCAGGCAGGACAGGGCCAGGTTCAGCAGGATGAACGGATAGGGATCCCAGGGCTTGAGGATCAGGACCAGGGAGTTGCCGAGGATCCACAGGAACAGGACGCTCGCCGAAGATGCCGATGAACGTCCAGCTGCCGCCGAAGGTGGCGATGCGGTCGGCCACGCGCTGGCCGGGGGTCAGGATCGCCTGCAACTCGTCGTCGGGATTGCGGGTCAGCAGTTCCTGCTGCTGGAGGCTCTCGATCACTTCGCGATCCAGGGCGCTCAGCTCGCCCCGCTCGTCCTCCAGCAGGCTCTGCACGTAGCGATGGCGGTACTTCTGGAGGTCGGCCAGGCAGATCCAGCCGTCCTCGGACCATTGGCCGGTGTCGGCCTGGATCAGGTCGCCCACCGCGGGCCGCACCAGCACGCCGGGCCGCAGGTCGTTCTGCCGCGTGCTGCCGCAGATCTGGCAGACGTGTTCGGTCGGCCGGTGCCGCATGTCGTCCTCCCGTCGCCGCAGCTCCCCCGTCAATACTCGGCCAGGATGGCCGCCGTGTCCACGACGCGTCCGTAGGCACCGTCCAGGGTGGCCAGGGTGGCGGCGTGGACCTGGGCGGCGGGGACCGTCACCCCGCCGTAGGCCAGGTCGCGGGTGGCGCAGGCGTCGCCCACGATCACCACGTCGAAGCCCAAGTCGTGGGCGGCGCGCGCCGCGCCCTCCAGGCACATGTGGGTCTGCATGCCGCACAGCACCAGGCGCTGGATACCGCGCTGCTGCAGCCGGTCCAGCAGGTCGGTGTCCTGGAAGGCGTTGACGTCGTCCTTCCAGACCACGTCCTCGCCGGCGGCGGGCTGACCTCGGCGTGGAAGCCTCGCCCCTTGCTGGCGTTGTGGCCCACGTGGAAGACGGGCAGCCCCGCGGCGCGGAAGCGGGCCAGCACCTTGCCGGCGTTGGCCGCGGCGGCCTCGGCGCCCACCAGGGGCAAGGCCCCGCCGGGGAAGTAGAAGTCCTGGATGTCGATGATGACCAGGGCGGTGGGCACGTCGTCCGCGGCGGCGGCCGGCGGCACCAGGGGCCCGCCCGCGGCCAGGACGACGGCCAGCAGTCCGCCGGCCAGGCCGGCGATCAGCGGTGTGCGTCGCATGATTCCTCCTCCGTCGGCGGCCGCCCTCAGGCGGACGACCGCTCCCACATCGTCAGGGCCTTGATGGCCTCGCCGCCACCCCACTGGGTGGGCGGCGTCGTCAGCTCGAGCCGGCCGGCCACCAGGCGCAGGAAGCGCTTCTGGTCCCGGCCCTCCCAGTTGGGAAACAGGGATCCCTCCACCCGGTGGGTGACCACGCCCTCGCCCGGGCTCCAGAGCCACCGGCCGTGGTAGGCCACGTAGGCCCGGTAGTTGAGCATGGTCTCCTCCTCGGAACTCTTCATCTGGTCGCCGGCCGCCACCGGGGGCCGGTCCGCGCGGTGGGTCTGGTAGGAGAAGCGGCCGCCCGGCGTGTAGATGAGCGAGCCGCCCGCCGACTCGCCGAAGGGCAGGATGATCTCGCCGTCCTCGTGGTGCAGCTCGAAGCGCAGCAGGCGCCAGGCGCCGACGAACGGGGGCGGGGTGGCGTCGGGAGTCACGCGGGCCTCCTTCGGGTGCCGGGAACGCGGGCCGGATCAGCCCGGCAGCGGCAGCCCCATCTGGGCGAACTGGGCGGCCATGTCCCGGGCGCCCCAGCGCTGCCGGATCAGGCCGTCGCGGATCTCGAACCACTCCATGGCCGGGATCGCGTAGGACTCGCGGGTGACCGGACCGCCGCGGAAGGACGCCACCGAGCGTCCGCGCTCGATGTAGCGGGCCGCCACGCGATCGTCCTCGGCCACCAGGTCCTGCACCTCGAGGTTGATGGCGAAGCAGCGGATCAGGTCCTGCCAGATGGGCCGGACCTCGTCCAGGCCGCCCGAGCCCAGCACGCCGTGGATCCGGGCGTCGGGCGCGAAGAGGCCGATCAGGGCGTCCAGGTCGCCGTGGTTGAAGGCGTCCACGTACGCCTGCACGACCTGCTTGAGGGTTGCCGACATGGATCCTCCACGCGGTTGGCTGGATGGGGCCGGCGCACGCGCCGGAACTCGGCCTACAGGGTACGGAGGGCCCGGCGCGGCGGCAAGCGCGGCAGCCTCAGTCCAGGCCGTGCTCGTCCATGTACGCGCGCACCCGCTGGGCGTGGTCCATGTCGCCCTGGTTCAGGGACTGGAAGCATCCTGGCCAGGCTGCCGCTCGGCGGCCTCCGCCATGAAGGACTGGAAGTGGACCTCGCCCACCGACTGCTCCAGTTCCAGGGCGCAGCGAAAGGCCTCGGCGCGGGTCGGGGGCTTGGCCACCGTGCCCACGATGCAGGCCTCGACCCGGGCGTTCAGGTCGAGCACGTCCTCCAGCCGCTCGGGCAGCAGGCCCGGCGGCACCTCGTGGGCGATGCCCGTCAGCTGATCCGCCGAGCGCAGCAGGGCCGCGTGGTTCTTCTCCTCCAGGGAGAGCCGCCACCAGAAGGAGGCGTCCTCGGGCAGGAGCTGATGGTACCGCACGTAGAGGCGGCCGATGTTCAGTTCGAGGCGCACCGCGGCCTCGAGCAGCCGGTTGAGATCATCCTGGGGCAAGTGCCGTACCTCCGCGGGTGTGCGGCGATCGGGTGTCGGACGCCGCCGCTCCTGCCATGAGACTAAACCTGTCGTAGATTGGAGGAAACCCCAATCTGACCGGAGGACCAGCATGCCCAGGATCCGCACCGTCGCCACCGCCGTGCCGGAGACCCGCGTCGACCAGGACCTGGCCCAGGCCTTCGCCGCGGAGCTCTTCACCGGCCGCATCCCCGACCTGGACCGCCTGCTCGCCATGTTCGCCGCCACGGGCATCGACACCCGCCACTTCGCCGCCCCGGTGGACTGGTTCATCAGTCCCACGACCTGGCCGAGAAGAGCGCCCTGTACGCACGGGAGGCCACGCGGCTGTCGGCCGAGGCCGCGCGCGGCGCCCTGGCCGACGCGGACCTGGGCCCCCGCGACGTGGACTACGTGATCTACGTCAACACGACGGGGCTGGCCACGCCGTCCATCGACGCGCGGCTGATCAACGAGCTGGGCCTGCGCCGCGACGTGCGCCGCACCCCCGTCTGGGGTCTGGGCTGCGCCGGCGGCGTGGCGGGGCTTTCCCTGGCCCACCACCACCTGCTGGGCCACCCCCGCGAGCGGGTGCTGCTGGTGGCCACCGAGCTGTGCGGCCTGACCTTCATGCCCGAGGACGACTCCAAGTCCAACCTGGTGGCCACGGCCCTGTTCGCCGACGGTGCGGCGGCGGTCCTGCTGGAGGGCGACGGCCTGCAGGGGCCCGGCCTGCGAGACCCTGGCCACCCGCAGCCGCTTCTATCCCGACACCCTGGACGTCATGGGCTGGACCGTGCTGCAGAAAGGGCTGCAGGTGGTCTTCGCCAGGCGCATCCCCGAGATCGTGGCGGCCAGCGCCCGGGAGGACGCCGGCTCGTTCCTGGAGGACTGCGGCCTGACCCTGGCGGACATCGACGCCTTCCTCTTCCACCCCGGCGGCGCCAAGGTGCTGGAGGCCTACGAGGAGGCCCTCGGCCTGGTGCCGTCCCAGCTGGAGCTGCCGCGGGGCGTGCTGCGGGACTACGGCAACATGTCCTCGGCCACGGTGCTGTTCGTGCTGGCGCGGTATCTGAAGCGGCACGGGACCGGGCGGGGCGGCCGCGGCCTGGTCTCGGCGCTGGGACCGGGGTTCTGCTCGGAATCGGTGCTGCTGGCGCTGTGAGGGCGGCCGGGCGCCGTCAGTCGTTCTCGGGGTGCACGCGGACGTCCACCACCTCGCCCGCCTCGCTGGTCGCCTCCACCACCAGGGGTCGGCAGCACACCTGGCAGTCCTCCACGTAGCGCTGGCGGGGGACCGAGCAGTCGATCTCCAGCCAGATGGTCTCGCCGCAGCACGGGCAGCTCACCGGGTGCTCGCGCTGCAGGCTCACGAGTCTTCCTTCCGGCCGTCGTCGTCCTCGAGATCGGGATAGTAGTGGTCCAGGCAGTTGGCGCAGATGCTGTGGCTGACGTTGTTCGGCGGGCCGGCGACGACCGCGGGCACCCAGTCCCACTTGTTGGCGGTGCGGTGGTCGCGGACCTTCCGGCAGTTGGCGCACTGGACGATGAAGCCGAGGGTGCTCGTGTGGTGCTCGCGCAGCGGCAGCACCGGCTCCGCGTGGGGCCCGTGGTGGACCACGTGGTGGCTGACCACCAGGCCGCCACCGCCGTGGATGGGGTAGACGGACATGTGCAGGAAGCGCTGCTCCGCGGGCGAGCTGCACTCGTAGTCCCCGTGCAGGGGGCCGCCCCCGGCCAGGGCCTCGCGGAACAGATTCTCGTGGTAGCCGCGCAGGGGGCCGCTGACGGCGGCCAGGACGTCGCTGCCCAGGGGAAACCGGGCCTCGATGTCGTCGCCGCCGTTGGCCAGGGCGAAGGCGCTGTAGGCCTCGTTCCAGCCGACCAGGCGGAGGCGGTCGTCCAGCAGGTAGGTGGAATCGCCGCTGGTCGTCAGCGCCGGCCAGTCCAGGTGCGACGCGGTTTCGCGGAAGCCGGCCAGGAGTTTCATCGGTCGGCCCCCGCGGCTGCGGCGGCCGGCGCGGAGCCCACGGCCGGGTGGACGGCGTTCCGGCAGCGGTTCATGGCGGCTCTCCCGGTTCGGTGCGGCTCGGTCGTCACCTATCATAACGCAACTGTCCCGGGGACGACACCGGCGATCCGCAGGTGCCCCGGCGGCGCCCATCCGCTATACTCGCGCCCGTCAGCCCCGACTTCCACCCCGGCAAGGAGACCCCGATGCCTTCGCGAACCGTCCTGCCGCTCCTGCTGCTGTTCGTGCTCCTGCTGCCGCTGGCCGCCCTGGCCGCCGGCGGCGACGACCCCTACCTCTGGCTGGAGGAGGTCGAGGGCAAGAAGGCCCTGGCCTGGGCCGAGGAACGCAGCGCCAAGGACACCGCCGAGCTGGAGCAGGTGCCCGAGTACGCGCCCATCCACGAGCAGCTCCTGGAGATCTTCAACTACCGGGCCCGCATCCCGTACGTGGCCATCCGCGGCCCCTGGCTCTACAACTTCTGGCAGGACGCCGACCATGTGCGCGGCGTCTGGCGCCGCACCTTCCTGGACCAGTACCTGACCGACACCCCCGCCTGGGAGACCGTGCTCGACCTGGACGCCCTGGCGGCGGCCGAGAACGAGAACTGGGTGTGGAAGGGCGCCTCGTTCCTGGAGCCGGAGAACCGGCTGTGCCTGGTCTCCCTGTCCCGCGGCGGCGGCGACGCCACCGTGGTGCGCGAGTTCGACACCGTGACCAGGGCATTCGTCGCGGACGGCTTCACGGTGCCCGAGGCCAAGTCCCGCGTCTCCTGGCTGGACCGGGACACCGTGTGGATCGGCACCGACTTCGGCGAGGGTTCGCTGACCGATTCCGGGTACCCGCGCCTGGTGAAGCTGTGGAAGCGCGGCACGCCGCTGGCGAGCGCGGAGACGGTGTTCGCGGGCGAGCCGACCGACGTGTCCGTGAGCGGCTACACCCTCGTGCGGCCCGAGGGCCGCTACGATTTCGTCTCCCGCACGCCCGAGTTCTTCCGGGGCACCACGTACCTGCGGCTGGACGGGCACCTGGTGAAGCTCGACATCCCGGAGGACGCCGACATCGGCGGCGTGTTCAAGAGCCGCCTGCTGGTGACCCTGCGCTCGGACTGGACCGTGGGCGGCAACACCTACCCGTCCGACGCCCTGCTGGCCATCGGCCTGGACGATTTCCTGGCCGGGGGCCGCGACTTCACGGTGCTGTTCACCCCGGAGGAGCGCGTGTCCCTGGGGCGCATCGCCTCCACCCGCGATCACCTGCTGGTGACCACCCTGGACAACGTGCGCAGCCGCGTCTACGAGTTGACGCCCGCCGACGAGGGCCCCT
This sequence comes from Candidatus Krumholzibacteriia bacterium, assembly GCA_963825035.1. Taxonomy (GTDB): domain Bacteria; phylum Krumholzibacteriota; class Krumholzibacteriia; order LZORAL124-64-63; family LZORAL124-64-63; genus JACZKN01. Next base: position 70,572 of record CAWGRT010000009.1, on the reverse strand, counting down.
GGCCCAGCCGCGAGATCGCCCTGCCGGGCCTGGGCTCCGTCGGGCGTCGGCCCCACCAGCGACGACGACGACACCTTCTTCTTCACCTACACCGACTTCCTCACCCCGTCGAGCCTGTGGCTGGTCCGGCCGGGCCGGGAGCGCCGTCCAGGTCAAGACCACGCCGGCCCGCTTCGACGCCACGGGCATGACCGTGGACCAGCACGAGGCCGTCTCCGCCGACGGCACGAAGATCCCCTACTTCGTCGTCACGCCCAAGGGCTTCCAGGCCGAACGGCGCCAGCCCCACCGTGCTCTACGGCTACGGCGGCTTCGAGATCTCCATGCGGCCGTCCTACTCGGCGATCGACCGGCGCGGCCTGGGTCGAGCGCGGCGGCGTCTACGTGCTGGCCAACATCCGCGGCGGCGGCGAGTTCGGGCCCGAAGTGGCACCAGGCGGCCCTGCAGGAGAACCGCCAGCGCTGCTTCGACGACTTCATCGCCGTGGCCGAGGACCTGATCGCGCGGAAGATCACCTCGCCCGAGCACCTGGGCATCATGGGCGGTTCCAACGGCGGCCTGCTGGTGGGCGCGTGCTTCGTCCAGCGGCCCGAACTGTTCAAGGCCGTCGTCTGCCAGGTGCCGCTGCTCGACATGAAGCGCTACAGCCACCTGCTGGCGGGCGCGTCGTGGATGGCCGAGTACGGCAACCCCGACACCGACGACTGGAACTTCATGAAGGCCTGGTCGCCGTACCAGAACCTGGACAAGAACAAGACCTACCCGAAGGTGCTGTTCGTCACGTCGACCCGCGACGACCGCGTCCACCCGGGCCACGCCCGCAAGATGGTCAAGAAGATGACCGACATGGGCAAGCCCGTGTACTACTACGAGAACACCGAGGGCGGCCACGGCGCCGCCGCCAACCTCAACCAGCGGGCCTACATGTGGGCGATCACCTACGCCTACCTGTGGAAGATGCTGCGGTAGCGCGGCAGCCCGCGCGCAGACGACGCGGCGGCCGTCCGGCGGGGAGCCGGACGGCCGCCTGCGTTCCGGTCGCATGCGTCAGGGCAGGCGGCCCGCGGGCACCCACCACGCGCTGACCCGCGCGAGGAAGCGCCCGTCGCGGACCGCGGGATCGTCGGCGGCCAGCGCCCGGGCCTCCGCCAGCGTGCCGGCCTTGAGGATCGTCATGCCCACCAGATCGCCGCGGTCGCCATCGCCAAAGCCGCCGGCGACGACGGCCCGCCCGTCATCCTGTAGACGCAGCTGGTACTGGATGTGGTCGTGGGTAATGGCGGCCTCGTGGTCCTTGTCCCCCGGCCGGTGGTCCGGATTGTCGGCCAGAAGCAGGACGTAGACGGTGTCCCAGGCCTCGGGCAGGGGCAGGTCGGCCGCCGGCGCGGCGGGGGCGAGTGCGAGAAGCGGCACGGCGGCCGCGATGAGGATCGTCAATGCGCGCATGGGCACCTCCGGGCGGGGTTCGACAACCGGGTGCGAAGGAATGCCGCCAGGATACGGCGACTGTCGCGGCCCGGCCAGCCGTGCTAGGATCGTCCCCGCCAGCGACCTTCATCCATCCCGGGAGAAGTCCATGATCCGCCGCCTGCCGCGGCTGCGCCGCGTCCTGCTGATCGTCCTCGGCGTCCTCGTCGCCCTGGTCGCCGTCCTCGGCCTCTCGGCCACCCTGGCGGCGCGCGGCAGCCTGGCCCGGCTGGACGGCGAGCGCCCGGTTGACGGCCTGGCGGGGCCGGTCACGGTGACCCGGGATTCGCTGGGAGTGCCCGACATCGTCGCCGCGAGCCGCGCCGACGCCGCCTTCGCCCTGGGCTGGCTCCACGGCCAGGACCGCTTCTTCCAGATGGACCTGCAGCGACGGCTGGCCGCGGGCGAGCTGGCGGCGCTGCTGGGCCCGGCCCTGCGCGACAATGACCGCCGCAACCGGGTGCACCGCTTCCGCGCCCGGGCCGCGGCGGCCGTGGCCGGCCTGGACGGTCCCGACAGCGCCCTGCTGGACGCCTATGCGGCCGGCGTGAACGCGGGCCTGGAGGACCTGCGCGTCCGCCCGTGGGAGTACCTGGTCCTGCGGCAGCGACCACGGCCGTGGCGGCCCGAGGACACGGTGCTGGTCATCGACGCCATGTTCCTGGACCTGGGCGCCGAGAACGCCTCCACCGAGGAGGCCTGGGCCACGGTGCGGGACGTGCTGCCCGCGCCCCTGGCGGCGCTCCTGCTGCCGCGGGCCAACCGCTGGGAGGCGCCGCTGGAGGACGGGCCGCCCGAAACGGAGCCGCTGCCCGACTCGACCCAGGTGGACGTGCGCGACTGGAACTACGGCGGCCGGACCTGGGCCAGCTACCTGCCGACGGCGCGCCAGGACTCGTCCGGCAGCAACTGCTGGGCGGTGGCCGGCCGCCTGACCGCCCACGGCGACGCCCTGCTGGCCAACGACATGCACCTGGGCCTGGCCTTGCCCAACATCTGGTACCGGGCGCGGATGAGCTGGCCCGAGGGCGACGGCCGCCGCACGGTGGTGGGGGTCACCCTGCCCGGTGCGCCGGCCCTGGTGGTCGGCAGCAACGGCGACGTGGCCTGGGGCTTCACCAACAGCTACGCCGACCAGATCGACCTGGTGGTCCTGGAGACCGACTCCCTGGACGCCGACCGCTACCGCACCCCCGACGGCTGGCGCACGGTGACGCGGGACACCCAGCTGATCGCCGTGGCCGGCGGCGCCGTCGACACCCTGGTGGTCCGGGAGACCATCTGGGGACCGGAATGGGGCGCCGACGTGGACGGCCGGCCCTACGCCCTGCGCTGGACCGCCCACGACCCCGGCGCGGTGAACCTGCACCTGATGGCCTTCGAGACCGCGCGCACCGTGGACGCCATGGTGGCCGCGGCGCCGACGGTGGGCATCCCGCCCCAGAACCTGATCTGCGCCGACCGGGACGGCCGCATCGCCTGGACCGTGGCCGGCCGCCTGCCGCGGCGCGTGGGCTGGGACGGCCGCCTGCCCGTGTCCTGGGCCGACGGCACGTGCCGCTGGCAAGGCTGGCTGGATCCGGCGGACTACCCCCGCGTGGTCGATCCGCCCGAGGGCCGCCTGTGGACCGCCAACAACCGGGTGGCCGCCGGCCGCGACCTGGACCTCCTGGGCGACGGCGGCTACGCCCTGGGCGCCCGCGCGCGGCAGATCCGCGACGACCTGCGGGCCCTGGACCATCCCGATGAGCACGACATGCTGGCGGTGCAGCTGGACGACCGGGCCGTGTTCATGGGCGAGTGGCGCGACCTGGTGCTGCCGGTGCTGGAGTCCCGGGCGGCCGAGCTGGACTCGCTGCAGACCCTGTTCCTGGTGACGGTTCGCGACCACTGGGACGGACAGGCCGCGGTCTCGTCGGTGTCCTACCGGCTGGTGCGCGACTTCGCCTGGCAGTGCGAAGATGCGGTCTACGGGGTGCTGACCGGCCCGGTCCGCGGCCGCGTGAAATCCTTCCGCACGGGCTGGCTGCCGCACACGATCGCCGTGACCTGGCGGCTGCTGACCGAACGTCCGCCCCACCTGGTGCCGGTCGGCTGCGCCGACTGGGACGACGTGATGCTCCAGGCCGTGGACCGGGTGATGGCGAACGCCACCTGGGAAGGGCGGGCGCTGGCGGACTACACCTGGGGCGCACGCAACGTGGTGCGGATCGCCCATCCCTTCGCGGATCTGGACCACCGGCTGGACCGCTGGCTGGCGGCGCCGATCCGGTCGCTGCCGGGCGAATCGTTCATGCCGCGGGTCCAGGGCAACAGCAGCGGCGCCAGCGAGCGCCTGGTGGTGTCGCCGGGACACGAGGATCGGGGTATCTTCCACATGCCGGGCGGGCAGGGCGGGCACCCGCTGTCGCCCTACTTCCTGGCCGGCCACGATGCCTGGGCCCAGGGCCGGCCGCGGCCGCTGCTGCCAGGGCCGCCCGAGCACCGGCTGGTACTGCGGCCCCGCTGAGCCGCCCCGAACCGGATCGGCCCGGCCGGCGTACGCCGTCACCGGCCCGCGAACCTCCGCCATCGTCCGGGAGTCCGTCATGAATCCTCGCGCCCGTGCCGGCCTCGTCCTGGTCCTGGTCCTGCTCACCGCACGCGCCGCGCGGGCCGGCGGGGACGACCTGGCCGCCCGCATCGACGCCTACCTGGCTCCCTACGCCGCGGCCGGCCAGCTCTCGGGCAACCTGCTGCTGACGCGGGGCGACACCGTGCTGTACGAACGCTCCTTCGGCACCACCACCTGCGGCGGCGACACGGCGATCACACCCGGGACGCCGTTCTGCGTGGCCGCGGTCACCGAGGACATGACCAGGGTGGTGGCCATCGCACTGATGCAGTCGGGGCTGCTGCAACCCGGCACCCTGGTCACCGACGTCGTGCCGCGGTTCCCCGAGGGCGACACCATCACCTTCACCGACGTGCTGCGGCACCGGGCCGGTTTCCCCCGCCGGGTGACCACGCCGGACCAGGAGACCGTCCCCCACACCAGCGAGGACATGGTGCGCCGCCTGGGGGTGCAGGTGGGCATGCGGGGGCTGCTGTTCGAGCCGGGCAGCGACTCCCGCGAAAGCGCCGCGGGCTACACCCTGGCCGCACGCATGTGCGAGATCGCCGCGGGCAAGCCCTTCCCCGAGCTGCTGCGCACCCTGGTGTTCGATCCCGCGGGCATGGACGGCGCCTTCGATCCGGTGCCCGGCAAACCGCTGCCCCCGCATGCGGTCGGCTGCCTGGCCGCCTGGCCCGGCTGCCGGCCCGCGCCGGCCAGGGACTACACCTTCCTGGAGGGGGCGGGCTCGGTGTTCGCCACGGCGCGGGACCTGCAGCGGTTCCTGAAGGCGGCGGTGGACACGGTCTACGGGGTGGGCGTGCGCCGGTCGCTGGTGCAGGGCGGCAACATCGTCGGCGATGGGCTGACCGACGGTTACGAGGCCATCGCCGACTGGCACGGCATCGACGACTTGTACCTGGTCTACGCCGCCAACATCCGCACGGGCGCGGCGGCACGGCTGCGGCAGGACCTGCCGCGGCTGGTGCGGGGCGAGGCGGTGCCGGTGCCGACGCTGCCGGCCGTGGCGCCGGTGCCCCTGCCCGCGGACGCGGAGCAGCGGTACGGCGGGCGCTGGGTGTCGGACCGGGCGGACAACTTCACCCTCGCGGCGACCGACGGCCTGCTGACGGCCGGCGACTGGACCCTCGTCCCCGAGTCTCCCACCACCTTCTTCTCGCCCCAGGACTACACCACGGTCACCTTCACCCTGGAGGGCGACCGCGCCGTGCGCCTGAGCCGGCCGACGGACGACGGGGTGCTGGTGTGGACGCGGGTGGCTCGGTAGGGCAGACGAGCGGCCAGTCCAGGCCTTCCACCGGCCGCGCCAGCAGCCGGCACATGGCCGCCATCTGGCCCTGGTGGTGGAAGATGTGGGTGATGGTGCGCAGGATCACCTGGGCCGGCACCAGGGTGCGCACGGACGTTGAGGTCGAGCAGGGCCTCGGGCGTATGCACGGGGGCCTCCCGTTCAGCGGTAGAGGGCCTTGAGCGCGCCGAACGAGGTGCCCCGCGTCGGGACGCTGGTGTCGCACCCCCAGGACCACGACGACTTCAGGATGGGGCCCCAGTCGGTCCAGAACCCGAACACCGGGAGGCTGAAGTCGCTCGATATCGGGAAGGCGGCCGACGGCTGGGCATCCGGGGCGATACCGAAGACCGCCATCTGGCCCGGCAGGCTGGCTCCGGTCGAAGGCGGCGCCAGGTAGAGGTAGCCCGGGTTGCCCGAGAACGCGCCGAGCGACAACGTGAACAGCAGGCACTGGCCGTATATCACCGGGGCGTCCATGGCCACCAGGAAGTCGTCGTACTCGCCCGGTGTCCTGCTGGCACCGTCGGGCAGGACGGACTCCAGCAGGAAGACGCTGCTGGGGAGAACCAGGCGCAGCTCGTAGCCACCGACGCTCGCCAGGTCCTGATCCGTGTTGTCGTCGTGAGGATTGAAGATGATCCCGTAGACGGTGATCGTGCCGGGAGACCCGTTGTACGCATCGAATTCACCGATGGCGGCCGGCGATACGGGATTGACCGTGAACAGCCCGATACCGTTGCGACAATTCTCGGGATACTGGGCGGACGCGGCGCCGGCCGCGAGCACCAGGAGCAGGATGCAGAACCGTCTCATGGCGGGATCCTCCTTACGAGTCGCGATAGACCGCAAGCATAGCAGATCCCGCCCCCGCCGTCAGCGGCCTAGCTCTTGACCTCCCGCACGCAGTCGATGACCGTGCCGTCCACCCACTTGATGGCCGCGACGACCTTCTCGCCCAGCTCCGGCGGCGCCGGCGGGCCGCCGCACGATGCCCTCGACCTCGGCCTTCAGCTCGCGGATGTCGCGGATGGGCAGGCTCGAGCCCCGCAGCTTGTCCAGCAGGTCCTGCCGCCGCGGGTTGATGGCGATGCCGCGCTCGGTGACGATGACGTCCATCAGCTCGCCCGGCCCGCACAGGGTCGTGACCTTGTCCACCAGCACCGGGATGCGGTCGCGGAAGGCGGGGATGGGCAGGATGGTGCACTTGCTGGACAGGCAGTTCTGCCAGCCGCCGATGCCGTGCAGCAGGCGGCCGTCGCTGTGGGTCACGACGTTGGCGTTGAAGTCCACGTCCACCTCGGTGGCGCCCAGCACCACCACGTCCAGCAGGGAGGCGAAGTTGCCCTTGCCGTGCCAGTTGTAGCTGGTGAAGGGCGAGGTGTTGACGTGGCCGGGGTTCTCGCGCATGGAGCGCACGCCCTCCAGGTCGAAGGTCTGGCCGTCGAGGATGTAGTCGGTCAGCCCCTCCTCCAGCATGTCCACCAGGTACTGGGTCGAGCCGCCGCGCACGAAGCGCGCCTTGATCCGCCGCTCGCGCATGAGGTCGCGCAGGAAGATGGCGAAGCTCAGGGCCGTGCCGCCGGCGCCCGCCTGGAAGCTGAAGCCGTCCCGCACGATGCCCGCCTCGTCGCAGAAGCGCGCCGTCAGCTCGGCGATGAGCAGGCGGTCGGGCGACTTGGTGATCTGGGTGGTGCCCGAGACGATCTTCGACGCGTCGCCGATGGAGTCCATCACCACGACCTGGTCCACGTTGTTGCCCTGGATCTGCCAGGGGATGCACGGGAAGGGCACCAGGTTGTCGGTGACGGCGATGACGTGGTCGGCGTAGAGGCTGTCGGCCAGGGCGAAGCCCAGCAGCCCGCAGGCGGTGGGGCCGCGGTCGCCGGTGGCGTTGCCGAAGGGATCGGCCGTGGGCGCGGCGATCACCGCGATGTCGATGTGCACCTCGCCGTCCTGGATGGCCTGCCAGCGGCCGCCGTGGCTGCGCAGCACGGCCATGCCGCGCATCTTGCCGGCGGTGCAGTAGTCGCCCAGGGGCCCGTTCATGGAGCCCTCGATGTGGTGGATGACCCCGCTCTCCATGAGGTCGATCATGCCCGCGTGGCAGGGGAAGCTGGCGCTGGGGAACCAGCGCAGGTCCTTGACCCCCAGCTCGGCGGCGGCGGCGAACACGGCGTTGGCCACGAAGTCGCCGTTGCGCAGGTGGTGGTGGGTGGAGATGGTCATGCCGTCGCGCAGGCCGGCCCGCTGCAGCGCCGTCCTGATGCTGTCGACCACCTTGTTGCCGTCGGCGGGGTAGTCGCTGCAGCTAGCGGATGGGCGGCGCGGCCTTGCGGCCGGTGGGCCGGTGCCTGCCCACGCCCTGGTAGGGGACGGCCGCCTGGCCGTTGATCTCGGTCGGGCACCAGGCGGCCGGCGGCGTTCTGCACCAGCTTGGTCATGTCGGCTCTCCTTGGAGCAGCGTTTCGAGGATCTGCGCGGCGGCGCGCACGGCCTCCGGGCACGGTTCCTTGCTCAGGCCCTCGGCCGCGACCTTCTCGGCCACGCCGGGCAGCGACAGGTTGTGGCCGAGGATGTCGGTGCACATGGTCGACCCGCGGCTCTCGGCGAAGCGCCGCAGGAACTCCCGGGTCAGACGGCGGATGCGGTCCTTGCCGGCGTCGTCGTCGGGAGCCGACGGCCCGCACACCAGCCCCAGCACCAGCAGGGCGCCGGTGCCGGCGCCGCAGGGACCGTCGGTGCGGCTCAGCCCGCCGGCCAGGGGCGAGGCCACCTTCAGCGCCGTCTCCCGGTCCAGGCCGTAGTCGGGTCCGTAGGCGCCCAGCAGGGCCTGGGCGCAGCTCCAACCGTCGTTGAACATGGCGACGGCGCGCTCGATGCGGGCAGCGCTCACGCGGGCGCCTCGTCCCGCCAGCCGGCCGCCAGCCGGCCCACCTTCACCGCCGCGGCGACCGTGGCCAGCGCCCGCTTGACCACGGGCGCGTCGATCATCTTGCTGCCCAGGCTGACCACGCCCAGGCCCTCGCGCTCGGCCTGCTCGAAGGCCAGCACGATGCGCGTGGCCCTGGCGATCTCGTCGGCGTCCGGCGCGAAGGCGTCGTGGACCACGGCGATCTGCCGGGGTGGATGCAGCCCTTGCCCGTGAAGCCCAGGCCCTTGGCCTCCAGGCAGGCGGCGCGCAGGCCGTCCATGTCGGCCACGTCGCTGAACACGGTGTCGATGGGCTGGACCCCGGCCGCGCGGGCGCCGTTCAGCACCTGGGCCCGGGCCCAGAACGACTCGCGCCCCTCGGCCGTGCGCTGGGCGCCGATGTCGGCGGTGTAGTCCTCCAGGCCGACGGCCAGGGCCACCACGTTGGGGCTCGGCGGCGGCGATCTCGTAGGCCTTCCACGCGCCCAGGGCCGACTCGATGATGGGCATCAGCAGGATCTCGGCGCGCACCCCGTGGCGATCGCGCAGGGCGGCGATGCGCCGGTCCACGGCCGTCACCTGGGCCGGATCCTCCACCTTGGGGATCAGCACCAGCTGCACGCCGTGGGGCACGATCCAGTCCAGATCCTCCAGGCCGCCCTCGCCCTGGTTGATGCGGACCATGCGCTCGGCACCGCGGAAATCGACTGCTGCGCAGGGCGTTGCGCACCACCACGCGGGCGGCGTCCTTCTCCGCCGGCGCCACCGAATCCTCCAGGTCGAGGATCACGCCGTCGGGCCCGTGCAGCCCGGCGTTGACGTGGAACTTGGGCTCGTTGCCCGGCAGGTAGAGGCGGCTGCGGCGCAGGCGGTCGCGGACGGGGGCCTCGGCGGTCCAGGGACCGGCCTCGGGCAGCAGCGCGGCCGCCGGCGCGACGCCTGCCCGGCGCACGGCGCACTCCAGCCGCGCGGCGATCACGAAGGGCAGCGCCCCCTGGTCCTCCACCGTCACCAGCGCGTGGGGCACGCCCAAGGTGCGGCAGCCCGCCTCGATCTGGGCGATGATGCGGTCGCCGTACATGGCGCCCACCTTGCTCTGGAGCTGGACCCGCACGCCCAGGTCGTCCCCCAGTTCGACCCTGATCCAGCAGTCGGAGCGGACCTGCGTCCCGCGCTTGCCCGCCTCTCCGGTCTTCGCCATGGCTGCCAGCCTTTCGCCGCGCATGTTCGGGATGGGGATGCCCGGCCGCCGGCGTCCCCACGCCGACCCGGACCGGAGCATCTCCCCGTCCGCACATAGTGGTGCACCGGACGGGTCGAATCAAGGGAATGGGCGGGCCAAACCGCTGTTTTCCATGGTCTTGGCATCGGCGGAACCCGCGCCCGCCCCCGCCCCCCGGCGGGCATGGGGATAACCCGGGTAGAGACCGGATCGATATAATAATTACATAATGCTTACAATCTGGATGCCTGTTGTCCGGCAATCGGTTAGCGGTGCCGTAATGGGTTGCGGCACCGCCCGGGACCGGGGAAAGGACTGGGGATAACCTGGGCAGAACTTCAGGGAATCGGGGAAAAGCGGAACGGCCGGCTTGCGCCGGCCGTCCGCAGCCCGGGAGGGCCCGCCGGGAGGGTTTCCTCAGCGCCGGGCCAGGGCCTCCATGGTGCCCGTGAACAGGGTCCAGATCTTCTGCACCGAGCTGATCTGCACCTTCTCGTCGGGCGAGTGGGCGCCGGTGATGTTGGGGCCGAAGGAGACGATGTCCAGGTCCGGGTACTTCTCCGTCAGCAGCCCGCACTCCAGGCCGGCGTGGATGGCCAGCAGCTCGGGCTCGTTGCCGAAGGTCGCCTGGTAGCGAGCCTTGGTGGCCGCCAGCACCGCCGAACCCAGGTTGGGCTTCCAGCCGGGGTAGCCTTCGGGCTGGAGGGTCTCGGCGCCCGACAGGGCACCCAGGGCCGCGTGCTGCCGCACCACGGCGTCCAGGCTGGCCATCACCGACGAGCGGCTGCAGCAGACCATGCGCACGGTGCCGCCGTCGGTCTTGATCACGCCCAGGTTGGTGCTGGTCTCCACCAGTCCCTCGATGTCCCGGCTCATGGCCAGCACCCCGTTGGGGATGGCCGTCATCAGGTCCAGGATGCGGTTGCTGCTGTCCAGGCTCAGGCAGCGGGGCGCCTGCACCGTGGTCACCTTCCACGCGAAGCCGTCATCGACGCCCGCCAGCTCCTCGGCGGCGATGCGCCCCAGCGCCGCGTCCACCAGCTGCTTGAAGCGCCGCCCCTCGGCCGCCGGCACCACGACCTTGGCTTCGGCCTCGCGGGGGATGGCGTTGCGCATGCTGCCGCCGTCGATGGCGACGATGCGCACCTCCATCTCGTCCCGGGCCGCCTGCAGGGCCCGCGCCAGGATCTTGACGGCGTTGCCCCGGCCCTTGTGGATGTCCAGGCCCGAGTGGCCGCCCAGCAGGCCGTTGATGACCACCTTGCGCCCGGCCGACTCCTTGGGCGCGCGGGTGCCCCGGTTCTTGAGCACGTACTCGGTGTCCCGGCCGCCGGCGCAGCCGACGAAGATGGCGTCGTCCTGCTCGCTGTCCAGGTTGATCATGGTGCGCGCGCTGAAGAACCCCTTCTGCACCCCGGCGGCGCCGGTCAGGCCCGCGCTCCTCGTCCACGGTCAGCAGCACTTCCACGGGGCCGTGCTTGGCCGACGGGTCGTCCGCCAGGGCCAGCCCCATGGCGCAGCCGATGCCGTTGTCCGCGCCCAGGGTGGTGCCCTCGGCGGTGACCCAGTCCCCGTCCACCAGCAGGCGGATGGGGTCGACGGCGAAGTCGTGCTTCGTGGCGGCGTTCTTCTCGCAGACCATGTCCACGTGGCCCTGGATCAGCACCGGGGCGGCCTTCTCCAGGCCGACGGTGGCGGGGATCGAGATCAGCAGGTTGCCGACGGCGTCCTCCTTGCAGGCCAGGCCGCGATCCTCGGCCCAGGCCTTGAACATGGCCTGGACGGCCGCCTCGTTGCCCGAGCCGCGCGGGACGCCGCTCATGTGCTCGAAGATCCGCCACACGGCGGCAGGCTGGAGTCGGTCAAGCTTCCCCATGGTCGCTCCTGTTCGCAAGAGATGATCAGTTGCCGTAGCGAAGGATCACGCCCCACATGCCGGCCGCGTAGAGCTCGCCGCACGGGCTCAGGTGCAGGCCGTTGAGGCGGTCGTGGTCGTTGGTGGCCAGCAGGTCCCAGGTCTCGCCGTCCCAGCGGACGACGACGCCGTTGTAGCCCGCGGCGTACACGGTGCCGTCGGCGTCGCCGGTCAGGGCGTAGAAGGCCGTGCCCGTGCCGGTCTCCTCCGGCGTCCAGGGCGTGCCCAGGCTGGCCGAGCCTTGGTTGCGCAGCACCAGGCCGTTCTCGCCCGCGGCCACGGTGTCGCCTTCGGGCTCGCACCACACGCCGTACAGGGCCTCGGTGCGGCCCGAGTCCAGCACCCGCCAGATGATGCCGTTGAACTGGACGATGGTCCCGTTCAGGCCGACGGCGTAGATGTCGCCGCGGCCGCGCCCGTGCACGTCCAGCAGCGAGACGGTGGTGCCGCTGGGCATGTTCTCCCAGCTCTCGCCGTCGAAGTGCGCGATGGTCCCGCCCTCGCCCACGGCGTAGACGTTGGCCGCGTCGGTGCCCCAGATGGCCTCGAGGTCGGCCCCCGACTGCAGCCGCCACACGGACCAGGGATGGCCCGCCTGGTGACGCACGATGACGCCGCCGGTGCCCACGGCGAACCAGTCGCCGGGTTCGGGCCCCCACACGTCGTTGTAGTCGACGCCCCCGATGTCCGGGGCCACGTCCTGCCAGCCGCCGTCCTGGGACTCCAGCAGGGCGCCCTGCTTGCCGGCGGCGATGACGCGGCCGCAGCCGTCGGTCCACACCGCCTGCAGCCAGTGGGTCAAACCGTCGTTGAGGGTCTGCCAGGCGGGATCGGTCAGGCGCATGATCAGGCCGTTGTAGCCGACGATCACCAGGGCGCTGTCGCCGTCGCCCCACAGGCCGTAGAGGTAGCGCCCCTCGGCGATGGTGCGGCTGGTCCAGGAGCCGTCCTGGCTCCGGGTCAGGTAGGTGCCGTTGGCGCCCACGGCCACCGGCGCCGTGCCGGGCAGCCCCCACACCGACCACAGGCGGTCGGCGGTGTCGGACGGCTCGACGCTCCAGGTGTCGCCGTCCCAGCGCAGCACCGTGCCCAGGGAACCGACGGCGTAGGCCTCGCCGGCGTCGTAGCCCCAGACCGCGTCCAGGGCGTTGCCGGTCACGGGCGTCCGCGCGGTCCAGCCGTCGCCGTCGTAGTGCAGCACCGTCCCGGCGCGGCCCACGGCCCAGACGTCGTCCGGGGCCGCACCCCAGATGCCGTACAGGGTGGCGTCCACGCCGCTGTCCTCGGTCTGCCAGCGGTCGCCGTCGAAGCGGGTGATCACGCCCTTGTCGCCCACGGCCACCACGTCGGCGGGGCCGGCGCACCACAGCCCCAGCAGGTCCTCGTAGGTGTCGGCGTAGAAGGAGGTCCAGGCGTGGCCGTCGAAATGCAGGCAGGTGCCGCGCTCGCCCACGGCCCACACGTCGTCGGCCGCATTGCCCCAGATGCCCCGCAGGTTGACGGCGTAGTCCACGTGCCAGGTGGTCCACTCGCCGTCCCAGTAGCGGCGGATGATGCCCTTCTCGGTGACCACGAAGAAGCGACCCGCGGTCTGCCCCCACACGGCGCGGTTGGTGTACTCGGGCTCCAGGACCGTGGTCCAGGCCGGTTGGCCCGGGGCGACCACCGGGTCGTCGTCCGAGCAGCCCGCCGCCGCCAGGGCCAGCAGCCCCAGCAGCAAGGCCAGCACGGCGCGCACGGGGACGAACGTCCGCGCTGGCGCACCGGAACGGCGGGACGATCGGAACTGGCTGGTTCCCTGCATGGTGCCTCGAAGGTCCTGCGGATGCTGCCGGCCCGTGCCGGCTATCGGCCGGACGGGACGCTTGACGGGGGCGCGGCGCGGGCACCGCACCCCCGCGGATCTTGCCGGCCCATTGTAACACAATCAAGGGCAGGCGGTGATGTCGATTCGCCTAGCGGGTGGCCACCAGCGGCGAAGCCGCCGGCGTCCAGTTCCCCCGCAGCACCGGTCCCTGCCCCTTGGGCAGCAGCAGCCAGCTGTACTTGCCGTAGTGGCCCAGGCGGTTGCCCAGCGCCGCCAGCCGTCCCGGGTCGTCGCAGAGCACCACCAGGTCGGTCACCCCCCGCTGGGCGGGGTTGGGCGCGGCGAAGACCAGGTCGTAATCGTCCAGGCTGTAGCGCCGCCCCTCCAGCACCACCGTCCGCCCGGCCACCGTCAACTCGGGGTGGCGGTACAGGGCCGCCACGTCGGGTGCGGGGTCGATGGCGATGTTGCTCGGGTAGGTGCCCGGCGGCAGGTCCCGCGGCCGGCCGCCCGTCGTCCAGGAAGTTGAAGTACCGCCCGTCGGTGAAACCCTCGCCGAAGCTGCGTGCGGCGTCCTCCAGGGCCTCGTCGCCGCACAGGACGCTGGGCACGTCCGCCGCCAGCACCTGGCTGACCGTGGGCTCCACCTCCTGGGGATGCAGCCGGCGGAACACGTCGTCGTCGGGGTCGACGGCCAGGCGCCGCGGCCCCTCGGCCTTGATCGTGAACGTGGCCGCGGGCCCGTCCAGGTGCACCACCTGGTCCACGGGGCCGTCCGCGGTCTCCACGCGCACCGGCACCTGCAGGTCGTACACCGGGTCGGCCTGCTGCAGCACGAAGGTCACCTTGTCGTCGGCGAACTCCACCTTGCCCAGGGCCAGCACCGGGGCGCCGGCGCGGTCCAGCCACTGGGCCGCGAAGGCCCGGGGATCGGGGCCGCCCCGGGCGGCGAACGCCGCCAGGAAGTCGTCCCAGGAGGCCTGGCGGAACAGGAAGTCCCGGTAGACGCTGCGCAGGCCCTCCAGGAACTTCTCCCGGCCCAGGCGCCGGTCCAGCATGTGGAAGATCATCATGCTCTTGCCGTAGCCCACGGCGCGGGTGGCCGCGCTGTGGCGCGACTGCGAACGAGCGCAGGGGGAAGTCGGCGGCCGGGTCCTTGACGTAGGCGTAGTAGTCCTTCAGCAGGTTGCGGCGGTACTCCCGCGCGGCCTCCGGCGACTCCAGCTCCTTGTAGTGGTAGTCGGCCGACCAGACGGTCAGGCCCTCGCACCAGTTGCCGCGGTAGACGTCCACGAACACCGAGTTGCCCCACCAGTCGTGGGCGATCTCGTGGCCGAAGCTGGTGGTGGGGATGAAGGGCAGGCGCAGCACCTGTCCGCCCAGCAGGGTCCAGCTGGGCATGCCGTAGCCGGTGGGGAACCAGTTCTCCACCGTGGCGAACTTGGCGTAGGGATAGGGCCCGAACATCTCCTCGTACATGGCGATGTAGGCGCGGGTGCGCTCCAGGTAGGTGGCCCGCAGGTCGGCGTCGTCCTCCAGCAGGAAGGTGTAGGCGATGACGCCGTCGCGGACGGGCTCCTCGTTGACGATGAAGCGGTTGGCCACCAGGTTCAGGCCGTCGCTGGGGTGTTCGGCCACCCAGCGGGTGACGTTGGGCGACAGGACCTCGCGGCGGCCCTGGGTGACGCTGGCGTACCCCTCGGGGACGCGCACGGTCAGGTCGTAGGTGTTCAGGGCGCCCGGAGCCGACGGCAGCCACCCCGCGCCGGCCGACAGGTAGACGCCCTCGTCGCCCACGGTGGCATCGATCTCGCCGCCCACGTTCTCCCGGGAGAAGGTGACCTGGTCGGTGGGCTGGTGGAAGGTGCCCGTCAGGTGCACGTCGGCCTCGCCGCCCTGGTCCAGGCCGGCGGCCGCCAGGTCGACCACCTGGCGCTCGCCCTCGTCGTCGGCCACCGGCACCGGCTGCAGGGTCCGTCCGCCGATGGTGAGGTCCTGCACCGCCACCTGCGGACCGAAGCGCAGCTCGGCCACCCCCGGCGGCAGGGTGAGGCGGTCGTGGACGGTGACCGTATGGGCGGCCGTGTCCAGGACCACGTCGGCCACGTGGTGCAGGACCGGCGGCGCGGGGGCGGCCGCCGCGGCGGACCCGGCGGCCGGGACCAGCAGCAGGAGCGGAAGCAGGCGTCGGGACATGGATGCCACCTCGCGGGAGCGGATGAAGGGAAACGGGTCCCGGCAGGATAGCGGCGGGACCCGGTTTCCGGCAAGGGCGGGCTGCCCGGTGGGCGGGCCGGTCAGTCGACCACGACCTCCACCAGGGGTTCGCCGCCCAGGTAGGCGGTCGACACCCGGCGCACATCGCCCAGGGTCACCGCCCGCAGCGACGCGAAGATGCCCAGGTAGCGGCCCAGGTCCCCGTCCAGCTCGGCCATGGCCAGGGCGTAGGCCTGGCCCATGCTGGAGAGGCGGCGCATCATCAGCCGGCCGAGGCGGGCGCTGCGGATGCGGTCCAGCTCCTGCTGGGTCACCGTGGCGGGGTCGAATCCGGTGACGGCGCCGCGCAGGGCGCTGCGGCCCTCGTCCAGGCGCTCGCGGGGCGGGTTGAGCCAGGCCTCGAACACGCCCCGATCCCCGTGGATGTCGATCGACGCGCCCGTGCTGTAGCTCAGGCCCCGGGTCTCCCGCAGATCCATGGCGATGCGGTCGTTGAGCACGGCCACGGCCATCTGCAGGGCCGGGGCGTCGGCGGGGTCCACCGCCAGCACGGAGCCCAGGCGGATGGCCGCCAGCTGGCCGCCCACCGTGGCGGTGACCTCCCGGGACTCGGCCGTCGGCGTCAGGGGCGGCAGGCCCGGCGCGGGCCGGCCGCGGCCGGCCAGGTTCTGCTCGATGACCCGGGCCACCTCCTCGTGGCTCATGGGCCCCACCACCGCGAACACCAGGTTCTCCGGCGAGAAGGCCTTGCGGTAGAGCATGCGCACCTGGTTGAAGGTCAGGGACTTCAGGGAGGCCACGGTCCCCTCGGGAGCCAGGGCCAGGGGGTGGCCCGCGTAGAGGGTCTCGTCCAGCAGGCCGTCGGCCGTGGAGCGGGCGCTGGCCTGGCGGCGGCCCAGCTCGGCCACGCGCTCGTCGCGCACCCGGTCGAACTGCTCCTCGGTGAAGGCCGCGTGCTGGATCTCCTTGGTCAGCAGCGCCAGGGCCTCGGCCCCGTGCTCGGCGGCGGTCTCGATGCGGATGTAGCTGAAGCGGCCGTTGGTGTAGTAGTCGTCCATGGGAATGCGGGGATCGTCCACGGTCTTGACCACCGCGCCCAGGCTGCGCAGCTCACGGGCCAGGCAGGTGGCGTCGCAGCCGGCGTAGCCCTCGGCCAGCAGGCGATGCACCAGGTCCAGGGCGCCGGCGGCCGCGTCCTCCTGGTCCAGCATGGAGCGGCCCCGCACCGCCAGGTGGATGGCCGTCAGGGGGCTGTCGGGGTTGGTCTGGCTCACCAGCACGGCGCCGTTGGCCAGCTCGGTCCGCTCCACCGGCAGGGGCGCCCAGCCGGTGGAGTCGGGGCCGGCGGCCGCCGTGCCGTCCTGCGGCGCCGCGTCCACCAGCACCGCCTGGCAGGGCGCGCCCGCCAGCCACGTGCCCAGCACGCGGATCACGTCCGCGCCGGTCACCGCCCGCAGGTGGTCCAGGTAGCCGGTGAACTCGTCCACGCCTCCCTGCACCAGCGTCTCGGCGATGTCGATGCCCGTCATGCGCAGCTGCTCGCGCTCCAGCAGGGTCGAGGTCTCGGCCGTGCGCACCACGCCCAGCAGGTCCTCGTCGGCGATGCCCATCTCCTGGCCCACGCTCAGGGCGTCCTGCAGCAGGTTGTAGCACTGGCCCGGATCGACGCCCGCGGGCAGGGTGAACTCCACGATCAGCCGACCGAAGCCCGGCGCCTTCTCCCACCACAGGGACACGTCGGGCCGCACCGCCGGGTCCAGCGGATCCAGCACCTGGGTCAGCAGGCCGTTGCCGTCCAGGGTCAGCAGCTCGGTCAGGGCCAGGAAGGGATAGAAGTCGGCCATGCCCCAGGTGGGCGCCTCGAAGGCCAGGGCCACGGTGCGCTGGTCGCCGGCGCGGCGGGTCACCGCGGTGGTCTGCTCGATGGGGCGCAGGGGCGTCGGTTGGATGTCGGGCAGGGTGGCCGGCGCCACGCTGCCGTACAGCTCCTGCAGCAACGCGACCGTCCGGTCCCGCTCGAAGTTGCCCGCCACCGTCACCACCATGTTGTTGGGCACGTACCAGGTGCGGTAGAAGGCGGCGACGTCGTCCCGCTTCATGTGGGCGATGGTGGCGCGGGTGCCCAGGGTGGGCAGCTCGAGGCTGGACCCGGCGAACAGGGTGTTGCGCAGGGTCACCTCCAGGGCCCGGCCCGGCCAGTCGCGGGCCTGCACCAGCTCGCCCAGGACGATGCCCTGCTCCTTGGCGAACTTGTCCGCGGGGATCAGGGAGTGGAAGAGCATCTGGCTCTGCAGCTCCAGGCCCGCGGCCAGCTCGTCCGCCGGCAGCACCGTCATGAAGTTGGTGTAGAAATCGGTGGTGTTGGCGTTGTTGTAGGCGCCCAGGCTGTCGGTGACCGCGTACAGCTCGTCCTGGGTCCACTTCTCGGTGCCGTTGAACAGCAGATGCTCCAGCATGTGGCTCATGCCGCTGGTGCGCTGGTCCTCGCGGGCCGACCCCACCTTCACCTGGGTGTAGATGCCCACCATGGGCTGCGCCGGATTGCGCATCAGCACCACCTGCAGTGCCGTTCTCCAGGCGCAGGATCTCCAGGTTGGCGGGCAGGGCGTGGAAGGCGGGCTCCAGCGGGAAGTCGGCGTAGCCGGGGGCCGCCACCGAGCGGGCGGCCGCGGGCTGGAACGCCACGCACGCGCAGAGGGCCGCCAGGAGGGCGGCCGCCGGGATCCTGGGCATGATCGGGTCCTTTCGGGTCGTCATCCGTCGCACACGGCCTCGGCGCCGTCGACGATGCCCACGAAGTCCGCGGGCTTGAGGCTGGCGCCGCCGATCAGGCCGCCGTCCACGTCGGGCAGGCCGATCAGCTCGCGGGCGTTGTCGGGCTTGCAGCTGCCGCCGTAGAGGATGCGCAGGGCCCCGGCCGTGTCCGCCCCCAGCAGCTCGCCCACCAGGCGGCGCGAGTGGGCGTGCATGTGCCTGGGCGATCTCGGGCGTGGCGGTCTCGCCCGTGCCGATGGCCCACACCGGCTCGTAGGCCAGCACCAGGTTGTAGGCGTTGGCCCCCTCCAGACGCGGCAGCACGCCGCGGAGCTGGGCCTCGACCACCGCCTCGGCGCGGCCGCCCTTGCGCTCGTCCAGCACCTCGCCGTAGCAGAACATGGCCTTCAGGCCGGCGGCGTGGATCCGGTCGATCTTGGCGACGAAGTCGTCGTTGCTCTCGCCGAAGTACTGGCGCCGCTCGCTGTGGCCGATGATCACGTAGCGCACGCCGGCCTCGGCCAGCATGGCGCGCGGAGACCTCGCCCGTGTAGGCGCCCTGGTCCCAGGCGGCGCAGTTCTGGGCGCCCAGCTGCACCGGGTCGCCCTGGGCAAAGGAGGCGGCGGCGGCCAGGGACACGAAGGGCGGGCAGATCACCACGTCGCCCCGCAGCTCGCGGCCCTTCAGCAGGTCGGCCACGCCGGCGGCCAGCTTGCCGGCGGCGGCCGGGCCCAGGTTCAGCTTCCAGTTGCCGGCGACCATGTAGCGGCGCATGGGATCTCCTCCACGGAAACGGGTTGGCGGCCGGGCGTCGCGCCCCGGTCCGTCCCGGAATATGTCATCTTCGCGGGAACCTGTCCACCCGCCCCCCGGCCGGGGTGCGCTCACGCTCCGGCGCCGGCCAGCCGGTCCAGGTCGTGCTTGTCCCGCAGCCCGCCGAAGGTCTCGATGGCATCGACGGTCATGCGCCGCTTCTCCAGCTCGGGCAGGAAGGCGCTCTTGAAGCCGTTGATCAGCAGGTGCTCGGTCTCCAGCAGGGTCAGGTCGAAGGTGTCCACCGCCAGGCGCAGCTCGCGCCGGGGCGAGGTGCGGGTGAACAGGGTGTTGTCCGTGTTCAGGCAGGCGCGCACGCCCTTCTTCAGGTAGGTGCGGAAGGGGTGGTCGCCCAGCTCGTCGATCACCCCGCTCTGCAGGTTGCTGCTCAGGCACACCTCCAGCGGGATGCGGTTGTTCGCCACGTAGGCCAGCAGGTCCGGGTCCTCCTCCAGCCGCGTGCCCAGGCCGATGCGGTTGGCGCCGCACACGTGCAGGGCCTGGTGGATGGACGCGGGGCCGTAGCCGTCGCCGGCGTGGATGGTCACGTTCTGGTTGTGGTTCAGGCAGTGGTAGAAGGCCTCGCGGTGGCGCTTGGGCGGGTTGTCCTGCTCCTCCCCCGCCAGGTCGAAGGCCACCACGCCGCGGCCCTTCCAGGCCACCGCCAGCTCGGCCAGCTCCAGGGACCTGGCCGGATCGATGCTGCGGATCCCCGTGACGATGATGCCGGTGCGGATGTGCGAGGCCGCCTCGGCGGCGGCCAGCCCGCGGCGCACCGCGGCGATGGCGTCGTCCGGGCCCAGCCCCCGCTCGGTGTGGAACAGGGGGCAGAAACGCACCTCCATGTACCACACGCCGTCGGCGGCGTGGTCCTCGGCCAGCTCGCGGGCCACGCGCTCCAGGTTCTCCGCCGTCTGCAGCGCCGCCGTGGTGTGGCGGAAGCAGCTCAGGAAGTCGTGCATGCTGGTCTCGCGCTCGGCGGGGAAGAAGCGCGCCCGCACCGCGTCCGCGTTGCCGGTGACGTCCAGCCCGGCCTCGGCGCCCAGCTCCATGAAGGTCTCCATGCGCAGGGAGCCGTCCAGATGCACGTGCAGGTCCGTCTTGGGCAGCGCCGCCAGCACGGCGTCGGGTATCGCGGGGCCCCGCAGCAGGTCGCTGGCCCGGTAGTCGCCGATCCTCACTTGTGCTTCCCTGCCTTTCCGGCCCGCCGGCGGGCCGCCTCATGCTTCTCCTCGTGGGCCTCGCGGATCAGGCGCAACAGGTCCAGCTGGGCCCCGTTGTCGTCGCGCAGGTTCACCTGCTCGGTGTCGATGACCCGCACCGGGCACAGGGCCGGCGCCCGCTCGATCCAGTCGCCGTAGGCGGCGTGCAGGTCCTGCAGGAAGTCCAGGGGGATCTCCGACTCGCAGCTGCGCGCCCGCTGGCGGATGCGCGCCAGGGCCGTCTCGGGCCGGCACTGCAGGTAGACGATCAGGTCCGGCGGCTGCAGGAAGGCCACCATGTTGGCGAAGATCTCCTTGTAGTTCTGGTAGTCGCGGTCGTCCATGCAGCCGCGCCGGTGCAGGGTGGGCGCGAAGATCTCCACGTCCTCGTAGATGGTGCGGTCCTGCACCGCCGAGCCCGGCCGGTCCAGGATGGCCTTCTGCACCTCGAAGCGCTGGCTCAGGAAGTAGACCTGCAGGTGGAAGCTCCACCGGGCCATGTCCTTGTAGTAGTCCTCGAGGTACGGGTTGTTGATCACGGGCTCGAAGAACATGCGCCAGCCGAAGACCTCGCCGATCATGGTGGTGATCATGCTCTTGCCCACGCCGATGTTGCCGGCGATGGACACGTAGAACGGCGTCGCCGGCTCGGGGCCGGCGGCGAGCTGCTTCTTCAGGCGGTTGTGGTTCACGCGCTGCCCTTCCCGGGATCGTGCGCCTCCGCCAGGCGCGCCTCGAAGTCCCCGACGATGTCCAGCAGGTGGTCCGGCAGCAGGTTGCGCACCGCGCGGTCCACGTCGCGGGGGATGCCGCCGAAGCGGGCCTGGGCCACGGCGCCGGCGATGCAGGCCTGGGTGTCGGCGTCGCCGCCCAGGGACACGGCCAGGCGGACCGCCTGCAGCCAGTCGTCCCCCTCCAGGGCGCAGACCAGGGCCTCGGGCACCGATCCCCGGCAGGAGACGTCGAAGGCGTAGCCCGGCCGGATGTCGTCCACCGACCGCGCCAGGTCGTAGGCGAACCGCTCCTGCAGCTCGCGCCGCAGGTCGGCCGGCCGCGCGCCCTGCCGCGCCCGCAGCACCGCCAGCGCCACGGCCTGGGCCCCGGCGATCCCCTCGGGGTGGTCGTGGGTGACCGCCGCCGAGCGCTCCGCCTCGCGCAGCACCTCGGCCTCGTCGTCCAGCAGGAAGCCCACGGGCGAAACCCGCATGGCCGAGCCGTTGCCCCAGCTGCCGTAGGGGCGCGGCGCGTCGGCCCGCAACCAGTCGGCGAAGGCCTGCCCGTAGCCCGCCAGGGGGTAGAGCCGGCCGAAGATGCGGTAGTTCTCCGCGTAGTCCCCGTCGGTCATCAGGCTGAAGGCCGTGGCCGCCGTCAGCACCGTGTCGTCGGTGAAGCGGCAGCCGGGCCCCAGCGGGGCGAACTCCGTCGTCTTGACGGGCGCGGTGTTCGTAGGGCGAACCGATGATGTCGCCGGCGATGGCACCGATCATGCGCGACCTCCCTCCAGGGCGACCATTATCCGCCGGACGCGGGCCCGGCCGCAAGCGCGCGATCGGGGCGCCTACTGGGGCGGCGGCGGCGGCTTGCGGTTGACGAAGATGAAGTAGTCGTTGGAGATGTACCGCCGCACCTCGTCGCGCTCCGGATAGGCCACGAAGGCCAACGCGGCGTACTCGGTCACCCCCGCGGCGGTTCCGATGTCCATCGTCGTGATCCGCGCCGGCGCCGGCGTGCGCTCCGGCGAGCCGAACTCGAAGAGGTAGGCCCCGTACCGGTCGAAGATCTGGATCCGGTCGTTGCCGGTGTCCGCCACGAAGATCCGCCCCGAGCCGTCCACGGCGACCCCGCGCGGGGCGTTGAACTCGCCGTCGGCGTCGCTGACGCCCCCGGTCCAGTCGGTCTGGTTGCAGGTCGGCGCGTTGCCGATGACGTACTCGTCCAGGGCCGGCTCCGGACAGATCGCCTCGTCCCGGAACAGCGCGGCCAGGCCGGCCAGGTCGGGATCCTGCGGGACCGGCGTCGGATCGAAACGGATCACCCAGTTGCGCAGGGTGTCGCGGTCGCTGACCAGCAGGTCGCCGTGCCCGTCGCGGGCCAGGCCGGCGGCCCGGTGGACCGAACGCACCGAGGCGCTGCCCGACCGGGTCAGCAGGCCGTGATCCACCAGGCCGTTGACGGTCGTCGAACGCGTAGCGGCGGACGACGCCCGAATCGGGTTCGGCCAGGTAGAGGAAGAACTCCGCGCCCGGCACCGCCCCGACGCCCCGCGCGCTGGTGGCCATGGCCGTCACGCTCCCGGCCTCGGGCAGATCCGACGCGCCACCGGGAGTGAGATCGTCGCGCCGATACCAGCTCACCCGCCGGGCTCCCTCCTCCCACACGAAGATCCAGGTCTCGCCGGGCTCGGTGCAGACGGCGCGGGCATCCTGCAGATCGCTCGCGGTGTCCAGGCTCTCGCATGTCCTGGTCGTGCTTGATGAGGCTGCCGGGAACGATGACGAACAGCGCGCCCTGCACCGCCACCAGGTCGCGCACGCCGGGCACCCCGTAGGTACCGTAGTCGATGTACCGGCTGACCGAGAACAGGCCTTCCGGTTCGGGGATCGCGATCTTCTCGCCGCAGCCGCCCAGCAGCAGCCCCGCCGCGGCCACGCCCAGCGCGACGAGAACGCCGATCGGCTGCCGTCGCCGTCCGCCTCATCGCTCTCCCCTCCAGGCGTCCGCCGGCTGGCGCCGGAACAGCGGCGACACGTCCACCGAGAAGTGGTGGATGGTGCCGAACGCGCCCTGGTCGCTGTAGGCGTAGTCCACGCGCAGCTGCAGCTGGTGCCGCTTCAGCAGCAGGCCGAAGCCCGGCCGCCAGCCCGCCCTCGTCGCGGCTGGTCTCGTAGCCGCCGCGCAGGAAGAACATCCCGTTCAGGCCCAGTTCGGCGCCCAGGCGGAAGCTCTCGCGGTTGTCCGACGGGTGGTTGAAGTCGGCGGCGGTCACCAGGGCGACCTGGCGGCCCAGGCCCCAGGTCTTGGCCGCGCCGAACGAGCCCTCGGTCGGCGCCGCGAAGCTCTGGAACTCGGTGGCGGGCTGGCAGCCGTCGGGCAGGGTCGGCGGCGTGCCGCCCGGCCTCAGGTCGCTGCCGAAGTTGCGGACCGAGAAGCCCACCCGCAGGTCGCCCAGCGCCCACGAAGTAGAGGATGCCCAGGTCGGCGAAGACGGCCTTGAGCCGGTACGAGTCCAGGTTCTCCTGGTAGTACTTCACGGTGCCGCCGATGGAGAAGCGGTCGGTCATGGCCCGCGCCAGGCTGAAGCCCGCGAAGAACTGGTTGGCGTTGAAGTACTGGCCGGTGCCCTGCTGGTGCAGCTCGGTGGTGCGCAGGATGTCGCCCGAGCGCAGCCCGCCGAAGGTCAGCCCGAACCCGAAGTTCTGCCGCGCGCACGTGCATCGCCAGGTAGTCCAGGGTGATGTCCGCGGTGTACTCGCTGTGGCTGAAGAAGAAGTTCTTCCGCCCGGGCGTGCGCATGATGCCCGCCGGATTCCAGAACGGCGACGAGCCGTCCACGGCCAGCGCGCTGTAGGCCTTGCCCATGGCCACGGCCCGCGCGCCCACGGGGATCTTCATGAACTGGCCCCCCGCGGTGCCGACGTTCTCCTCGCCGAACAGCCGGAGCAGGGACGCCGCCGTCGCGGACGGCACCGCCAGGGCCAGCAGCCAGCCCGACGCCAGCAGGACGATGCCGAGTCGCCTCACCACGAGTAGCTCACCCCCCACATCACGATCCGCGGGTTCTCGATGTAGCTCGGATCCACCACGCCCTTGGCGTAGTCCTCGCTGTCGGTCGGGAGGTCTCGCCCTCGGCGTCCACTTGTCGAGCCAGGCCGGGGTTGTAGTCGCCCAGCTTGTAGCCGTCGCCGGTGAACGGGTTGACGCGCCGGTAGTTCTTGTGGTTCAGCAGGTTACGAGCCTCGAGCCAGAACGTCAGCTTCTGGTTCCGCGCCCACCTTCCAGAACTTGCTGAGCCGCAGGTTGAGGCTGCTCTTGCAGGCCCCAGGCCGCTGTAGCGGTCGCCGTAGAGCGTAGTTCGTTCTCGGCCGATGTAGTAGCGCGGCGTGTAGCGCTGTCCCGGCCTCGGCGCTGAACAGCAGGTTGGCGCTCCAGTTGGGCGGCATGCGTCCAGCCGAACAGCCGCGGCCGGTCCCGGTCGAACACCGTGAAGTCCAGGTTGAAGCTCACCGACCAGGGCTTGTCCCACAGCAGCGGGTCGCGCGTCAGGCCGCCGATGGTGGCGGTGGAGCCGCCTTCGGCGCCGTACACCGACTGCAGGTAGGCCTCGTCCGCGCTGCTGTTGGTGCCGGTCGAGCGCTGCAGCTCCAGGCTGGCCGAGCCGCTCAGCCACCGCGTGGTGCGCTTGATGACCGTCACCTCCATGCCCAGGCTGCGCGCGGAATCGCCGTTGAAGTAGCGCACCGGCGAGATGGTCACGCTGCCGGTGTCGTTGGGGTCGGGCGTCTGGTCCGCGCTGATGTCCACCGACTTCAGCGTCACCGACTTGGCGTAGTCGTAGATGTCGCGGTTGAAGAAGGTGATGCCCAGGCTCCACAGGCCGCCGAACTCGTGCTGCACCCCGGCCTCGTACTCCACGGTCACCTTGGGGTCGAGGTTCGGGTTGCCCAGCAGCTGCACCTTGGTGGCGGTGGTGGCCTCGAGCTGGGGATAGACGTAGGCGAACCGCGGCCACTGGCTGAAGTGGCCGTAGTTGAAGAAGAACTTGTCGCGCTCGGTGACCGGGAAGCTCAGGCCCAGGCGCGGCGAGAGGCGGGTCTTCCAGCGGCGGCCGGCGAAGGGGATGGTCTCGTCGTAGAACTCGGCGGGCATGTCCGGGTAGATGAACAGGTACTGGTCCGGGTGGGCCATCACCATCTCGACCTCGCGCCCGGGCGCCCAGAAGTCGGCGCGGACGCCGAAGTTGGCGATCAGCCCGTGGTAGCGCGCCGTGTCCTGGACGTACGCCGACCCCGTGACGGGGTGCGCCCGGAAGACGTCCTCGCCGATGGCCAGCTTGCCCGCCGGCGGGCTGCCCACCGACTCCTGCAGGTCGATGAGCTGCATCTCGGTGAACGACAGCTCGAAGCCGGTCTTGAACTCGTTCCCCTTGCCGCCCATGAACGAGTAGGCGCCCTTGGCCGTCCACGAATCGACGAAGTGGTCGTGCCAGCGGTCGGCGTGGTAGTTCTCCAGGCCGTCCGGGACCTGCGGGCTGTGCGTCGGCGGCGGCGAGTAGCTGCTGTAGTCGTCGTTGCCGTTCAGGTTGGCGTGCATGCGGCTGAAGTTGCGGCCCAGGGTGAACTCGAACCAGGAGGTCTCGCCCAGCACCTGCCGGTAGTAGAGCTGGGTCAGGATGTTCTCGTTGGTGAACACCAGGGCCTGGTCCAGCCGGTCCATGTACGGCCGCGGGTAGCCCTCGCCCGGCAGGGTGAAGCCCTGGCTGACGGCCACCTGCCGGCTGGTGTTGATGTTCAGCTTGTGGGTCGGCGTGATGTGCCAGGTCCACTTGAGCAGGCCGTTCCAGTCGTTCTGCTCCCGCGGCGACCAGAGGCTGCCCTTGTACATGGGCGACTCCAGGTCGGCCTTGCGGCTGTAGATGGGCAGGTAGCCGTCGCGGATGTCCATGGAGCCGCTGGCCAGCATGTACTGCTTGCCCGGCAGGTTCAGGCCCAGGGCGCGCAGTCCGGCGCTCAGGGGATCCGGCCCCGAGAGGGACATCTTCACGATGTCGATGTTCTGGGGCTTGGTGAAGTCGGTCAGCTTCGTGTAGTCCGGCTCGACCTTCTTGTCCACCGGCCGCATGGCGTAGTCCCGCTGCAGGCTGACCCGGCCCTCGACGCGGTCGTCGCCCTCCTTGGTGGAGACGCGGACGACGCCGCTGGTGGCCTGGCCGTACTCGGCGTTGAAGCCGCCGGTCAGCACCTCGATCTCGTTGATGATCGAGGGGTCGATGTTGTAGCCGTAGCCGCCGCCGGCCAGGGGGTCGTTCACGTTCAGGCCGTCGACCACGAACATGGTGTCGTCGGCGCGGCCGCCGCGGATGTGGATCTCGTTGTCCTGCAGGGTCACGCCCGGCTGCTGGGCCAGCATGTCCACCACGTCGTCCAGGGGCATGGCCGCCATGGCCTTGGCCGACAGGAAGTGGGCGCTGCCGGTGCGGTCCACCTCCACCAGGGCGCGCTCGGCGGCGATCTCCAGGGGCTCCACCATGATGGCCCGGACCTTCAGGTGGAAGTCCACGTCCACCACCTCGCCCGGCTGCAGGCTGACGGTCTGCTGCCCCACGTCGTAGGAGATGTAGCTGGCCTTGATGGTGTAGGTGCCCGGCCGCAGCCCCCGCAGGATGTAGAAGCCGTCGGTGAAGGCCATGGTGCCCAGGTTGGTGCCCGAGAGGAACACGTTGGTGTAGGGCATGGTCTCGCCGGTCTCGGCGTCGTAGATGCGCCCCTTGATGGTGCAGGGCGCCTGGGGCACGTCGGCCTTGGCCCGGACCTGGCCCTGGGCCCCGGCGTCGGCTGCCCAGGCCGCGGCCAGCACCACGGCGGCCAGCAGGATGCGGCGGGTCCTCACGGGGCCTGCACCCCCAGTTCCTCGGTCAGCACGGCGCCGAAGGCGGCGATGGCCTCGCTGCGGTTGAAGGCGTCGGGCTGGATGCTGACGCTGATCACCTGCGCCAGGGGATCGGTGGTCCGCAGCGGCCAGCGGGCCACCACGATCGGGTCGTAGGGCGGCCGCGGCCGGGACAGGCCGAAGCACCCGGACGTGGCGCAGGCCTCGAAGCGGTAGAGCGGTTCGCAGGCCGGGGTCAGGCTCAGACCCACCGCTTGGCTGAGGTCGGACTCGGCGACCATGTCCGGCAGCCAGGCCTGCTCGCCCCGCAGCGACAGGCCGCCGAACGACGTCAGGGTGCCGGTCGGCGCCGTCCCCGTGCCCAGCTTCAGCACGTTGACGACGAACGCGGCCGCGAGCTGCGACTGCGAGCCGACGAGCCGCGACGAGCCCATCATCAGGCGGCCGTGGGTGGGGCCCGTCACGTACTGCTCCAGGGCCCCGCCCCGCAGGGTGGCCTGCGTCAGCGCCGGGGTCACGGTGCCCCCGTAGGTCCAGACGACGACCGGGAACAGCTTCAGGGTCTCCAGCAGGACGGTCGGGTTGTCGGGCGTGGTGTAGATGAACTCGCAGGTGTTCCAGTTCCCCGGCGCCGACGGTGTTGTCCAGCATCGCGGTGTAGAAGCTGCGGGAGGCGCTGGACGTGTTGTCCGGGACGTAGATCACGTCGCCCAGGGGCGCCCGCACCTCCCAGGAGTAGCGGAAGCGCGTGTCGGCCTGGCCCTCGTCCCCCACCGAGACCGTCAGCGCGCGCGGGCCGGGGTCGGCCCGGTCGATCATGATCTCGAACTTCTTGATCTCGTCCGGCGACGCGAAGGGGGCGCGGACCCAGCCCGTCTCCGGATCGGCCCCGGGGTCGCCGACGTTCCAGGTCACCTCCGGCTCGGTGTCCATCAGGGTGTACCGGTAGGAGGAATCCATGGTGGCCGCGCCGTCGAGGTCCACGGCGAACAGCCGGAAGTTGCAGGGCCCGAAGTTCCAGTACACGGTGTCGGGCTCGGCGCCGCCGTTGTCGATCACCTGGCGCTGCATGTTGGCGCGGGGCTCGAAATCGGACTGGAAGTTGATCACCGGCGGGAAGTTGCGCAGGGGGATGAACTGGGAGACCGTGTCGCTGAAGGCGCCGCGGTCGTCCTGGCAGGCCACGATGATGGTGGCCTGGGCCTCGCCCTGGTCATCGGTGGTGAAGGTCATGGTGGTGTCGGTGCCCGTGGTCGTGTCCCACGGCGCCGGCACGCCGGCGGCGGTGCGGATGGACACGAAGTACCGGGTCACCCAGCCGTCGTTGTCCGTCCCGGACCAGTGGAAGGTGCGCCGGTAGTAGCTGGTGGCGTTGAGCACGCCGCCGGAGTCGGCGGGCGCCACGAACACCCGCACCCGCGGCGGCGAATTCGGCACCGAATCCGGATCGAAGGGTTCGTTGGCGGCGCAGCCGGCCAGCCAGGCGCCGGCGCCCGCGGCGACCGCCGCCGCCAGCGCCGCCGCCGGGGCCCACCTGTGCGCCCGACGGCGCCGTGTCGCTCCGGGTCGTCACTTGATGATCACCAGCTTCCCGCGCTGGACATCGCCGGTGTCCAGGTTCTCGACCGCGTAGATGTACAGCCCCGAGGCGACGGGCCGGTCGTTCTCCGTGAGCACGTTCCACGACTCCTGGCCGCTGGCGGCGTCGTCGTGGTGCAGCGTCTTGACCAGGTCCCCGGCCACCGTGAAGATCTTGATGGTGCAGCGCGCCGGCAGGTTGGTGAACCAGAGCTTGCGCCCCAGCTCGCCCTCCAGGCGGTCGTCGTACAGCGAGCCCGCCCGGTAGGGATTGGGGTAGACGCCGACGCCGGGACTCCCCGCGTCCACGGCCCCCGGCCCCGGGAAGACGAGCTGCGCGTTCTCGTTGAACCCGCTCTGCAGTTCGGGCAGGCCCGCCACCACGTCCGGTGCGGCGAAGCACACCACCGAGTACCAGTAGGGGAACCCGTCCAGCAGGCCCGTGTCGACGAACTCGCGCTGGCCCTGGTCGTTCAGCGGCGGCAGGCCCGTGTCGAAGCCGACGCCGTCGATCCTGTCGTACTGGGCGACCAGGTCCGCCACGTTGTAGGGATCCTCGGGGATCGCGTTGCCCTGGTACCGGTAGATCCGGTAACCCTCGAAATCGGGACGCCCGGTGACCGTGCTGATGTGGTGCTCCGGCGAGCGCAGCGGGCTGTCGGGGGGCAGGTCCTGGCCCGCGGTGTTCAGGGAGTCGCCCGGCGTCCAGTGCAGGATGACCGAGTCCTGGGCATAGCCCACGTTCAGGATCGGTGACGGCGGCCCCTGCGGGATGCGGAAACCGTCGTCGTAGGCCACCTGTGCCGCCTTGGAGTTGTTGAGCAGGCTCAGGGAGTCCGCGCCGCAGACGATGGCGAAGGAGATGTGCAGGGTGTCACCGTCCGCGAGGGTCGGGAACGGCCCCGTGCACATGGTCGTGATCCAGTCCAACGGGAGCGTGAAGTCGGTGTCCTGGGTCTGCCCCACGTCGAACTCGCGGTTGCCCATGATCTGGTACTTGCCCGGCAGCCGCGGCGTGGTCGTGTCGCCGGTCTCGTAGTACCAGTCGTCCTCCGCCGGCACGTGCTGGAAACCCCAGGCGTTGTAGGACACCGGGCGCTCGCCCTCGGGCACCGTCGGCGCGGGGGTGGTGCCCAGCAGCCGGTAGCCGACCCAGCTGGTGGCCAGGCCCTCGTCGCCGTCGGCGTCGTGGTCCCAGGCCATCCAGATGTTGGGGTCGCCGTCGACGGTGTACTCGTCCGGCACCATCCCGGCGGCGCCGAAGGCGCCGCTGAGGTCGTCGTAGTAGTTCCAGCGCGACGCGGCCTGGGCATCGTAGGGATCGTTGAGCTGCGTGTTCCCCACCGTGAGATCGGCCCAGAAGCCCAGGTAGATGTCGCGCAGTTCGGTCTTCGAGATGTTGATGACGGCGTAGTCGATGATGATGAAGTCGTCGGCGTACGGGTTGCCCCAGGCGAAGGTGCGCATGTCCACCTCCAGGCCCAGGGGCTGGTGGTTGCCGGTCTCGGAGCGGGTGTAGTCGTTGAAGAAGCAGTTGTACTGCTGGGTGGCCAGGGCCCGGACGTCGTAGTGTTCCTTGTCGTTGACCCGGTTCGTCCATTCGGTCATCCGGTGGAGGGAATCCGCGTCGGCGAAGGCGTCGAACTCGCGCAGAAGATCGCCGGCGGCGGCGGTGCTGGCGTCCTGGTAACCCGTGGAGACGTGGCGCGCGCCGCTGGCGTCCACCGCCCCCACCCAGATGCCCCCCGCGAACATGTGCTCGACGTTGCTGTGGAGGGGATACTCGCAGGAGGGCTGGCCCCGCGTGCGCCAGGCCGAGCCGATGTAGCCCACGTTGGTGATGGTCACCCCGATCAGGCCGGCATTGGTATACTTGTTGGTGATGGCCGTCGCCCAGGCTCCCCCGGACGGGCAGAACAAGCCCGCCAGCACGATGGCGAGGATGGCGATACCTTGGCTGCGGCGCACGTTGTCCTCCGCAGGGGGGTGTGGCGGCGATGCGGCGTTCCGGTCGGGGCGGATCGGCGCAGGTGGAAGCGGCCCGTGCGCGTCCCGGATTGCGCGGCGGGGGGTTGCAAAGTAGCCCTTGGCACAGGCCAATGTCAATCCACGAACCTGGGTGTTGGCGGAATTCATGCGATGTTAATGATCACGCTGGCGTTCGACCCCGGGCTGGCGGGCCTCCTGGGCCCGGCGGCGGCGCCCGCCGCCCGTCCTGGTCGACCGTGTTCTGCCGGCGACGACCTCGGTCAAGGACGCCATCGAGGCCCTCGGCGTGCCCCACTGCGAGATCGGCCGCGTCACCGCCGCCGACGGCTCCCCGCGGTGCCTGGACGACCCCGGTGGCCGACGGCGACGTGCTGCGGGTCGGAGGCCGTCGGACGCGTCGATCCCGGCACGCGCCCGCTTCGCCTGCGACGCCCACCTGGGCACCCTGGCCCGCCTCCTGCGCACCCTGGGCTTCGACACCACCTGGGATCCGGCCGCCGCGGCGAGGCCGAGCTGGTCCGCCGCGGCCTGAACGAGGACCGCATCGTGCTGAGCGGCAGCCGGGCTCTCCTGAAGCGCCGCACCTGCTGCGCGCCATGCTGATCCGCGACGACGAGCCCGACGCCCAGCTGGCGGCCGTGGCCCGCCGCTACGGCCTGGCGGACCGGGCCCTGCCCTTCGCCCGCTGCCCCCGTTGCAACGGCGAGGTCGCGCCGGTGCCCAAGGCCGAGGTGGCCGACCGCATCCCGCCCGAGGACCGCCCGCTGGCTGGACGAGTACTACGTTTGCGCCGAATGCGACCAGCTGTACTGGGAAGGCACCCACGTCGCGGCACTGCGGGCGCGCCTGGGACGCATCCTGGACGGGACGCGGTGACGATCAACGAAACATGCAACATTTGCAATCAATTGTTTGATAATAACTTCCAGCAAACCAACCCCCCAGGGAATGCCGCGCCCCTGGCGCCGCCGCCGCCGTCGACTCTATGCTGGCCTCCGCCCGGACGCCCACCCCAGCCCCGGACCCGGACGCGATGGCCCTGACCTGGACCCGGAACTTCGAACCCGGCCGCCCCCTGTGGCGCTGCGCCCCGCCGTGGCAGGCGCAGGGCCCGGTCGCGCTGCTGGACAGCGCCCTGGCCGGCGGGCGCCTGGGCCGCCACTCGTTCCTGGCCGTCGGCGCCGCCGG
This sequence comes from Candidatus Krumholzibacteriia bacterium, assembly GCA_963825035.1. Taxonomy (GTDB): domain Bacteria; phylum Krumholzibacteriota; class Krumholzibacteriia; order LZORAL124-64-63; family LZORAL124-64-63; genus JACZKN01. Next base: position 38,997 of record CAWGRT010000009.1, on the reverse strand, counting down.
CCCTGCTGACGCGCCGCCGGCAACCGCGGCACCGCCCCGGCAGGCGAGCCCGCGCCCTTCCTGCTGACCCTGACGACCTGGCGCGAGCCCGACGGCACGGTCCACGCCGGAGCCGGTCAGTGCGCACCTGGAGCGGCGACCCCTTCGCGGCCCTCCGCGAGCTGCAGATCCGCCTATGCCGCGGCGCCGGCCCCGGCCGGCGACCCCCGGCCGGCCCCTTCACCGGCGGCCTGGCGGGCTGGCTGGGCTACGGCGCCGCCCACGCCCTGGAGCACCTGCCGGACCGCTGCGGTCCCGATCCCGGCCGAGCCCGACCTCTGCTTCCTGGTGGCCGACCAGGTGCTGGCGGTCGACCATGCCGACGGCCGCACCACCCTCGGCCTCACCGGCCGCGGTCCCGACCCGGACGCCGATGCCGCGGCGGCCCTCGACCTCTGGCGGCGTGTCCTGGCGGCCCCCGGACCCGGGCCCCACCCCCGCCGGCGGCCCCGCGCGAGGTCGCCGTCCGAGCCTCCCTGGACCGCGCCGCCTACCTGGCCGCCGTGGCCGCTGCCGCGGAGCACATCCTGGCCGGCGACGTCTTCGAGGTGTGCCTGACCCGCCGCCTGGAGGCCGACCTGGCCGCCTCCGCCCTGGCGCCTGTACGAGGTGCTGCGGGCCGCCAACCCGGCGCCCTTCGCCGCCTTCGTCGACGCGGGCGGCGTGCAGGTGGTCGGGCGCCTCGCCCGAGCGGTTCCTGCGGGTGGACGCCGATCGCCGGGCCGAGAGCCGCCCCATCAAGGGCACGCGCCCCCGCGGCGCCGACGCCGCGGCCGGACGCCGCCCTGCGCGACGAGCTGGCGGCCAGCGCCAAGGACCGGGCCGAGAACATCATGATCGTGGACCTGGTCAGGAACGACCTGGGGCGGGTGTGCGAGACCGGCAGCGTGGCCGCGCCGGAACTGCTGCGCCGTGGAGAGCTACGCCACCGTGCACCAGCTCGTCTCCACGGTGACCGGCCGGCTGCGCGCCGGACAGCGACGCGATCGACCTGGTGCAGGCCTGCTTTCCCGGCGGCTCCATGACCGGCGCGCCCAAGGTGGCGGCGATGGGGATCATCGACGCGGTGGAGACGGCGCCGCGCGGGGTCTACAGCGGCGCGCTCGGCTACCTGGACCGGAGCGGGGCCCTGGACCTGGCCATCGTCATCCGCACGCTGGTGTGCGCCGGCGGGCGCGTGGCCTGGGGCTCGGGCGGCGCGGTGACCGCCGACAGCGACCCGGCGGCCGAGTTCGCCGAGGCCGAGGACAAGGCGCGGGCGCTGCTGGCGGCGCTGGCGCGGGGCCCGCCTAGAGGCTGTGCACGCGCCCGCAGCGCGGGCACTTGGCCCGGGGCGCGGCGAAGTCGGGCGGCAGCTTCAGCACGGTGCCGCACTCGCACTCGACGCGCCGCCAGCCCTGCTCGCGGTAGAGGAAATCGTCCACCTGGCGGGCCCGCTCCCGGCTGCAGCGGATCGTCCCGCAGCACCGGGCCCTTCGCCCGACGCGCCCCGCACCGCTTCGGCCTCCTGGTCGTCCTTCAGCGCCGACCCGGGCATCACGCCGCGCCCGCCGTCCTTGACCTGGCGGAAGGCCTCGTCGTAGGCGGCGAACGAGCTGCGGCCCATGCCGCGCAGGATGCGCACGCGCTCGTCGATGGGCGGGTGGGTGCTGGTGGCGTTGGCCGCCACCTTCCCGGCGCGCTTCAGGGGGTTGATGATGTACATGGGCGCGGTCGCGCTGGTGGCCGAGGCCAGCTTGCCGCGGCGAGGCGGCGATCTTCTCCAGCGCCGAGGCCAGCCCCTCGGGATAGCGGGTGAACGAGGCCGACGAGGCGTCGGCCAGGTACTCGCGCTTGCGGCTGACGGCGAAGTAGATGAGCTGGGCGATGATGGGCGCGAGGATCATCAGCACGATCGCCACATGGCGATGATGCCCTGGCCCCCGTCGCCCCCGCCGCCGCCGCGAGCGGCTGCGCCCGCCGCCGAACCACATGCCGCGCAGCCCCACCTCGGCCAGGATGACGATGGCCCCGGCCAGCACGCCGGCGAACAGCATGAGCTGGATGTCGCGGTTGCGGACGTGGCCGATCTCGTGGCCGATCACGCCCTGCAGCTCGTCGCGGTTGAGGGTCTTCAGCAGGCCGCTGGTCACCGCCACGGCCGCGGTCTCGGGGCGGCGGCCGGTGGCGAACGCGTTGGGCGCCTCGTCGTCGATCACGTAGATGTCCGGCACCTGGGGCAGGCCCGCGGCCAGGGCCATCTCCTCGACCACGTTGCGCAGCTGGGGCAGGTCGCCGTCCTTCACCTTCTTCGCGCCGGACATGGACAGGAAGACCTGGTCGCCCTGGAACTAGGAGACCAGGGTCATCACCAGCCAGACGAGCATGGCCACCGCCACGCCGAACGGCCCGGCGCCGCGGCCGCCGAAGTACTCGCCCAGGCCGAGCCCAGGGCGCCCAGCAGGAGGGCCGCCCCCGACGACCAGGAGCGATGGACTTGCGCCGGTTGGCGGCGATCTGTTCCCACATGGCGGTCCGCCTCGCGAGCCTAGCTGGAGAAGTCCACCTTGGGCGCCTCGCGCTGGGCCTCGTCCTCCACCTCGAAGAACTTCTCGTTCCTGAAGTTGAACATGCCCGCGATGATGTTGCCCGGGAACATCTGCACCTTGTTGTTCAGGTTCATGACCGTCTCGTTGTAGAACTGGCGCGCGAAGGAGATCTTGTTCTCGGTGCTGGTCAGCTCCTCCTGCAGGGCCAGGAAGTTGGTGCTGGCCTTCAGGTCGGGATAGCTCTCCGACACGGCGAAGAGGCGGCCCAGGGCGGCGCCCAGGCCGGCCTCGGCCTGCATGCGCTGGCGTCCTGGCTGCCGGCGCCGGCCACGGCGGCGCGGGCCTGGGTGACGGCCTCCAGGGTCTCGCCGCTCGTGGTGCATGTAGCCCTTGACCGTCTCCATGAGGTTGGGGATCAGGTCGAAGCGCCGCTTCAGCTGCACGTCCACCTGGGCCCAGGCCTCCTTGACCCGGTTGCGCAGGCCGACCAGGCTGTTGTACATGCCGATGACCCAGCCGACCACGATCACGACCAGTCCGAGCACGATGAGCAGGGGAATCATCATTCTTCACCTTTCCGGGCCGGAGGCCGATCCGCCTCGCCGCCCGCGGGAGTCCCGGGGTTAGTCGGAGCCGTCGGGGAACACTTCGCCGAGGAACCTCAGAACGTCGGGTCCAGGTGCCAGCCGGTCCGTCCAGGTCGCGGCAGAGTTCGCCCAGTTCGCCCCGATCGAACCAGAGTCCGCAGCCGCCCTTCTCGCAGACGTCGATGGTTACCCCGCCGGTCGGCGCCGATATTCGCCTTGGCCATGGCCTTGCGGCAGCGGGGGCAGGGGCGCTTCGCCTCGGCCGCCGCGGTGGCCGCCGGCAGGCCGCGTGGCGCCTCGGCGCCCAGCAGCAGGTCCAGCTCGGCGGCATCGAACCAGATGCCCTGGCAGTCGGCGCACACGTCCAGCTCGATGCCGGCGTGCTCGACCACGTACATGCTGCGCGTACCGCAGACGGGGCAATTCATGGGAGACTCCAATCCGGGTATCGGTGCGCAGGCATGGTCGCTCACGGCGGAGGATTTGGCAACCACCCATCAGGAAATCGGTTCCGGGAATCGGCCCACGGCGGCCGTCTGATGAGCCACGGTGGGGACGTGGGGGTCCCGCACCGTACCGGGAGGTCGATGATGCGTACCTGGCCCCTCCTTCTCCTGCTCGTGTTCCCCTCGATCACCGCCGCGCCCGCCGCCGCGAGCGACTGCCCTCCCGACACCCTTGATTTGTACGGCGGTCCGGGCACCCTGGAGGGCAAGTTCCAGACCGCCGGGGGTCTGCCGGACGACCAGGGCTGGACCCACCGGGACGACTCCGTGGACGCGGACTCGGTCCGCTGGCGCATCTCGACCTACCAGGCCGCCGGCCTGGATCCCGGCACGCCCGACAACCATGCCTGGTGGTGCGGCGGCGACTATCCCTCCTGCATCGCGCCCGACCCCGACGGCGGCTACGGCAACGGCTGGGACACCCGCCTGGCCTGGACCGGCGCCGTGGACCCGCTGCGTGCCGCCACGGTGAGGGTGACCGGAGCGGTGCGGCACGACTCCGAGCCCGGCTACGACTTCCTGTCCGTGGAGTTCGTCAAGGCCGGCGCGGTGGTGCCGGCGGGAGCCTGGGACGGCGTCGGCACCTTCGACCTGGATCTGGCGGCCACTTATCAGCCCGGCGAGTACCTGGGTGACGGCGGCGACTCGGTGCGGGTGCAGCTGCGGTTCGCCTCCGACGGCGGCTGGTCCGACGAGGACTGCGCCTGGCCCTCCGCCGGCGCCGTGCAGGCGGACAACCTGCAGGTGACCATCGAGCAGGAGGGCGACCCCGCCTGGTCCAGCCCCGTGGAGACCTGCGAGCCGGGCACGACGCCGCAGTGGCGCGAGCTGCCGCGTCTGGGCGTGGGCGACTTCGCGCAGCTCTGGACCGACCTGCCCGAGCTCGACCCCGACCGGGACAACCCCTCGCCCCAGTGGGCCTTCCTCGACGACGGGATCGTGGTGCCCGGCGTGGGCCCGACCTACGTCATCGACCCGGCCTATCCCGAGAGCACCTTCGCGGTGAACATCGGCGGCGGCCGCCTGGGTCCCGGCCATCCCCTGGTCAACACGCTCGTCTCGCCGCCCATCGCCCTGCCCGAATCCTGGTGCGGCGCGCTGCTGGTGTCCGTGGACGCCTACTTCGACACCGGCGAGTGCCCGCCCGCCTACGAGGGGTTCCTCCTGGCACACACCGCCGATCCCGCCGGCGCCGCCGGGTGGGAGGAGGTCTCGGACGGGTTCGTCCACTACGGCACGGGGAGGGCCTTCCACCGGCCGACCGCGACCTTCGACCAGGACCGCCTCCCCGCCGACACCCGCTGGGTGCGGATCCTGCTGCAGGCCCGCCAGCTCGAGTGGTGGTGCTGGGAGTGGAATCCCCTGCCGGGGCCCTACTACGACAACGTGCGCCTGCAGCTGGTGCCCTCGGCGCCGAGCCCGGTGCCGGGGGCCCCGAACGCGTTCACGGCCGCCGCCGCGCCCAACCCGTTCAACCCGGCGGTGACCGTGTCCTGGTCCCTGCCGCGGGCGGGTGAGCTGGACATGCGCGTCTACGACCTGGCCGGCCGCCTGGTGCGGGTGCTGCACGACGGTCCCGCCGCCGCCGGACCCGGCGCCGTCACCTGGCAGGGCCGCGACGACGCCGGCCGCACCCTGGCCGCGGGCGTGTACGTGTGCCGGGTGTGCGCCGGTGACGACGAGAAGACGCTGAAGCTGACCCTGTTGAAGTGACGGAAACTACCAGGTGGAGAACGGGCGCGCGACGAGGTTGCTGTTGCCGTAGCGCGGGTCGCCGGTGACCTCGTCGCCCAGCCAATCCGGTCTGGCGATCGGCTGGTCCTCGCGCTCCAGCTCGCACTCGGCGGTGACCAGGCCCGCGTTGGCGCCGCGGAACTCGTCCACCTCCCACACCAGGTCGCCGAGGAGGATGCGCGTGCGCGTCTTCTCCAGCACCGGCCGCAGGCAGAGATCCAGCAGGCGCCGGGCGTCATCCAGGGGGATGGGGTACTCGAACTCGGGCCGGGAGGCGCCCACGCGCAGGCCCTTGACCGTGATGACGGCGCGCTCGCCCATGGTGCGCACGCGGACCACCCGCTCGGGGTCGGTGCACAGGTAGCCCTGGCGGTACGGCACCGCCTCGCCCAGACCGCGCCAGCCGTCGCCTCTCACCAGGAACTTGCGCTCGATCTCGATCGCCATGACGGCCCCTCCTGCGCCGCCACCGTAGCACACGTCCCCGGCGGGCGCCCGCCCGGAAACGACGGAGGGGGCGACCGCCGGCCGCCCCCTCCGTCCCGTCGTCCCGTCGGGCCTAGAAGGCCGCCAGGAAGCGCATCTGGAACATGCCGAAGTCGTAGTTCCCCGGCAGGTCCTTCTTCCGGCCCATGGCCGTCTCGTCGTTGTTCACGTACGCGTAGTCCATGTACACGCGGATGTTGGCGTTGGCGTACCAGTTCACGCCCAGGGTCATGATGTTGGCCTTGCCGCCCTCGACGTCCTTGTCGTTCAGGTCGAGGGTCGAGTACCGGGCCGCGACCTCCCAGGCGCCGCTCTTGCTGCGGGGCACGACGCGCCCGAACTCGGCGCTCTCGTGCTCGTACGGGTGGGTGTCGTCGGTCAGGAAGAAGCCGGCGTACACGTAGCCGCCGCCGAAGCTCAGGTCGTCCATGCCCTCGAGCCGCTTCACGCCGGCCATCATGTACTCGCCCTGGGCGTAGAAGCGCTTGTTGACGTAGGCCAGCTCGCCGCCGAAGACGTTGTACTTGTCCACGTTGTCGATGTTGTCGGTGTCGGTGAACTTGGTGTCGGCCACGTAGCTCTCGGGGCGCACGTCGAACCGGACCTCGTGGGAGCTCCAGTCGGTCTTGCGCAGGGTCCCGGCCGCGCCCAGCAGCAGCACGCTGTCGTCGGTGTGGATGGGCGTGTAGTTGACGCGGGCGGCGAAGTTCACCGTCTCGTCGTCGTCCTTCTCGCCGGCGAAGTCGGACACGTCGGCGCCGTACATGGAGGCCGCCGCGCGCCAGTCGTAGTCCCAGCGCGCCACCTCGACGCCCATGCGGCGGCCCACCACGAACGGATCCGTGCCGGCGCTGCGCTCCATGAACAACAGGTTGCGGCTGGTGAAGTTCTCCTCGAGGCCGAAGGGCTGGCGGAAGTTGCCCACGCGCACGTGACCCTGGCCCCCGAAGAGCCCGCGGTACGCCATGTAGGCGTCCTTCAGCGCCACGGTCTCCTCGGCGAAGTCCATGTCGACCTCGGCGTACCAGTCGGTCCACAGGATGGTCTTGACCGCGAAGCGGGCCCGGCGGATGAAGGTGCCGCCGATCAGGTCGGTGGTCTCGGTGCCGGCGGGATCGTACTCGCCGTCGCCGTTGATGGTCCAACCGTCGTCGAAGTACGAGGCGACGTCGGCGTACACCCGGGCGTCGATCCACCACTTGAAGGCGTTGTCGGTCGACTTCCAGGCCAGGATCCCGTCCTCGCTCACCGCCTGCAGGGGCGTGTCGCCGGCGGCGGCGGCCACGGGCATCAGCAGCGCCACCGCGAAGGCGGTCACGGTCAGCATGCCGATCAACTTGCGCATCTCGTCACTCCTTTGTTGGCGTACCAGTTCTTGGTCCCGGCCGCGGGCCGGCCGTCCCGGCCGGAGCGTCGGAACCATCAGGGGAAACCGTGCGGGCATCCGTCCGGAGACGCGGCTCCGAGCGGGTCTGTCTGCGTGCAGGACTCAGGACATCCCGGTAGAACACGAGGTAGAGCGCGGACAGGACCAGGCCCGCCGCCAGCGGCACCGGGCCGCGGCGGGTCGGGCGCGCGTCGAGAGTGAACGCCGCACGCCCCGCCGGGGGCAGGGGCGCCACCGCGATGGCGAAGGTGCCGCGGGAGCCGACGCGCCCGACGGCGTAGGGCGGCTGCGGGCTGCGGCTGGGACTGAACGACGGCGTCGTCGCTCCCACCGCGTCCACCAGCAGCCCCCGGGGCAGCTCCAGGCCCAGGCTGAAATGCCGCAGCACGAAACGGGACGTGTTCACCCACGTCCGGTCGAACCGGCGGACCCCGAACTGGCGGGGCGCGGCGGTCGCATCGTACCAACCGGGCACCTCGGCGACGAGGACCACCGTGTCGCCGGGCGCCGCGCCGGGCAACAGGCGCAGGTTCCAGTGGGTCTGCCCCAGCACCTCCACCAGGGGCGCCGGTTCGCCGGCGGGACCGACGGCGAAACGTGCGGCGCCCCGCACGATCTGGTGGCCACGGCCGCCGGCGAAATGCCAAGGCAGCAGGAGGTCCATCGAGCTGACTCGCCCGACGACGGCCGTGACCGATACGGTGGCGTCACCGTCGTCGCCGACGGTGACGTTCTCGACGTAGGCTTCCAGGGTGTCCGGCAGGGCGGCGGGCACGGCGGCCGCGAACGCCGGCTCGTCCAGCAGCAGCACCACGAACAGGGTGAGCGCCGTCAGGGCCGTCAGCAGCAGCATGATCGCGATGCGGCGCGCGTGCATGCCTACCATCCCGGAGTGATGCCCAGCACGCGGAACCAGGTGAAGCCCGCGATGATGAGCAGGAGCGTGCCGATGGACGTCATGAGCAGGCCGTACTTCAGGTTGTCGAGCACCGAGTACTGGCCCGTCGCGAACAGGATCACGTTGGGCTTGGCGTTGATGGGCAGGGCGATCACCCAGTCGATGGTGAAGGCCGCCGGCAGCGCCAGCCACAGGGGATCGAAGCCCAGGTTCTGGGCGATGGCGATCACGAACGGGATGAAGATGAGCGTGCGCATCGTCTTGCTGGTGAAGAAGATGTGGCTGAACATGTTGACGGCGATGACGATGCAGTAGACCGGCCAGAACCCCACCCCCGGCCCGATGTCCATGGCGTCGAAGATCGAGCCGACCAGCCACCGCGCCGCGCCCGTGTCGTTCAGCGCCAGCCCCCCCGCATAGGCGCCGCAGGAGAAGAGCATCAGGTGCCAGGGGATGTCCGCCTCGTTCCACTTGAGCAGGCCGATGCGGGGGAACAGGGCGATGACCGCGCCGATGAAGGCCGCCATCACCGCGGAGATCTCGAACCCGAACGCCCGCATGTGCAGCTTGTCGGTGATCCAGAGCAGGATCACCAGGCCGAAGACCGCCGCCGCGCGCTTCTCCGCCCCGGTGACGGGCCCCATCTCGTGCAGCTTCTCCCGCATCTTCTCCAGGCCGCCCTCCACCACCGGCGTCTGCTGGGCCGGCGGGACCCGGAAGACCAGCCGCGGACCCAGCCACCAGCTGATGAGCATGGCCGCGAGCACCACCGGGAGCGCCGCGAAGAACCAATCGGTGTAGTAGACCCGGCGCCCCGCCATGGAGAGGATGAACGCCACCGCGATGAGGTTGGCGTTGGAGCCGGTCATGTAGGCGCTGGAGCAGAAGTTGATGCCCTGCAGGTTCTGCAGGAAGAGATTGCGGCCGAAGTTGTTGGGGTGCTTGTTGCTGGCCCCGTAGATGCTGGCCACGACGATGATGATCGGCAGCAGGATGGCCGCCCGCGCGGCCGTGGCCGGGATGAACGCGGCCAGGATCAGGTTCAGCACGAAGAAGGCCAGCAGGATCCAGCGCGAGGTGCGGCCGAAGCGGACGATCATCGCCAGGGCGATGCGCTTGGCCAGGTTCGTCTTGACCAGCATGGACGAGAGGATGAACGCCAGCACGTTCAGCCAGATCACGCTGAAACCCAGCACCCCCAGCACGTCGCTCTCGGCCCAGCCGTTGCAGAACACCAGCATGGCCATGAGCACCAGGCTGGTCAGGTAGGTGGGCACCGGCTCGGTGATCCACCACACCAGGGCCCCGGCGAAGCAGGCGATGACGGCCTGCCCCCCGGTGGTCAGCCCCGCCGGGGTCGGCAGGTAGTACAGCGCCAGGTACGCGGCCACCCCGGCGGGGAAGCCCAGGTACTTCATCCAGCGCTCGCTGGCGGTGGCCTGCTTCTCCGGGATCTCGCTCAGCTTGCTGCGCGAGAGGTCCAGGATCTCGTCGATCCTGCCCAGGACCGACTGTGCCGAGGCCGCTGCGCCCGCCGATGTCATCGTCCGCCTACCACGTCGTGAACGGCTTGGCGATGAGGTTGCTGTTGAAGTAGCGGGGGTCGCCCGTCACTTCCGTGCCCACCCAGGCGGGCTTGGCGATCTCCTGGTCCTCGGACTCCAGTTCGCATTCGGCCACGGTCAGGCCGGCGTTGACCCCGTGGAACTCGTCGATCTCCCAGACCAGGCCGCCGTGCTCCGACCTTGTAGCGGGTCTTCTCCACCAGGGGCTGCTCGCACAGGTCCAGGAGCTGGCGGGCGTCCTCCAGGGGGATCGGCGTACTCGAATTCCAGGCGGGTGGCCCCCACCGTGATGCCCTTGACCGTCAGCGCCGCCCGGTCGCCCATGGTGCGCACCCGGACCACGCGCTCCTTGGCCGAGTTCAGGTAGCCCTGGCGATAGTGGACCCCCTCGCCGAGGGCCTTGAAGCCGTCGCCGACCACCAGGAACTTGCGTTCGATTTCCTTGCCCACGCGTCCCTCCTAGGCCATGCCCACGGCGTCCTTCATGGCGCGCAGGTAGTTGATGTTGGCGAAGCCGGTCAGCTCGAGGCGGCGCACCACGGCCATGACGAGGGCGGGATCCTCGTGTTCGACCGCGACGGTGCGCCGGGCCAGGCCGTCGAAGGTGACCTCGGCGATCTCGACGATGGTGCCCTCCACCTGGAAGCCGTGGCGCTCCTTGGCCACTTCCACGGCCCGCAGGCGGGGGTCGGGGCGGATCAGCTCCTCCAGGTACTGGGCGAAGGTGTAGGCCGGGCGCGCCAGGTCGGGCCGCGCGGTGCCGAAGGCCGCGAAGACCTCGGCCAGGGTGTCCGGCTCCAGGGGAAACTCGGCCTTGAGGATGGGCTTCCACTGCTCCAGGCCGTCGGCGTTGACCTCCTGCAGGGCCTTGATGTCCATGAGGCCGTCGCGGACCTTGGTGTTGTTCATGCTCTGGGCCGAGAGGATGTAGACCTCGGCGCTCTGCCGCACCTTCGCCGGTCCGGCGGCACGGATCAGATCCTCGGCCGGGCCGAAGCCGCCGGTGCCGAAGGTGCGCCATTCCCAGCGGGGGATGATCTCGGGCATGGATTCCTCCCTGTGCGCGCGGCCGGCGGGAACCGGCCGCGGATTCCTGTTGCTCACCACCCGCAGAGGCAATGACCGTGCCCGCGGACCCGGGTTTCGCCAACCGGAACGTTGACAACGGCTTCTTGGGACGGCATCGTTCGCGGCTGGGACGATCGGCGAGATTTCGCCGGCCGGGGCGGCGAACCGTCGCCGGTCGCAGGCGAGGGGAGCAGGGATGAACCGGCGGTGGTTCCTGGGAGCCGGGGTGCTGGGCCTGGCGGTGGTCGCGGTGGCCAGCGGCACCGTCCTGGACCACCTGCTGGACATCCGGCGGAGCGCCCCCGCGGCCACGGCGTCCGTCGCCGCGTCGCGGGATCCGCGGCCGACGGTGGGCATCGGCGTCGTCTCCCGCTTCCCGCCCAACCTCATCTTCGCGGGCTACCAGCCGCTCATCGACTACCTCAACGACGGCGGCGCGTTCCACTACGTGCTGAGGCCGAGCTCCGACTACCTGGATGCCGCCGACCGGCTGCGGCGCGGCGAGGTGGCCGCGTCGTTCCTGGGGGCCTGGATGCTGCGGCGCCTGGGCCCGGAAGGCGGCCTCGTGCCCCTGTTGCAGCCCGCTGGACGCCGAGGGCCGCAGCCGCTTCCACGACGTGCTGGTGGTGCCGGAGGACTCGGACATCGCCGGGGTCGGCGACCTGGCGGGGCGGCGGGTGGCCGTGCCGTCGCGGGACTCGTGGGCCGGCAACTGGCTGCAGGACCAGGCCCTGCCCGGGGCGGGCCTGGCCCCGGCCGACCTGGACACGATCTGCCACTTCGACCACCACCAGACGGTGGTGTGGCGGGTGCTGCACCGGGAGTTCGACGCGGGCGTGGTGAAGGAGGCGGTGGCCGACCGCTACCGCAGCGAGGGTCTGCGCGTGGCGGCGGTCTCGGCGCCGATCCCGGGCCCGCCGCTGGTGGTGCGGGCCGGCGACCGGGGCGCGGCGGTCCGGGAGATCCGCGACCGGCTGCTGGCCCTGGACCCCAACGACCCCGCCGACGCCCGCCTCCTGGCCGCCTGGACCCCCGAGTTCGCGTGGGGCTTCGCCGCGGCCGGCTGGTCGGACTACGCGGTCGCCGCCCCGGCCGGAGGCGCCGCGGTGACCCCGCGCGCCCCGCAGCCGGCCAGCCTGCGCACCCGCATCCTCGCCGACCGTGGGCGTGACCATCATCCTGATCACCATGCTCCTGTCCTGGGGCATCCTCTTCAGCTGGCGCGAGACCCTGGTCAACCAGGAGGAGAGCCACGCCCTCGCGGTCAGCCGCGCGTTCTCCGTGGCGGTGATCGACGCCCTGATCTACGCCGAGCTCGACCTCTACCGCTCCGAGGGCTTCCTCGACAACTACGTCACGCTGTTCATGGAGGAGAATCCGCGGCTGCGCTCCATCACCATCCTCGACCCGGCCGGCGCGGTGGTCGCCCGCAGCTGGGACCGCTCCCGTCCGCCCTGGGTCTCGCGGCACCCTGCCCGAGCTGGTGGCGGCGGCCGAGCCCCGCACCACCGTGGCCGGCCTCGGACGACGGCGGCTGGGTCATCGAGACCGTGCTGCCCATGCAGACGGGCGAGCGCCGCTGGGGCACCCTGGTGCTGGGCATCGAGGCCGACTCCATCCGCGCGTCCGATCCGCCGCAGCTTCATCCTGCTGGCCCTGCTGACCGCGGCCGTGACCTCCATCATGCTGCTGCTGCTGTGGCTGATGCTGGGCCGGCTGCTGGGTTCGCTGCGCTCGCTGGTCGACGCCATGGACGCCGTGGACCTGGCCGGGATGCCGCCGGCGCCCCTGCCGCCGCGGGCCGACGAGATCGGCGTGCTGTACCGGCACTTCGAGCACATGCAGCCGGCGCCTGGACCAGTCGCGACGCGACCTGCTGGGCGCCCAGCACCAGGTCTGGCACGCGGAGCGCCTGGCCGCCATCGGGCGCCTCGCGGCGGGCATCGCCCACGAGATCAACAACCCGGTCAACGGCATCCGCAACTGCGTCTACGCCATCCGCAACGAGCCTCGAGAACCGGGAGCAGACCGGCGCCTACCTGGACATGATGGACGAGGGCCTGGCCCATGTGGCCGACGTGGTCCAGAAGCTGCTGGGCTTCGCCCGCCGCCAGCAGCCGGGGACGGCGCCCCTGCAGGTGAACGACGCCGTGCAGTCGGTGGTGCAGCTGGTGACCTTCGGCGCCGAACGCAAGGGCATCCGCCTGGAGCTGGACCTGGCGCCGGACCTGCCCGAGGTGCAGGCCGATCCCCAGCTCATCCGCGAGGTGGGCATGAACCTGCTGCTGAACGCGGTCGACGCGGTGGACCGGGGCGGCTGGATCCGCGTGGCCACCCGACGCGCCGGCGACGAGCGCGTGGTGCTGGAGGTCGCCGACGGCGGCCACGGCATCGAGCCGGGCGAGCTGGCCCACATCTTCGATCCCTTCTACACCACCAAGCGCACGGGCGAGGGCACCGGGCTGGGCCTGTCCATCAGCCTGGGCATCGTCAAGGCCCACGGCGGCACCATCGACGTGGCCAGCGAACCGGGCCGCGGCGCGATCTTCACCATCACGCTGCCGGTGTGCCGGCCCGCCGGCGGACGGAAGGACCGCCATGAGGATCCTGCTGGTCGAGGACGAGCCCATGACGCGCGTGGCCCTGGCCGGCACCCTGCGCAAGCGCGGGCTACGAGGTGATCCAGGGCGCCGACGGCCACGCCGGCATGGCCGCCCTGGACGCCGCCGAGTTCGACGTCGTGCTGACCGACCTCAGCCTGCCCGGACGCCGACGGCCTGGCCATCCTGGACCGGGCCCGGCGGAAGCAGCCCGACGCCAAGGTGATCATCATGACCGCCTACGCCACGACCGAGACCGCCGTGGCGGCCCTGCGCCAGGGCGCCTACGACTACCTGACCAAGCCGTTCCAGCCCGACGAGGTGCTGCACCGCATCGGCCACATCGCCCGGCTCAATTCGGTGGTGCGGGAGAACCGGGACCTCAAACGCACCATCGCCGACCTGGGCGACCGCACCATCGTCGGGTCATCGCCGGCCATCCAGCGGCTGAAGCACACCATCGAGACCATCGCCCCCGGCGAGCACAGCGTGCTGATCCAGGGGCCCAGCGGCACGGGCAAGGAGCTGGCGGCCCGCGCCATCCACGCCCGCTCGGCGCGGGCGGACGGGCCCTTCGTGGCGGTCAACTGCGCGGCCATTCCCGAGACGCTGCTGGAGAGCGAGCTGTTCGGCTACCGCCGCGGCGCCTTCACCGGCGCCGAGCGCGACCACCAGGGCTACTTCGAGCGGGCCCGGCGGCGGCACGCTCTTCATCGACGACATCGACGACCTGCCGCCGACGGTCCAGGTCAAGCTGCTGCGGGTGATCCAGGAGCGGGAGATCGAGCCGGTGGGCGCCGGCCGCACCACGCCCATCGACATCCGGCTGTTGGCCGCCACCAAGCTGGACCTGGCCGATCTGGTGGCCGAGGGTCGCTTCCGCGAGGACCTCTACTACCGGCTGAACGTGATCCCCCTGCGCCTGCCGACCCTGCGGGAGCGGCGCGAGGACATCCCCGCCCTGGTGGAGCATTTCGTGGCGCGCCGGGGCCGCCGCGCCGGCTTCCGCCTGGACGAGGCCAGCTTCACGGCCCTGATGTCCCACGAATGGCCCGGGAACGTGCGTGAGCTGGAGAACGTGATCGAGCGCATGCTCGCCCTGCCGGACGTGCCGGTGGCCGAACTCTTCGACGCGCCCCTGCGGCGGCGGCCCGGCACCGGGCCCGCCCCCGAGACGGACGGTTCCCTGCCCGGCTACCAGGACTACATGCAGGCCTGCGAGGAGCGGCTGCTCAGCGACGCCTTGGCCCGCGCCGACGGCAACATCACCGCGGCGGCCCGGCTGCTGGACCTGCCCCGCTCGACCCTGCGCAGCAAGCTGGAGAAGCGGGATTGAGCCTGCTCGCCGACACCGCCCGCCGCCTGGACCGCCTCGATCCGCCGGCGCCCCGGCATCCTGGTGGACGAGGCCCGCGCCCGGGCCAACATCGCGGCCATGGCGGCCAAGGCGGCCGCCGCGGGCGTGCGCCTGCGCCCCCACTTCAAGACCCACGACAACGTGGGCGTGGGCCGCTGGTTCCGGGAGGCGGGCGTCGGTTGCGCCACCGTCTCGTCCCTGGCCATGGCCGAACGCTTCGCCGCCGACGGCTGGAACGACCTGACCCTGGCCATCCTCGTGAACCCCCGCGAGCTGCCCCGCCTGGCGGACCTGGCCTGGCGGCTGGCCGACCGGGGCGGCGCCCTGGGCCTGGTGGTGGCCACCCCCGAGGCCGCCCGCGCCGTGCGGCACCTGGTGGGCGACACGGCGCCCCTGTGGCTGAAGGTGGACACGGGCTACGGCCGCTCGGGGGTGGCCTGGGACGATGCGGCCCGCCTGAAGGCCGTGGCCGAGTCCGCGGCGTTCGCGGGCCTGCTGACCCACGCCGGGCACAGCTACCACACGCCGGCGGCGGACCTGCCCGCGCTGTTCGCCGAGACGGCGCGGCGCCTGGCCGCCGCCCGTGACGCCACGGGGCGCCGCCTCCTGCTCTCGGTGGGCGACACCCCCACCTGCACCGCCGCACCCAGGTTCGACGGCGTGGACGAGGTGCGGCCCGGCAACTTCGTCTTCTACGACGTGATGCAGCGGGCAGCCGGCGTCTGCGGGGACGACCGGCTGGCCGCGGCGGTGGTCTGCCCGGTGCTGGCCACCGACCCGGGGCGCGGGCGCATCGTGCTGCACGGCGGGGCGGTGCACCTGGGCAAGGAGCGCCTGGAGGGGGCGGCGGGCTCCGTCTACGGGTACCTTGGCACGCTGACCGGGGACGGCTTCGGCGCCGTGGTGGACGCGGCGCCGCTGACGGAGCTGTCCCAGGAGCACGGCATCGTCTCGGTGGCACGCGACCGCTGGGACGCGGTGGCCGGGGACCTGCGAGCCGGCGACCTGGTGCTGGTGCTGCCGGTCCATTCCTGCCTGGCCTGCGCGGCCCAGGACGCCATGACGACCCTCGGCGGGGCGACGCTGCCCCGCGACGTCGAAAGGACGGACCCGTGAAGAGCTGGCGCTGGTGGCTGGGGCTGGTGGTGTGGATCTGGGTGGCCATGAGCGCCGGGCTGGTGGGCGCCCGCTTCCTGCCGGGCGCCTGGTACGCGGGCCTGGCCAAACCCGCCTGGACGCCACCGAACGCGGTGTTCCCCATCGTCTGGCCCATCCTCTACATCATGATGGGCTGGGCGGCCGCCCGGGTGTGGTTCCGGGCCGGGGTCGGACCGGCGAAGCTGGCGCTGGGCCTGTGGTGCGCGCAGCTGGTGCTGAACGCCCTGTGGTCGTGGCTGTTCTTCGGGCTTCACGAGCCGGGCGTGGCCTTCTTCGACCTCGTGCTGCTGTGGGCGGCCATCCTGGCCACGGTCCGCGCCTTCGGCCGCCACGACCGCCCGGCCGCGCTGCTGCTGCTGCCCTACCTGGCCTGGGTCACCTTCGCCGGGGCGCTCAACCTGGCGACCTGGCGGCTGAACGTCTAGAGCCGGCCGGAGTCACAGCCGGCCGAGCCGCCGCGCCTCCTCCAGGGCCGCCCCCTCCAGGATCTGCTCCTGGCCGCAGACCGGGCACACCGTCAGGTGGCGCTTGCCCGTGGGAATCAGCGGGAGGAAGAAGATGGTGATCCACTCGCTCACCGTCAGCAGCCGCCAGGGCTGGCTGTTGTGGCAGCGGGGGCACAGGCGCGGCGGCGTCGCGCCGTGGTCCTGCACCTTGCGGTGGCCCCAGCCGAAGATGAAGAACATGGGGCGTCAGTCCTTTCCGTCGGCGGGCAGGGCCGCCGCGCGCCGGGCCCAGTACCAGACCGCCTCGGCGAACTGCTCGGCGGTGTAGGCGCAGAAGGTGCCGCCGGGCTTCCGCAGCAGGTTGCGGGCCATGGTCAACGGGTCCATGGGCTCGCGTTCCGTCGGGCCGGCCACCAGCGCGACCACCTCCCAGTCGGCGTCGCTGCTGCGGCGGCCGCCGTCCTGCGCGAGGGTGGCGGCGCCGTACAGCACCACCGCGGCGTGGCGCACCGGCTCGCGGGGGCCGGCGGCCAGCACCCGGACGTAGGGATCCTCGCCGGGCCGGCGGCGCACCAGCTCGGCCCGCAGGGGCGTCCCCTGGTCCACGAGCACCGTGCCGGCCACGAAGCCCGCGGGGTCCACCGGCACGATCACCACCTCCTCCAGGTTCGTGCGGCCCTGGCCGGGCCGGCGCCGGGGCCAGCCGGTGCGCACCCGGTCCAGCAGCTCCTCGCGCGTGCCCTCGAACCAGGTGTGGGCGCCCCCGGGCACGTAGCGGTCGCGGGCGAAGTCGCTCCAGGCCAGGGTCGGCAGGGGATTCGTGTCATTTTCCAAGACGGCCGCACCTTCCTGCGCTATCCTTGGCGCCGGGTTTGTGGCACTTCCGGGGCCGCCGCGGCGGCCCTTCCGTTCGCAACCAGGAGCCTCCATGAACTACCCAGTGAACGACAGGCAGCTGATCCGCGACTGCGAGATCGGCGAGGGCACCAAGGTCTGGAACTTCGTCAACATGTACGGCTGCAAGGTGGGCCGCGACTCGATGATCGGCACCTTCGTCGAGGTGCAGAACGACGTCAGCATCGGCGACCGCACCCGCGTGCAGAGCCACACCTTCATCTGCGAGATGGTGACCATCGGCAACGACGTCTTCGTGGGCCACGGGGTCATGTTCATCAACGACACCATGCCGCCCCAGGCGGAAAAGGACAAGTGGAAGCCCACCTTCGTGCACGACCGGGCGAGCATCGGCTCCAACGCCACCATCCTGCCGGTGACCATCGGCGAGGACGCGGTCGTCGGCGCGGGCGCCGTGGTGACGAAGGACGTGCCCCCCGGGGCGGTGGTGGCCGGCTGCCCGGCGCGCATCCTGCGCTTCAAGGACGGCTTCGGACCCGCGAAATGAGCGCCCTGCGGCTCGCGCTGGCGGCGGCCTGCCTGCTCGTCGCCGGCGCCGCGGCGTCCGCGGCGGCCGCGACGGCCCCCGCGGACGCAACGCCGGCCGATTCCCTGGCCGTGGACCTGCCCGACCTGGTGGTCAGCGGCGAGTCCGCGCCGGCGGTGGCGGTGGACCGCACCGTCCTGGCCGCGGGGGCGATCGACCGCCTCGACCCCGGCTCCCTGGCCGACCTGGGCGCGGTGCTGCCCTCGACCCGGGTGACGGTGAACTCGCGCGGGGACGCCGTCGCCATGGTGCGCGGCGCCAGCGAGCGCCACGTGCAGGTCTTCCTGGACGGCATCCCCCTGAATCTGCCCTGGGACGAGCGGGTGGACCTGGCCACGGTGCCCGCCCTGGGCATCGGCAGCCTGGAGGGCCGCCGCGGCCCGGCCACCCTGCTGGACGGGCCGGGCGCGCTGGCGGGCAGCGTGCGCATCCTCCCGCCGGCGGCGGTGGGCGCCGTGCCGCGCTCGCGGGTGCAGGGCGTGGCCGGGGGCCGCGGGCTGGTCCGGGCCGAGGCCCGGCACCAGCGCCGTCTGGGCCGCTGGAACACCCTGGCCGCCGGCTCCTGGCGCCGCCGGGACGCGGTGCCCCTGCCCGGGGGCGGCGCGCGTTTCAACAGCGACCTGGAACAGTCCGCGCTGCTGCTGCGGGGCAGCCGCCCGGTGCGGGGCAGCGGCCGCCTCAGCCTGCTGGCCACGGCCTGGACCGCCGAGCAGGGCGTGCCGCCCGAGCTCCACCTGGGCGACGAGGCCCGCTTCTGGCGCTACCCCGTGCGGGAACGGGCGCTGGCGGGCGCGGCCCTGGACCTGCCCCTGGATCCGGACGGCCGCTTCGACCTGGGCGCCACCCTGGCCGCCGACGCCTTCCACCAGGAGATCGACCCCCGCGGCCCCGACGGCTGGGACCGGCCCCTGCAACCGGGCGACGCCTTCGAGAGGAACTGGGACCGCACCGCCCACGGCCGCCTGCGCCTGGTCCACTGGCTGGGCGACCGGGCCAGGCTGGCGGTGCAGGGCTCGGCCCGCTACACCCACCATCGGGAGAGCACCGAGGCGGGCGGCCCCGTGCTGGCCTACAGCCAGTGGCTGACCTCGGTGGCCGCCGAGGGCGAGGCCGTGGCCGCCGACCGCTGGACCCTCCGCGCCGGCCTGGGCTGGGACCACGGCGCCACCCCCGAGGCCGGGGACAAGACCCCCAGCCCCGCCAACGACGCGGTGGCGGTGAACCTGCGTCTGGTGCGCGACCTGGGCGAACACACCGGCGTCTACGCCGGCGCCAGCCGCCGCAGCCGCTTCCCTTCCCTGCGCGAGACCTACTCGGGCGCCCTGGGCAAGTTCGTCCCCAACCCGGATCTGGGACCGGAGCGCCAGGACCAGGTGGAGGCGGGCCTGACCGCGGTGGCGAACGGCGTCCGCCTGGAGGCCGCGGCGTTCTACGGGCGCATCACCGGCGGCATCGAGAAGGCGGCCATCGCCGGCACCAACCGGTTCGAGCGCATCAACCGCAGCGAGATCCGCCTGCCCGGCGTGGAGGCCTCGGCCGTCTTCACCCTGCGCCCGGACCTGGAGGCGCGCCTGCAGCACGCGGTGCTGGCCGCCCGGGTCGAGGACGAGGGCGTCGAGCGGCCGGCCGAGGACCGGGCCGACTACCTGTCCTGGCTGGAACTGGCCTGGCAGCGGCCGACCGGGCCCGGCGCCGCGGTGGAAGCCCGCGTCACCGGCCCCCGCTGGAGCGCCGACGCCACGGCGCCCGACGGCCTGCGCCGGCTGCCGGCCGGCGTCACCTGGAACCTGCGCCTGTCCTGGTCCTGGACCGACGTGCCCGGCTCCAGCAGCGACGTGGCCCTGCACCTGCGGGTGGACAACCTGTTCGACCAGCGGGTGGATTGGCAGACGGGCCTGCCCGGACCGGGACGGCTGGTCAGCGGCGGGATGGCGGTGTCCCTGTAGGCGCCGCCCGCGGAGACGACGAACGGCCGCGGAGCGTCGGGCGCCCCGCGGCCGTTCGTCTGCGCAGCCGGTGTCGCGGTCAGCGGCCCGTCA
This sequence comes from Candidatus Krumholzibacteriia bacterium, assembly GCA_963825035.1. Taxonomy (GTDB): domain Bacteria; phylum Krumholzibacteriota; class Krumholzibacteriia; order LZORAL124-64-63; family LZORAL124-64-63; genus JACZKN01. Next base: position 19,158 of record CAWGRT010000009.1, on the reverse strand, counting down.
TCTTCTCCAGGTTCTCGGGGTAGCGCGCCCCGTGGACCTTGACGGCGTCGGCCGCGCGCCGGATCTCGTCCCGATCGTCGGCCGACAGCTCCAGCGCCGCGGCGCCCAGGTTCTCCTTCAGGCGGTGCACCTTGGTGGTGCCCGGGATGGGCACGACCCACGGCTTCTGCGCCAGGAGCCAGGCCAGGGCCACCTGGGCGGGGGTCGCGTCCAGGCGATCGGCGATCGTCGTCAGCAGCTCCACCAGCGCCTGGTTCGCCGCCAGGGCCTCGGGCTGGAAGCGGGGCAGGCGGCTGCGGAAGTCCTTCTCGTCGAAGGTGGTGTCGGCGGCCATCTTCCCCGTCAGGAAGCCCCGGCCCAGCGGGCTGTAGGGCACCAGGCCGATGCCCAGCTCCTCCAGCACCGGGATCACCTCCTGCTCGACGGTGCGCGTCCAGAGGGAGTACTCGCTCTGCAGCGCCGTGACCGGCTGGACCGCGTGGGCGCGGCGGATGGTCTCGACACCGGCTTCCGACAGGCCGAAGTGGCGCACCTTGCCCGCGGCGATCAGGTCCCGCACCGTGCCGGCCACGTCCTCGATGGGCACCTGCGGATCCACCCGGTGCTGGTAGAAGAGGTCGATGCGGTCGGTGCGCAGCCGCCGCAGCGACGCCTCGGCCACCGCCCGGATGTTCTCGGGCCGGCTGTCCAGGCCACTCGGCGGAACGCCGTCCCTGAAGCCGAACTTCGTGGCGATCACCACCTCGTCCCGCACCGGGGCCAGGGCCTCGCCCACCACCTCCTCGTTGAGGAACGGGCCGTAGGCCTCGGCGGTGTCGAAGAAGGTGACGCCGCCGTCGTGGGCGGCGCGGATCATGGCGACCGCGTCCTTGCGCTCCCGGGCGGGACCGTAGCCGTAGCTCAGGCCCATGCAGCCGTAGCCCAGGGCCGAGACCTCGAGGCCGGCCGCGCCCAACGTGCGTGTCCTCATCCTGCTCCTCCTTGCCGAACGCCGCGGACGCCGGGCACACACCGAGGCCGCGGGATCCGGCGTCCGCCCCCGCGGCCTCGGCAAGATAGGCATGCTCGTCGCGCGCCGACAACTCACGGCACGTCGATCAGCTCCCGCTGGATGGTGTAGAACGCCTCCAGGGTGGTGTTGCGGTAGCTGCTGTCGGTCGTGGTCCAGAAGATGGAGAACTCGTAGGGCACCGTGTCGAAGTTGAACGGGTAGTCGATGCGGCGCTGGCCGTACCAGCCCTCGCGGCCTGTCGTTGCGTTGCCGAAGTCCGCCGCCGTGAAGGTCATGTACGTCCCGGGCGTGACCGAGAACGAGAAGATGGCGATCTGGCCGCCGGCCGCCAGTTCCTCGCGGCTGAAGCGGTGGCCGCTGTTGTGCAGCAGCCAGTACTCGTCGCTGCCGACGTCCACGTAGGTCTCGATGTCGAAGGTGTCCTCGGCGTCGCCGCCGGAGACCACCTCGATGCGGTCCAGGGTCACGGTGAAGCGCATGTCCGTGTACTCGCGACAGCTCTGGATGTTGTAGACGGTGGCGTCGCCGATCACCGCCGCCGAGCGGTTCTTCAGGTCGTTGATGCGGTAGCTCAGGGGCACGGCCGTCGTGGCGGGCACCGGCCGCAGGAACGCCCCGTAGTCACCGTCGCGCAGGGCCAGGCGGATGGCGTCGGTGCCGTCCTCCTGGGTGCCGCCGAAGACCTGCACCTCGATGGTCGAATTGCGGACGATGCTCGCGGCCGCGGAATCGTAGTTCCCGCTGCCCGAGTAGAAGCCGTAGCTGGCCTGGATGGCCGTCTTCAGCTCCTCGGCCGACGTGACCTCGCTGCTGGTGGCCGAGTAGACCACCATGCGCCCGTAGGTCACCGACTGGACGTAGCAGGGCTGGTTGTCCGGGCCCATGGTGCCCAGCTGGACCTGCCGCTGGAAGTCGGCGTCGGTGACGGTGTCGGCGAAGAAGCCGGCGGGCTCGGCGAGCCGGTCGTCGGCGAAGGAGATGGTGTACATGGGCTGGAAGATCTTCACGACCACCGTGTGGGACGTGCTGCTGGAGTTCTGCCGGATGGACGCCCCCACCGACCCGCTGGCCAGCACGCCGCTGTACTTGAGGCTGATGCCCGCGTCGAGCATGGCCTGCTCGAAGGAGTAGGCTTCCTTGGCCTGGAAGCTGATCTGGGCGGGGATCACGTCCAGGTTGCCCAGCCGCGTGTCGGCCTCGCGCTGCAGGGACGCCACCGCCTCCTGGATCGTGTCGCTGCTGGGGCTGTCGATGCGCCGCGACGGCGTCTCCAGGGCCAGGTCCACCGAGATGGAGATGGGCGACCGGGCCAGGCCGATCACCGCCAGCGAACCGTCGCGCACCCCCCGCCCCTGCACCAGCATGCCCGGCTTCAGGGCCGTGGCGTTGGCCCCCACGGCGATCAGGTTGTCGAAGTTCTGCTTGCGGTCGTACTGCACCGTCTCGCAGCGCACGTAGGCGGAGCCGTTGAAATCCTCCTGCTCCTCCAGGACGACGGGGTCGGCCTCGGTGTCGTCGGGCGCCTGCCAGGTCGGCAGGTCCTGCACGAAGTTGTTCACCGTCTCCGGGGCCACCGGATCGACGTTGCCGGGATCGGCGGGATCGCTCCCGCTGCAGCCGGCGAGGGCCGCCAGCAGCAGGGCCAGAGTCAAGGCCGACAAGTGGTAAGTCTTTGGGGTGCGCATGTTTCCCTCCGCATCGGCAATCAGGCAGGACACAAATCGTCCCGTTTATACTTCCTGATCACCGGATGCGGATTCGCGAGGACGGGTGCGCAACACAAATTTCAAGAGGTCCGGGCGGAAGGGGCCGTCAGGGCTGCAGGGTCAGCAGCCGGATGTCCGACGCGGCCACCGACTCGTTGAGGCCGGGGGCGCGGCCGCCCCTATTCCCCGATGATCTTGATCAGCACCCGCTTGGGCCGCCTGCCGTCGAACTCGCCGTAGAAGATCTGCTCCCACGGCCCGAAGTCGAGCTTGCCGTCGGTGACGGCCACCACCACCTCGCGGCCCATCACCTGGCGCTTGTGGTGGGCGTCGCCGTTGTCCTCGCCCGTGCGGTTGTGGTGGTAGGCCCCGGGGCTGGCGTCGAACGGCGCCAGCTTCTCCAGCCAGTGCTCGTAGTCCTCGTGCAGCCCCGGCTCGTCGTCGTTGATGAAGACGCTGGCGGTGATGTGCATGGCGTTGACCAGCGCCAGCCCCTCCCGGATGCCGCTCTCGCCCAGGGCGGCCTCCACCTGGGGCGTGATGTTGACGAACGCCATGCGCGCGGGGATCTCGAGGGTCAGGGTCTTGCGGTGGGACTTCATGGGTGGCGCGCCTCCCGGGGTTGGTGTCCGCCGGATCCGACCGGAGCCCCCAGGAAAGCACGATTCCGTCGGCAGGGAAAGTCCCGCCGCCAAGCCCGCTCTTGCCCTTCCCCCCCGATCGGTTAGTTTGGGCCCAACCCTCAAAGCGCGGAAGGAGCGCAGTCCATGATCGAGAACGGCAAGACCGTCCAGGTCCACTACAAGGGCACCCTCGCCGACGGCACGGTGTTCGACAGCTCCGAGGGCAGCGAGCCCCTCGAGTTCCAGACCGGCGTCCAGTCGGTGATCCCCGGTTTCGAGGCCGCGGTGGTGTCCATGGCGGTGGGCGAGACCAAGATCGTCACCATCGCCAGCGCCGACGCCTACGGCGACTCCAGCGAGGACATGATCGGCCTCGTCCCGCGGGACAGCCTGCCCGAGGACATCGCCCCCGAGGTGGGCATGATGCTGGAGATGCACACCCAGGACGGCTCGATGCCGGTGCGCGTGATCGCCGTCGACGACGAGAACGTCACCCTCGACGCCAACCATCCCCTGGCCGGCGAGGACCTGACCTTCGAGCTGACGCTGGTGGCCGTCGACTAGCGCGGTTCCGGCCCCGCCCCGGGGCCTACTTCACCAGCAGCAGCTTGGTCGCCGCCCGCCGATCGCCGGTGACGGCCCGGGCCACATAGACGCCGGTGCCCACGGAGGCGCCGGCGTCGTCGCGTCCGTCCCAGGCACGGTGGTGGACGCCGGCCGCCAGGTCGCCGGCGATGAGGGTGCGCACCAGGCGCCCCTGCAGGTCGTAGACGCGCAGGGTCGCCGGACCGTCCCGCGGCACGCCGATCGTCAACGTGGTGGTGGGATTGAAGGGGTTGGGCGCCGCGGCCAGCGACAGGACCGCGCCCGCCCCCGGCACCGGCGACGGGTCGAAGACCGGCTCCAGGACCACGTCCAGCGCCGTGGGCGTGCCCCAGGTGGTGGCCACCCCGGCGATGGTCGAGTCCCGGTAGCCGGGCGCCGCGAAGGTGAGGTCGAACGCGCCCGTGGGCAGCACCTTCCAGTAGTCGCCGTGGTCCGGATCCGTGGCCACGCCCATGGCGTTGCCCGCCACCGAGACCGTCGCCGCCAGGGGCTGGCCCGTGTCGCCGCCGGTGACCACGCCGTGGATGCCGTAGCGGGCCGCGGCGATGAAGTGCAGCAGGCTCTCCCGGTTGTCGTCCCAGTAGCCGTCCAGGGAGGCGGCCGACGGCCACTTCTGGTACCCCAGTTCGATGGTCACGTGCAGACACCCGGTGGCCCAGTAGGCCCAGTCCTGCAGGCTGCCGGTGACCACGTACCAGTCGGCGCCGTTGGTGATGCCGTCGGTGAATAAGCTGCTGTTGTACATGGGCAGGTTGGACGTGGAGTACTCCAGGCTCAGGTCGATGAGGGCCGCGTCGTCGGGCGCCCGCGTGTAGGTGTAGTCCCAGGGGTAGTTGACCACCAGGGAGCCCCCGTGCCCGTTCTCCCCCACCACGAAGTGGTGCGCCGCGTTGTAGGCCATGTAGGCCAGGTTCTCGGGCTGGGTCACCGGATCGATGCCCGCCGGGTCGGGGAAGTTGCGGTTCATGTCCACGCCGTTGGCGTTGCCGCGGGTGCCGGCCACGTAGCCGTCCGGGTTGTACAGGGGCACGATGTGGATCTCGGCCCCGTCCACCAGGGCGGTCACGTTCTCGTAGCCGGGCTGCCCGTAGTTCTCCACCAGGTAGCGCGCCAGCTCCCACAGCAGGACCATGCCCACCGGCTCGTCCCCGTGGATGGTGCCCGAGAGCATCACCTCGGGCTCGGCCTCGGTGTGCTGCACGTCGTCCGAGATGACGATGCCCCACAGCTCGCGCCCCTGCACCGACGTGCCCAGGGGGAACGTGCGGGCCAGGGTCGGATGGGCCGCGGCCAGCGCCGCCAGGTCCGCCCCGATCTGGGCGTGGGTCGGGTAGTAGAGGGCCTTGTCCGGATCCAGGCCGGTGAAGCCCTTGGCCGCGGCGGCGGCCCAGAAGGCCTCGGTGGCCTCGCGCCCGGCGCGCAGCTCGTCCGGCAGCCGGGTGAAGGCGTAGCCGGCCGCCGCCAGGGCCCGCGCCTCGGCGTCGGTCACGCGGACCGTCAGGGTGATCCGGCCCGTGGCCGCGTCCGGCGCCACCCGGTCACGATCGAAATCCGCCAGGGGCACCGTCGCCAGCAGGCGGTCGAGAGCGGCGCGGTCGGCCAGTTCCACGCGGACGGGCGCGTCCCGCCACACCGCCGGCGTCCACAGGGGCAGCCCGTGCGCATCGACGGGCAGCGCGGCCCGGCCCGACGGGGCCACGGCGGCCAGACCGACCAGGGCCAGGACCAGGGGCAGGCAACGGCGGGCGATCCCGCAGGCGGACAACGACATGGCGAGGCTCCCGGAGTGGTGGACGGTGCACGGTGATGCGGTCCCCGCCATTATACCACGGCCGACGGCGGGCGGAATCCTCGCATCTCGTTCTGCAAGTGCGATCTCAATCTTGACAAAATTACTCAAGTATACTATCTCAAAGATCGACACGAACCCCGGAAGGGGACACCGACAGTCCGAAGACGCGGAGGAATCACCCGCCATGCCCTACCCCGAGCAGATGGTGGCCCCCATGCGGGCCGAATTGACGATGGCCGGCGTCCAGGAACTGCGCAGCGCGGCCGAGGTGGACGCCTGGTTCGCCGAGCGCAGCGGCAGCGCCCTGCTGCTGATCAACTCGGTCTGCGGCTGCGCCGCCGGCAGCGCCCGCCCGGCGGTGCGCCTGGCCATGGACCACGCCAAGCGGCCGGACCGCTTCGCCACGGTCTTCGCCGGCCAGGACCTGGAGGCCACGACCCGCGCCCGCGAGCTGATCGGCGACGTCCCCCCCAGCAGCCCGTCCATCGCGCTGCTGAAGGACGGCCGGCTGGTGCACTTCGTGCCGCGCCACCTGATCGAGGGCCAGACCGCCGAAGTGGTGGCCCGCGAGCTGGGCGAGGCCTTCGCCGCCGAACTCTAGACACGCACCGAGGAGCGACTCCATGGGCACCTTCCACGACGACAAGGGCGAACTGCACGGCATCACCGTGGTGGCCGAGGCCGGCGACACGGTGTACGTGGGCCGCTGCGACACCATCGACGAGGGTGGCGTGGTGCTGCTGGACTGCGACCGCCACGCCGAGGGCGAGGGCGGCCAGACCAACGCCGACTGGCTGCAGCGCGCCGCGCGCTTCGGGGTCTGGAAGAAGCACGATCGCCTGGTGCTGCCCCGGACCGAGGTGACGGCCGTCACGCCCCTGGGCGACTTCGTCCGCAAGGGCGCGGCGGCCTCGCGGCCGCTGGAGACGGCGGCGCCCGTAGCCGCACACGCCGCGGCCCCGGAACCGACATCCGCGGTCGCCCTGACCGACGCCGCCCAGGCCGAGGTGCGGCGCCTGCTGGACACGGAGGAGCGGTCCGGCCAGGGCCTGCGTCTGGGCGTGGCCGGCGGCGGCTGCTCGGGCCTGGTCTACAAGGTGGAGTTCGACAGCCGGCGCGAGGGCGACGTGGTGGTCGCCTGCGACGGGTTCGACGTCCTGCTGGACCGCAAGAGCACCATCTACCTGCGGGGCGTGACCCTGGACCACAAGGCCGGGCTGTCCGGCCGCGGCTTCGTGTTCAACAATCCCAACGCCAGCAACACCTGCGGCTGCGGGGAGAGCTTCGCCGTATGAGCGCCGGCGCCCTGGACCTGTGCCGGCGCGCCCGCCACGCCGGCCTGGCCTGGCCTTGGCACGGGGCGCCCGCACTGGGCGCCCTGCTCGTCGCCGGCGCCGACGCGGGCCCCTTCCTGCAGGCCCAGCTCACCAGCGACGTGGCGGCCCTCGCCGCCGGCGCCGGCCAGCTCTCGGCGCGCCTGGACCGCAAGGGCGCGCTGGTGGCCTGGTTCAGCCTGCACCGCCTGCCGGACCAGGGCCAGCCCTTCCCCTCGTACCTGTTGATCCTGCCCCGCGCGGAGATTCCCGGGCTGGCGGCGGACCTGGCCCGCTACGTCATCGCCGAGGACGTGGTGCTGGAGGACGTGACCGCCGAGTTCGACGGCTGGGTGCTGCAGGGCCCCGCGGCCGCCGACACCCTGGCCGGTCTGGACGAGCACGCGGTGCGGGTCGAGGACGCCGGCTGGACCATCGCCCGTTCCTTCACCGGCGACCCCGGCTGCCTGCGCCTGGCCCCGCGGGGCTCCCTGCCCGCGGCGCCCGTGCCCCTGCTGCCGGCGGACACCGACCAGGCGGCCGGCGCCGTCACGGCCTGGCACTGGCTGCGGGTGGAGGCCGGCTGGCCCCTGCTGGGCACGGACCTGGCCCCCGGCGCCCGCGTCCTGCCCCAGACCGGCCTGGAGGATCGCGCCGTCAGCACCACCAAGGGCTGTTACCTGGGCCAGGAGGTGGTGGCGCGCCTCCGCACCTACGGCACGGTGCCCCAGGCCCTGCGGGGCCTGGTGTTCGCCGCCCTGCCCGGCGACATCCTGCCGCCGTTCCCGGAGCCCGGCCGCGACCTGGTGGACGCCGCTGGCGCCAAGCTGGGCGCCTGGGCCTCGGGCGCCCTGTCCGTGGCCTGGGAGCGGCCCGTCGCGCTGGCCTTCCTGAGCCGCGCCCGGCGCACGCCGGGCACGCGCCTGGACGTGACGCTGGCCGACGGCGTCGTGGTCGCCGCCGAGGTCGTGCTGCTGCCCTTCCACGAGGCCACCGACCAGGCCGCCCGCGCCCGCCGCCTCCACGAGCGCGCCGTCCACCTGTTCAGCCACGGCGACGACGACCGCGCCGTCGCCCTGCTCCAGCAGGCGGTGGCCCTGGACCCCGCCTGCGCCGAGGCCTACGAGGCCCTGGGCGTGGTGCTGGGCCGTGGCGGCCACTTCCACGAGGCCATCGACATCTTCAAGCGCCTCGAGGAGATCGCCCCCGACGAGCCCATGGTCCACACCAACCTCTCGCTGTTCTACCTGAAGATCGGCGACAAGGACGAGGCCGAGCGCCAGAAGGCCGCCGCCACCATGAAGCGCTTCGCCGGGCTGGACGGCGAGCGCGAGGCCCGCGAGCAGGCCGAAGCCGAGACCACCGCCCGACGCGCCGACGCCGAGCGCAAGCTGGGCATGTTCCGCGAGGTGCTGGAGATCGATCCCGACGACCCGCTGGCCCTCATGGGCCTGGGCAACGCCCTGGTGACGCTGGACCGCCTGGACGAGGCCGAGCCCCACCTGGCACGGGCCTGCGCCGTGCAGAAGGACAACAGCGCGGCCTTCGCCGCCCACGGCAAGGTGCTGGAACGCCTGGGCCGGACCGACGAGGCCCGCGCCGTGTTCGCGGCCGGGGTCCAGGTGGCCAGCCGCAAGGGCGATCTGATGCCCCTGCGGGAGATGGAGCACCGGCTGCTGGTGCTGAAGGCGGAATAGGACCCGGCCCGCCGAGACCGCTAGTTCTTCCCCTCGCCGTGACCTTGACCAGGCATATCCCCCGCGCCGGACATCCCGGACACGCCGGTGGCCGCCTCCGCCGCCTCGACCCGGCCGTGGGTGGCACCATGGCGGCTCCGGTACACGCCCGCGGCGATCTCCCGCAGGCTGCGGCCGGTGGAACGCCACGCCATGGCCTGCTCCGCGCTCACCCCGTAGTACTCGTGCAGCAGGCGGACGGCCACCAGGTTGCGGGTGTCGTCGTCGGACAGGGTGAAGGGCCGGTCGTCGCCCCAGCGGCGCTGCCGCCAGTGGCCGTAGGCCTTGCCGAACGGCGGCCCCGGATCGTGCCGCACGGGCACGAACCAGGCCTCGGTCAGCACGCCCAGGCGCGCGCCGATGGTCCACCAGTCCAGCCCCCGGGACCGCTGGGCGATCACCCGTTCGGGCGGGACATGGCCGCGGCGGCACAGGAACATGGCCACCGCCAGGTCGTCGGGGCCGCCGCACTGGTGCTCCCAGCGGCCCAGGTCGCCCGCGTCCTGGTCGTAGTAGCGGGAGGAGACGGCCAGGTAGATGCCGGCATCGTCGCCCAGCTGCACGTTCGCGCCGAAGTCGACGTCGGCGGCGGCGCGGGCGGCCGGGGCGCCCCCCACGGCGAGGGCCGAGACGAGGGCGAAGGCCGCCAGGGCGGAGGCGAGGGAAATCCGGGGCGAGAGCATCGTCGTACTCCTTTGGAATCTGCACGAACGGGGGTCGGGGCCGGGCAGAGGGGCAAGTTCCGTTCCAGGCCACGACGCGCCGCCATGGGCCCTCGCCGGGAGCGGAAGACCGCGCCTGGCCGGTCGGCCGACGCAAACCGCCCGAGGTCGCGGGGACCCCGGGCGGTGAAGGGAACCGGGATCGCGCCTAGCGGCTGATTCCCGCCGTCCAGTTCAGCACGACGTCGAAGACACCGGCCCGCTGCGACGTCAGCGGCACGTTCAGCAGGAAGCGCTGGCCGTCGCCGGCGGCCACGTAGCGGTTGCGGGCTGATCTCGCTCCGGGTCAGCAGGACGTCGAACAGCTTGGCCGGCGTGCCCGCGCGGAACGTGCCGGCCGTCCCACCGGGACGGCCACCAGGGCCGTGCCACCGTCGCCGAGGAAGAACAGCTCCTGGCCGTCGGCCCGCCACTGGGGCGCCGTCGCCGCCGCCGGTCGACACCTGCCAGCTGCCGCCCGGCTCCGGGGTAGGCCCGCACGTAGATCTCGGACGGTCCCGATTCGGTCGACTGGTAGGCCAGCCAGCGGCCGTCGGGCGACACCACCCCGTCGGCCTCGGCGTACCGCGAACCGACGATCTCGTGAGGCTCGCCCGATCCGTCCAGGGGCAAGGCCCACAGGTCGCGCATTCCCCGCGGGGAAGACCATCGCGATCAGCGCGCCGCCGTCGGGCGTGAAGGCGCTGACGCCGGCGTGGAAGGGCGGGCAGAACAGCGAGTCGGCCGCGCCGCTGCCGTCGGCCGGTCGCACGAAGATGCTGAAGGTGTTGTCGATCCGGCGGCTGTAGGCGATGCGGGTGCCGTCGGGCGACCAGGCCGGGAAGATGTCCTCGTCGTCGTCGAAGGTCAGGCGCGAGGCGACGCCGCGCGTCAGGTCGCGCACCCAGATGTCCTGGGTCCGCCAGCCGCGAGTCGACCAGACCGTAGGCCAGGCGCTCGCCGTCGGGCGAGAGGGCCAGGTCGCGGTAGCGGCCGGCGGATCCCCCTCGCGCCCCAGACTGCTGGCCGGTGCGGTCCACCCACACCAGTTCGCTGCGCTCGGTCGAGCCGCCGGTCATGGTCACCAGGATGCCGTCCCGGGACACCGAGAAGTTGGCCTGGCCGCTGCCCACGGTGCGGACGTGCTCGGCCACGGGGAACGGGTCCCCCTTCCAGGTGCCGTGCGCCAAGTCCAGGCGGCGGGCCATGAGCGTGGAGCCGGCGGTGGACAGCACCAGGTCCGGCGGCGCGAACTCGGCGCGGCTGTCCACCGGCCCCAGGTCGATGGCGTCGCCGCCGTCCAGGGAAGCCAGCCTGAGCTGCCAGGCCGCCGTCCCGCCGCGCACGCCGACATTGTAGAGGAAGTGGCGCCCGTCGGGCAGGAAGCACGGCCAGGCGTGCTGGATCTCGTCCCGGCCGCGGTCCATGGTGGTGGCGGCCGTCGCGACGCCGCCGTCGGCGGACACCTGGCGGATGGAATCGCCGGCGGCGCCGTCGAAGAGGATGACGTTCGCAGAGGCCCCAGGATGCCGTCGGCGGCGCTGCGGGTCTCGCACACCAGCTGGGGCGGGCCGCCGGCCACGGCCACCTTCTTCAGCTGGCCGCCCAGGAAGTAGGCCAGGTACCGGCTGTCCGGCGACCAGAAGGGCCGGCCGGCGTCCTCGGTCCCCGGCAGCGGCGTGGCCTCCAGGGCGTCCAGGGGCCGCACCCAGATCCGCGTCGTGCCCAGGGAGTCCCCCGCCAGGAAGGCGAGCTTGCGCCCGTCCGGCGAGATGCGGGGCCAGTTTGCGCCGCGCGTGTCAACCGGCGGCGCCAGGGAAAACCGGGTCACCGCCGGCGACGGCGGCGGTTCGCGCAGCAGCAGGGCCGCGCCGGCCGCGACCGCCGCCGCGCCCAGCACCGCCGCCAGCACCCAGGCCAGGCGCTCGCGCCGCCGGCGGCGCTTGGCCACGGGCACCGGCACGCCGGCCAGCGACCCGCCCTCGGCCACCCACTGCAGCTGGAGCTTGAGGTCGTGGGCGGTCTGGATGCGCTCGTCGGGTTCCTTGGCCAGGCACGCGGACACGATGCGGCCCAGGGCCGGCGGCATCAGGGGCGCGGCGGCCGCCAGGGACGGCGGCTCGGCCTGCATGATGGCGCCGATGAGGCTGGCCTGGCTCTTGCCGCTGAAGGCGCGCGCTGCCCGTGGCCATCTCGTAGAGCACGCAGCCCAGGGCCCACAGGTCGCTGCGCGCGTCGGCCTCCCCGCCCTCCAGCTGCTCGGGCGCCATGTACAGGAAGGTGCCCACCAGGGTCCCCTCGGCCGTGAGGCTGCGCGACGCGGTCAGGGAGCTGGTCAGGTCGCCGGGGGCCGCGCCCGGCGCCACGGTGCGGGCCAGGCCGAAGTCCATCAGCTTGGCTCCGGTGCGGGTCAGCATGATGTTGCCCGGCTTCAGGTCCCGGTGCACCAGGCCCTGGCGGTGGGCCGCTGTCCAGGGCCTCGACGATCTGGACGGCCAAGGGCAGCAGCTCGGCCACCGGCAGCGGTCCCCGCTCCAGGCGCGCGGCCAGGGTCTCGCCGTCGACCAGCTCCATGACCAGGTAATCGATGTCGTCCTCGCGGCCCACGTCGAACAGCGTGCAGATGTGCGGGTGGTTCAGGCCGGAGATGGCCCTGGCCTCGCGCTCGAGGCGGGCGCGGGCATCGGCGGTGGCGGCCAGGTGCTCGGGCAGCACCTTGACGGCGACGTCGCGGTCCAGGCGGGTGTCGCGGGCGCGGTAGACCTCGCCCATGCCGCCGGCGCCCAGGGGCGCGATGATCTCGTAGGGTCCGAGTCGGGATCCGGGTTCCAGCACGGCGAACTCGCTTCCGGTGGCGTCGGCAAGGCGATGCCGGCGCGCCGAGCGTAGGGCGGGCGGCCGGACCGTGGACGCCAAACAGGATAAACGAGATCCATTATCAACTCAAGGGGTCAGATCGAACCCGGACGGCAAGAGGACGATGCCCCCCGCGGTCGCGGGGACCACGGCGGGCATCGGGACGCACGGCCGTTTCGGGCCGGCGGGCGGGGTCAGTCCAGGCCCAGCCCCACGCTCAGCACGATGCTCGGATCCAGCGATATCGGTCAGGTCCTCGTCCAGGGGCACGCGGATGCGCAGGCTCGGCCGCCACGACCCGGTACCACAGGTTGCAGAAGACGTCGAACTCGTGCAGGAACGCTCGCCGAAGTCCCCGTCGCTGTCATCGGTAGCCAGGTAGCGTCCGCTGAGGCCGGCGCCGAAGGTCACCGGCCCCTGCCGCTGGAAGAACTGGGCGCTGTACTGCAGCCACAGCTCCGTGCCGTCGCGTCAGGACGTCCGCCCGTGTCGAGCCAGATCACGGGGCCACCCGCAGCCGCACACCCGTTCCGCTCGTCCCCCGGGTACCGGTAGCTCACGCCCCAGGATCAGGGAGGCCACGTCCGGCATGAAGGACTCCGAAGCGCTCCACGGGATCGGCCACCTGGCCCCCACGAGCGAGCGCCACTTCCGTGTCGGAGGCCAAGGGCATGCGGCCGCCGAAATCCCCGGCGAACCCGTCCTCGTCCGGGCCGAAGTCCACGCCGAGGTACGGATTGCCGATGGTGCTCGTGGAATAGTCGGAACAGCCGTCGGGGCGAAGTGGCCGTAGGGCAGGTCCGCGTTCAGGTACGTGCCGCGCGCCGACCCGGGCCCGGCCCGACAGGTACCAGATGGCCGAGAACGTGGTCAGGTCGATGTCGTCGAAGGCCGGCTTGACGAACTCGAGCCGGACCTCGTTGCCCCGGTCGGGTTCGAGCCAGATGTTGCCGCCGAAGGCGACGCCGGGCAGGGTCAGCGACGACGGCCGCCAGCAGCAGACAGGACATCACGCGGGTCGTGGATCATGTCTCCCCCTCCAGGATCAGACGGTCACGTACTTGCTGCCGACGGTGTTGCAGATGGGGCACCGGTCCGGCGCGTGGCCGAACTCGATGTGCCCGCACACGGGACACAGGTAGAAGCCGGTCTCGGCCAGGTCCTCGCCCCGCTCGGCGGCGGCCAGGGCCGCGGCGTACAGCTTGGCGTGCACTTCCTCGGCGGCCACGGCGTACTTGAACATGCGCTTGGCCTTGTGGCCCTCGGCCTCGGCCTGGGCCAGCATGGGCGGGTACATCTCCGTGTACTCGTAGGTCTCGCCGCCGATGGCCGCCTTCAGGTTCTCCACCGTCGAGGCGACGCTGTCCAGGGCCGAGAAGTGGCCGGCGGCGTGGATGCGCTCGGCCTGGGCCGTGGTGCGGAACAGCCGCGCGATGTTGGGCAGGCCGTCCTTCTCGGCCGCCTCGGCGAACGACGTGTACTTCTGGAACGCCTGGCTCTCGCCGGCGAAGGCTTCCTTCAGGTTCTCGCGGGTGTCGGCCATGGTCTCGCTCCTCGTTGGGAATGATCGGGTCGATGGCGCCTGCCCGGAACATAGCAGGTCGCCGGCGGCGAACCAACGTGTTGTGCGCCTTATATTTAATATCGTTTTTGTCCACTTTGCCGTTCGGCGAGGCCGCAGCCTCTTGGCGCGGGGCGGCGCCTCAACCCGCCAGCCGGCAGCCCAGGGCGATGGACAGGAACTTCGACTCCTCGTCGTCGGCCCGGCTGGTCAGCACGCAGGGCGCCGAGGTGCCCACGACCGCGGCGGCCAGGCGGGCGCCGGCCAGGATGGTGGCGGCCTTGTAGAACACGTTGCCGCTCTCGATGCTGGGGAAGACCAGGATGTCGGCGGCCCCGCCCACCGGCGAGTCCAGGCCCTTGATGACGCAGGCCTCCGGCGACAGCGCCACGTCCAGGGCCAGCGGGCCGTCCACCACCACGCCCGGGAACCGTTCGGGCGCCAGGTCGCGGATCTCGCGCGGCCTCGACGGTGGCGGGCATCTTCGGGCTGACCTTCTCGGTGGCGGCGATGAGCGCGGCGCGCGGCTGGTCGATGCCGAAGCTGCGGGCGGCCGCCACGCAGTACTCCAGGATCTGGATCTTGGTCGGCACGTCCGGCGCCGGGATGATGGCCACGTCGCGCGGCGAACAGCAGCTTGCCGTGGCGCTTGTGGTAGGCGGGCAGCTCCAGCACCGACACGTGGGACAGCACCCGCCCCTCGGGCAGCAGCCCGTGTTCCTTGTCCAGGATCTGCTTCATGTAGTCGCCGGTGGAGATCAGCCCCTTCATCAGCACGTCGGCCTCGCCGTCCCGCACCAGGGCCACGGCGCGGCGCCCCGCCTCCACCATGTCCGGCTCGTCGATCACCCTGAACACGCCCGGATCGATGCCGTGCACGTCGCACAGGGTCCCGATGCGCGTCGCCGTCCCCCACCAGGGTCACCTCGGCGATGCCCTCGGCCGCGGCGCGGCCCGCCGCCTGGATGGTGTTGGGGTCGTGGCCGGCGGCCACCGCCAGGCGCCGCGAGGGCCGGTCGCGCAGGGCCTGCACGAGCTGGTCGAGGCTGCGGATCGGGGTCATCGGGGTCGTCCTCCGGGTTCGTGGTCCACGGTTCGGGCTCAGTCCTCCGCGCGGGCTCGGGCGCGTAGTCGCGCGCCCCCTCCTTGCCGCCGAGCACGCGCAGCGCGCCCTTGACCAGGGCGAACATCTCGTTCTCTCCCGGGTAGGCGGTCACGCCGCAGCCCAGGGCGGCCACGCCGCGGCGGATCTCGTCCACGAGGCGCTCGCTGCGGGCCAGGCCGCCGGTCAGCAGCACCTGGTCCACGGGCTCGCCGTCGAAGGCCGGCAGCAGCGCGGTGATGTTCTTGCAGATCTGGTAGACCATGGCCTCCCACACGCGCGCAGGCCTCGGGGTCCCCCTCCTCCACGCGCCGCTCCACCTCGCGGAAGTCGGCGGTGCCCAGCAGGTCGATCAGGCCGCCGCGCCCCTTGTTCAGCTTCAGCAGCTCCTCCAGGGTGTACTGGCCGCTGAAGCACAGGCGGATCAGGTCGCCGGTGGGCTCGCTGCCCGAGCGCTGGGGGCTGAAGGGCCCCTCGCCGTCCAGGCCGTTGTTCACGTCGATGTAGCGGCCCTTGGCGTGGGCGCCGACGGTGATGCCGCCGCCCATGTGGCAGACGATGAGGTTCAGGTAGCGGTAGAAGGTCTCGTGCTCCTCGGCGTAGCGGCGGGCGGTGGCGATCTGGTTCAGGGCGTGGCTGATGACCTTGCGGCGGATGGCCTTCATGCCGGTGACCTTCACCCGCTCGGGCGCCTCGTCCACCACCACCGGGTCGACGATGAAGGCCGGCTTGCCGGATCCCTCCACCAGCTCGCGGGCGATCAGCGCGCCCAGGTTCGAGGCGTGGTCGCTGCCGACGCCGGCCAGCAGGTCCTCGCGCATGCGGTCGTTGACGTGGTAGGTGCCGTGGGGGATGGGCCGCAGCAGCCCGCCGCGGCCGCTGACCGCGTCCAGGTCCGCCATGGACAGGCCGTGGTCGGCCAGCGCCTGCAGGATGATCTGCCTTGCGCATGCCGTACTGCTCGACGATGCGCTTGCCCTCGTAGGGCGCCAGCTCCCGGTCCGGGTGCTGGATCTCCTGGGTGAACCGCTCCTGGTCGCCCTCGTAGACGGCGATCTTGGTGGAGGTGCTGCCGGGGTTCACGGCCAGGATGCGGTAGCGCCGGAAGAAGGTGTCCTTGGGCGTGCGGCTCCAGTGCCCGAAGCGGTGCAGCCGCAGCACGCTGGCCTTGACGCCCGAGCATGGCGTCCTCGGCGGTGCAGTCCATGGGCAGGTCCACGCCCTGGAAGCGCAGGCCGAACATCACGCTGAACTTCTTGGCCTCGGGATAGCGCGTGGCGTACAGGTGGAACAGCAGGTTCCCCGTGTCCAGGTTGGGCGCGATGATCACGTTGGTGCCGCCCACGAAGCTCATGTCCTGGCCCCGGCGGTAGAGCTGGGCGCTGCGCCGGGACAGGGCCACGCTCACCTTCACCTCGCCCTCGATGCGGATGGTCTCGTAGCGGCGGCCGTGGGTGATGCGCTCGGCCAGCACCTCGGGCACCAGCTCGGCGGCGCGGCGCACCAGTTCGGGGCTGGGCCCCTCGTCCGAGCCCTTGTTGCTGTAGGAGACCATGGCGCCGTTGATGGTGGGCAGGACGTCCGCCGGGAAGATGTCGCGGGCCACGGCGCAGGTGCCCACGGCCACGTTGGCCAGCACCTCGGGGGTCATGGTGGCGTTCACGCCCACGTCGCCGATCACCAGCGATGTTGTGGGGGAAGATGCCCTCGGGGTGGCCGTCCGGCAGCACGAAGACGCCCGCCTCGCAGAGGATCTCCTGCTTGGCCAGCAGGCGGATCATGGGCCGGAAGAAGTCCCTGGGCTCGTGCTGGATGCCGCCGACGACCATGTCGGCGTGGCCCTGGCGCACGGCCATGATGCCGAAGCGCGCCGGCTCGCCGCAGCAGGCGCAGGGCCTCGTCCAGGTCCCCGGTCTGGCGCAGGGCGTGGGGCAGGTCGACGCAGGCCTGCGCGAACTCCTCCAGCAGGTCGTCCCGCGCCTCGATGTCGCAGAAGGCGCTCTCGGCCAGGGTGAACTCCACCCGCGTGGGATCGACGTGGCCCAGGTCCCGCGCCACCACCGTCCTTGACCGCCTCCTCGGAGGCCAGGAAGACCGGCCGCACGAAGCGGGTCAGGTGGCAGGCCGCCTCGATGATGCGCGCGATCGGTGGCCTCGGAGAACATCACGGCCGGGCGGTTCTTCTGCACCCGGAGGATCTGCTGGTCCAGGGCCGCGTCGATGTCGTACATTGGGACTTCCCCTCCGGCAACCGGTCCGGCGCCGCGCGATCCGCCGCGCGGTCGCGCGCCGGCCCGGCAGGTCGATAATTGTTTAACAAGGATAACTTGGTCAAGAACCCCACCCTTGGCAAGGACGCCGTCATGGCGCGCAGACGATCCCCGCCGTCCGCGATCCCGGCCTCCTGGACCTGGTGGCCACACAGGCCGTGCGCGTGGCCGCGGCCGGCCCCGCGGCGGGCCTGCCGCTGGCTGCTGGTCGACGCGGCCGGCCAGCGCCTGGCCCTGGTCGAGACCGGCCGCGTCACCGGGCTGTGGCCCGTCTCCACGGCCGGCGGCGGGGCTGGACGCCCGCCAGGACTCGGGCGGCACGCCGCCGGGCCTGCACCGCATCGACCGCATCATCGGCCGGACGCGCCGCGCCGGGCACCGTCTTCGTCAGCCGCGAGGCCCACCGGCGAGGTCTGGCGCGGCGAGGCCGACCCCCGCGACCTGATCCTGACCCGCGTGCTCACCCTGGACGGCCTCGAGGACGGGCGTCAACCGCGGGCCCGGGCGTCGACAGCCGCGAGCGCTACATCTACCTCCACGGCACCAACCACGAGGACCGACTCGGCGAGCCGGTCAGCGCGCGGCTGCGTGCGCCTGGCCAACCGCGACGTGGTCGGACCTGGCCGACCTCGTCCGCGAAGGAGACCCCGTTGTCATCGTCTGATCCGCAGGCCCGCTGGCTGCACTTCGCCGGCGCCGGCGGCAGCGGCATGAGCGCCCTGGCCCAGTTCCACGCCCAGGCCGGCGGCCGCGCCACCGGCAGCGACCGGGCCTTCGACCGGGGCGAGCGGGCCGAGGTGCGCGCGGCCCTGGAGGCCCTCGGCGTGGTGATCACGCCCCAGGACGGCTCCTTCACCGGCGGCCCTGCCCGGCCGCTGCGACGCCGTGGTGGTCAGCACCGCGGTCGAGGACGACGTGCCCGACGTGGCCGCGGCCCGCGCCGCCGGCATCCCCCTGCTGCACCGCTCGGAGCTGCTGGCGCGCTACGTCGAGGCCCACCGCACCATCGCCGTCACCGGCACCAGCGGCAAGTCCACCGTCACGGCCATGGTCTTCAGCATCCTGCGGGCCGCGGGCCTGGGCCCGGGCCTGCTGACCGGCGGCGCCCTGGCCGCCCTGCAGCGCGACGGCCACCTGGGCAACGCCTGGGCGCCGGCGCCGCCGGCCGGGCGCGCCCGCCCTGCTGGTGATCGAGGCCGACGAGAGCGACGGCAGCCTGGTGCGCTACCGCCCCTGGTGCGGCGTGGTGCTGAACCTGGGCCTGGACCACAAGGCGCCGGCCGAGGTGCTGGCCATGTTCCGCACCTTCCGCGCAGCGCACCACCGGACCCTTCGTGCTGGGGGCCGAGCCCAACCTGGACGACGCTGGCCGCCGGCGCGGTGCGCTTCGGCCTGGCGGACGAGCACCCCGGCGCCGCGGGCGTCTTCGCCGCCGACGTCGGACCTGGAGCCCGACCGGGTGCGCTTCACCGTGGACGGCACCGTCTTCACCGTGCCCCAGCCGGGCCGGCACACGGTGCTCAACGCCTGCGCGGCCGTGGCCGCCGCCCGGGCCGCCGGCGTCCGGACGACGCGACGGCCGCCGCCGCCCTGGCCGACTTCGGCGGCGTGGCCCGCCGCTTCGTCTCCCTGGGCGCCGCCGGCGGCGTCGAGGTGATCGACGACTTCGCCCACAACCCCGACAAGATCGCCGCGGCCCTGGCCGCGGCCCACGGCGCGCACCGGAGGCCGCGTGCTGGCGGTCTTCCAGCCCCACGGCTTCGGCCCCACGCGCTTCCTGCGGGACGCCCTGATCGCCGCCTTCGCCGCGGCCCTCGCCCCGGACGACGTGCTCTGGCTGCCGGAGATCTTCTACGCCGGGGGCACGGTCAGCCGGGACA
>CAWGRT010000008.1:0-474548 GCA_963825035.1 Candidatus Krumholzibacteriia bacterium | reverse complement strand
CATTTAGATTGGTCGCCCCTTCTCGGAAACGGCCATAACTCCAACGTGCCTCATCGGGGCCCGCCGCCACCACGGCCGAGACGCCACCACGGCCAGGCAAACGCCCCGAACACGCACAACTGATTGCAGATACATAGACGTTAGCTTCGAAGCAGGAGAGGGACCGATCCATGAATTCGCCCGCGTATTGCCGCCATTTCCAGCCCCGATCCCCTGAATCCCACGCCACCATCATCCCGGTTCGGCCTGCCGTCCGCGCAAAGGACGGTGTGCGATGAACCGCTACGTCGAAGCCGCGGTCGACTCCGAGATCCAGGCGCTCCGCCACACCTCATCCGGCCGGGCCTGCGCTGCCTTCAAGGCCGCCGCCGCCATCGGCGGGTTCGTGGGAGCGGGGGAGGTCGACCGATCCGTTGCCGAGCGCGCGCTCCTTTCCGCGGCGCTGGAGACCGGTCTCCCCGAGCGTGAGGCCGCCGGCCACATCCGCCGTGGCATCCTCCGCGGGGAGAAGACGCCGCGGACTGTTCCAGAAACAGTGTGCCACCGAAACATCAAATTCCGGGCTCCCCGCTTTGCCAGGCCCGCCGTGCCGGCCCGGACCCACGCGGACCCATCACCGGCCCGGCCGCCGCACCAAGAAGTCGCCGCGCTCTGGGCCGCGTCCCTCCCCGTGAGCGCCGCCCCCGAGGCCACCGCCTGGTTCGCCCACCGCTTCGGCCGCGCCGCCGCCTGGTCCATCCAGCAGGCCGACCTGTGGGACCTCGCCCGCGTGATCCCCGCAGGCCTCCGCCTGCCCCGCTGGGCCCGCTCCGCAGGGCGGCCCGTGGACCCACACCGGCCACCGCATCATCTTCCGCCTCTGGGACCACACGGGCCAGGCCGCCTCGCTCCGCGCCCGCTCGATCGACAGCCACCGTGGCCCCGAAATCCCTGGCCCCCGCCGGCTACTCCGTCAAGGGCCTGGTCCTCGCCGACCCGCTCGCCCAGCAACTCCTCGGCGGCGTCTGCCCCACCTGGTGGCAACCGCGCCAGGTCATCGTCGCCGAAGGCGAGCCCGACTGGCTCCTCTGGGCCCTGCGCCAGCGCGAGGCCGACGAGCAGGGCCCCGCCGTCCTCGGCATCGAGTCGGGCGCCTGGTCCCCGCAGATCGCCGCCCGCATCCCCACGGACGCCTCGGTGGTCATCCGCACCCACCACGACGAGCCCGGCGAGCGCTACGCCCAGCAGATCGCGGCCTCCCTCCACGGACGCTGCCGCATCTTCCGCAGCAGCGCGGGAGAGGAGGTCCCGCAGTCTCCGATGAAGGACGACAACGACCGCCTCCTCGAAGGCACCCTCCCGCAGGACCCCTTCGCCGACGCCGAACCCCTCGACCCGGTCGCGCCCGACGCGAGCCACCGCCGACGACCTCGACTGGCCCGACCCCCTGCCCATCGGCCCCGTGGCCGACAAACCCGTTTTCCCGGTGGACACCCTGCCGCCCTGGCTGCGCGACTGGGTCACCGCCCTGGCCACCGCCCTGCAGTGCCCCGTCGATCTGCCGGCCATGCTCGGCCTGGCGGTGCTGGCCCTCTGCGCCGCCAAGCGGTACAAGGCCCACGTGATCCAGGGCTGGGACGAGCCCCTGAACCTCTACGTCGCGGTCGCCCTGAAGCCCGGCGAGTCCAAGAGCCCGGCCTTCGCCGCCGCCATCCGGCCGGTGTCCAATTTCGTGACCGAGGAACGCAAGCGCACCGATCCGGAGATCCGCGCCGCCATCGCCCGCGCCGACGTCGCCGCCAAGCGGACCGACCACCTCAAGACCCGCGCCGCCAAGGCCTCCGCGCCCGAGGAGTACGCCAAGTCCCTGGCCCTGGTCGAGGAGGCCGTGCTCGAGCAGGGCGCCATCGAGGTCCCGGTGCCGCTGCGGCTGGTCCTGGACGACGTGACCTCCGAGTCGCTCGAGGCCGTGCTGCGCCAGCAGGGCGGCCGCATCGCGCTGATGTCCGACGAGGGCGGCCCCTTCGAGCTCATGGGCGGCCGCTACTCCAACGGCATCCCGAACATCGACGTCTACCTCAAGGGCCACAACGGCGGCAACATCACCACCGACCGCATCGGGCGCGAGGGCGGGACCATCCACGAGCCCGCCATCACCATCGGCCTGGCGATCCAGCCCGACGTCATCACCTCGCTGCGCGACAAGAAGGGCTTCCGCGGCCGCGGCCTCCTGGCCCGCTTCCTGTGGGCGATCCCCGAGAGCCTCGTCGGCCGCCGCGCCCCCGATGCCCCGCCCGTCCCGCTGGAGGTCAGCCAGGCCTACGAGGAGGCGATCACCTCGCTCCTGCGGCGGCCCACCCTGCGCGACGAGACGGGGGAGATCAAGTCCCGGCCCATGGACTTCAGCGCGGCCGCCCACGAACTGGTGGTGGGGCTCAAGGCGAAGAACGAGGGCAAGCTGGGCCTCGGCGGCGAGTTCGAGGACGTCGCCGACTGGGCGAACAAGCTCGCGGGCGAGACCGTCCGCCTGGCCGGGCTGCTGCAACTGGCCGACCACGCCCTCGAGCCCGACGCCACCGCCCCCCTGGGCGTCGGCACGGACCCCATGCGCCGGGCCCTGCGCATCACCGAATACCTCGTCACCCACGCCCAGATCGCCTTCGACATGATGGGAGCCGACCCGGTCGCCGGCCTGGCGCGGTACGTCCTGGCCTGGATCCTCCGCAACGGCGTGACGAGCTTCACCCGGCGCGAGGCCTACATGCCGCTGCGGGCCCGGTTCAAGCAGCCCGCCGAGACTGGACCCGCCCCTGGACCTGCTCATCGAGCACGAGATCATCCGCCGCCGGCCCGATCCGCCGCGCTCGGGACGCGGGCGGCCGCCCAGCCCGACTTTCGACGTGAACCCGCAAATCCACTCACAGAAATCACAGAATTCGGAGTCCGGGCCCCCGGCCGGGAATTCTGTGATTTCTGTGCGCGACTTTCGAGCCGAAGCGCCCGCTTCCGCTTCCCCCCGGGAGGACCACGAAAATGTCTGAGAACCGCGAACAGACGCCCGGAATCGCACACCATCACCGAGGTCCGGATCCGCCTGGCCCCCGACGCCACCAGCGGCCTGGTCGCCTTCGCCTCCTGCCGCTACGGCGGCGTCCTGCTCAACGACATCGCCATCCGCCGCGACCGGACCGGCCACCTGTTCCTGACCTACCCGCGGAAGCTGGCCGCCTCGGGCCGCCCGCATCCGCTGCACCACCCCATCGACCGCCAGACCGCGGACCAGTTCGAGGCGGCGGTCATCGGCCAGGTCCAGCGGCTGCTCGGGCCCGGGGAAGGGCCCGCGGAATCGTGAAGGATGGGCGCGGCAAAGACGACGCCGGCACCCGTCCCGCCGCCCCGCGACGACGCGCGTCACCGAGCCCCGCCTCACCGTGGTCGAGGGCACGGAACTGGCCGACCCGGCCGCCCTGGACGAGGTGCTCGAACTGCTCGTCACCTGGGCCATCCGGGCGCACGAGGCCAGAGGGCCGTTGCCCCGCCGCGGACGATTCCGTAACTTGCGATATAGATAGAGTTTGCGAAGACAGCAATTGACTTGATGTTTCTGGGCGAGATCGGCTGAATGTCACTATGAACCCACGACCCAACGGCAAACTCCCCGCGGCCATCTACCTCCGCCGCTCCACCGACCGCCAGGAGAAATCCCTCGGCGACCAGCGCAAGGAGATCCTCCGCTACGCCGCCGAGCACGGCTTCGAGGTCGTGGCCGAGTTCGTCGACGACGGCGTCTCCGGCACCTCGGGCGAGACCCGGCAGGGCTTCCTGTCCATGCTCGAGGCGGCCCGGTCGCGCGGCCGCAAGTGGCACTTGCATCCTGGTCTGGGACATCAAGCGCTTCGGCCGCATGTCCAGCGACGAGGTCGGCTACTATCGCTGGCTCTTCAAGCAGGCCGGGGTCGAGATCGTCTACACGTCCGAGGGCTTCACCGGCTCGGCCGCCGACAAGTTCCTGCGCTTCTTCAAGCAGGAGGCCGCCCGCGACGAGTCGGCCACGCTTTCGAAGGCCGTCATCCGCGGGCTGGTCTCCCTGGCCGACCAGGGCTGGTGGCCCGGCGGCATGGCGCCCTACGGCTACGACCTCGGCTACTTCGACCAGACCGGCGCGCTCTTCCAGATCGTCCGCAACACCGACGACGGCCAGAAGCTGATCCTCGATCCCGCAGGGCAACCCCGTCCGCACCGTGAGCCGCGGCCAGAAGGTCAAGGGCTCCGACCGGGAGCACGTGCGCCTCTTGCCCAGCACCCCCGACCGCGTCGAGGTGATCCGCCGCATCTTCGCCTGGTACACCGGCGGCGCGGGCCTCGGCTTCAAGTCCATCGCCGACCGCCTGAACCGCGAGGGCGTCGTCTCGCCCAAGGCCAAGGGCTGGGCCATGTCGTCGATCCGGGTGATCATCATGAACCCCGCCTACATCGGCCGGGTGACCTGGAACCGGCGGCGCATGGGCAAATTCCACCGCATCGCAGACAGACGAGAAGTCGAGCGCGACGGCTGCGGCAAGCGCCGCCTGAAGTGGAACGATCCCCAGGACTGGCTCGTCTTCGAGAACGCCCACGAGGCCCTCGTCGACCGCGACACCTTCGACCGCGCCCAGCGCATCCAGGAGACGCGCGGCAACCACCGCAAGGCGACCGGCTTCTTGACCGGCAAGGCCAAGAACTCGATCTACCTGCTGTCCGGCCTGGTCAGCTGCGGCGCCTGCGGCGGGTCCATGCACGGCCGCACCACCTGGAAGAACAAGTGGCGCAAGGACGGCACCCGCATCGGCACCACGTACTACGTCTGCGGCGCGGCCATCACCAAGGGCAAGACCGTCTGCCAGCCCATCCAGTTCCTGCAGCACAAGCTCGACGACTTCGTGCTGGATTTCGTGGCGCAGAGGATCGACGCCCTGCTGGGCGCGCGGGGGAGGGACACGCTACGCGCGCTGATCGAACGGCAACTCGCGCCGTCGGGGCCCGACCCGGCCCCGGAGCGACGCCGCCTCAAGGCGCGCCTGAAGGAACTCACGACGAAGATCGACTCGGTGATCGACCTGATGGCCACCGCCTCGGACGAGCACCGCGAGCTGATGAAGGACCGCCTCGGCCGCCTCCTGGCCGAGCGTCAGGAGATCGAGGGCCGCCTCCGCCAGCTCGAGCAGGTCCCGGCCAAGGGGCCCAACCCGGACGCGCTCGTCGACGCGATCCTGGCGGGCCTGAGGACGCGCGCAAGCTCTTCGAACACGGCACCATGGAAGAACGCAAGCGCGTCATCCGCGCCTTCGTCGAGAACCTCGCGGTGGACGGGGTGGGAGGCTGCGGCGAGCTCCGAACGAAAAGAATCCCCGATGCGCTAAGCATCAGGGACTCTTTCAAAGTGGTAGCGGGGACAGGATTTGAACCTGTGACCTTTGGGTTATGAGCCCAACGAGCTACCAGACTGCTCCACCCCGCATCCAGTTCCGATCAGGTGCCGCTCCCGCGGCGGACACCGAATATAGACAGGGTTTCCGACCAAGTCAAGGACGCCGCGCGGGTGTATCGTCATGGTCCGCCGACGGCTGCAGCACCTTCAGCACCTCCTCGTCCGGGCGCCGCATGCCGTAGCGTTCGCGGGCCAGGAACTCCAGGGCCTCGGGGTCCGCGGCGAGGTCGGCGAGGCGCCGGCGCACGGCGGCGTTGGCCACCTCGGTGCGGGCCACCTGGGCCTCCAGGCGGGCGGTCTCCCCCCGCAGGCGCCACCAGGCGACGATGCCGTTCTCGCCCAGCTGGGCCAGCACCGCGAAGGCCGCCGCGGCGACCACCACCAGGATCACGAGGGATCGGCGCGCCAGTTCGCCGCGCTGGGGCAGGCCGTGGGCGTAGGCCCTCAGGTCGCTGCCGGAATGGGGGGGGCGGTTGCTCACGATCCTTCGTGCTCCGTTCCGGGGATTCCGTTCCCCGCGGGGTGGCCGGGGTGCGGGCCCCGCCGGGCCCGCACCCGCTTCGTCCTGATCGCTCAGCGCAGATTGTAGAAGCAGTCCAGGCCCGGGTAAAGGGCCAGATCGTCCAGCTCCTCCTCGATGCGCAGCAGCTCGTTGTACTTGGCGACGCGGTCGCTGCGGCACAGGGAGCCGGTCTTGATCTGCCCGGCGTTGGTGGCCACGGCCAGGTTGGCGATGGTGGCGTCCTCGGTCTCGCCGCTGCGGTGGCTGACCACGTTGGTGTAGCGGGCCCGCTTGGCGATCTCGATGGTCTCGAGGGTCTCGCTCAGGGTCCCGATCTGGTTCAGCTTGATCAGGATGCTGTTGCAGCAACCCTCGGCGATGGCCCGGCGCAGCCGCGCGGGGTTGGTGACCAGCAGGTCGTCGCCCACCACCTGGACCCGGTCGCCCAGGGCCTCGAAGTGCTTGCCCCAGCCGGCCCAGTCGTTCTCGTCCAGGCCGTCCTCGATGGACATGATGGGGTAGCTGTTGACCAGCTCGCTTGTACCAGGCGATCAGCTGCTCGGCGTACCAGGGCTCGCCGCCCTCGGCGGGCAGGCGGTACACCGCCGTCGGCGTACAGCCCGCTGGCGGCCACGTCCACGGCCAGCACGATGTCCTCGCCCGGCCGGTAGCCGGCCTTCTCGATGGCGGCCATCAGCAGGTCCAGGGCCTCGCGGTTGCTGCCCAGGTTCGGCGCGAAGCCGCCCTCGTCGCCGACGCTGGTGGCCAGGCCCTTCTCGCCCAGGATCTTCTTCAGGGCGTGGAAGGTCTCGGCGCCGTAGCGCAGGGCCTCGCGGAAGGTGGGCGCGCCCACCGGCATGATCATGAACTCCTGGATGTCCACGTTGTTGTCGGCGTGGGCGCCGCCGTTCAGGACGTTCATCATGGGCACCGGCAGGGTGCGCGCCTGGACGCCGCCGATGTACTGGTACAGGGGCAGGCCCACGCTGGCGGCGGCCGCCTTGGCCACGGCCAGCGACACGCCCAGGATGGCGTTGGCGCCCAGCTTGCTCTTGTTGGGGGTGCCGTCCCGCTCGATCATGATGCGGTCGACGAGGCCCTGGTCGGTGGCGTCGACGCCGATCAGTTCGTCCTCCAGGTCCTGGACGTTGGCCACGGCCTGCAGCACGCCCTTGCCGCCGTAGCGGTCCTTGTCCCCGTCGCGCAGCTCGATGGCCTCGTGCTCGCCGGTGGAGGCGCCGCTGGGCACGGCGGCCCGGCCCACGTTGCCGTCCTCGAGGAAGACGTCCACCTCGACGGTGGGATTGCCCCGCGAATCGAGGATCTCGCGGGCCTGGATCATCTCGATGTAGCTCATGGATATCTGCTCCCGTGCGGAAGTCGGATTCGGGGGCCGCGGCACGCGGCCGGCACTCGGGCACGTGGGCAGTCTAGGTCCCGCGTCCGGGGCGTCAAGTCAACCTGACCCGCCGCCGCCCGACGCGGCCGATGGTTGACCGGGCGGGCCCGCGGCGCCTATCTTCCCCGGATCGTTTGCGCACCGGCACCGCACCGGGAAGACGGGATGTTCGACCGCCACCAGGACCTCAAGACCATCCGCCGCTGCAAGCGGGGCGAGGAGGCCGCTTTCCAGGAGATCCTGGAGCGCTATCGTGGCCCCATCTACAACCTGTGCTACCGCATGTCGCGCAACCCCGAGGACGCCCGGGACCTGGCCCAGGAGGTCTTCATCAAGGTCTTCTCCCTCCTGGACCGCTTCGACGAGGACTACGCCTTCAGCAGCTGGCTCTTCCGCATCGCCACCAACCACTGCATCGACCACCTGCGGCGCAACCGGCTGCGCTTCCTCTCCCTGGACGGGACCACGGGCCCGGACGGCGAGGAATACGAGTTCCAGGTGCCGTCCGAGGGACCGGAACCCGACCAGGTGCTGCAGCGCAAGGAGGCTCTGGAACGCCTGGAGGAGGTCATCGCCGAACTGCCGCCCCACTACAAGGCCATCACCCTGCTGCGCCACGACCAGCAGCTGAGCTACGAGGAGATCGCCGAGATCCTCCAGCTGCCCCTGGGCACGGTGAAGGCCCGCATCCACCGCGCCCGCAACCTGGTGCAGCAGATGCTCAAGGCCCGCGCCTACGACATCTGACGCCCGTCGAGATTTTTTTGGAAACCCGTGCAACCCTGGGGCCCGGGTTCCGTATGACGCCGACAGGTAGGTGATCAAGTCAATGTCGGGGGATACGACACCTGCCTGCACGAGGGGTGGAAACGGTTCCGGGCTTCGGCCCGGCCGTTTCCCCCCGAGTCGATTGCAAACCGGCGCCCCGTGTTCTAGACTGGCTGACAGTGGAACGGACGCGTCGGGGAAGGAGGCGGTCATGGACGGCCGCGAGGATAGAGACAACATGCCCCTGGCCTGCACCGAGTGTCGCGGCGCCCTGCAGGAATACCTGGACGGGACCCTGGAGAAGACCCGGTCCGTGGCGGTGTTCCTGCACCTGCGCGACTGCGACGCCTGCCAACGCGAGCACGACGACCTCCAGGCCATCTACGGCCTGCTGGGCTCGTTGCCCGAGCATCCCGTTCCCGCCGGCTTCGACGATCCCATCCTGGCCTCGGTGCCCCTGGCGGCCTATCGCGCCATGGAACCCCTGCGCCGGGAACGGGTCCCGGTCTTCCTCGAGGAGGAGGCCCTGCCGGCGCTCGTGCGTGCCCCGGGCACGCGCATCGCGGGACTCGTGGTGGCCGTCGTCTCGGTGACGGCGGTGCTGGCGGCCGGCGCGCCCGAACCCGTGCTGGCCGTGGCCGGCGTGGGGCTGGCGCCCGAGTTGCTGGTGCGTCTGCAGGCCGTGGCGCGGAGGGTGGCCCTCGCCACGCGCCGAGCCGAGGGGTGACGGTCATGGCAGGTCCGCGCGGACAGGCCCGCCCCGCGGGGTGCGACCCCAGAAACGACGGCGGCCCCACCCTGTCCGCGCCCATTTTTTCCATCGTGACGGCGATGGCCCTGGTCCTGCTGGTCCAGGGCTTCGTCGTGTCGGCCGCGCGCCGCCCTGCCCGGCGGCGACGCACCCGCGCCGCAGGCCCCGGCCGATCCGCCGGAGGCACCCACCGCGCTCGCCACGACCCGCGGTTTCAAGTTCCACCTGGATTTGCCCGATTCGGCCGAGCGCGACTCCCTGCTCCTGGAGATCCGCAGATACTCGGCCCTGATCGGCGACCTGCGCGACTCCCTGGGCACGGACCGGAGGGAGATCCGCCTGTCGCCGGAGCACCGGGCCCGCCTGGAGAACTCCATCGGCGAGCTCTCCAAGGTGATCGAGCAGATCAGCACCGAGCTGGGGAGGATGGAATTCGAGGTCAAGGACAACACCATCAGCCTGCTGGACGAGACGGGCCAGGGCATCGTCATCAACATTCCCGAGAACCTGGACGACCAGCTCAGTCAGGGCTTCCACGCCCTCAGCCAGATCATCCTCGCCGAGCCGCCGGATACGGTGCGGGCGGGTGCGCAGAGGCAGCTGTCGTGGCTGAACCGAAGCGGCCGCGCCCGCCCCGCGAGGCGCGCAAGGTGGTGCAGGGCAACCTGGTCAAGGTCTGGGACGACCTGCTCGTGCCCTGGGGCGAGGAGGTGCGCGGCGAGGTGGTGGTGGTGTTCGGCAGCGCCGAGGTGCAGGGGCGCGTCGACGGCGACGTGGTGGTGGTCTTCGGCAACCTGCAACTGGGCGAGTCGGCCGAGGTGACCGGCCACGTGGTCACCGTGGGCGGGCGTCTGGACCAGGACGAGGGCGCCAGCGCCGGTGACGTCTTCGTGCTGGACCCCCTCGGCTCGCGTCGGGGCTTCTCGCCCGTGGCCCTGATGGGTGGCGGGGTGCGGGGATTCCTGATCTGCCAGTCCCTGTTCCTGCTGATGCTGGTGGTCGCTCTGGTGGCGGCCCTGGCCGCGCCCGATCGCCGCTTCGACCGCGGTGCTGGCGACCCTGCCGGCGGACCCGGCGGCGGCCCTGGGCTACGGGGTGCTGATCGCCATCGCCGGACACGTGGTCGTGCTGCTGCTGGCGGCGGTGCTGGTGCTGACGGTCATCGGCATCCCGGTGGCGCTGCTGGTCTGGCTGGCCCTGATCGTGGCCGGCGTGATCGCCACGGCCGTGGCCGCGGCGGCCCTGGGCGAGCGCGTCTGCCGCGGTCGGGAGGGCGGGTGCCCCAGCCGCTGGCTGGCGGTGCTGGTGGGCATGCTCCTGCTGCACGCCCTGTCCTTCCTGGGCTCGATGCTGGGCCTGGTGCCGGGGGCCGAGGCGGCGGCGGTCGCCTGTTCTCGATCGCTGGGCTTCCTGGTCAAGGCCGGCGCCTACTTCATCGGTGCTCGGGGCCTTGGTGCTGTCCCGCTTCGGGAGCGCGCGCAGCGCGGCGGGCCGCCGGCATGCACCGGCGGAAAACGCGGAATTATCCCCAGCGCTAGATGAATAATCCGCAATTCGACATCGGATTTGTTGCGGTATCGTTGCGTATATCGCTAAAAACTCCCAGCTATAAAGAGAAATTTTCATCTGTTTGCGGTGCCGGGCCGGCCGCGGCTCGGGACCGTCGGCCACAGGCGTGCCCGTTCTGCGGCGTTCGTAGGTGGCGTTGTTTTAGGGATTAGGCTTGATTTTGATGAACCATATAGTATCATGAAGTGTGGCCGGCGGCCGGCCGTCGTGGAACGGAAACTGCGACCAGTCATGCGAATCCCGCCGCTGGGGCGGATGACGGACGACAGGGACCAGGATTCCTCGACGGGGGTGGTACGGCCGCATGACGGCTTTCGGCACGGGCAGGAGACATCGGGGTTGACGGTGCTGGCGGCGCTGACGGCGCTGCTGGCGCTGGTCCGCCGTCGCCCGCGCCGGCGACGTGACCCGCTTCGCCAACGGCATCGAGGTGCGACGTCCACGGCGCCGGGAGATCCGCGACTCCCTGCTGGTGGAGCGGGACGGCGGCGTCTACCTGGAGCATCCGCTGGCGGGCGAGGTGGAGCTGGCGACGTCGAAGAACGCGACCTGGCAGCCCTTCGACCTGCAGGTGGTGACCGACGCCCTGGCCGCCATGAACTGCCGCGCGGACGTCCACGTGGACGTGTTCGTGCTGCCGGCTCCGCCCAGCGGCGTGATGTCCAGCTTCGCCCGGCGGGGCGCCATCTTCCTGGCGCCGGCCAGCGGCGACGTGGCCGAGGAGACGGTGGCCTACATCACGACCCACGAGATGGGGCACGTCCTGACCTGGGCCTTCCTGGACGACCAGCCGGGGCGCTGGGAGGGCTACCTGGCGCTGCGCGGCCTGGACGCCGACGTGGGCCCGGACACACGCCACGCGGACCAGCCGCGGGAGATCCTGGCCGAGGACCTGCGGTACCTGTTCGGCGGGCGGCTGGCCACCCGTTCGGGCTCCATCGAGAACCACGACCTGGTCCTGCCGGACCGGGTCGAAGGCCTGCGGGACCTGCTGGCCGGCTTCCTGGCCGGTCGGGCCCCCGCGGCCCTTGCTTCCAGCACCGCCTGGCCCAACCCCTGCAACCCGCTGACGACCATCGAGATGGTCCTGCCGGCGGGCGCGAACGCCGGCGGCGGCGCCGACCTGAGGATCTTCGACGTGCGCGGCGCCCTGGTGCGCAGCCTGCACGGCGGGACCGAGGTCGGGGGCCGGGTCTCCATCCAGTGGCACGGTGACGACGAGCGCGGCGGCGCCGCGGCGTCGGGCCGCTACCTGTACGTGATGAGGGCCGCCGGGCTGACCGCCCGCGGCTCCGTGACCCTGGTGCGCTGACGGGAAGGTCGGCGCCGAGCACGCTTCTTGATGACAACGATGGAACAGCAGCACGGCCCCCGGAGACACACCCCACACGCCGCGGGAGCCATGGACAGGGAGTGACATTCGATGAAGACGGTTCGATTCCTCGCGCCGGCCGCCCTGGCGGTCCTGGCGCTCGCCGGCTGCAGCGACGACGCGCCGGCGCCCACCCAGCCGGACGTGCAGCGGACGCCGGTCGTCCATCAGATCACCAACAACGGCGTGTGGGAAGCCAACCCCACGTATTCCCCCGACGGCCGGTGGATCGCCTTCGAGCGCGACACCGACGGCAACCGGGACCTGTGGCGGGTGCCGGCCGCCGGCGGCACCCCCGAACGCCTGACCACGGACCCGTCCTTCGACACGGCTCCCAGCTGGTCGCCCGACGGCACGCGCATCGTCTTCGAGTCGGTGCGCAGCGGCGACAAGAACCTGTGGATGCTCGATCTCTCCTCGCCGCAGCCGGTGCCCGTCTCGGTCACCAAGGGCGCCTGGGAGGACGGCGATCCGGCCTGGTCGCCCGACGGTGCGCGCATCGTGTTCGATTCCAACCGCGGCGGCGGCTCGGACCTGTGGCTGGCCCACCTGGACGGCAGCCCGGACCGCCAGCTCACGTTCACCGGCAAGGGAGCCTACGTGCGCACCTCCGACTGGTCGCCCGACGGCGACAGGGTCGTCTGCGAGAGCAACCTGGGGGGCGCATCGGCCCTCTTCGTGGTGGACCTGGCCGACGGCGCCATGACCCGCATCACGCCCGAGGCCGGCTACGAGGGGCACCCTGCCTGGTCGCCCGACGGCACGCAGGTGGCCTTCGAGTCCACCCGCTCCGGCTTCATGGAGATCTGGGTGGTGCCCGCCGCGGGCGGAGACCTGATGCAGGTGACCACGGATGGCGGCTACTGGCCCAATTGGTCGCCCGACGGCAAGGCCATCGTCTACTGTGCCTACGCCGACACCGAGCCCGACGTGTGGACGGTCGAGGTGGACTGGTAGCGAGGCGGCAGATCAAGGCGGAGGGATGGCGCGGCGGCCGGCGACGGTCGCCGCGCCTCTTCGTCGGCGCAGGGCGCGCTGCGGGCCCCGGCGGAATTGGCCTTGCCGTGGCCGGTCCCGAGTTGGCAGTATGGCACGGCTCGCTCGCCGATCTCCTGGATCCGTACCTGGTGCGCCACCGGTGTTCCCGATGAAGCTGACGACCCCGGCCCCTCCACAGTCCCGCGTCGGCGCCGCCTGGTGCGTAGCGGGCGCACTGGCGCTGGTCCTGCTGCTGGTGACCTATCCGGTCTTCGACCTGGACCTGTTCTGGCACCTGGCCAACGGACGCGCGATGGTCCAGTCGGGCCACATCCTCGCCAGCGAGGCCTTCTCGTTCACCCACCACGGCACGCCGTTCGTCAACCACGCCTGGCTGGCGGAGAGCCTGCTCTACCGGGCGTGGGCGGCCGGCGGCGCGGCCGGCCTGTACGCGGTCAAGTGGGCGCTGGTGCTGCTGACCGCGGGGCTGCTGTGGCGGACGGTGCGCGCGGCGGGGCTGGCCGCGCGGGACGCGCTGCCGCTGGTTCCGCTGGTGGTGCTGGCCGGGCTGGACCGCTTCCACGTGAGGCCCGAGCTGTTCAGCATCCTGGGCGTCGCGGCGCTGGCGGCGGTCCTGGAGGGGCAGAAGTCGGCACGCGACCGCCGCGGATTGCTGTGGACCGTCCCGGCCCTGTTCGCGGTGTGGGACTGGACCCACGGCGCCATCATCGGCTGGGCGTATCTGGTGGTCTTCGTCGCGGGGGAGAACGTCCGGCGGCTGGCCGGCCGGGGGCGCGGCGTGCCCGTACGGCGTCTGAACCTGTGTCTGGCGGCCACCGCGGCGGTGGGGCTGCTCAATCCCTACGGGCTGCGGACGTACGGTCACTTCCTGGTGCTGGCCGGCGGCGCGCAGGGGGCGGACCGCATCGTCGAGCTGCAGCCCCTGTGGGATCTGCCCGGCAACCACCTGCCCTTCGTGGTGCTGCTGCTGGCCGCGCTGGTCCTGGCAGTGGCCGCGCGCCGCGGGATCGACCTGACCGACGGCCTGGTGGCGGCGTTCTTCGCCTTGGCCGCCCTCCGATACGGACGGCTGGTGGCGGCGGCGGCCGTGGTCGTGGGAATCGTGGCGGCCAAGGCGCTGGCGGGAGCCCGGCGCCGCGAGGGCCGGCCGCGGCTGGTGGGCCGCGGGGTCGTGGCCGTGCTCTGGACCACGCTGCTGCTGGCCGGCGCGACCGTCAAGTTCGGTGATCGCCTGCACGTGCCGGGGGCGGACGAGCCCTACCGGCTGCCCGGGGAGCTGCGGGCCGGCTTCGGGCTGGACGAGCAGCGGACGCCGGCGGCGGCCGTGCGCTTCGTCGAGGCCGTGGACCTGACCGGCCACCTCTACAACAACGGCAACCTGGGCGGCTACCTGGCCTACTACCTGGCGCCCGAGCGCCCGATCTTCCAGTACAACATGCCGCCCGTCTTCGGCGACCCGACGCGCTTCGTGCGCGAGCCGGCGCTGCTGGCCAAATGGGACATCGCCT
Source organism: Candidatus Krumholzibacteriia bacterium (assembly GCA_963825035.1). GTDB lineage: Bacteria > Krumholzibacteriota > Krumholzibacteriia > LZORAL124-64-63 > LZORAL124-64-63 > JACZKN01. Next base: position 460,234 of record CAWGRT010000008.1, on the reverse strand, counting down.
ACGCGTTCGCCGGGACCAATCGCGAGCTGACGATCCTGTTCCCGCCGCGGGACTGGGCCTGGGTCTTCAGCGACTACGTGTGCACGGTGGTGGTGCGCCGGACACCGGCCCACGCCGACCTGATCCGGCGCTACGAGCTGCAGTGCTTCTCGCCGGAGCAGGCGCTGGACACGTACCGCGCCCTGGCCGCCGACCCGCAGCGGCGCGCGCGGCTGGCCTTCGAGATGGGGGTCTACCTGGAGTTTGCCGAGGATGCGCGCATCGCGACGCGGTGGGTGCGGCTGCTGGAGCAGTACCCGGCGTTGCGCGCGGACCCGGACGTGGCGGAGGTCTATCCCGCGGCGGCGGCCCGCAACCATCGGCTGTTGCCGGCCGGCCCATAGCCGGGCTACCGCCGCTCGTGCCACAGGCGGTGGCAGGACGCGCAGAGGGTGACCAGGTTGTCCGGGTCGTTGGTGCCGCCCCGTGCGCGTGGTGTGCGGTGGTGCACCTCGAGAAAGCGGGTGCGACCGCAGCCCGGCGCCTGGCAGCGGTGGCGGTCGCGTGCCAGGACGGCCCGGCGCGTCCGCGGGGGGATGGTGGTGCGGTTGAGCCGGCCCGGCTCGGCGACGGCGGCGTCGCAGGCCAGGCGGTCGGTGTCGGCGCGGCCGAGCGGGCGACCAGCGACCTCGGTACGCCCGCAGTCGGGGCACTGGTGGACGTGGATCTGCGCCGGCGGGGCGGTCGCCCCCTTTTAAGAGGAGTCAAGCCCCATCCTCCTGGTTGATCGTTTGTTTGCAAGCGCTTTCGGGTCGTCCATCCGCTTTTTCGAGCTCGCCTAGCGGCTCAGGAGTGTGGTTCGGCCAGGCCTGCATCCGCCGGGAAGGGCTCGTCCGGCCTAGTTGGCGCGGCCGCCCAGGGGAACTCGGCAGTACCTGTCGTTGACGCGATCACGCCTGCAGTCGCTGTCCTAGGACAGCACGGGCTCCGGCTCGGCCAGGCCCAGGCAACGGGGCAGGCTGAACGCCTCCCCCGTCAGCAGCATCTTGTACACGCCCACCAACAGCCGGCGAGCCAGCGCCACCCGCACCTTGTTCTTGTGGCTGCGACGCAGGTGTGGCGCCGCCCATGCTTTCACCGTCGGATCGTGGGTCAGCAGCCGCACCGCCCACTCGCCCAGCACGTGCCGCAACTCGCGGTTGCCCCGCTTCGTCAACCGCCCGTGATGCGCCACGTCCGCTGATTGGCTCACGCGCGGCACCAGGCCCGCGTACGACGCCACTGCCCGGCTGCCGGTGAACCGGCTCACGTCACCCAACTCGTGCACCAGCACCGCCGCCGTCAACGGCCCCGCCCAGGGCAGGCTGCGCGCCAGCGCTTCGGCCACACCGCCCCGTTCCATCTCCTTCAGTTGCTGGTCCAGCTGCTTGATCGACTCACCCAGGCTCGTCAGCAACGACAGCCACGCCCGCAGCGTCGCGGTCAGCTCGGCCGTCGGCAGTTCCAGGCGACCCAGCCGGATCCGCGTCCGCCGAGCGCTCAGACCGCCCTCGAAGCCGCTGATCTTGTAGGCGTTCAGCAGCGCTCGGATCTGGTTGAAGACCTGCTGCCGCTGCTCCATCAGCGCGTGCCGCGACCGCAACAGCTTCCGACGGCCGTAGACCTCGTCCGGCGCGTACCACGTCACCGCCGCCCGGTCGATGTCGCCCAGGTACAGGCGACGGGCGATCTCCCGCGCGTCGCGCCGGTCCGTCTTCTTGCCCAGCATCTTCAGGCCGAGCTTCAGCGGGTCGCACACCACCACGTCGTAGCCGCGCTCGAGCAGCATGTTCACGAACCAGCGGTTCACGCCGACGGCTTCGACAGCGATGCGACACGACGGCCGGTAACGGCTCAACAGCGAGAACAACGCCCCGCTACGGCGCCTGGTTGGCACCTCGAAGCGGTTCTCGTAGACGACCTGACCATCGCCGCCCACGATGCACACCTGAACCACCGTCTTGTGCAAGTCGACGCCGACGAAGAAATCTGATACCTTCGACATGAGTCAGCCTCCTGGGGTAGGGGTACTGGAACCACCAAACCCATCCTACCAGCAGGGCCAAGGCTGACTCTTCTTATACATCCCCCGGGGGGTGTTTTCGGCACAATCGGCTTTCTTGCAGCCGGTTGCCCGCGTATCGCGTTCACCGGCCAGGGCATCCAGCAAGACCTCGATGCGGTCGGCGGCCACACCCTGTTTGCGCAGCGATTCCCACAAGATTTCCCAACGCGCGAACTGTTCCGGGGTGAACTCGAGGCTGACGCGAACGGGTGCTTCCTCCGCGAGCACCTGCGCGGCGGTTTCCTCGGCGGTCGGCGTGAACAGCGAGGCGGCCGGCTTGCCCTGGCGACGGGCGGCTCGCTTTACCTTGAGGGCGAGCTGGGTCCGCGACTGGGACCGGGCGGCGTTCAGCCAGGCCTCCTCGGTGCGCGGCGAGGCGACGCGCACGATCTCCCGCACCTTGGTGTAGCCGATCTCCGGAAGCGCAGCCTTCACCGCGGGCAGCTGATCGAGCTTGCGTGCGAGCCGCATGAAGTCGCCGATGCGGGTCTCGGAGTATCCCAGCTCGACGCGCGCGTAGGCCTGCATGGAGGCGTGGCCCAGGTCCCGGTAGAGGCCGCGGGCGAGGATCTCGCCGAACCAGAGGACGGCGCAGCGGCGGGCGGACTCCTCGCAGGCCGAGGCGGTCTGCAGGGCGGCGTGGGCTTCGCGGGCGCTGTGGCCCGGAGCATAGGGGGTCAGCATGAGGGCACCTCGATCCGGGGAGGAAAGATATGGCGTAAAGATAGCGAAAGTAATCTGGAAGCACAAGGGGGGAAGTCGATTATATCGATGGCCACGCGGGTGTCGGCGCGCCATCGCGATCAAATGCAGCACAACTGGAAGACGGGAGGCGCGGCAGGCAACGAAATAGCGGCCCGCCAAGGCCGCTGATTCCGTATGGCGTCCCCTACGGGGCTCGAACCCGTGTTGCCGCCGTGAAAGGGCGGTGTCCTAACCACTAGACGAAGGGGACGCCCGAGGCTCGTGCGGAGCCGCCAAACTACGCCAGCGGCCCATCGATTGTCAAATCGCCGCGCATCGACGTTCAGTCCTTCAGTCCCAGGCGCTGCGCCAGGTGGTGCAGGTTGCTGCGGTGCAGGCCCAGATCGCGGGCGGCGGCGGCCCAGTTGCCGTCGTTGCGGCCCAGGGCGCGCTCGATCTCGCGGCGCTGGAATTCGCGGGTGCGGTCGCGAAGGTTGAGGTCCGGGGTGGGCAGGGGGTCGAAGCCGGCGGGAGAACCACCGGCGGCGGCGACCGGCACGACCGCCGCCAGCTCGAAGTCCTCCGGCTCCAGCAGCAGCGGGCCGTCCCGCTCGGGACGGTTGCGGGAGCGGCGCAGCACGGCGCGGCTGATCACGTTCTCCAGTTCGCGGACGTTGCCGGGCCAGTCGGCGGCGACGAGGCGCTCGCGGGCCTCGGGCGACAGGCGCAGCGGGCCCAGGCCCAGGCGGCGGCGGTCCTCGTCCAGGAAGTGGGCGGCCAGCACGGGGATGTCGTCGCGGCGTTCGCGCAGGGGCGGCACGCGCAGGGGGTAGACCGCCAGGCGGTGGTAGAGGTCGGCGCGGAAGCGGCCGGCGGCGATCTCCCGCTCGAGGTCGCGGTTGGTGGCGGCGATCACCCGCACGTCGACGCGGTGGGGGCGGTCGTCGCCCACGCGCTGCACCTCGCCCTGCTGCAGGGCGCGCAGCAGTTTGGGCTGCAGGGTCAGGGGCAGCTCGCCCACCTCGTCCAGGAACAACGTGGCGCCGTGGGCCAGTTCGAACTTGCCGCGACGGTCGCGGGTGGCGCCGGTGAAGGCGCCGGCCACGTGGCCGAACAGCTCGCTCTCGGCGATGGACTCGGGCAGGGCGGCGCAGTTGACCTGGATGAGCGCCTCGTCGCGGCGGGGGCTGGCGCCGTGGATCTGGGCGGCCACCAGCTCCTTGCCGGTGCCGGTCTCGCCGGTGATCAGCACCGGCAGGTCGCTGCCGGCCACGATGCCGATCTCCTGCAGCAGGCGCCGCGCGGCCGGCGAGTCGCCCACGATCTGGGTGCGGCTGGCCGAGCGCTGCAGCTCGCGCGCGACGGCGCCCTTGAGGTCGGCCACGTGCTCGAGGGTCTCGATCAGCGACGTGGTGTGCAGCGCGGCGCCGGCCAGGGCGCCCAGGGCCTCGAGCCAGCGCGGCTCCAGGTCGGCGAAGGCGTCCGGGCGCAGCGCGTCGGCGGTCAGCACGCCGATCACCTGGCCGCCCTCGGTCAGGCGGCAGCCCAGGCAGGCGTGGACGTGGGCCAGGGCGCGGGGGTCGGCGGCCAGCTGGCCGTCGAAGGGGTCGGGCAGGGGCGAGTCCGGCGGGAAGCGCACCGGCTCGGCCGCCGCCAGCAGGATGTCCAGCCGCGGGTGCTCGCCCCGGGCGTAGCGGCGGTTCAGGGCCTCCACCGACAGGCCGTGGCCCGCCACGGGCACCAGGTCGTCGCCGTCCGCGCCGCAGCAGGCAGGCGGCGTCGCAGGGCACCAGGCGCCGCACCGCCGTCAGCAGGCGGTCGTAGCGGTCGGCGGCGGCCAGGCTGGCGGTCAGGTCGCGGGCCACGCCCACCAAGCACGTCGAGGCGCATCGTATTGATGTCGATTGGACAACATAGTTGTTCCTTTCATAACATCATGACGTTGTAGAATATATAACGATATTCATAACTGACAAGTCAATCAAGGATATATCGATTGGCCCGAACCGTGCCAATCCGACCTCCGAAAGGAGGTCACTCCATGACCACGCTCAAAGACAAGACCCTGGCCGATCTGGCCGTGACCCGCCCGGCGGCCTCGCAGGTGTTCCGCCGCCACGGCCTGGACTTCTGCTGCTCCGGCCGCCGACCCCTGGCCGCCGCCTGCGCCGCGCGCCGGGCTCGACGCCCAGGTCATCCTGGACGAGATCGACGCCGCCGAGGCGGCACGGCCCGAGGCGGACGCGGTCGCCTGGCAGACGCGCCCGCTGCCGGCGCTCATCGACTTCATCGTCGCCGCTACCACGCCCGCCTGCGCGAGGAGCTGCCCGAACTGATCGAGCTGGCGGACAAGGTGGAGCAGGCCCACGCGGCCAAGGCCTCCTGCCCGCGCGGCCTGGCCGACCTGCTGCGCCAGGTGCACCTGGCGGTGCTGGACCACCTGGCCAAGGAGGAGCAGATCCTCTTCCCGCTGATCGTCGCGGGCGCCGGCCGGCGCACCGCGCCTCCCATCCAGGTCATGGAGCACGAGCACCGGGACCACGGCGCAGAACCTGGCCCGCATCCGCGCCCTGACCGCCGACCTCACCGCCGCCGCCGGAGGCCTGCACCACCTGGCGGGCCCTGTACCTGCGGCTGGAGACCCTCGAGAACGAGCTGATGGAGCACATCCACCTGGAAAACAACATCCTCTTTCCCCGCGCCCTGTGCGAATGACGGAGGTCCGGACCATGACGAACCACAAGCGACTCTGGTGGCTGCTGGGCGGCACGCTGCTGGCGACGTTCACCCTGCTGGGCTTCTTCGGCCGCGAGGTCTACCGCAAGGCGCCGCCGCTGCCGGCAGCAGGTGGTCGCCGCCGACGGCACCGTGCTGATGACCCGCGCCGACATCCTCGACGGCCAGGAGGTGTGGCAGAGCACCGGCGGCCAGCAGATGGGCTCGATCTGGGGGCACGGCGCCTACCAGGCGCCCGACTGGTCGGCCGACTGGCTGCACCGCGAGGCCGTCGACGCTGCTGGACCGCTGGGCCCGGGCCGAGCTACGGCGCCGACTTCGCGTCCCTGGACGTCGAGACCCAGGGGGCGCTGACCGCGCGACTGCGGCAGGAGCTGCGCACCAACACCTACGACCCGGCCACCGGCGTGCTGACCATCAGCGCCGACCGCGCCGCGGCCGTGGCCGTGGTGGCCCGGCACTACGCCGACCTTTACGGCGGCGCGCCGGCCCTGGCGAAGCTGCGCGAGCACTACGCCATGCAGGAGGCCGCCGTCACCGACCCGGCGCGGCTGAAGGTCCTGACCGACTTCTTCTTCTGGACCAGCTGGGCCTGCGCCACCGAGCGGCCGGGCAGCCACGTCACCTACACCAACAACTGGCCCCACGAGCCGCTGATCGGCAACCGGCCCACCGGCGGCCAACATCCTGTGGTCCGTCGTCAGCGTCGTGCTGCTGCTGGCGGGCATCGGCGTGCTGGTCTGGCGGCGGGCCTTCAAGGGCGAGGACGACGAGCGCGTGGACGTGCCCAAGGCCGACCCGCTGGCCCTGCTCTCGCCGACGCCGTCGATGCGGGCGACGGCCAAGTACGTGGGCGTGGTCATCGCCGTGTTCGGCGTGCAGGTGCTGCTGGGGGCGCTGACCGCCCACTACACCGTCGAGGGCCAGTCGTTCTTCGGCCTGCCCCTGGCCAGGTGGCTGCCCTACGCCCTGACCCGCACCTGGCACCTGCAGACGGCCGTGTTCTGGATCGCCACCGCGTTCCTGGCCGCGGGCCTGTTCCTGGCCCCGGCCGTCGGCGGCAAGGAGCCCCGCTTCCAGCGCCTGGGCGTGAACGTGCTGTTCGGCGCGCTGCTGCTGGTGGTGGCCGGCTCCCTGGCGGGCGAGTACTTCTCGATCCACCAGAAGCTGGGCCTGAAGGCGGGCTTCTGGTTCGGCCACCAGGGCTACGAGTACGTGGACCTGGGCCGGGCCTGGCAGATCGCCCTGTTCACCGGGCTGGTGCTGTGGCTGACCCTGATGCTGCGCGGCCTGTGGCCGGCGCTGACCCGCCGCGACGGCCAGCGCACCATCGTGCTCATGTTCACCGGCGCCAGCGCCGCCATCGGCCTGATGTACGCCGCCGGGTTCATGTTCGGCGCGCGCACCCACCTGTCGGTGATGGAGTACTGGCGCTGGTGGGTGGTGCACCTGTGGGTGGAGGGCTTCTTCGAGGTCTTCGCCACCGCGGCGCTGGCCTTCGTCTTCGCCCGCATGGGTCTGGTGCGGGCCGACCGTGCCGGCGGCGCGGTGGTGGCCTCCAGCGCGCTGTTCCTGCTGGGCGGCATCCCGGGCACCTTCCACCACCTGTACTTCAGCGGCACGCCCACGCCCATCATGGCCATCGGCGCCACGTTCAGCGCGCTGGAAGTGGTGCCCCTGGTGCTGATCGGCTTCGAGGCCTTCCAGACCTACCGCATGGAGCAGGCGGCGCCCTGGATGCGGCGCTACCGCTGGCCGCTGCGCTTCTTCCTGGGCGTGGCCTTCTGGAACCTGGTGGGCGCCGGCCTCTTCGGCTTCATGATCAACCCGCCGATGGCGCTCTACTACATGCAGGGCCTGAACACCACGCCGGTCCACGGCCACACCGCCCTGTTCGGCGTGTACGGCCTGCTGGCCCTGGGCCTGATGCTGACCGTGGCGCGGGTGCTGGGCGGCCGGCGCGCCTGGAACGAGCGGCCGCTGGGCTACGCGTTCTGGGCCATGAACATCGGCCTGGCGCTGATGGTCACGGTCAGCCTGCTGCCCATCGGCCTGGCCCAGGCCTGGGCCAGCGTGGAGCACGGCCTGTGGTACGCCCGCAGCGCCGAGTTCCTGCAGCAGCCGGTGCTGCAGACCCTGCGCTGGGCGCGGCTGCTGGGCGACACGGTGTTCCTCAGCGGCGTGGCCGCGCTCGCCTGGTTCATGCTGGGCCTGGTGACCGGCCACAGCTACCGGCGCAGCCCGGCCGCGGCGCGTACGGCCGCCCTGCCGCGGGACGCGGTGCGGGCCTGACGGGTCCGGCCGCGGCCGGAACGACGCCGGGGGGCCGCCGCGGCGGCCCCCCGATTCGCTTCGCCGGTCGGCAGGGCGCCGCTAGCGCGCCGCCTCCGCCAGCAGCACCGCCGTGGTGCGCGCGCCGTTCCAGAAGTTCTTCAGGTCGAACTTCTCGTTGGGCGAGTGGATGTTGTCGGTGGACAGGCCGTAGCCCAGCAGCAGCACCGGCGCCTTCAGGCAACTCTGGAAGGTGCCCACGATGGGGATGGACCCGCCCTCGCGGATGAACACGGGCTCGGCCCCGAAGCCCTGCTCCAGCGCGGTCATGGCCGCCTGCATCACCGGGCGTGTCCCGCGGCACCAGCACCGGCGCGGCGTTGTGCAGGTTCAGCACCTCCACCTCGACGCCCGCCGGGGCGATGGCCTTGACGTGGTCGGTGAACGCCTTGGCGATCTTTTCCGGGTCCTGGTCCGGCACCAGGCGCATGGACACCTTGGCCATGGCCTTGGCCGGGATGATGGTCTTGCCGCCCTCGCCGCCGTAGCCCGAGACCAGGCCGTTGACGTCGCAGGTGGGGCGGGCCCACATGCGTTCGAGGGTGGTGTAGCCCTTCTCGCCGGCGGCCGCCGGCGCGCCGGTCTCCTTCTGGAGGATCTCGTCGGTGTAGCCCAGGGCGGCGAAGCCGTCGCGCTCGGCCTGGTCCAGTTCCAGCACGTCGTCGTAGAAGCCGGGGACCAGGCAGCGGCCGTCGCGCGTCCTTCAGGCCGGCGACGATCGTCGGCGATGGCGTTGCCCGGGTTCTGCACCGTGCCGCCGTAGGAGCCCGAGTGCAGGTCCATGTCCGGTCCCTTGACGCGGATTTCCATGTAGGCCATGCCCTTGAGGCTGTAGCAGATGCCGGGCGTGGTCTCGTTGTACAGGGTGGTGTCGGAGATGACCACGGCGTCGCAGGCCAGCTTCTGCGGGTTCTGCTCGGTGTAGCGGTAGATGCCGTGGCCGCCGCACTCCTCCTCGCCCTCGATGATGAACTTCACGTTGACCGGCAGCTCGGTGCCGGTGCGCACGTAGGCCTCCAGGGCCTTGAGGTGGGCGTAGACCTGGCCCTTGTCGTCGCTGGCGCCGCGGGCGTAGAGGATGCCGTCGGCCACGCGCGGCTCGAAGGGCGGCGTGGTCCACAGGTCCAGGGGATCGACCGGCTGCACGTCGTAGTGGCCGTAGAAAAGCAGGGTGCGGCGGTCGGGCCGCTGCTCGCTCTCGGCGTAGACCAGCGGATGGCCGTCGGTGGGGATGACCTCGACCGTCAGGCCCAGTTCGCGCAGCTCGTCGGCGACGAAGGCGCAGGCCCGTTCCACGTCGGCCTTGTGCTCGGACTGGGAGCTGATGCTGGGTATGCGCAGGAAATCGCACAACTGGTCCACGTGTTCCTGACGATGCGCGTCGAGATGGGCGAGGACCTTTTCGCTGGCCATGGACGGCTCCTTCCTGTAGGTTGCGGGGGCTGCGGGGGCGGGAAACGACGGTTTCCGTGCGGCCCCGCAGGGAAAACTAGTCTTGACACCCCAGAGTGTCGAGGCGATTGTGTCGCAGCTTGCCGGATACGGAGATCGTCCGGTGCTGAATTCCACGGCGGTTTCGCCGCCCGGTGCCGGTCGCGCGCGAGCAGTAACCGCGCGGCCCGCATCGAAGCGTCGCAGCCCGAACTGTTAGGGAGGACCCATGGCCGACATGATCATTTCCAAGAGCAAGACGAAGGAAGCCGTCAAGGACTGCAACGTTTCCGGCGAGTTCTACACCGCCCTCGACGCCAAGGTCCGTGAGCTCATCAAGGCTGCCGAGAAGCGCGCGCTGGACAACGGCCGCAAGACCGTTCGCCCCTACGACCTCTAGTCGTCGGCGATCCCCCGCGCGGGGTATTGTGAATTCAGCGGGGACCCTCCCGAGGGTCCCCGCTTTTCCTTGCGTCGGCGCCGGGGGACAGGGGCGGCCGCGGCGATCACCGGCGGCGACGGCCATGGCGGCCGCGGGGCGGTGGGGGCGGTCGCGGGGGTGCCTGGCGCCTGGCATCGCACTGGCACGGACCGACCGACCCGCCGCGGGCGGGCGGAAGGAGACCGCATGCCGACGAAGGTGCGCACGGGGGCCCTGGCCGGGATCGACGGCGTGGAGGTCACCGCGGAGGTGGACCTGAGCCGCGGCCTGCCCGGCTTCCACCTGGTGGGGCTGCCCGGGGCCGAGGTCCGGGAGAGCCGCCAGCGGGTGCTGGCGGCCCTGCGCAACAGCGGTCTGAAGGTGCCGCCGGGCCGCATCACCGTGAACCTGGCGCCCGCGGGCCTGCGCAAGGAGGGCGCCTCCTACGACCTGGCCATCGCCCTGGGGGTGCTGGCCGCGGGGGGGGCCCGGGGCGGGGGCGCCCTGCGGCAGCGGGCGCAGGACACGGTGTTCCTGGGCGAGCTGTCCCTGTTCGGTGAGATCCGGCCGGTGCGGGGCGTGCTGCCCATCCTCACCGCCGCCGCGGCCGCCGGCTGCCGGGCGGCCGTGGTGCCGGCGGCCCAGGTGGGCGAGGCCCGGCTGGTGGCGGGGCTCGCGGTGCACGGGGCCGAGTCCCTGACCGACGTGGCCGCCTGGTTGCGCGGCGAGGGGGATCTGCCGGAGGTGGCGGAAGTGGCGCCGACCGCGGCGGCCGCGCCCGACGGGCGGGCGGACGCGGCGGCGCAGCTGGCGGCGCTGGACGGCCTGGCGCTGGCCCGCAAGGCGGCGGTGATCGCCGCGGCGGGACGCCACAACCTGCTGATGGTCGGACCGCCCGGTTCGGGCAAGACGCGGCTGGCGCGGATCATCGGCCGGCTCCAGCCGGGGCTGGCGCCGGCCGAGGCCCTGGAGGTGACCCGCATCCACAGCGCGGCGGGCCTGCTGGCGGGCGACGCCCTGGTCCGGACGCGTCCCTTCCGGGCGCCCCACCACACCACCACCCGGGCCGGCCTGGTGGGAGGCGGGACGGCGCCGCGGCCGGGGGAGGCGACGCTGGCCCACCTGGGCCTGCTTTTCCTGGACGAGCTGGCCGAGTTCGGGCCCACGGCCCTGGACGCCCTGCGCGAACCCCTGGAGGACGGCGCGGTGACCGTGGTCCGCGGCTACGGGCGGCGGGTGTTCCCGGCGGCGTTCCAGCTGGTGGCCGCCACCAATCCCTGCCGCTGCGGCCTGCTGGGCACACCCGCTCGGGAGTGCCGCTGCTCCGCCGCCGAACGCCGGCGCTACCTGGGGCGCCTGTCGGGGCCGCTGTTGGACCGCTTCGATCTCTTCGTGGAGGTGGGAGCTTGGCAGGGGGATCTGCCGGCGGAATTGGCCGGGCCGGGTCCGGCCGCGCCGACGGCACGGGGGCAGGCCGACTGGCGGACGGCCCCGACCTGGGATTGCATCGACGCGGCCCATGGCCGGGCCGGCGGCCCGCCCCTGCCGACGCCGGCGGCCGCCCGGCGGCTGCAGGACCTGGGGCGGCGCCTGGGGCTCTCCCTGCGGGGCGTGGCGCGTTGCGGCCGCGTGGCGGGCACCGTGGCCGCCCTGGACGGCGCCCGGCACGTCGAGGCCCGGCACGTGGACGAGGCCCTGGAGTTCCGCCCGGCCGCCGCCCTGCCGGACCTGGCGGCGGGCTGAAACGCAGGAGGGCGGGCCCTGGGGCCCGCCCTCGTCCGGAGCGACGGTCAGCGGGGGCTCAGAAGGTGCCCTGGACGCCGATGGAGAAGTTCATCAGGAGCAGGTCCTGGGTCGAGTACTCGGTCACGGGACGGCGGCTGCCGTCGGTGGGCCATTCCTCCAGGGGGATCCCCAGCGTACCCTCGTTGAGGGAGGTGAAGTCCTTGGAGGGCGTCCACTGGAGGCTGTTCTTGTGGAAGAGCAGCTCGAGGCGGATGCTGACGTTCTCGTCGGCGAGGATGCGCAGGCCCCCGCCGAAGTTCTCGCCCCAGGAGGAGGCCGAGTTGTCCGTGTAGTTGGAGTTCATGGCAAACCAGAAGCGCTCGACGCCGGCGGTCACGTAGGGCTGCCAGCGGGAGACGATGCGCCGGGAGATGTTCAAGGGATACACCACGGCGTTGACGCCGGCCTGGCCCGTGAACATGGAGCGCTGCTCGGCGTCGTACTCGCCCAGGGGCGGATCGGGGATGACCGGGGCGTTGGGCTCGTTCTTCTGGGACTTGCGGTTCACGATGGTCGACGTGTACTCCGAGAACGACACCCCGCCCTGTCCCTCGACGGCGAACCAGCGGCTGACGTTCACGCCCAGGCGCATCACCGGATTGAAGGCCGTCTTCCCCTGGATGGACACGTCGCCGAAGTAGGTGTTCTCCTGGGTGTACTTGTAGATGATCTGCTCATGCTCGAAGAGGGTCTTGCTCAGGCCGATGGAGCCCAGCGACAGGCTCACCTCGATGGTGCCCTGGTCGACGTTGGGCTTCCACTTGAGCGCCTCGGCTTCGAAATCCAACTCCTTGGCGGCCGATTCGCTGTCCCGCTGCAGACGGAAGACCTTCTCCTGCTCGCCGGTCTTGCCCTGGGGCTGCGGTTTCGGCGCGTCTTGCGCGACGGCGGCGGTCGCCAGGCACAACACGGCCACGATCGTCAACACGGGCAACGATTTGAGCGACATTGATCGGCTCCTGTCCGGGCGGGGCCCGGGCTACGCGGGGATGCATGGGAGAAACACGCTGGATTAATTTCAGGTGCGGGGCAGGCAGTGTCAACAATTAATGGCATCCCATTTTGTCGCGGCGGCGCGATATCCGTATACTGCTGTTGACCCCCGACGCGACGAGAGGCGAGGCCCGTGCGACGCATGATACGGTTGACTCCGCCCAGCCTGGGCCAGCGCGGGCTGCGTGCGGCGGCCCTGGCGCTGCTGCTCGCGTCCGGCGGATCCGGCGCCCGAGCGGTCACGGTCGAATTCCCGGGCCCGGTGCCGGTCGAACTGTTCGGCGACGCCCTCTGCGCGGCCCGCATCGACGTTCCCGGCGGCGCCGACCGCGTGCTGGCGGGAACCGGCGCCGGCGACCTGCGCCTCCTGAGCTACGATCCCTCTCCCGGCGTTTTCGGCACCCTGGTCCGCCTGGCCCTGGGCGGGGCCGTGGTGGCCGTGGAGGCTGTGCCCACCGCGGACGGCCACGTGGGGGTGGTGCTGGCCGCGGCCCGGAATCCCGACCGGGTCTACACGGTGCGGGTCCTCGGCGGGGCACCCTACCTGGCCCTGTTGGGGCAGACGGACCTGGACGAGGATCCGGGGGAGCTGGCCTTCGTCGATGCCACCCGGGCGGCGGTCACCCTGCCCGGCATGGACCGTCTGGTCTGGCTGGCTCCGGTCGGCGGCGTCTGGCGCGCGACCGGCGCCACGGATACCGGCGACGGACCGGGGACGGTGGTGGCGGCCGACCTGGACGGGGACGGCACCCGGGAGGTCGTGGTGGGGAACGGCGGTCCCCTGTCCCGATCGATCTTCGTGTTCCGCGACGACGGGGCCGGCTACGACCGGGTCCAGGAACTGCCGCTGCCGGCGGGCCCGTCGGATCTGACCGCCGGCGACCTGGACGGCGACGGGCGGGAAGAGGTGACGGTGGTCAGCGCCGACACGGCGGCCGCCTGGATCCTGGCCGACCGCGGTGCGGGTCTGGCCGTGGACGGCAGCCTCGACCTGACGGTCCCGGCGCAGACGGTGCTGAGCGCCCGCCTGCCCGGGGGGGACTGGGGGCTCTATCCCACCAGCAGCGAGCGCGGCCTGCTGGAGTACTACCGCAACGACGGCGGCGTGTGGCAGCGTCGCGACGGCTACTATCCGGGCTGCCGGCCGGTCGCCTTGATCGCCGCCGACCTGAACGGCGACCACGTCCCCGACCTGTTCAGCCTGGGCGGCGCGGCCCAGCTGGCGACGGTCATGTTCGGCAACGACCGAGCTGGCCTACTGGGGCTTCCCGGCGCTGGCGCTGCCCGAACGTCCCGGCGACCTGGCCCTGGGGGACTTCGACCGCGACGGGCGCAACGACGTGGTCGTGATGTCGGGCGAGAGCGGCACCCTCGCCTTCTTCCGCGGCCGTCCCGACGGCGGCGTGGTCGATCCTGCCCGAGACGCAGGCCCTGATGATCCTGCCGGGCCCCCTGGCCGTGATCGACATCGAGCCCGACCCCGGGGCCCGAGCTGGCGGTGTACGACCGGCCGGCGGGCCAGGTGCGCATCTATTCCCACGAGCCCGGCGGCTTCGTGCAGGAGGCGGGCGTGCCCCTGGCGGCCGACCTGCGGCGGTTCACGGCCATCGACCTGGACAACGACGGGAACCAGGACCTGCTGATGGTGATGGGGACGGCGCCGGAGATCCATGTCCTGTTCGGAGACGGCGGCGGGGCCTTCCCCGACTCGGTCCGGTTCGGATTCGAGAACCGGGTCGTGGGCGTGGTGGCGACCGACCTGGACGGCGACGGCGACCGGGACCTGGTGGGCGTGGACGCCGTGAACCGGGTCTGGGTGGGGTTGAACGAAGGCGGCCGCTCGTTCCGTTCCTCCATGTGGATCAACGCGGGGTCGGGCGCCCGTTCCCTGACCCTGGGGGACCTGGACGAGGACGGCGACCAGGACGTGGTGGTGGTGGGCCCGCAGGAAGGGACCCTGAACTTCCTGGAGAACCGGGGCGACGGCACGGTGCAGCGGCCGGTGGGCGCCGTCGCCCTGGACGACGCGCCCGCCGGGGGCCTGGTGGTGGACGTCAACCTGGACGGGCTCGCCGACGTGGTGCTGAACATGCGCACCGGCGGGTACATCACCGTGATCTACGGCCGGCCCGGCTGGTCGTTCACGCCGCCGGTGGAGTTTCCGGCCGGGGGCGACGTGGTCCTCTTCGCCACCGACGATTTCAACGACGACCAGGTGCCCGACATCCTGACCCTGGACGCGTCGCTGCGCCTGGGGCTGACCATGCTGAACGTCCGGAGCACGCCGACGCCGGTGGCGCCGGATCCCCTGGACGCGGCCTGCGTCGACGGCGAACTGACGGCCGCCGTGCGGCCGGGCGCGTGGGCGGCCTGGCGGCTGGAACTGGAGCAGGGAGGCACGCGGCGGCTCGTGGCCGCCGACGGCGGGGCCGTGGCCGGAGCCCTGGTGCGGGCCGCGGACGGTTGGCGCTGGCGCGGGTCCCGGCCGGCGGGCGGGCCGGCGGTGCTGGTGCTGACCCTGGGCGTGGCGCCCGACGTGGTGGTGGTGCGCCGGCCGGCGGACGGCTGCGACGGCGCCGCGGCGTCCTGGCCGGTGGCCTGGAGCCGGCGGCCCTGGCCCAATCCCTTCAATCCCACCGTGGACGCGCGCTTCGCCCTGGCCCGGGCGGCCCGGGTGGACGCGGCCGTCTACGACCTGCGGGGGCGCCTGGTGGCGCGGCTGCTGCAGGGTGACCTGGCGGCCGGGGAGCACAACCTGCACTGGGACGGCACGCGCGGCGGGAATCCGGCCGAGGCCGGCGTCTACCTCCTGCGGGTCGACGCCGGGCGGACCGTCATCACCGACAAGCTCCTGCTCCTGAAATAGGCGGGGTCAGGGACCGACCCGCCGCACTTCGTCCACCAGTTCGACGCCGAAGCGCTCGCGCACCGCGGCGCGCATCCGCTCCACCAGCCGCAGCACGTCGGCGCTGGTGGCGCGGCCCAGGTTGACCACGATGTTGGCGTGCCTGGGGAAGACGGCGGCGTCGCCCTCGCGCATGTCCTTGGCACCGGCCTGCTCCAGCAGCACGCCCGCGGCGCGGCGGCGCCCGCCCGGCTCGGCGGGCGGCAGGTTGCGGAACCAGCTGCCCGCGCTGGGCAGGTCCACCGGGTGCTTGCGGCGGCGGTCGGCGATGTGCTCGGCCCGCTCGGCGCCCGCCGCGGCCAGGTCGCCGCGGCCCAGGCGCAGGAGCGCGTCCAGCACGATGGCGCCGGTTTCCCGCAGTCGGGTCGTTCGGTAGGCGAACCCGAAGTCCTCCGGCCCCACCATGTCCAGGCGGCCGTCCGGACGCAGGACCGTCGCCTCCACCAGGAACTCGCCGATCTCGTGGCCGTAGCAGCCGGCGTTGCCCACCAGGGCGCCGCCCAGGGTGCCGGGGATGCCCGAAGCGAACTCCAGTCCGGTCAGGCCGGCGTCCAGGGAGCGGGCGATCAGCCGGTCGAAGTCCAGACCCGCGCCGGCCCGCACCGTGTCGCCCCGGACGGCGAAGCCGTCGGTGGCCACCCGCAGGACGACGCCGCGGCAGCCGGCGTCCGCGCCCAGCAGGTTGCTGCCGCCGCCCAGGACGAAGCAGGGCAGGCCGTTTTCCGCGGCGAAAGCCTGGAACCGCTGCGCCATGTTCGGGGTTTCGGGCCGGGCACACCAGTTCGGCGGGCCCGCCCACGCGCAGGGTGGTCAGGTCGCGCAGGGGCACATCCTGCAGCACCGCCGCGCGCAGCTCGTCCGGGAGCAGGGCCAGGAGCGTGGGCCGATCGGGCACGGTCTCTCCTTCGGGGGGATCGGGTCGGCGCCAAGCATCGGCGCGGCGCGGGGATTCGTCAACCCGGGTTGGCATTCGTCCGGGGCGGCGGGTACATTCTCAGATCGGGAGCCGCCGCGGGCGCGGGCGAAGCGCCGGAAGGCGGAGGCATTGCGCGAGAACCGGATCATCATCGGGGCCTTCGGGGTGTCGCTGCTGCTGCACCTGGTGCTGGCGCTCGCCACCTGGCGCATCCCCTTCGTGCCCAAGGTGGATCCGGCCCTGGCCGCCGGGCGCGCCGACGAGGTGCAGCTGATCCTGGAGGATGCGGACCAGGCCCAGGCCGCACCCGAACAGCCGGACCAGCCCACCACCTTCACCTCGATTCCCGACCGGCTGGCCAGCGAGAAGGCGCCGTTGCACCCGGACTACCTGGCCGACAACAACGCCATGGCCGCCAACCGCGACCCGGGCACGGGCGACAAGCCCCGGGCCGACCAGGCGGGGCCGTTCCCCCAGGTGGACATCCGGCAGGAGCAGCTGGACGGGGCCGGGGGCGTGGCCTACAGCCAGGCGCCCCTGCCGGATCCCCGCGAGGCCCAGGGGGCGTCGGCGGCCGGCGAGAAGGGCGAGGACGAGCAGAAGACCGACCGCCGACCGCCACGAGGGCGCGGGCGACTGGGCCCTGCCCCGCGAACGGAAGGAGGCGGGCGGCGAGACCAAGGGCGACCAGGACGACAAGCAGACCGACCAGACCACCCAGCCCGAGCTGAAGGACTGGTGGGGCGGCCAGGCCCCCTCGGTCCTGAAGGAGGGCCAGCAGAGCGCCCTGGGCGACCGCGGCTTCGAGTTCGACCAGAAGTCCATGGGGGACCTGGGCGCGGGCGTGGCCGTGATCGACGACTTCACCCTGAACACCACCGCCTGGAACTTCGCGCCCTGGATCCGGACTTCGCCAACAAGCTGCACCGCCACTGGAAGGCGCCCTACGCCTACTCCCGCTGGGCGTGATCAGCGGCTCGACCACCCTGCGCCTGGTGGTGGAGAAGGACGGCACGCTCTCGTCGCATGGAGGTGCTGGAGACCGAGGGGCACCAGTCGCTGCACGACGCCTCGCAGGCGGCGCTGCGGTCCTTCGCGCCCTACACGCCGCTGCCCCGGGACTTTCCCGAGGAGAATCTTGTGATCACCCTCGTCCTGCACTATCCTGCGTGGCGGCAGTGAGCGCCGCCGCACGCAGGGGTCGCAGAACCCCTGCTTCGCTTATCCGTCGGAGGTCGACGCATCCATGTGGGAAATGATCCTGGCCGGGCGCTACATGATGATCCCGATCACGCTGGCGTCCCTGGTGGGGCTGGCGGTGATCATCGAGCGGTTCATCGTGCTGAACCAGCACCGCGTGGTGGCCCCCGAGATCGCCGAGGCGGTGGAGACCCTTTCGGCCAGCGACGACCTGCGGGTGGCCTACGCCATCTGCGAGCGGCGTCCGGGGCCCTTCGCCAACATCGTGCGGGCGGGCCTGGACCACGCCGACAACGACTGGACGGTGATCCGTGACGTGCTGCAGGAGACGGGCCGCCAGGAGGCGACCCGCCTGACCCGGCGCCTGGGCGTGCTGGAGACCGTGGCGGCCGTCTCGCCCCTGCTGGGGCTGCTGGGCACGGTGCTGGGCATGATCCGCACCTTCGCCGTGGTGTCGGCCACGGGTCTGGGCAATCCCGAGACCCTGTCCTCGGGCATCAGCGAGGCCATGGTGACGACGGCGGCCGGCCTGATCATCGGCATCCCGGCGCTGGTGGCCTACAACTGGCTGAACGGGCGCGCGGACCGCATCATCTTCGAACTGGAGTTCTACTCCTCGAAGGTGCTGGACACCCTGCGGCGGCGGCAGGCGCAAGCGCGGCGGGGTGGTGTCCGCATGAACTTCCGGCCGCAGAAGAAGGGCAAGGGCCTGATCCTGAACATCACCTCGCTGATCGACGTGATGTTCCTGCTGGTCATCTTCTTCACGGTCACGTCGACGTTCCGCAACCAGCCGGCCATCACCCTGGTGCTGCCGCGCTCGGCGACGGCCGTCCGAGTCGGTGGACACGCCGACGATCCTGTACCTGACCGCGGACGGGCGGGTCTTCCTGAACGACGCGCCCGTGGCCCGGGACCAGCTCAAGGGCATCCTGGAGCGGATGCACGCCAGCACCGGCGAGGACCGCATGGTGCTGCGCGCCGACGAGAAGGCCGAACACGGCGACGTGGTGGCCCTGATCGACACCATCAAGCAGAGCGGGTTCACCCGCGTCAGCCTCTCCGCCCGGGCTCCGGGCGGCGGCGGTTGAGGAAGGAACCACGGTTGATGAACCTGCGCATCCCCGGCCCGATCCTGGCGGCGGCCGCCGCTGCCGCGGTGCTGGCGGGCTGTTCGAGCGACCTGCCCAACGACGTGGGATCGGGCCTGGCCACGGTCGTGGTGGACTCGGTGCTGGTGCCGCTGAAGGTGGAGAACCTGGCGGCCCACTCGCAGCTGGACGTGGTCGACGACAGCGCGACCCGGCCCTTCGTGGACCAGGACGTGCTGTATCTGGGCAGCCAGCGGGGGACGGCCTCGGCGATCCTGGTCAACTTCGACTTCGGCGACACCAACCTGGTGGTCAACGACAGCATGACCGTGGACACGGTGCGGCCGGACAACGTCGTCTCGCCGCGCCTGCGCCTGAACATGCTGGCCTACTACACCACGCTGCTGCGGCCGGACGGCAGCGGCGCCTCGGGCCTGCGCAAGTACTACGAGGTCTACCGCCTGGACGCGCCGTTCGACTCGACGGCCACCTGGCCGGGCGCCGTCCCGCCCCACGCGTCCACGCGTCTGAACACGAGCAGCGAGCCGGACCCGGGCGAGAGCTTCATCGTGGAGGTCCCCATCCCGGCGGACAGCCTCGTGGCCTGGCTGCAGGACGGCCGGCGCGTCGGCTTCCTGATCCAGGAGGGGCCCGCGTCCGCGGATGTCGATTCGGGGATGGTGGGTTTCTCGGCCCGGGACAACCGCTACCCCCTGTCCACGCTGACGCCGCCGTCGGGGACGGTGACGGTCCGCAAGATCGG
The DNA here is from genome assembly GCA_963825035.1 of Candidatus Krumholzibacteriia bacterium. Lineage (GTDB taxonomy): Bacteria > Krumholzibacteriota > Krumholzibacteriia > LZORAL124-64-63 > LZORAL124-64-63 > JACZKN01. The sequence continues at coordinate 440,895 of CAWGRT010000008.1, read as the reverse complement.
TCCGACCCTGCGCTGCAAGTTCGCCGCGGAGGACCTGGAGTGGAGCCTGGGCTCCCAGGCGGACGTGTCCACCTTCCACCGGATCGCGCCCACCCCCCCCATCGACGATTACGTCATGGTGCGCACGCTCGTGCGCAGCTACCCGGCCCTGTACTTCGACCTGTCCCGGTTGCCGGCCAACGTCTACGTCAACCGGGCGGTGCTGGTGGTGCACAACGACACCCTCAACGGGTTCGGCAACCTGCAGAGCCTGATGGTCTCGGAGCTGGACACCACCTAGTTCGGCGATACGTCGCGGGAGCTGACCCTGACCGAGCTGGACGCGGCCATCGACTACACCGCACCCGGATCTACAGCGCGATCCGAGCTACAACCAGCGGTTCGACTTCAACGTGACCCAGAGCATCCAGCGCGACGTCAACGGCGCCTACACCGGGGTGCGCGGGCTTGTGCTGACCGCCGGCGAGGCTTCCTGGCGGCGACACCGCGGCCATGGACCCGGGCTTCTGCTCTCCCGAATTCCGACTTCTACGGGCTGGCGGCGGGCGACGCGCGGCGGCCGCGGCTGGAGATCACCTACAGTCCATCAACGACGCGGAGGAGGCGACCATGAGTGACCGCGGCCGCCTCCCTGCTGATGGCCCTGCCCGCCCTGGCGACCGCCGCGCCGGCCGCCCGCCCAGACCCCGTTCGCCCTGCGGAACATCGGCCAGCCGGTCGTGTCGGACGACGCGCGCATGACCGCGCGCGGTTTCGGCATGACGGTGAGCGACTCGCTGCACCCGGGGTTCAAGAACGTGGCCTCGCTTACTCCCTGCGGCACGTGGCCATCAGTTTCACCGGCTTCGGCGAGAGCGCGAACCACGACGACGGCACCGGCACGCGCCACACCTACCGCACCTACACGCCGGACCTGCGCGTGGGCCTGCCGGTGATCAAGGGCCGGCTGGGGCTGACGGCGGGCTTCTCCATCTTCCGCTCGAGCCAGTTCCAGTCCCGCGTGGACCCGACCTGGGCCGCCTTCGGCGACACCATCTATCGGCAACCACCAGTTCGTGCGGGAGGGCTCGCTGTTCGCGGTGCCCCTGGGCGTGGCCTGGCAGCCGACCCCGGGGGCTGTCGTTGGGCGCGTCCCTGAACCTGGTGCGGGGTGCGATCCGCGACGCGGCAGGGGACTTCTTCGAGTACCCCTCGGTGAACGGGACTCCCTTCTACCAGCCCAACAGCCTGGTGGTGGAGGACCGCTTCAGCGGCAACTCGACCACCGTGGCCGCGCTGCTGCAGCCCGGCGACCGCTTCCGCCTGGGCCTGAGCTTCACGCCGGCGTATTCCGTCCATGTGGACCACGAGGAGAAACTGCAGGGAGTGGCCGACCAGCAGACCTCCACCTGGGTGCTGTCCCTGCCGGCCGAGTACCGGGCCGGCTTCGAGGCGCGCCTGGCCGGCCGCTGGAAGCTGGGCGGCGATGCCCAGTGGTCGGACTACCGGGACCTGACGGGGCGGGCCGACTGGCAGGCCGCGGCGCACCAGGAGTACGCCTGGTCGGCGGGCTTCGAACGCGTGCAGGACCACCGGCGCCACGGCGGCGTCGACAACCTGCCCCTGCGCCTGAGCGCCGCCCACCGGCGCTGGGCCTACACCATCGGCGGCGAGCCGGTGGACGAATGGACCTGGACCGCGGGCACGGGCTTCCCGTTCCGCAGCAACCTGGGGCAGCTGGATCTGGCCCTCGCCTACGGGCGGATCGGCAGCCTCGACACCAACGGCCGGGAATCCTCGTTACTGGCGCCTGACGGTGTCGGTCACGGGCCTGGAGACCTGGTGGTAGCCGACAAGGGGGAGTAAGGAACCATGCGCATGAAGACGACGCCGGCGGCCCTCGCGGTCGTGATCCTGGCGGCGGTGCTGCTCGGCGGCTGCCGCCACGAGGCCAAGATGACCGCGCTGCAGCAGTTCGTGGACCGCACGTCCAGCCTGCCGAGCCCGGCCCTGGAGGACACCCTGCGGAGCTTCCTGGCGGGCGGGCCGCCCAACTCCACCTACGCGGCCTTCCTGATGGGCAACCACTTCTACGACCAGGCGTCGGACTCGGCGTCGGCGTCGGGCTGGGACACGCCGGCGGCCAAGGCCGCGCTGGACAGCGCCGAGGCCTACTTCACCCGGGCCGTGGCCGAGGACAGCACCTTCATCGAGCCCATGGTCAACCTGGGCTCGGTGTGGGACGACCGCGCCCAGATGCGGGGCACGCCGCGAGGACCGCGAGCCCGGCTCTGGCCCAGGCCGAGCGCTTCTACCAGCTGGCCCTGACGGTGGATCCGGCGGACGAGAAGGCCCGCTGCGACCTGGGCGGGCTGTACCTGCGCCAGCGCCGGACCCAGGACGCCCTCGACCAGTTCCAGACGGTGCTGGACGCCGACCCGAAGAGCTCCCTGGCCCACTACAACCTGGCCATCATGTTCGCCGAGCAGAAGATCTACCGCGAGGCCCTGCGCGAGTGGGAACTGGCGGCCAAGTACGATCCCGACGGCGACGTCGGCCAGCGGTCCCGGGAGAACGTCCGCATCGTCAAGGACCTGATGAACGCGCCCGATCCCCAGGCGGTTGCCCATTGACCTTTCCGCTGCCGATCCCGCAGGACCTCCGCCGGCGGCTGCCGCCCGGCACGGGGGTCCTGCTGGGTCTGAGCGGGGGCGTGGACAGCGCCCTGACCCTGGCCCTGCTGCGCGCCCTGGACTGCGCGTCCAGTGCGTCACCTTCAAGAACTTCTGCTACGGCGACGACGAGCGCTTCACCGACCGGTCCTGCTGTTCCCTGGACGCCATCGAGGCCGCGCGGCGGCTGGCGGCGCGCTTCGGCGCGCCCCACTGGGTGGGTGACGTGGAGGCGCCGTTCCGCGGACGCGGTGATCGAGCCCTTCGTGGCCGAGTACCGGGCCGGCCGCACCCCCAATCCCTGCCTGCACTGCAACGGCGCGGTGCGCTTCCCGGAACTGGTGCGGCTGGCCGACCGGCAGGGCTGCGCCCTGGCCGCCACCGGCCACTACGCGCGGGTGGCGGCTGGACGCCGGCGGCGGCCGCCTGCTGCGGGGCCTGGATCCGGCCAAGGACCAGTCCTACTTCCTGCACCGCGTCGACCGGGCCCTGTGGCCGCGGCTGGTGTTCCCCCTGGGCTGGTTCACCAAGGACCGAGGTGCGCCGGCAGCGGCCCGGGAACTGGGCCTGCCGGTGGCCGACAAGCCCGACAGCCAGGAGATCTGCTTCGTGCCCGACGACGACCGCAGCTTCCTCTTCGGCGGGCGGGCCGGGCACGGCGCCCGGGTCCGTGGTGGACGAGGCCGGACGTGAACTGGGCCGCCACCGGGGCCTGGTGCACTACACGGTGGGCCAGCGGCGGGGCCTGGGCATCGCCGCGCCCGAGCCGCTGTACGTGGTCGCGCTGGACGCGGCGGCCAACCGCCTGGTGGTGGGGCCGCAGGCGGCGCTGGCCGCCGACCGGCTGACCGCCGACCGCTTCGTGGCGGCGGTGGCCGACCTGCCCGCCGACGGTCCCGACGGCCCGGCACTGGGGCCGGTGACCGCGCGCATCCGCCACCGCCACGCGGGGGCGCCGGTGCGCGCCTGGCGGCGGGACGGCGAGGTGCTGACCGTGGACCTGGCGGCGCCGGTGACGGGCGCCGCGCCGGGCCAGGGCCTGGTGCTGTACGCGGGCGCCGTGGTGTTGGGAGGCGGACGCCTGCGCGCGGCCGTCCGGATCGGGGAGGCGACGTGATGCGGCGATGGTCGAAGCGGTTGGCGGTGCTGACGGCGGTGGTGGCGGCGATGCTGGTCCTGGTGGCGCTGGCGGTGCCCAAGCTGGTGCCGGCCGACCGGCTCCGGGCCCAGGCGGTGGCCGCGGTGGAGGCCGCCACCGGTGCGGACATCGAAGTGGGCCGGGTGGGCGTGCGGCTGCTGCCCCGGCTGGCGCTGACCCTGGACGACGGCACGGCGCGCGGCACCGGGGCGGACCTGCTGGCGGCCCGCGGTCAGGACTGGGGAATCGACCGGTACGAGGCCCGGCTGGACCGGGTGGAGGCCCGGGTGGCGCTGCTGCCCCTGCTGGGGGGGCGGCTGGCGGTGGATCGGATCGCCATCGCCGCGCCCCGGTTGACGGTGGTTCGGGACGGGCGGACGGTCACCGCCGAGGATGTCGCCCTGACGCTGCGCGACCTGGCCCCGGGCGCGGGGACCGACGGGGCCGGAGTGCCGGCCGGGACGGCGCCGGGCCAGCAGCTGCCGGCGGGGCTGGCGGTCCGCGCCCGGCTGGATGTCGGCACCCTGACCGTGGCCGGGGTCGCCTGGCGGCAGGTGCGGGTGGAGGCGGCCCTGAAGGCCCGGGTGGTGACGGTGTCCCGGGCGGACGCCGACCTGGGCGGGGGCCACGTGGCGGCCACGGGGACCGTGGACTTCGTCACCGATCCCTGGGGCCAACTGGCGGTGGAGGTCGATGCCGCGGACGCGCCGGCGGCGGATCTGCTGGCGGGCTGGGCCCAGGACGTGGCCGACCGGCTGGACACGCGCCTGACGGTCCACGCGTCCGGCACCTGCGGCCTGCAGGACGCCGAGACGGTCCGCCGGACCCTGGACCTGGCGGGCACCTGCACCGCGGGCGACGGGGTGCTGCACGCGGCCGACTGGCTGCGGGACGTTTCACCCTACCTGGGCGGGCGGCAGGACCTGAAGGACATCCGCTTCACGTCCCTGCGCCACGCGTTCGTGGTCCGGGATGGGCGCTACCGGGTGTCGTCGCTGCAGTTGGACGGACCGGACACCGCCTGGGACCTCACCGGCTCGGCCGGCCTGGACGGCACCCTCGACCTGGCTGTGCAGGTGAAGCTGCCGCCGGGCTTCACGCCCGAACTGGGGGCCTGGTCCTTCCTGGCCGAGACGGCTGCGGGGCGACGACGGGCGGGTGCGCCTGGACCTGATCCTGAAGGGGCGGACCGAGCGGCCCAGCGTGGGCCTGGACCTGGGCTGGCTGAAATCCGGGGCCGCGGGCCCGGGGCGGAATCGGTGAGGGAAGGCGGGGGTGGCTTCCTTGACAAATGGAAGTCCAAGTAGTACCGTGCCTCTCCGCTGACGACGCGGCGGGCTTGTCCTGTGGGACTGCCCGTCTTGCGCCGGGGGAGGACCGACCAGTCCACCGCAAGGGCAGCGGACCAATGGGATCGCCTGAGGCCGACGGGAACTCGGAGGGCTAGTCCTAATTGGTAAGGCAGCGGTCTTGAAAACCGCCGGGTCGCGAGGCCCTTGGGGGTTCGAATCCCTCGCCCTCCGCCAGACCACGGAGAGGTGACCGAGTGGCTTAAGGTGCACGCCTGCTAAGCGTGTGTGGGGTAACACTCACCGAGGGTTCGAATCCCTCCCTCTCCGCCAGAGACAAGACGATCGATATGGTGCGCCCATAGCTCAACTGGATAGAGCATCTGACTACGGATCAGAAGGTTGGGGGTTCGAATCCTCCTGGGCGTACCACCCACATCGGGACGACGGCGGCCGGCGCAAGCGGGCCGCCGTCGCCTTTATGGGCCCGGTACGGAAGGGTGCCGTCCGGCCCCGATCCTGCTAGGGAGCGGTGGATCGGGAACCCGCTGCCGACCGCGGCGTTGAGCAGCGGAGCCGCCCCGGCCGCGAATCGCCGTCCCGAGGGTGACCAACGGACGATTTTGCCGTACCTTGGGCCGACGTCCCCAGCACCGCGGACCGGAGGCCGGTCCGGCCCCCACGACGCGGGAAGGATTCCACGTGACCAATTTCAGGACCTGGATCGGCGCGGCCCTGGTCGCCGTGTCGTTGACCGGTACGGCCTTGGCCGGCCCGCCCACCATCGCCCCGGGGGAGATACGGCCCGGCATGACCGGCTACGGCCTGTCCGTGTTCCAGGGCGCGGCCGTGGACACCTTCGGGGTGACGGTCATCGGCGTGCAGCCCAACGTGCGCGTGGGGGGCAGCATGATCCTGATCGAGGTCTCGGGCCACGGCCTGGAGCTGTCGAGCATCGCCCAGGGCATGAGCGGCAGCCCCGTGTTCATCGAGGGTCGGCTGGCCGGCGCCCTGGCCTTCGGCTGGGGTGGCGCCCTGAAGCCCATCGCCGGTGTGACCCCCATCGACGAGATGTTCGCCGTGCCCACGGACGCGGCCCCGGCGCCCGCGGACCTGGGCGCCATGCCTTCGTGGTCGCAACTGGCGCCTGGCGACGGCGGGGCGAGGGACCTGGCGGCCGCCTTGTTCCCCGACGCGGCCCCGGTGGCCGCGCCGGTGCCGGCGGTGACGCTGCCGGCGGGCTGGCCTGAACCGGCGGCGGTGGCCGAGGCCCTGTTCGCGCCTCCTGCCGCCGGCGGGACCCTGCCCGCGGCGTGGATCTGCCGTCCCGCCGGTGCGGCGGCGGCGGGTGGGACCGGAGCCGACGCCGCGCCGGCCCTGGTGCCCGGGGGCGCCTGCGCCGTGCCCCTGGTGCTGGGCGACGCCCTGCTGGGAGCCGTCGGCACCGTCACCTGGGTGCAGGACGGCCGGGTGTGGATGTTCGGCCATCCCTTCATGCAGCGCGGGCCGGTGGACCTGCCGCTGGCGGGCGCCGAGATCCTGACCACGTTTCCCAGCCGGGACATGTCCTTCAAGATGGGCACCATCGGCAAGGTGGTGGGCACCGTGCACCGGGACCAGCGGGCCGGCCTGCTGGCGGTGCTGGGTGAGGAGCCGCCCCTGGTGCCGATCGCCGTGCGGGTGACCGGGCCCGACGGCGAGCGTCCCTACGCCTTCCAGGTGGCGGACGATCCGCTGCTGCTGCCGGCCCTGGTGTTCTGGGCCTCGTACAACGCGCTGTTGGCCAAGGGTGACGACGCCAGCCTGCAGACGGTGCGCGTGCACCTGCAGACGCGTTGGGACGCGCCCGGTGCCCTGGGCCGCGACGGCCTGGCCATCGACGGGGTGGTGGACGGGCCGGGCGGCGCCGCCCAGCTGGCACCCCAGCTCATGGCGCCCCTGCAGATCCTCCTGAACAACCCCTACCGGCACGTGGCCCTGCGGGGTGGTCGACGTCTCGGTGGAGACTTCGCCGGGGCTGGCCACCGCCGGCATCGTGGGTCTGAGCGGGCCGGAGGAACTGCCCGCCACCGGCGGCCCGGTGACCTACACCGTCGAACTGGAGCCGCGGCGCGGGGCGCGGGAGCGCCGCCGGGTCACCCTGGACGTGCCGGCCGGACTGGGCGACGGGCCCTACCGGGTGGTGGCGGCCAGTGCGGCCGAGCTCTTCGCCCTGGAGACCCAGCGGGCGGCCGGCCTGTTCGCGCCGGCCAGCCTGGAGGGCATCGTGCGCCTGCTGCGCAGCGAGCGCTCGCCGGGCACCCTGACGGTGGCCCTGTTCGCCCCCGGCCACGGCGTGGTGGTGGCGGGGCAGGAGCTGGACGCCCTGCCCGGCAGCGTGGCGCGCACCATGCTGCGGGCGGCCGCGCCCGAGCAGCGCACCCTGGCCGACACCGTGGTGCGGAGCGACGCGCCCACCCCCTGGATCCTCGACGGCCACGCGCTGCAGGACGTCCGCGTGGACCGCGAACCCCAACCCCTGACCGTGGAGAAACGCCCATGACCGTCCAGCGCCTGACCCGGATCCTCATCCTCGCGACGGCGGCCGCCGTCCTGGCCGGCGGCGCATCGGCCGGCCCCCTCTACTGGGACTGGCCCCAGGGCGAACCGTTCGCGGGCGTGGTCCTGGACGGGGCGGCTCTCGACGCCGCGGGGCACCTGCAGGCGGGGCTCGGCGCCCGGCGCCTGGGCGCCGCCGGCCCGGACGTGTTCTGGTGCCTGGTGCCCGACGGCAAGGGCGGCTTCTACACCGGCACCGGCCACGGCGGCGAGATCCACCACGTGGACGCCAAGGGGCAGGATGCCTTGGTGGCCAGCCTGGACGCGGCCGAGGTGTTCAGCCTGCTGCTGCGCCCCGACGGCAGCCTGCTGGCGGGCTGCGGCCCCGAAGGCGAGCTGATGCGGATCGATCGCGACGGCGGCGTGTCCGAGGTGGGCCGCGTGCCCGGCGGCTACGTGTGGGCCCTGCTGGCCGGCGACGACGGCACCGTGTGGGCCGCCACCGGCAGCCCGGGCGCCCTGTGGCGCCTGGAGAAGGACGGCAGCCTGGCCGCGGCGGTCGACCTGCCCGCCCAGAACGTGCTGGACCTGGCCTGGGACGACGAGGGCCGGCTGCTGGCCGCCACCCAGGGGCCGGGCCTGGTGTACCGTCTGGATCCCCACAATCCCGATCATCCCCAGCTGTTGTTCGAGGCGGACCAGGGCGAGGTGCGCCAGTTCCTGCGCGGGCCCGGCGGCGACCTCTTCGTGCTGGGCCTGCAGGTGGGCGAGGAGGAGAGCGGCAGCGGCCGCGCCCGCGCCGCGGCGGCGGCCGCGGCCCAGACCAACGGCGCCAACGGCGGCGGCAACCTCGGCGGGCTGATCGCCCTGCGGGACCTGCAGGCGGACACGGGCCCGGCCCGGGCTGCCCTCTATCGGCTCGGTGCCGACGGCGTGGTGACCCCCTACTGGAGCGGCGACACCGACCTGATGATCGCGGCCTGGAGCGAACGCTGGGGCTGGGTCGGCGGCGGCGTGCGCGGCGAGGACGACGTGCGCGCGGTGCTGCACCGGCTGACGCCGCCGGCGGGCATGCAGCCGGTGGCCGGCTGGGACGGCGGCGACGTCATGGCGGTGATGCCGGATCCGCAGCGCGAACGCCTGGTGCTGGGCGAGGCCCACCCGGGCGCCCTGACCGCCCTGAGCGAGGCTCCCGGCTTCCCGCGCACGGCCCTGAGCCAGCCGGTGGACGCCGGCCGCAGCGTGCGCTGGGGCCGGCTGCGCTGGGAGGGCACGGGCGACGGCCCGGCGCCCGCCTGGTCGGTGCGGACCGGCAACCGCAGCGAACCCGACGCCGACTGGTCCGCCTGGAGCGATCCGGTCCGTGACCGCGACACGGCCATCGCCGCGCCCCCGGGGCGCTTCCTGCAGTGGCGCGTGGAGTTCCCCGACGGCAAGGCGGCGGGCACCTGGCGCGTGACCTCCGTCAGCGTCAGCGCCTGGCGGGACAACCTGCCGCCGGCGGTGACGGCCTTCGCCCTGCAGCAGGTGACCGGCATCATGGCCGGCGGGCTCATGCCCCGGGGCGACAACGTGACCCAGACCCTGACCGGCGGCCTGCGCGTGGAGTACAGCCGCAACAGCGAGGCCGATCCACGGCCGGACGAGCGCCGGGCCGCGGCCACCCGGGCGGTGCGCAATTTCAGCTGGCAGGCCGCCGATCCCGACGGCGACCGCCTGACCTACGACCTGGAGTACCGGTCGCCGGGCGAGGACGCCTGGCGTCCCATCCTGATGGGCACCCAGGAGCGGGTGGCGGCCTGGAACACCGCCGAACTGCCCGACGGCGCCTACCAGGTGCGGCTGACCGCGTCGGACGAGGACGACAACCCGGCCGGCCAGGCCGCGGCCACCAGCCGCACGCTGGGGCCGGTCGTCGTGGACAACACGCCGCCCACCATCGGCCGTCTGACCGTCGAGCGCACCGCCGGCGGGGTGCGCGTGCGCTTCCGGGCCGAGGACAAGGGCGGCGTCCTGGCCGGCGCCGATCTGGTCCTGCCCGACGGCACCCGCGAGCGCCTGGATCCGACCGACCGCATCTGCGACAGCGCGCGGGAGGACTTCGACCGGGAGGTGGCCTGGCCCCGCGACGGCGAGGCGGCCCCGGCCGGTCCCTGGCCCCTGCGGGTGGAGGTGCGCGACCTGGGCGGCAACCTGGGCTTCGCGGACGGTGAGGCGCGTTGATGGCCGGCGGCCTGGCCGACCTCTTCGCCGGCCACGAGCGCTGGATGGCCGAGGCCCTCAAGGAGGCCCGCGCCGCCGCGGCCCGGGGCGAGGTGCCCGTGGGCGCGGTGGTGGTGCGCGACGGCTGCGTGGTCGGCCGGGGCCGCAACCAGGTGGAGCAGCTGCAGGATCCCACGGCCCACGCCGAGATCCTGGCCATCGGGGCGGCGGCCGCCGCGGGCGAAAGCTGGCGCCTGGACGACGCCACCCTGTACGTGACCCTCGAACCCTGCACCATGTGCTGCGGGGCCATCCTGCTGGCCCGGGTGGGCCGCCTGGTCTACGGGGCGCCCGACCCCCGGGCCGGGGCCGTGGTCTCGACGGCGCGGCTGCTGGACGGACAACCCCTACCGGCACGGGCTGGAGGTGGTCGGCGGCATCGCCGCCGAGGCCTGCGGGGCCGTGCTGAGCGACTTCTTCCGCGACCGGCGGGCCTGATCCGGGGCCGCGCCCGCAGGCGCCTGCCCGTGTTGATTTTCGGGGGGGCGGATGCTATATTCCCCGACCTTGCCGGTGGAGAGGTGCGAGAGTGGCTGAATCGGCACGACTGGAAATCGTGTGAGCCTTCGGGTTCCGAGGGTTCGAATCCCTCCCTCTCCGCCACCGGCAAACGACATCGCGAATATCCCGGAGAGGTGCCGGAGCGGTTGAACGGGGCGGTCTCGAAAACCGTTGAGCCTTCGGGTTCCCAGGGTTCGAATCCCTGCCTCTCCGCCAGAACAGGATGGTCGGCCGCGGGGTTTGACAAAACCCTTCTCCGTGTCGATCATAGCCAGCGCGTGGGGATGTAGCTCAGCTGGGAGAGCACTACGTTCGCAACGTAGGGGTCGTCGGTTCGAACCCGATCATCTCCACCAACTCCATTCCGGGGACTGCGTCCCCGCACGGCATGATGGGCCAGGCCCGGTGTGACGCCGGAGCGCCAACCCCGTCAGGACTGGAAAGTAGCAGCGGTACGCTACCTTCGACGTGTGCGCCGCCAGCCTGGCCCGCTTCTTCCGCCCGCACGCAGCGACGCCCCGGTGCCCCGCGCCCCGGGGCGTCGGCGCGTCGGCGCCGAGCCAATCCCGACTGGCAGGCCGGGGCCGGCGCGTGTTAGATTCGGGATCCCGGATCGTCCGACGGATCGCAGCCTCCAGCCCGCGACGGAGCAGCATGAGTTACCAGGCCATCGCCCGCAAGTACCGCCCCGAGACCTTCGACCGCGTCGTGGGCCAGACCCACGTCACCGGCACCCTGCGCGCCGCCCTGCGCAAGGACAAGCTCAGCCACGCCTACCTCTTCTCCGGGCCCCGCGGCTGCGGCAAGACCACCGTGGCGCGCCTGCTGGCCAAGGCCATCAACTGCCGCACCAACCGCGACGGCGATCCCTGCGGCACGTGCGAGACCTGCCGGGCCATCGCCGCGGGCAGCTACCTGGACGTGCTGGAGATCGACGCGGCCAGCAACACGGGCGTGGACAACATCCGCGAGCTGCGGGACATGGCCCAGTACTCGCCCAGCGAGGGCAGCAGCCGCGTGTTCATCATCGACGAGGTGCACATGCTCTCCAAGGGGGCCTTCAACGCCCTGCTGAAGATCCTCGAGGAGCCGCCGGCGCGGGTGTACTTCTGCTTCGCCACCACCGAGCCCAACAAGATCCCGCGCACCATCCTCTCGCGCTGCCAGCGCTTCGATTTCCGCCTGCTGAGCCGCGACGAGCTGGCGGCGCGCCTGACCGAGATCGCCGAGGCCGAGGGCGTGGCCCTGGGCGAGGGGGCGCTGCGCCTGCTGGTGTCCATGGCCGAGGGCAGCGTGCGCGACGGCCTGAGCCTGCTGGACCAGGTGATCGCCGGCGCCGAGGACAAGATCGACGAGCAGGCGGTGGTGCGAGGCCTTCGGGCTGGTGCGCTCGGAGCTGTTCCTGGAGCTGAACGACGCGGTGATCGCCCGCGATCCGGCCCGGGGCCTGCGCCTGGTGGAGGACCTGGCCGCCGGCGGCGAGAGCCTCGACGCCTTCGCCCGGGGCGTGGTCACCAACTTCCGCAACCTGCTGCTGCTGCGGATCGATCCGGAGCTGGCGCCCATGGTGGACCTGGCGCCGGACCTGCTGGAGCGCCTGCGCGCCGCAGGCCGACGCCTTCGCCGAGCAGGACCTGCTGGCGCTGATCGAACGGGCGGGCGTGCACTTCGAGCGCATCCACCGCAGCACCCAGCCGCGCATCCTGCTGGAGGCGAGCGTGGTGGAGTACTGCCGCTTCGAGTCGCGGGTGCTGCTGTCGGACCTGGCGCGGCGCCTGGAGGCCCTGGCCGGCGGCCGGACCGTCGGGCCCGGGCGCGCGACCGGCCACCGGCGCGGCGCCGGACCGGCGGCGGGCGATCCGGCGCCGCGGCGGGACCAGGGCGGCACCTCGGCGCGCCCCGGGCGGCCGCGGCCGAGGCCGCGTCCTACGCGCCGCCCCCGCCGGTGGTCCAGGACCGCCGGCCGCCGGCGACGGCGCCTGGCGGGCTGGACGCCGCTGATCGACGGCGATGATGAACACGATGCCGCGGGTCGCCGCCTGCCTCATGAACGGCCTGCCGGCCCTGGACGAGGCCGCCGGCCGCCTGACCGTGACCTTCGCCGAGGACAAGGCCTTCCAGGTGGGCAGCGATCCGCGACGACGCGCCCGCCATCGAGCAGACCGTGGCCGCGCTGTGGGGCCGGCCCGTGAAGGTGGAGCTGGTCCTGGGCGACCGCGGCCAGAGCGAGGGGCGCCGCGAGGAGATCCGCCGCGAGGTGGCGCCCACCCAGCGCGAGGAACTGAACCGCGCCTGCGCCGCCGACCCGGCCCTGGGCGGGCTGGTGGACCTGCTGGGGGGCGAGCCCCTGCCCGAGACCGACCGCGAGAACTGGGACAAGCCCGGCCGCTGAGCCGGCCGCGCCGCCCGCACCGGGGAACGGCCGCCGCGCCGTTCCGGGAGGATACGATGGACATCCGCATGCTCATGAAGCAGGCCCAGCAGATGCAGGCCAAGATGGCCAAGGCCCAGGAGGAGCTGGCCACCGCGCACGGTCGAGGCCGAGGTGGCCGGCGGCCAGGTCAAGGTGGTCATGGACGGCAAGCACCGCCTGCAGTCCATCGCCATCGCGCCCGAGTGCTTCGACGCCGACGACGTCGAGTTCCTGCAGGACCTGGTGCTGTCCGCGGTGAACGAGGGCGGCCGCAAGGTCGACGAGCTGGTGGAGAAGGAGATGGGCTCGGTGGCCGGCGGCATGAACATTCCCGGGCTGAACCTGCCCGGCATGGGCTAGGCCGTGGCCGCTGCCCCGCGAGGCCAACGACGGCGGCGAGTTCCAGTCGCCGGCCCTGGAGCGCCTGGTGCGCGGCCTGCAGCCGCCTGCCCGGCCTGGGGCGCAAGTCCGCCACGCGCATCGCCCTGCACCTGGTGGCCCGGGAGTCGCCCGGCCGACGAGCTGGTGGGGGCCATCGGCGAGGCCCGCACCCAGGTCACCAACTGCAGCAGCTGCGGCGCCATCACCGAGGCCGACCCCTGCCGCATCTGCACCTCCGAGCGCCGCGACCCCGCCCTGCTCTGCGTGGTGGCCAGCCCGGTGGACGTGCTGCCCTTCGAGAAGGCGGGCTTCTACCGGGGCCGCTACTTCGTGCTGGGCGGGCTGCTCTCGCCCCTGGACGGGGTGCGCGCCGACGACCTGCCCTTCGACCGCCTGCTGGGCAAGGTGGACCGGGACGGGGTGGCCGAGGTCATCATCGCCCTGGACGCCAGCGTGGAGGGGGAGACCACGGCCCTGTACGTGCAGCGGCTGCTGGAGGGCCGCGAGCTGCAGCTGACCCGCCTGGCCACGGGCATCCCCGTGGGCGGCGCCCTGGCCTACACCGACGAGGTCACCCTGCAGCGGGCCTACCAGTTCCGGCGCGGATTCTGAGGCGGGAATTCCCCGATTTTCGGGGTCAAGCCGCCTGCGGCGCTGTCGATAAGCTCCCTGAACGATTGCGTGACACGTCCGGACGCCCCCCAGCGGGCGTCGGCGAGGGAGCGATTCATGGTCAGAGCCGAATGGGCCATCTTCGAAGAAGACTACTGGGCGATCAACAACGTCCTGGACGACCTGCTCGCCAGCAGCAAGGCCAGGAACGTGATCCTGATCGACCGGACGGGGCAGCTCGTCACCCAGTGCGGGCCGGACGTGGAGTTCGATCTGACGAGCTTCGCGTCCCTGTGCGCCGCCGATTTCGAGGCCAACTACCAGCTCGCCCGGCTGATCGGGGAGGATGACTTCTCCACGCTCTTCCACCAGGGCGCCCGCGACTCCATGTACCTGGCGAAGATCAACCGGGGCGTGGTGCTGGTGGTGGTGTTCGACAAGGAAACGACCCTCGGGCTGGTGCGGCTGCGCGTCAAGCGCGCCGTGGAGGAGCTGGATGCCATCATCGAGCGCCTCTACCACAAGCTCGAGTACCGCAACGAGGAATACGACCACTTCGACGACGCGTTCGCCGAGGGGGTCGAGGCCGAGATCGACAACCTCTTCGCCGAGTAGACGCGAGGCCTGGACAGACTGGACATAAGGGGTAACGCCGTGTCGCTGATCAACTACTCGTCGCGCGAGATCAACTGCAAGATCGTCTACTACGGTCCCGGTCTCGGCGGCAAGACGACCAACATCCAGTACGTCTACGAGAAGCTGGCTCCCGAGACCAAGGGCAAGCTCGTGACCCTGGCCACGGAGATGGACCGCACCCTCTTCTTCGACTTCCTGCCCCTGGAACTCGGCGAGGTGAAGGGGTTCAAGACGCGCTTCCACCTGTACACGGTGCCCGGCCAGGTCTACTACAACGCCAGCCGCAAGCTGATCCTGCGCGGGGTGGACGGCCTGGTGTTCGTGGCCGACAGCAGCGAGTCCCGCTTCGACGCCAACATCGAGGCGCTCTACAACCTGCACGACAACCTGAAGGAGTACGATCTCGACCTGAAGGAGATCCCCTTCGTCATGCAGTGGAACAAGCGCGACATGCCCGACGCGCTGCCGGTGGCCGAACTGAACGAGGAGCTCAACCCCGACGGCTACGAGAACTTCGAGGGCATCGCCATCAAGGGCGTGGGCGTCTTCGACACCCTCAAATGCGTGGCCAAGCAGGTGCTGAGGCAGTTGCAGGCCACCTAGGAATCCCGGAGTCCGGGCGGCCCGGCGCCGCCGGGTCACCAGCGCGGCGCGTCCCTTCGCGGGGACGCGCCGCGTTCTTGCGCGGCACGCCGGTTGCACGGCGGAGCGGGAACGGCGCCGACGGCCGGCACGAAGCCCTGCGGCCGCGGCGCGGCCAGACACCCGGGAGAATCATCATGTCCGACAGCAACAAGGTCTGGGTCATCGACGACGGGAAGCGAACGGAAGTGACCAGCCTCGGCGAGCCGCTGCAGCCCGCCGTGCGGCCCGAGCCCCGGCCGGCCCCGCCCCGCCCCGCGCGTCGTCCCCTGCGGCCCGCGTCCGCCCTGCGCCCCGCGGCGGCGGCGCCCCGCGCGGAACAACCTGCCCGTCGTCCCATGCATTCTGCACTCCTGCTGGTGCTGGCCTACGCCCTCGGTCCGGCGGCGGTGCTGCTCAGCCGCCGGGGCCGCCGCAGCACGGTGCTGGTGGCCCTGGCAGCCGGCTCGGCCGCCGCCGCCGCCGCCCTGGCGGCCGGCTGGTGGGCCCTCTACGCCGGCCATGCGGGCGTCGCGCTGCTGCCGTGGCTGACCTTCGGCACCGTGCTGGAGACGGCGCTGGGCTTCACGGTCTGGGCCCGGGGCCTGCAGCTGGTGACCGGCGGCGAGCGTGTGGCGAACCACCCCTGGTCCCCGCGGCTGACCGGCCCCTGGACCGCGGCTCTGCTGGGCCTGGCGGCGCCGGGCAGCGCGCAGGTGCTGGCCCGCCGCCCGGGCCGCGCGGCGGCGACCGTGTGGGGAGCCTGGCCCTTCGTGGCGGCGACGGTGCTGGCGTTGCAGGCGCCGCTGCTGTGGGCCCAGCGCGCGTCCTTCGCCGTCTGGGGTCTCGATGCGACCGCGGTGGAACGGCTGCTGCTGGGTGCCGTGGCCCTGGCGGCCCTGGCGCCCTTGCTGTGGCTGACCCAGGCCCTGGAAGGCGCCCGGGTGCTGGCCGCCCGGGCAGGCCGCTGGCAGCGCATGCGCGGCGACTGGTGCGCCGTGGCCCTGGCGGCCAGCGTGGTCGCGGCGGCGGTGGTCAACGATCCGGCCACCCTGGCCGCGGGGCTGGGCGACTACGCCGGCGACCTGGCGGCCGACGGCCTGACCGCCACGCCCCTGCTGCTGGTGCGGGCCGCCCGCCACCTGGATCCGGGCCAGCCCGCCTACGCCCTGCAGGAGGCCGACCTCTACGCGGCCGCGGGCGCCGAAGCCCGCGCGCGGCAGGTGCGCACCGACCTGGACCGCACCCTGCAGCCCTACGTGGGTGCGCTGGCCCGGGAGGAACGGTATGCCCGGGCGGCGCCGGCCGCGCCGGCTCCCGCCGCCCGGCCGGCGGCCGCCGCGTCCGTGGGTCCGGACGCCGCCGGCCTGCCGATGACGACACCCGCCGCGGTGCGCCGGCCCGCGGGGCCGCCCGCCCCGCACCCGGGCGCCATCGCCGACAGCCTGCCCTGAGGCGGCCTCGCCGCTGCCGACGGCCCGACGGCGGCCGGATCCTCCGGGATCCGGCCGCCTCGTGCTTGGAGCACCGCCGTCGCGGTTGTATCATGCAGCGGTTCCCGGGCCGCAACCGCCGGAGGCTTCCCATGGAAAACGCGCTGGTCGGCATCGCGCTGGCCCACCTGTTCCTGTTCGTGGTGGCCATGACCTTCGTCACGGTGGCGCATCTGCGCCGCTGGCGCTGGCGGCCCCAGTACGCCGCGGGCATCTACTTCGTGCTGCTCATGCCGGCGCTGGTCCTGTTCCGCGGCGTGGCCGGCGACCGGGCCCTGGCCCTGGTCTCCCTGCTGCCGGCCGTGGTCGGCCTGTCCCTGCTGGTCGCCGACCGTCCCGGCGGCGGCCGTCGCCCCTGAGAGGAAACCCATGCCCCGTCCCCTGCTCTATCTCCTCGGCACGTTCTTCGGGACGGGCTTCGCGCCCGTCGCGCCGGCCACCGCCGCGTCCTTCGCCTGGGCCGTGCTGTGGTGGCTGGCCTGGCACTTCCTCGGCCCGGTGCCCCTGCTGGTGCAGGGCGGCCTGCTGGTGCTGACGGTGGCCGTGGGCATCCCCGTGGCCGGAGCCCTGGAGCGCATCCACGGCGAGGATCCGAAGCTGGTGGTCATCGACGAGATCGCCGGCATGATCGTCACCTACTTCGGCGTGGTCACCGGGCCGCTGGGCTGGCTGGCCGGTTTCTTCTGGTTCCGACTCTTCGACATCCTCAAGCCCTTCGGCGTGCGCCGCCTGGAGAAGCTGGGCGGCGGCGGCGGCCTGGGCATCGTGGCCGACGACCTGGGCGCGGGCCTGCTGGCCTGCGCGGCCACCCACGTCACGGTGCGGCTGCTGGGATGGGGGCTGTGAGCGCGGTCGTGCGCATCGTCGCGGTGGGCGACGAGCTGCTGGAAGGACGCACCGTCGACACCAACAGCCACCGCATCCAGCGGGCCCTGGGCGAGCACGCGGTGCAGGTGGCCGGCGTGCGCGTGGTGCCCGACCGCGCCGAGGCCATCGCCGAGGCGCTGGGGGACACGCGCGAAGGGGACCTGGTCTTCATCACCGGCGGTCTGGGCTCCACGCCCGACGACCTGACCCGCGACGCGGTGGCCGCCTGGGCGGGGGTGCCCCTGCGGGAGGACGCCGAGGTCCGGGCGCGGCTGGAGGCCCGCTGGCGGGCCCGGGGCCTCCGCGTGCCGCGGGTGGGCGCCGAACGCCAGTGCCAGGTGCCGGCGGGGCTGGAGCCCCTGCCCAATCCCGTGGGTTCGGCGCCGGGCCTGGTGGGCGGCCTGTGCGGGCGCACGCTGGTGCTGCTGCCGGGGGTGCCGGCCGAGCTGGCGGGGCTGCTGCCCCTGGCCGTGGCGCGCCTGGACGCCCTGGGCGTGCTGCCCGCGGCCCGGAGCACGCGGCTGTGGCGCACGGCCCAGATGGCCGAGCTGGCCATCGTGCAACGCTGCGCCGAGGTGCGCAGCGCGTTCCCCGACCTGGCCTGGTCCTGGTGGCTGACCGAGTGGGGCGTGGACGTGCGCCTGGCCGCCGACGCCGCGGGGACCGCCCTGCTGGAGCAGGCCGCCGCGCGGGTGGAGGAGGCCCTGGCACCGGTCACCTTCAGCCGGACCATGGAGACCCTGCCCCAGGTGGTGCAGCGGCTGATGATCGCCCGGGGCGCCACCCTGGCCACGGCCGAGTCCTGCACCGGCGGGCTGATCGGCGGCGCCCTGACCGAGGCGCCGGGATCGTCGGGCTACTTCCGCGGCGGGATCATCGCCTACGCCGACGCGGTGAAGCGCGAGCGGCTGGGGGTGCCGGCCGAGGTGCTGGCCGCCGACGGCGCGGTGAGCGAGGCCGCCGTGCGGGCCATGGCCGCCGGGGCGCGTGCGGCCGTCGGCACCGACTACGCGGTGGCCGTCAGCGGCATCGCCGGGCCCGACGGGGGGAGCGCGGAGAAACCGGTGGGGACCACCTGGATCGGCGTGGCCACGCCGGCGGCGGTCTTCGCCCGGCGCCACCGCTTCCCGGCGGACCGCCAGCGCAACCGCCTGCTGACGGTGGCGGTGGCCGTCGACGCGGTGCGCCGGGTGCTGGAGCGCGGCGACGCCACGCCGCCGTGGTGGGACGACGACACCTGGAGCCGGCCGTGAGGCTGTTCCTGGCCGTCGCTCCGGGGACGCCGTTTGGCGAGGCCCTGTCGTCGCGGCTTGACGCGGCGCGCCGGACGCTGCCCCTGCGCTGGACCCGACCCGAGGGCTGGCACCTGACCCTGCAGTTCCTGGGCGAGTGGCCGGAGGACCGCCTGCCGGCCCTGCAGGAGGCCCTCGACGGGGTGGATCCGGGCCCGCCCTTCGTCCTGCGCCCCGGCAGCCTGGGGGCCTTCCCCGACCTGCGCCGGCCCCGGGTCCTGTTCCTGCACCTGGAGGACGACGGGCAGTCGGCCGCCCTAGCCCGGCAACTGCGGACCGCGGTGGCGGCGTGCTGGCCGGACGGTCCCCAGGACACCAAGGCCTTCCGGCCTCATCTGACCCTGGCCCGGGTGGGCGCGCCGCCGGACCACGATCAGATGAAGATATTGCAGGACATGGACTTGGGTGACATTCCGGAGGTTCCGGTGGAAGGGTTCGCCCTGATGGCCTCGATCCTGGGGCCGGGCGGCCCCCGCTACCGGGAGTTGGGATTCTGGCGGGTGCGAAAAAAAGGCGAATAATCTGTTTGCCACGGACCGCGGCCGCGTGCTATGTTGCCCCGCGATGACGAGGGACACCAGCGGAGCGGCCGACGCCCATCACCAATCCGCTCGAGACGACAGGAGCGCCCTGGACCGCAACGGCCGGCGTTCCGGGAACTGCTGGGAAAGGACACCCCATGGCGCAGAACAAAGGTGACGACCGGGCCAAGGCCCTCGAACTGACGCGGGCCCAGATCGAGAAGCAGTTCGGCAAGGGCAGCATCATGCTGCTGGGCGAGAACCGGATCTACGACAACATCGAGGCCATCTCCACCGGCAGCCTGGCCCTGGACATCGCCCTGGGCATCGGCGGCCTGCCCCGCGGGCCGCGTGGTGGAGATCTACGGTCCCGAGGGCAGCGGCAAGACCACCGTCTGCCTCTCGGCCATCGCCAACTGCCAGAAGGCGCGGCGGCACGGCGGCCTTCGTGGACGCCGAGCACGCGCTGGACCCCGTCTACGCCCGCAAGCTGGGCGTGGACATCGACAACCTGCTGGTCAGCCAGCCCGACACCGGCGAGCAGGCCCTGGAGATCACCGAGATGCTGGTGCGCTCCGGGCGCCGTGGACATCATCGTCATCGACTCGGTGGCGGCCCTGGTGCCGCGGGCCGAGATCGAGGGCGAGATGGGCGACACCCACGTGGGCCTGCAGGCGCGGCTCATGAGCCAGGCCCTGCGCAAGCTCACCGGCACCATCTCGCAAGACCAACACGCTGGTGATGTTCACCAACCAGATCCGCATGAAGATCGGCGTGATGTTCGGCAACCCCGAGACCACCACCGGCGGCAACGCCCTGAAGTTCTACAGCTCGGTGCGGCTGGACATCCGCCGCATCGGCGCCATCACCCAGGGCGACGAGGTGATGGGCAACCAGGTCCGCGTCAAGGTGGTCAAGAACAAGGTGGCGCCGCCGTTCAAGAAGGCCGAGTTCGACATCCTCTACGGCGAGGGCATCAGCAAGGAAGGCGACCTGATCGACCTGGGCGTCACCGCCGACGTCATCCAGAAGTCGGGCGCCTGGTACAGCTTCGGCGAGGAGCGCCTGGGGCAGGGCCGCGAGAACGTGCGCGTCTTCCTCAAGGAGAACGTCGACCTCTACAACACGATCAAGGGCCTGGTCTTCCAGCACTACGGCATCGGCAAGGCGCCCGCGGCCGAGACCGCGGACAAGCCCGCGGCCAAGGTGGCCGACGGCCAGGGCCGGCGGCCAAGGCGGCCGCGGCCCAGGCCGGCGGACAAGACCGCCGCCAAGGTGGCCGACAAGGTCGCCGAGCAAGGGCAGGCGCCGGGACGGTCATGCACGACTCGACCCCGCACCCCGGGAACCGGGAGCAGCCGGCCGCAAGCCGGCTGCTTCTGGCTGTGCGCCGCGGAAGCCAACGCCGTGGTGCTGGTGCTCGACGGCGGCGAGGACCTGGAGCTGGCGCCCGACGCCGTGCCGGCGGAGCTGCCGAGCCGGGCGGCGTCCTGGCGGGCGAGCTGCTGGCCGCGCTGCGCCTGGCGGCCGAGCGCAAGCGGGCGGCCCGGCGGATCTTCGGCATCCTGGACCGGCGGCTGGTGCCCGACGGCGCGGCTGCGCCGCCGGCTGGCCGAGGACGGGCATCGCAGCCCGCGGCGGTGGACGCGGTCCTGGAACAGTTGGCCGCCCGGGGCCTATATTCGGACCGGCACTACGCCGACGCCTGGTGCCGCGCAGTGCCTGGGCGGCAAGGCCGTCGGCCGCCGGTACCTGGAGGCGCAAGCTGCGGGAGAAGGGCGTGCCGGCGGACGTGGCCCGGACGCGGCGGCGGCGCGCCCTCGACCCGGCCGACCGAGGCGGACCTGCGCCGCCGACGCGGCCGCGCGGCCGCTGGCGCCGGGTGCGCGGCGCGGCCGGACCGGCGGGCCGAGGCCGCGGTCGTCCGCTACCTGCAGGGCGCGGGGCTTCCCGCCGGCGCTGGCCGGCGCGCGGCCGCGCGCCGCCCGGCCGCGCGGACGACGACGCCGAAGGAGGGGAATCGACGTGAGGATCCTGGTCACCGGAGCGCAGGGCATGCTGGGCGGCGCCGTGGTGCACCGGCTGGCGCCGACCACGCGGTCGATCGGCGTCGACCTGGCCGACGGCGACCTGACCGACGCCGCGGCCTGCGCCGCCGTGGTGGCGGCGGCGGCGCCCGACTGGGTCGTCCACTGCGCCGCCTGGACCGACGTGGACGGCGCCGAGAGCGCGCGCGAGCCGGGCCATGGCGGCCAACGCCGGCGCGACGGCCAACCTGGCCCGCCTCTGCGCCGACCGCGGGACGCGGGCCTGACCTACGTCAGCACCGACTACGTCTTCGACGGCCGCGCCGACCGCGGCGGCTAGGACGAGGACGACCGCCGCGCGCCGGTCAACCACTACGGCGCTGACCAAGGCCCGGGGCGAGGAGATCGTCGGCCGGCCTGGCCGGGCCCCTGGCAGATCGTGCGCACGAGCTGGCTGTTCGGCGACGGGCGGGTCAACTTCGTCAAGACGATCCGCCGCCTGCTGGGCGAGCGGGAGACCCTGCAGGTGGTGGACGACCAGACGCGGCTGCCCCACCTACGCCGAGGACCTGGCCGGCCGTGCTGGCATTCCTTGTCAGTTCGCGCGGGCATGGTATCTTCCACGGGACCAACGCGGGGTCCTGCACGTGGTTCGCCTTCGCGCGGGAGATCGCGCGGCGCTGCGGCTGCGACCCCGGGCGCATCGAGCCCTGCGCCAGCGACGCCTTCCCGCGGCCGGCGCCCCGCCCCGCCTGCTCGGTGCTGCGCAGCCGCCGCCTCGAGGAGGCGGGCTGCCCGCCGCGGCCGGCCTGGCAGGACGCCGTGGGCCGCTACCTCGAACTGCTGGACTCCGGCCGGGCGCGGCATCCCTGAGCCCCGGCGCGAAAGGAACAGGACAACCATGGCCGAACCCGGCCTCCCCGGACCGCCGGCGGCAGGCCGCGGACCTGTTCACCGCGGCGGTGGACGACCTGCGGGCCACCCTCGACCGCCTGGGCGACGCGCACCGCGACGCCGTGACGGCCCTGGCCGCCGACGTGCGGGAGGCCTGGCGCGGGGGCGGCCGCTTCCTGGTCTGCGGCAACGGCGGCAGCGCCGCCGACGCCCAGCACATCGCCGCCGAGCTGGTGGGCCGCTTCCAGGCCGAGCGCCCGGGCTACGCGTCCATCGCCCTGACCACCAACACCTCGACCCTGACCGCCGTGGCCAACGACTACGGCTTACGACCGCATCTTCGCCCGCCAGGTGCAGGCCCTGGGCCGGCCCGGCGACGTGCTGCTGGTGCTGTCCACCAGCGGCAACTCGCGCAACTGCGTCGAGGCGGTGGCCGCCGCCCGCGCGCGCGGGCCTGAAGGTCCACGGCTTCCTGGGCGGCGACGGCGGCGCGCTGCTGGACCTGGTGGACGGCGCCCTGGTGGCCCCCAGCGCCAGCACCCCGAAGATCCAGGAGATCCACATCACCATGGGGCACCTGCTGTGCATGGTGCTCGAGACCTGGATGAGGGACGATGCCTGAGCGCGGCCGGCCTGCCCGGGCGGCCTGCGGGTGGCCCTGGTCCACGACTGGCTGACGGGCATGCGCGGCGGCGAGAAGTGCCTCGAGGTGATGGCGGAGATCTTCCCCGACGCCGACCTCTTCACCCTGCTGCACGTGCCGGGCTCCGTCTCGCCGGTCATCGAGAACCGGCGCGTCGTCACCTCGTTCGTCCAGCGCCTGCCCCGGCGCCCACCGGCGCTACCGCTGGGCCCTGCCCCTGTTCCCGCGGGCGGTGGAGTCCTTCGACCTGTCGGCCTACGACCTGGTGCTCTCCAGCAGCCACTGCGTGGCCAAGAGCGCGGTCAAGGCGCCCGGCGCCCTGTCGGTGTGCTACTGCCACACGCCCATGCGCTACGTGTGGGACCGCTTCGACGACTACTTCGGCGGCAAGCCGGCGCCGCTGCGCGCGCTGATCGGCTGGCAGGCGGCGCCGGCTGCGGGCCTGGGACCGGCGCACCGCCGGCGCGCGTGGACCGCTGGCTGGCCAACTCGCACCATGGTGCGGCAGCGCATCCGCGACTGGTACGGCGTGGCCGCCGACCGCGACGCAGGTCGCTCTTTCCGCCGGTGGACACGGACGCGCTTCGCCGGCGCGGGCGCGCCTGCCGCCGCCCGACGGGCTTCGCCAGCGGCAGCTACGACCTGGTGCTCTCGGCCCTGGTGCCCTACAAGCGCATCGACCTGGCGGTGGCCGCGGCCGATCGCGGCCGGCCGCACCCTGGTGGTGGCCGGCAAGCGGGCCCGAGCGCGGCCGCCTGCGAGCGGCCGCGGCCGCCGCGGCCCGCGGCCCGGGCCGCGTGCACTTCGCCGGGCGCGGTCGCCGACGCCGACCTGCCCCGCTGGTACGGCCACTGCCGCAGCTTCGTGTTTCCCGGCCTGGAGGACTTCGGCATCACGCCGCTGGAGGCCACGGCCGCCGGGCGCCCGGTGGTGGCCTACCGCGCCGGCGGCGCGCTGGACACGGTGCGCGAGGGGCTCAACGGCGTCTTCTTCGCGGAGCAGACCGTTCGGCCCTGGCGGCGGCCCTGGCCGATCCGCGCCTGGACGGCCCCTGGGACGCGGCAGGCCATGCTCGGCCCACGCCCGCCCTTCGGCCGCGACCGCTTACCGCCGCGAACTGGACAGGCCCTGGCCGCGGCCTGGCGCGCCCACACCGCGGCCGACCCGCGGCGGCAGCGGAGCGCGGCGTCGTGAGCGGGCGGCTCCGGGACCACGAGCGCCCGGCCGTCCCCTCCTGGAGGGAGCCGCCGGCCGCGGCCGCGGCCACCTGCTGCGAGGCGCGGTCCTGATCGCTCGTGGACATGGTCATGCTGCAGTCGGCGTTCCTGGCCACCTACTGGTTCCGGTTCTACAGCGGCATCTGGCTGGTGCCCCTGGGCATCCCGCCCTTCGGCATGTACCTGGGAGCCGGCTTCGTGGTGATGCTGGTGTTCTTCGGCATCTTCTACGCCAGCGGCATGTACACCGGCCGCGGCGGCCGCAGCTTCGAGGACGACCTGGTGGGCCTGTTCAAGGGGGTGGCCCTGGGCTCGCTGCTGGTGCTGGCCCTGGCCTTCTTCCTGCGCGGGCAGACCTACAGCCGCTCGTTCTTCGGCCTCTTCGTGCTGTCCTCCTTCGGCTTCCTGAGCGTGGGCCGCGTGCTGGCGCGCGTGCTGCTGCGCAGCATGCAGACCGCGTGGCGCGGGCACCACGCGCGTGCTGCTGGTGGGAATCAGCCCCATGCGCCGGCGCCTGCTGCGGTCGTTCCGGCTGCTGCCCGGGCTGGCCCTGCGGCCGGTGGGCTGGGTGCGGGTGCCGGGGGATCCCGAGCCGGCGGAGGCCGACCGCGAACCGGACGAGGCCTCGGTGCTGGACGCCGCCGGCCCGCGCGGCACCACGGCGGCGCCCCCGCCGCCCCTGCCCTGCCTGGGCGAGGTGGCCGACCTGCGCCGCGTCGTCCTGGAGCACGCCATCGACCTGGTGGTGCTGACGGTGCCCTTCGACCAGCTGCCCCTGGTGGGGAAGGTGGCCGGGGACCTGTCCAACCTGAACGTCGACCTGCAGTTCGTGCCGGACCTGCTGGCGCTGCACACCAGCCGCATGCGCCTGAAGGAGATCGCGGGCATCCCCTTCATCTCGGTGCGCGAGGAGGCCCTGTCGGGGGTGGACCGCCTGGTCAAGCGCACCTTCGACCTGACCGCCTCGGGCCTGGGGCTGCTGCTGCTGTCGCCGCTGCTGGCGGTGCTGGCCCTGCTGGTGCGCCTGTCGTCGCCGGGCCCGGTGTTCTACCGCCAGGAGCGGGTGGGCCGCGACGGCCACGAGTTCGCCATGATCAAGTTCCGCACCATGCGCCGCGACGCCGAGGCGCGGTCCGGGTCCGGTGTGGACCACCGCGGACGACCCGCGCGTCACCGGCATCGGCCGCTTCCTGCGGCGCACCAGCCTGGACGAGCTGCCCCAGCTCTGGAACGTGCTGCGGGGCGACATGAGCCTGGTGGGCCCGCGGCCGGAGCGGCGGGTCTTCGTGGAGCAGTTCTCCCAGCAGATGCCCCGCTACTTCGAGCGCCACCGGGTGCAGTCGGGGCTGACGGGCTGGGCGCAGGTGCACGGCCTGCGGGGCAACACCAGCATCGCGGAACGAACCCTCTACGACCTGCACTACGTGGAGAACTGGTCGCTGCTGCTGGACGTGAAGATCCTGCTGATGACCATCCACCACGTGCTGCGGGGGGAGAACGCCTACTGATGAGCAACTTCGTGGTTTTCCTGGAGGCCCTGCGGCCGCGGCAGTGGACCAAGAACCTGCTGCTGTTCGCCGGCGTGATCTTCGCCCAGCGCCTGGGGGATCCGGCCTGCGTGTGGCGGGCGGCCGCCGGCGCGGCGGTGTTCTGCCTCGGCTCGGGCGTCATCTACGTCTTCAACGACATCGCCGACGCCGACCTGGACCGCCGGCACCCGGACAAGCGGCGGCGGCCCATCGCCTCGGGGCGGCTGCCCCTGGCCGCGGCCCGGCGCGGGGGCCTGGTCCTGCTGGTGGTGTGCCTGGGGGCGGCGATCGCGCTGGGGCCGCGCTTCCTGGGCTCGACCCTGCTCTTCTTCGGCTGGAACTGGCTGTACACGGCCTGGCTGAAGCGGGTGCCGGTGCTGGACGTCACGGGCATCGGCATGAGCTTCGTGATCCGCGCCGGGGCGGGCGTGGCGGTGCTGCATCCGGTGGCGCCGGGGGTGGGGATCTCCACCTGGCTGCTGCTGTGCACGTTCTTCCTGTCCCTGTTCCTGGGCTTCTGCAAGCGGCGCGACGAGTTGCTGAAGATCGACCAGGCGGAGGGCGGGACGCGGCCCGTGCTGCGGGGCTACAACGAGCCCATGCTCAACGCGCTGATCGGGGTGAGCTTCGGGTTGACCAGCATGATGTACGCCCTGTACACGGTGTGGCCCACCACGGTGCAGCACTTCGGGACGCGAAACCTAATCTACACCCTGCCGTTTGTCCTGGCGGGGATGGGCCGTTACCTGTTCCTCGTGTACAAGGAGGAGCGGGGCGGCCGGCCCCACGAGATCCTGCTCAACGACGCCCTGCTGCAGGTGGTGGTCGTGGGCTGGGTGGTGACCGCCGTCCGCATCATCGGCACCTGAAGCCGCAACCGGGAGAATCCATGCGTTCCGTCGTCGCCCTGCTGGAAGCCCGCCCCGAGACCGTCGCCGACGACTACCGACGCCTGCTGACCCTGGCCGGCCTGCCCGGGCCGACGGGCCCGCCACGGCTGGTGGCCGGCTGCGGCGGCCGGCAGCCTGGCAGCCGGGGCTGGTGTCGCCGCCCTGGCAGCTGGCCGCCGCCCTGGCCGGCGCGGCGCCGGGGGCCGAGGTCTACCGGTGGCCGACGCGCGGCGGCCGGGGCGGCCGCCGGCGGGTCCCTGGGCCGACGTGCTGCTGGCCGCGGGTGCGACCGACGGCGGCGCCCGCCGCCTGGGAGCCGCGGCGGGTGCATCCCGAGGCGCTGATCCCCACCCTGGATGCGGGGCTGCCCCGGGGGCCGGAGGTGCCCGCGGGCCTGCAGGCGGGCGGCGCCCTGCTGCTGCCGGTGCCGGCGGTGGGCCGGGGCTGGCCGGTGGCCGGCGCCGTGGCCCTGCTGCTGCGCCTGCTGGCGCCGCGGCTGGTGCGGCCCCGGCGGTTCCCCATGGCCGAGCTGGTGGCCGAGACCATGGCCCTGGCCCGGGAGGCCCTGCGGCCCCGGGGCGCCGTGCTGGATGGCACCGTCTGGCAGGTGGAGCAGGGGCCGATGGACCGCTGGCCCGTGGGCTGCAACGTGCTCGTGGCGGGCGCCGACCCCGTGGCCGTGGACGCGGTGGCCTGCCGCCTGGCGGGCGCCGACCCGCGTCGCGTGCCGTGGCTGCGCCTGTGTGCAGACCGCGGCCTGGGCGAGAGCCGCCCCGACCGGATCCGGCTGGCGGGCCAGGCCGAACTGCTGGACCTTGACTTCGGGCTGCCGCAGCGCACCTTGGTCGCCGCGGACCGCCTGCCGGGGCGCCGGCCCCTGGCCGATCTGCTTGACAACCTGACCCGCCGGCCCGCCGCCCTGCGCGGCCACCGGTCCACGCCCTGGGGGCGCCTGTGCGAGGCGTACCGCCCGGAAGCGAAAGCGCAGCCATGAGCGAAACCGGATTCACGAAGGGACGGCGCCCCGTGGGGCGCACCGTGTCCCTGCGCGCGCCCGCCAAGGTGAACCTCCACCTGGAGGTGCTGCGCCGCCGCCACGACGGCTACCACGAGATCGAGACGGTCCTGCAGGCCATCGTCCCTGTTCGACACGGTGCGGGTCACCCTGCACGAGGAGTTCCCGGGGGCGAGCCGCACCTGGACCTGGCGCTCGGCGGGGACGTGGCCGTGCCCATGGACGAGACCAACCTCTGCTGGCGCGCCGCCCACCATTTCTGCCGTGAAAACGGTGTTTCGGGGCGGATTTCCCTCCAGCTGGACAAGACGATCCCCGCCGGGGCGGGCCTCGGCGGCGGCAGCGCCGACGCCGCGGCGGTGCTGCTGGCCTGCGACCGGCTCTTCGCCACGGGTCTGGAAACCGCGCGCGCTGGAGAAGCTGGGCGGCGGCTCTCGGTTCGGACGTCCCGTTCTTCGTGCGCGGCGGCACCCAGCTCGGCCGCGGGCGAGGCACCCTGCTGACGCCGCTGCCGACCGTGCGCACGGGCCAGTTCCTGGTGGCAAAACCTCCTTTTGATTTAAGCACTTCCGACGTTTACGGCCGGCTGAAAATGGGATTGACAGTCCACAGCCCCGCCGCTAACATCCACGTATTGAAGCCGATTCTCGCCAGGTTCCCGCAAAAGACCTGGCCGGGGTACAATCGGCTGGAGGAGGTCGTTCTGCCGGATCAGCCCGTGTTGCAGCGTCTGGTGCTGCAGATGCGGGCCTTGGCCCCCGTCGCGATGCTCTCGGGAAGCGGGTCGGCGGTGGTGGGGGTGTTCCCCGACGGCAGGGACCTCGAGACGATCCGGGGGGAGTTGGAGCTGGCGGGGCTCTGGGTCAGGATCGTCAAGCCACATGGCTCAGGAGTCGGATTCACGGAGGACTGAGGTTCCTGCGACAGATCCGGCCCGGCCGGCGGCACACCATCGAGGGGGAGAACCTTGGATATTTCCGAAATCAGGATTACCTTGCGCGATGACAACAAATTGAAAGGGTTCGCCAGCATCACCCTCGACAACGCTTTCGTGATCCGGGGGCTGAAGATCATCGAGGGGGCATCGGGGCTCTTCATCGCCATGCCGAGCCGCAAGCGTAAGGACGGGACGTTCCAGGACATCGCCCATCCGATCAACATGGCGACGCGGGAATGGATGGAGAACCAGGTCATCGCGGCCTACCGGCGCGAAATGCAGCGGGTGGAGAACGGGGAGATCCCCCCGCCGACCCGCTACGGCTCCTACGACGACGATGACCGTGGCGTGATGGAAGGCAGTTACTGACCTCCTCATGCCCGCCGACTCGACTGGGGCGTCGTCAAGTGGCTAAGACACATGGTTTTGGTCCATGCACTCGCAGGTTCGAGTCCTGCCGCCCCAACCAGACCGCCCCGCCCCCTCGCCTTTCCCACCTGCTGGTGATGCGCCTTTCGCGACCCGTTCGGCCCTGAAGAAGCTGCGGCTGCCGCCGTCCCGACGAGGAGAGGTCCATGTACAACGAGCTCGTGGTGCTCACCGGCAACGCCCATCCCGAGATGGGCCAGCGCATCGCCGACCACCTGAACGTCAACCTGCTGGACGTTCAGTTGGACCGCTTCTCCGACGGGGAGATCCAGGTGAAGATCCGCGAGAACATCCGCGGCACCGACGTCTTCATCGTGCAGCCCACCATGCCGCCGGCCGAGAACATGATGGAACTGCTGCTGCTGCTGGACGCCGTGCGCCGGGCCTCGTGCCGCCGCGTGACCGCGGTGATCCCCTACTTCGGCTACGCGCGCCAGGACCGCAAGGACCAGCCGCGGGTGCCCATCGGCGCCAAGCTCATGGCCAACCTGCTGACCACCGCCGGCGCCCAGCGGGTGCTGACCATCGACCTGCACGCGCCGCAGATCCAGGGCTTCTTCGACATCCCGCTGGACCACCTCTACTCGGCGCCGGTGCTGCTGACCCACTTCATGGACCACCCGCGGGACAACCTGGCGGTGGTGGCCCCGGACGTGGGGTCCATCAAGATGGCGCGGGCGTTCGCCAAGCGCCTGGGCGCCAGCCTGGCCATCATCGACAAGCGGCGGCCGCGGCCCAACGAGGCGGTGGTCATGAACTTCATCGGCGACGTGGACGGCAAGGACGTCATCATCTTCGACGACATGATCGACACCGCCGGCACCTTGACCGACGCGGCGCGGGTCTGCGTGGAGGAGCACGGCGCCCGCTCGGTCACCGCCTGCTGCACCCACCCGCTGCTGTCGGGCCAGGCCCTGGAACGCATCAACAACTGCCCGGTCAAGGAGGTGGTGGTCAGCAACACCATCCCCTTCCACCGGCACGCCGAGTGCCCCAAGGTCAGGGTGCTGGACATGGCGCCGCTGCTGGCGGACGCCATCGAGCGCATCCACCTGGAGAAGACCGTCAGCGAGCTGTTCCTGTAGCCGCCGCCGGCGGGGCGCCTTGACACGGCCGCACGGCCGGTGCTTATTTGGGCGCTCATTTCCGGGATCGTGCGCCGACCGTCCGGAGTAGCTCTCCCTCGCAGTCGACGGCGGCCGCGTATCCCACCTGGGCCATTGCGCCAGAAGGTTCCTTGCCGCAGCGGGCGGCGAGCCCTTTCCCGGCCCCGAGCGGGCCCTGTTCGCGGAGGAAAAGACCATGGGTCTGGTGAACCTGACCATCCATCCCCGGTCCACGACCGGCAAGAACGCCAACCGCCGCACGCGCGCCGCCGGCCGCGTGCCCGCCGTGCTGTACGGCCACGGGCGCGCCACCGAGACCATCGAGCTGGAGGAGCACGCCTTCACCGTGGCCATGACCAAGCTGGGTGGCCGCTCGGCCATCTTCGCGCTGGAGCAGGAAGGCGTCGGCGAGGGCCACATCGCCCTGCTGCGCGAGGTGCAGCGCAACCCGGTCACCGACCAGGTCCTGCACGTGGACCTGATGGAGATTCCCCGCGGCGAGGCGGTGACGGTGGCCGTGTCCGTGCACGTGGTCGGCACCAACGCGACCATCAAGAGCGGCGAGGGCTCGGTGGCCCTGTCCCTGGACAGCATCGAGCTGAGCTGCCTGCCCCGCGACCTGCCCGAGCAGCTGGAGATCGACATCAGCGAGCTGGGCCTGAACGACAAGATCTTCGTCCGGGACGTGAAGGCGCCCGTGGGCGAGATCGTCGACGACCCGGACCTGCTGGTGCTGAACATCAAGCCCGCCACCGTGTTCGTCGAGCCCGAGGAAGGCGAAGCGGGCGAAGGCGAGGAGGGCGCCGAGGGCGGCGCGTCCGAGGACGACGCGGCCGAGTCCAAGAACGAGGACTGACCCCGTCCGCAGCCAGGCAAGCGCGACAGCCGGCCGCCTTCGGGGGCCGGCTGCGCCGTGTCCGGGAGGATCGCACCCGTGGAGACCAGGCTGGTGGTGGGGCTGGGCAATCCCGGCCCGCGCTACGCCCGCAACCGCCACAACATCGGCTGGCGCGTGCTGGACGAACTGGCGCGGCGCCGCGGTCTGGCCTTCGCCGACGGCCCGGGGGCGGCGTGGGCGGCGGCGGGCCCCGACCCGGACGGCCTGGTGCTCCTGAAGCCCCTCACCTACATGAACCTCTCGGGCGAGGCGCTGACGGCCTGGAGCGCGCGCACCGGCACGGCCCTGACCGGGGCGCCGCCGCCGCCCCCGCCCCCGCCGGCCGCCGGCGACGGGCTGCCCGCCGCCGCCGCCGCCGCCGCCGGCCCTGCGTCCCCTGGTGATCTGCGACGACCTGGCCCTGCCCCTGGGGGCGGTGCGGCTGCGGGCCCGCGGCAGCAGCGGCGGCCAGAACGGCCTGGCCTCCATCATCGGGCACCTGGGGGGCGAGGAGTTCCCCCGGCTGCGCCTGGGCATCGCCCCGGACGGCGACCCGGTGCCGGCGGAGCAGTGGCCCGACTTCGTCCTGGCCGATTTCACCCCGCAGGAGGAGGAGCTGGCGGCCGGCACCGTGACCCACGCCGCCGACGCCGTGGCCTGCTGGCTGGAACGGGGGACCGAGGCCGCCGGCTCCCGCTACAACCGGCGCCGCCCGGGCCCGCCGCCCTCCGCCTGAGCCGATTCCGCCTTGCGCGCCCGCCTGCCGGCGGATATATTGCCCGTTCGCCGTTTCACGACGGCACGGCGCCCGCGTTCGCGCGGTCCCGCCGCCACAACGCCATACCAGCATGAGCTGGTGGCATACCATCCCTACCCGGGCTGACGCTCCGGGGGCCGCGAGCCGGCCTCCCGCGGCGAATAGGGACCCGGGTCGTTCTGTCCGGAGGGAGGTGTCAACAGTGACCAAGTACGAAGTCGTCTTCATCCTGCGGGCTGACCAGCCCGAGGCGGAGATGACCGCACGCGTGGACCGCGTGAAGGAGATCATCGCCTCGCGGGACGGCGAGGTCACCCTGGAGAACCACTGGGGTATGCGCCGTCTGGCCTACGAGATCGAGCACGAGAGCCGCGGCAACTACATGTTCATGAAGTTCCGCGCGCCGGGCGCCGTCTGCGCCGAGCTCGACAAGTTCCTGCGCCTGGACGATCAGATCCTCCGCCACCTCGTGGTGCGCGACGAGGAGTGGGACGAGCGCAACCGCGCCGCCCTGGCCAAGCGCCGTCAGAACCAGCCCGAGGAGGCCGGCGCCGAGTAGCGGCCTGCCGGCATGCTGATCCGGCCGCGCGCGGCGCGGCCCCCGAGTCGACGAAAGGAAGCATCCGATGGCGCGCAAGAACCTTCGGATCAAGAAGAAGAAGAAGAAGAGGCGGCACGGGAAGCAGAAGGCCTGCTTCTTCACCAAGACCGGCCTGGTCGCCATCGACTACAAGGACGAGGAGCTGCTGCGCCGGTTCGTCACCGAGCGGGGCAAGATCGCGCCGCGGCGCAACACGGGCACCAGCCCCAAGTTCCAGCGTCCCCTGGCCGTGTCCATCAAGCGGGCGCGGCACCTGGCGATCCTGCCGTTCGTCAAGGAATACTACCGGTAGTCCGGTAGGCGAACGGTGAAGCGACGCACCTGGCCGGGCTTCCTGCCGCCGGCGGTGGCCCTCGTGGCGACCTTGGCGGCGGCCTTCGCCTTCCGCCTCCTGGCTGGCGGCCGCGGACGGGGACGACCTCCTCCTCGCGGGGCTGGTGCTGATGAGCGAGACCCTGCCGGTGGTGCTGGCGGTGGTGTGGGGCGCGGCGCTGATCATGGCGCGGCCCCACCGCCTGGCGATCGCTCTCGGCGTGGTCGCGGCCGGGGCGGTCTTCGCCGTCCTGCCCGTGGACCTGGCGGTGCCGCTGGCCGGTGCCACGGCCGCGGGGCTGGCCGCCGGTCTCGCCCTGGGCGCCCGTTGGCGCCTGGACGCCGCCTTGGCGGTGGTGGCGGCCCTGCTGCTGTCGACGGTGATCCTGGACGTGATCCGGGTGCCGGTCGACGACCAGATGGCCGAGTTTCGGAAGTCGCTGACCGCGACCCTGGAGAAGACGATCCCGGCGGGGGCCGACGAGGCCCAGGTCGCCGCGGAGAAGCAGCGGATCGAGCACATCCTGGACCAGGGCGAAGCCCTGGCGACCCGGCTCTACCCCCTGTCGGTGCTCCTGTACCTGCTGGGCGGGGCCCTGACGGTGCTGGTGCTGACCTGGGTGGTGGTCCGGCTGGGCGGCTGGGAGTTGCCCAGCTGGCGCCCGCCGCCGTTCCGGGATTGGCGGCTGCCGTTCTACCTGGTGTGGCTGCTGATCGCCGGGCTGGGCCTGGTGATCCTGCAGTACCCGGTGGCGGTGACCGTGGGGCTGAACGTGGCCATCCTGGCCGCCGGCCTGCTGGCGGTGCAGGGGGTGGCGGTGCAGTTCTGGGTGACGGGGCGGCTGCTGTCGACCACGAGCCGCGTCGTCTTCTGGACGGTGATGGGGCTGTTCGTGACGCCGCTGGTGATCGCGAGCGGCGTGCTGCTGGGCCTGGCGGACCAGTGGCTGGATCTCCGCGGACTCGAACGCGGGTCCGACCGATAGCGCGGAGGGGCCCGGGCCTCCCCGCCGCAGTTGCCGACCGGGTCGGCGCACGGGACCGCGACGGGTCCCGCCGCCCCCGGGGCGGACCAACCTGAAGGTGGTACCGAGATGGACGTCATCCTGATGCAGAACGTGGACAACCTGGGGCCGATGGGCAAGACCGTCAGCGTGGCCGCCGGGTACGCCCGCAACTTCCTGATCCCGAAGGGGCTGGCCGTGCCGGCGACCGACGGGCAGCGGAAGATCGTCGCGCAGCACATGGTGCGTGAGGCCAAGCAGGACCTGGCGCGCAAGGGCGCGGCCGAGATCCTGGCCAAGGCCATCGGCGAGCTGAGCTGCACCATCAGCGTGCGGGCGGACGAGGAAGACAAGCTGTACGGTTCGGTGGGCCCCCGCGACATCGCCGCGGCCCTCGAGACCGACAAGGTGGACATCGACCACCACATGATCGTGCTGGACGAGCCCATCAAGCAGCTGGGCGTCTACACCGTGCCCGTGAAGCTGCACGCCGACGTCCACGTGGACGCCAAGGTCCAGGTCGTCCGGGGCTGACCGGAGGCGCGACCATGACCAGCGGCGACGGCAGCGACCGCGCCCTCGCGCGGGGCATCTGCGTCATCATGGCGGGAGGCCGGGGCACGCGCTTCTGGCCCCTGAGCCGCGCCGCGCGCCCGAAGCAGATGCTGCCCCTGCTGGGGGGGCGCAGCCTGCTGCGCGAGACCTTCGCGCGGGTCGAACCCCTGGTGGGCGCCGGCCGCATCCTGGTGATCACCGGGGCGGACCTGGCCGACGCCGTCCGCGCCGAACTGCCGGAGCTGCCCGCCGACCACGTGGTGGGCGAGCCCGTGGGCCGCAACACCGCCCCCTGCGCCGTGCTGGGGGCGGGACTGGCGGCGCGCCTGGACCCGGACGCCCCCTTCGCCCTCCTGCCCGCCGATCACCTGATCCCCGACGCCCGGCGATTCCGGGACCAGCTGGCCGCCGCCTTCGGGCGGGCCGCCGCCGCGCCCACGGTGGTGACCCTGGGCATCGTGCCGGACCGTCCCGAGACGGGCTACGGCTACCTGGAGGCGGCCGAGGCCGCCGACGGGGACGGGTTCCGCCGGGGCCTGGCCTTCGTGGAGAAGCCCGACCGGGAGACGGCGCTCCGCTACATCGAAGGTGGACGCCATTTCTGGAACGGCGGTATCTTCGTGTGGAACGCCGCCCACTTCGCGGCGGCGGCCGCGGCTCACGTGCCGGCCACGGCGGAGCTGCTGGCTCCGGCGGTGCAGGCATTCGGAACCGACGGCTTCGCTGCGGCGTTGGAACGCGGGTACCGGGACTGTCCCGCGGACTCCATCGACTATGCCGTGATGGAGAAGCTGCCCGGCTTCGAGGTGCTGCCGGCCGCCTTCGGCTGGTCGGACCTCGGCAGCTGGGATGCCTGGGGCGCGCTCGCCCCCGCCCTGGCGGGGGGGAACCGCGGCGCGGCCGATCTGCTGGCCCTGGACGCGGACGGCAACGTGGTGCGCGCCGAGGGCAAGCTCGTGGCCCTGGTGGGCGTGGACGATCTGGTCGTGGTCGACACCCCGGACGCCCTGCTGGTCTGCCGCAAGGCGGACGCGCAGAGGATCAAGGACATCATCAACCGACTCGAAGCCGAGGGACGCCGGGATCTCCTCTGATCCGGCGCGCCTCGCGGGTTCCGGATCAAACCCAAGGAGAGCCTCCCATGTCCGCAGTTCGCCGCATCCTCCTGGTCGCCCTGCTGCTCTTCGTCCCGCTGCTCCTGGCCGCCTGCCAGGGCGGCAGCCGGGACGCGGACTTCGTCTGGCAGCCCCTCTACGGCGACGGCTCCAACGACACCACGCCGGTGGTGGCCCGCGTCGCCGGGGTGGAGATCACCGAGCAGGACATCGATCTGCGCCTGGATGAGCTGCCCGACAACGCCAAGAGCCGGTACCAGGGCGCCGAGGGCCGCCGTCTGCTGCTGAAGGACATGATCGACACGGTGCTGATGGCGCGCGGCGCGGTGGACAGGGAGCTGTACAACGAGCGCAACGTGGCCCGCACCCTCATCTCCCAGCGCCGCGTCACCCTGGACATGGCCATGCGCGGCCCCGGACTGCTGGCGCACGCCCAGCCCACGGAGCAGGACCTGCGCGACTGGTTCCTGTCCCACCGGGACAAGTACCGCCAGCTGGGCTCGGTGCAGGCCCGCCACGTGGAGTGCCGCACCCGCGAGGACGCCCAGAAGGCCTACGACCGCCTGCGGCGCGACGGCCCCAAGGACAAGTTTCCGTACGTCGTCCACGACCTCAGCGTCAACGAGGCCACCAAGAAGAAGGACGGCGAGCTGGGCTGGTTCAACAAGGGCGGCTTCATCCCCGACGTGCCCAACTCGGCCAGGTTCGCCACCCTCGCCTTCGACCTGAAGGACGGCCTGAACCCGCCCATCGAGATCGACGGCCGCTGGCACGTGGTGGAAATCGAGCGCCGGGAACAGCCGCGCCCCATGACCTTCGCCGAGGCGAGGGACAAGGTGATGGAGGACCTGAAGCCCAGCTTCCAGGAGGGCGTGATCACCGACTACCTGGCCGAGGCGCGCCAGAAGTACCCGCCGGAGATGCTGGGGGACTACGCGCCCGGGCACGGCCTCACCCCCGAGCAGATCGTGGCCCGGGCCATGGCCATGCCCGACAACCAGCAGAAGATCGACCTGCTGCTGATGGTCATCACCGACTTCCCCCAGAGCGACCGGGTGGACGACGCCGAGTTCCTGGTCGCCCAGGTCTACATCGACGTGTGGGGCGACTACCGGGCCGCCTCCCGCTACCTGACCATGCTCGTGAAGGATCATCCCGAGAGCGAATATGTGGACGACGCCCAGTACATGCTGGACAATCTCGACAATCCTGCGGCATTGAACCCGAAGAAGATCGAGGACCTGCGCAAGTAGGAGGGAGACCATGATGACGACCCCGAACCGGATCCTGGCCCTGGGCCTGGCCCTGCTGGTGCTGGCTGTCGCCCTGCCGGCGGCGGCCCAGGACGCGGCGGACCACTCGGGCGCGGACAAGGCGGCCCAACCGGCCACCGCGCCCCCGGCGGTCCAGCCCGAGCCCGCGGCGACCGCGGCGACCGCATCGACCGAGTCCGCGCCGGCGGCCCGGGTGATCATGGGCTTCGGCACCGGCATCGACAAGGCCACCCGCCGGCTCATCGACGAGGGCACCGCCTTCGCCGGCGGCGACACCGTGTGGTGCCGCACCGTCCTGGAGAACCTGCCCTACCCGACCACGGTGACCCACGCCTGGTACCACGACGGCCACACCATGGCCCGCGTGGAGCTGAACGTGGGCTCGGCCCGCTGGCGCACCTGGTCGTCCAAGATCATCCTGCCGAACCAGACCGGTTCGTGGGAGGTGAAGGTGCTCAATGCCGAAGGGACCGTCCTGGACTCGGGCACCTTCGAAGTGCAGTAGGAGGAACGATGACACGGAAGTCCGGGTGGGCGGCGCCGGCGGTGGCGCTGGCCCTGCTGCTGGCCGGCGGTCTCGCCGGCTGCGGCGGGACCAGGGGCGGCGGCGCGGAACTGCCGCCGTCGATCCACGGCACCGAGGCGGATCGGGCCGACCGCCTGTTCGAACGGGTGCGCAAGGAGCACGGCTACCAGCGGGACCGCCAGGTCATCGACCTGGTGCACAGCCTCCAGGACTACTATCCCGACTATCCCCGTCTGGACGAGGCCCTGGCCATGGGCGTCGACTCGGCCCGACGGCTGGACGACCTGCCCACGGCCCTGGCGCTGACCGACGAGCGCCTGACCCTCCTGGGCCGCCGCCCCGCGGCGGCGCCCGTGCTGGTGGAGGCCTCCGGGCTGGCCGCCGCCGCCGCAGACACCCTGCGCGCGGTGGACTACCTGGTGCGGGCCGGCGCCGTCGCCCCGTCGGCGGTGCCCGCCGAGGCCGTGGGCGCCGCGGCGCCCCTGTTCGCGGCCCTGGACGAGGCGCAGCTGGGCGGGCTCATGGACCGCTATCCCGCGGCGCCGCTGCGGCCGTACCTGGGCTACGAGCGCACGCGCCTCCTGGTGGGGGCGGAACGGACCGACGCCGCCGCCGCCGTGGTGGCGGACCTGGAACTGAACGCCTCGTCCAGCCGCTGGACCCGCGAGGCCCGCGCCGTGCTGGACAATCCGCGCCAGGCCCTGACCCGGATCCGGCGGCCCGGGCCGTCGGCGGTGCAGCCCGACCTGATCGGCGTGCTCTGCCCCCTGACCGGCCGCTATGCCGTCCTGGGCAACGCCTTCGTGGACGCGGCGATGATGGCCGTCACCGCCACCGAGCGCGAGACCGGCCGCCACTTCGACCTTCAGATCG
The DNA here is from genome assembly GCA_963825035.1 of Candidatus Krumholzibacteriia bacterium. Classification (GTDB taxonomy): domain Bacteria; phylum Krumholzibacteriota; class Krumholzibacteriia; order LZORAL124-64-63; family LZORAL124-64-63; genus JACZKN01. The sequence goes on along the minus strand of CAWGRT010000008.1, from coordinate 403,099 downwards.
AGGACTCCGGGGGCGACCCCGTGCCGGCGGCCCTGGCGGCGCGGCGGCTGGCCACCGAGGACGGCTGCATCGCCCTGCTGGGAGCCTTGACCAGCGCGCCCACGGCGGCGGTCGCCCTGGTCGCCGACCAATGGGGCGTGCCCCTGGTCTCGCCCACGGCCACCAGCGACCGGGTGTGGGAGCTGGGCCCGGGCGTGTTCCAGACCAACCTGACGGCGGTCTACGAGACCAAGGTGCTGGCCGAGCTGGCGGTGCGGGTGCTGCTGAAGCACCGCTTCGCCATCCTCTACCCCGACAATCCCGAGGGGGAGCGCCAGGCCGAGCTGTTCCGCAGCGAGGTGGAGTCGTGGGGCGGCCGGGTGGTGGCCAGCGAACCCTTCCCCGAGCGCGCCACCGACTTCAAGGGGCCCATCCTGGCGGTGCGCCAGGAGCGTCCCGAGGTGATCTTCGTGCCCGCCTCGGTGGACCAGATGGCCCTGCTGGGGCCCCAGCTGGATTTCCATCACACCGGCGCCCTGGTCATGGGGCTGAGCAACTTCAAGAGCGACCGGCTGCTGGAGCGCGCGGGCACCGTCCTCGAGGGCGTCATGTGCCCCGACGACCTGGCCCTGTTCCCGCCGGCCTGGACCGCCGACTTCGAGGCGGGCTGGCCCGCCGACAACTACCCGCGCGAGGCCACGGCCCTGGCCCTGAAGGCCTACCAGGCCGCGCGCATGCTGCTGGATACCCTGGTGACCACCGGCGCCCCCGACCGGGCGCAGCTGACCACGGCCCTGCAGCGGCGCCTCAGCAGCCGCACCGTGGACACCGCCGGGCCCGAGCCCTACGCCCGCTCGGTCAGCCTGGTGCGGGACGGGCAATTCGTGCCCTTCCCGGCGGAGATGTTCACCGAATCCTGGGCCCTGACCGAGGCCGCGGCGGTCGACAGCCTGCAGGCCGCGCCGGCCGACTCGCTCAGCGGGAACCTGCTGCGCCGGGAGTGAAGTAGGGGCTGCGGAAGTTCCAGGTCATCTCGATCCAGCGTCCGCCGGCCGGGTCCCCGCGCCAGCCGAACAGCCACTCGCCGATGGCCTTCAGCACCGCGGCGCGGAAGGCGGGGCCGCCGTTGGTGCTCAGGATCATCTTCTCCTGCACCTGCCCGTCCTCGCCCACGAAGATGGCCGCCTTGACGAAGATCACCGGCATGCGGCGCTCCGACTCGGAGGCTTCCACCGGGTACTCGGGCCGCACCATGTGCAGGATGAACCAGTCGGGATTGCTCTGGGTGGGCAGGGCCAGTTCCACCTGGGCCTGGTCGGCCTTCTCCCCGTCCGCCACCACGTCGTCGGGCACGATCTCGGTGGGCTTGCCCTCCTGGGGCTTGGGCCGGGTCTCTTCCGCGTCCGGATCGTCGCGATCCTTCTCCACCTGCACGTCCGCCGGCGGGGGCGGCTGCTGCAGGGACTTGGGCAGCTGGTGGGTGCGGTCGCTGCCGCTGTCCACCGAGATTTCCGGCATGATGCGCAGCTCGCCCGGGGCGCCGTAGTACTCGAAGCGGCGCTTGACCGCTTCCTTGTCCGGGCCCAGCAGGGCCAGCAGCACCAGGATCGCCACCGCCGCCACCGCCGCGCCCGCCAGGCGCCGCCGGCCGCCCCGTTTGAAGGCGGTGTTGGCCCGGGTGGCGAAGCTGTGGGTGTCGTGGCCGAGGCGTTCGTGCATGGTCAATCGTCTTGGGGGGTGTCGGTTGCGCCGGCCCGGACCAAGGCGCCGGTCCAGGTCCCGTCGGGGCCGCGTTCCAGGCGCCACAGCTGCCAGGCGGCGGCCGTGTGGACCTCCAGGGTGTGCACCGGTCCGGCCGCCGGCAAGCCCGGCTCGTTCCATGAAGATATGGAGGTGGGAGAGGCCGCGCCATCGGCCGGGGGGAGCGGGTACCACGGGAGATTGCCGTCCCACAGGGCCCAGGTCACGGCCGCGGGGGCCGGGGCGCCGGGCAGCCCCGGCAGGATCGCCGCCGGGTCGGCCGTGGGCAGGGCGGAGTCGGCGGCGGCCGCCGCCAGGCCCGCCAGCAGGGCGCGCGCCTCGGCCGCCTGCCAGGCGGGGCGGTCCAGGCGCAGTTCGTCGGCGGCGCGTGGCCGGGCCGGGCAGCCGGAGTTCCAGGGCGGGGCAGGCGGTGTGGCGCAGCAGGTAGGCCCACGACGGCGCCACCGCCGCGCCGGCGCCGGGCAGCAGGGCCGCCGCCGCCCGGCCGGCGCGCCGGGCCCAGGCGGTCCCCGGCGGTGCTGCCGGGGTGGTGGCGGACGGAGACGCTGTCGGCCGGCCGCCGAGCGGCCGATGGTCAGGAACCAGTCGGCGCCGACGGCTTCGGCCAGGGCCACCTTGGCCGTGGCCGTGGGCACCTCGCCCTCGCTCCGGGTCAGCACGGCGGTGGCGCCGCAGCCCTCCAGCAGGCGCGCCAGGCGGCGGGCCACCGCCAGATTCACGTCCGCGCCCCGCAGGCCCAGGGGACCGGCGCCGTCGGGGTCGTCGCCGCCGCCGGCAGGATCCAGGACCAGCACGGCGCCCTCCAGGGCCGGGACCAGCGGCGCGGTGGCCGCCGTGTCGCCGGGCGGCGGGCAACAGCACGGGCAGGCGGCCGGGGGACTCGCACCACAGGGGAGCATCGGCGCGGCGGATGGCGCCGCCCACCAGGGGATCGCCAGGTGGGGACGCCGCCCAGGCGGGCCGCCCAGGGCAGGCGGCCCGCCCCGGCGATGGGCGCCAGGCGCCAGGCCGGAGGGCAGGACGCGCGCGTGCACCGTGAGCCGGGCGCTGTCCGGGCCGGCCACCCAGGTCGGGGGGCCGTCGCCGCGGCGGACCATCCCCGCCGCCGCGGGGCCGTCGCCCACCGGCAGCAGGCCCGCCGGGCCCAGGCCGGGCCAGCCCACGGCGCCCCGCGGCAGCGGGCGGCCCGCGGCCGACGTGCAGGCCAGGTGGGCACAGGCGCGGGAGGGCGCCGCCCGGATCGCTGACCACGTCCACGCGCACGGTCCGGGCCCGGGCCGGCCGCACCACCGTGGTGGCGGCGGGCGCGCGTCGGCCGGCCAGGTTGCTGCCGCCGACGGTGATCCGCCGGGTCTCGCCGTGCCCGGGTGCGGGGCACAGCCAGCGCAGCCCCGTGCCGTCGGGCGTGAGGACCGGGTCCACCGCGCCGGCCGTCCGCCCGCACGGTGAAGGTGGCCGGATCGGGGGCGGGGGCCGCCGGCGAGTCGTCGGCGAAGGTCCAGGCCAGCAGGGTGTCGGCGTCGCCCACGGTCAGGGTGTCGGGCTGGGCGGCGAGCCAGCGGGGATCGCCGCCGGCGAAGTAGTCCAGCAGGCCCAGGAAGTAGGCCTCGGCCTCCAGACGCTGGGCCGCGGCCTGGGAGAGCCGCCCGGCCATCACCGGGTGGGAGATCATGGCGGGCTCGCCCAGCACCGCCGGCACGGTGGCGTCCCTCAGCACCCGGAAGTTGCCCGGCAGGATGCGGGCCGGTGCGATCTCCAGGTTCAGCACCAGGTGGCGGTGGATGGCCTTGGCCAGGTCCACCGAGGCCCCGTCGTCGTCCAGGGGATAGTAGGTCTGGGTTTCGTTGATGGTGGGGTCGCCGCTGGCTGTGCTGTTGTGGTGAATCGAAATGAAGACATCGGGTTTGATGGAATCTGTGAAGGAAACCCTGAAGGCTAGATCCGTGGCCAGCGTCGAGTCGGCGGGCGTGAGGAAGTCGTAGTCGGCGGTGCGGGTCATGAAGACCTGGGCCCCGGCCCACTCCAGCAGCCCCCGCAGGTTCAGGGCCACGCCCAGGTTCACGTCGGCCTCGGCCAGGCCGCCCGGCCCGATGGCCCCGCGGAAGTGGCCGCCGTGGCCCGGGTCCAGCACGATGCGCCGGCCGGCCAAGGGTCCGAAGTCGCGGGGGCCGAAGGTCTCGCGCAGCTGCAGGTAGCCGGGCGGCGCCTCGGGCGGGATGGCGCCCGGAGGCGGGCCGCCGCAGCCGGCGGTCAGGAGCGTCGTCGTCGCCAGGAGGAGCGCGGCGGCGAGGACGGCGGCGCGGGCGTTGCGGGCGGGTTGGCTGGGGCCGAACATGGCGGGCCTTCCGTGGCTGGGGTGGCGGATCCGGGCACCATCGTAGCGCAGGCGCCGCCCCGCGCAAGAGGCGGTTTCGCGGCTCCCTGCCTTCTGGACAACCCTGCGGCCTTCTGATACCTTGGGGCGGCACGGAGGTCCGGTGCAGCCGGGCCTCTCCGGCCGCCGTGGCGGCCTTTTTCCGTCCGATCCCAGAATCCGGATATACGGGGCCCGACGATTCCATGACCGACACCCAGTCCCGCTTGCGCGCCATCCCGCAGATCAGCGCCGTCCTCGACGACGCGCGGATCCGGCCGTTGCTGGCGGGCCGCCGGCGGGAGTGGGTCACGCGCCTGGTGCAGCAGCAGCATCGCCGCCGTGCGCGAGCGTCTGCGCACCGACCAGGGGCCGGCTCCGGATCGCGAGCAGTTGTTGAACGAAATCGTGCAGGGCATTGTCGCAAAATACGATGAGCTGATCGGGCCTTCGTGGACACGGGTGCTCAACGGCACGGGCGTGGTGGTCCACACCAATCTGGGGCGCAGCAACCTGCCGCCGGCGGCCGTCGCGGCCATGGCCCAGGTGGCCGTGGCCAACAGCGACCTGGAATACGATCTGCCCGCCGGGACCCGGGGCCACCGCGGCCGCCGGGTGGAGGAGAAGGCCGCCCTGCTGGCGGGGGCCGAGGACGCCCTGGTGGTCAACAACAACGCGGCGGCGGTCTGGCTGACGGTGCGCTACGCCAGCGCGGGCGGGCCGGTGATCCTGTCCCGGGGCGAGATCGTGGCCATCGGGGGCTCGTTCCGCATGAACGAGATCCTGGCCGAGACCGGCTGCCGGCTGGTGGAGATCGGCACCACCAACCGCACCTGCCTGGACGACTACCGCCGGGCCATGGAGCCCGGGGCGACGGTCCTGAAGGTGCACCGCTCCAACTTCGCCGTGGAGGGCTTCACCGAGGACGTGGACCTGCCCGAGCTGGCGGGCGCCTGTCGGGAGGCCGGCTGCACCCTGGTCTACGACGCCGGCAGCGGCGTCCTGCACCCCATGGACGAACTGGGCCTGCCGGCGGGTGAGCGGCTGCTGGCCGAGGACGTGGCCACGGGCGCGGATCTGGTCACCTGCAGCGGGGACAAGCTGCTGGGGGGCTGCCAGGCGGGCATCGTGCTGGGGCGGCGCGAACTGATCGACGGCCTGCGCCGGCACCCCATGCGCCGCGCCTTCCGGGTGGACAAGACCACCCTGGCGGCCCTGGATGCGGTGCTCTCGGCCTACCTGGCGGCCGAGGGGCGTCCCGACGTGCCGACCATCACCCAGCTGGGGACCGGTCTCGACGCCCTGCAGCGCCGGGCCGAGACCCTGCTGGCGGCCCTGGTCTCCGACGCTCCCGCCGGCTGGGTGGGCGCCGTGGTGCCGGGTGAGTCCAGCGTGGGGGGCGGTTCCTTCAGCACCGCGGCGGTGGCGTCGCGGCTGGTGATGTGGCACGCTCCCAAGCATCAGCTCGAAGCCTGCCACCGCCGCCTGCGCACCGGGCGGCCGGCCCTGGTGGGCCGCATGAACCAGGACGGCCTGGCGGTGGACGTGCGCACGCTCGCCGACGACGAACTGCCCCTGGTGGAGACGGCGTTCCGCCGCGCCTGGGCAGCGATCCGGAAGGACTGAGAGACGATGGCCCACAAGCCCGCGATTCCCGACGGACTGCCCCTGCTGGAGGCCGGCTGCGCCGCCGCCGACCTCGACTTCGGCAACGGCAGCGATTTCTGGGAGAACCTGGACGAGCGCACGGCCGCCTTCGGCCTGGACGACGTGCTGGACCGGGCCCTGGCCGGCCGCTCCACGCCGCGCACCTGGATCCTGGTCCACGAGCCCGGCCATCCGCAGCTGGCCGCGGCCGCCGCCCTGGGCCTGGCCCGGGCCCTGGCCGGACGGGGCCAGGCGGTGCTGGTGCTGGACGGCGACGACCACGCCACCGCCCTGAGCCGCTGGGCCGGGCGGGAGAACACCGAGGGCTGGATCGACGTGGTGCGCTACGGCACGTCGGTGCTCACGTCGGGGGTGGCCCTGCCCTACGCCGGGCGCGCCGCCTACCTGCTGGGGGTGGGGTCCTACGCCCCCACGGAGGCCACGCCCCAGGAGATCGAGCAGCTGCTGGGCCGCCTGCGGCGGCAGGCCGACGACGTGCTGGTGGTGCTGCCGGGCGGAGTCCAGGCCGCCGCCTGGGCCAAGCGCGCGGACATCCGGGTGCTGTGCCACGACCAGGCGACCCTCTCGCCCCAGCGCCTGGCGGCGGTGGTGGCCAACCTCACCGATGCGGGGGTGGCGCCCACGGCGCTGCTGGGCTTCGGCCAGGCGCAGGCGGTCCCGGCGCGGCCGGTCGAACCGGCCACGGACGCGGGCGATGACGACCGCGCGGCGCCGGATCCCGACGCTCCGGCCCACGACCTGCCCGCCGCCGGCGGCGCCGCGGCGGTGCTGGACGACCTGGCGGCCGCGGAGGAGGACGCCGCGCCCGAGGCCGAACCCGATCCGGAGTTCGCCCGCCGGCGGGGCACCTCGCGGGTGTTCTGGCTGGTGGCGGTGGTGGCGACCCTGCTGATCGCCATGGTCGGCGTCTACTACGTGAAGTACGTGCGGGTGCCCGACGGCGGCCTGTTCGGCGAGGCTCCCGCCGCCGTGGCGGACCGGGGCGCCGGCGACGGCGGGGCCGCCGCCCGGCCCGACGCGACGATGCCCGCGGCACCCGACACCCTGGTGCCGACGCCGACCGCCGTCGCGGCCGGGGCCGACACCGCGGCCGCGCCCGTGCCCGCGGCGACGACCCCGCCGGCTGGGAGCGGCGACGGCGCCGCCGCCGCCGCCGACCGGCCGGCGGCCGGAGACATGACCACGCCCGCGGCCGGCGCGCGGCCGGGACCGGCGCGGCCGAGCCCGCCGAACCCGCGCCCGCGGCGACCGAACCGGCGGCGCCCGTCTTCGACCCGGCGCCCTACCAGGTGCCCGTGGGCACCGACGGCTGGGCCCTGCAGGTCTACTCGTTCCGGGACAGCACCGCCGCCCACGTGGAGGTGCAGCGGCTGGCCCGCAAGGGCCTGCGCTCGGCGGTGCGGCTGGTGGAGCTGCCCGATTCCGGGCGCTGGTACCGGGTCTACCTGGGGAGCTTCCCCAGCCGGCGGGCGGCCAGGGCGGCCGAACCCGCCCTCTTCGCGAAACTGCGCACCGACTGGGCCCAGCCGGCGCGGTTCACCGTCGCGGTGACCGACACGGCCGGGCAGTAGGCGGCGGCGCCGGGAATACGCAACCAGGCAACGCAGCGGAAGGTTGGACGCTTGAGACTCAAATCCATCGAACTGCAGGGCTTCAAGTCCTTCGTGGACCGGACCCGCCTCGACTTCGACGAGGGCATCACCGCCATCCTCGGCCCCAACGGCTGCGGCAAGTCCAACGTGGTGGACGCCGTGCGCTGGGTGCTGGGCGAGCAGTCGGCCAAGCAGCTGCGCGGCGGCAAGATGGACGACGTCATCTTCAAGGGCACCACCAAGCGGCGCCCCGTGGGCATGGCCGAGGTCACCATCACCTTCGACAACGAAGACCGCGGCATGAACGTGGACTTCACCGAGGTGGCCATCAAGCGGCGCGTGACTCGCGATGGTGGAAGTGACTATTTCCTCAATGGTTCGCCGTGTCGCTTGAAGGATCTTCGCGACCTGTTCTACGACTCGGGGGTCAACAACACGTCGTACTCGATCATCGAGGAGTCGATGATCAAGCAGATCCTCAACGAGAACAACACCGAGCTGCGCCACCTGCTGGAGGAGGGCTCGGGCATCACCCGCTACAAGGCCCGGCGCAAGGAGACCCAGCGCAAGCTGGACCGCACCCAGAGCGACCTGACGCGCCTCTACGACATCATCGAGGAGATCGGCAAGGAGGTGCGCTCGCTGCAGCGGCAGGTGGGCAAGGCCCGCCGGCACCAGCGGCTGTACAAGGAGATCCGCGCCCTCGAGCTGACCACCGCCGCCCGCCGCCACGCCGACCTGGACCGCCAGGAGACCGAGGCCCGGGAGAAGCTGGCCGAGTTCCGCACCGCCGCCGAGGAGGGCGTGGGAGAGCTGGCCGAGCTGCAGGCGCGCATCGAGCAGGTGCGCCCCCAGATCGAGGAGCGGGAGGCGGAGCGCCGCCAGTTGGAGGACGCCCTGCAGGCCTTCGAGGAGGAGCTGCAGGAGACCGAGCGCCAGGTGCTGGTGCTGCAGCACCGCATCGACGAGCACGCCCGCCGCATCGAGGCCAACACCGAGGCCGTGGGCGAGGCCGAGCATCGCCAGCAGGAGATCGAGGGCCAGATCGAGCGCATGACGGCCCACCTGCAGACCATCGCCGCCGAGCTGGAGACCTCGGGCCGCCTGCTGGAGGAGAAGGCCGAGACCCTGCAGATCCTGGAGGAACGCCTGGCCACCGACCGCGCCGCCCTGGACGACGCCACCCGCCGCAACCTGGAGTTCATCGAGAGCGACGCCACCCAGCGCAGCCGCCTGCGGGAGCTGCAGGTGAAGCAGGAGAACCGGCGCGAGCGCATGGCCATCCTGGCCGAGGACCGGGAGACGATCCTGCGCAAGGGCGCCGACGCCGAGGCCCGCCTCGGCGAGCTGGACGGCACCCGCGGCGAGGCGGTCACCCGCCGCCGCGCGCTGCTGGAGGAACTGGCGGGCGTCGAACGCGCCGAGGGCGACCTGGAGTCGGCCGCCACCGCCCTGCAGGAGCAGGCCTCGACCCTGCAGGCGCGCCGGGAGGCCGCCCGCTCCACCTGCGACCTGCTGCGCCGCCTGCACGAGGACTACGAGGGCTACGGCCAGGGCCCGCGCGAGGTGCTCAAGCGCCACGGGGGCGAGGCCGGCGTCACCGGCGGCCTGGCGGACCTGCTGAGCGTGCCCGCGGCCGACGCCCCGGCCCTGGAGATCCTCCTGGCCGACCTGCTGGACGCGGTGGTGGTGGACGCCCCGGGCACCGCCCTGGACCTGGTGCGCGAACTGCGCGACGGGGACCTGGGCCGGGCCAGCTTCCTGTGCGGCGGCGGCTTCGCGGTCGGCGCCGGCGACCCGGCGGTCCTGGCCGGCGGCCGCCCCGCCCACGAGGTCATCACCGGCCCCGGCGCCGAAGTGCCGGCACTGCGCAATCTGCTGCGGCGCACTGTGATATTCGATAATGATGAGAAAACGCTGGAAGCCGCGTCGGCCTGGCGCGGCGCCGGCGTGGTGACCTGCGTCAGCCGCACCGGCCTGCTGGTGCGCAGCGACGGCACCATCCGCGGGGGCCAGGGCGAGGCGGACGCCGCCGCCCTGATCGGCCGCAAGGAGAAGCTGGACGAGATGGAGGCGGAGGTGGCGGCCCTGGACGAGCGCGTGGCCGCCGCCCAGGAGCAGGCCGCCGCCAACCGCGCCCGCCGCGAGGAGCTGCGCGAGGCCCTGATCGCCGGCCGCGGCCGCCTGGCCGCCGTGGACGAGGAGCTGGGCCGCCTGCAGGTGCAGCTGGCCCAGGCCGCCCAGGAACGGGACACCACCGGCCAGCGGGCCGCCGAGATGGCCGCCGAGCGCGAGCGCCTGGCCGGCGAGGTGGAGTCCCTGGCGGGCGAGGAGCAGCAGCTGACCGACGTCCTGGCCGAGAGCGGCCGCCAGCGGGTGGACAGCACCACGGCCCGCGACGAGCTGCGCCGCCGGGTGGAGGAGGCCGAGCTGGCCCGGGACGAGATGCGCGGCGAGGTGGAGGAGCTGCGCCTGGGCCACCAGCGGCGCCAGGGCCAGCAGCGGGAGACCGAGACCACCCTGGCCCACCTGCGGGAGAACGTGGCCGAGCAGTTCTCCCGCCGCGAGCGCCTGGCCGAGGAGAACGAGCTGGCCCGCGAGTCCATGGCCGCCCTGGGCGAGGAGCTGGCGGCCAGGCGGGACCTCATGGCCAAGGGCCTGGACGAGCGCGAGCGCCGCCGCAAGGTGGTGCGCGCGTCCGCCGAGGGCATCCAGGCCATGCACGAGGAGACCGCCGTCTGGCACGAGCGGGTGCAGGCCATCGAGAAGCAGCGGGGCGGCTTCCGCGAGCAGGCCCACGAGATGCAGACCCTGCTGGCCACCCTCGAGATCAAGCGCAACAACCTGGAGGAGCGGATCGAGCAGCAGTACAAGGGCAGCTTCCAGGACCTGATCGCCTCGGTGGACAAGGAGGACCTGCCCGCGGAGCTGGAGCGGGAGGACGGCGTGTTCCAGCTGGCGCAGGCCCAGGCCCTGCTGGAGGACCGCCGCGAGAAGCTGGGCTCCCTGGGGCCCATCAACCACCTGGCCCTGGAGGAGTACGACACCAAGAAGGAGCGCCTGGACTTCCTGGAGGGCCAGCGCGACGACGTGGAGAAGGCCCGCGACGATCTGGTCAAGGCCATCGGCGAGATCAACCGCACCGCCCGCAAGCGCTTCGTCCAGACCTTCGAGGAGGTCCGGCGCAACTACATCGCGGTGTTCCAGACCCTGTTCAAGGGCGGCCGTGCGGACCTCTCGCTGATCAAGACCGAGGACCCGCTGGAGAGCAACCTGCACATCGTCGCCCAGCCCACGGGCAAGGTGGTGGACCACGTGTCCCTGCTCTCGGGCGGCGAGCGCTGCCTGACGGCCCTGTCCCTGCTGTTCGCGGTCTACCTGGTCAAGCCCTCGCCCTTCTGCATGCTGGACGAGGCCGACGCGCCCCTGGACGACAGCAACATCCAGCGGTTCGTGACCATGCTGCGGGAGTTCAGCCGGAACACCCAGTTCCTGGTCATCACCCACAACAAGCTGACCATGGAGACCGCCAACCACCTGTACGGCGTCACCATGATGGAGCCGGGCGCCAGCTCCATCGTCTCGGTCAGCTTCCGGGACGTGGCCGAGACCCAGAGCGACGAGCAGCTGGCCGGGGCCATCGCCGCGCGGCGCCAGGCCATCGACCAGACCGCGGTGCAGCGCGAGCGCGACGGCCAGGGTTCCATGGTCTTCGGCGAGGACGAGGCGCCGGCCGGGGACGATGAGCCCGCCGCCACCGTGATCGAGGCCGAGGCCGAGGCCGAGGTCGCAGGCATCGATGACGCCGACGATGCGGACACCGCCGCCGATGCCGACACCGAAGCGGCCGGGCGCGCGTCCGGGACCATGGAGGCCAGCGAGTGATCCGGGGCGCGCTGAACCGCTTCCGCCAGGGGCTGCGCAAGACGCGGCACGGCCTGGTCGACGGCCTGCGGGGCCTGTTCGGCGGTCGCGTGCGCCTGGACCAGGAGACCCTCGACAGGATCGAGGAGCTGCTCATCTCCGCGGACATGGGCGTGCAGTCCGCGGTGGCCATCACCCGCAACATCGAGAAGCGCCTGAAGGAGGAGGGGGGCGAGGCCACCATCGAGGCGGTGCTCGAGGTGATCCGCGGCGACGTCCGGCGGATCCTGACCAGCGCCAAGCCCCGGGTGCGACCTCCCCGTTGGGACGACGAGATCACCGGCGGCAAGGGCGGCCGGAAGAAGAAGAAGGCCAAGGACCGGGAAGCCGCCGCCGACGCGGCGGACGAGGCCGGCGCCGGCCCCCACGTGATCTTCGTGGTGGGGGTCAACGGCACCGGCAAGACCACCACCATCGCCAAGCTGGCCCACCTGCTCAAGGGCGAGGGCAAGACGGTGCTGCTGGCGGCCGGGCGACACGTTCCGCGCCGCCGCGGTGGAGCAGCTGGTGGTGTGGGCCGACCGCATCGGCGTGGATTGCGTGCGCCAGGGGCCGGGCTCGGACCCGGCGGCGGTGGTCTTCGACGCCCTGAGCGCGGCCGAGGCCCGCGGCGCCGACGTGGTCATCGTCGACACCGCCGGCCGCCTGCACACCAAGACCAACCTCATGGACGAGCTGGGCAAGGTGGCGCGGGTGATCCGGCGCAAGACCGGCCGCGACCCCGAGACCCTGCTCGTGGTGGACGCCAACACCGGCCAGAACGGCCTGGCCCAGGCCAAGGTCTTCGCCGAGACCGTGCCGGTGGACGCCCTGGTGCTGACCAAGCTGGACGGCACCGCCAAGGGCGGCATCGTGGTGGCCATCGCCGAGACCCTGGGCCTGCCCGTGCGCTACGTGGGCATGGGCGAAACCGCGGAGGACCTGGCGGCCTTCGACGCGGACCTGTTCACCGACGCCCTGTTCGCCGACTGGACCGATGGCGAAGCGTCGGCCGACGCGTAGCGGCCGTCCGGGGCACGGCCACGGGCCGGGCCGCGGGCGGAGCCGCCGGGGCCGGCGCGGACCCGTGCGCCGGGTGGAGGACCTGCTGGACCGGGTGGGCGGCCGTGACGACGACGCCCGCGACCGCCGCCGCCGCGACCCCTGGCTGGGCCACCGCATCCTCGACCTGCAGCGGGACCGCGAGGTCTTCGAACGCCTCGTGGCCCTGGATTTCGACTACCTCATGGGCCAGCGGTTCGCGGCGCCGGCGCGCATCCTGGCCGACCTGCTGCCCCAGTCGGTGCTGGGCCGGGCCCAGAACGGCCACGGCTGGTTCACCGACGAGTTCGGCACCGCCCTGCGCTTTCCCGACGCCACCTTCGACCGGGTGCTGACGCGTGCTCGAGCGCGGGGATCCCAACCTCCAGGGGCCCCTGGTGCGCGCGCCGCCGGGGCGACATGCTGGCCGGCTTCGGCCGCTGGCTGCTGGAGCGCCTGGACGCGCCGGAGCTGGAACTGGTCATCGACGGTCATCCGGTCTTCGGCATCGACTTCGCGGCCTCGTCGCCCGTGGACACCCGGGCCTTCTTGACGGGCCTGGTGCTGGCGGGCTTCATGGACGACTGGTCCTGGCGCCGGACCACGATGCAGCTGCACCGCCGCACCTTCGGCGGGCTGCCCCTGCAGATCGGCGGCGGCGAGATCATGATCGTCGACGCCGAGCGGTTCCGGCTGTGCGGGCTGGGGGACACGGGCGCCGTGGAGTTCGACGACGAGCAGCTGCGCACCGCTGCGGGACCTCGGGGTGATCTGCCGCGATCCGCGACGGGGCCTACGCCTTCCCCGAGCACGACCAGGCCTTCTTCCGGCGCCGCCTGGGGGACGGCGTGTGCGACGACCTGGCCATGATCTGGATCGCCGCCCACCACGGCTGGTCCGGCCTGCTGGGCGCGTTCCTCATGGACGCCATCGACACCTACGACAAGTACCTGCGGGATCTGACCTGGGGCGGCTACGACACGTGGCTGGCGCGGCAGGTGCAGGAGCGGTTCCGCGCGCGGGAGGGGCGGCCCCTGGTGGGCGACCGGGAGATCCTCGACCTCATCGCCTTCGCGGCCAAGCGGAACGACCCGCCGGTGGGCCTGAGCTCGTCCCATCGCCGTCTGATCCAGACCGAACAGGGCAGCGCCGTGCCCACGCTGCTGAACCACTGGCGTTTCGTGCAGGGGGAGCCGGTGTTCGAGATCGCCGCTGGGCTTCAGCCGGGTGCCGGCGAAGGTCTTCTACGGGGCCGCCCACCTGCGGCTGGAGGCCGCGGGACTGGACGTGCCCGAACCCACCTACACGGCCCTACGCCGACGGCGCTGAATCCGGCCGCCGGACGCCGGCGGCCACCGGGCGCACCGCCGGCAGCTGCACGGTGAAGATCGCTCCGCCCCCGCCCCCGGGTCCGGTTGCGGCCGTCAGCCGGCCGCCGTGCCGGGCGACGGCGATGTACGCGATCGCCAGACCCAGGCCGTCGCCCCCGGTCCGCTTCACGTAGTAGGGCTCGAAGATGCGGTCCAGGTCGGCGCTGGGGATGCCGGGCCCCTCGTCCCGGACCGTCAGCTCGACGCAGGGCTCGCCGGCCGGGTCGTCGACGTTGCGACCATCCAGCACCGTGCGGCCGCCGGCGGGCATGGCGTGCCAAGCGTTCTCCAGGAGATGGGTCAGGGCCTCCACCAGATCGTCGGCCTCGGCGTTGACCGGGTGCAGGTCCGGAGCCAGGGTCACCGTCAGCTCGTGCGCCGCGCCGCCGGGCGCCAGCGCCGCCGCCCGGCGCACCAGCTCGGCCGGGTCCGTGGGCCGGCGCTGCGGCGGTTCGCTCCGGGCGAAGATCAGCAGCCGGCGGGTCAGCTCGCAGGCGCGCCCGGCCGCCTCCTCGATGTTGTCCAGACGTGTGCCCACCTCCGGGGGCAGCCCCGGCAGCTCCCGGGCCACGGTGGTGTTGCCGAGCATGACGGTCAGCAGGTTGTTGAAGTCGTGGGCGATGCCTCCGGCCAGGACGCCCAGGGACTCGAGGCGCCGCGAGTGCACCTTGGCCCGGTCGCTGCGGCGGCGCCCGGTCACGTCGCGGAAGGCCAGCACCCGCGCGCCGTCGGGCCCGCCGGCGGTCTCCAGGGGGGCCACCGCGATCTCCAGGTCGCGGCCGCTGGCGCCGATGCGGTAGGGCAGGGGAGCGTCCGCGGGCACGAAGTTGCTGGTGCCGGTCAGGGAGGCCGCCCGGACCTCGCGCACCAGGGCGGTCAGCCCCGGCAGGACCTCCTCGAGGCTGCGGCCGGCCAGGCGTTCCGCCGGCACGTCCACCAGCCGCGCGGCCGCCGCGTTGCCCAGGCTGATGCGGCCGTCGGCGCCGACCACCACGACCCCGTCGCTGATGCTGCCCAGGACCACGGCCAGGCGCCGCGACTCACGGCGGATGGCCTGCTCCGAGGCCTCCAGTTCGGCGGTGCGGGCCAGCACCTCGTGCCGCAGGCGCCGGGTATAGCGGCGTCCCGCCGCGACGCTGAACACCAGCCAGACCAGCCCGACGCCGACGACGACCGCCAGGACCAGCACCCAGGGCCGCTGCCACAGGGGCGGGGCCACCGTGATGGCGGCGCCGGTGGCGACGGGTCCCACGCGGCCGCCGGCGTCCACCGCCTGGACCGCGAAGCGGTAGTGGCCCGGGGGCAGGGAGGTGAAGCGCAGGGTGCGGTCCGGCAGCACCCGGGCGGCGTGCCAGCGGGCGTCGTAGCCGTCCAGGAAGGTCCGGAAGCCCAGCTGCAGGGCGTCGGCCACCGAGTCCACGCCCAGCCGCACCACCAGTTCGCGGGTGTCCGGTCCCAGGGCCAGGGGAGCGTCGGCGGGCCGGCGTTCGCCGTCCACCTCGTAGCCTTCGATGCGGGCCGCCGGCGGCCGGGCGCCGTGCCAGCCGAAGCGCTCGTCGAAGACCGTCAGGCCCCGGTCGGTGCCGATCCACACGCGGCCCCGGCGGTCCACGGTCACGGCGTCGCGGTTGGTCTCGCTGCCGATCAGGCCGTCCCGGACGCCGTAGCTGCGCAGGTCGGTCCCGTCCCACACGCGGACGCCGGCGTCGGTGCCGAACCAGACGCGGCCGCGGTCGTCGGCCACGATGGCGAAGATCGCCCGTTCCACCGGCGGATCGCCGGGGCGCCGCGCCTCGATCCCCTCGTCCGTCAGGCGCCGCAGGCCGGCCGCGGTGCCCACCCACCAGCCGCCGCCGGGGGCGGGGAAGACGGCGTACGTGCTGTTGGCCTCCGGATCGTCCGCCGCCCAGTACCGGCGCACGTAGGCGCCCTTCACCTGCAGGACGCCGCGGCGGCCGGTGGTCAGCCACAGGGAGCCGTCCGGTCCGTTGACGATGCGCCGGACGGAAGGGTCGTGCGGGTCCTCGGCGGTGGCCAGGGGGACGGGGACGAACCCGCCTTCGCCCAGCCGCTGCAGGCCGTCCGATCCGCCCGCCCACACGGTGCCGTCGGAGCCGACGGCCACGGCGGAGATGGAGCGTCCGGGTTCGCGCGGGCCCAGGGGCCACTGCAGGTTGAGCGCGCGGTCCAGGTGGGCCAGGCCGAGGGCCCCGCAGGCCAGCCACTGGGTGCCGTCGGGGGCACTTTCGATGGCCATGACCCGGCCCCACTGGTCCTCGCGGCCGATGCGCAGGGTGCGGGGCGGCGTTCCCATGATGGTCAGCCCGCCTTCGTGGCCCAGGAGCATGCGCCCGTCGGGCAGCTGGTGGACGGACGTGACCTCGTCGGCGAACAGCCCCGACTCCTTGTCCCAGTTGGTGAAGCGCTGGTCCGCCAGGGCGCTGATGCCGCGCATGCCGCCCGCCCACACCTGCCCGTCGCGGTCGACGGTCAGGGCCGTGACTCCCCTGGCGATCAGGCCCGAGTCCTGCTCCAGGACGTCCAGGCCCGACAGGGGATGGTAGACGAGCAGCCGCAGTCGGTCGCCGCACCAGATGCTGCCCAGGCTGTCCAGGGCCGCCGCCACGCCCGAGGTTGCGTGCGGCAGATCGATCCGCTCGTCGGTCAGGAGCGTCGTGAAGCGGCCGGCCTCCAGGTGGCCGATCCAGCCGTGCCCGACCACGAGCAGCCCCGACCCGCGCTGGTCCGGCACGGTCGCATAGGCGGGGCCCGGCGGCAGCCCCGGCACGGCGGCGACCCGGGCCGGTCCGGCGCTGTCGGGCGTCACGGTCATGAGGCCGTCGGTGGTTGCCGCCAACAGCACGCCGTCGTGCCAGGCGAGGTGTCGGATCGCGGGCTGTCCCGGCAGCGGGACCCGTTGCCAGGCGCCGTCGTGCCAGAGGTGCAGGCCGCCACCGGTCGTCGCCACCGTGCCCTGGGGACCGCCGTCCGGGTCCACCGCCATGGCCGCGACATCGTGGCCCCAGGATGAGTTGGGATCGTCGGGCAGGCGCGTCCAGCCGTCGTCGTCCCGGCGGAAGAGGGCCACCGGCGTGGCACGGCCCACGGTCCACAGGCGCCCGGCGCCGTCGCGGCCGATGCCGCCCAGGGACGGGACGTCGCGACCGGCCAGCTGCTCCACGTGTTCCCAGTGCAGGCCGTCGAAGGCAGCCAGCCCGGAGCGGCCCGAGACCCACAGGCGTCCGTCGGGCTCCTGGACGAGACCCTCGACGTTGCTCATGGGCAGGCCGTCGTTCTCGCTGATGGTGCGGAAAGGATACCGCTGGGCGACCGCCGGAGCGGCGGCGCAGGAGATCAGGGCAATGGCCAGGGTGATGAGGCTGGGACGCATGCGCACCGGGATGCTCCGTGGAATCGTGCCGACGGCGATGGATCCCCTCCCATCCGATCCGTCACCGCCCGCCATCCTACCGGGGCGGCGCCGCGTCCACAACCTCATAACCGGCAACGGCGCCGCATCAGGCCGCCGCCTCGCCGACCGGCTGGGGCAGCACCAGGCGGAACACGGCGCCGCCCAGCTCCGGCGACGCATCCACCTCCAGGCGACCGCCGTGGTCCAGCGCGCAGGCGCGGACCGAGAGCAGGCCCAGGCCCGTGCCGGCGGGCTTGGTGGTGAAGAAGGGCTCGACGATGCGCTCGCGCAGGTCGTCGGGCACGCCGGGACCCGAGTCGTGGACCTCGATGACCACCGTCCCGTCACCGTCGGCCGCGGTCAGGCGGATGTGCCCGGGTTCGGCCATGGCCTCGGCGGCGTTGAGCACCAGGTTCAGCAGGGCGCCCGTCAGCAGCCGGGCGTTGATCCGCGCCTGCAGGCTCTCGGGAACGACGCAGTCCAGACGATGGTTCTGCACGGCCTGGTGCCGCCGTGCCAGCTCGGCGATGTCCCGCAGCAGCGGCGCCAGGCGCTCCCGCTGCGGGTTGCCCGGCAGGGAGGCGCGCGACAGGTCCATCAGCCGGCGCAGGGCCCCCGACGCCCGGTCGCAGTTCTTCAGGGCGCGCGCCACGCTCTCGCGGGCCTCCGGCGCCAGGTCGGGCTCCTCGGCCACCAGCTCGATGTTCCCGCGCACCGCCATCAGCATGTTGTTGGTGTCGTGGCAGGTGGCCGCCGCCAGGACGCCCGCCATGGCCACGTGCTCGGACTGGGCCAGGCTGCGTTCGTGGGCCAGGAGCGCCTGTTCCTGGTCGCGGATCCGCCGCAGGTAGGCGAAGGAGATGCCAAGCAGCAGCAGCGCCGTCAGCAGCACGAAGGCCTGGCCCTTGACCCGTTCGATCTGCTCCAGGACCTCGATGTTGGGCGCGAGGGCCGCGGCCACCCGTCCCGAGAACCAGATGTAGGGCAGGCAGACCGCCAGGTAGCCGGCGGCGAAGACCGCAGCGGTCCGCAGGGGATGGACCGAGACCTCGCGCACCAGGCCGGCGGCGAAGGCCGGGCTGGCGGCGGGGCGGAATCGGGATCGCGGCGACATGGGGCACCTCCGGCGGCGACGGGAACGCAAGTTACATGCCCACCATAACGCGTGGACCGGAGTCGATCCACTCCCGATGGCGGCACGGGCCGCCTTGACCGTCCGCGGCCATGCGGTTAACTTTGACACCGACAACTCAACGAGGCCCGGTTCGGTCCGGGCCGCAGACCTCAACTTCGGGGCGGGGTGAAATTCCCCACCGGCGGTGACAGCCCGCGAGCTGCCGTCCACACAGGTCCGTCAGGGCCGGACGGCGGTTGACCCGGTGGAATTCCGGGGCCGACGGTGAAAGTCCGGATGGGAGAAGTTGGCGGTGTGCCTGCGCGTACGCAATGGTCGGCGACGGCCGTGGCGTCCGTGCCCGCCTGCCTTGCCGCTTTCCCGTCACCGACAGCGCCCCGCGCGTGTGCCATGAGCGACGAGCGCTTCGCCACCGACGCCTCCGCCGTCGACCGGGCCTTCATGGCCGAGGCCCTGGCCCTGGCCGCCGGCGTGCCCGAGCGCACCTGGCCCAATCCGCCCGTGGGCGCGGTGGTGGTCAGGGACGGACGGGTGGTGGGGCGCGGTGCCCACGCCGGCCCGGGGCACTCCCACGCGGAGATCATCGCCCTGGCCGAGGCGGGGCAGCAGGCCCGGGGCGCCACCCTCTACGTCACCCTCGAACCCTGCAACCACACGGGGCGGACCGGGCCCTGCGCCCCGGCGGTGGCCGAAGCGGGCATCCGTCGGGTGGTGGTGGCCATGCGTGACCCCAATCCGACCGTCCTGGGCGGCGGCTGCCGCCACCTGCGGGACCGCGGTCTGGCCGTGGCCGTGGGTTGCCTCGCCGAGCAGGCTCTCGAGCTGGTGTGGCCGTTCGTGGTCACCGAGAACTTCCGCCGGCCCTACGTGGAGCTGAAGACCGCCACCAGCCTGGACGGCCGCTTCGCGCCGGTGCCCGTGGCCGGGGCGGTGCCGGCGCCGGTCTACCTGACGGGCGAGGCCGCCCGCCGCGACGTGCACCGCCGCCGCCGCCGGGTGGACGTGGTGCTGGTGGGCGAGGGCACCGTGCGCGCCGACCGCCCCCGGCTGGACGGCCGCCTGGCCGCGGGCGAGGCCGGCGTGCCCATGGCCGACCCGCTGCCCGCCTACGTGGACACCGACCTGAGCTGGACCGGCGGCCTGCCCGCCGAGCGCTACCTGGTCTTCGCCGGCCGCCGTGCCGCCGGCGCCCGGGCCGGGCCGCGGTGGAGGCCGACGGCGGCGAGATCGTCTTCTGCGGCGAACGGGACGGGCGCGTGGATCCCCGCGACCTGCTGGTCCAGCTCGCCGGCCGCGGGCTGAACAGCGTGATGGTGGAGGGCGGTCCCCGCCTGGCCGCGACCTTCCTGGGGGCCGGGCTGGTGGACCGCTGGCTGCACTACCAGGCGCCCCGCGTGCTGGGCGACGGCGTGGGCTGGCCGGACGGCTTCGCCGGCGACGGGCCGGTGCGGAACACCTTCAGCTTCACCGACTGCCGGCACCTGGGCGAGGACCTGCTGACGGTCTACGACCGCAACCCGTTCCGCGCGGTCCTGGGCCGCGTCACCCTGTAGGAGGAGCCGCCGTGTTCACCGGGCTGGTCAGGGAGATCGGGGTGCTGAAGGGGCTGAGCCCCGCCGGCGGCGTGGTGCGCCTGGACATCGCCGCGCCCCGCACCGCGGCCGGCGCCCGCCCCGGCGACTCCATCGCCGTGGCCGGCATCTGCCTGACCGTGACCGCCGTGCGCGGCGACGCCGTGCGCGTCGAGGCGGCCACCGAGACCCGGCGCCTGACCACCCTGCGCACCTGGCGGCCCGGCCGCCGGCTGCACCTGGAGCCGGCGCTGCGGGCCGGCGATCCCCTGGACGGGCACCTGGTCCAGGGCCACGTGGACGGCGTGGGCCGGGTGGCCGCGGTGCGCCGCGCCGGCCGCGACCGGCTGGTGACGGTGACCCTGCCGCCGGACCTGGCTCGGTTCCTGGTGCCCAAGGGCTCCATCGCCGTGGACGGCGTCAGCCTCACCGTGGACGAGGGGCCCCACACCGACCGCTTCACCGTCAACCTGATTCCCCACACCCTGGCCTGGACCACCTTCGGGGACCTGCGCCCCGGCCGGCCGGTGAACCTGGAGATGGACGTGCTGGTCAAGGCCGCCCGCAGCGGCACGAGCCGCGACCTGCTGCCGGGCCTGGACGATGCCGCGCCGGCGAACGCTCCGGCCGAGCCCGCCCTGACCCTGGACCGTCTGCGCGCGGCCGGCTTCGGCCGCCGCCGCGGGGCGAAAGGACGCTCATGAACAACGAGAGCCGCATCCACACCATCGAGGAAGCCCTGACGGCCCTGCGCGGCGGCGAGATCATCGTGGTCGTGGACGACGAGGACCGGGAGAACGAGGGCGACTTCATCGTGGCCGCGGAGATGGTCACCCCCGCGGTGGTGAACTTCGTGGCCAAGCACGGCCGCGGCCTGGTCTGCCTGGCCGCCACGGGCGAGCGCCTGCGGGAGCTGGACATCGAACCCATGGTGGCCCGCAACACCGCCAGCCTGGGCACCAACTTCACCGTCAGCATCGACGCCGCCACCGGCGTGACCACCGGCATCTCGGCCGCCGACCGGGCGCGCACGGTGCAGGTGTTCATCGACTCGCGCAGCCGGCCCCACGACCTGGCCCGCCCCGGCCACATCTTCCCCCTGGAGGCCAAGCCCGGCGGCGTGCTGGAGCGCGCCGGCCACACCGAGGCGGTGGTCGACCTGTGCCGCGCCGCGGGGCTGTACCCGGCGGGGCTGCTCTGCGAGATCATGGACGACGACGGCGACATGGCCCGGCTGCCGCGCCTGCGGGAGATCGCCGCCGAGCACGGCCTGAAGCTGGTGACCATCGCCGACCTCATCGCCTGGCGGCGCGGCCACGAGAAGCTGGTGGTCCGCGAGGCCGAGGTGCCCCTGCCCACGGCCTTCGGCGAGTTCAGCCTGGTGGCCTACTCCACCCGCATCGACAGCGCCACCCACGTGGCCCTGGTCAAGGGTGAGATCACCGCCGAAGAGCCGGTGCTGGTGCGGGTGCACAGCGAGTGCATGACCGGCGACCTCTTCCACAGCCGCCGCTGCGACTGCGGCGAGCAGATGGAGGCGGCGCTGGCGGCCATCGAGAAGGAGGGCCGCGGCGTCTTCCTGTACATGCGCCAGGAGGGTCGGGGCATCGGCCTGATCAACAAGATGAAGGCCTACGCCCTGCAGGACCTGGGCGCGGACACGGTGGAGGCCAACGAGAAGCTGGGTTTCGCGCCCGACCTCCGGGAGTACGGCATCGGGGCGCAGATCCTGCGGGACCTGGGCGTGCGCCGCATGCGCCTGATGACCAACAATCCCCGCAAGATCGTGGGGCTGGAGAGCTACGGCCTGGAGATCGCCGAACGCGTGCCGGTGCAGGTCGAGCCCAACGTCAAGAACGCCAAGTACCTGATGACCAAGAAGGCCCGCATGGGCCACCTGCTGGACCACCTGTAGCAAGGAGACGGAGATGGGTCGCACCTTCGAGGGCAAGTTCTCGGCCGGCAAGGCGAGGATCGGGATCGTCGCCAGCCGCTTCAACGACTTCTTCACCCGCGAGCTGGTGGACGGGGCCACGGACTGCCTGCGCCGCCACGGGGTGGCGGACGCCAACGTGGACCTGGCCTGGGTGCCGGGCGGCTTCGAGATCCCCATGGCCACCAAGCGCCTGGCCGAGACCGGCCGCTACGCCGCCATCATCTGCGTGGGCTGCGTCATCCAGGGCGACACGCCCCACTTCACCTTCGTGGCCAGCGAGCTGACCAAGGGCATCGCCCAGGTCTCCCTGGACACGGGGGTGCCGGTGGCCTACGGCGTGGTCACGGCCGACACCCTGGACCAGGCCATCGAACGCGCCGGGACCAAGGCGGGCAACAAGGGCTTCGACGCGGCCCTGACCGCGCTCGAGATGATCGACCTGTGGTCGGCCATCGACAAGGGATGAACCCGGGACGAAGGAGACGATGATGCCGCGCTTCGAGCGACCGGGGACGGACGAGTACGCCCCCTACTACCAGCAGTACATCGACCTGGTGCCCGGGTCGGTGACCAACATCCTGAACCACCTCAAGATCCAGGGGCAGAACACCCTGGCCCTGATGCGCACCCTGGACGACAAGGCGGGCGAGAGCCCGCTACGCGCCCGGCAAGTGGACGGTCAAGGAGCTCGTCGGCCACCTCATCGACACCGAGCGGGTGTTCGCCTTCCGCGCCCTGTGGATCGCCCGCGGCGCGCCGGAACCCCAGCCGGGCATGGACGAGAACGGCTGGGCCGCCGCCGCCGGCGCCGACCGCCGGCGCGTGGCCGAGCTGTGGCGCGAACAGCACGTCTGCCGCACCGACCACCTGTACCTGCTCAAGAGCCTGGACGACGCGGCCGTGGCGCGGCGGGGCACGGCCAACGGGCACGGGATCTCGGTGCGGGCCATCCCCTGGATCATCGCCGGGCACGAGCGGCATCACCTGGACGTGCTGAAGGAGCGGTACGGGGTGGGCTAGGAATCCTGCCGCCTTGACATCCGCCGCCGATGGCGTAACATGACGTCACGCGGCCGCCGCGGAGGCGGCCCCCGATTGATCAGATTCGCTGAAGGATCTCACGATGGGCTTCAGGACGCAGCATCACCACGGCCATCATCACCATCCCCGTCCCGGGGTTGGCGAATCGGCCTTGCTGCGATCCTGACAGTTCCATCGCAAGCAACGACGAACGCCGGCCCTCGGGTCGGCGTTTGTCGTTGGTGTGAGGTCCGCGGAACCTCCTGACCCCACCCACGCGACGCCTGCCCGGGGCACCGGCCCAACCGGGAAGGTGCCATGAAGACCCAGTCCAATCCCGCCGCCGTGCCGGCCGACCGGCCCGCGACCGCCGTCGCCAACCTGCGCCTGGGCCTGCCCAAGGGCCGCATGCAGGCCGGCGTGCTGCGCCTGCTCGCCGACGCGGGCATCGCCCTGACGGGCAACGACCGCGACTACCGCGCCACCGTGTCGCTGCCCGCCTGCGACGTGAAGCTGCTCAAGCCCCAGAACATCGTCGAGATGCTGGACGCCGGGACCCGCGACCTGGGCTTCGCCGGCGCCGACTGGGTGGCCGAGCTGGAGGCCGACCTGGTGGAGGTCCTGGACACGGGGCTCGATCCCGTGCGGCTGGTGGCGGCCGCGCCCGTGGCCCTGCTGACGGACGGCGCCCTGCCGGCCCGCGAACTCGTCGTGGCCTCGGAGTACGTGGGCCTGGCCGGCCGCTGGCTGGCCACGCGCGCGGTGCCCGCCCGGCTGGTGCGCAGCTACGGGGCCACCGAGGTCTTCCCGCCCGAGGACGCCGACTGCATCGTCGACAACACCGCCACCGGCGCCACCCTGCGGGCCAACGGCCTGGAGATCGTCGAGGAACTGCTGACCAGCTCGACGCGCCTGTACGCCAGCCGCCGGGCCTGGGCCGACCCGCGCCGCCGCGCGCGCATCGAGGAGATCGGGCTGCTGCTGCAGTCGGTGCTGGAGGCCCGCCGCCGGGTGATGCTGGAGGTGAACGTGGCCGCCGCCGACCTGGATCGCCTGGTGGCGGTGCTGCCCTGCATGCGCGAGCCCACCGTCAGCAGCCTGCGGGGCGCCGCCGGATTCGCGGTCAAGGTGGCCGTGCCGCGCGAGGGCCTGGCCCTGCTGATTCCGCGCATCCGCGCCGCGGGCGGCACCGACATCGTCGTCACCGAACCCAGCCAGATCGTGCCGTGAAGGAGGCGACCATGAAGACCGCCGCGGCTCCGACCGCCTACCGCCGCCAGGCCGCCCCCGCCGGCGCCCTGCGCCTGGACGCCAACGAGGGGCCGGCGCCCGGCCGTACCTCGGGCGCCGGCGGGCGCCCGACCTGGAGACCCTGCGCCGCTATCCGGACGCCGGCCGCCCTGGAGGCGGACCTGGCCGCCCGCTACGGCGTGGACCCGGCGCAGGTGCTGGTCACCGCCGGCGGCGACGACGCCATCGACCGCCTGTGCCGCCGCTTCGTGGGCGGCGGCCGCGGCCTGGTGCTGACCGAGCCCACCTTCGTCGATGTTCGCGCCGCCACGCCCGGCTGGCCGGGGGCCGTCTGCGGACGGTGCCCTGGTGGGAGGGGCCGTATCCGGTGCCCGCGGTGGCCGCGCAGGTGGGCCCGGACACCGGCCTGCTGGCGGTGGTCAGCCCCAACAATCCCACCGGCGCGGTGATCGGCGCCGACGACGCTGCGCGATGCTGCGGCGGCTGACGGGCGACGTGCCCCTGCTGCTGGACGCAGCCTACGCCGAGTTCGCCGACGAGGACCTGACCGCCGCCGCCCTGGCCCTGCCGCGCACCCTGGTCCTGCGCACCTTCAGCAAGGCCTGGGGGCTGGCGGGCCTGCGGGTGGGCTGCCTGCTGGGGCCGGCCGATCTGCTGGCCGAGCTGCGGGCCTGGGGTCAGCCCTACGCCGTGGCGGGCGCGAGCCTGGCGGTGGCCCGGACCGCCCTGGCGACGGGCGAGGCGGCCGTGAACGCGGGGGTGGCGGCGGCGCGCGCGGCCCGCGCCGACCTGGCGGCCCGCCTGCGCCGGCTGGGCGCGGCGCCCCTGCCCAGCCAGGGCAACTTCGTGCTCTGCCGGCCGCGGGACGCCGCCTTCACCGGGCGCGGCCCTGGCCGCCCTCGGGGTCGAGCGTCCGGACCTGGCCCGGCGACCCCCTGCTGGACGGCTGCCTGCGCGTCACCTGCCCCGCCGACGGGGACGAGGGCGATCGTCTGGCTCTCGCCCTGGACACGGCGCTGGCGCCCGAGGCCCTGCTGCTGGACCTGGACGGGGTGATCGCCGACGAGGGGCCCAGCTATCGGGCGTGCATCGTCGGTGTGCTGGCGGCCCACGGGTTCCCGATCACCGCGGCAGGACATCGCCGCGGCCAAGGCGCGGGGCGGGGCCAACGACGACTGGGAGCTGACCCGCCGCCTCCTGGCGGAGCGGGGCGTGGACCTGCCGGCTGGCGCAGGTCACGGCCGAGTTCCAGGCCCTGTACCTGGGTGCCCCGGGCCGGCCCGGCCTGGCCGAGGGCGAGACCCTCATCCCGCCGCGCGCGCTGCTGGCGCGGCTGGCGGCCCGGCTGCCCCTGGGCATCGTCACCGGGCGGCCGCGGGCCGAGGCCACGGCCTTCCTCGAGCGCTGCGGGGTGGCCGACCTGTTCGCCGCCGTCGTCACCCGCGACGACGCCCCGGCCAAGCCCGACCCGGCCCCGGTGCGCGAGGCCCTGCGCCGCCTGGGCGTCCGGAGCGCCTGGCTGGTGGGCGACACGCCCGACGACGTGGACGCCGCCCGCGCCGCCGGCGTCGTGCCCCTGGGCGTGCGCCCCCCCGACACCGCCGACGACACCGGCGCGGCCCTGGCCGCCGCCGGCGCCGCCCGCATCCTCGCCTCCCTTGCCGACCTGGAGGAGCTGCTGCCATGAGTGACCGCACCGTCGAACTGAGCCGCAAGACGGCCGAGACCGACATCACCCTGCGTCTGGATCCCGACGGCGCCGGCCGCGCCGAGATCGCCACGGGCCTCGGCTTCCTGGACCACATGCTGACGGCCCTGGCCCGCCATGCCGGCTGGGACCTGCGGCTGACCTGCCGCGGCGACCTGCAGGTGGACGACCACCACACCGCCGAGGACTGCGCCCTGCTGCTGGGCCGGGCCCTGGCGCGGGTGGTGGGCGAGGGTCCGGCCGTCGCCCGCTTCGGCTGGGCGCGCGTGCCCATGGACGAGGCCCTGGCCGAGGTGGCGGTGGACCTGGGCGGACGGCCCTGGGCCGAGGTGGAGCTGGGCCTGGTGCGGCCGGCCATCGGCGACGTGGCCGCCGAGAACCTGGCCCACGTGCTGGTCACCCTGGCCATGGAGGGCCGCTTCAACGTCCACGCGGACGTGGTGCGCGGCCGCAACGACCACCACCGGGCCGAGGCCGCCTTCAAGGCCCTGGCCCTGGCCCTGCGCGCGGCCCTGGCCCCGGTGCCCGGATCGGTGCGCAGCACGAAGGAGGTGCTGGGATGAACGAGGTGACCATCATCGACACGGGGGTGGCCAACGTGCGCTCGGTGGAGACGGCCTTCGCGCGCCTGGGCGCCGAGGTGCGCCGCGCCGACGGCCCCGCCGACCTGGCCCGGGCCCGCCGCGTGGTGCTGCCGGGGGTGGGGGCCTTCGCCGCGGGCATGGCGGCCCTGCAGGACCGGGACCTGGCCTCGGCCCTGCGCCAGCGGACCCTGGCCGGATTGCCGACCCTGGCGGTGTGCCTGGGCCTGCAGCTGCTGTGCGAGGGCAGCGACGAGGATCCGGGAGGATTCGGGCTGGGGGTGATCCCGGCGCGGGTGCGTCGGCTGCCGGCGGCGGCGCGGGTGCCCAACATGGGCTGGTGCCCGGTGGGCGGGGGCACCGCGGCGGCGGCGGACTACGCCTACTTCGCCCACTCCTTCGCCGTGCCCGCGGCCGACCTGGACCGTCTGCGCGTGTCCGGCTGGGGGCTGCTGACCGCCGACCACGGCGGGCCGTTCCTGGCCGCGGCGCGGCGGGGCGCCGTGGTCGCCTGCCAGTTCCACCCCGAACTCTCCGGCGCCTGGGGCGCGCGGCTGCTGCGCGCCTGGCTCGAAGACCCGAACCGGGAGGTGTCCCCATGGCAGCCGTGAGGATCGTGCCCTGCCTGGACGTGCGCGACGGACGCGTGGTCAAGGGCGTCCGCTTCCAGGACCTGCGGGACGCCGGCGACCCGGCGGCCCAGGCCGCGGCCTACGCCGCCCAGGGCGCCGACGAGGTGGTGCTGCTGGACGTGACGGCCACCCTGGAGGACCGGGGCGCCCAGGAGGCCACCGTCGCCGCCGTGCGCCGGGTCCTGGCCGTGCCCCTGACCGTGGGCGGCGGCGTGACCGACGCCGCGGCCGCCCGACGTCTGCTGGCGGCGGGGGCCGACAAGGTGGCCGTCAACAGCGCCGCGGTGCGCCGGCCGGAACTGCTGACCGAGCTGGCCGCCGCCTTCGGCCGCCAGTGCGTGGTGCTGGCGGTGGACGCCCGGGCCGACGGCGCCGGCGGCTGGACCGTCACCACCCGGTCGGGTCGGCAGCGGGAGCCCCTGGACGTGATGGCCTGGTGCGCCGAGGGCGCGCGCCGGGGCGCGGGCGAGATCCTGCTCACCAGCTGGGACCGGGACGGCACGGGCGGGGGCTACGACCTGGCGCTGATCGCGGCGGTCCGCGCGGTGGTGGGCGTGCCCATCGTGGCCTCGGGCGGCGGCGCGACCCCCGCCCACATGGCCGCGGCCGTGGCCGCCGGCGCCGACGCGGTGCTGGCCGCCAGCATCTTCCACGACGGCGTGGGCACCGTGGCGACGATCAAGCGCGCCCTGGCCGCCGCGGGCGTGGCGGTGCGGCCATGATCGTGCCCAGCATCGACCTGCAGGACGGGCGCACGGTGCAACTGGTGGGAGGTCGCGACCTGGCCCTGGAGGCCGGCGATCCGGCGCCCCTGGCGGAGCGGTTCGGCCGCGTGGGGGAGATCGCCGTCATCGATCTGGACGCGGCCCTGGGCCGCGGCGACAACCGGGCTCTGATCGAGCCCCTGCTGGCCACGGCCCGCTGCCGCGTGGGCGGCGGCGTGCGGGATGCGGCCACCGCCCGGCGCTGGCTGGATGCGGGGGCCGCGCGGGTCATCGTCGGGACCGCGGCCGGCCCCGGACTGCTGCGCGAGCTGCCTCGCGAGCGGGTGATCGTGGCCCTGGATGCCCGCGACGGCGAGGTGGTGGTGGACGGCTGGACCCGCCCCACCGGCCGCGGCGTGGCCGAGCGCATGGCCGAGCTGCGGGACCTGTGCGCCGGATTCCTGGTGACCTTCGTGGAGCGGGAGGGCCGGCTGACGGGGCTGGACGCAGCCCTGGTGCGGGACCTGGCGGAGGCGGCCGGCCCGGCCCGCCTGACGGTGGCGGGCGGCCTGCGCACCGCGGACGAGGTGGCCGCCCTGGACGCGGCCGGCTGCGACGTGCAGGTGGGCATGGCCCTCTACACGGGCGCGCTGGACCTGGCCGACGCCTTCCTGGCGCCCCTGGCGGCGCGGCAGCCCGACGGGCCCTGGCCCACGGTGGTGTGCGACGAGGCGGGCATCGCCCTGGGCCTGGTGTGGTCGGATGCCGCGAGCGTGCGCGAGGCCCTGGCCACGGGCCGGGGCGTCTACCACTCGCGCCGCCGGGGCCTGTGGGTCAAGGGCCTGGCCAGCGGCTGCACCCAGGACCTGCTGCGGGTGGACCTGGACTGCGATCGGGACGCCCTGCGCTTCACGGTGCGCCAGCACGGCGGCGGCTTCTGCCACACGGGCACGCGCACCTGCTGGGGCGAAGACCGGGGCGTGCCGCACCTGGCCCGCCGCCTGGCCGCGCGGGCCGTGACCGCGCCACCCGGTTCTTACACGCGGCGCCTGCTCGACGATCAGGATCTGCTGGCGGCCAAGCTGCAGGAAGAAGCGGCCGAGCTGGCCGCGGCCGCCGGCACCGATCACGCCGCCGCCGAGACGGCCGACGTCCTCTACTTCGCCCTCGTGGCCCTGGTCCGGGCCGGCGGGCGTTGGGAGGACGTGGTCCGCCATCTGGAGCGGCGCGCGACCCGCGTCACGCGTCGCCCCGGCGACGCCAAGCCCGAGAGGAGCTCGCCATGACTCGCCCCCTGCTCCGCCGCCTGGAACCGCATCAGGTCACCGGCAGCCCCGCCGCACCCATCGCCCCGGAGGTCCGTGCGACCGCCGCGGCCATCGTCGGCGAGGTGCGTGACGGGGGTGACACCGCCCTGCGCCGCCGCGCCGAGGAGCTGGACGGGCTGCGGCCCGACGCCCCGCTGGTCCACGACCGTGCCGCCCTGGAGGCGGCCCTGGCCGCGTGTCCCGTCAACGTGGCCGGGCTGCTGCAGCGGACCGCCGCCCGCATCGGCGATTTCGCCCGGGCCCAGCGCCGCTGCCTGACCGACCTCAGCGTCACCGTGCCGGGCGGCAGCGCCGGCCACCGGGTCGTGCCCGTGTCCGCGGCGGGGTGCTACGCCCCGGGCGGACGCTATCCCCTGCCGTCGTCGGTGCTGATGACGGCGGTCACGGCCCGGGCCGCGGGCGTGGCGACGGTGGTCGTGGCCTGCCCCCGGCCCGAGCTCGTGGTGCTGGCGGCCGCGGCGGCCGCCGGCGCCGATCTGGTGCTGGCCGCGGGGGGAGCCCAGGCGGTGGGCGCCCTGGCCTGGGGCACGGCGTCGGTGCCCGCCTGCGACGTGGTGGTGGGGCCGGGCAACGTGTGGGTGACGGCGGCCAAGCTGGTCGTGGAGGACCGGGTGCGCACCGACGGCGCCGCCGGCCCGTCGGAGCTGGTGGTGGTGGCCGACGGCACGGCCGACCCGGCCCTGGTGGCGGCGGACCTCCTGGCCCAGGCCGAGCACGACGACCTGGCGCGGCCGTTGCTGGTGACCCTGGACGACGGGATCATCCCCGCGGTGGAGGCGGCGCTGCAGCGGCAGATCGAGGACCTGCCCACGGCCGCGACGGCCCGGGCGGCCCTGGCCGGCGGTGCCGCCGTGCGCGTGGCCGATGTGGCGGCCGCCGTGGAGCTGTGCAACCGCCTGGCGCCGGAGCACCTGCAGTGGAACGCCAACGACGGGCGCGCACCGGTCGGGCTGACCGCCTACGGCGCCCTGTTCCTGGGCGCGGGCGCGGCGGAGGTGCTGGGGGATTACGGAGCCGGCCCCAACCACGTGCTGCCCACCGGCGGCGCCGCCCGCCGGCGCGGCGGCCTGTGGGTGGGGGACTTCCTGGCGATCCGCTCCTGGCTGCGCCTGGAGGACGTCGCCTCCACCCGGGCGCTGGCCGCGGACGCGGCGGCCCTGGCGGAACTGGAGGGACTGGTGGGCCATGCCCGCGCCGCGTGGCGCCGCGCCTTGCCGCCCAAGGCGGCCGCGGCGGCGGCGGACGGATCACGCTAGTTCGCGGTGGTGTCCACCATGCCCGACGCCCACGGCGGGCGGAGGTCCGTCTCCGGCTGCGGCGTCGTTCTCCCGGTGCCGGCGGACCGGTTCCCGGGTCAGGACGAGTCGCGCTGCGCCCGGGCCACTGCGGCGTCGCTCTCGGGTGTGCGCACGCGCCAGGGCGGATCCAGGCGGTCGCTACCGGCGTGGTAGAGGCAGACCAGGTTGCCGTCGGGGTCCCGCAGCCGCGCCTCGCGCCAGCGCCAGTCCTGATCCACGGGCCCGTGCTCGAAGATGCCGCCCGCCTCCGCCAACCGCGCGCAGACCGCATCCAGATCGTCGCACTCGAAGTAGACGGTGGTGGCCGAGGGCGGCACCGCGTCGGCGCGGTGCAGGGAGAAGGTGGCGCCGCCCGCCGGCAGCACGAAGCGCCGGTAGTGGTCGCTGACCACGATGGGCACCAGCCCCAGCCGCACGTAGAAGGCGGCGGCCCGGTCCACGTCGGTCACCGCCACGGTCACCTGGTTCAGGCGCAGGGTCATGCTCGGGTCCTTTCGCGATCCGGTCGCCGCCCGGCGCCCGGGCAGCGCCGTGGGGGTGCGGGCTGGTCCAGCGGCATATACGGGAGAAGATCGTTCCGGTCGCTGGCCCGCGCCACGGTGACCGCGGGACGTAACTGCTTGCCCCGGCGGCCTCCCGGCCTGCGCACGATCCTTGCTGGTGCCGGCGGTGGTCATTGGTTAGGGTTTGCCGGACGGATGGACCCATCGGCAGCAGGAGGCACGGGCCTTGCCCCACCGCAATTCAGGAACACCCCGGAAACGCGCCCAGGGGACGCGCCGGCCCTCCCGGGGGCCCTGGCGGTCGCTGCCCTTCTGGGCGGTGGTCGCGGTGGCGGCCATCGGCGTGGGCATGGTCCTGACCGGCGGGCCCGGAGGCGAGGGCCCTGCCCACCCGGCGTCGGCGGCCGACCGGGACCGTCCGGTGGTGCGGGCCGCGGCCGAGCGCGCCCTGGCGGGGGTGTTGCCCGGGTTCGTGCCGGGCCCGGCGTCCCGCGCGACGGACCGGGACCTGGTGCCGGCAGGCGCCGCCCGCGGCGGCGAGGTGCGCTGCCGGCTGGTGCCGGTGGCGCCGGATCGCGACTGGACGTCCGTGGCCGCCGCCTGCGATTCGGCCCTGGCCGGCACCGGGGCGGCGATCCTGTGGACCGAGACGGTGCGCACCGCCGGCGCCCCGGACCGGACCGGCGGCCCGCTGCGCATGGACGTGGGGCCCCGCGGCGCGCCCACCCACACCCTCGTGCTCTACCACGGTGATACGGCGCCGCCGGTCGCCTGGAGCGGCACGGCGCCGGCGGCCCGGTGGGATGCCCTGGCCGCGGACCGGGCGCCCACCATCGCCCTGATCATCGACGACTGGGGCTACGGCCGGAACGAGCGCACCGACACGATCCTCGATCTGGACATTCCCCTGACCATGTCCGTCCTGCCGGGGCTGACCTACACCGAGCACTTCGCGGGCCTGGGCACGGAGCTGATCCTGCCGGAGGGGGCGGACCGGGACCCGGCCGCCGCCGCGGCGGCGCAGCGCCGGCGGGCCGCCGGCTGCCTCGTGGAGGTTTTCAGCGGCGCGGGCAGGCCCGTCGACGGGCGGCGGCGCGAGATCATGCTCCACTGGCCCATGCAGCCGGAACCGCCGTGGACCCTCGGCCGGGAGGCGTGGGCGGTCACCGTGGGCATGTCCCGCGAGGAGGCCGATCGCTGCCTGACGGGCGCCCTCGCCGCGGTGCCCGAGGCGCACGGCGCCAACAACCACATGGGCAGCGCCGCCACCGCCGATCGGGCCACCATGGACGCGGTGATGAGCGTGCTGCGGGAGCGGGGGATGTTCTTCATCGACAGCCTGACCACGCCGAAGTCCGTGGCCTGGGAGGCCGCCCGCGACGCGGGGGTGCCGTGCCTGCGCAACCAGGGTTTCCTGGATCCCGAGCCCCGGACACAGGAGGAGGTGCGGACGCAGCTGGCCAAGCTGGTGCGTCGGGCGCGGAAGCGCGGCTTCGCCCTGGCCATCGGCCACCCGCTGCCCGAGACCGCCGCGGTGCTCGCGCAGGAGATCCCGCGGCTGCGGGCCGAGGGCATCCGCTTCGTCACCGTCAGCGAGATGATGGCCCTGCGCCGGGTGGCCGCCGAGCCGGCCTCCTGAGCCGCGCGGCCCGCCGGGTCAGCGCGTGAACCACCGTTCGGTCCGCAGGCAGAACCGCACCAGCATCAGCATCACCGGCACCTCGATCAGCACGCCGACGACCGTGGCCAGGGCCGCGCCCGACGACAGCCCGAACAGCATGACCGCCGTGGCGATGGCCACCTCGAAGTGGTTGGACGCGCCGATCATGGCCGCCGGCGCCGCGTCGTCGTAGTCCAGCTTCAGCAGCCGCGCCGCGCCGTAGCCCAGGGCGAACATGAACACCGTCTGCACGAACAGCGGCACGGCGATCCAGACGATGGTCAGCGGGCTCGCCGCGATCACGTCGCCCTTGAAGGAGAACAGCAGCACCAGCGTGGCCAGCAGGGCGACGATGGTCACCGGCGTCAGGAGGTGCAGGAACCGCTCGCGGAACCAGGCCTCGCCCCGCGCGGCGATGATCCAGCGCCGCGACAGGAACCCCGCCACCAG
The DNA here is from genome assembly GCA_963825035.1 of Candidatus Krumholzibacteriia bacterium. Taxonomy (GTDB): domain Bacteria; phylum Krumholzibacteriota; class Krumholzibacteriia; order LZORAL124-64-63; family LZORAL124-64-63; genus JACZKN01. The sequence continues at coordinate 370,243 of CAWGRT010000008.1, read as the reverse complement.
GGGCAGCGCCACGTACACGCCGATGGACAGCAGCAGCGCCTGCCACGGCACCGGCAACCGGCCCACCCCCAGCAGGAATCCGCCCAGCACGCCGTACAGCACCAGCATGGTCAGGGAGTTGATCGCCACCATGACCAGGGTCAGGCCGTCGTTGCCCCGGGCCAGGTAGCCCCACACCAGCACCATGGCCGTGCAGGGGGCGATGCCCAGCAGGATGCAACCCGCCAGGTAGCTGCGCCACAGCGGCACCTGCAGCATCTTCACGCCGTCGCGCCAGCACCACCGTGCCCGCGCCGTGCACCGCCCCCACCGGCAGGTCCAGGCCCAGGGGCAGCTTGACCAGGTCCACCGCGTCGGGTCCGATCAGTCCCTGGAACACGACGCCCAGGAAGAACACGGCGATGCCCACCATGGTGAAGGGCTTGACCAGCCAGTTGATGACCAGGGTCAGCAGCACGGGCTTGGCGCTCCTGCCGGCGCGCACCACCTCGGCGAAGTCGATCTTCACCATGATCGGGTACATCATGAAGAAGAGGCAGACGGCGATGGGGATGGACACCACCGGCGCGCCGTTCACGTCCAGGGTCATCCCGTCCAGGGTCCGGGCCACCTGGGGGGCCAGCTTGCCCAGCACCATGCCCGCGACGATGCACAGGCCGACCCAGACGGTCAGGTACCGTTCGAAGGGATTGGTCAGGCGGCGTTCGGTCACGGCGTCTCCTCCGGCAGGTCGAGCAGGGTGGGCAGGGTCGCCACGAAGCTGCGGATCTCGTCGCGCACGCGGCGGTAGGGAGCCAGGGCCTCCTCGTCGGTGGCGGCGTCGCGCGCCAGGAACGGCGGATCGTCGAAGCCGCGGTGCACCATCGCGCGCGGCACCCGGGAACACGGGACAGACCTCGCGGGCGTGGTCGCAGACGGTGACCACCAGGTCGAAGCGCTCGTCCGCCAGGTCGTCCACCAGCTTGGAGCGATGGCCGGCGATGTCCACGCCCGCCTCGGCCATCACCTGCACGGCGCGGGGGTTCAGGCCGTGGGTCTCGCACGCCGGCCGAGCGGGCGTCCAGGCGGTCGCCGAGCAGGGCTCGGGCCCAGCCCTCGGCCATCTGGCTGCGGCAGCTGTTGCCGGTGCAGAGGAACAGGATCCGCGGACGATCAGCGCTCATGGGCGGCGCCCTCCGGGTCGGCCAGGAACGCGCGGGTCTCGGCCACGATGTACCGCTCCACCGCCAGGGGTTCGGCGGCCAGCTGCCAGATGCGTTCCAGGTCGCGCCAGGCGCGCACGTCGTAGCCGGCGTAGGCCACCAGCACGGCCTGGGGACCCTCGAGGGCGAAGTCGGCGACGAAGTGCTCGTTGCCCGGCGTCCTCGAAGTTCACCACCTCCAGGCCCAGGGCGCCGCTGTCCAGCAGCGCGGAGAAGGAATCGCGCACCGCGGTGACGGTGGCGTCCTCCAGCATGAGGCAGGTGCCGCAGCGGATGTCGCCGTGGAAGTAGTAGACGGTGAACGGCGCCGGTGGCGCGGCCGGGGCGGCGGCGGCGGCGCCCAGAAGCGCCGCGCAGCAGCAGGCCGCCAGGAATCTCGCGGTCATGGTCCCTCCTCGTCCGATCGCGTCAGTGGGCGGTGTAGAGCAGCCACAGGCCGCCCAGGATGACCAGCACCCCGCACGTGCGCTTGACGGCGGTCGCCGCGCGCGAGCTGGCGTTCCAGTCCAGGGTCCGCTGCACCCAGGCCGAGCCCGCGCCGGCCAGGGCGATCACCAGGCAGTGGCCCAGCCCGTAGGCCACCAGCAGCGCCGCGCCCAGGGCGGCGTCGGCCGCGGCCGTCTTGAAGGCCACCGCCAGCAGCGGCGCCAGGAAGGCGAAGGTGCACGGGCCCAGGGCCACGCCGAAGACCAGTCCCAGCACCAGGGCCGCCCAGGCGCCCCGCCGCTGCAGGCCCACCCGCGCGGGCGCCGGCAGGGGCAGAGGGACGAGGTCCAGGAATCCCAGACCCACGCCGATGAAGACGACCGCCACCAGGAGGTTGCCCACGGGCCCCACGTCGCCCGCCACGTGACCGGCCGCGGCGGTGGCCGCGCCCACGGCCGCCACCGTCACCAGGATGCCCAGGGCGAAGAGGCTGGACAGGGCCAGCGCCCGCCCGCGGCCGGAACGCTCCTGGCCCTGGAGGAACCCCACGATCAGCGGAATGCTGGCCAGGTGGCAGGGACTGAGGACCACGCTCAGCACACCCCAGGCGAAGCCCGCCGCCAGGGCCACCGGCACCGCGCCGGTCACCGCCGCGGTCAGGAACTCGAACACGCCCTGCATCGCGCCCCCGTCCGTCAGAGGTCGACGCCCAGTTCCCGCCACTTGGCCAGGATGTCCTCCGTGGCGAAGAAGCCCTCGTGCCGGAACAGCTCGGTGCCGTCGGCGGCGAAGAAGATCTGCGTCGGGATCAGCTTGATGCCGTAGGCCTCGCCGGCGCCCGGGTTCTTCCACACGTCGATGAACTCCACGTCCAGGCGGCCGGCGAAGGTCGAATCGCAGCTCGGCCAGGATGGGCGCCATCATCTTGCAGGGAATGCACTTGTCGGCGCCCAGGTCCACCAGCCGGGGCAGGGGCGCCGTCGCGGCCGCCGTCGCGGACGTCGCCGCGACCGGCCCTGTGTCCGCGGCGGGCCGCAGCAGGTAGACCGCCGCCGCCAGCGCCACGATCCCCAGCGACCACACCCAGCGGGGCGCCCGCCGTCCGCCGCGTCGTTCCGCGTCGTCATCGTCGTCCTCCCGTGGTTCCGGTCAGGCCAGCATCGCCGCGAGCTGCTCCCGCGACGGCACCTTGCCCGACACCTTCACCTTGCCGTCGACCACGAGCGCCGGCGTCATCATCACGCCGTAGTTCATGATGTCGGCCACCTTGGTCACCTTGCGCAGCTCGTAGTCCAGGCCCAGGTCGTCGGCCACGGCCTTGGTCTCGGCCGTCCAGCTTCTCGCACTTGGGGCAGCCCGGTGCCCAGGATCAGGATCTCCATGCCGAACCTTTCGCGATCACGAGGCCACGCGCCCCGTAGAGGGTGCCGGTCACCGCCGACAGGACGACGACCAGCGCGAGGAACACCGCGGTGCGCCGGGTACCCATGACCGTGCGCAGCACCAGGATGCTGGGCAGCGACACCGCCGGTCCCGCCAGCAGCAGGGTCAGCGCCGGTCCCTGGCCCATGCCCGAGCCCAGCAGGCCCTCGAGGATGGGCACCTCGGTCAGGGTGGCGAAGTACATGAACGCCCCCGACACCGCGGCGAAGAGGTTGGCCCCCAGCGAGTTGCCGCCCACGGCGCGGGCGATCCAGCTCGACGGCATCAGGCCCTCGTGGCCCGGCCGCCCCAGCAGCAGCCCGGCCACCAGCACGCCGGCCAGCAGCAGGGGCAGGATCTGCTTGGCGAAGCCCCAGCTGGCGGCGAACCAGTCGCCCAGCTCGCCGCCGGCCGTGGCCACCGCCCAGGCGAAGACCGCCGTGCCGACGGTGAAGGCGGTCACCGGGTCGCCGGGCCGCAGCACCGGCCGTGACGATCACCGGCCGCGGCCACCGCCAGCGGCTTCCACGCGGCCAGCCCGTACCAGCGCCACAGCGCCCCGCCCAGGCCGGCGGCCGCGCCCGCGGTCAGCCACCACTTGAAGGCGTGGACGCGGCCGAAGAAACCGCCGTCGCCGGCGCCGCCCCAGTTGGCGAAGACCAGCACCGCCACCATGGCGGCGAAGGTCAGCGCCGTCTGCAGCAGGGGCCGCCCGTCGTCGTCGGCCGCGGGCGGCGCGGCGGCCAGGCCGCGCTCGCGCGCGTCGCCGCGGAAGATCGGCGTGCATCAAGAGGCCGATCACCACGCTGAACACGATGGCGCCCACGGCCCGCGCCACGCCGATCTCCACGCCCAGCACCCGCGCCGTCAGGATGATGGCCAGGGCGTTGATGGCCGGCCCGGCGTAGAGGAAGGTGGTGGCCGGCCCGATGCCCGCGCCCATGCCGTAGATGCCCGCGAACAGGGGCAGCACCGTGCACGAGCACACCGCCAGCACGGTGCCCGACACCGAGGCCACGCCGTAGGCGGCGACCTTGCGGCGCGCCCGCGCCCAGGTAGCGCATCACCGCGCCCTGGCTGACGAAGACCGAGATCCCGCCGGCGATGAAGAAGGCCGGCACCAGGCACAGCAGCACGTGCTCGCGGGCGTACCAGCGGGTCAGGGCCAGGGCTTCGTGCACGGCGCCGTCGAAGCGGGGCGCATCCACGGGCAGATGGTACAGGACCAGGAACAGGCCGACGCCCCAGGCCAGGGGCTTGGCTTCGCTGCGCAGGTTCATCGGGGCTCCAGCGCCTGGACGGTGGCGTCGGCGCGGTTCTGCAGCACCGTCTCCACGCAGCCGAAGAAGTTCAGGATGCAGGGCACGCGCAGGGCGTAGAACACCTGGTTGCCGCGCTTGTCGTCGGTCACCAGACCGGCCGTGCGCAGCAGCGCCAGGTGCTTGGACACCGTCGACATGTCGGCGCCGATCAGCTCCTGCAGTTCGCACACGCACCGCTCGCCCCGGGCCAGCTCGTCCACGATGAACAGGCGCGTGGGGTGGGCCATGGCCTTCAGCACCCCGGCGCGGGCGGTGTAACGGGCGCGGGTTGTGGCATCCACGGCGGATCTCCTTGCTTGGGTATTTGGCAATATGGCCAAATACAGGCGCGGCGTCAAGGAGTGTCCGCCACCGCGGACGGGCGGTTCGGCGACGATTTCCGCGGGGCATGCCTCGACTCGCGTGGTACCTTGGCGCCCAATGCGATTCGCTTGAAAATAGTCGGAGATTCTATGATCTGGACGGTGGCTGCCATGCTGGCCCTGGCCGGCGCGGCGAGCGCCACGACGCGCTCGTACGACCTGCTGGACGCCCCCGTGGCGGTGGTGGCGGTCCTGACCGAAGGCGGCGACGGCGCCGACACCTTCGCCATCCAGGTGGGTGGCGACCCGGACTGCGTGCTCACCAGCAGCCTGATCGCCGTCGGCGACCTGGACGAGGCGGTCGCGGTCCTGCGGCGCGGGGTCCGGGTCCGCGGCGGGTTCCTGTTCATCCGCACCGAGTGCGGCGGCGGCAACGCCTGGAACTGCGAGACGGAGAGCGTCTTCGCCCTGGCCGACGGGCGCGCGACCTACCTGGGCGACGTCGTGAGCGGGGGGCGCGACGAGGTCGGGACTGCCGGTGGCGACAGCCTGTTCACCAGCCGCTACGACCGTCTGGAAGGCAACCGGCTCACCTCCCACGCGGATGCGCCCGGCTTCCTCGTCTACTCGCGTCCGGGCGACGGCCGCCTGGTGCCGGACCTGGACCACACCTGGCTCGCCAACCGCGGCCCCGACCGGCTCGAGGCCCTGCGCCGCAGCGCCGCGGACCTGCCCGGGGACCGTGACGGCGGCCGCAGGCTCGGGGTCGAGGTGTTGAGCGTGGCCGCGCTCGCGCGTTACTGCGGCCGCGATCAGGCCCTGGCTGAGGCGCGCATCCTGGCCGCGCGGGTGTTGCCGCCCGCGATGGCGGGCAATGTCGATGCCCTGCTGGATCAGGTCATCCCGGGCGAATCGCCGCCGCGCAACGGGTGTCGCCCGGCCGGTTCGCCCGGAGGATGATCGTCGCGATCGCCATCGCTCGGCGCGCGGAGGAGGGACATGCGCAAGGTCGGCATCGTCGGCTGCGCCGTCGCCGGCTGCGACGGCGGCGCATCGCGTTCGGTGCGGGGATGCTGGTGGGGGCGGGCCTCGTCGTCAGTATGAATCTGCTGGGCCTGGCGGCCATGGCCGTGCTGCCGGATCCGGGCACCGACTGAGTGGTCGCGCCATGCCCCGAACGGAGCCACGATGACGGCACGCGAAGACAGGCGGACACGCCCCTGGCTGCGCCCCCTGCTGGCCGCGCTGGCAGTGATCGCCGTCGCGGGCGTGGTCCTGTCGTTCCAGCTCCTCGGCCGCTGGACCCGGGTGACGACGGTGGCGCCCGCGGAGGTGGACCGCGTGTTCGCGGCGGCCCGGGCCGAGGCCGGCGGCGGGCCGCCCTACGTGGAGATCGCCGCCGACGGCCGGGTGACCGTCCACCACGAACTGGAACCGGCGCACCCCCGGCCCTTCGCCGTCCTGACCCTGCTGGCCTGGTCGCCGGGCGAACAGAAGGCCGTCCGCATCGATTATCCACGGTGGTTCGTGCGGCTGAAGACCTCGTCGTTCGTCAACCTGGGCACGATGATCGCCGCGGCCCGCAAGGACTGGCGGCACCTGGACCTGCAGATCAAGTACGGCGACCTGGTGCGGCGGGGGCCGGCCCCGATCCTGGACGAACAGTCGGGTACCGGCGCCAGGATCCTGCTGTGGACTTCCGCGAAGGAGTCGCCATGACCCCGCGCTCGGGCTTGACCGCCGCCGACGTCATCCGCCTGCTGGCCCTCGAACCCCTCGACCCCGAGGGCTTCCATTTCTACCTGGGCGACCCGGTCCGCATGCTGCTGCTCCGGCCGGACGGCAAAGGCGAGGTCGCCGTCCTCGGCACCGACCTCGCCGCGGGGCAGCGCCCGCAGGTGGTCGTGCCCGGAGGCACGTGGCCGGGGGCGCAGCTGGTCGAGGGCGGGGGGTCGCCCTGCCGGGCACGCCCCAAAATACCGTTGAAGAATTCTCCGCCCCGCGCGTCTTCCCTGGCAGAGACCTGACACGCCCCAACCGCGAGGCCGCTCATGACCGCCGTCCCGACCCTGCCGACGCCCGACGCCCTGACCGCCCTGGCGGATCAGCATGGCGCGGGCGTCCTGCGCTACCTGCGGTCGCTGGTGGGCGACGGGGACACGGCGCGGGACCTGCTGCAGGAGACCTTCCTGCGCCTGCACGGCCGGGCCGAGGGCGCCGGCGCGCCCCTGGTCTACACGGTGGCCCGCAGCTGCGCCATCGACCATCTGCGCCGCCGGCGCGTGCGCCGCCGCGCCGAAGTCGTCGACCCCGCAGCGCGCGAGGCGGCCGCGGCGCGGCACCCGGCCCCGGTGGGTCGGCAGCCGGACCGCGAGCACGAGAACCGGCGCCTGCGCGCCGACCTGCTGGCGGCCCTGGCCCTCCTGCCCGAGGACCAGCGGTCGGTCTTCCACCTGAGCGAGATCGAGGGGCTGCCGTACGCGGAGATCGCCGCGATCCTCGCCGTCAGTCCCGGCACCATCGCGTCCCGCAAGCACCACGCCGTGCGCAAGCTGCGGGACGAACTGAGGAGGCGCGGCCATGGCGCGTGACACCTGGAACGAGCGCCTCGAGGCGTACCTGGACGGCGAGCTGACCCCGGCCGCGGCGGCCGCCTTCGCCACCGAGACCGCCGCCGACCCCGCGCGGCAGGCCGCACTGGAGGCGCGCCGCGCCTTCGCCGCCGCGGCCACGGAACGCCTTGGGCGAGGAACCGGCCCTGGACGCGGCCGCCCTCGTCTGCGGCATCGCGGCGGTGCCGACCCCCGACATGCCCCGGGAACGCCCGCGGCGCCTGCGACGCGCCTGGCCGGCCCTGGCGCTGGCGGCCGTCCTGACCGTGGCCGTCCTCGGTCCCCGACTGTTGCGCAACATCCCCGGAGCGGCGGGCCCCCGCTCCCCCATCACCCACGCCGGCCAGGTGGTGGCCGTCCGCTACGGCGAGCAGCCTGAGCGGACGGTCACCCTCGAAACCGGTGTCTACGACCAACGGACCGGCGAGGTCCACTGAGGGAGGTTTCCCATGCGAACGCGAATCCTGATCCTGGGCCTGATCGCGGTGCTGGCGGCCGCCGGGACGGCCACCGCCGGCGACGGCGACGCCTGGACCGTCAAGCTGAACGACGGCAAGACCTACGACGGCGCCCTGGTGCGCCTGGCCCCGGGTCGCTACCTGCTGCAATCGGGCGACACCCTGCTGGAGCTGAGCGACGACGACATCGCGCCGGTCACCTTCGCGGAGCGGTCGCGCCGGGACGCGGTGCCCGACCGGCCCGTCCACGAGATCCGCCAGTACCACGAGGTGCACGCGGACGGGACCATCACGCGCTGGTGGACGCGCAAGGGTGTCAACGAGAGCAACAAGGCCATCACCGAGTACCGCTTCGGCTTTGCGCCCTGGGAGCAGCTCGTGGCGGACCAGCGCACGTACCGCGACTGGCTGGGCAACGAGCTTCATCCCGAGTTCGACCCGCCGCAGAGCAAGTGGCGGTACCCGCCCAAGGGCCGCGTGCAGATCACCCTGCCCCTGCCCGTGCCCATCGCGCCGGGGGAGGAGGGGTGGATCACCGGCAAGGAGACGAGCCCGGGGATCGCCACGAGCGACAAGGGCCTGGTCTACCGGTTCCGCGGCGACTTCGCCGAGGACAACCTGGTGTGGCTGAAGGTGCGCCTGCCCCGGGGTGCGCAGGTGGTGACCATCCAGCCGCCCGCTGCCGCGACGTTCGAGGCCGACGGCCTGCAGTACGTCACGTGGCGGCGCTACTACAAGCAGGGCGAGGTCTACCCGCTGACGGTGGTCTACACCCTGGACTAGGGACCGGTCCGCGGACAGGCAAGGCGGCCGCGATCCCGTCGGGGTCGCGGCCGCGGGCGTCTCCCCGTAGATTCTAGCGGTCACCCTCGACATCCCCGGGCCGAACCGCAAGGAAGGAACCATGAACGACACGCCCAGCCTGGCTCCCACCGAAGCCTCCGTCCGCGCCTTCCTGCAGCGCGGCATCACCGGCCCCGTCGTCATGCTCAACCTGCTGCGCTTCCGCGAGGTGGCCGACTACGCGGCGTCGCCCGAGCTGGCCCCGGCCCAGCCCATCAGCGGCGAGGAGGCCTACCGCCGATACATGGAGCACACCAAGCCGTTCCTGGCCGAGTCCGGGGGCGAGGTCCTGTTCCACGGCAAGGGCGGCGCCCTGCTGATCGGTCCGGACGACGAGCGTTGGGACGCGGCGCTGCTGGTGTGCCAGGACAGCGTGCCGTCGTTCCTGGCCTTCGCCGGCAACGAGGCGTACCTGGCCGGGCTGGGCCACCGGACCGCCGCCCTGGCGGACACGCGGCTGCTGCCGCTGGTGGCGGACGAATCCTCGGGCTAGGGTGACCGGGCCGTGGTATGCTGCGCCCATGAACCGAGCGCTCCCCGCCATCCTCGCCGCGACCGTCCCGGTGCTGGCCGCCATCCTCGGCTGCGCCACGACGCGGGCCCCGGACGCCCGCTTGCGGTTCGGGGCCGCGGACGAGCCCACCACCTTCCCCGTCCACCACGTCCCGCTGTCGTTCGGCCTGGGCTCCCTGGAGATCATTGGGACGTCGCGCGACCTGGAAGGGCGGCTCGTCGTGCTGACGGTCCAGATCGGCTACCACCAGCCCGCGGACCTTGCCGTCGCCCCCGTCCTGGACCCGGACGCCGTCACCCTGACCCTGGGGGGCGTCGCGCCCGTCGACACCTGGGGGACCGCCCTACAGCCGGGCCGAGAGTCCTGGGACGCCGGCACCGGCCACCGCTTCGTGTTCCGCCGCGCCGACCTGGACAGCGCGGCGGCGGCGGGCGATGGTCTGGAGGGCGTGCTCACCCTCGCGGGCTACGCCCGGCTGGGCGAGCGGGTGCTGGACCTGCCCGTGATCCGGGTGGTGTCCACGGACCCGTCGCCGCACCCGTGACCGCCGGCCTCCTCTTGCCGGCCCCGCCCACCGGAGTAGATTGAGCCCGGCCCGCCAACCCGTCCCCAGCGCCGCGGAGGTGCCCGCATGGCCGGCAAGAATCCCCTCCTGGTCCCCGAACTGCGCAAGCTGCTGGCCGACGGGGACCACCCCGCCCTGGCGGCCTTCTGCCGCTCCGCCCACCCGGTGACGGTGGCCGAGCTGGTGGCGGCCCTCGAGCCGGCCGAGGCCTGGCAGGTGCTGCGCGAGGCCGATCCCGAGCTGCGCGCCGAGATCTTCAGCAACCTGGACGACGAACACCAGGTGGACGTGGTCGGCGGCCTGCGCCGGGGCGAGCTGGCCCTGCTGCTGACCGAGATGGCCCCCGACGACCGCGCCGACCTGTTCCGGCGCCTGCCCGCGGAGCGGCGCGAGGCGGTGCTGCCGTCCCTGGCCCAGGCCGAGCGCGAGGACGTCCGGCGCCTGGCCGGCTACGCGGAAGGCACCGCCGGCGCGGTCATGACCTCGGACTACGCCACCCTGCGGCCCGAGCTGACGGCGACCCAGGCCATCGACCACCTGCGCGACGTGGCCCCGGACCGCGAGACCATCTACCTGGCCTACGTGGTGGACGAGCGGCGCCGGCTGCTGGGCTACGTGTCCCTGAAGGACCTGATCCTGGCCCGCCGCGACACCGCGGTGGCCGACATCATGGGCCGCGATCCGGTCACCGCCCGGGCGGACGAGGACCAGGAGGAGGCCGCGCGCCGCATCCAGAAGTACGACCTGCTGGCCCTGCCGGTGGTCGATGCCGACGACGCCCTGGTGGGCATCATCACCCACGACGACGCCCTGGACGTCATCCAGCAGGAGCATACCGAGGACCTGGAGAAGTTCATGGCCATCGGCGGCAGCCACGAGGCCGGCGTGTACCTGAGCACCTCCGCCTGGATCCACTTCCGCAACCGGGCCGGCTGGATCGTGGGCCTGGCCGCCCTGGGCCTGGTGTCGGGCCTGATCATCCACCGCTACGAGCTGACCCTGACCCACCTGCTGGTCCTGGCCCTGTACATGCCCATGGTGGCCGACACGGGCGGCAACACGGGCAGCCAGTCGGCGACGGTGGTGGTGCGGGCGCTGGCGCTCCGGGAGATCGCGCCGCGGGACGCCCTGCGGGTGCTGTCCGTGGAGCTGCGGGTGTCGGTGATGCTGGCGGTGCTCCTGGGGGCGCTGTCCTGGGCCAAGGTGATGTTCCTGTCCCAGGGCGACGTGCTGCCGGCGGGGTTCGCGCTGCCCAAGGTGGGGCTGGCCATCGCCCTGGCGCTGGGGATGCAGGTGGTGACGGCCACGCTGATCGGGGCGTTGCTGCCCCTGGGGGCGGCCAAGCTGCGGTTGGACCCGGCGGTGGTGGCCAGCCCGGCGCTCACCACGGTGGTGGACATCACCGGCCTGCTGATCTACTTCACGACGGCTCGGGTGCTGCTGGGGATGTAGGCAGTTCCCCGCCCGCCCCGTTCCGAAAAATTCCTTTCAACCCGTCCGGCGGGTCGTTCAGACCCTGCAGATCCGCGGGACTGTCGCGCGCCGACGCACAGCCCCCGGCTGCGCCGCCGACCGCGGCCTCGCGCTTGTCACGGGCTTCCGGAACACGGTTGGCGCGCTGGGCATCTCCCCGGGTGCCCACGGTCGCGGGCCAGAGGGACCTCGCCTGCGGCCGTATTCCGGCTTCAGGCCGGGATTGCGCGCCATACCGTGGCCGGCGAAAGGGGCGGCGCTGGCCGACGCGCCGGCGGGCCGGTGACAACCACCCACGCGCGGACGAGGCCGCGCCTTCCCCGAACCCCGAGGGCCGAGGCCATGACGGACACCAGTCACGACATCCAGTCCATCATCGACGAACTCAGGGTCGCGCTGGGGAAGGGCGGCCGGCTGGCCGTCGCCCTGGAGTTCGCGGGCAAGGTGGAGGAGGCCCGGCAGGTCTCGGCGAAGATGGGCGACCTGCGGGACCAGCTCAACCGCCTGCTGACCACCGGGACGAGCGACCGGTCCCGGCCCGTCGCGGCCGTCGTCGCCGAGCTGCAGACGGCCAACGAACGGCTCCAGGGCGACATCATCGCCATCAAGATGAAGCGGGACCTGCCGGGCACCATCGCCAAGGCCCTGGGGCGGCTGGACGCGATGATCGCGGAGGCGAAGGGATTCCCGGCCGGGGGCTAGGGTCGGCGGCCGCCCGGCTTCGTCGCAAGGACATCCCGGACGTTGCCGGTCCCGCAAGTCGTTTCCAACCCCATGGCCCCAGGTCCGACTGCACGGTTTGTCCGCGCCTGCGCAGGGACTCGAGCCTTGGCGGCACGGGATCACCCACCTTGCCATTTCCCCCCCCATCCTGTAGAATTGCCCCCGGGGAAAGCCACCGCTTCCCCCTTTTTGCATCCCGGCCCCCGTGGGGCCGGAACCCGTTCTTTCACAGGAGCATAGACCGTGGGCAAACGAAGGAAGGGCCGGGAGATCGTCCTGCAGTCCCTGTACGCATCCCTGATCAGCGGCGCCAAGCTGGACGACACCCTGGCCGACCAACTGGTCCGCCGCGAGTCCAACGACGACACCGCCCTCTTCGCCCGCGATCTGGCCGGCAAGATCACCGCCCACCGGACCGACCTGGACGCCTGGCAGCGCGCCCTGGTGACCCGGGGCTGGAACCCCGATCGGGTCGGCACCCTGGAGAAGGTCATCCTCACCATCGGCCTGGCGGAACTGCGGCACAGCCCGGACGTTCCGTGGCGCGTGGTCATCAACGAGGCCCTCGAGCTGACCCGGCGCTACTGCGAGGAGGACGCCGTGGGCTTCATCAACGGCGTCCTGGATCGGGCCGCCGCCGAGACCTACCCCGAGCTGCACGGCAAAGGCGCCGCGGCCCGCGGCGCCGCGGCCCGGGCCGCCGCCGCCCCGGCTCCCGCGGACCCCGAACCCGAGGACAAGGGGGACACCCCGTGAGGGCATCCACGCCCGAGCACTGGCAGCGCTTCTGGGAAGAGGCCGACCACCTGGAACTGGACGACGTCTACGGCACCGACGGCCGCATGGTCCGCGAGGTCATGCTGCTGGGCGATCCGGCGGGCAAGCGCATCCTCGAGGTGGGGGCGGGCACCGGGCGCGACGCCGTCACCCTGGCCCGGGCCGGCGCCGAGGTCCTGACCCTGGACTACGTGGCGGGCTCCCTGCACCTGACCCTGAAGGCGGCCGGCACCGCGGGCGTCTCCGTGGCGCCCGTCTGCGGCGACGCCCTGGGCTCGCCCTTCCCCGACGGCACCTTCGACGTCATCTTCCACCAGGGCCTGCTGGAGCACTTCCGCGACGTCCGGCCGCTGCTGCTGGACAACGCCCGCATCCTCAAGCCGGGCGGCCACCTCATCGTGGACGTGCCCCAGACCTTCCACTACTACACCGTGGGCAAGAAGCTGCTCATCGCCCTGGACAAGTGGTTCGCCGGCTGGGAGACCCAGTTCACCCCGGCCCAGCTCGAGGGCCACGTGCGCCGCGAGGGCCTGCAGGTGGTCCGCACCTACGGCGACTGGATGGTGCCCGGCCTCTGGTACCGGGCCCTCCGCAAGATCCTGCTCACGCGCCTGGGCTGGAAGCTGCCCATGCACCCCGAACCCATCCCCGCGCTGGCCCGCCTGGGCGAGCGCTGGCGCGGCTGGTTCGGCACCACGCGGGCATCGTTGTACACCATGCCCACCATCGGGGTCGTCGCCCGCAAACCGGAGGCCCTGCCCTGAGGCTGCTGGCGGTCAACTGGCGCGACATCAAGGATCCGCTCGGCGGCGGCGCCGAGCTGCATCTGCACGAGATCCTCAAGGGGGCCGTGCGGGCCGGCTGGACCGTGGACATGGTGGCCGCGTCCTACCCGGGCGCGCCGGCCGTCGAGGAGATCGACGGCATCACCGTCCACCGCAAGGGCCACTGGGCCGTGGCCAACTTCGTGCTGCCGGGCCTCGTCCGGCGGCTGCTGAAGGCGAACCGGTACGACCTGCTGGTGGAGGACATCAACAAGATCCCCTTCTACACGCCGCTGTACGCGGGCAGGGTGCCGGTGCTGGCCATCGTGCCCCACCTGTTCGGGGCCACCGTCTACCGCGAGGCCAACCCGCTGGTGGCCACCTACGTGTACCTGGCCGAGCAGCTCATCCCCGCGGTCTACAAGCGACGTGGACTTCGAGGTCATCAGCCCGTCCACCCGCGACGACCTGGTGTCCCGCGGCCTCATCGCCGACCGCGTGCGCACCGTCTACTGCGGCCTGGAGCGCGACCGTTTCACCCTGGCCGACCCGCCCGAGCGCAACGCGACGCCGCTGATCGTCACCTGGAGCCGTCTGCGCCGCTACAAGAGCATCGACGTGGCCATCCGCGCCTTCGCCCGCATCCGCCGCGAGCTGCCCGCCGCGCAGATGCTGATCATGGGCCGCGGCCCCGACGAGGAGCGGCTGCGCGGCCTGACCGCCAAGCTGGGCCTGACCGACGCGGTGGAGTTCCGGGGCTTCCAGCCCTGGGATGAGCTGGTGCGCCACCCTGCACCGCTGCCACGTGTTCCTGAACCCGTCGCCCAAGGAAGGCTGGGGGCTGACCGTGGTCGAGGCCAACCAGTGCGGCCTGCCGGTGGTGGCCAGCGACCGGCCCGGCCTGCGCGACTCGGTCCGCCACGGCGAGACCGGTGCCCTGGTGCCCTACGGCGACGACGCGGCCATGGCCCGCGAGGCCCTGGCCATGCTGCGCGACCGCACCCTGTGGCTGGCCCGCAGCGACGCCGCCCGCCGCTGGGCCGCCACCTTCAGCTGGGAGCGCTGCGCCGCGCGAGTCCCTGGAGATCTTCGCCGAGGTCGCCGCGCGGGGGGTCCGGCGGTGAAGCGGGTCCTGGTGCCGGCGGCCAAGCTGGCGGTCAGCGCGGGCGCTGATCTGGTTCCTGCTCTCGCGCCTGTCCCTGGAGGAGATCCGGGCCGCCATGCACCGGCCCCACTGGGGCTGGCTGATCGCGGCCCTGGGGGTCTACGGCCTTTCGGCCTTCGGCGGCGCCCTGCAGTGGGCCTGGATCCTGCGCGTGGCGGGGGTGACCGCGCCCCAGCGGGAGGTGCGCCGGCTCTACTTCATCGGCCTGTTCTTCAACAACTTCCTGCCCGCCAACGTGGGGGGCGACGCCTGGAAGATCGTCGACCTGGGCCGCCAGGAGGGCAAGCCCCTGGCGGTGTTCTGCGCCACCCTGCTGGACCGCCTGCTGGGCCTGACCGCGCTCACCCTGCTGGCGGTGCTGGTGCTGGCGGGCACGGCCGTGGGCCACGTCCCCCTGCCGACGATGGCGCTGATCCTGCTGCCGGTGCTGGCGCTGCTGGCGGCGGCCCTGGCGGCCCTGCTGTCCGCGCCGGATCGGCGGCCGGCTGCCCGACCTGGTGGCGGCCCTGCACCTGCCCGGACCGGCGGCGCGGCTGCGCCTGGTCACCGACGAGTTCACCCTGTTCCGGCCGCGGGTGCGCTGGCTGAACCTGCTGCTGCTGTTCAGCCTCGGCGTGCAGGCCCTGCGCATCGCCACCCACCTGCTGGTGGCCCGGGGCCTGGGCTTCGAGCTGGGGGCGCAGCAGTCGGTGCAGCTGCTGGTGCTGATCCCCATGCTGGCCATCAGCCTGACCCTGCCGGTGACCATCAACGGCATCGGGCTGCGCGAGTCGGTGTCGGCCAACCTGCTGACCTGGGCGGGGCTGGCCGCGCCCCAGGCCGTGGCCATGGAGCTGGCGGCCTACCTGGTGCAGGTGGCGTTCAGCCTGCAGGGCGGCGTGCTGCTGTGGCTCGGGACGCTGGGGGCGCGCGGGCCGGAACTAACGTAGCCTGCTGTTGTTGGCCCCCGTTGCGTGTGTTAGGTTTGGCGGGACTGCTCCGACCGGGCGCCCGTCCGGCCCGTTCCTGTTGACTTTCCAGCGAAGGTGACCAGCCCATGCCCCAATGGCTCCGCCGGCCCCATGTCCTGATTGCCGCCGGCGTCTTCGTCCTGACCCTGGGCGTCTACATGGCGACCCTCGGCCCGACCACCGACTTCTGGGACTGCGGCGAATTCATCACCACCAGCCACATCGTCGGCATCCCGCACCAGCCGGGCACGCCCCTCTACGTGCTGGTGGGTCGCGTCTTCGACGTCATCCTGGGCAGCCCCGACATCACCAAGCCGGCCATGCGCACGGCCTGGGCCGTCAACTTCATGTCGGCGTTCTTCAGCGCGCTGGCCGTGATGTTCATCTTCCTGACCATCCGCGACATCGCGCGGCGGGCCGACCCGGACTCGGGCTGGCTGCCGGAGATCGGCGGGGTGACCGGCGCCCTGTTCCTGGCCTTCAGCCAGACCTTCTGGAACAACGCCATCGAGGCCGAGGTCTACGGGCTGTCGGGCTTCATGCTGGCCCTGCTGACCTGGCTGGCGGTGCGCTGGTACGACAACCGGGAGCACGAGGGCAGCAACAACCTGCTCCTGCTGATGATCTACCTGCTGGGCCTGGGGGTGGGCTTCCACCTGGGCGTGCTGCTGGTCTATCCGGGCATCTTCGTGCTGGTGCTGCTGGCGTCCCGGCGGCAGCTCGACGGTGTTCGACCTCTGCTCATGAGCGTCGGCCTGGCCATCTTCCTGCTCTCGACCACCACGCGCGACAACAACCTGGTGATCCTGCTGCTGGTGGGCTACCTGGTGGTCGTGGCGATCCGCGTCGTTCCAGGGCAAGCCAACTTCGCGCTGCTGGGCAGCGCCCTGTTCTTCGTGGGCCTGACCGTCCACATGATGATGCTGATCCGCGCCGGGGCCAACCCCGAGCCGGTGGTCAACCAGACCGATCCCGACAACTTCGCCACCCTGCTGTCGGTGATCCGCCGCGAGCAGTATCCGCCCCTGAACCCGTTCGCGCGCCAGGCGCCGCTGCGGCTGGCAGTTCGGCTACTACTACAACTTCCTGTTCCAGCAGTTCTACTTCCTGGGGCCGGGCCACGGCCTGCTGATCGGCGGCCACCACCTTCCTGGGGCCGGTGTTCCTGGCGCTGCTGGGACTGTTCCACGGCCTGCGCCGGGCGCGGCCGCTGATCTTCGTGCCCCTGGTCAACTACGTGATCAACGGCGAGATCCTGACCCTGTACCTGAACTTCACCGACCACGAGGTGCGCGACCGCGACTACTTCTACTTCGCGGCCTTCATGTTCTTCGCGGTGTTCATCGGGCTGGGGGCGGCGGCGCTGCTGCGCTACATCGCCGGCGGCGAGGGGAAGACGGCCGAGGAGATGGACGCCGCCGGCGAGGACTGGCCGCCTGGCCGAGCGCCTGCGCATTCCGGCGCCCGCCGTCGCCGGCGCGGTGGTGGTGCTGGTGATGGCCGTCCTGCCCATCGCGCCCGGCCAGACCAAGTGGTTCGAGCACGACCGCCACGAGAACCGCATCGGCTACGAGTACGCCTGGAACATCCTGGCGGGCCTGGACGAGAACGCGATCGTCTTCACCAACGGCGACAACGACACCTTCCCCATCTGGTACCTGCAGTACGTGGAGCACTTCCGCACCGACGTGACGGTGGTGAACCTCTCGCTGGTGAACCTGCCCTGGTACATCAAGCAGCTCAAGCACGACGGGCTGGCCATGGAGTCGCAACGACGAGGAGATCGACGAGTCTGCGCCACCGCCTGATCGAGGATCGCGAAGACCGGCAAGCAGGAACTGATCATGATCAAGGACTACGTCCTCTACGACATCATCACGACCAATGCCGAGGGCGAGAAGCGGCCGGTGTTCTTCGCGGTCACCATCCCGCAGGAGAACATGAAGCGGTACTTCCCCTACCTGCAGATGGAGGGCATGGCCTACCGCCTGATGGACACCAAGGGCCCGGACAACCTGCCGGGCACCGACGCCGACAAGGTGATGGAGAACATGCTGGGCGTGTACCGCCTGGGCGCCCTCATGACCGGCGACACGCCCGCGCGGCAGCGGCGCTACGCCGAGATGGCCGGGCGCGTCAGCGACTCCGGCCCGGTGCGTCTGGGCGTGGAGGGCCGCAACCTGGCCCCGGCCCAGTGCGACACCCTGATGGACATGCTGGGCGAGCAAGCGGACCGACGTCTACCGCACCGACAACGCCGTGCAACCTGCTGGGCAACTACCCCGCGGCCTTCAACCGCGCCGGCTACGAGGAGCTACCAGCTCGCCAGCAAGGTGGCCATGTCCGACACCACGGCCTACCAGCAGGCCCTGCACGTGGCGCTGACGGCCTTCGACGCCAGCCTGGCGGTGCGAGCCCTTCAATCCGCAGGCCCTGGAGTTCTACCCGCTGCTGCTGGTCCAGGCCTACCGGGACCAGGACGCCAAGGACTTCCTGGCCTCCCTGCACGGCAACGTGCCCGAGGAGGTGGAGGAGCGCACCATCTACAACGCCCTGCGCGGCTTCGTGCGCGGCGGCGTGCCCGAGCTGGCCTTCGAGTTCCTGGACGAGCAGATCAGCGGCCTACCCGGACCGGCAGTTCTTCTACCAGGCCGAGTTCAGCCTCTACCAGGCCCTGGGCGCGCTGCAAGGAGGCCGTGGCGGTGGCCGAGGCCTGGAAGGCCGCAGAGCGGCCAGCACGATCCGGAGATGGTCAAGGCCCTGGAGCAGATGAGGACCGAGGCCCTGAAACGCGAGCAGCAGCGGATCGAGGACGCGGCCAAGGGGCAGACCGAAGGGAAGGCCGATGGGGGCAAGTGAGCGCTGGGACGATCTGGCCGCCACCCTGCCGGCGGCGGTGACCGACATCCTGGCGCCCGGGGCGCCGGTGGTGGTCACCGGCTGCGCCGGCTTCATCGGCAGCACCCGCTGACCGAGGCCCTGCTGGCCCTGGGCTGCCGGGTCACCGGCGTGGACGCCCTGACCGACTACTACGACCCGGCCCTCAAGCGCGAGAACATGGCCGGCTTCGCGGACAGCCCCGACTTCACCTTCGTCAACGCGCACCTGGAACGACTGGACGCCGTCGACCTGCTGGCGGGCGCGCCGCGCGGTCTTCCACCTGGCCGCCCAGGCGGGGGTGCGCGCCAGCTGGGGCGCGTCCTTCGCCGACTACGTGAACTGGAACATCATGGCCACCCAGCGCCTGCTGGAGGCCTGCAAGGATCCGCGCGTGGCCGGCGGCCTGGCGCGCCTGGTCTATTCCAGCAGCAGCTCCGTGTACGGCGACCAGCGCGACGCTGCCGGTCACCGAGCAGGCGCTGCCCCAGCCGCGTTCGCCCTACGGGGTGACCAAGATGGCCGCCGAGCACCTGTGCGTGCTCTACGGCATGAACTTCGGCGTGCCCACCAGCAGCCTGCGCTACTTCACCGTCTACGGCCCGCGCCAGCGGCCGGACATGGCGTTCCGCAAGTACATCGAGGCGGCCCTGGACGGTCGCGTGTTCGAGGTCTACGGCGACGGCCGCCAGACGCGCGACTTCACCTACGTGCGCGACGCCGTGCGCTCCAACCTGCTGGCGGTGGCCTGCGACGCGGCCCTGGGAGGTGCTTCAACACCGGCGGCGGCAGCCGCGTGGTGCTTCGCCGACGCCCTGGAGCAGCTGCGCGGCATCCTCGCCGAGCGCGGTGCCCGGCCTGGAGGCGCACATCCGCTACACCGAGACCGCGAAGGGCGACGTGCGCGACACCTTCGCCGACCGCACCCATGTGGAGGCGACCATCGGCTACCGGCCCGACCGTCGCCTTCGCCGACGGGCTGGCCCGCGAAGCCGCGTGGGCCGTCGCCAGGAGGAAGGGCCAGTGAACGAGGGGCGTGGCCGAGCAGGTGCGCTGCGACATCGCCGTGGTGGTGCCGGCCTACAACGAGGCGGAGTCCCTGCCCGAGCTGGTCGAGCGCATCGCCGCGGCCATCGACGGCATGGGACGCACCTGGGAGGTGTGGATCATCGACGACGGCTCCGACCGACGGCACCTTCGCCGTGACCGAGCGCCTGGCCGCCGAACGCCCGCAGGTGCACGGCATCAGCTTCGGTCGCAACTTCGGCAAGGCCGCCGCCCTGGCCGCCGGGTTCGAGGCCGCCAGCGCCGACATCGTCATCACCATGGACGCCGACCTGCAGGACGACCCCGCCGAGATCCCCCATCTGGTGGCCGCCGCTCGAGGACGGCTGGGACCTGGTCTCGGGCTGGAAGCAGGACCGCAAGGACAGCTTCATCAAGAACAACACCAGCAAGATCTTCAACTGGTTCACCGCGCGCATGTGCGGCCTGCGCCTGCACGACTTCAACTGCGGCCTGAAGGGCTATCGCCGCGAGGTCACGCGCCGCGTCCGGCTGTACGGCGAGATGCACCGCTACGTGCCGGCCCTGGCCCACCTGGACGGCTTCCGGGTCACCGAGCTGCCGGTGCGCCACGCGGCCCGCAAGTACGGCACCACCAAGTACGGCCCGGCCCGCTTCATCAACGGCTTCCTGGACCTGCTGACCGTCTACTTCCTGCACGCGCGGCGCACGTCGCCCCTGCACCTGTTCGGACGCATCGGCCTGGTCTTCCTGGCCGCCGGCGGCGCCATCAGCACCTACTTCCTGGCGCTGTGGCTGCTGGGCCACGGCCTGCGCCTGCGCCCGGCGCTGCTGCTGGGCCTGGTGTTCATCATCGTCGCGGTCCAGTTCATCAGCCTGGGCCTGATCGCCGAGCTGGTGGTGGCCGGCCGCCGTCCCGAGGCGGCCTACCGGATCGCGCGGCGTGTCTGAACACCCGCGCCAGGACGAGGCCCGGGCCCTGCCGCCCCTGGCCGTGATCATCGTCAACTGGAACGGGCGGGACGTCCTGCCCGACTGCCTGCGCTCCCTGTCCGAGGCGCGCTACCCGGACCTGCGCCTGCTGGTGGTGGACAACGCCTCGGCCGACGACTCGGTCGCCTGGATGCGCGAGCACCATCCCGGACGTGGAACTGGTGGAGACCGAGCGCAACCTGCGCTGGGCCGGCGGCAACAACGTGGGCCTGCGCCACCTGGCGGCCACGGGCTGGCAGGGGCTGGTGCTGCTGCTGAACAACGACACGGTGGTGCCCGAGGGCTCGCTCAGCCGCCTGGCCGGCGCCCTGGCCGAGCGGCCCGAGGCCTGGGCCGCCACGCCGCGCATCTGCTACGCCGCCGACCCGGCCCGGGCCTGGTACGACGGCGGGGTGGTGGGCCGCTGGTCCGGCTGGGTGCGCCACGCGGGCATCCGCAAGCTGACCGGGAAGCTGCGCAGCGAGGAACGCTTCGTGGACTGGGGCACGGGCTGCGCCCTGCTGCTGACGCCCCGGGCCCTGGCCGAGGTGGGGGAGCTGGACGAGGGCTTCCACTTCTACGGCGAGGACACCGACTATTCCCTGCGCATCACCGCGGCCGGCGGGCGCATCCTGCACGTGCCCCGGTCCCTGGTGCTGCACAAGGTCTCGGCGTCGGTGGGCGGGGGCACCAGCCCGCGCAAGGCCTGGCTGCGCAGCCGCAGCCACGTGCGCCTGCTGCGCAAGCACTGGCGGCGCCGCACCTGGCCGGTGCTGGCGCTGTGCCAGCTGGCCTTCCTGTCCGGGCACGCCGCGTGGCACCTGTGGCACGGGCGGCCGGCCACGGCCATGGCCGTCTGGCAAGGGGCCCTGGACGAGCTGCAGGGGCGGCCCTACGCGGGCGGTTGAGAACGGGCGACCGGTCGGCGGTGGACAGCCGGCGGCCGGCGGTGATATCATGACTATCGTGCAATAGCAACCACTTAGGCCGGTCGACACGCCGGCCGCGCGGGGAGACCACCGTGGCCCGACGTGACAAGCGACCGACCGCGCCGAAGCCTGCTCCGCCCGGCCTGCCCGGCCTGCCCCGCCTGCCCGGCCCGGCCGGCCTGTGGCGGTGGTTGCTGATCGCCGCCGCGCTGTGGGTGGTGCTCGCCCTGCTCTACCCCGGGGCCATGTTCCGGGGCGAGGTCTTCGGCGCGGCCGACGCCGTCAACTCCGACGCCTTCACCGTGGCGGGCGACCAGTCCCTTGCGCAGGGGCACTACCCCCTGTGGAATCCCTACCTGTTCGCGGGCATGCCCAGCTTCGGCTCCCTGGCCTACGCGCGCTTCCTGTACCCGCCGTCGCTGGTGCTGGAGACCCTGCAGCGCCATCTGGGCTTCCCGCCGCTGACCTGGCTGCTGGCCCACCTGCTGTTCGGCGGCCTGGGCATGGCCTGGCTGCTGTCCCGCTGGAAGCTGCCCCTGCCGGCGGTGCTGGCCGGGGCGGCGGCCTGGCTGCTGCTGCCCAAGGTGGTGGCCTGGGCGATGGACGGGCACGGGTCCAAGCTGGGTGCGGCCATGTACCTGCCGTGGATCGTGGGCTGGACCTGGCGCATCCTCGACGGCAAGGGCGCCCGCGCCGTGGCCATGACCGGCCTGCTGCTGGGGCTGCAGCTCCTGCGCGGCCACCCGCAGATCTCCTTCTACACGCTGCTGACGGTGGGCTGGCTGACCCTCTGGAACGCCTTCTGGCCCCTGGACCGGACCATGGCCGCGGCCGGCCGCGCGGTGCGCTGGCGCCGGACCGGGCTGGTGGTCGGCGGGCTGGCGCTGGGCTTCCTGGTGGCCGCCATCCTGCTGGTGCCGGTGCACGAGTACGCGGGCATCTCCATCCGCGGCCAGGACACCGCCGGCGGCGGCGGCGTGGGCCTGGACTACGCCACGGGCTGGTCCCTGTCGCCGCGCGAGCTGCCCACCTTCGTGCTGCCGGCGGCCGCGGGCTTCGGCAAGGCCACCTACCTGGGCTTCATGCCCTTCAACGACTACCCCAACTACTTCGGCGTGCTGATGCTGGTCCTGGCGGTGGCGGCCTGCGGGCGCAGCGTGCGCGCGCCTGTGCGCGGCCCTGGGCGCCATGTCCCTGCTGGCGGTGTTCGTCGCCTTCGGCAACCTGGGTTTCGGCCTCTACGAGCTGCTGTACCGGGTGCTGCCCTATCTTCAACAAGTTCCGCATCCCGTCCATGATCCTGGTGCTGGTGGGCTTCGCCGTCATCGTGCTGGCGGCGCGCGGCATCGCCGCCTGGCGCGACGACGAGGTACCCGGCGGCCGGCCCGCGGCGGTGCCGGCGGTGCTGGGCCTGGTGGGGCTGATCATGCTGGTGGGCGGGGCGGCGTCGGTGGCCAGGAGCGGGTTCGAATCGAGCCTGGCCTCGCTGGCCCAGCACGCGGGCAAGCCGGCGCCCCAGGTGCTGCTGGACGAGGCCTGGCTGCTGCACCGGGCCAGCCTGATCCGCATCGGCCTGGTGCTGCTGACGGCGGCGGCGGCCCTGTGGTACTCCCTCAAGAGCGCGGCCTTCCGCACGGGGGGCATCGCCTGGGTTCTGGCCGCCCTGGTGGCTGTCGACCTGGCGGGCGTGGACCGGCTGATCGCCCACCCGGAGTCCGGCCTGCAGGTGGTGGCCCGCGATCAGAACGGGCGCGGCGTGCTGGCGCCAGGCCGGCCGCCCTGGGCCACGAGCCGGCCGCGGACCGGGGCGCGGTGCCCGAGGGCCCGGCGGCCGCTGCCCTGAAGACGGCCGTGGGCCACGGGCGGGTCTGGCCCCTGGGCAGCCACGGCATGCAGCAACACCTGGATGGCCGACGGCATCCGCTCGCTGGGCGGCTACCACCCGGCGAAGCTGGCGGCCTACGAGCAGATCCGCAAGCGCCTGTACGGCGACCCGCCGGCCGGGCCGCCTGGCCGACTGGCTGGCGGCGGACGTGGTCGTCTTCGACCAGCCCTTCCGCGCCGCGGACATCGCCTTCCTGGACAGCGTGGGCGTCGCCCTCGACCCGCAGCCCCTGCACACGGGGCGTCCGTCGTTCTACCGCAACCGGTCGGCCCTGCCCCGGGCGCGCCTGGTCGGACGCCTGGCGGCCCGCGGCCGCGGTGCCCGGCGGCGGCGCGCTGCCGGCCGTTCCTGGACGCGGTCGCAGGCCGGCACGGTGACGTGGCCGACACGGTGACCCTGGCCGCCGCGCCCGAGCCCGCAGCCGCAACCGGCGCCGGGTCCGCTGCCGGTGCCGGAATTCGTCACCGACGGCATGGACGAGGTGGTGCTGCCGGACCGACGCCCCCGTCCCGACCGTGCTCGTGCTGGCGGACATGAACGCGCCCGGCTGGCGCGTGGAGGTGGATGGCCGGACGCGGCCCCTGCTGGCGGCCGACCTGGTGCTGCGGGGCGTCGCCCTGGAGGCCGGCGACCACACCGTGCGCTTCATCTACGGCGACCCGTCGGTGCGCGCGGGCCTGTCCCTGTCGATCCTGGGGGTCGTCCTGCGTGGCGGCGCTGCTGGTCGTTCCCGTACATGCCGTCGGCCGCGTCCGCCGACCTCCGCGGGAGTCGATGCATGAGCTGAGAACGTCGCCGGCCGCCGCTCCCGTGGTCCGCAAGGCCGTGGTCGTGGTGCCCACCTACAACGAGGCCGAGAACGTCGGCCGCCTGATCCCCGAGATCCTGGCCCGGGACCCGCGCCTGTCGGTGCTGGTGGTGGACGACAATTCGCCCGACGGCACCGCCGAGGTGGTCAAGGCCCTGCCCGGCTTCGGCGAGCGCGTGCTGATCCTGGAGCGCGCCCTGAAGCAGGGCCTGGGCGCCGCCTACATCGCCGGCTTCCAGTGGATGCTGGCCAACACCGACTTCGACGCCGTCTTCGAGATGGACGCCGACTTCAGCCACCAGCCCGAGGCCCTGGACGAGTTCCTGCAGTGCAGATCGAGACCCACGACCTGGTGCTGGGCAGCCGCTACCTGCGACGGCATCACCGTGGTGAACTGGCCGCTGAGCCGGCTGATCCTCTCGGTGGGCGCCAACCTGTACGCGCGGTTCATCACCGGCATGCCCATCAAGGACTGCACCGGCGGCTTCAAGTGCTTCCGCCGCGCGACTCTCGAGGCGCTGCCCCTGGACCGGGTCAAGAGCGACGGCTACTCGTTCCAGATCGAGATGAACTACCACTGCTGGAAGCGCGGGCTGCGGATCAAGGAGATCCCCATCATGTTCGTCGACCGGCAGGTGGGCGTGTCCAAGATGTCGCGCGCGCATCATCGTCGAGGCCATGTGGATGGTCTGGGCGCTGCGGCTGCGGCGCATACCCTGAGCGAACGGCGGATCCGGCAAACCGTGAAGCTGGCCATCGTCATCGTCCACTACAACACCAGCGCGGACCTCGCGCGGTGCCTCGAATCGCTCACCGCCAACCCGCCGGCGGCCGAGCACCGCATCGTGGTGGTGGACAACGCCTCCCGGGACGAGGGCCTGGCCGACGTGCACCGCCGCTTCCCCGACTGCATCTGGATCTTCAACACCGAGAACACCGGCTACGCCCACGGCTGCAACCTGGGCATCGCCGCCGTCGATGCCGAGTACCACCTGGTGCTCAACCCGGACGTGGTGGTCCTGCCCGGCTCCCTGGACGCGCTGCTGGCCTTCGCCGACCGGCATCCCGCGCGCCGGGCTGGTCGGGCCGCAGCTGCTGAACGAGGACGGCAGCATCCAGGACTCGTGCCGCCGCTTCTACACCTTCGGCACCCTGCTGCTGCGCCGCACGTTCCTGGGCCGGCATCTTCCGCGACAGCGCGACGGTGCGCCGCCACCTGATGAAGGACTTCGACCACCGCTCGTCGCCGGCCGGTGGACTGGATCCTGGGCGGCTGCCTGCTGGCGCGCCGCGAGGCCGTGGCCCGCACCGGCGCCATGGACGAGCGCTTCTTCCTGTATTTCGAGGACGTGGACTGGTGCTACCGCATGTGGCAGGCGCGGCTTCGAGGTGGTCTACACCCCGGACGCGCGTTTCGTCCACCGCCACCGCCGCGACAGCGCCAAGGGCACCTTCAACCGCTCGTTCTTCCTGCACCTGGCCAGCCTGATCTCCTTCTACGAGAAGTGGGGGATGGTCGTCTGGCTGCTGAAGAAGTGGCGCGAGCCCCTGCTGTTGATGCTGCTGTGGCTGCTGGACCTGGCGGGCCTGACGGCGGCATTCGCCGTGGCGTACGGCCTGCGCAGCCTGCTGGGCTCGCGCTTCGCCGAGTCCCTGTACCCCTTCGCCGAGTACCGGCCGCTGCTGCTGTTCGCCCTGGTCCTGGCCACGGTGACCTTCCTGCTCGCGGGCCGCTACCGCAGCGCGCCGCGCGGCCGACGACGGCGCCTGTCCGAGCACCTGCAGCACGTGGGCATCCTGGCCGTGCTTCTGCTGGCGGCGACCTACCTGGGGCACATGGACGTGATCAGCCGCGCCGTGCTGCTGATGTTCATCCCGCTGGCCGCGGTGGGCACCGCCCTGGGCGACGGACTCGTGGCGGCGGGGCGCCGGCGCCTGGAGCGGGGGCGCCTGTCCCTGGAGCGCACCCTGCTGGTGGGGCCCATGGCCCAGCTCAACGCCTGGCTGGGTCGGGCGCGGGGACCTGGTGACCCAGGGCGTGGACGTGGCGGGCTACCTGGCCGATCCCGGGGACGTGGGGGCGCTGCCGCCCCTGAACGGGGGCGTGCCCTGGCTGGGCCGGCCCGACGAGGCGCCGGCGGTGGTCGAGCGCTACCGCATCTCGCAGGTCGTGTTCGGCGCCCTGCCGCGTCCGGCCGACGCCCAGTGGCTGACCCTCGGCGCCCTGCGCCGCCTGCGCGTGCGGTTGCGCTGGCTGGACGACGGCGTGTGGCTGCTGGCCGCCGCCTCCCGGGCCGAGACCTTCGGCGGCGCGCCCAGCGCCGTGCAGGCCGCCGGCGGGCGCCGCGCCGCGGCGGCGTTCCTGCGGCGGCTGGCGGGTCTGCCCGCGGCGGCGCTGCTGGCCCTGCTGACGGTCCTGCCGTCGCTCTGGCTGCGGCTGCGGCCCCTGCGCCGCGGTGCGGTGGCCCTGCAGACGGTGGCGGTCTGCGACGCCTGGGGCCACGCCCTGGAGTTGACCCTGGCCACCACGCCGGCAGGGCGTGTCCTGCCCCTGCCCTGGCAGGGGACGCTGGTGGGCCCGCTGCTGCGGGGGCGGCTGGATCTGTGGGGCAGCCGGGCCGCCGTGGGGGCGGCGCCCGAACCGCCGCGGGACGCGGCGGGCGTGATCGCATTCTGGGAGGATCAGCCGGCACCGCCCGGTCTGACCGGACCCTGGGCGG
Source organism: Candidatus Krumholzibacteriia bacterium (assembly GCA_963825035.1). Lineage (GTDB taxonomy): Bacteria > Krumholzibacteriota > Krumholzibacteriia > LZORAL124-64-63 > LZORAL124-64-63 > JACZKN01. The sequence goes on along the minus strand of CAWGRT010000008.1, from coordinate 343,508 downwards.
CGGCGGACGGCCCGCGAGGGGCGTGGCGGGCCGTGCTGGGGCTGTTGTGGCGGGATCCCGGCGGATTCGGTAATCTCGGTTCGGTATCCGGGCTGGCAGGGCGGACGGCAGCGCAAGGCCGTGCCCGTGACGAGGAAGGCGAAACATGAAGGACACCATCGCTCGGGTGATGTTCGCAGGCGTGCTCGTGCTGGCGGGGATCGCCGTCCCGGCCGCCGCGGCCGTGGACGGGGTCACCATCACGCCCTTGCTGCGGCAGCGCACCATCAATTGCCTGCTGGAAGTCGACGGCACCGTCTACGGCGGCCTGGACGGAGGCGGCCTCGCGCGCTGGCCGGCGGACGCGCCGGAGCAGGTGCGGATCTGGACGGCCGACAGCGACGAACTGGGCGGGAACGAGGTCACCAGCCTGGCCTGGTCCGGGCGCAACCTCTGGGTCGGCACCGACGGCGCCGGCCTGACCCGCATCGCCGACCCGGCCGGGACGCCGGCCTTCCGGCAGTACGCCAGCAGCCAGGTCGCCCTGAACGTGTCCGACGTGGACGCGGTGGTGGTGGGCGACGCGGAACGGGTCTGGTACGCCACGGCCAATTCGGGCGTGGGCGTGATCGCCAACGGGATCGCCGTGGCCCACTACACGGCCGAGGGCGACGGACTGATCAGCAACGCCGTCAACGCCGTGGCCATCGCCGACGACGCCGTCTACTTCGGTACCGCTGTCGGCGTGTGCCGGTTCGCAGGCAACACGTTCACCCCGGTCAACGATGGGTTGACCAACCTCGTCGTCAACGATCTGGCGGTGGCGCCGGACGGCACCCTCACCGCCGGGAGCAATGGCGGCGTCTACACCTGGGATTCGGGTACCGCGACCTGGACACGCCTGGGTTCGCCCGGTTACTGGGTCATCCAGGTCGACTGGATCGGAGGCGGCCTCTACGTCTTCGGCATCGATGCCCAGGCGGCCGGTCATGTGGGCCGCTGGGACGGCAGCGCGTTCACAGATATTCCCCTACCGTACGCCACGGCGACCTCTCTTACGGGCGAGGACGAACTCTGGACCGGCGGGCGTCACCGGTTGGCGGGCACGTCGCCGGCGGCGGGGTACGCCTGGTTCGCCCGACTCGGCGCGGACGATTCGTGGGACACCGCGGTGCTGGACGGCGGACCGGTGGTCGGCAACGTGGAAGGCGTCACGTTCGGTGCCGACGGGCGCGCCTGGATCGGATCGTGGGGCGGCGCCGGCATCAGCGGGCTGCGCGACGGCCAGTGGGTCAACGTCGACTCGCTGGCCTCGGCCGTCAACGATTCGTCGGGGCTGATCAACTTCAACGGCAACGTGCTGGCGATGGCCACCGACCATGCCGGCGGCGTGTGGGCGACGCAGTTCGCTTCGGGCGGGCTGCTGCGCTACGATCCGGTCACCGGCCGCACGGATCAGATCCTGACCGGCAACAGCGGCCTGAGCGGGCGGCGGGTGGTCAACCTGACGGTTCATCCCGACGGGTCCCTGCTGATGGTGCACGACAGCGGGGACGCGATCCCGGCCCAGGTGCTCATCGATCCCGTCCATTGGCGTAACCCGGCCAACTGGGTCAGCCCGTCCCCGGCGGTCGGCGGCCTGGGCGAGGGTGTCGAAGCCTGGGACGTCTACGTGGAGCGGCCCGACGTCATCTGGTTCGCCGTCAAGGGCGACGGCCACGGGTTGTCGCGCTGGGACGTGAACGGCGACGCGGCGGGCCCGGACGACCCCCTGACCTGGACCGACCTGACCGACGACCGCTGGGACGGGCCCGTGCGGACCTTCACCGGCGACGGCGGGCCGGTGACCATGAACACGCTCGCCCTGGCCGCGGGCCCCGCCGGCACCTTCTGGTGCGGCGGCGACAAGCTCGTGCTCCTGACGCCCCACGTGACCCCGACCACCATGTACATCACCTACGAGGATTTCCTGCTGGCCAAGCAGAGCCCCGAGGCGCCCGGCCTGCTGGGAGGCACCATCAACGACCTGGCCCTCGACACGGCGGGCGACCTGTGGGTCGTGACCGAGACCGGTCTGAACCGCGTGCGCGAGCGCATCGTCGACGGCGCCTACACCCACGCGGTCGACACCTGGCTCGACCTGGCCAACTACGTGTCCGGCATCGGCTACACCACCCTCTACACCTCCGGGGTGCTGGACGCGCTGCCGGGCGTCTACTACCGCAAGGTGGTGGCCGACCCGAACAGCCGGCGGGTGCTGGTCAGCGGCGACCGCGGCGCCGCCCTGATCACGGTCGGCGACGTCGGGGGCGGTTCCGGGGGATCGGCGGTGGCGGGCGCGTACCTCTATCCGAATCCCTGGCATCCCGACAGCGACGGCCGCCTGGCCGTGGGCAACCTGGGGGCCACCAGCGACGATCCGGCCGAGGTGACCATCTACAACGTCGAGGGTCAGATCGTGTACCGCGACCCCTACGTGGCCGGCGACGACGCCTTCTGGTCGGGGATCAACCGGGTGGGGACCGCCGTCGCCACCGGCGTGTACGTGGTGAGGATCAGCTGGCGCGGCGGCACGGTGATGCGCACCCTGGCGGTCGTGCGCTGACGGCGGCGCGCGGCACACCCCGTGATGGAGACGACGATGAGCGGTGACGGCAACCGGGACCGGAAGCGTCCGCCGCGCCCGCGCCTGCTGGTGGTGGGCGCGGGCGTGGCCGGCCAGTCCCTGGTCCGGGAGATCCAGCGCGACAAGCTGCCCGCCGAACCGGTGGCCTTCCTGGACGACGACCCGCGTCTGCAGGGCACCGAGGTCTGTGGGCTGCCCGTGCTGGGCGGCTGCGAGGACCTGGTGCAGGCGGCCGCCGCTTGCCGCGCCCAGGAGGTGCTGCTGGCCATCCCCTCGGCCGGCGGCCGGCTGATCCGGCGCCTGGTCATCCTCAGCCGGCGGGCGGGCGTGCCCTGCCGGATCGTGCCCGGCCTGCGCGACATCATCCTGGGGGACGTCCACTTCTCCCAGGTGCGGGGCGTCGCGCCCGAGCACCTGCTGGGCCGCGAGAGCGTGGACTTCCGCGATGCCGACGCCCGCGCCGTGGTGCGCGGCCGGACGGTGCTGGTCACCGGCGCCGGCGGCAGCATCGGCGGCGAACTGTGCCGGCGGCTGCTGCCCCTGGAGCCGGCCGAACTCATCCTGCTGGGCCGCGGCGAGAACAGCCTCTTCGAGATCGCCGGCGAGCTGGAGCCGCGCCGGGGCGCCACCGTGCTCACCAGCGTGATCGCCGACGTGCGCGACCGCGCCCGCATGGCGGTGCTGGCCGGCCGGCTGCGCCCGGACCTGGTCCTGCACGCGGCCGCCCACAAGCACGTGCCCCTGATGGAGGAGAATCCGGAGGAGGCCGTCGCCGTCAACGTGGGGGGCACCGCCAACCTCATCGCCTTCGCCCGCGCCGTGGGGGCCGAGCGCTTCGTGCTCATCAGCACCGACAAGGCGGTGGCGCCGGCCAGCGTCATGGGGGCCACCAAGAAGCTGGCCGAGCTGCTGGTGCGCGACGCCGCCGCCGTCGCAGGCGGCACCCGCTTCCTGACCGTGCGCTTCGGCAACGTGCTGGGCAGCCGCGGCTCGGTGGTGCCGTTCTTCATGCAGCGCATCCGCCAGGGCCTGCCCCTGCCCATCACCGACCCGGAGATGACCCGCTACTTCATGACCATCAAGGAGGCGGCTCTCCTGGTGATCGAGTCCATGGTGCTGGGGGAACGCGGCGCCACCTACATCCTGGAGATGGGCAACCCCGTGCCGATCATGGATCTCGCGCGCAACCTGCTGGTGCTCTCGGGCTACGACCCGGCCGGCGGCGACGAAGGCCCGGGCATCGAGATCACCGGGCTGCGACCTGGCGAGCGCCTGCACGAGGCGCTGCACGAGGAGGACGAGGAACTGCTGCCCAGCCCCAATCCCCTGATCCGGCGGGCCGAGTCCCGCAGCGGGGATCCGGGCCGCGTCGCCGCGGCCCTGGACGGGCTGCTGGCCCTGGCCGCGGCCGGCGACGTGCCCGGCCTGCGGGCCCGTCTGGCCGATCTCCTGGACCGCCCCGACCTGGCCGCGGGCCGGGCCGGCGGCCGCTAGGGTCCGCGGTGCAGGCCCAGCCCGCCGGCACGCCTCCCGACGACTGGACCGGCCTGCTGGCCGCCGATCCCCAGGCCGACGCCTGCCACGGCCCCTTCTGGCTCACCACCCTGGCCCGTCACCGCCCGGGCACCCGCCCGGTGTGGTGGACCGTGCGCGACGAAGGGCGCCTGCTGGGCGGCCTGGCCGCCCTGGAGACCCCCGGGCGCCTGGGCCGCCTCGACAGCGGTCCCGACGGCACCTCGGGCGGTCCGGTGGTGCGCGCCGACCTGCCGGCGGACGACGCCCACCGGGTGGCGACCTGCCTGCTGGACGCCTTCGTGGCGGCCCGCGGCGGCGGTCTGCGCGGCTGCGGCATCGCCCTGAACGCCGGCCACGAGCAGCGCTGGGGCGGCTTGTTGGCGGCCGACCGCCGCTTCCGCCGCCGGGACGTGTCCTCGGCGGTGCTGTCCCTGGAGGGCGGTCCCGAGGCGGTGGCCGCGCGCTTCCGCAAGAGCAAGCGCAACGAACGGAACCGCGCCCTGCGCCGGGGCTGCGAGGTCGTGGTGACGGACGCATCGGGCCTGCTGGTGGCCTGGCACCGGCTGCACGTGCGGGCCTGCGCCCGTTGGGGTACGGCTCCGCTGCCCCTGGCCCTGGTGCACGACCTGGTGACCGCCCGGCCCGGACCCGACGGCGCCGGCGCCTTCTTCACCTGCGTGCTGGCGGAGGGCGAGGTGGTGGGGGGCCACCTGAACCTGCACCGCGGCGACTGGGTCACCGCCTGGAGCGGCGTGACCGACCCGGCGGCGGCCAGCACCTACTTCCCGTCCACCCTGGCCGTGTGGGGGGACGTGGAGGAGGCCTGCCGGCGCGGCGCCCGCTGGCTGGACCTGGGCGCCAGCGGCGGCATCGCCGGCCTGGCCGAGTTCAAGCGCACCCTGGGGGCCGAGACCCGCGCCCGCGGCTGGTACCTGGCCGAGGGGCCCGTCCGCCGCCTGCTGCGCGGGGCGGCCGGGCTGCGTCGCGGCGGCCGCCGCCGCTGGCACGACCGGGACCCGGGCCGATGAGGTTCTTCGGCGCCGCGCTGCGCATCCTGCTGAGCCGCGTGGGCCAGGTGGTGGCCAACGCGGCGGCGGTGGTGATCGTGGCCCAGATCCTGGGGCCCGAGGGGCAGGGACACTTCAGCCTGACGGTGGCCGTGGCCCAGCTTTCCTCGGCCCTGCTGGCCTGTGGCATGGGGCTGGCCGCGGTGCCGCCCCTGCGCCAGGACCGGGTGCCGGCCCGCCGCATGGTCACCGCCCAGGCCCAGTGGACCGTGGCCATGATCGGGGTGCTGCTGCTGGGCGCCTGGTGGACGACCGGTACGGGTCCCAGCACGTTCCTGGCGGCCAACCTGGGCTGGTCGAAGGGGCTGGGCTTCGCCGTGGCCGTGGCCGCGGCCGGCATCCTCGCCTACGAGATCTTCTCCTACGACCTGCTGGCCCGCGGGCGCCTGGTGGTGGGGGCCGCGGTCAACGGTTGGCGGGCCTTCGGCTACCTGGCGGTGGTGGCGGCCCTGGCCTTCGTCGGGCGGATGCAGTTCGGCCGGGCCGTGGGCGCCTTCGCCGTGACCCAGGCCCTGGGGGCCACGGCCCTGGTGGTCGTCCTGGCCCGGGAGGTGTCGCGGCCGCGGCGCCACGCGCCCATGCGCGCGGGCGCCGAGGACGAGGCCCTGCCGGCGGACCTGCACCGGCGCAGCCTCCGCGGCCTGATCCTCTGGAACCTGCAGCGGGGCTGGGTGGGCCAGCTCTCGGCCGTCGCCTACTTCCTGCTGCTGCGCCTGGACCAGGGGCTGGTGGCCCGCTTCCACGGGGCGGCGGAGGTGGGCATCTACTCGGTGGCGGTCTATGCGGGCGAGATGCTCTGGCTGCTGCCCGGGGCCATGACGCCCCTGCTGGTGCACACGTCGGCCGGCTCGGCGGCCGATCCCGCGCGCGACCGCACGGCCTCGCGGGCGGTGCGCGTCGGCTTCCTGGTGACCCTGGTCGCGGCCGTGCCCCTGTGGCTGGTGGCCAACCCCCTGCTGGCCCTGCTCAAGCACGGGGCCTTCGCCGCTTCGGGCCCGGCCCTGCGGGCGCTGCTGCCGGGGATCGTGGCCTTCGCCCCGGGGGCGGTGCTGGCGGGCGACTTCATCGGCCGCGGCAAACCCCAGTGGAACACCCAGGCTTCCCTGCTGACCCTGGTGGTGAACGTGGCCGTCGGCCTGTGGCTGATCCCCGGCCACGGCGCCGAGGGCGCCGCCTGGGCCAGCTCCCTGGCCTACGCCTGCGGCTCGGTCCTGATGGTGGCCCGGTTCCGCCAGGCCACGGGGCTGAGCTTGCGCACCTTCCTGCGCCGCCGTCGCGGCTGACCTCCCGATCCTCGCCTTCGCCTCCCCATGCGCCTTCCGGGCCGGCTATGGACAGCCTGTTTTTCGCCATCTTTTCGTCTCTAAAAAAAATGTACCTTTCTACGAAAAGCCGGTTGACACGCTGGGGGGTGCCCGATATTGTCCGGTGGTCCCTAGTGGTGATGAGTGGTTATAAGTGGTGAAAGTGGCGGGCGCCGACGGAACGGCAAAACGACGCAAGGATCAGCGTAAGGCCCGCCACTTAAGCCACTTGGCGCAAAAGCAAGGACGAGATGGATCACCCGACGTCCAACCCGGCAAACGAGCCGACCTACACGTTCCACGGCGATTACACGCGTGCCGTGGACGTGAAGGGCCGGTTCAATCTGCCGTTCCGGTTCCGCCAAGGAGGGTCGGGGCCGGGGGACGAGAAGTACGTGGTGGCCAAGGGGGCCGACGGCTCCCTGGCGATCCATCCCCACGAGGTGTGGATGGCCATCTTCGAGCGGATGCGCCAGGGGACGCCCGGGCCGCGGCTGCGGGCGAACCTCCGGGCCATGAGCCTGGGCAGCAAGACCATCGAGCCCGACGCCCAAGGACGGGTGCAGGTGCCGACGGATCTGCTGGCCTCGGTGGGCATCAGCAACAAGGCCACGGTCGTGGGCATGGGGGGCTACATGGAGTTGTGGTCCCCCGACGCCCTGGCCGCGATCCAGGACGGGGACGAGGGCCCGGACGCCGGGTTCATGGACGAATTCTATCGCTGATCTCAGCGGCCGGCCGCACGGATGCAGCCGGACAATGCCGGGCGAGGGGCGTCGACGGATCGACGCCCGCCCGGCCCAAGCTCGAACACGGACGCCATCCACGGTTGCGATCGATACCGCCCAGGGAAGGGCCACGTGGGGAGGGAGCCCCGATGCCGAGAGAGACGACCCGTCAGACCGCAAGGCAGGAGGCCGCGCGCAACGGTATGGAGATCCAGGTCAGACAGGATGACAGGTCTGTCTGGGTCGCTCTCTCGGGCATCCTCGATGGCGACGGAGTCGCCGTGCTGGCCGGCCGGGTGGCTCCCGCGCTGGCCGGCCGCGGCTGCCGCGTCGTCCTGGACGGCAGCGGCCTGGCGCACATGGACTACCGCGCCACCGGCGACCTGGTGGCCTGGAGCCGCAAGCTCCGGGCCTACCGCCACCAGCTCTTCCTGCAGGGCTGGAGCGACTACCTCAAGGCCATCCTGATCATGGGCAACTGGGACGTCGCCGCCGACCCCACGCCGGGCCTGCCGACGCTCCGCCACCTCGGGAGCCTGGCCCCCGTCCGTATGCCATGACCGGTGCCCCGCACGTGCCCGTGCTTCTGCAGGAGACGATCGATCTGCTGCAGCCGGGACCGGGGCGGCGGTACATCGACGGGACCTTCGGGTTCGGCGGGCACAGCGCCGCGCTGCTGGACGCCGGCGCCCAGGTGCTGGGCCTGGACCTGGACGCGGTGGCCCACGCCGCCTGCACCGCCCTGGCCGCCGAGCGGCCCGCCCTGCGCTGCCGCCGCGACTCCTTCCGCAACCTGGACCGGGCCCTGGCCGACGTCGCCTGGCCGACCGTGGACGGCGTGCTGCTGGACCTGGGCGTCAGCTCCCTCCAGCTGGACGATCCGGACAAGGGCTTCAGCTACCGTGCCGACGGCCCCCTGGACCTGCGCTTCGACCAGGAGCAGGGCGAGCCGGCCTCGACGTTGCTGGCGCAGCTGGACGAGCGCCGCCTGGCCGACCTGTTCTGGTCCCTGGGCGAGGAACGCGGCAGCCGCCGCATCGCCCGCGCCCTGGTGGCGGCCCGCGCCGAGGCGCCCGTGGACACGACGGCGCGCCTGGCGGAGATCGTCTCGCGGGTGGTGCCGCGGGGGGCCAAGCCCCAGCCGACCCTGAGCCGCGTCTTCCAGGCCCTGCGCATCGCCGTCAACGACGAGCTGGGCGCCCTGGAGGAGGCCCTGCTCAAGCTGCCGGACGCCCTGGTGCCCGGCGGCCGCTTCGTCGTCATCTCCTACCACTCCCTGGAAGACCGCCTGGTCAAGCGGTTCATCGACCGGGAGCGGCGGGATTGCATCTGCCCGGCCGACGTGCCCGTGTGCGTGTGCGGGCACCGGCGGACCCTGACCACCCTGACCAAGCGCGCCGTCACCGCCGACGCCGCCGAGGCCGACCGGAATCCGCGGGCCCGCAGCGCCAAGCTGCGGGCCGCCGAACGTATCTGACCAGAGCATCGATCTGGAGGGGGCCCCATGTTTCACGCGATGGAAAAGCTCAGGGCGGCGGGCCGGGCCTGCCGCTGCCGCGACGCCGCCATGGCGCACCGCCGGCCGCTGGTCCGGCGCCAGTCCCTGCGGGCGGCCGCCGGCGGCGCCCTGCTGGTGGCGATGGTCGCCGGCAGCGTCGTCGTCTCGGGCGAGGTGACCCGCCTGCGGGCCCGGGTCAGCGTGCTCGAGGACCAGGATGCGTGCCTGGAGGCCGAGTCGGCCGACCTGTCGCAGCGCTGGGTGCAGGCCACCGCGCCGGACGTGGTGATCCCGCGGGCGCAGGCCATCGGCCTGGAGCAGTCCGAGATCCCCGACTTCGTGCTGGTGGCCGCGCCCCACGAGGCCGCGGCCGGCGACGGGTTCCTGGCCCGCGTGCTGTCGGGCCTGGCCGGCGGCGCCACGGCCAACGCGGCCCAGCCGCCGGAGTTCGTGGCGGGGGCCATGGTCTCCCTCGATCCGCTCGACCGCGCCGGCGGCCGCCGGGAGGCGGTCCCGTGAGCGCTGCGGGCCGGGACGACGGTCGGCTCCGCGCGCTGAGGGTTGCCGTGCTGCGGCGGCCCTCGGCCTGGTCCTGCGGGTGGGCTGGCTGCAGGTGGTGCGGCACGAGGAGCTGGCCGCCGTGGCCGAAGACCAGTGGTGGTCCATGGGCGTGCTGCCGGCCGAGCGCGGCGACATGCTCGACCGCCAGGGCCGGCCCCTGGCCCTTTCGGTGCTGGAATGGAACGTGGGCGTGGCGCCCACCCTCGTGCAGCACCCCGATTCCCTGAGCGCCCTGCTGGGCCGGGTCCTGCAGCGCGATCCCGGCGCGCGTCCGCAGGGCCATCCGCCGCGCCGGCCGGCGTCACGTGGTGCTGGAGCGCGGCGTGGTGCTGACCCGCGCCCAGAAGGAGCGCCTGCGCCGCGAGCGGGCCGTCACCATGGACACGGTGCGCGCCCGGGTCTATCCCACCGACGGTGTCGGCGCCTCCCTGGTGGGCTTCTGCCGCCACGAGCGCGACACCACCTACGCCACCGGCCTGGAGTACGCCCTGCAGGACCTGCTGGCCGGCCGGCCCGGGCGCTGCCGCTCGGTGGACACGGGCATCCCCGGCCGCGACCTGGGCCGCGTCGTCGTGGACGAGCCGGAGCACGGCCGCAGCGTGGTGCTGACCATCGACGAGGACCTGCAGGCCATCGCCGAGCGGCGCCTGGCCGAGGCGGTGGCCGAGACCCGGGCCGACGGCGGGCTCGGTGCTGATCGTCCAGCCGCAGACCGGCGACGTGCTGGCCGCCGCCAGCTGGCCCCTGATGCCCACGCGCCGCGCGCGCCACGGCGACGCCGCCGTCTGGAACAACCGCAACTTCACCTGGCATGTACGAGCCGGGTTCGGTCTTCAAGATCTTCACCGCGGCCTCGCTGCTGCGGCGGGCGGCCGTGGACACGGCCACCGTCTTCGACTGCTCCGACAACCGAGTTCAACGGCTTCGTCATCCGCAACGACGACGACCACAAGTACGGCGACCTGTCGCTGATGCAGGCCTTCACCAAGTCGGCCAACGTGTGGTTCGCGCGCGCGGTGGCCAACCTGGGTCGCGACGAGTTCTACCGGGACATCCTGGACTTCGGCTTCGGCCAGCCGACCCTCGCGCCCTACGGCGGCCAGCCCGCGGGCATCCTGCGCGAGCCGGCCGACTGGTCGGGCCGCTCCCAGGCGACCCTGGCCATCGGCCAGGAGATCGCCGTCACGCCCCTGCAGCTGGGCATGGCCGTGGCGGCGGTGGCCAACGGCGGCACCCTGTACGCGCCGCGGCTGATCCGCGAGGTCCACGACCACGACGGGCGCCTCCTGGAGGAGCGGCCGCCCCTGGCCCTGCGCCGGGTCATGCGCCGAGCCCCTGGCCGCGGTGCTGCGCGAGGCCATGGGCCGCGTGGTGGCGCGAGGGCACGGGCACCGGGCACGCGCTGGACTGGATCAGCGTCGGCGGCAAGACCGGCACCGCCCAGAAGAGTCGCGACGGCCGCACCATGGCCCGCGGCGCCTACGTGGCCACCTTCGCCGGCATCGCGCCGGTGGAGGACCCGCGGCTGGTGATCGTCGCGGTGCTGGACGAGCCCAAGGGCTACCGCCGCTACTACGCGGCCCAGAGCTCGGTGCCCCTGTTCCGGCGACGTGCTGGAGGACATCCGCTGCTCCACCGGCTGGCTGACCGACGTGCCGGGCCCGCGCACCCGCGTGATCGCCACGGCGCCGCCGGCCGACCTGGTGACGGTGCCGGACGTGCTGCAGCTCTCGGTCGGACGCGGCCGCCCAGCGCCTGGCGCCGGCGGGCCTGACCGTGGCCGGCGCCGAGCGCGGGCGGCCTGGTGGCCGAGCAGATTCCGGCGGCCGGGTTCGCGCTGCCGGCGCGGCGCCACCGTGGTGCTGCCGGCGGCGGCGCGCCCGGCCCGCGGCGAGTGCCGCGGCGACCGTGTGTCCCGACTTCACGGGCAAGAGCAACCGCGAGGTGCGCAGCCTGGCGGCCCGCCTGGGCATCGAGGTGGCCATCGACGGTGCGGGCTATGCCGTGCGCCAGGATCAGCCCGCGGGCCGGGTGCTGGCCTCGCGGCGCGTGAAGGTCGGGCATGGAGGCGGTATGGCCCTGACCCTGGCAGGAACTGGCGGCCGGCCTGCCCGGCGTCGCCCTGCAGGGCGACGCGGCGGTGGTCATCGAGGCGGTGACCGCCGACTCGCGCGCCGCCGGCCCGGGCGTCCTGTTCGTCGCCGTGCGCGGCACCGGCGCCGACGGCCACGACTTCGTGGATGCAGGCCGTGGCCGCCGGCTGCCCCGCCGTGGCGGTGATCGCCGCGGCCGCCGACCAGGCCCGGCCCGCGCTCCGGGCGCGCCTGGTGGCCGCGGACACGCGCCCGCTGCCGTCGCTGCTGGCCCGCGCGGCTGCACGGCCGCCCGACCGGGACGCTGACCGCCGTCGGCGTCACCGGCACCAACGGCAAGACCACCACCGCCTTCCTGCTGCGGGCACTGCTGGGCCAGCTGGCCGGTCCCTGCGGCCTGCTGGGCACCATCGCCTACGACGACGGCGCAGCGCCGCGAGCCTGCGCCGCTGACCACGCCCGGCGGCCCGCTGTTCTGGGACTGGCTGGGCCGCATGCGCGATCAGCGGCTGCCGCGCGGTGGCCATGGAGCTGTCCTCCCACGCCCTGGACCAGCAGCGCACCGCCGGCCTGGAACTGGACGCGGCGGTGCTGACGAACCTGAGCCGCGACCACCTGGACTACCACGCCGACCTGGACGCCTACCTGGCGGCCAAGGCCCGCATCCTCGACCTGCTGGACGGCCAAGGACGGCGTCGGCGGTGGTCAACGCCGCCGACCCGGCCCTGGCCGGCCTGGACACTGGGCGGCCGGCGCAGCGTGCGCTTCAGCGCCGATCGCCGGCCGTGGCCGCCGACCTGGTGGTGCACCGGCGCGTGCACCTGGACCTGGACCGGCACCCGCCTGCGCTGCCGCTGGCGCGGCCAGCAGCTTCGACCTGGCCAGCCCCCTGGTGGGGCGCTTCAACGTGGAGAACCTGGCCGCGGCCCTGGCCGCGGGCCTGGCCCTGGGCCACGCGCCCGCGGACTGCGCCGGCCGCCCTGGGGGCCGTGGACCAGGTGCCCGGCCGCCTCGAACGCTTCGACCTGCCCGGCGGCGCCCTGGCCGTGGTGGACTACGCCCACACCCCCGACGCGGTGGCCGCGGTGCTGCGCACCTGCGACGAACTGAGCGACGGCCGGCTGCTGGCGGTCTTCGGCTGCGGCGGCGACCGGGACCGGGGCAAGCGGCCGCTCATGGGGCGCGGCCGCCGCCGCGGGCGCCGACCTGGTGTGGATCACCTCGGACAATCCCGCGCAGCGAGGAGCCGGCGGCCATCTGCGCCGAGATCGAGGCGCGGCTTCCTGGCCGCCGCGCCCCGCCGCGCCGCCGGCCCACGCCGTGGTGGTGGACCGCCGCGACGCCATCGAGGCCGCCCTGGCCGCCGCCCGCGCCGGGCGACGTGGTGGTGATCGCCGGCAAGGGCCACGAGGACTACCAGATCGTCGGCGACCGAGCGCCGCCACTTCGACGACCGCGAGGTGGTGCGCGACCTGGATCGCCGCCGGGGAGGCGGACCGTGACTGACCGCCGCTACGACGGCGCGGCGAGCCGCCGCCGACCTCGCCGCCGCCGGGCCTGCTGGCCGGGCGTGCTGGTCGGCGACGACGGGCGCCTGCGAGCCCGGCGACGCGGCCGGCCGCCGCCGGCGGCTTCCTGGGGGCGGGCCTGGACTCGCGCACCCTGGCGCCGGACGCCCTGTTCGTGGCCCTGCGGGGCGAGCACGTCGACGGCGCGCAGCTTCGCGCCGGCGGCCCTGGCCGACCGGGCACTGGGTGCTGAGCGGGGCCCACGCCGGCGGCGGGGACGATCCCCTGGTCGGGCGCGGTCGCGGCGCCGGCGACCGGCGTGCTGCTGAGCCGCCGATCCGGTGGCGGCCCTGCAGACCGCTGGCCCGTCTGCTGGCGTGCGCCACCTGCCCGCGGTCACCGCCGCGGTCACCGGCACCAACGGCAAGACCACCACCAAGGACCTGCTGGCGGCGCTGCTGCGCGGGCGCCGGCCCGGTGCACGCCACCGGCGGCAACCTCAACAACCATCTGGGCGTGCCCGTGACCCTGCTGGGCCTGCGCCCGGACCACCGCTTCGGCGTGATCGAGATGGGCGCCTCGGCGGTGGGCGAGATCGCCCGCCTGGCGCCCCTGGCCGCGCCCACGCGTGGGCATCATCACCAACGCCTCGCCGGCCCACCTGGCCGAGTTCGGCAGCCTCGAGGGCATCATCGAGGGCAAGGGCGAGCTGGCCGCCGCGCTGCCCGCCGACGGCGCCGCGGTCCTCAACGCCGACAGCCCGGGCTTCGCCGCCTGGCGCGCCCGCACCCGGGCCCGCGTGGTCGTTCCTTCGGCGAGGGCGGCGACCATCCCTGGTCCTGGCGTCCGGCGCCCGACGGCACGGGCATCCTGAGCCCTGGACGGCGCCGACTGGCCGGTGCCCCTGCCCGGGGAGCACAACGGGGCCAACCTGGCGGCGGCGATCCTGGCCGGACGCGCCCTGGGGGTCGGCCGACGCCGATCTGCGCCGGGGCCTGGCCGGGTTCGCGGGCTCGCCCCACCGGGGCGTGTGCCTGGAGCTGGGCGGCCGGGTGATCCTGGACGACGCCTACAACGCCAACCCGCGCAGCATGGTGGCGGCGGCGCGGGCCCTGCTGGCCCTGCCGGGGGCCGGCCGGGCGGTGGCCCTGCTGGGCTGGATGGCCGAGCTGGGGCCGGACAGCGACGCCATCCACGCGCAGACCGGGCCGCGAGCTGGCGGACGCTGGGTCTGGACGAGCTGGTGACCGTGGGCGACGACGGCCGCGCCCCTGGCCGCGGGCTTTGACGCGGCGGGCGGGCGGGCCCATCATTGCGACGCCCACGAGGACGGCCGCCGCCTACCTGGCGCGGACCACCGCGCCGGGCGACCGCATCCTGGTCAAGGGATCCCGCAGCGCCGCCATGGAGCGGGTGCTGACCCTGCTGGCCGCACGTTTCGGAACCGAGTCCTAGAGGCAGGGACGCCATGTTCTATCATCTGCTCTATCCCCTGGCCGAACACTGGTCGGCGTTCAACGTCTTCAAGTACATCACCTTCCGCGCCAGCTACGCCACGGTGACGGCGCTGCTGATCTGCTTCATCTTCGGCGACTGGGTGATCCGGCGCCTGGAGCAGCTGCAGATCGGCGAGTCGATCCGCGCCGACGGCCCGCAGCACCACAAGACCAAGGCCGGCACCCCGACCATGGGCGGCGCGCTGGTGCTGGCGGCGATCATCATCCCGACGCTGCTGTGGGGCGACCTGTCCAACCGCTACGTGCAGCTGGCCCTGATCGGCACCGCCTGGATGGGCCTGATCGGGTTCCTGGACGACTACCTGAAGGTGGTCAAGAAGCGGCCCAAGGGGATGATCGGCCGCTTCAAGCTGGCGGGCCAGGTGGGCTGGGGCCTGGTGCTGGGCGGCACCCTGGTGGCGGGCCTGGCCGGCGACCCGCTGACCATCACCAGCGTGCCCTTCCTGAAGGACACGGTGATCCACTGGGGCTGGTTCTACGTGCCGCTGGTGATCCTGGTGGTGACCGGCACCAGCAACGCCGTGAACCTGAGCGACGGCCTGGACGGCCTGGCCATCGGCCTGTCGGTGCTGGCCTTCGGCGGCTACGCGGTGCTGGCCTACCTGACCGGCCACGCGGTCTTCGCCGACTACCTGAACCTGCTGTTCATCCCCCAGAGCGGCGAGCTGACGGTGTACTGCGCCTCGGTGGTGGGGGCGGGCATCGGCTTCCTCTGGTTCAACGCGCATCCGGCCCGGATCTTCATGGGGGACACGGGCAGCCTGGCCCTGGGCGGCGCCCTGGGCACGGTGGCGATCCTGGTGAAGAAGGAACTGCTGCTGGTGGTCATCGGCGGCATGTTCGTGGTCGAGGCCCTGAGCGTCATGGCCCAGGTCACCTGGTTCAAGCGCACCGGCGGCAAGCGGCTGTTCCGCATGGCGCCCCTGCACCACCACTTCGAGCTGGCCGGCTGGTCCGAGACCCAGGTCGTGGTGCGGTTCTGGATCATCGGCATCCTCCTGCTGCTGCTGGGGATGTCGTCCATCAAGCTGCAGTAGGAGGAGACACCGTTGGCCTGGGACGTCGAGGGAGCGCACCGTCTGGGTCGTGGGGCTGGCCAGCAGCGGCGTGCGCCGCCGGCCTGCTGCTGCGGGACGCAGGGCGCCCGGGTCATCGGCATCGACGACGCGGAGGACGAGGCTGTCCGCCGCCGGTGGGATCGCGAGGGCCTGCCCAACGCTGGCACCCCGGGCTTTCGATGAGATCCGCACCGGCGGCGGGTGGCCCGCCGCCGACCCCTGGGCCGTGGTCATCAGCCCGGGCGTGCCGCCGGCGCATCCGCGCCTGCAGGCCCTGCCCGCCGGCGTGCCGGTGATGGGGGAGATGGAGCTGGCGTCGCGCTACTGCGCCGCGCCCATCGTGGCCGTCACCGGCACCAACGGCAAGTCGACGGTCACCGAGTGGATCGCCCACCTGGCCCGCGCCGGCGGCCGCCGCGCCGAGGCCGTGGGCAACGTGGGCCGGCCCCTGAGCCTGGTGGCCCGCGAACTGGGCCCCGACGACCTGGCGGTGGCCGAGGTCTCCAGCTTCCAGCTGGAGGCGGTGCAGACCTTCGCGCCGCGGGTGGGGGCCGTGCTGAACCTGGCGCCCGACCACCTGGACCGCTACCCCGACCTGGCCGCCTACTTCGCGGCCAAGCGCGTGCTGGCCGGGCGCATCCCCGCCGGACGGCGCCTTCGTCACCTGGACCGGCTGCCGCGAGGCGCGGGCCTGGCCCACCGCCGGCCGCCGCGTCCTCTTCGGCGACGGCGGCGGCGCGCGCCGTACGCTGGCGAGGACGACGTCCTGGTGGACGCCGCCGGCGGCACGCCGCGCCCTCGTGCGCCGGGACGAGCTGGCCCTGACCTCGCCGCCCAACCTGCTCAACGCCCTGGCCGCCGTGGCCTGCGCCGGCGCCGCGGGCATCGCCGCCCGAGGCCCTGGCCGCCGGCCTGCGCGACTTCCGCCGGCCTGCCCCATCGGCACCAGCCGGTGGGCCGGCGGGGCGGCGTCGTGTTCATCGACGACTCCAAGGCCACCAACGTCCACGCCGTGTGCGGCGGGCTGGCCGGCTGGACGGGGTCCGGTGGTACTGATCGTCGGCGGCAGCGGCAAGGGCGAGGACTACGCGCCCCTGCGCGACGTCATGGGCCCGGTGCGCCACGTGGTGGCCATCGGGCAGGAGGGCCCGGCCATCGCCGCGGCGCTGCGGGACCTGGTGCCGGTCAGCGCGGCCGGCGTCCATGGACGAGGCCGTGGCCCTGGCCGCCGACCTGGCCGAGCCCGACGCCGCGGTGCTGCTGAGCCCGGCCTGCGCCAGCTTCGACATGTTCGCCAACTACCACCAGCGCGGCGAGGCCTTCGCGGCCGCCGCGCTGCGCGCCGGGGCCACCGCGCCCACCGCGCCCGAAGGGAAGGACCCCGCATGAAGCGACGCCTGCGCAGCCTGACGGCGAGCCTCGAGGGCGGCGATCCCTACCTGGGCCTGGCGGTGCTGGTGCTGCTGTTCCTGGGCATCCCCGTGGTGTGGGGCGCCGGCGGCTACGCCCGCGGCCTGCCCGGCTCGCCCCTGGGCCAGCACTACATCCTGGCCAAGCACCTGTTCATGATCGGCGTCGGCACCCTGGCCATGCTGGCCGTGGCCACCGTCGACCACTCGGTGATGCGCGTGCGCTGGCTGGGTCGCGGCCTGCTGGCGGTGTCGCCTGGTGCTGATGGCCTGGACCCTGAAGGACGGCCCGGGCCTGCTGACCGGCCACATCAACCGCTGGGTGACCATCGGCGGCTTCCGCTTCCAGCCGGTGGAGCCGGCCAAGCTGGCGGCGATCGCGGTCATGGCCGAGACTGCTCACCAGCCAGCCGCGGCGTGCCCGGCGCTGCGGGGGCGCCAGGT
The DNA here is from genome assembly GCA_963825035.1 of Candidatus Krumholzibacteriia bacterium. Taxonomy (GTDB): domain Bacteria; phylum Krumholzibacteriota; class Krumholzibacteriia; order LZORAL124-64-63; family LZORAL124-64-63; genus JACZKN01. Next base: position 326,201 of record CAWGRT010000008.1, on the reverse strand, counting down.
GCTCGCGGCCCTGGGCTTCGGCTTCGTGCCGCTGGCGGTGATGCTGGTGCTGCAGCCCAACTTCGGCAACGTGCTGGTGATCACGGGCGTGACCTGGTGATGCTCTTCGTCGCCGGGCATCCCCTGGCGCTGGCTGGCCGGGCTGACCCTGCTGCCCGGCGGCGGCATGGCCCTGGCCTTCGTGGTGGTGCCCAAGCTGCGCCATCGCCTCGTGGACTGGGTCGCGGCCCTGCAGCCACGGCGAATACCCGTACCAGGTGTGGCAGTCCATCGTCGGCCTGGGCGCCGGCGGCTGGCGCGGGCCTGGGGCCGGGCCAGAGCCACAACAAGTTCTTCTTCCTGCCCGAGTCCCACACCGACTTCGCCTTCTCGGTGCTGGGGGAGGAGTGGGGGCTGTTCGGCACCCTGCTGGTGATCTGCCATGGTGGTGGTCATCGCCTGGCGCGGCTACGGCATCGCCGCCCGGGCGCCCGAGGCCGTTCGGCCGCGTCGCCGCTGCGGGCCTGACCACGGCGCTGGTCATCTACGCCGTCGCCAACATCGGCATGGTCACCGGCGTGCTGCCGGTGATCGGCGTGCCGCTGCCCTTCGTCAGCTACGGCGGCACCGCCATGGTGGGTGCGCTGACCGCCATCGGCGTGCTGATGAACATCGAGCGCAGCGCCCGCACCAGCGACGTGGAACGCAACCGCTGGCGGCGCCGGGGGTGGTCGGCGTGACGGCCGCGCGCCCGGTGCGCGTGCTGATCACCGGGGGCGGCACCGGCGGCCACGTGTACCCGGGTCTGGCGGTGGCCGAGGCCCTGCGCGGCTGGTGCCGGACGCGGACATCCGCTTCGCCGGCACCCGCCGCGGCCTCGAGAAGCGTGCTGGTGCCCGGCGGCCGGCTGGCCCCTGCACTTCGTGCCCGCCTCGGGCCTGCGCGGCCTGGGCTTCGCGGGCCGCGTGCTCTTCCTGCTGAACCTGCTGGCCGGCACCCTGCGCAGCCTCGTCTTGCTGCTGCGGCGGCGACCGGATATCGTGCTGGGCACCGGCGGTTACGTGTGCGCGCCGGTGATGCTGGCGGCGCGGCTGCTGGGCGATCCCCTGCGCCCTGCAGGAGCAGAACGCCGTGCCCGGCTCGGCCAACCGGCTGGTGGGGCGCTGGGCGCGGCGGGTCTACCTGGGCTTCGCCGAGGCGGCGCCGCTGGTTCCCCGCCGGCGCGCCGGTGGCCACGGGCAACCCGGTGCGGGCGGCCTTCACCGCGGAGCCGGCGGCCGGCGACGCGCGGCCGCCGGGACGGACCCTTCCGGGTGCTGGTCTTCGGCGGCAGCCGCGGGGCCCACACCCTGAACGCGGCCGTGCGGCCGCGGCGGCCGCGACCTGGCGCCGGGCGCGACGATCTGGCGCTGCTGATCGCAGACCGGCGTGGCCGACCTGGAGGCGGTGCGCGCGGCCTGGGCCGACATCCGACCCGGAGCGGGTGCGCGTGGTCCCCTACGTGGAGGACATGGCCGGCGGCCCTGGCCTGGGCCGACCTGGCCGTGTGCCGCGCCGGGGCCATGACCCTGGCCGAGCTGCAGGCGGCGGGCAGACCGGCGGTGCTGGTGCCCTTCCCGTTCGCCACCGACGACCACCAGCGCCGCAACGCCGAGGCCTGCGCGGCCGCCGGCGCGGCGGTGGTGCTGGCGGACGCCGACTGCGACGGTCCGGCCCTGACCGCGGCGGTGGACGCGCTGCGGTCCGAGCCGGCGCGCCTGGCGGCCATGGGCGCGGCGGCGCGCGGACGCTGGCCCGGCCCGACGCGGCGCGCCGTCATCGCCCGCGGACCTGCTGAACCTGGCCGGGCATCCGGCGGGCCGGCTGGCCGCGCCGGCCCATCGAGCCGGCCTGATCGAGCCGGCCGAACGACGATCCTGCGAACGGAGACCACCCCGTGTTCCGCAACACGCGACACATCCACCTGGTGGCCATCGGCGGCGTCGGCATGAGCGGCATCGCCGAGGTGCTGCTGAACCTGGGCTTCACCGTCAGCGGCAGCGACCTGCGCACCGGCCCGGTGACCGACCGCCTGGCGCACCTGGGCGCCACGATCTTCGCCGGCCACGACGCCGCCAACATCGAGGGTGCCGACGTGGTGGTGCGCTCCTCGGCGGTGACCGAGGCCAACGCCGAGGTGGCCGCGGCCCGCGCCCGCCGCGTCCCGGTGATCCGCCGCGCCGAGATGCTCGCCGAGCTCATGCGCCTGAAGTACGGCATCGCCGTGGCCGGCTCCCACGGCAAGACCACCACCACCACCCTGGTGGCCGCGGCCCTGGCCGCCGGCGGCCTGGACCCGACGGTGATCGTCGGCGGCCGCATCCGCGCCATGGGCACCAACGCCGTGCTCGGCGGCGGCGAGCACCTGGTGGCCGAGGCCGACGAGAGCGACGGCACCTTCCTGCACCTGACGCCGACCGTCGCCGTGGTCACCAACATCGACCACGAGCACGTGGACTTCTACCCGGACCTGGACAGCCTGCGCGAGGCCTTCGCGGCCTTCCTGGCGCGGGTGCCCTTCTACGGGGCCTGCGTGCTGTGCGTGGACGATCCCGAGGTGCGCGCCCTGTTGCCGCATCTGGACCGCCAGGTCGTCACCTACGGCCTGGGCGAGGAGGCCGAGGTGCGGGGCGAGCCCCTGCCGCCGGTGCCCGGTTTCGCGGGCCAGGCCGCCCGCGTCTTCGTCGACGGCGTGGCGGCGGGCGAGATCCGGCCTGGCCCTGCGCGGCCGCCACAACCTGCAGAACGCCCTGGCCGCGGTGGCGGTGGGTCTGGAGCTGGGCGTGCCCTTCGCCGCCGTCGGCCGCCGGCCTGGCCGGCAGCCAGGGCGTGGGCCGCCGCCTGGAGGAGCACGGCGAGCACGGCGGCGTGCTGGTGATCGACGACTACGGCCACCATCCCACCGAGGTGGCGGCCACCCTGGCGGTGGCACGGGAGTACGACCGCCCGGTCGCGGTGCTCTTCCAGCCCCACCGCTACAGCCGCACCGCGCGCTTCGCCCGCGAGTTCGCCGACGTGCTGGCCGGCGCGGCCCAGGTGGCGCCTGCTGCCGGTGTACGGCGCGGGCGAGGACACCCGCCGCCGGCTGCGACAGCGAGGTCGATCGCCGACGCCCTGGCCGCCAAGGGCAGCGCCGGCGTCACCCTGCTGGACGAGCTTCGCCGACGCGCCCGCCTGGCTGGACGCCCGGGTGCCGGCGGGCAGCCTGCTGCTGACCCTGGGCGCCGGCGACATCGGCCGCGAGGTGGGCGGCGCTCTGCGCCCACCTGGACCGTCGCGGTCCGCGCGCGGAGGCGTGACGATGGCGGCCCGGCCGGCCGGGGCCTTCGCGGTTCGCCGACGGCCGCGGCGCCGCCGCGGCCGCTCCCGGTGGCGCCTGGTCGCGGCGGCGCTGGGCGCTCGCGGGCGCCGGCGTGCTGGTGTGGTGGCTGCTGACGGCCGACCTCTTCGCGGTGACGCGGGTGCAGACCGGCGCCTACCGCTTCACCTCCCAGGACCGGCTGGAGGAGGCCCTGTCGGGCCTGCTGGGCCGCAACATCTGGCGCCTGGGCCCGGCTGACGCCGCCCGCGCGCTGGCGACCCTGCCCTGGGTGCGCGACCTGCGCCTGTCGCGCCGCCTGCCCTCGACCCTGGCCATCGAGTTCACCGAGTGGCGGCCGCTGTTGGCGGTGGAGCCCGCGGACGCGGCGCCAGGACGATCCGGATCTGCAGGTGCTGGTGGGCGACGGACGCGTGCTCCCGTACCCGGACCGCCTGCCGGGGCCGGGCCTGCCGGTGCTCGTGGGCGTGCGCGCACCCCGCGACAGCACGGGCACGCGCCGCCTCGACGCCACGCAACTGCCTCGGGTGATGGAGCTTCTGGCCGCGGTGGAAAGCACCGGCCTCGAGGCCGCCGATCCGGTCGATTTTGTGGTTGCCCGCACCGAGGGATTCGCTATCGTCCTGCAGAACGGACGGGGAACGCTGATGGTGGGGCGGGAGGATTTCGCCAATCGCCTTCAGCGTTACATGTTCGGCCGCGACAATCGTCGAAACCGGGTCTCGACGTACGATCTCCGTTTCCGCGACATGATCACCGTTCGTCGCCCCGCAGGCCGGCGCAACTGAGCCTGCATCGCCCCGCCGCGCCTGTACCCTGGACCGGAAGGAGCCGGCCATGAGCCAGGGACGCCTGCTCGTCGCATGTGATTTCGGCACCACCATGTTCCGTGCTCTGGCCACCGAGCTCGGCCCCAACGGCCAGCTGGAGGTGGTCGGCTGCGCCCAGGAGAAGGCCGAGGGCTTCCAGGACGGCGACTTCGTCAACCTGGGCGCCGGCAGCCGCTGCATCGCCCGCACCATGCGCGCGCTGGAGGCCGACGGCGAGATCTACGTCACCGGCTTCACCTACAGCATCAGCGGCAGCCATCTGCGGAGCGTGCGCGCCACGGCCCAGGTGCCCATCGGCCCGGGCCCGCGACCCATCCGCCCGGTCGACGTGGACGAGGCCCGCAACCGGGCCCGCAGCATGGCCATCCCCTTCGACCACAAGATCCTGACCGTGACGCCGGTCGAGTTCGCCGTGGACCGGGTGCGCGGCATCGTCGATCCGGTGGGGCGCGTGGGCAGCCAGCTGGAGATGCAGGCCCACCTGATCACCGGCTCGCGCAGCGTGCTGCACAACATCGAGAACGCCGTCGAGACGGCCAAGTACCGTCCCCTCTCCGAGGAAGTGGATGTGCTCGCGGCGGGCGAGGCCCTGGTCACCGCCGGCGAGCGCGAGGAGGGCGCCATGCTGGTGGACGTGGGCGGCCACGCCACCAACTGGGCCGTGTACCGCAAGGGCGCCGTGGTGGCCAGCGGCTCGGTGCCCCTGGGCGGGCACCACCTGAGCAACGACCTGGCCCACGGCCTGCGCATCTCCCTGGAGGAAGCGGAGAAGGTCAAGCGCGCCCGGGGCGTGGTGCTGCGCAGCCTGGTGGAGCAGGTGCCCATCGAGGTCCTGTTCGAGGAGGAGCGGCCCGAGGAGACGCCGGGCATCGTCGCGGCGGTGCTCGAGCCGCGCTTCGAGGAGATCCTCAGCTACGTGAAGAAGGACTTCGGCGACCGGCGCGAGCTGGGGCGGCTGGCCGCGGGCGTGGTCCTGACCGGCGGCGGAGCCCGCTGCCGGGGCAGTGCCCAGCTCTGCGAGGAGGTCTTCGACCTGCCCACCGAGTGCCGCTGGCTGCCGCCGGGGCTGCGGGGCGCCGAGCGCCTGCCCAAGGGGCAGTGGGCCACGGTGGTGGGCCTGAGCCTGTGCGTGGCGCGCGACACGGCGGAGGCCGGCGACGAGGCGGACCAGCGCCGCAGCGGCTCCGGCCTGCTGGGGCGTCTGCGCGGGTTGCTGCGGCGGGAGAGGGAGCCCGGACCGGAGGTCCAGGCCGAGGCCGAGGCCTGAAAGCCGGTTCATCCGCGTCGTCGGCCGTTTTTTCCCTTGGCGGCCCCGACCTATTGTGCTACGAAGAGACACGGACCACCATATCCGGCCCCGCGGCGCCAGGACGGCGATTCCCCGCGCGGCCGGTGGAGGCTGACACCCGGGCAGGCGGCGCGGGGGCGGCCCAACTCACGGAGGAGGCGGGTGGCATGATGTTCGAATTCGCCGAGGAACCCGAGCGCCTGGCCGACATCAAGGTCGCCGGCGTCGGTGGGGCCGGCGGCAACGCCGTGGCCAGGATGATCGAAGCGGGTCTGACGGGCGTGGAATTCCTCGCCGTCAACACGGACCTGCAGGCCCTGAAGGGCTCCCCCGCCCACAACGCCATGCAGATCGGCGCCCAGCTCACCAAGGGCCTGGGCTCCGGCGGCAAGCCCGCCGTGGGCGCGGCGGCCGCCGAGGAGGACCGGGAGCGCCTGGCCTCGACCCTGCACGGCGCCGACATGGTCTTCATCACCTGCGGCATGGGCGGTGGCACCGGCACCGGCGCGGCGCCCGTGATCGCCGAGATCGCCCGGGAGCAGGGCGCGCTGACCGTGGCCATCGTCACGCGTCCGTTCGCCTTCGAGGGGCGGGTGCGCACCGACCAGGCGGAGGCGGGCATCGAGCGCCTGCGCGCGGCGGTGGACACCCTGATCACCATCCCCAACCAGCGCCTGCTGGAGGTGGTGCCCCCCAACACCAGCATGCACGAGGCCTTCCGCATCGCCGACAACGTGCTGTACGAAGCCACCCGCGGCATCTACGAGATCATCTCGCGGCACGACCACGTGAACCTGGACTTCGCCGACGTCAGCACCGTGATGCGGGGCATGGGCGAGGCCATGATGGGCACCGGCCGCGCCTCGGGCGAGGACCGCGCCCTGAAGGCCGCCGAGCAGGCCATCAGCTCGCCGCTGCTGGAGAACCTGAGCATCACCGGCAGCCAGGCGGTGCTGGTCAACGTGCTGGGCGCGCAGGTCAACCTGCAGGACACGGCCCAGGCCATGCAGTTCATCCAGGAGGCGGCCGGTCCCGACGCCCACGTGATCTTCGGCTACGGCATCGACGAGTCCCTGGGCGACACGCTCCAGGTGACGGTCATCGCCACCGGCTTCCAGGGCGGCCGCCGGGCGCGCCCGGCGGCCCGCGTGGCGGCGCCGGCGGTGGTGCGGCCCGTGGCCGCCCCCGCGCCGGAGCCCGAACCCGTCGTCGCGGCGGAGCCGGAACCCCGGCCCGAACCCGAACCCGCCGCCCCGGCGGCCGAGCCCTTCGTCTTCGAGCACGATCCGGAGCCGGCCCTGGCCGCGGCCGCACCGCCGCGCCGCAGGCCCACCTCGAGCCCGAGCCCGAGCCCGAGCCCGAACCGGAGCCCGCGCCGATCGAAGCCGAGGCTCCGGCCGAGCCCGCCTTCGAGTCGGTCGCCGAGGCCCCGGCCCGCCGGGCCATGGCCGCCGCCGCGGGCGCCGACGCGCCGCGGGACGAAGGCTTCCTGGTGCGCCCGGCCGCTGTGGCCCCGGAGCCGACGCCCGCCCCGGAGGCGCCGGCGTCCACCAACGAGAGCATGTTCCTGAGGCCCGTGGGGAGGCGCACCATCGGGGAGATCGACGTGCCGGAAGCCCGGGAACCGGTGGTGCCGCCCGAGCGTTCGACCGCGTCGGGCTTCGGACCGGACCGGACCGGAGAGGATCTGAACACGCCGGCGTACAGCCGCAAGTACATGGACTGACATGGCACTGCTGGACCGCTTCCTGCGCGGCGGTCGCAATCGCGCCCACGCCGACGGGATCGCGCTGCTGGAGGAGGGGCGCTTCGCCGAAGCGGTCGCCCGGTTGCGCGAGGCGGCCCACGGCCGGGGCGACGCCGCCAATTCCATCGCCGCCTACCATTTCCGCCAGGCCCTGGTGGCCGAGGGCCGGCGTCTGCTGCGCGCCGGCGAGGCCGAGGAGGCCCGCGCCCACTTCCACGAGGCCGTCGCACTCTGGCCCGTCTATCCCGATCTGCACTGCCTGCTGGGGGCGGCCCGCCTGGCTCTGGGCGTCTGGGACGGCGCCCTGTCCGCGGCCCGCGCCGCCCTGCGGGTCAACCCCGACTACGTGGAGGCCCGCCTCCTGGAAGCCGCGGCCCTGCAGGGGCTGGAGCGGCCCCGGGAGGCCGCCGAGGCCCTGACCGCCCTGCAGGAGTCGGGGCGCCGGGTCGAGCACTGGCTCATCGACCGCCTGAAGCGGGACGGCGGCTGGCAGGCGGACACCCTGCCCGGCAACCTGCCCGCCCTGGTGGCCGAGGCGGCGGCGGGCGTCTCGGAAAAGGAAGAGGTGGCCGCGGCGGTGGCCCTGTGCCGCGCCGGCCGCTGGGAGGAGGGCCTGGAGCGCTTCGCCGGCCTGGTGCAGCGCCGCCCCCGCTACCCCGACTACCGCACCCGCCACGCGGCGGCCCTGTTCCAGCTGGGCCGCCACGACGAGGCGCTGGCCGAGGCCGAGGCGGCCCTCGCCCTGAACGAGTCCTACCGCGCCGCGGCCGACCTGAAGGCCCTGGTCCTGGCCGACGCCGGCCGCGTCCGCGAGGCCCTCGACTTCCTGACCGGGGCCGACGACCGCCTGGCCGCGTCCCGGCAGCCCGGCGGCCACGAGGAGCTCTTCGGCGCCTACCTGCGCGGGGTGCTGCTGCTGCTGACCGGCGGCCACGACAAGGTGGCCGGCCAGCTGGCTCCCTGGAGCGACCTGCCCCGCACCTTCGCCCGCGCCGAGCTGTTGCTGGCGGCCGCCGACGACCTGGCCGGCCGCCCGGAAGCCTGCGCCCGGCGCCTGGAGGCCCTGGCCGCCGAGTGGGGGGGCGAACCCATCTACACCTGGCTCCTGGCCTCCCACCTGCTGGCCCGGGGACGCCACCAGGACGTCATGGCCGTGCTGGGCCGCTGGCCCGCGGCCGGGGACGGCGGCGACCTGCGGCCCCTCTACCTGGAGGGCCACCTGGCGGTGGACCAGGGCCGTGTGCCGGCGGTGCCCGACGACGTGGGCGCCGACGCCTGGGATGACGATGCGCCGCCCCGCGTGGGTGCGGCGGGACCGGTGCCCTCGGCCGCCGCCTGGCGCTATCTGCGGGCCCGGGTGGCCCTGGTGCAGGGCGACGCCCGCCGCTGCGCCGAGCTCTGCGACGCCCTGGCCGCCGGCGGCGTCACCGAGCGGCTGATCCGCCTCCACACCCGGGCGGTGCGTCTGCTCGACGAGGCCGACGGCGCCTGGGTGCCCGCCTTCCCCCTGCCCGACTCCTGCGTGGCGCCCCTGGTGCAGCTCCATCAGGCACGGGGGGCCGCGGACGCCGCCGCCAGGGTGCTGGGCACCCAGGTGCGGCTGCACCCGGAGAATCCGCTGCTGTGCTGGCTGGGGCCTGGGTTCTGGCTCGAACCCGTCCGCAACTGGGTGGGATGACGACGACGGGTCAGGTGGCCGTGCGCGAGGCGACCAGGCGCCCCACCTCAGCCGTCAGCGCATCCAGGTCGTAGGGCTTGCCCATGTAGGCGTCCGCCTGGTACTGGAAGCCGCGGATGCGGTTGCGCTCGTCCTGGCTGGCGGTGAGGATGAGGATGGGGATGTCCTGCAGGTCGATGAGGCTGCGGGCGCGCTTGAGGAAGCCGAAGCCGTCGAGCACGGGCATCATCAGGTCCAGGATCACGCAGTCGGGCCGCTGGGCCTGCACCTCGTTGAAGCCCTCCAGGCCGTTCTCGGCCTCGATCACCTCGAAGTCGTTGGCCATCAGTTGCAGCCGCAGGATCTTGCGCAGGTCCGGATCGTCCTCGACGACGAGGATTCTGGGTTTGATGGCTTCGCTCATGGCGCTATCATGATCCTTCCCCCGGCCCTGCTCCCGTCGGGCGGCCGCGCCGGTCGCGGCGCCCCGGGCCTCCCGCGGGTGCGGGAGGAATCCGACGGAACTCCGGCCGCCGGACGCTGGTATCCGTCCTGATGTTCGGCCGGAGCGCCGGACACTTGAATACCGATGCTCCGGGCGGCCGCGGCCGGCCCGCACCCGAACCGAGGTAGGCGCCTTGCTCTCGACCCCGACCTTTCTCGCCGCCGTCCGTCGCCGTGCGCCGCTGCCCCCGGTGCTGCTGGGCCTGATCCTGTTCGCGGCGTCCCCGGCCCGGGCCCAGGGGCCCCTCGCCGCTGATCCTGCGCCGCCGGCCCAGCCCGCCGACGACCCCTGCACCACCGGCCCCCAACTGTACCACGACGGCAGGATGGACGAGGCCCGCACGGCCTTCCTGGCCTGCCTGAAGCAGGGGGGCGACAAGGTCGAGGTGCTGTTGCCCCTGACGGTGATGGCCGTGCGCGAGGGCCGCCAGGCCGAGAGCCTGGACTTCGGCAACCGCGCCGTGGCCCTGGCGCCGGACGACCCGGACGCCCGCTACTGGTACGGCCGCGCCCTGCTGCGTGCGGGCCGGGAGCAGGACGCCAAGCAGCAGTGGGAGGCCGGCCTGCAGCTGACCTTCGACCACGCCGGCATCCTGGAGGGCCTGGCCCGGCTGGCCCTGAAGAACGGCGAGACGGCCAAGGCCTACAACCTGCTGACCCAGCTCCAGCGCCAGGGGGTCGATGCCGCCTGGATCCACGGCCTGCTGGCCCAGATCTCCGCCGGGAAGGGTTTGTGGGGCCAGGCCCTGGGTCACATGGAGGATGCCATGGCCCGCGAGACCCCCGACGTGGACCAGCTGGTGTCCGCGTCCGAGCTGAGCATCCTGGCCGGCAAGAAGGACCAGGCGGTGGCGTACTGCCGCCAGGCGGTGGCCCTGTCCCCGGGCGGCCGCTCCTACGGCGCCCTGGGCGAGGCCTTCTTCGCCAACGACGACATGGACTCGGCCCTGGTCTGGCTGCGCCGGGCCGTGGACGAGCACGACGCGCCGCCCCGGGCCCGCTTCAACCTGGCCAACGCCCTGGAGGTGGCCGGACTCTTCGACGAGGCGGGCGCCCAGTTCCGCGCCTTCCTGGACGAGCACCCGGACGACGCCATGGGCCACTTCAACTACGGCATCCACCTGGAGCACTCCAGCCGGCCCGAGGAGGCCCTGGACGAGGTCGACCAGGCCATCGCCCTGGACGCGACCATGCTCAACGCCATGGTGGTCAAGGCCCAGATGCTGGAGAACCTGGAGCGCTGGGACGACGCCCTGGCCGTGGTCAACACCCTGCAGGGCAAGGACAAGTCGGCCACCAAGGAGCTGGCGGACTGGGAGCAGCGGCTGCGGGACGAGCGCGACGGTGCGGACGCCAACGCGGCGGCCGGCAAGGTGCACCTGCTGCACATGGTGCTGGGCACCAAGGAGCTGCTGGCCAAGGTGCAGGAGGAGCTGGCCAAGGGGACGGACTTCGCCGAGGTGGCGGTGCGCTTCTCCACGGGGCCGGCGGCGGCCAAGGGCGGGGACATCGGCTGGATCGATCCCCGGGAGATGGCCGAGCCCATCAAGTCGGCCGTGCAGGGGTTGAAGGTGAACGAAACCAGCCCCCCGGTCGAAGCCAAGGGGCTGTTTCATCTCTTCAAAAGGATCCGCTGAGCCGGGGCGCCGCAGGCGACGGGGCGAGGGAGGTCAGACGACCTTCTTCACGGTCCCGGTGCGGATGCAGCGGGTGCAGACGTAGCCGCGCACGACCTTGCCGTCCTGCTCGAAACGGATCTTCTGCAGGTTGGGCAGCCACCGGTGCCGGGTCACGTTGTGAGCGTGGCTGATGCGGTTGCCGTACTGCGGGCCCTTGTCGCAGACCGAGCATTTCCTGCTCATGGGGGTCTCCTCCCGAAGTTGAAATCCAAGGCCACGCAATCTAACATCCGGGTTCGCGCGCGGCAAGAACAGAATCGACCCGAAAGCGGAGCATGGCCACCGTCCTCGACCCCGGCACCGCCGTCCAGTACCTGAAAGGCGTCGGACCCGCCCGGGCCCGCGCCCTGTCGCGCCTGGGCATCGAGACCGTGGCCGACCTGCTGGCCCACTACCCCCGCCGCTACTTCGACCGCACCGGCACCGTGCCCATCGGCCGCCTGCGTCCGGGCCAGGAGGCCACGGTGCAGGGGGAGGTCCTGACCGCCGGCGAGCGGCGCACCCGCCGGGGCGGCACCCTGCAGACGGTCAGCCTGGGGGACGACACGGGCGTCGTCTTCTGCATCTGGTTCAACCAGCGCTACGTCCTGAAGCAGTTCCGGCCCGGCCGCCGGGTCCTGGCCAGCGGGCTGGTGCAGAGCCACGGCGGGCAGCGCCAGCTGGCCCATCCCGACTTCGAGATCCTGGACGAGCAGGACGGCGACCAGGCCGCGGGCCTGCACACGGGGCGGCTGGTGCCGGTCTATCCCCTGACCTCGGGGGTGGGGCAGCACTGGCTGCGGGGACTGGTGCACCAGGCCCTGGAGCGTCTGGGGGCCGCCCTGCCCGAGACCCTGCCCGCCGTCCCTGCGGGACCGGCGCCGGCTGCCGGGCCGGGCCGCCGCCCTGGCCCAGGTGCACTTCCCCGGCTCGGTGGCCGAGCTGGACGCCGCCCGCCGCCGCCTGGTCTACGAGGAGATCTTCACCATCCAGGTGCTGATGGCGTTGCGCCGCGAATCGCGCCGCCGTCTGGAGGGCGTCCGCCTGGAGAAGCCCGGCGACCTGACCCGCCGGCTGGTGGAAGGCCTGCCCTTCGCCCTGACCGGCGCCCAGCGCCGGGTGCTGGCGGAGATCCTGGCGGATCTGCGCTCGGGCTCGGCCATGCACCGGCTGCTGCAGGGGGACGTGGGCTCGGGCAAGACCCTGGTGGCCCTGATCGCGGCGCTCTTCGTCATCGAGCAGGGCTGGCAGGCCATGCTCATGGCACCGACGGAGGTGCTGGCCCGACAGCACGGACGCACCCTGCAGCGGCTGGCCGGGCCCCTGGGGGTGACGGTCGAGACCCTCACCGGTTCGACGCCCGCCGCCGCAGCGGCGCGCCGTGCTGGCCGGGGTGGGGGCCGGGGAGATCGACCTGCTGGTGGGCACCCACGCCCTGATCCAGGACGACGTGGCCATGCCGCGGCTGGCCCTGACCGTCGTGGACGAGCAGCACCGCTTCGGCGTGCGCCAGCGCAGCCGCGGCGCCGCCGACAAGGAGACGGGCCGCGCCGTGCACGTGCTGGTGATGAGCGCCACGCCCATTCCCCGCAGCCTGTCGCTGACCCTGTACGGGGACCTCGACCTCTCGGTCATCGACGAGCTGCCGCCCGGGACGCCAGCCCATCGCCACCCGCCTGGTCAGGGAGGGGGACGAGGACGCGGTGTGGGACGACCTGCGCCGGGAGATCGCCGCCGGGCACCAGGCCTACGTCATCCATCCGGTGATCGACGAGACCGAGGGCCAGGACCTGAAGGCGGCCACGGCCGAGCACGCGCGCCTGGCCGCCGACGTCTTCCCGGACCGGCGCGTCGGGCTGCTGCACGGCCGGCTGAAGGCCAAGGAGAAGGACGCGGTGATGGAGGCCTTCGCCGCCGGGGAGATCGACGTGCTGGTGGCCACCACCGTGGTGGAGGTGGGGGTGGACGTGCCCAACGCCACGCGCCTGGTGATCCACAACCCCGAGCGCTTCGGCCTGGCGCAGCTCCACCAGCTGCGCGGCCGGGTGGGCCGGGGCGAGGGGCGCTCGGCCTGCTGGCTGCTGGTGGACCGCTTCCTGGGCGAGGAGGCCTGGGGCCGGCTGCACGTTCTTCGCCGAGCACGGCGACGGCTTCGACCTGGCCGAGGAGGATCTGCGCCGCCGCGGGCCGGGGGACGCCTGGGGCACGCGGCAGCACGGAGCACCCGGTTTCAGGTTGGCCAACCCGTTGCGGGACAATGAGCTGGTTCAGATCTGCCGACAGGACGCGCGAACCCTGCTGGCAAAGGATCCCCAGCTGACCGGGGCCGAGGGCAAGGTCGTGCGGGCGGCCCTGGCCGCGGGGTTCGGGCGGGCCCTGCCGCTGCTGGCCGGCTAGTTTCGCGGGAGCTAAACGGCAATTTGACGCGATTTTGGCTTGCATCGCCCGGCCGACCCGGATATATTCTCCCTGTCCTTACGTCCCCCCAACGGGTGGACTGCTTGAGGTGGGCGAAAGCCCACTTCTTTTTCTATGCGGAGGAAAAGTCGCGGTGAGCGGCAACGAGCACCTCGACATCCGACAGGCGGCCGCCCAGGTCATCGCCCTGCTGGAGCCGGAACTGACGGCCGAGGGCTACGACCTGGTGGACGTCCGCATCTTCCGCGGCGGCGGCCGGCTGCAGGTGCGCATCTACGTGGATCTGGCCGACGGCGGCATCACCCTGGACCAGTGCGCGGCCGCGTCGCGCTCGGCGGGCATGCTGCTGGAAGAGGCCGACCTCTTCGCCGGGCACTACGTCATCGAGGTCTCCTCGCCCGGCATCCGGCGCCCGCTGCGCACGGCGGCCCACTTCCAGGCGGCCGTGGGGCAGGACGTGGAACTGAAGACCGGCGACGGGCGCGTGAAGGGCCGGCTCGAGGCCTGCGCCGACGGCGTCGCTGACCGTGCGGCCCGCGGGCGAGGATGCCGAGCCGCTGACGCTGCGCCTGGGCGAACTGCGGGAGGCCAACCTGGACCCGGACTTCGACGTCCAGGCCCTGATCCACGAGGACCGGCGGCGGCGCAAGGACGAGAAGCGCCGCGAGCGCGCGGAACGGACGCAGCGCAAACGGTCGCGGCCGCGCAAGGGCGCCGGCCAGGACGAGGACGCGTCCGGGGACGAAGACTGACCCCGGAATGACCCGAACCGGTACGGGAGAGTCGCGAGACATGGACCACAACGTGCTGAATGCCCTGGCGGAGATCACCAGGGAGAAGTCCATCGACAAGGCCATCATCATCGAGTCCCTGGAGGCGGGCCTGCAGTCGGCGGCGCGCAAGAAGCTGGGGGCCGAGGCCAACATCGACGCCCGCGTCGATCCCGAGACGGGCGAGATGGTCGTCGAGCAGGTCAAGACGGTGGTCGAGGAACTGGACGACCCGGACACGGACATCTCCCTGGAGGAGGCCCAGATCGAGTTCGGCGACGAAGTGGAGATCGGCGACGAGGTGCGCTGGGAGCTGCCCCTGGAGGAGTTCGGGCGCAACGCCATCCTGGTGGCCAAGCAGATCCTGGTGCAGAAGGTGCGCGAGGCCGAGCGCGCCCAGATCTTCGAGGAGTACAAGGACCGGGTGAACGAGATCATCGTGGGCACGGTGCAGCAGATCGACCGGGGCAACGTCCTGGTGAACCTGGGCCGCACCGAGGCCCTGATGCCCTTCCGCGAGCAGATCCGCGGGGAGAAGCTGCACCAGGGCCGGACCATCCGCGCGTTCATCACCGAGGTGCTGGACAGCGCCAAGGGGCCGCAGGTCATCCTCTCGCGCAGCCACCCGGGCTTCCTGAAGGCCCTGTTCGCGCAGGAGGTGCCCGAGATCCAGGAGGGCATCGTCGAGATCAAGGCCGTCGCGCGCGAGCCGGGCACCCGCTCCAAGATCGCCGTGATCAGCAACGACGACCGGGTGGACCCGGTGGGCAGCTGCGTGGGCATGAAGGGCAGCCGCGTGCAGGCGGTGACCCGCGAACTGGCGGGCGAGCGCGTGGACATCGTGCCCTGGAGCCAGGAGGCCAGCCTGCTGATCGGCCGCGCCCTGAGCCCGGCCATCGTCAGCAACATCATCCTGGACCGGGACCGCAAGGAGGCCACCGTGGTGGTGGCCGACGACCAGCTGAGCAAGGCCATCGGCAAGGAGGGCAAGAACGTCCGCCTGGCCGCCAAGCTCACCGAGTGGAAGATCGACCTGGTCAGTTCGCGCGAGCACGCCATCCGCCAGCGCGTGACCGTCGAGATGACCATGAAGCTGAGCGAGATGGAGGGCATCGACGACCGGCTGCTGGTCATGCTCGAGGCCCACGGCATCACCACCATCGAGGAGCTGGCCGACCAGTCCCTGGAGCGCCTCGCGGCGATCGAGGGCCTGGACGAGGACGCCGCGGACAGCCTGCTGGCCACGGCCCAGGTCACCCGCAACGAGCTCCGGAAGATGATCGAGAAGACCATCACCGAGGAGCTGGCCGCCGAGGCCGCCGCCGAGCGGCCCCTCTTCGACGAGGACGCCCTGGCCGAGGCCGGCGACGACGAGCCCCACGAGGAGGCCGCCGGCCCCGAGGCCGACGTGGTGCCGGCCGCCGACATCTTCGCCAACTTCCCCGAGGGTGGCGACGACGAGGCGGAGGAAGAGAAGAAGGTCGATCCCTTCGGCGACGGCCGAAGGGAACGGGTGAACGGCGGCGCGGCAGGCGACGACCGGACGGCGCGGCTGATCGCGCTGCTGGGCCTGGCGCGGCGGGCCGGCAAGCTGGCCGTGGGCTTCAGCGCCGCCGAGCAGGCGGTCAAGCGGGGCGAGCGGCCGGTGGTGGTCGTGGCCCGGGACGCCGGCGCGGGGCAGCGTTCGCGCATCGCCCGCTGGGAGCCGGTGCGGGACCTGCTGGACGATGCCGTGGACGCCGCCGACCTGGCCCGGGCGCTGGGCCGCGGGAAACTGTCGGTGGTGGCGGTGAGCGATCCCGGCTTCGTGCAGGGAATCAAGAAGATCGGGATCGGGAAGATCGGATTCTGAAGACTGACGCCGCGCACACGGTGCGGCACGCGAAACTCCTCCGGAGGTAGCGGATCTTGACGCGGAACCTGAGGGTCTACGAACTCGGCCGGCACTACGGTGTCGACAGCAAGCAGATCATGACCCTGCTGCAGAAGATGCACGTGCAGGTGAAGAGCCACATGAGCGTGATCGACGACGACGTCGTCGACAAGATCCACGCCGTCTTCCAGCGCAAGCGCGAGCTGGCCCGGGAGAACTACGCCAAGGCCCACGGCCTGAGCCCCGACCAGCTGAAGCACGTGGCCGCCCTCAAGCCCCTCGATCGTCCGCAGCCCGTGGAAGAGGAGCCCAAGAAGAAGACAACCAAGAAGAAGGCGACCAAGAAGAAGAAGGCCCCGGCCAAGCCCCAGGTGGTGGTGATCAAGAAGACCGGCACCATGACCAAGGTGGCCCAGGAGGCGGCGAAGAAGAAGGAGGCCGAGGAGGCCGTCAAGGTCGCCGAGGAGGTCAAGCGCCGCGAGGAGAAGGAGCGCGAGGAGGCCGAGCTGGCCGCCAAGCGCGAGGAGCACGCCAAGGCGCGCGTGGTCAAGGCCAAGCTGGTGAAGAAGGCCGACATCGAGAAGCGCGAGCCCGAGCCCGAGGAGCCGGTCGAGGAGGCCGCCGCCGAGGCCGCGCCCGCGAGGAGACGCCGGCCGCCGGCGAAGGCCGGAGCTGGACGTGTCCAACCTGTGGCCCGACCAGCCCGAGGCCCCGGCCGCCGAGGAGCCTTCGAGCCCGCCGAGCCCGAGGCGCCCGCCGCCGAGGAGGCGGCCGAGCCCGAATCGGAGGACGAGGGCCCGGCCCCGGTCGATCGCCTGGCCGAGGTGGGCACCAAGAAGAACGACGGCTTCAAGGTGGGCGACATCATCCGGCCGGCGCCCAAGAAGCGCGAGCCCACCACCGAAGTCAGCAGCGAGTCGGTGCGCGATTCCATCAAGGCCGCCATCCGCAAGCGCCAGGACGAGGCCGCGGCCCGCGACTCCGGCGAGGGACGGCGCACGCGCACCCGCACCAAGAAGAAGAAAAAGGTCGACCAGGCCGAAGTGGAGCGCGCGTTGAAGCAGACCATGGCGGAGATGACCACCGGCGGCCGCGGCAAGAAACGCCGCAAGGGCGAGCGGGCCGAGGAGGCGCAGGAGGTCGAGACCAGCCGTGCTCAGGCTCACCGAGTTCATCACGGTGCAGGAGCTGGCCGACAAGCTGGGCGTCCGCGCCCAGGAGCTGATCGGCCACCTGTTCGGCATGGGCATCATGGCGACCATCAACCAGCGGCTCGAGAAGGAGAACATCGAGCTGCTGGTCGGCGAGTACGACCGCGAGGTCGAGTTCCTCAGCGAGTACGGCGAGGAGATCCTCGAGGGCGAGGAGGCCAAGGCCGAGGACAAGACCGACCGCCCGCCGGTGGTCACGGTCATGGGCCACGTGGACCACGGCAAGACCTCGCTGCTGGACAACATCCGCAAGACCAACGTCATCGCGGGCGAGGCCGGCGGCATCACCCAGCACATCGGCGCCTACACGGTGCAGACCGACGGCGGCCCCATCACCTTCCTGGACACCCCGGGCCACGCGGCGTTCACCGCCATGCGCGCCCGCGGCGCCCAGGTGACCGACATCGTGATCCTGATCGTGGCGGCCAACGACGGCGTCATGCCCCAGACGGTGGAGGCCATCAGCCACGCCAAGGCGGCGGGCGTGCCCATCATCGTGGCCGTGAACAAGATCGACCTGCCGGACGCCAAGCCCGAGCGCGTGAAGCAGGAGCTGCTGCAGCACGACATCGTGGTCGAGGAGTTCGGCGGCGACGTGCTGTGCGCCGAGATCTCGGCCAAGAAGGGCGTGGGCATCGAGCGGCTGCTGGAGCTGGTGCACCTGCAGGCCGAGGTGCTGGAGCTGAAGGCCGCGCGCCACGGGCCCGGCCCGCGGCACGGTGGTCGAGGCCAAGAAGGAGCCCGGCCGCGGCGTCGTGTTCACCGTGCTGGTGGACCAGGGCACCATGAAGGTGGGCGACTACTTCCTGGCCGGCATGACCGACGGCCGCGTGCGCGCCCTGCTGGACGAGCGCGGCAACACGCTGGAGGAGGTCAAGCCGGGCGAGCCCTGCGAGGTCCTGGGCGGCAACGACGTGCCCGAGGCCGGCGACCGCTTCTACGTGCTGGAGAGCGAGCGCGAGGCCCGCGAACTGGCCGCCAAGCGCCGCAGCCTGCAGCGCCAGCAGCAGCTGCGCGGCCCCAAGCAGACCATCGACCTGGACAACCTGGCCGAGATGATGACCAAGGGCGAGCTGAAGGAGCTGCCCATCATCATCAAGGGCGACGTGGCCGGTTCGGTGGAGGCCCTGGCCGACCAGCTCATGGACCTGAACACCGAAGAGGTCGCAGGTGCGCGTGGTGCACAAGGCCGTGGGCGCGGTCAGCGAGTCGGACGTGCTGCTGGCGGCCAACACCGGCGCCATGATCATCGGCTTCCACCTGCGCCCGGGCGCGGCCATCAAGGACCTGGCCAAGGACAACAACGTCACCATCGAGGTCTTCGACATCATCTACGAGGCCGTCGACACCCTGAAGAAGGCCATGGCCGGCCTGCTGGGCTCGATCCAGCGCGAGGTCTCCACGGGCCGCGCCGAGGTGCGCGCCGTGTTCCGGATCCCGAAGGTGGGCTCGGTGGCCGGCTCGATGGTCCTGGACGGCGTCATCAAGCGCAACAGCCTGGCCCGCCTGGTCCGCGACGAGGTCATGATCTGGGAGGGCAAGGTCAACTCCCTGAAGCGCTTCAAGGAGGACGTGCGCGAGGTCAAGGAAGGCTACGAGTGCGGCATCGGCCTGGAGAACTTCTACGAGATCCAGGAAGGCGACGTGCTGGAGTGCTACGAGATCGAGGAGATCAGGCGCACCGAGCTGTAGAGCGGATCGCGCGGCGCCGTCGGCGCCGCAGTCGGGGACGCCGGCCGGGAACCTCCTGTTCCCGGCCGGCTCGACTTCCGGCGCCCCTCCGCCATCCATGGCTCCGGGGCGCCTCCAGACGCCCCGAACCCGGCCCTGCCGACGGCGGAATCCGCCGCCTGCACCGCCGGGCGCGGACGCGGCGGCAGCGGCCGTGACGCCGGCGGGACGCTTGACGGTTTACCGTGGGGGGCGACGGGCTTATCTTGTCGCCACGGGAGACGAACGGACGCCGCCCCCGGGGCGGTTTCGTTGACGGGGCGGAGCCCCGGACGGGAAGAGCATGGATCCGTATCGCACCAGCCGGTTGAACCAGCACCTGCGCCAGGTGCTGGCCGAGCTCCTGCAGGCCGAGGTCAAGGACCCGCGCGTGGGCTTCGTCACCATCAACAAGGTCGAGCTGAACAAGGACCACTCGGTGGCCCGCGTGCTCTGGTCGGTCATGGGGGACGAGGACGAGCGCAAGACCAGCTTCGAGGGCCTGAAGAAGGCCGCGGGCTTCCTGCAGAGCAAGGCGACGCGCACCCTGGGCCTGCGCCAGGCGCCGCGAGCTGCGCTTCGAGTACGACGAGTCGGTGGAGCGGGGCCTGGAGCTGGACGAGGTGCTGGACGACCTGGCCCGCCAGGGCGAGTTCCTGAGCGAGCAGGAGAAGATGCGCCGCCTGTGCCTGGACGAGCTGGTGCCGCCGGCGGACCTGATGCAGGCCATCGGCGAGGCCGAGTCGCATCTGGGTGGTGCCCCACGTGAACCCCGACCCGGACGCCATCGGCAGCGCCCTGGCCCTGGCCGAGGCCCTGGAGGCCGCGGGCAAGGACGTCGACCGTGGTGGGCTATCCCGATCCCGCCGGTGGGCGTGACCAGCCTGCCCGGCGTACGACCGGGCATCATACCCGACGACGAGGCCGCGGAGCTCTTCGCCGAGGACGAGCCCGACACCCTGCATCCTGGTGGACTGCCACCGCATCGACCGCACCGGGCCGCTGGAGGACCTGCTGTCCGGCATCGGCAACCGCTGGTGCGTCGACCATCACCTGGTGAGCGACCGGAAGGCCCCCGAAGCCCGGCTGGGTGGACGCCCGCGCCTGCTCTCAGCTGCACCCTGGTGCACCAGGTGATCGGCGCGCTGCGCGACGAGGACGACGAGCCGGTGGAGCTGACCCTGGACATGGCCACCAACCTCTACGCCGGCCTGCTCAACGACACGGGCGGCTTCCGCTTCGACAACACGGTGCCCTTCACCTTCGAGCTCGCCAGGCGCCTGGCCGAGCGCGGCGTGGACACCGCCGCGGTGGCCGCCGGCACCCTGCACCGCTACCGTCCCGCGGGCGTGGCGATGCTGCAGCGCGTGCTGGCCACCTTCTCGTACCACGCGCGCGGCCGCGTCGTCGTGGCCCGCGCCACCCGCGAGATGGTCGCCGAGACCGGCGGCGAGATGTCCGACACCGAGGGCTTCGTGAACATCGCCATGGCGGTGGACGGCGTGCTGATGGCGGCCCTGATGAAGGAGCAGCCCGACGGCGGGAGCCTGGCGCATCTCCCTGCGCGCCCGCGACGGCGGCGACGTGCAGGAGGTGGCCGTGCGCCACGGCGGCGGCGGACACCGGCAGGCCGCCGGCTGCGACCTGGAGGGCACCGCCGACGAGGTGGCGGCGCCAGCTGGCGGCCGAGCTGGAGGCGGCGCTGCCGTGACCGGCCGGGCGGACGGCTTCCTGCTGGTGGACAAGCCGGCCGGCGTGACGTCCTTCCGCGTGGTGGACCACGTGCGCAAGGTCGCTGCTGCGGGCCGACCCCGGCCTGCAGCCCGGCCGCGGCGGCCGCCGCGGCGGCCCGCGCCCGCCCCGCTTCAAGTGCGGCCACGCGGGCACCCTCGATCCCCTGGCCACCGGCCTGCTGGTGATCATGACCGGCAAGGGCTCGCGGCTGGGCCCCTTCCTGACCGGCCTGGACAAGAGCTACGCGGCCACCGTGCGCTTCGGCGCCGAGACCGACGAGCCACGACGCCGACGGCGAGGTCACGCGCACCGCGCCGGCGCCCGACGACCCCGCCGTCATCGACGCGCTGCTGGACCGCTTCCGCGGGGAGATCCTGCAGGCGCCGCCCCTGGTCTCGGCCCTCAAGCGCGACGGCCAGCCGCTGCACGCGCGGGTGAGGGCGGGGGAGGACCTGGCCGAGCCCGAGCCGCGTCCGGTCCGGATCCACCGCCTGGAGATCACCGGCGCGCCGCTGGTCGGCCGAGCCCGACGGCCTCCGCGAGCTGGACCTCGTCATCGCCTGCGGCAGCGGCACCTACGTGCGCTCCCTGGCCCGGGACCTGGGCCGGGCCGCCGGCAGCGCCGCGCACCTGACGGCCCTGCGGCGGTTGACGGTGGGGCCGTTCTCGGTGGACGATGCCCTGCCCGACGTCATGCACGCCGCCGACGCCGACGCGGTCCTGGCCGCGCTGCGGCCCCTGGCCGAGGCCCTGCCCGCCGCGCCGGCCGTGCTGCTTTCGGCCGACGAGGCCGCCCTGGTGGCCAACGGCGGCCAACCCGAGCCGGCCTGGCTGGACCGCCTGGATACCCCGGCGCCGGCGCCCGACGCGCTGCTGCGCCTGATCGCCCCCGACGGCGGCCTGGTGGCCGTCGCCCGCCTCACCGACGAGGGACCGAGGATCGCCGCGGTGCTGGCCGCGGCCAACCGCGCAGGGGAGCCGTCGCCGTGCGAATGATCCGCCTGACCGCCGACACCGTGGCCAAGATCCTGGCCGAGGACCACCGCCCGGCGCTGGGCCCCAGCGCCCTGACCCTGGGCGCCTTCGACGGCCTCCACCTGGGCCACCAGGAGCTGATCCGCCGCACCCGCGAGGCCAAGCGACGCCTCGGCCTGGAATCGTCGGCCCTGTTCACCTTCGTCCAGAGCCCGCGGCAGGTGCTGCACCCCACCGACCGGCCCTTCCAGCTGACCACCTGGCGCGCCAAGCTGGCCGCCCTCGAGGAGCTGGAGTGCGGCGTCCTCATCGCCGCCGACTTCACGCCCGAGGTGGCGCACGTGGGCTACCGCGACTTCGTCCGGAAGATCCTCATGGGCCACTTCGGCATGCGCCACTTCGTGGCCGGCTACGACGTGCACCTGGGCGCCGGCCGCGAGGGCAACGCCGAGAAGCTCGCGGCCCTGGGCGACGAGCTGGGCTACAGCATGGAGGTGTGCGCGCCGGTGGAACTGGACGGGCGCACCATCAGCAGCTCGGCGATCCGCGCCGCCGTCCGCGCCGGCGAGGTGACCCTGGCCGGCCGCATGCTGGGCCGTCCGTATTCCATGTGGGGCGTGGTGGAGACCGGCGACAGCCGCGGCCACGCCCTGGGCTACCCCACCGCCAACGTGGCCGCCTTCGAGGCCACCAAGCTGCTGCCCGCCACCGGCGTCTACGCGGTGCGGGTGCACGTGCCCGGCGACGTGGCGCCCGCCGGCACCCCGGGCGTGCTGGGCCGCGTCACCGCCGGCCTGCCCGAGGTCGATCGCGACGGCAACCTGGTGGGCACCGCCCCCGCCGACTGGGCCGTGTTCGGCGGCATGCTCAACTACGGCAACGTGCCCACCTTCCACGGCGCCGGCCTGGCGGTGCCCCGGGTGGAGGCCCACCTCTTCGATTTCCACGGGGAGCTGCAGGGCCGCAACGTGAAGGTGGAGTGGCTGGCCCGCCTGCGCAGCGAGCAGCGCTTCGACGGGGTGCACGCCCTGGTGGCGCAGCTGGGGCGCGACGCCAAGGCGGCCGTGAAGGTGCTGGCGGAGACGCCGAAGCCCTGACCGCCGGCTACGCCGCCGGCGCCCCGCCCGCCTTCGCCCGGAACGCCGCCGTCCGCGCCGCGATGTCCGCGTTGATCATCAGCGCCACCGCCAGCGCGTTGCGCGCCGCCTGGCCCGTCACCGCCGGGCCCGCGCCGCCGCGCACCGATTCCAGGAAGGCCACGATCTCCGTGCGCAGGGTGTCGGCCCGCGTGTGCTCGATCATGCTGGGCTCGATCATGTCGTTGGCGCCGCCGCCGTGGCCGTTCTGCCCGTAGGCCGCGCTGTCGATGCCCGCGCCCGAGTCGGGGAAGGCGTCGCCCGCGATCTGGGCGCCCAGGATGATCTGGTTGGACTGCGCGGCGCAGTCGGCCGACAGGAAGCCGCCGGGCTGGAACAGGCGGAACCGCCGCATGTCGTGGCTGGAGACGCGGCTGGCGGTCAGGTTGGCGGTGCAGCCGCCGGCGAACTCGATCCGCGCGTTGGCGATGTCCACGCGCCCGGTCAGCACCGGCGCGCCCACCGCCTGCACGGCGATCACGGGCTCGCCCACCAGGTCCAGCAGGATGTCGATGTCGTGGATCATCAGGTCCACGACGATGTCCACGTCCGTCGCGCGCCCCGTGAACCGGGACAGGCGGTGGGCCTCCACGAACAGGGGCCGCCGGGTGTGGCTCTTCAACGTGACGATGGCGGGGTTGAACCGCTCCAGGTGCCCGATCTGCAGCACGGCGCCGCCGGTAAGGGCGGCGGCCACCAGGTCCTCGGCCTCGGCCAGGCTGGGGGCGATGGGCTTCTCCAGCAGGATATGCTTGCCGGCCAGCAGCAGGGGGCGGGCCACCTCGTGGTGGAGGCTGGTGGGCACCACCACGCTGGCGGCGTCGATGCGGTCCAGGACCTCGCCGACGTCGGTGACGGCCTCGCAGCCGCACTCCTTGGCCACGGCCTCGGCCCGGCCGGGAATCCTGTCCACGACGGCGACCAGTTCGGCCCCGTCCAGGGCGGCGTATTTCTGGGCGTGGAATCGACCCAGGTAGCCGGCGCCCACGACGGCCACCCGTACGGGTTTGGGGGTATCCATGGCCCCAATCTAACCCACGGCGCGGCCGGATTGAAGCACGAACCGCGCTCGGGGTTCGGTCCTTGACCGTGCCGGGGCCAGGACCGATAATCCCGCCTGGTTCCCGGCCGTTCGCGCCGGAGGCCCGGGCCAGGGAGGGCCCTTCCATGCTGCCAGACCGCTCCCCGAGCATGAATCGATTCTGCCGCATGGCGTTGGCCATGTCGCTGGCCCTGTGCGCCGTCCTGACCGCCGCCCCGGCGCCGGCGCAGGAGGTGGACCCGGCCCTGTTGCAGGAAGCCGCCCGCCGCACGGGCAAGACCCCCGAACAGCTCCTGCAGGAGTACCGCCAGGCCCAGGGCCAGCAGGCCCCGGCGGCCGCGGCCGACACCGCGGCGGCCCCCGGCCGCACCAACCTGCAGGGCATCGACGACCGGCGCACCCGCTCGGGCCAGGACACGACGGGCGGCCAGTTCGGCGTGGTGCTGCCCCTGTCGGGCGCGGCCGCGCCCATCTACGTCGACGCCGATTCCGCCGCCGCCGACTCGTCCGCCGGCGGCCCCGTGTGGTTCGGGCAGGACTTCTTCCGCCTGGATCAGGGCATGTTCGAGCCGCCGTCGTTCGGCCCGGTGCCCGAGGACTACCGGCTGGGCGTGGGGGACGAGGTCATCGTCGACGTCTGGGGCGAGGTGGAGATGCGGCTCAGCCGCCTCGTCGACCGCGACGGCACCATCATCCTGCCCCAGGCCGGGCAGATCACCTGCGCCGGACGCACCCTGGCCCAGGTCGACCAGACCATCCGCGAGAAGCTGCGCCGCAGCCACGCCAGCCTGGGCCGCACCCCCGACGACCCCAACGCCAAGACCTACCTGCAGGTGACCCTGGGCAAGCTGCGCCCCATCCGCGTGTTCGTGGTGGGGGAGGCGGCGCGCCCGGGCTCGTACGAGGTGAACTCGGTGTCCTCGGTGCTGACCGCCCTGTACGCGGCGGGCGGCCCGTCGGCTGCGGGCTCGCTGCGCCACATCCGCCTGGTGCGCGGCGGCGAGACCGTGGGCGAGCTGGACCTGTACGCCTACCTGCTGGGCGGCGACCGCAGCGGCGACCTGCGCCTGCGCGAGGGCGACACCGTCCACGTGCCCGAGCGCACCTTCGGCGTCAGCATCAACGGCGCCGTGCGCCGGCCCATGCACTACGAGATGCGCGAGGGCGAGGGCGTGGCCGAACTGGTCCGGTACGCCGGCGGCCTGACCGCCCGGGCGGCGGCCGACGTGCTGCACGTGCAGCGCATCCTGCCGCCGGACCGAGCGCCGCGCGGGCGAGCCCGACCTGGTGGTGCTGGACGTGCCCTTCGACGCGTCCACCGGCCAGCCCCGCGACCCGGCCACCGGCCGCCTGCGCGACGGCGACCGGGTGGGCGTGGACGCCATCGGCGACCGCATCGACCGCTGGGTGGAGGTGCGCGGCCGGTCAAGCGGCCCGGCCGCTACGAGCTGCGCGACGGCATGACCGTGGCCGACCTGGTGACCGACGCCGGCGGCCTCTGGCCCGACGCCCTGACCGACTGGGCCGCCCTGGACCGCACCAGCCCGGCCCGGGACTACTCGACGGTGACCGTGCCCCTGGACCGACGCCCTGGCCGGCGCGTCGGCGCCGTGTCCCGCTGCAGGCCCGCGACGTGCTGCACGTGTTCAGCCGCAGCGACATCCGCGAGCGGCCCGCGGGTGTCCATCAGCGGCGAGGTGCACCAGCCCCTGACCATGGACTACCGCCAGGGCATGACCCTGCGCGACCTGGTGCTGCGGGCCGGCGGCCTGAAGCACGGCGCCAACCTGCTGCGCGCCGAGATCGCCCGCATCCGCGAGGCGGCCGTCGCCGAGCCCCGACACCAGCGTGCACCCGACCCAGACGGTGGACGTGATCCGCGTGGCACTGGGCGACGACTTCCTGACCGACCCCGGCGTCGCC
Source organism: Candidatus Krumholzibacteriia bacterium (assembly GCA_963825035.1). GTDB lineage: Bacteria > Krumholzibacteriota > Krumholzibacteriia > LZORAL124-64-63 > LZORAL124-64-63 > JACZKN01. The sequence goes on along the minus strand of CAWGRT010000008.1, from coordinate 300,388 downwards.
GGCCCTGATGCCCTGGGACCGCGTGGCCATCCGCCCGCTGCCCTGGTGGGAGATCCCAGAGGACGGTGACGGTGGCGGGCGAGGTGTTCTACCCCGGCGAGTTCAGCCTGGAGAAGAACGGCGAGACCCTCTCGAGCGTCCTGGAGCGCGCCGGCGGCCTCAAGCCGACGGCCTACGCGGTGGGCGCCCGGGTGGTGCGCAGCCAGGACGGCGTGGGCAACATCGCCATCGACCTGCGCGAGGCGCTGGCCGAGCCCGGCAGCGAGCACGACATCATCCTGGAGCCCGGCGACCGCATCATCGTGCCCAACCGCATGTACACGGTGAAGGTCACCGGCGAGGTCGGCTTCCCCACCTCCCTGGTCTGGGAGGAAGGCCGCGACATCGACTACTACGTGGAGCGCGCCGGCGGCTACCTGAAGCCACGCCGACAAGGGCCGCACCCGCGTGGTGCACCCCAACGGCATGTCCCTGCCCAACAAGGGCGGCAGCGAGGTGGTGGCCGGCTCGACCATCGTCGTGCCGCTGGAGCCGCCGCCGGAGGGCCGCACCACCCTGGAGGTGGCCAAGGACATCACGTCGATCATCGCGGGGCTGGCCACGGTTTGGCTGATCGCGACGAAGTAGGGCGCGGGCGGCCGTTCGTCGGTCGCACGCGATGTCCGTTTCCATAAGGTGGAAGCAGTGACGGTAGATCCCGACAGCACGAGGGAATCTCGGCCGGACGGTCGTGACGATCTCGACCTGTTCCTGGCCGTCTGGCGCCAACGAAGGCTCATCTTGTTGGTGACGGTCCTGTCCGGTCTCATCGGCGTGGCGTATGCCCTGTTGGCGACCCCTCTCTACACGGCGACGGTAACGATCCTTCCCGGTTCCGATGACCGTAGCGGTGATGTCTTCGGACAACTGGCGAGTATGACCGGGGGGCTGCTGAACCTCTCCGGCGGCGGTCAGGAGATGTTCTTCGGTCGCATCGTCAAGTCGGAACAGGTACTCGGCGAACTGATCGGGCGCAAGTGGCACGACTCCGACTTCGCGGGGGATGTCTCCCTCTATGAGATCTTCGGTGTGGACAATTCGGCCTCCCCGACCGTGCAGGCAGCCAGGAACAAGCTCCTGGACAAGCTGCGATCCGGCGTCATTGCCTTCAACAGGGACGATGAGACGGGATTCATGACCCTGTCCGCCACGGTGCCGCGCGATCCCGCGTTTGCTCGCGACTTCGCCAACGCCCTTGTCGACGGCTTGAGTACCTTCAACAAGCAGCACCGCATGGCGAAGGCCCAGGAAAAGCGGGAATTCATCGAAAAACGGCTGGCCTCGGTTGAATCCGGTCTCAATGACGCCGAGCAGGAACTGGCGGAATTCGTCAACGAGAACCGGACTTTCGAATCCGCTCCCATGCTGCGTCTCGAGTACGAGCGCATGCAGCGCGCCGTCGCTGCTGACGCAACTGTGTGGGAGAGCTCAAGAAGCAACTGGAATTGGCACGAATCGATGAGCACAACGAGATGGAGACCGTCGATGTGCTCGACCGCGCGTCTGAACCGACCACCCGCTCGGCGCCGCGCCGCAAGCTGATCGTTCTTGGCGCGCTGATTCTGGGGATGCTCTCCGGCATCCTGCTCGCGATGGCTCGCAACGTCGCGGTACGCCTCCGCGCGGCCCTCGCCGCCCGTGTCTGAGTCGTCATCCAGTTGTTCGAAGGAGTTTCCGTCCTTGGAAGGCCCCGTCCGACCCGCGCTGGAATCAGGCGGCAATCCGTACTCCGCTTCACGGCTGCCCGGACTCTTGCTCCGGGGCGGGGGGGGGAGCCTTGCCGTGAAAGTCGCCGGCCAGGCGCTGCTGCTGGGGGCCATGGCCGGTCTTGCTCGCTACCTCGGAGCCGACCAGTACGGGCGCTACATCTACGTCCTTGCATGGGTGCGGGTGCTAGTCATGGTGTGTCGATTCGGAGGGGACACGCTCCTGCTGCGCTACGTGCCGGCCTACGTGCGTCGTGAGCAGTGGGCTCCGCTGAAGGGATTGCTGCTCTATTCCGTCCTCGCCGCGGCGCTGAGTTGGCTGGTTCTCGCGGGCTTGATCTGGTTCCTGATGGTCCAGCCGGGCCGGGGCGGGACGGCCGCGCTTCGCGCTGTCATCCTGGCCGGCATCGCGGTGCTGATCGTCCAGTCCGTCGCGGATCTGGCGCGCGCCGTGCTGCAGGGGTTGGGTTATGTCGTGCGCGCCGCAGCTCCCGATCAGTTGGTGCGGCCGGTCGCATTGTTTCTTTTCGTGGTGGTAGCGGGATCGATCATGGGCGCGGATCGGACCGGCGCGCTGGCGATGTGGGGCGCGCTCTTCGCAGCGTCGATCGTCTTGCTGACACTGCTGTATGCCTTGTGGTCGAGGTTTCCCCGTCCCGGAGGGGCGTCCGGCGTCGTCTTCAGGAACCGGGAATGGATTCGGGTCGGTTCGTCTCTACTGTTCATTTCCGGGGCCCAACTCCTGCTGACCCAGGTCGACACCCTGATGGTCGGTGCGATGATCGGGACGGCTGAAGCCGGTATCTACAACGGCGCCAGTCGCCTGGCCGGACTTGTCGTCTTTGGCCTCGGAGCGGTTGCCGCAATCGCCGCGCCGACCATAGCCTCTCTGCACGCCGCTGGGGACGAAGCGGGTCTGCGGCATCTCTTCCGGCTTACGGCCCGGGGACTGATCCTGACGACGGTTCCCGTGGCCGCCCTGCTCCTTCTGTGTGGAGGGTGGGCGCTATCCGTGTTCGGCCCCGAATTCGTCCCCGGGCGGCCGGCACTCTCGATCCTGGTGGTAGCCCAGACCGTCAACGCGGCCGCCGGCCCGGTCGGGTACCTGATGACGATGACTGGCCGCGAACGATTCATGGCCGGCGTTGTCGGGTGCAGCCTGCTCGCCAACATCGGCCTGAACTTAGCGTTGATCCCGGTCTGGGGACTGGTGGGGGGAGCCGTCGCGACGGCGATCACGACGATCGCCTGGAATGTCGTGCTTATAGTCCGGGCTATCAAGTATCTGGGGTACAACCCGACGGTTTTTCAATTCGGGGAGTCTTGACGTGCAGTTCCTGGTGACGGGCGGTCGACAGAAGCGGGGGGCCCATTTCAAACCGGAATGGCAGCAGCACGACCGCTGCCTTGCCTTCTTCGTCAACTTCGAATTGGGGAAGGTGGAGACGGCGCTGGAATATGTTTCCCCTCCCGAAGCGCGTCCCGCAAACGAACCGGCCATCCAGTTCAAGGCCGCGAGCATCTACGGGGACGAGGTGTTCCTCTGTACGACTACGGAGATCCTGGTCCACCGTCTCCCGGGGATGGAGAGTACCGGTTACATCAGCCTGCCCCGCTTTAACGACGTTCACCATGTTCTGGCCGTGGATCGCGAAACGCTGTTGGTGGCGAACACGGGGCTGGACATGATGGTCGAAATGCAACGCGACGGCAAGGTCCTGCGGGAGTGGAGTACCCTGGACGAGGATCCCTGGGCCAGGTTCGACCGCGCGATCGATTACCGCCTGGTCGAGACGACCAAGCCGCACGCTTCGCACCCCAACTTCGGCTTCGTCTTCGCGGGCGAATATTGGGCGACCCGATTCGAGCAACGGGACGCAATCTGCCTGACCTCCCGGTGCCCCGCGATCCCCATCGGAGTGCAGCGTCCCCACGACGGCGTGGTTCTCGGCGACGAGGTCTGGTTCACGACGGTCGATGGTCAGATCGTGGCCTCCAGCCCCGGTCGCGACGCTCCGCGGGCCGTCTACGACCTCAATTCCTTTGCCGGGACCTCTCCGGACCGGGCTCTCGGCTGGTGCCGAGGTCTGTACCTGGTCGACGACCGGCACGTCCTCGTCGGCTTCTCGCGTCTGCGTCCCAGCGTCTTCCGAAGCAACCTCCGCTGGGTCAAGCATCGCTTCGGCGCCCGTGACACCAGCGGCGATATGGCGACGCGCATCTCCCTGTACGATCTCGCCGAACGCAGGCTGGTTCGCGAGGTCCAACTGGAGGAAGTGGGGCTGAGCACCGTCTTCTCGATCCTGCCCGTTGGGGAAGGCGGGTTGCCGTGAACGAGAGGCGAAATGACCGAGAACCGGCGGTTCCGCTGCTGGTCGGCGTGGTCGTGATCGGCTTTTTCGTCCTCAGGACCGATGTGTACCTGGATCGGCGCGGCTGGCTGCCCGTCCCGTCGAGTATCCTGTTCGCCGTATGCGCAGTAGCGTTGTACGGTCTTCAGGCGTTGATCTCGCAACGCACCTTGCGGAAGTCGGCCTCCCTATTGGTCGCCAACCGCGCCTCGCTCTGGCCACTGGGATTGATGGCTGCCCTGAGCATGGTTGGCGTGTTCCAGTCCGGGACCTGCTGGGACGAAGGCGGAAAGTACGTTTTCCTGACGGTATTCGATGCCTTCGTTCTCTTGGTTTCCCTGCTCTGGGCTACCCTGGGGTGGCTGCGGTCGGCGTGGAAACCGATCCTGCGCGTGGTATTGGTCCTGTTCGTGGCCACGGTGTCGGTGGATCTATTCGTGCCGGGGCTCTTCAGCGACCAGTTGGCACGCGGCGCCGGTCTTGCGGTCAATCCAAATGATGCGGCGTTCCTGATCGTCCTCTACCTCGCGCTTGCGGTGCGATACGACCGTCTCCATGCCCTGGATACGGCTCTGGCCGGTCTCGGTGCGTTCGGGGTGTTCCTTACCCTGTCTCGGGGTGGGATCGTCCTGCTCGGGTTCTTCATCGCCGCCTGGCTGGGGATGGGCGTACGGGCGATGCTGCTCGGGCGCGACCGTCGTCCGGTGAGGCGGTTGGGCGCCTTGCTGGTCGTGGTGTCGGTGCTGGCGGGGCTTGCGGTGGTAGCGGTCGATAATACCTCCATGCTGCAGCGACACGTTGCGCAGGAGCGGGTCGCCCAATTCCTCGGACGCGAGCACTACTATGAGAGCGACGAGAATCGACTGCAACTGGTGGACCAGTACCTGGGACTGATCGAAGAGCACCCCTGGTTCGGCTTCGGCACGGCCCATCATCTGACCCGGGAGCTGGGCGCACACAACATGTTCCTTACGCAGTGGGTGGACAATGGGGTGTTCGCGGCTGCTGCCTTTGTCTGGTGGTTGGCGGCCGCTGCCGGGTCCTTCTGGAAGCGGCGTGATCCGGGGGGGGTGGTGTTCATCGGCGTGGTCGCCCTGGAATGCCTCTTCAGCCACAACGTCCTCGACATCCGGACTTCCTGATACTGGCGGGCGTCCAAATCGGCGTCTCCACGTCTCGCGGTGCGGCATGAGGCGTGCAGTTCTTCATCGGGCGCCTCGGAACCGGCGGCGCGGAACGGCAGATGGCCCAGAGCGCGCAGCACCTCGCGGAGCGGGGGCACACGGTGCGGGTCACCACGGTATTTCCGGGCGGGCGTTTCTGGGAAACCCTCCGCGGGGCCGCGGTCGAGGTCGAGAGCCTCGACGATCGCGACAAGTCCGGAAGGCGCCGGGTCGTGGGAGCTCTGCTGGCCGCTCCCGGAAGGCTCCGCCGGAGCATTTCACGCTTCCGGCCGGACGTCGTCCACTCGATGCTGCCGGTCGGCAACGCGATCGCCCGGCAGGCCACGGATGGCGCGATGAGGCGCCGAGTGATATGGGGGATCCGTTCGGCGGACGAAGATCTCCCTTTCCCGTTCTCGGTCCTGCGCAGCTGGAACATCCGCACTTCCGGGGAGATCGGCGCGATCGTTGCTAATTCGGAGGCGGGCAGGTCTTCCTGCCTACGCCTTGGCTACGCTAGGGACCGGCTCCACGTTGTGCCGAACGGAATCGAGATCGATCGCTTCTGCATCGACAAGGCGGCTGGACAGCGCTGCCGCAGGCACTTGGGCCTTTGCGGCAGCACACCGGTGGCGGCTGCCGTCGGCCGGATCTGCATTGAAAAGAACTATGCCCTGCTGCTGGAAGCGATTGCGCGAATCGCAAGGACCCGACGCGATGTGACCTTTCTGTTCGTGGGTTCAGGGGACCCGCGGCTCCTCGTCCGGTTGCAGGCCGCAAGTCGGGTGGCGGGCATCGAAGCAATGCTGCGGTGGATCCCGTCCTTCGACGACATGCCCGCACTGTACAACGCCATCGACCTGCTCGTGATGTCCTCGGACGTCGAGGGTTTCCCGAATGTCCTCTGTGAAGCCCTGGCCTGCGGCGTGCCGGCCGTGACGACGGATGCCGGAGATGCTGCCCTGATCGTCCAGGACCCCCGGCGGATCGTTCCGCGAGGGGACGCCGCCGCCTTGGCCAAGGCGATCGGCGCCATCATCCGCGGTGACGGACACCTGGAGCCCGAGGTGCTTCGGGCCGGAGTCGTGGACCGGTTTGCGGTCGGGAAATCACTCGACGCCCTGGAGTCCGTCATGACTTGCGTCGCCGCCGGTGAGTCATGATGAGGGTTCTCCATGTGATCACGGGTCTCAATGCCGGCGGGGCCGAGACGATGCTCCTGAAACTCATCGGGGCGACCGGCGGGCACGGATTGACCCACGTCGTGGCGTCCCTCGTGGGGGACGGCCCGCTCCGCTCCGGTTTCGAGGAGAGCGGCGTGTCCGTTTATGGGCTCGACATACGCAGCAAGGTTATGCCGCTAGGTGGGTTGCGGAGGCTCGCGGCCCTCGTACGCCGGCTCGATCCGGACCTGATCCAGGGCTGGATGTACCATGGCAACCTCGCCTCGGTGGTGCCTGGCGTCGGCCAGGGGCGCCCGGTGGCGTGGAACGTGCGGCAGTCCCTGCATGATGCCACGGACCGGCTCACGACACGCTGGACGATCCGCCTGTGCGCTGGCCTCTCCCGGCGCCCTGCCCGCATCATCTACAACAGCCGTACCGCGATGCTTCAGCATGGCGCCCGTGGTTTCAATCTTTCGCGAAGCGTCGTGCTGCCCAACGGATTTGACTGTGGGCGTATCCGGCCGGACGCCGACCTGCGTTCACGTCTGCGTCGCGAATTCCTGGTCGGCGAGGACGAACTGGTCGTCGGCATGGTTGCGCGGTGGCATCCCGTGAAGAACCATCCTCTCTTCATCGAGGCGGCGGCGGCGATAGCTGCGAAAGGTGTGCGCGCGCGCTACGTTCTTGTCGGCAGGGGGGTCGACGACGGCAACCGCTGTCTCGTCGACCTGATACGCCGGCGCGGCCTGGCCGCGGACTTCCGATTGCTGGGTGAGCGCCAGGACGCGGACACCATCGCGACAGCCTTCGACCTGTCGGTGCTGAGTTCCCACGCGGAGAGCTTCCCGAACGTCGTCGGGGAAGCGATGCTGTGCGGGACTCCCTGTGTTGCCACCGATGTCGGGGATGTCGCGGACGTCGTCGGCGATACCGGCCTGTGCGTCCCGCCCGGTGATGTCGAGGCTCTGGCGGCCGCCTGCCGATCGTTGCTCGGCGATGCGGACGCGCGGCGCCGGCGCGGTGAAGCGGCCCGGCGTCGGATCGTTGAGAACTACTCCCTCGAAGCGGTCGGAAGCCGCTATGCCGACCTTTACCGGACAATTTTGGAAGGGGCCAGCTAGGATGTGCGGTTTCGCGGGTTTCTGGAGCATGGGCGGAATGGACGACCCCATGGCGTGTCTTGCGGCCATGGCGGCGGCGCAGGTCCATCGAGGGCCCGACGGGGAGGGACTTCGTTTCGAGGAGGAATCCGGTGTCGGCCTGGCCCATCGGCGGCTCGCCATTATCGATTTGTCGGCCGAAGGCGCGCAGCCGATGGAGTCGGCGTCGGGAAGGTACTTGATCGCCTACAACGGCGAGATCTACAACTACATCTCGATCAGGGAGAGCCTGGGAATCGATCCCGGGGCATACCGTGGGCATTCGGATACCGAAGTCCTCCTGGCGGCCATTGAGCGCTGGGGCCTTGCACCTGCCGTCGGGCGGTTCGCTGGCATGTTTGCCTTCGCGCTCTGGGACCGCAGGGACCGGAAACTCCATCTCGTCCGCGACCGCCTCGGCATCAAGCCGCTCTACTACGGGCGGGCAGGGCGCCAACTCGTGTTCGGTTCGGATCCGGCCTCCTTCAGGCGTGTCCCTGGGTTCGACGGTGAGGTTGATCGGGACGCTCTGGCATTGTTCCTGCGCTTCAACTGCGTCCCGGCGCCCTATTCCATCTATCGCGGCATCCGAAAGTTGCCTGCCGGATGTGTGGTCACCTTCGACTCCGCCGATTCCGAGCCCGCCCCGCAGCCCTATTGGCGGGCGATCGATGCGATCCGGGACGGTGTTCGGGACCCGTTCGCCGGGTCGTCCGAGGAGGCCGTCGACGGGCTTGAGGACCTGCTGACGGAAGCCGTGACCTCGCGGATGGTCTCCGATGTGCCGTTGGGGGCCTTCCTGTCCGGCGGCGTCGACTCTTCCGTGGTCGTCGCATTGATGCAGCGCGCTAGTACGCGGCCGGTGAAGACATTCAGCATCGGGTTCGAAGTCGCGGAATTCGACGAGGCCCCCTTCGCTCGGGATGTCGCACGGCACCTGGGTACCGATCACCACGAACTCTACGTGACGCCCGGGGACTGCCTGGACGTGATCCCCGACCTGCCGCGCTTCTACAGCGAACCGTTCTCGGACTCCTCGCAGATTCCCACGTACTTGGTTTCGCGCCTCGCTCGGGAGCATGTCACCGTGTCGCTCTCCGGAGACGGGGGGGACGAGTTGTTTGCCGGCTATAACCGTTACATGCTCGGACAGAGGCTGTGGCGGGTTATCGAACGGACGCCGGATCCCCTGCTTCGTGCGGGCGCCGGCACCATCCGCAACATTCCGCCGGACACGTGGGACCGCGTGCTCGGAGTTTTGCGGCCCATGCACCGGGGACGGTCCATCTTCGCCTTGTCGGGCGACAAGTTTCACAAGCTGTCGGATGTCCTGACCGCATCCGACTTCCCGTCCCTGTATCGGCGTCTCGTCTCCCATTGGAAGCAGCCGGATCGAGTCGTTCTCGGCTCGGATGAGCCGCGGGGCCTGATAGAGGACGTGGAGCATGTCCTCGATGACCTTTCCGTCACCGAACGCATGATGTATTGGGATCTTATGACGTACCTTCCTGACGACATCCTCGTGAAGGTCGACCGTGCGAGCATGGCTGTCGGGCTCGAGGCGCGCGTCCCGCTCATCGACCACCGCGTCGTGGAGTTCGCCTGGCGACTTCCGCTCGCATTCAAGAAGCGGGGGGCCTGCAGCAAGTGGGCCTTGCGGCAGGTTCTCTATCGACACGTCCCATCGGCCTTGATCGACAGGCCCAAGAAGGGCTTCGGCGTTCCCCTGGACCGATGGTTGCGCGTGGAGTTGAAGGACTGGGCCGAGTCGTTGCTGGATCGCCGGCGTTTGGCCGCCGAGGGCTATTTCGACCCGGACGTGATCCGACGTTACTGGGACGAACACCAGAGCGGCAAGCGCCGCTGGCAGTACTACCTGTGGGATGTCCTGATGTTCCAGGCGTGGCTCGAAGACGCGAGGCGGATCGGGGCATGAGTCGCACGGCCGTGTTCCTGGCGATGCGGGCGTTCGCGCTTTTCCGGTCTCGTCTGCCGCTGATGCGGCGTCTGACTGAATGCGGATTCCGCGTTGCGGCGGTCTGCGAGGACGACAGCAAGGGCGATGAACTTCGGGCGGAAGGCGTTGAACTCTGCTCCGTGCCTTTCCATTCGCGGGGCCGTTCCCTGGCCAACCTGCCTGGACTGTATGCGGCGCTGCGGGTGGCCGTGGCCCGGCTTGACCCGGAGTTCGTCCATGCCTACAACGCCGTGCCGATTGTGCTGGGTGGATTCCTGGGCCGGGGAGCCCGCCCTCCGCTCTGGGTCAACACGGTCACGGGGTTGGGGCGGGGGGTCACCGGGAGTGGGATCCGATCCCGCCTGGTCATGGCCGGCTACCGCCTCGCGGCTCGGCGGGCGGACCACACGGTCTTCCAGAACAACCACGACCGCTCCCTAGTCGTCCCCACCGGGGCATCATGGCGGGCGAAGACGTCGGTCATCCTCGGCTCCGGGGTCGACACGTCGCTCTTCACTCCCGCCGACCGACCGCGCGTCGACGAGCGCGTCCGCTTCCTGATGGTCGGGCGGATGCTCTGGAGCAAGGGCGTCCGTGAATATTGCGAGGCGGCCCGGATGGTAAGAGCGTCGCACCCTGAAGCGGAATTCCTGCTGGCGGGGGAATTCGTAGAAGAAGACCCCGACGCGGTGCCGCCAACGTGGATCCGGTCGCGTGTCGAGGCCGGCGACATCGAGTTTCTGGGTTACCGGGACGATCTGCCCGTACTCCTGCGGTCCGTCGATGTGCTGGTGCACCCGACACGTTATGCCGAGGGTCTGCCCCGGGTACTGCTGGAGGCTGCCGCTTGCGGCCTCGCGGTCGTCGCAATCGACGGACCAGGTAGCGGCGAGGCCGTAATAGCCGGTCGGACAGGTGTCTTGTTGAACCGGTCATCAGGGGTCGCCGATCTGGTCGCGGAGCTCCTCTTGCTGGTAGCGGACCCGTTGGAACGTCGCAATTTGGGCCGGGCCGCGAGGGAGCACGTCATTGCCCATCACGATCTCAGGTCGATCACGGCTCGCTACCTTGCACTCTACGAGTCCCTGGGAGTCCGCTTCTGACTTCCACGCCGGCACGCGCCTGCGGTCGCTCCCATTTCTCCGCCACGAACGCCACGATCCGCACGATCTTCGCTTTGTCGTGGCCCAGGTGCGTGGGGAGGTTGACGACCTGGCGGCCGGCGCGCTCGGCTGCGGGGCAGGAGCCGGCCGAGGGCCCGTCGCCGGTGACGACTACCGCCCGCATCGACGCCGTCGACTTCGTGGTCCTGTTCTCCGGCAACGTCGGCCGCTACCAGGCCCTGGACAAGGTGATGGCGGCGGCGCGCCTGCTGGCCGACGAGCGAGGCATCCGCTTCCTGTTCATGGGCGAGGGCGCCGCCAAGGCCGACCGGGAAAGGCAGGCCGGCGACCTGGTCGGCCCTGCTCGAACGCTTGAGCTGCGATTAACAACCCCCAAAGGTTGTATTGACAAAAACAACCTCTAGGGGTTGTATTGAGGCGAAACCGACGTCCCGCCACCATCGCGAAGGGAAGAAACCCATGCCTGCCAACGTTGCCGCCGTCGTCACCGGCGATGTCAACGCATCCTCGCGCCTGGCGGCCGGGGAGGCGCGGAAGCTGGAGTCCCTGCTGGCGCGCTGCTTCGCCGAGACCGAGGCCGCCCTGCCCGCCGCCGGCCTGCAGGGCTACACCGGCTTCCGGGGCGACGCCTGGCAGTTCGCCGTGGGTCGGCCCGAGCACGCGGTGCGGGCCGCGCTGTTCTTCCGCGGACGCCTGCTGGTGCTGAGCGAGCGCCAGCTGGGGCGGCGGCTGCACAGCTCGGCCGCCATCGGCTTCGGGGCCGTGGACTGGCTGCCCGACGGCGATTCCACCGCCGGCGGCGGCACCGCCTACGAGCAGTCGGGCCGGCGCCTGGACCGCTTGCGCCGCCGCATCCCGGGCATGGGGGTGGCGGGCCTGCCCGCACACGAAGAAGGCGTGGACGTGCTGCTGGGGGTGGTCGACGCCCTGGCCCGCACCTGGACCGCCCACCGGGCCGAGGCCGTCGCCCTGGCCCTCCAGGGCTTGGCCCAGGCGGAGATCGCCAAGGCCTGGCAGCCGCCGGTCAGCCAGCAGGCCATCCACAAGCACCTGGCGGCCGCCGGCTGGCCCGCCATCGAGCCGGCCCTGGACTGGATAGAAACAACCCTCACAGGTTGTTTTGGCGAAAACAACCTCGCCAAGTCGGCGGAGACGCCGTGACCGGCGCCACGCCCGACCTCACCGTGCTGCTGGCCCTGGTGGCCGGGCACCTGCTGGGGGACTTCGTCCTGCAGTCGGACGCCCTGGCCGAGCGCAAGGCCCGGCGGACGTCGTGGTTGGTTCCCCACGTGCTGGTGGTGGCCCTGGTCACCTGGCTGCTGCTGGGCACGCCGGCGGCCTGGCCCCTGGCGGCGTCCCTCTTCGGGGTGCACCTGGTGCTGGATCTGGTGAAGCGGCGGTTCGCGCCCCGGGCGGCCGAGCGGCGCGAGGCGAGCAATCCGCTGGCGGGCGCCGACGGGGGCCGGTACGTTGCCGGAGGCGACGCCCTGCGCGAGGCGGCCCGGGGCTACGGCTGGTTCGTGGCCGACCAGGCCCTGCACGCGGCGTCGCTGGTGGCGTTGTGGTGGGTGGCCGGGACGGTCTGGCCCCGCCTGGGGGCGGCCAACGCCTGGAGCCTGCGCTGGGGAACCGGCTACGACCAGGCGCTGCTGCTGGCGGCCGGGTTCGCGGCCACCGTCTGGACCCTGGGCGTGGTGCTGCGCTTCCAGATGGCCGGCTTCGCGGCGGGCCTGTCCGACGACCTGGTGGCGGGGCTGCCCCGGGGCGGCCGCGTGGTGGGCCAGCTCGAGCGGGTCCTCGTGTTCGTGTTCGTCCTGCTGGGCCGGCCCGAGGCCGTGGGGTTCGTGGTGGCGGCCAAGGCGGGGTTCCGCATCGGCGACCTGACCCGCCGTGACCAGCGCAACCACGCCGAGTACATCATGATCGGGACCCTGCGCAGCTTCACCTACGCGCTGCTCGTCGGCCCTGCTGACCCGCTGGCTGCTGGCCAGGATCGGAGGATAGGAAGTGAAGGCACTGGTCACCGTGCGCATGGAGGAAGGCCTGGCCGAGTACGTGGCCTGGGCCCGCGGGGAGGTGGCGAACCCGTGCCGGGCGTGATGATCCTCGGCGGCGCCGGCATGCTGGGCCACAAGCTGGTCCAGGTGCTGGGCGAGCGTTTTCCCGGCACCGTGGCCACCGTGCGCGAGCCCGCGGACGATCCCTGGCTGGCGCGGGTGCCCGTCCTGCAGGGCGACCACGTGCGCTGCGGCGTGGACGCCATGGACTGGGAGGCCGTGGCCGCGCTGGTGCGCGACCTGCGGCCCGACGTGCTGGTCAACTGCGTGGGCGTCATCAAGCAGCGGCCCGGCGCGAAGGAGGCCATCGGCAGCATCACCCTGAACGCGCTGCTGCCCCACCGCCTGGCCGACCTGCTGGCCGGTTGGGGCGGGCGGCTGATCCACTTCAGCACCGACTGCATCTTCAGCGGCCGCGACGGCCTCTACACCGAGGATTCGTTCGCCGACGCCGACGACCTCTACGGCCGCACCAAGTTCCTGGGCGAGGTCCGCGCCGACAACGCCCTGGTCATCCGCTCGTCCATCATCGGGCGGGAGCTGAAGCACCACGCGTCCCTCATCGACTGGTTCCTGGCCCAGGCCGGGAGCCGGGTGGGGGGCTACACGCGGGTCATCTATTCCGGGGTGACCACCCGGTTCATGGCGCAGGTGGTGGGCGACCTCATCGCCCGCCATCCCGACCTGCACGGGGTCTGGCAGCTGGCGTCCACGCCCATCGCCAAGCACGACCTGCTGGTGCTGGTGCGGGACGCCTACGGCGTGGACATCACCATCGATCCGAATGCCGCGGTCGTCCTGGACCGCAGCCTGGACGGGAGCCGCCTGGCCGCCGCCACGGGAATCGCCGTGCCGTCGTGGCCCGAGCTGGTGGCGGACATGGCCGCCGACCCGACTCCCTACGCGCAATGGAGGCGAGACTAGTGGCAAGAGCGGAACACAAGGGCATCTTCGACGGCAAGCGCCTGCTGATCACCGGCGGCACCGCCAGCATGGGCAAGACCCTGGTGCGGCGGCTGCTGACGCGGCGAGATGGGCGAACCGGAGAAGATCATCGTCTACTCGCGCGACGAGGCGAAGCAGCACGTCATGCGGGTGGAGTACCACAACCTGCGCGGCCACCGACGAGATCATCTACAACAACTTCCAGCAGAAGCTGGACTTCCGCATCGGCGACGTGCGCGACTTCAACAGCGTGGCCTCGGCCCTGCGGCACGTGGACGTGGTCTTCAACGCGGCGGCCCTGAAGCAGGTGCCCAGCCGCGAGTACTTCCCCACCAGGCGGTGCAGACCAACATCGAGGGCGCCTCCAACATCGTGCGCGCCATCCAGCAGCACGGGCTGCAGGTCGAGACGGTGATCGGCATCAGCACCGACAAGGCCTGCATGCCGGTCAACGTCATGGGCATGACCAAGGCCCTGCAGGAGCGCATCATCATCATCGGCAACATGAAGTGCCCGGACACGCGCTTCGTCTGCGTCCGCTACGGCAACGTGCTGGCCTCGCGGGGCTCGGTCATTCCCCTGTTCCACAGCCAGATCGCCGCGGCGGGCCCTGACCGTGACCACGCCGGACATGACGCGCTTCCTCATCTGCCTGGACGACGCCGTCGACACGGTGATGGCCGCCTACATGAACGCCGAGCCGGGCGAGACCTTCGTGCCCCGCGCGCCGGCGGCGCTGATCGCCAACGTGGCCAAGGCCATCATCGGCGACCGGGACCTGGGCATCGAGTACGTGGGCGTGCGCCCGGGCGAGAAGACCCACGAGATCATGGTCAGCGACGTGGAGGCCCCCTTCACCGTGCAGAAGGGCGACTGGTACGCCATCAAGACCATGCTGCCGGAGGTGCGCGGCGACGCGTCGTGGACGCCGGTCCTGCAGGGCGAGTACAGTTCGCACCACGACGTGATGGACCTGGAACAGACCCGGGCCCTGCTGCTGGCGAAGGATCTCTTGACCGTGAACGCCGACGCCGGCGGGGAGCTGCTGCGATGAAGATCATGACCATCATGGGCACCAGGCCCGAGATCATCCGCCTGAGCCGCGTGATCCCCCTGCTGGATGCGCGCGCCTCGTCCCACGTCCTGGTGCACACGGGCCAGAACTACGACGAGCGCCTGAACGAGCTGTTCTTCCGCCAGCTGGAAGTGCGCACTCCCGACGAGCACATGCGGGTGAAGGCCGCGTCCTTCGCCGAGCAGGTGGGCCGGATCATGGCCGCCAGCGAGGAGCTCTTCCGCAAGCACCGGCCCGACCGCCTGCTCGTCCTGGGCGACACCAACAGCGGCCTGACCGCCCTGGTGGCCCGCCGCCTGGGCATCCCCGTCTACCACATGGAGGCGGGCAACCGCTGCTACGACGATCGGGTGCCCGAGGAGGTCAACCGCCGCGTCATCGACCACTGTTCGCACCGTGCTCATGCCCTACACCGAGCGCAGCCGCCAGAACCTGCTGGCCGAGGGCATCCCGGGCCGGAACATCTTCGTGACGGGCAACCCCATCAAGGAAGTCATCGACCACTACAGCGACGGCATTTCCGGCGCCGGCGCCCTGGGCGACCTGAAGGTGACGTCGGGCCGCTTCTTCCTGGTGACCATGCACCGCTCCGAGAACGTGGACGTGGAGTCGCGCCTGCGCGCCCTGGTGGACGCCCTGGCCACCCTGCACGAGAAGTACCACATGCCGGTGATCTGCTCGTTCCACCCGCGCACCCGCGCCAGGGTGGAGGCCTTCGGCGTGGACATCGCCCGGGCCGGCCTGCACTTCGTGGAGCCGCTGGGCTTCTTCGACTTCGTGCGGCTGGAGCAGGCGGCCTTCTGCGTCCTGTCCGACAGCGGCACGGTGCAGGAGGAGGCCTGCATCTTCCAGACCCCCAACGTCACCATCCGCGACGTGACCGAGCGCCCCGAGACCCTGGAGTGCGGTTCCAACATCCTGGCGGGCGCCGATATGGACACCATCCTGGGCCACGTGGACGCGGTCACCGCCGGCGGCCGCGGGAACTGGCGGGTGCCGGTGGAGTACCAAGCCGGCAACGTGGCCGACACGGTCTGCCGCATCGTCCTGGGCCATCGGGTGGGAGACCTGGCCGAAAAGGAGTGGCAGTCCGGCAGCCGCAGCTGACGTCCCGACCCAGGAGGTGACCGTGACCGCGCTGACGGCATTGCTGCTGGCGGGGTCCCTGTGGCTCCAGGCCGCCGCGGGCGACAGCCTCCTGGTGCTGGATCCGGTTCGCTGGCCCGAGGCGGTGCCGGGCGAGGCCTTCGTGGTCAGCGTGGGGCCCGCGCAGGACATCACCACCGCCGGGAAGCCCCCGCCAGGCGTCCGGCCGCAGCGCGCCCTGCGGGTCACGCTCTATCGTTTCGCCGGCCATCACTGGCTGCGCCTCGACGACCGCGACAACGTTCCGGACCTTGCCGGCCATCACGAAGCCTGCCTCTCCCTGGACTTCTACGACCTGACCTACCGCGCGCCGGGCGCGGCCGGTTTCGTGCCGGAGTCGGTGCGCTGGTTGGATCCGACGACCTTCGAACTCGTCGATGAGCACGCCTGGACCGACGCCGCCGGCGCCGCCCAGCCCGGACCGCGGGTGCTGCGGATGCGGTACGTGGGGAAGCGGACGGTGGTGATGACGGCTCGGTAGTTTTCGCTTGCGCCGTGGGTGTTGTTTCGCTATATTTTCGCCATAGATTCCCTCCCGGAAATCGAGATCGTCATGCTCACTTCGTTTGCCCCCGGCCGTCCGGCCCGCGAGGCCGATGCCGCGTTGAAGGTGGCGGCGGCCGCCGAGTCCGCAGCACGGAAGTGTGCCGTGCTGTGGTTCGGCGAGATGCTCTGCGCGCGGGCTCTACCGTGAGTTGGGCTACTCGTCGATGCCCGCCTACGCGCGGGTCGAACTCGGCTTCTCCGAGACCCGGATCAGCGACTTCATGCGGCTGGCGCGGAAGCTGGATCGGCTGCCGGCGGTGAAAGCCGCGCTGCCGGATATCGGGTATACCAAGGTGCGGGAGATCGTCGAGGTCGCGACGCCGCGCACCGAGCAGGCCTGGCTGGCCGCGGCGCAGACCAGCACGCGGGCCGAATTGCGGACCCGTGTGAAGCGGGCCAAAGCGCGGAAGCCGGCGGCTTCGCTGTTCGACCCGGCGCCCGGGCCGGCGGTCGAAGTCCCGGTGCGGGTGTCCGTGGAATTCACGCCGGAACAGCACGCCCGGTGGGAAGCCCTGTGGGAGCAGTTGCGCAAGGGCGGCGTCGCGGGCGAACGCGCGGAAGTCCTGCTGGAGGCCTTGCACGCTTTGTCATCAACTGATTGTCCTGCAACGGATAACAGCGAAAACTTCCGCCGGCGGAAGTCGGACCCGTCGATCCTGATTCACGTCCACCAGTGCCCGGACTGCGCGAAGAACGAGGTCAACGGCCGCGAACTCGGCCGCGCCGACGCCGCCCGCGTCCAGTGCGATGCCGTCGTCCACGAGCCCGGCAAACGGCGCCACATCAACGATCCCGCCACGCGTCCGCCGAGAAGTCCTCACCAGGGATCGCCACCGCTGCCAGTCCCCCGGCTGCGGCCGCCGCCACTTCCTGGAGATCCACCACAAAAACCGCGGGCCCGGGGAGGCACCCACGAACCCGCGAACCTCATCACGTTGTGCGCGGCCTGCCATCGCCTGTGGCACCGGCGCTGCTGAGCTACGGCCGCTCCCCGTGCTCCGCCACGAACGCCACGATCCGCACGATCTCCGCCTCGTCGAGGCCCGGGTGCGTGGGGAGGTTGACGACCTGGCGGCTGGCGCGCTCGGCTTCGGGGCAGGATCCGGCGCGGTAGGCGGCCTGCTCCCAGCCGGTGAGGTTGGGGTGGACGGGGGAGAGGAACCAGTCGCCCAGCTCCACGCGGGCGGCGCGGGCGGCGGCCAGGAGGGCGTCCTTGTTGGCCACGCGCAGCGGGTAGCGCAGCCACACCGGGTCCGCGCCGTCGGGGACGTGGGCGCGGGGCAGGCCGTGGCGATCCAGCTCGCGCTCCACCAGCGCGGCGTGGCGGCGGCGGGTGGCGACGGTGCGTTCGGCATCGCTCAGCAGGCGGCGCAGGGTGCGTTGCTGCAGGGGACCCATGCGGCGGCGGTAGTCGGTGGGCATGCGGCAGTCCAGTTCCGCGCCCGTGGACGAACCGATCACCAGGCCCGCGCGGCCCAGGGCGCGGTACAGGCCCTGCAGGGCCCAGAACAGGCGGGGGCGATAGAGCAGGCGATAGGTCAGGTACTGGGCCTGCAGGCGCAGACCGGCCAGGGCGCCGGGTGTCGGGTAGCGGGCGGCCACGGCGCGGACGGCGGCGGCCAGTTCGGGATCGTTGATCTCGGCCCAGCCGCCCAGGCCCGTGGTCACGGGCTTGGACCACTGGGACGAGAAGAACGCGGCGTCGCCCAGCGCCCCCACCGGGCGGCCGCGCCAGTGCGAGCCCAGGGCGTGGCAGGCATCCTCGACCACCAGCAGGTCGTGGCGGCGGGCGAATTCGGCCAGGCGGTCCGCGTCCGCCGGGAGACCATAGGTGTGCTGCACGATCACCGCCCGCGCCCGACCCGGGGACCAGGTGCGGCCGCAGCCCGCTTCCAGGGCGTCCACGTCCAGGTTGTGCGTGGCCGGATCGATGTCCACGTACACGGGTTCGGCGCCCCGGTAGAGGACGGCGTTGGGCACCACCACGCAGGTGTAGCCGGGCAGCAGGACCTGGTGGCCCTCGCCGATGCCGGCGGCCTCGAGGATGGCGTGCAGGGCCACGCGGCCCTTGAAGAAGGGGATGCGCACCGGACCGCTCACGCCTCGGCTCCGGGCGCGGCCGTGTCGGCGTAGCCGTGGCGGGCCAGCAGCGGGCCGCAGACGCGGCCGATGATCTGCTGGTCGGCCGGGGCCAGGGAGCGCAGGGCCTTGCCCACGCTGCCGCCGCGCACGCCGGCCACGGCGGCGGCCGCCCGGTCGGCCGGGGCGCCCGTGCCCAGGAAGGCCAGGATGCGGCTCAGCTCGGCGGCGGGCCGCGCCACGAAGTCCTCGTAGCGCACCCGGTGCACCCGGGCCGGATCGATGGTGGCCACGTCCTCGTCGGTGCGCTCCACGCAGCGGCGCCACTGGCGGGCGGCCAGCTCGGCCAGGGGGATGTCCCGGGGCAGGTCGCGCATGCCGGCGAACACCGGGCCCCACACCGCCAGGCGCTTCTCCGCCGAGAACAGCCGGCGCACGCGGTTGCCCACGTACCGCAGGGCGTAGTAGGGCACGTCGCCCGCCGGCACGTAGCGGGCCTTGGCCAGGGAGTAGCGCAGGTCGAAGTCCGAGCGCCAGCGCAGCATGGCCGAGGCCGCCGCGTCCATGCCGTGCCGGGTGATGACCACGAACCGCGCCCCGTCCAGCACCTCGTCCACGAAGCCGACGCGCAGCGCGTTGGCGCAGGTCTTTTCCACCACCACGGCGCCGCCCGGGCCGCCCAGGCGTGCGAAGGCGCCGCGGATGGACCGGGCCACCGCGGGCCGGGCCATGGCTCGGGTGAACTCGTCGTCGGGATGGGCGCGGTTGCCGTGGCGCCAGACGTAGGGGATCTCGTCGCAGGGCCAGGTGGTGAACCCCGGCAGGGACGTCAGCACGTCGCGCAGCATGTTGGTGCCCGAGCGTGCCGCGCCGATGATCACCACGGGGGCGGGTGCGCCGGCCACGGTCACCGCTCCCGGCCGTGGGTCGCGACGATGTCCGCGACCGCCGCGACCACGTCCGCCACCTCGGCGTCCGTCAGCCCCGGGTGCAGGGGGATCGTCACCAGCCGCTCGGACTCGCCCATGGCCACGGGGAAGTCCTCCGGCCGGTAGCCGTACTTCTCCCGGTAGTAGGTGAAGGTGTGCACCGGGATGAAGTGGACCGAGGTGCCGATGTTGCGCTCGCGCATGGCGTCGATGAAGCCGTCGCGGTCCAGGTCCAGGGCGCCGGGGCGCAGGCGCAGGGGGTACAGGTGCCAGGCGCTCTCGCAGCCGGGGCGCTCGGTGGGCAGGTCGAAGGCGCCCAGCCCGGCGAAGGCGGCGGTGTAGGCCGCGGCCACCTGGCGGCGGCGCGCCTGCATGGCCGGCAGCCGCTTCAGCTGCACCAGGCCCAGGGCCGCCTGCAGGTCCGGCATGTTGTACTTGAAGCCGGGCATGACCACGTCGTAGCGCCAGGAGCCGCCCTTGGCGTTGCGCTTCCAGGCGTCGCGGTTCATGCCGTGGAGGCTGGCCACCAGGGCGCGCTCGATGTACTCGGGCGGGCCCGTCAGCAGGCCCCCCTCGGCGGTGGTCAGGTTCTTGGTGGCGTAGAAGGAGAAGCAGGCCTTGCTGCCGGCCGCGCCCACCAGCGTGCCCTTGTAGCGGGTGGGCAGGGCGTGGGCCGCGTCCTCGATCAGCACCAGGCCGTGGCGGTCGCAGGTGGCCCGCAGCGCGTCCAGGTCGCAGGGGTGGCCGGCGTAGTGGACGGCGATCACCGCGCGGGAGCGCTCGGTGACGGCGGCCTCCACCGCGGCCGGGTCCAGGCAGAGGGTGTCCGGTTCCACGTCCACCAGCACCGGCCGGGCGCCCACGTGCTCGATCACCGCCACGGTGGAGGTGAAGGTCAGGGTCGAGGTGATCACCTCGTCGCCGGGGCCGATGCCCTCCAGCACCAGGGCCAGGTGCAGGGCGGCGGTGCAGCTGCTCAGGGCCAGGGCCGCCGGGGCGCCCAGGAAGGCGGCCATCTCCTGCTCGAAGCGCTTGGTCTTCGGGCCGGTGGTGATCCAGGCCGAGCGGAGGGTGTCGACCACCTCGGCCACCTCGGCTTCGGTCAACGACGGCGGGGAGAAGGGCAGGAACTCGTCGCGCATGGGCAGGGATCCTTCCTGAGAGCCGGGCCCGGGGCGGCCGCGGCGGCGTGGTCCGGGCCGGAGCATAGCCCGTGGTAACGCGTTGTCCAATATGAATTCACCAGTTCGGACCCGCCAGGATTCTCCTGTACAGGGGACTACCCGGGATTCTATTTTCGGCCTCCGGGGCGATGGACGCCCCCGGCGCGTCTTCCCGCGGCGCGGTTCGCTGACCCGTTCCCTTGGCACGGGTCTTGGTGGCCGGACGTGGACGCCCACGGACGCGCGCAGCGAGAGGAGCCGACGGATGCTCAAACGCCTCATGGACATCATGGGATCGGCGGCGGGACTCATCGTGCTCTCGCCGCTGCTGATCGTGGTGGCCGTCGCCACGAAACTCACCAGTCCCGGACCCGTTTTCTACCGCCAGGAGCGCCTGGCCCGGGGCGGCCGGCCGTTCCGCATCTTCAAGTTCCGCTCCATGGTCGACGGGGCCGAGCACCGGGGCGACAAGGTCACCCGCGCCGGCGACGCCCGCATCACCCGCGTTGGGCGCGTTCCTGCGGCGCCACAAGCTGGACGAGCTGCCCCAGCTGCTGAACGTGCTGGTGGGGGACATGTCCCTGGTGGGACCCCGGCCCGAGGTGCCCGAGTTCGCCGCCCACTACCCCGACGAGTTCGCCCGGGTGCTGACGGTGCGGCCGGGCCTGACCCACCGCGCCACCCAGCTCTTCCGCAACGAGGAGCAGCTGCTGGCCCGCGCGGAGGATCCCCGCATCTTCTACGTGGAGCGCATCCTGCCCCGCAAGCTGGCCCTGTACCTGCGCGACCTGGACCGGCCGTCGGTGTCGGGGGACCTGCGCACCATCCTCGACACCGTGTTCAACCGCAGCGCGGGCATCGACCTGGACGCGGTGGCGGGCACGCCGGCCGCACGCCGCATCGGCGCCGGCGCCGAGCGGCGTCCGGCCCCCGCCCGGCCGGCCCTGGTCGAGCGGGAGACGGCCACCTCGACCCCGCGTTGAACCAGCCGCCTCACCCGTCGGCAACACGATGGCAGGGAACGAATTGATGCTTGACCGATGCCCCATTCGCATTATAGATTGCCTTATTCAATCTAAAGTTTCTAGCACCGCTGCCGTATAAAGAAATCTGGAATGTTTCTTGATCCCTGTTCCCCCAGGGGTTGGGTCTCAGCCGGCGTGAGCCGCCCGCGGACAGGAAGGTCCGCGACCGCTTCGCGCCGGGGGCAACCAAGAGGCAAACCTATAGGTCCCAAAAGGATTTGGCTGGTGGCCGCGCAACGGCCGCCAAGACCTCGGGGTGGTTTTCGTCATGTTCCTCAAGTCCTCTGCCGCCGGTGGGATTTCCCGCAACCGGACGATCCTGGACCGCCTGCTGGATGAGCGCACGCCGCTGGCGCTGTTCACGCGCCACCATCGGCGCCTGGCCTGCGCGGCCGTCTGCGCCCTGACCGCGGCGGCGGCCCTGCTGGGCGCCTTCGTGCTGCGTTTCGAGATGTCGCCCCTGGACGGCCCCGGCGGCGGCTGGCTGCGCTGGTTCCTGCCGGCGCTGCCCCTGGTGGTGGCGGTGCGCACGGTCATCTTCCTGCAGCTGGGTCTGCACCGGACCACCTGGCGCTTCGCCTCGGCCCGGGACGTGCTGCCCCTGGCCCAGGGCACCCTGCTGGGCAGCGCCGTGACGGCGCCGACCCTGCTGGTGCTCATGCACGGGTCCTTCCCCCGCAGCGTGCTGGCCATGGACGCGGTGCTGTGCTTCGTGCTGCTGGCGGCGGCGCGGTTCAGCTACCGCCTGGCGCGGGAGCTGCTGTCCGACCGGCCCGGCCACCGGTTTGACGCCGGTGATCGTGGTGGGCGCCGGCTCGGCCGGCAACCTGGTGGTGCGGGCCATGCACATCGGCGCGGCCGGCGGGCTGCGGCCCGTGGCCATCCTGGACGACGATCCCCTGAAGCAGGGCACCTGCCTGCAGGGCGTGCCCGTGGCGGGCTCGGTCCTGGACGTGGAGGATGTGGCCGCGCGCACCGGCGCCCGGGCCATCGTGCTGGCCCTGCCCACGGCCTCCACCAGCCAGATCTACCGGGCCGTGCAGGCCTGCCGGCCCACGGGGCTGCCCCTGAAGACCACGCCGGACCTGGCCCGCTTCCTGGAGGGGGACCACGGGGCACCGCCCATCCGCGACTTCCGCCTGGAGGACCTGCTGCACCGCCGGCCCATCCGCCCCGACAACCCGGCCATCGGCGACTTCCTGGCCGGGCGCACGGTGCTGGTCACCGGCGCCGCCGGCAGCATCGGCTCGGAGCTGTGCCGCCAGATCGCCGCCCAGGGCGCCGCCCGCCTGGTCTGCGTGGACAAGGACGAGAACGGCCTGTTCCGCCTGGAGCAGCAGCTGGCCCGCCTCGAGGGCGCGGCCCCGGCGGTCTTCGTGCTGGGGAACATCCGCGACCGGGACCACCTGGACCGGGTGTTCGCCCAGTGGCGGCCGGGCATCGTCTTCCATGCCGCCGCCTACAAGCACGTGCCCATCCTGCAGCACCATCCGGTGGAGGCGGTGCTGAACAACGTGCTGGGCACCCGCACCGTGGCCCACCTGGCCTCGGAGCACGGGGTGGGCGACTTCGTGCTCATCTCCACCGACAAGGCGGTCAACCCCACCAGCGTGATGGGGGCCACCAAGCGCATCGCCGAGCGCATCGTGCGGACCCGGAACCTGAACAGCGCCACCCGCTACAGCGTCATCCGCTTCGGCAACGTGCTGGGCAGCAACGGCTCGGTGGTGGAGCTGTTCCAGGAACAGATCCGCCGCGGCGGGCCGGTCACGGTCACGCACCCGGACATCGAGCGCTACTTCATGACGATTCCGGAAGCCGTTCATCTGGTGTTGTTTGCGGCGACGCATGGGCGGCATGGGCGAGACCTTCATCCTGGACATGGGCAAGCCGGTGCGCATCGCCGACCTGGCCGCCCACATGATCCGCCTCTCGGGCCTGGTGCCGGAGGTGGACGTGGCCGTGGAGTACACGGGCCTGCGCCCGGGGGAGAAGCTGACCGAGGAGCTGTGGACCAGCCTGGAGCGGCCGGCGTCCACCGACCACCCGGGCATCCTGCGGGCCCCCGGCGAGGAAGGCCTGGAC
The DNA here is from genome assembly GCA_963825035.1 of Candidatus Krumholzibacteriia bacterium. Taxonomy (GTDB): domain Bacteria; phylum Krumholzibacteriota; class Krumholzibacteriia; order LZORAL124-64-63; family LZORAL124-64-63; genus JACZKN01. The sequence continues at coordinate 276,693 of CAWGRT010000008.1, read as the reverse complement.
CGCAACGAGACCCGGCAGCTGGAGAACCTGCTGGCCGCGGCCGCCCGACGCGACACCGAGGACTGCTGGCGCTACCTGCTGCGGCTGGTGCCCACCTTCCAGGGCCGCACGGCCGCGGCGGCGGCCATCCCGCCCGACCGTCCCGTGCCCGAAGCGGCCAAGGTCGTGCTCTTTCCCGAGCCGGCGGCGGCGGGGCGGCCCGTCGGCGCCCACGACCGGCCTCCGCGGCGCTCCGCGGCCGCCCTGGGTGGGGGCGTCGTGGCCCGCATCGGCGGCATGGACGCGGCCTACCGCCCCGAGTGAGATCCGGCCTCACGTCCGGCCCCGGACGGCCGAATATCCTTGCGTTTGGGGGCGATGGCCTCCTATCATTCCGCTCGGCTCGACCCGGGGCGGGACACCTCCCGCCCTCGGTGTGTGCCCTTTATTCGAAGCGGGTCGGCACAGCCTTGCGGCTGTATCCGGATCCTCCCGGTGTGAACCTATGTCTATCGGACACCGGCAGGGCAGCCGGCCTGCGGCCATCGTGACGCCGCGTGGCGTGACGTTTTCCTGGAGGTTCTGACGATGGCACTCAGCAAGGACCAGAAGCAGCAGGTTATCGGCAAGTACAAGAAACACGAGGGCGACTCGGGTTCCCCCGAGGTGCAGATCGCGCTGCTGACCGAGCGCATCAACACCCTCGGCGCCCACTTCAAGGCCCACGGCAAGGATCACCATTCCCGCCGCGGCCTGCTGAAGATGGTGGGCCAGCGCAAGCGCCTCCTTGCCTACCTGAAGAAGAAGAACCTGGAGGGCTATCGCGCCCTCATCAAGGAACTGGGCATCCGCGGTTGATGCCGACACGTCCTTGGCAGTGACCCGCCTGTGGATCGGTCGTGGCCTGCCGGTCGCGACCGTTCCCTGTATTTACGGGACGGGGGAATTGACGATGGACGCGGGACCGGAATCCGCCGGCACGCGCCACGATGTTGAAAGCGGTACGAGAGGAAAGAGCAAAATGGACAAGCACGTAGTCAGTCTGGAGATGAACGGGACGACCTTCTCGCCTGGAAACCGGACGCATGGCCAAGCAGGCCAACGGCGCGGTCGTCGTGCGCATGGGCGACACCATGTCCCTGATGACGATCACCGCCGACAGGAACCCCTCGGACCGGGACTTCCTGCCCCTGTTCGTGGAGTACCGGAACAAGACCTACGCCGCGGGCAAGATCCCCGGCGGGTTCTTCAAGCGCGAGGCGCGCCCCACCGAGCGCGAGACCCTGAGCGCGCGGCTCATCGACCGGCCGCTGCGCCCCCTGTTCCCGGACGGCTACCGGCACGAGACCCAGGTGGTGGCCTTCATCATCTCGGCCGACACCGATTTCCACGCCGACACCCTGAGCATCACCGGCGCCTCGGCGGCCCTGAACCTGTCGGACGTGCCCTTCACCGAGTACGTCTCGGCGGTGCGCGTGGCCGAGGTCGAGGGGAACTTCATCCCCAACCCCAGCCTGGAGCAGCTCGAGGAGTCCAGCATGGACCTGGTGGTCGCCGGCACCGACGACATCGTCTGCATGATCGAGGGCGAGTGCGAGGAGGTGGGCGAGGACCGGCTGCTGGACGCCATCGAGTTCGCCCACGAGTGGATCCGCAAGCTCAACGGCCTGCAGCGCGAGCTGGTGGCCAAGGCCGGCGCCAAGCCCAAGTGGGAGCCGGTCATCGCGCCGAAGAAGGACAGGCCTGGACGGCCCGGTGGCCGAGCTGGTCAGCGCCGAGCTCAAGGCCGCCATCGTGGTCAAGGGCAAGATGGAGCGCGCCGACGCCCTGAAGGCCGTCAAGGACAAGGTCAAGGCCGCAGTTCACCGCCGAGGACGGCACGCCCGAGCCGGCGGCGCTGGAAGCCCTGGCCAAGCTCGAGAAGAAGCTCATGCGCGAGATGATCCTCACGGACAAGGTGCGCACCGACGGGCGCGACCTGACCACCGTGCGGCCCATCACCATCGAGACCGGCGTCCTGCCCCGGGCCCACGGCAGCTGCCTGTTCACCCGCGGCGAGACCCAGGCCCTGGGCACCGTCACCCTGGGCAGCAAGCAGGCCGAGCAGCGCATCGAGCCGCTGAACGCCGAGCAGTACTGGAGCAAGTACTACCTGCACTACAACTTCCCGCCCTTCAGCGTGGGCGAGGTCGGCCGCTACAGCGGCACCGGCCGCCGCGAGATCGGCCACGGCAAGCTGGCCGAGCGCGCCATCCGGCCCATCCTGCCGGACATCGAGGACTTCCCCTACACCATCCGCCTGGTGTCGGACATCCTCGAGAGCAACGGCTCCAGCTCCATGGCCACGGTCTGCGCCTGCTGCCTGGCCCTGATGGACGCCGGCGCGCCCATCGTCAAGCCGGTGGCCGGCGTGGCCATGGGCCTGATCAAGGAGGAGCGAGCGCATCGCGGTGCTGACCGACATCCTGGGCGTCGAGGACCACCTCGGCGACATGGACTTCAAGGTCACCGGCACCCGCGACGGCATCACCGCCTTCCAGATGGACACCAAGATCGGCGGCATCAGCCGGGCGATCATGACCCAGGCCCTGACCGACGCGAAGAACGCGCGCATGCACATCCTGGACAAGATGCACGAGGCCATGCCCGAGCCGCGCGCCGAGATGAGCCAGTACGCGCCGAAGATCGAGACCATCCAGATCCCGGTGAAGAAGATCGGCGAGCTGATCGGCCCGGGCGGCAAGGTCATCAAGAAGATCCAGGAGGACACCGGCGCCACCATCGAGGTGGACGACCTGGGCATGGTCTTCGTCTCCTCGACCGACCAGGCCAGCGGCCAGGCGGCCATGGACTTCATCCGCGGCCTGATGGCCGAGCCCGAGGTGGGCAAGGTCTACAAGGGCGTGGTCAAGACCATCGTGGACTTCGGCGCCTTCGTGGAGTACCTGCCGGGCAAGGACGGCCTGCTGCACATCTCCGAGCTGGAGCACTTCCGCGTCGGCAACGTGGAGGACGTGCTGCAGGTGGGCGACGAGGTCGAGGTCAAGCTGGTCGAGATCGACAGCCGCACCGGCAAGGTGCGGCTGAGCCGCAAGGCCCTGCTGCCGGTGCCCGAGGGCATGGAGAACATGCCCCGCGACGACCGGCCGCGTGGCGGCGACCGCGGCGGCGACCGCGGTGGCCGCGGCGGCGACCGCGGCGGCCGGGGCGGCGGTGGCGGCGGCCGTGGCCGGCGCTAGCGGAGGCCGATGAACCTCGATCCCTACAGGAACGAGCTGCCGCCCCGCCGGGAAGTCCTTCCCGGCGGGGCGGTCCTGCTCAGCGTGCCGGTGCCCACGGCCCACGCGGTGACCTTCGGCGTCTGGCTGCGCACCGGCAGCCAGGACGAGCCCCTGGGCCTGGGCGGCGTCTCCCATTTCCTCGAGCACATGGTCTTCAAGGGCTCCACCAGCCGCAGCGCCCTGGAGATCGCCGTCGGCTTCGACAGCCTGGGCGCCATCGTCGACGCCTTCACCACCAAGGACATGGTGGCCTTCACGGTGAAGGTGCTGCCCGAGTACTTCGACGCCCGCGGTGGAGCTGCTGGCGGACATGCTGCTGCGGCCGGCCTTCGACCCGGCCGCTGACCGCCCTGGAGCAGGACGTGGTGGTGGAGGAGATCCAGGAGGCCCTGGACACCCCCGAGGACCGGCTGCACGACGCCTTCGCCGCGCGCCTCTACGGCGGCCACGCCCGCGGCCGGCCCATCCTGGGCTTCCCCGAGACCGTGCGCTCCTTCGACACCGGAGCTGCTGCACGCCGAGCACCAGCGCCTCTTCGCCGGGCCCAACCTGGTGGTGGCCATGGCCGGCAACCTCCAGGAGTCGTTCCGGGAGACGGCGGTGCGGCTGTTCTCCGACGTGCCGGCGCCCTCGCCCGTGCCCGTGGTGGCGGTCCCCGAACCGGCCGTCCGCGCGGCGGCCACCGTCGACGCGGATCCCGTGGACATCGATCCCTTCCGGCTGGAGCTGACCAGCCCGGTGATCCAGACCTACTTCGAGCTGGGCAACCTGGCCGTGCCCTTCCGCCACCCCGACCGCATCCCCATCTTCCTGCTGAGCAACCTGCTGGGCGGGGGCATGAGCAGCCGCATCTTCCAGGCCGTGCGCGAGCGCGAGGGCCTGGCCTACACCGTCTACACCTACAGCGACATGGGGCGGGACATCGGGCTGGTGAGCTGCGCCGGCTCCTGCAGCCCCGACAAGATGGCGCGGCTGGAGGACGTGATCCGCCGGGAGTACGCGCAGCTCCTGCGCGACGGCGTGGGCGCCGACGAGCTGACCAACAACCAGGCGCAGATCAAGTCGCAGCTCATCTTCAGCCTCGAGGGCGTGCTCAACCAGATGCACCGGGCGGCGCGCAACGAGATCTACTACGGGCGGTTCGTGCCCGTGGCCGAGCTGGTGGACCAGGTGGACGGCGTGGACGCCGAGACCATCATGCGCTGCGCCCGCACCTGGTTCGATCCCGACGCCATGCTGGTGGCCACCCACGGCCCCGGCCGGCGTCCGCCGAGGACGACGACGAAGGCTTCGCCGAAGGCCTCCTCGACGGCGACGCCTGACGGCCGCCGCCTAGCGCCAGTCCAGCCCCGCCGACCCGAGCTTCGCCATCACCTGCGCGATCCCCGCATCGTTCACCACCAGCGAGGTGCGGCACCAGCCGGCGCCGTGGCGTCCGAAGGCGCTGCCCGGCGACAGCAGCACGCCCGTCCGGTCGAAGACCTCCCGCACGAAGGCGAAGTCGTCCCCGTCCCAGGCCCGCGGCACCGGCGCCCAGATGTACATGGTGGCCGGGGGCGAGGGCACGTCCCAGCCCAGGGCGCGGTAGCCCGCGACCATCAGGTCGCGGCGGTGGCGGTACAGGGCGCGGTTGTCGGCGCACACCCGCTGGTCTCCGGTCAGGGCGGCGGCGGCCGCCAGCTGGACCGCGCCGAACAGGGAGAAGTCCACGTTGCTCTTGAGCCGGCCCAGGACGGCGATGGCCTCGGCCCCGCCCACCGCGAAACCCGTGCGCCAGCCGGCCATGTTGTGGCTCTTGGACAGGCTCTGGAACTCCACGGCCACGGCCGCCGCGCCCGGCACCTGCAGCACGCTGGGGGGCGGGACGGCGGTGTCGAAGCCCAGTTCGCTGTAGGCGATGTCGCTGACCAGCAGCACCCGGTGCTCGCGGCACCAGCGCACCGCCTCGGCGTAGAAGGCCAGGTCGCAGACGCCGCCGGTGGGGTTGTTGGGGTAGTTCAGCACCAGCATCCTCGCCCGGTCGGCCACCGCCGCGGGGATGTCCTCCCACTGCAGCACGAAGCCGTGCTCCGGGCGCAGGGGCGCCTCGAAGATCTCCGCCTCGCACAGGCGCGCCGCGCCGAAGTACGCCGGGTAGCAGGGCGTGGGCAGGATGATCGTGTCGCCCGCGTCCAGGTAGGCGCGCATCAGGTTGGCCAGCCCCTCCTTCGAGCCGATCAGCGGCAGCGTCTCGGTCTCCGCATCCAGTTCCACCCCGAACCGCCGGGCGTAGAAGGCGGCGATGGCCCGACGCAGCGCCGGGTGCCCCTTGAAGGTGGAGTAGCCGTGGACGCCCGGCGCGTCGGCGACGGCGTCGGTCAGGGCCGCGATCACGGCCGGGTCGGGGCGCCCGTCGGGGTTGCCCACGCCCAGGTCGATGACCTCGCGCCCGGCGGCCAGGGCCTCCTGCTTCCAGGCGAAGGTGGTGGCGAACACGTAGGGGGGCAGGTTGGCCACCCGGGGCGCGGGGGCGATCAGGAAGGGCTCACGGTCCATGGTGTCCTCGCTTCGGGCCGCGCGGGGCCGGGAGGGACGACGGGTGTGGGCGCCGCCGCGGGGCGGTCGGGGAGCCAGGCAAAGTAAGCGGTCGCGGGGGGCCGGGGCAACGGCCAAGTGGCGGGGCGGGCTCAGCCGCCCAGGGTGAAGCGGTCGGCCTTGGTGTCCAGGCGGTAGGTCCAGCCCAGGTCCTCGACGGTCAGGGCCGTGGCCGGCTCCAGCAGGCCGCCGCGCACCAGGTCGGTCAGGTTCCCGGGCCAGGCGCCCTTGTCGTAGCGGTACAGGCGTGCGGCCTCCACGACCTCGGCCCGCAGCTGGGACTCGCGCAGGGCGATGCCCGGCGCCGGCGGCGAAGGCGGCATGGCGAACCAGCGGGCCCAGACCCCGGTGCCGATCATGGCCAGCATCAGCAGCGTCAGGGGCACCGAGCGCAGGCCCGGGGCCAGGCGCAGGCTGCGGCGGCGGCCGTGATCGTCCTGGTCGTCACCCTCGTCGACGCCGGGCACGTGCATCACCAGCACGTTCTCGGCGCACCAGTTCTTGAGCAGGTCGCGCACCACGAAGTTCTCGGTGCGGCCCTGGCGGATGATCTGGCCCAGGTTCAGGCCGGCCAGGGCCAGCTTCATCACCCGCTGCCCGACCGGGCCGATGGCCTCGGCCGGCAGCACCTTGGCGCCCTGGGTGAAGGTCACCGCCTGCGACGGCAGGGCCTCCCGCAGCAGGTGCTCCTCGTCCACGCGGCGGGCGGCCTCCATCAGCAGGCCCTGCACGTCCATGCGGATGGCCCGGCGCACCCCCGGCGGCGTGCCCTGGGTGGGGGAGAAGTGGTAGCGGCCGCGGCTCAGCTTCATGCCGGCCACGCTCATCTCCTGGGCGGTGCTGCGCAGCACCCGGTCCAGCTCCGCCTCCTCGAGCAGGCCCTCGCTGGTCAGGATCTCGGTCAGGTCCAGGGACGAGTTGGCCCGCACGTACTCGATGTGCTTCCACTGCTCGGGGTCGAAGAAGCCGTAGGCGCGCAGGAACGACTCCAGGGGGTCACGGCTCCGGTCGCGCCGGTCCCGCGTGGAGATCAGCTCGCCCTTGTCGAAGATGAAGACCATGTTGCGGGTGGTCTCCAGGTTCAGGAAGCCGGACTTCTGCTGGGTGGAGATCAGCTGGAGGATCTCGGCCAGGTTGAAGTCGCTGAGTTGACCTTCGAGGGCCATTGCGATCCTCCTCTAGCGCGCGTCCGCGGCGGCCTCGCCGCGTCCGGCGGCGGGCGCCAGCGAGTGGCGTTCGTGCAGGCCCCGGCGCAGGCCGGGACCGTCAAGCATGGCGATCAGCCAGGCCAGGGCGATCAGCGCCACCCCGCCCAGCACGGTCAGGCTCGACCAGCCCGGCCACTGGGCCGCCGGCAGCGGCAGCCAGCGGGGATTGATCATCTCCGTGTCCAGGAGCAGGCCCGGGGAGGTCCAGTCGGCCGCGAAGTCGAAGATCCATCCGGCCGCCACCAGGTACAGGCCCGCGGCCAGGATGGACAGGCGCAGCCAGGCCCGCCCGGTGCGGCCGGTGGCCAGGTGGCCGGCGCCGGGCATCAGCCGGCCCAGGCGCACGACGCGTGCGCTGCGGGCCATGCCCTCGTCCCGGCTGCGGTTCTTGAGCAGGGTGGCCAGGATCATGTCGCTGCGGGCCCGGTCGGCGGTCTCGCCGCAGGCGGCGCACAGCCAGGCGTTGTCCCGCACCTTGCAGCAGGTCCGGCACAGGGGCACGCCGCAGTTCTCGCACTCGCGGGGATCCTGCTGGCGCCGGGACGAACCGATCACCAGCAGCGCCACCAGCAGGGGCACGCCCACCAGGGCCAGCAGGGGCACCGGCGGCACGCCCAGCACCCAGCGCCACGAAGCCAGGGTCACCAGGGGCGCGTAGAGGGGCGCCTCGGCGCGGCAGGCGTCGGCCAGGGACCGGTTGGTCAGGCCGGGGTAGACCACGGCGGCGTAGTCGCCCGACCGCTGCTCCTGCAGGGCGCCGGGGGCCACGAAGCCCAGGCCGCGCGACCGCTCCAGGGCGGCGGTGGCCTCGGGCACGAACAGCTTCTTGAAGTACACCTGGGCCAGGTTGTAGGGGATCTCGCCCCGCTCGGGGTGCGCCTTGGCCGCAGCCTCGTAGCGGGCGGTGGCCTCTTCGAGCCTGCCCAGGTAGTAGGTATTGTTGGCGGTGCCCACCAGGGCGGGCACGTTGTCGGGCTGGTTCCGCAGCACTTCGGCGAAGAGCTTGTTGCTGGTGTCGTAGCGGCCGCGGCGGGCCTCCTGCACGGCCAGGGCCACGGTCAGGCGGTCGCGCCGCGCGGCGTCGTCGGCCTTGCCGATGCGCTCGTTCAACGCGGCGATGGTGGCGGCGTCCGGCTGGCGCTGGCAGGCCCGGTCCAGCAGGGTGACCTCGCTGTCCGGATCCAGGGCCGGCACGGCCTGGCGCAGGGCGGGCCAGGCCGGGAAGACCAGCAGGGCCGCCAGGGCCCAGGTCGCGCCCAGCAGGGCGCGCTCGCGGCCCCGGGTGATCACCAGCAGCGGCAGGGACATGGCGGCCAGGACGCCGAACCAGCCCGGCTTGCAGGCCACCAGCACCAGCGGCACGATCACCGGCAGCCAGGTGTGCAGCCGGTGGCGCCGGTCGCGGAAGACCCGTGCCGAGAGGTCGTGGGCCAGGTGGCGCCACCAGGCGGCCAGCAGGGCCAGGACCAGCACGGTCCAGAAGCAGCCCACCGCCAGCAGGGCGGCCTGGTGCCCGGCCACCACGTAGCGGGCCCGGGCGATGGGGTCGGCCATCAGGTCCCGGACGCTGCCGGGCAGCACCTTCACCAGGACGGTGGTGTCGAAGCCCCGCACCTTGTCCAGGCTGGACCACAGGCGGTAGTCGGTGCGGCCGGGGGCCGCGTCCAGGGCCGCGGCCAGGCTGGTGCGCATCTGGTCGGCGTCGCCGGCGGCCGCGGCGCGCCGGGCGCGCTGGAAGTAGAGGGCGCCGCCGGTGGGGTCGTCCAGCCGCGGCGGGCGGCTGGGGGCGGCGGTCTGGGGCACGGTGGAGGCGGTGACCTCCGGCAGCAGCTTGCGGCTGTTGTCCACGGCGCCCGGGGCGTAGGCTGCCCCAGGGCGGCGGTTTCGGCACCGGCCTCGCGCAGCGTGTCCAGGGGCGCCGTCGTCGCCGCGGCGGTCGACACGCCCGCGGCCGCCGCCGCCAGCAGGGCGGCCGCGATCGTCAACGCCTGGAAGGATCTGGCCATCGCTTGCATTCTCCCACAGGTCATCCGTGCATTGATTCTTGCGGCATCTCGTTCCATGATGCCGGGGGCCAGTCGGGCCCCGGGGCGGCGTCGGCGCCGCGACCGGGCCGCGACCGGCCGGTACCCTCTTGTTGGTATCGGGCAAAGGAACGCGACATTTACCGGAATTTGGCGGCCCCCGGGCCGCCGGAGGCAGCATGCCCTCACCCACCCCCCGCAGCCGCCTGATCCGCCGCCTGGTGCTGGCGGCCGCCGGCGTCTGCGGCCTGGCGGGGATCGTCATCGAGCACGGCACCTATCCCGGGGACCTGGCCCTGGCCGTGGCCCGGGGCCTGAGCGCCGCGGCGGTGGCGTTCTTCACCTTCGAGCTGGCGCTGGCGCGGCTGGAGGTGCCCACCTGGCGGCGCTTCTTCCGCACGCGCTGGCCCCAGACGGTGCTGCTGCTGCTGCTGGTGGTGGAGGGCCTGGCCGTGCTGGCCGGGCGGCGTTCGTTCCACCCGGACGGCAGCCTGGGGCGGATGCTGACGGGGGACCTGGCCCGCATCTACCTGGTCCTGGTGCAGATCTACATCGTGGGCGTGTTCGCCGTCGAGCTGCCCCACCTGCACCGGCGCTTCGCCAGCCTGAGGGTGCGGCCGGCCGCGTCCTTCGTGCTCATCTTCGCCTCGTTGATCCTGGTGGGTTCGGGCCTTCTGATGCTGCCGCGGGCCACCCCGCCGGACCAGCCCATCAATTTCCTGGACGCCCTGTTCACCTCCACCAGCGCCGTGTGCGTGACCGGGCTGATCGTGCGGGACACCGGCGCGGGATTCACCCTCTTCGGCCGGACGGTGATCCTGCTGCTGATCCAGCTCGGGGGCCTGGGCATCATGTCGCTGACGGCCACCCTCAGCCTGCTGCTGGGGCGGGGGATCGGCGTGCGCGAGGGCAGCCTGCTGCGCGAGGTCTTCGACCTGCCCATGATCACCGAGGTGGGGCGCGCCCTGCGGGGCATCGTCCTGACCACCCTGGCGGTGGAGGCGGTGGGGGCGGCCATCCTCTACCGGGCCCTGGACGGCGCGGTCGCCGACAACTGGACGCGGCTGGGCACGGCGGTCTTCCACGCGGTGAGCGCCTTCTGCAACGCGGGCTTCTCCACCTACGCCGACTCCCTGATGGGCCTGTCCCACCGCCCGCTGTTCGTGCAGACCGTGTCGGTGCTGCTCATCCTCGGCGGCCTGGGCTTCGGCGTGCTGGCCCAGACCGGGCCTTGGCTGGTGGCCAGGCTGCGGGGGCGCAAGCAGGGGCCGGGCAAGCGCCTGGGCCTGCAGTCGCGGACCGTGTTGACGGCCTCGGCCATCCTGTTGGTGGCGGGCACCACGGTCCTGCTGGTGGTGGAGCGCAACGGCGCCCTGGCCGGACAGCCCTGGTGGCTGCGCCTGTCCCAGGCCTTCTTCCAGTCGGCCACCTGCCGCACGGCGGGCTTCAATTCCCTGGACCTGACCCGCCTGGCGCCGGCCTCGCTGTTCACCATGATCCTGCTGATGTTCATCGGCGGCGCCCCGGGTTCCACCGCCGGCGGCATGAAGGTGACCACCTTGGCCATCGCCTGGGCCAACGTGCGGGCCATCAGCCGCGGCCTGGGCCGGGTGCGTCTGGGCCACCGGGAGCTGGATCCGCTGCTGATCCAGCGGGCGATGCTGGTGATGTCGGCGGGGGTGGTGGCCGCGGCCGGCGGCGATCTTCATCCTGCTGCTGAGCGAGGGGCGGCCGCTGCTGGAGACCGCGTTCGAGGCCGTCTCGGCCCTGGGCACCGTGGGCCTCTCCCTGGGCCTGACCCCCCTGTTGTCGCCGGTGGGGCGGGTCGTGGTGATCCTCCTGATGTTCATCGGCCGCCTGGGTCCCCTGACCCTGGCGAGCAGCCTGACCGGACCCGGCCGCGAGCCGCGCGTGCGCCTGCCGCGCGGGCGTCTGCAGGTCGGTTGAGGCCCCGTCCCGGGGCGGACGAAGGAGAGTCGAAGCATGCTGAAAGTCGTCGTCATCGGCCTGGGCCGCTTCGGATCGACCGTGGCGGTGGACCTGTGCCGCCGCGGGGCCGAGGTGCTGGCCGTGGACCGCAACATGAGGCTGGTGGAGGAGGTCAGCGACGAGGTGTCGGTGGCCGTGGGCTTCGACGCCGCCGACCGCACCAACCTCGAGGCCTACGACGTGGGCTCCATGGACGTGGCGGTCATCGCCGTGGGCACCAACTTCGAGGCCTCGGTGCTGGTGACCATGCACTGCAAGGCCCTGGGGGTGAAGAACGTCTACGCCAAGGCCCTGACCGCCATGCAGGCGGCGGTGCTGGAGAAGGTGGGCGCCGACCACATCGTGCGGCCGGAGGAGGACATGGGCGCGCGCCTGGCGGCGTCCCTGGTGGAGGAGAAGGCGGTCGAGTTCGTGCGACCTGCCCGAGGGCTTCAGCCTGCGCCGCCTGCTGGTGCCCGAGGACTGGAGACGGCCGCAGCCTGGCCGACCTGCGGCTGCTGGGGGCCGAGCGCGCTGGGCATCGTCCAGGTGGTGCGGCGCGCCGACGCCGAAGGCAAGCGGGAGAAGGTGCCGCTGCCCCACGGCGAGACGGTGCTGTATGCGGGCGACGAGATCGACGCCATCGGCCGCGACGCGGTGCTGGACACGCTTCGCCTAGCAGCCGGCACGCGACCTCGTTGCGGAAAAAAGACTTGAGGGTAGTGCCGGCCGGAACTACCCTAGCGCTGATCAGACCGAGGGTCGGCGGGGCGCCGGGAGCGCGCCCGGCTCGCCGTCGTGTCCCGGAACGCGGGCCCCCGACGCCCGCGCGATCAAAGGAGTGCCATATGTTCGATCGGACGTTCGTCAAGGCAGCCCGCAACGCGGTGTCTGCTCGTCGTGCTCGTCGCCGTCTTCGTGCTCGCCGGTTGTTCCTGCAAGGAGTACGAGCAGCAGATCATGCAGCTCGACTCGCAGATCGCCGAACTGCAGAAGGAGGCTGGCCGACAAGGAAGCCGTCATCTCCGAGCGCAACCAGATCGCCGAGGAACTGCGCACCAACCTCAAGGACTGCAAGGCCGACAACGCCGCGCTGGTGGAGGCCTCCGAGGAGGTCGTGATGGTCACGATCCCCGACCAGCTGTCCTACGCCTCCAGCCAGGTCATCGTCCTGGACACCATGGTCCCCACCCTCGAGGCCATCGCGACGTCGGTCCGCAACCATCCCGGACTGGGACGTGTTCGTGGAAGGCTACACCGACAACGTGAAGATCGCCGAGGAGTGGCACGACACCTATCCCACCAACTGGGAGCTGGGTGCGTTCCGCGCCGCCTCGGTGGTGCGCTACATGACCAACCAGCTGGGCCTGCCGGCCGAGCGCTTCGCCGCGGTCAGCTACGGTCCGTTCCGGCCGGTGGCCACCAACGAGACCCCCGAGGGCCGCGCCAAGAACCGGGCGGTCCGCGTGGTGATGCACAAGCCCGAGAAGTAGCGACGACCCGGCTTGCCGTGACCGGGCGCCGGCTCCCCGCGGGGGGCCGGCGCTCGTCTTGTCGGCGGCGCGGGGGAGGGCTCAGGCTCCCGCGATCGCGGCCAGGCCCGCCAGGGCCCGGTCCACGTGGGCGGGGGTGTTGAAGGGGCCGAAGGAGAACCGCACCGCCCCGTCCGGGGCCGTGCCCAGGGCCCGGTGCAGCAGGGGCGCGCAGTGCAGGCCCGTGCGCACGGCCACGCCCCAGTCCACGTCCAGGAAGGCGCCCACCGCCTCGGGCGTGCGCCCGTCCACGGTGATCGAGACCACCGCCGTGCGGTCGGCCCCCAGGGCGTCGGGGCGCCGGCCGCCGTGGCCCACGACGTGCACCGCCCGCAGGTCGCGGCAGCCCGCCAGGAACCGGTCGGCCAGGGTGCGCTCGTGCTCGGCCACCGCCCGCACGCCCCGCTCCTCCAGCCAGTCCAGCCCCGCGGCCAGGCCCGCCAGCCCCACCGTGTTCAGCGTGCCGGACTCCAAGCGGTAGGGCCACGCCTCCAGGTGGGTCAATTGGGCCGAGTGCACGCCGGTGCCGCCCCAGCGGGTGCTGCGGACGGCCACGTCCGGACCCACCAGCAGGCCGCCGGTGCCCGTGGGTCCCAGCAGCCCCTTGTGGCCGGTGAAGGCCAGCAGGTCCACGCCCAGGACGGCCATGTCGATGGGGACCGCCCCGGCGGTCTGGGCCGCGTCCAGCAGCACGGGCACGCCCCGGGCCCGGCAGGCCGCCGCGATGGCCGCCACCGGCTGGATCGTGCCCACCACGTTGGAGGCGTGGTTGACCACCGCCAGGCGGGTGTCCGGCCGCAGCAGGGCGGCGAAGGTGTCGGGGTCCACCCGGCCGTCCCCGTCGCAGGGGGCCAGGTCCAGGCGCAGCCCCTGGCGCTCGGCCAGCATGTGCAGGGGGCGCAGCACCGAGTTGTGCTCGGTGACCGTGGCCACCACGTGGTCGCCGGGCGCGCAGACGCCCTGGATGGCCAGGTTCAACGCGTCGGTGGCGTTGGCGGCGAAGACGCAGCGATCCGGCGCGGTGGCGGGGTTGTGGAAGAAGCGATCCAGCCGGCGGCGGAGGGCGTCCACCTCCGCGGCCACGGACCGGCCCAGGTCCGTGCCGGCCCGGCCGGGATTGACCGCGCGTCCGTCCAGGAACCCGGCCATGGCCCGTGCCACCCGCGGCGGCTTGGGAAAGCTGGTCGCCGCGTTGTCCAGGTGGATGATGTCGCGGGCATCCTGCATGGGATCCTCGGCCGGTTCACGGGTCCGTCCTTGCCAACGAGGGGGAACACGGGGATACTATGTCGTCTGCGGCCCCTGATCCAGTCCCGAGCGGAGGTCCCCATGCGCGAAGCCGAACGCAGCCGGTTCCCCTTCCTGTTCCCCTGGTCGACCGGAACGGCGTTCCTGGCGCTGCTGGCGGCCCTGGCCCTGGCGGTCGGTGGCTGCGGCGGGGGCAAGGACGACAAGGCCGAGCCGCCCGCCCGGACGCTGGTGCCGGCTGCCATGCCGGCGGCCGATTCCACGGCCCTGGCGGTCGCGGCCGCGGACGCGGGCGCCGTGGCGGACACCGTCGCGGCCGGGCCCGTGGACGAGGCCATGACGCCGCCGCCGGCCAGGGCGACCACCAGCCGCACGGCCCCGCCGCGCACCACGGACCTGGCGCGCCAGGCGGCGCCCGGCGGAACGTTCAGCCTGCAGCTGGGTTCGTACCGGAACCTGGACAACGCCCGCGCCCAGGCGGCGCGGATCGAGGCCCTGGGCTACACGCCCGTGCTGGAGTCGGCGGTCGTCGGCGGCCAGACCCATCACCGGGTCCTGCTGCGCGGCCTGGCCGACCGGGCCGAGGCGGCCCGCGTCGGCGAACGCCTGCGCACCGAGCTGGGCATCACCTATCTGATCCGGCAGAGCGATTGAGCCTGCCCCACCTGGAGGAATCATGACCCGCAAGGCCAACGTCCGTTCCCTCGTCGCCCCCGTCGCCTGCGTGCTGCTGCTGGCCGCCGTCGGCGCCGGCGCGGCCCGCGCCGCCGACCCCCAGTTCGTCCGGTTCGACACCGAGGACGGCTCCATCCTGATGGTGATGTACCCGGAGCTGGCGCCGCACCACGTGGCCAACTTCGAACACCTGGTGGGCAACGGCTTCTACGACGGCACCGCCTTCCACCGCATCATCCCCGGCTTCGTGATCCAGGGCGGGGACCCCAACAGCAAGGACATGGATCCGCGCAACGACGGCCTGGGCGCCCCCGGCCTGGGCGACGTGCTCACTCCCGACGAGCAGGCCCAGGTGGACAAGGTCAACGCCATGCTCGAGGCCAAGGGCTACGAGGGCATCGAGGGCAAGGCCAACCTCAAGGCCGAGTTCTCCAACACCGCCAAGCACGTGCGCGGCACCCTGAGCATGGCCCGTTCCCAGGATCCCAATTCGGCGGGCAGCCAGTTCTTCATCTGCGTGGCCGCCACGCCCCAGCTGGATCGCCAGTACACCATCTTCGGCCACGTGGTCGCCGGCATGGACGTGGCCGACAAGATCGTCAACGCCGAGAAGAACCCCTCGGCCGGCAGTGACTATCCCGCCATCCCGGTGCACATCACCAAGGCCACGGTCATCGACGGCACCGCGGGCCTGACGCCGGACGAGCAGAAGGCCTGGGACGAGCTGCCGGCGGAACTCAAGTCCCAGAAGTAGCCGTGGCCGATCCCAAGCGCTCCGCGGCGCCCGCCCACGGCGAGATCGTGGTCAAGGGCGTCCGCGTCCACAACCTGAAGAACCTGAGCCTGCGCCTGCCGAGGCGCAGGCTCGTCGTCGTGACCGGGCCCAGCGGCTCGGGCAAGTCGTCGCTGGCGTTCGACACCCTCTACGCCGAGGGCCAGCGCCGCTACATCGAGAGCCTCTCCAGCTACGCCCACCAGTTCCTGGACCAGCTGCCCAAGCCCGACGTGGACCGCATCGACGGCCTGTCGCCGGCCCTGGCCATCGACCAGAAAGGATTGGGCCGCAGCCCGCGCTCCACGGTGGGCACCGTCACCGAGGTCGCCTCCTTCCTGCGCCTGCTCTACGCCCGCTGCGGCACCATCCACTGCCCCGACTGCGGCGTCCCCGCCACCGGGCGGCCCCTGGCCGAGATCGAGGACGAGATCGCCGCCTTGCCCGAGGGCACGCGGCTCTACCTGCTGGCGCCGGTGGTGCGCGGCCGCAAGGGCGAGCACCGGCAGCTCCTGGACGGGCTGCGCGACCAGGGCTACGTGCGGGTGCTGATCGACGGCGAGATGCACGAACTGGACGACGAGATCCGCCTGGCCCGCGGCGCCCGCCACGACATCGCCGTGGTGGTGGACGGCATGATCAGCCGGCCGGGCATCCGCGACCGCCTCAAGTCGGCCCTGGACCGGGCCGCCGAGCTGGGGGAGGGCACGGTCATCGTCCACACCGGCGGGCGGAACACCGTCTACAGCCGCGAGTCCTCCTGCCCCTCCTGCGGCCGCGGCTTCACCGCGCCCGAGCCGCGCCTGTTCTCCTTCAATTCGCCGGCCGGATCTTGCGACCACTGCAACGGCCTGGGCAGCCTGCGCACCATCGAGCCCGCCGCCCTGGTGCCCGACGAGACCCGGAGCATCGCCAAGGGGGCCGTCGACTTCCTCAAGGGCAAGGAGACGAGCTGGCTGTACGTGCAGATCGAGGCCCTGGCCGACGCCCTGGGCTTCGACCTGGAGCGCGCCCTTCGCCGAACTGGACGGGACCGCGCGCCGCGCCCTCTTCGACGGCTTCGACCAGGAGACCGCCGCCCGGCTCCAGTCCCACCGCCACTGGAACGCCTTCCTCCGTGACTGGACCGGGCTGGTGCCCGAGCTGGTGCGCCGCCACCGGGAGACCAAGTCCGAGAAGGTGCGCGCCTCCCTCGAGCGGATGATGGTGGAGCGCGAGTGCCCCGCCTGCGGCGGCTCACCGCCTGCGCCCCGAAGCCCTGAACGTGCGCGTGGGCGGCCTGCACATCGGCGAGGCCTCGCGCCTGACCCTGGACGGCTTCGCCGCCTGGGCGGACGGGCTGGCGTTCGCGGGCGAGCGCGACCGTACCGTGGCGCGGCCCATCCTCGAGCAGATCCGTCACCGCATGCGCTTCCTGCTGCAGGTGGGCGTCAGCTACCTCTCCCTGTACCGGGGCACGGCCACCCTCTCGGGAGGCGAGGGCCAGCGGGTGCGCCTGGCCACCCAGGTGGGCAGCCAGCTCACCGGCGTGCTCTACATCCTGGACGAGCCCAGCGTGGGCCTGCACCACCGGGACATCGGCCGGCTCGTCGCCACCCTGCAGGCCCTGCGCGA
This sequence comes from Candidatus Krumholzibacteriia bacterium, assembly GCA_963825035.1. Classification (GTDB taxonomy): domain Bacteria; phylum Krumholzibacteriota; class Krumholzibacteriia; order LZORAL124-64-63; family LZORAL124-64-63; genus JACZKN01. The sequence goes on along the minus strand of CAWGRT010000008.1, from coordinate 259,818 downwards.
CCGGGGCAACACGGTGGTGGTGGTCGAGCACGACCGGGACGTGATGCTGGCGGCCGACCACATCGTCGACCTGGGGCCCGGCGCCGGCGAGCACGGCGGGCGCATCGTGGCCCAGGGCACGGTCGATGAAGTGGCGGCCTGCGTGGGCTCGCCCACCGGCGACTGGCTGTCCGGCCGCCTGGGCCGGGGGGGCGCCGATCCCCTGACCGGCGACGCCCCGGCCCTGGGCATCCTGGCGGTGCGCGGCATGACCGGGCGCAACCTGCAGGACATCGACCTGGAGATCCCCCTGGGCAAGCTGACGGTGGTGACCGGCGTCTCGGGCTCGGGCAAGAGCACCGCCGTCCACGACACCCTGTACCGGGCCCTGGCGGCCCGCAAGCACCGCGCCCGCAAGCCGCCCGACCCCGTACGCGGCCCTCGAGGGCGACGAGCAGGTGCACTCGGTGGTGCTGGTGGACCAGTCGCCCATCGGCCGCTCGCCGCGCTCCACGCCGGCCACCTACACCGGGCTCTACAACCACATCCGCCGCATCTACGCCGAGACCAGCCTGGCCCGGATGCGCGGCTACGGCGCCGGCCGCTTCAGCTTCAACACCGCCGGCGGGCGCTGCCCCGTGTGCGAGGGCGCCGGCCTGCGCCGCCTGACCATGGACTTCCTGCCCGACGTCGAGGTGGTCTGCGAGGAGTGCGGCGGCCGCCGCTTCGACCGCGAGACCCTCGAGGTGCAGCTTCAAGGGCCACGACATCGCCGCCCTGCTGGAGATGACCGTGGAGGAGGCCCGCGAGGTGCTGGCCAACGTGCCCGCGCTGCCGCCGCATCCTCGACGTGATGCACGGCGTGGGCCTGGGCTACCTGCGCCTGGGCCAGTCCGGCGGCACCCTGTCCGGCGGCGAGGCCCAGCGCATCAAGCTGGTCAAGGAGCTGGTCAAGGGCGGCCAGCAGCACACGCTCTACATCCTGGACGAGCCCACCACCGGCCTGCACTACTGCGACGTGGACCGCCTGATGACGGTGCTGCACGGCCTGCTGGAGCAGGGCAACACGGTGGTGGTGATCGAGCACCACGCCGAGGTCATCCGCCGGGCCGACCACGTCGTCGACCTGGGCCCCGAGGGCGGCGGCGGAGGCGGCCGCATCGTCGCCAGCGGGTCCGCTGGCGGCGATCATGGCCGCAGCCCGGGTCCTACACCGGCGCCATGCTCCGCGAACTGTTCGCCTGACCCGGCGCCGGACGCCGCTATTCCCTTGTTCGGCGGCCGGGGCCCGGGTTAGATTGGTCCGCGCCGTCGCCGGCCCGCGCCGGACCGCCCCAGCGACCCCGACGGGAGAACGTCCGTGACCGACGCCCCGGCCCTGAAGACGACCCCCCTGACCGCCTGGCACCGCGCCCACGGCGCCAGGATGGTGGAGTACGCCGGCTTCGAGATGCCGGTCCAGTACGAGGGCGTGCTGGCCGAGCACGCCGCCTGCCGCGAGCGCGTCGGCCTGTTCGACATCACCCACATGGGCGAGATCGACGTCACCGGCCCCGGCGCCGAGGCCTGGCTCGACTCCCTGGTCACCAACCGGGTCGGCGGGCATCGCCGCCGGCAAGGTCGTCTACACCGCCATGTGCCGCGAGGACGGCGGCGTGCTGGACGACATGCTCATCTACCGGCTGGCGGGACGCGACCTGGCTGGTGGTCTGCAACGCCGCCAACCACGCCAAGATCGCCGCCTGGCTGACGGCGCACCGGCCCGCCGCAGGGCGTCGACGCTGGACGACCAGTCCGACCGCACCGCCCTGATCGCCGTGCAGGGTCCCGGACGCGCGGGAACTGGTGGGGCGCCTGGCGCGCCTGGCCGGCCGCCGCGACGACATCGCCGCCCTCGACTTCTACACCGCGCTTCACCCTGCGACGGCCCCGGCGGCCGCTGGATCGTCTCGCGCACCGGCTACACCGGCGAGCACGGCTACGAGCTCTACCTGCCCAACGCCGACGCCCTGGCCGTGTGGGAGGAGCTGCTGGCCCGCGGCGCGGACCTGGGCGTCGCGCCCATCGGCCTGGCCGCCCGCGACACCCTGCGCTTCGAGGTCTGCTACTGCCTCTACGGCCACGAGCTGGCCGAGGACATCACGCCCCTGGAGGCGGGCATCGGCTGGGCCGTCAAGCTGAAGAAGGACGCCTTCGTCGGCCGCGACGCCCTGCTGGCCCAGAAGGCGGGCGGGCGTGCCCCGCCGGCTGGTCTGCCTGGAGCTCACCGGCCGCGGCATCGCCCGCGCAGGGGCAGCCGGTCACGGCCGACGGCCGCGAGGTGGGCTTCGTCACCAGCGGCACCTTCAGCCCGACCCTGAAGAAGCCCCTGGCCCTGGCGCTGGTGGAGACCGGCGCCGCCGAGGCGTCCCTGGCCGTGGACGTGCGCGGGCCGCGACCTGGCCTGCCGCACGCGTGTCCTTTCCCGTTCCTTCCGGCCCGCACCAAGGGTGACCCGCGGGCCGAGCGTCCGCTGTCCGCGTGACAGCCAACCGCAGGAGACGACGACATGGTGCCTGATGATCGCAAGTACACGCAGGAGCACGAGTGGGTGCAGGTCGAGGGTGAGATCGGGACCGTCGGCGTGACCGACTTCGCCGCCGGCGAGCTGGGCGACGTCGTCTTCGTCGAACTGCCCGAGATCGGCGCCGAGTTCAGCCAGGGCGACACCGTCGGCACCATCGAGTCGGTGAAGGCCGTGGCCGACCTGTTCCTGCCGGTCTCCGGCGAGATCGTCGAGATCAACGAGGACGTGGTCGACAACCCCGAGCTGCTGAACAAGGATCCCCTGGACGACGGCTGGCTGTTCAAGGTGCGCCTCGCCGACGCCGTCCGAGCTGGACCAGCTGCTGGACGCCGGCGCCTACAACAAACTCATCGGAGGCTGAGCCCGCGATGGCCTACGTCCCGCACACGCCCGAGGACATCCGGGCGATGCTCGGCGTGATCGGCGTCGACAGCGTCGACGACCTGTTCGCCCACCTGCCGGAGCAGGTCCGCCTCGATCGGCCCCTGGCCCTGCCCGACGGCCTGAGCGAGGAGGAGGTGCGGCGCTACTTCCGCCGTCGCCGCCGCGCGCAACCACGGCATCGGCGAGCTGGCCTGCTTCCTGGGCGGCGGCGTCTACGACGCCATCGTCCCGGCGGCCTGCGACGCGGTGGTCTCGCGCAGCGAGTTCCTGACCGCCTACACGCCGTACCAGCCCGAGGTCAGCCAGGGCACCCTGCAGGCCATCTACGAGTGGCAGACCTTCATCTGCCGCCTGACCGGGCTGGAGGTGGCCAACGCCAGCATGTACGACGGCGCCACGGCCCTGGCCGAGGCCGTCTCGGTGGCCGTGGCCGCCAGGCGCAAGCAGCGCGGTCGTCCTGCCCGCGGCCCTGAATCCCCGCTACCGCCGGGTGCTGGGCACCATGCTGCGGGGCGAGGGAGTCGAGCATCGTCGAGGCGCCGCTGACCGCCGCGGGCACCACCGACGCCGACGCCGTGGCCCGGCCTGGCCGAGGGACAGCGCGGCCGTGGTGATCCAGAACCCCAACTACCTGGGCCTGGTCGAGCCCGTGGACGCCCTGGCGGCGGCGGCCCAGGCCGGCGGCGCCGCCGTGGTGGCCTGCGTCAATCCGGTGTCCCTGTCGGTGCTCAAGGCGCCGGGCGAGTACGGTGCCGAGCTGGCGGTGGGCGAGGCCCAGCCCTTCGGCATCAACCCGGGCTGGGGCGGTCCGCTGCTGGGCTTCCTGGCCTGCAGCGACGCGCTACAAGCGCCGCATCCCCGGCCGCGTCGTCGGCCGCACCGTGGACAGCCGCGGCAACCAGGGCTACGTGCTGACCCTGCAGACCCGCGAGCAGCACATCCGCCGCGAGAAGGCCACCAGCAACATCTGCAGCAACCAGGGCCTGAACGCCCTGCGCGCCACGGTGTACCTGGCCATGCTGGGCGGCGACGGCCTGCCGGCCCTGGGCGAGGCCAACCTGGTCCGCGCCGCGGCCCTGCGCCGCCGCGTGCAGGCGGTCGCCGGGGTCGGACCTGCCGTTCCCCGGCCCGGTGTTCAACGAGTTCGTGGTGCGCCTGCCGCGCCCGGCCGAGGCGTTCCGCGCCTTCGCCCGCCGGCACGGCGTCCTGGCCGGCATCCCCTTGGACGGGCTTCGCCGGCTGCACCGACGGCGACCTGCTGGTGGCCGTGACCGAGAAGCGCACCGCCGCCGAGATCGACGAGTACGGCCGCCTGCTCGAGGCCTTCGTGCGCCGGGAGGGAGGACTGAGATGAGCGACCTCGAGAAGCAGCCCCGGCGCTGGAACGCGGACCTGCCCGCCTCCATCTTCGACAAGGGCCGCGCCGGGCGGCGCGCCCTGACCTTCCCCCGCTGGGACGGCGAGCCCGTGGCGGCCGACCTGCCGGCCGGCGTGCGGCGCGCGGCGCCGGCCGACCTGCCCTCGCTGAGCGAGCCGGAGGTGCATGCGCCACTTCACGGCGCTGTCCAACCTCAACCACCACATCGAGCGCGGCATGTACCCCCTGGGCAGCTGCACCATGAAGTACAATCCCGCGGGTCAACGAGCAGGTGGCGGCCATGCCCGGCCTGGCCGACCTGCACCCGGAGCAGGGCCCCGAGGACATCCAGGGTCTGCTGGCGGCCCTGCGCCGTCTGGAGACGCTCGCTCTGCGAGATCACCGGCTTCGCCGCCTGCAGCCTGATCCCCGCCGCCGGCGCCCAGGGCGAGTACCTGGGCATGCTGGTGATCCGCGCCCTGCACCGGGCCAACGGCGACGACGACCGCGACCGAGATCCTCATCCCCGACAGCGCCCACGGCACCAATCCGGCCTCGGTGGTGATCGCCGGCCTGACCCCGCGCACCATCAAGTCGCGGCCCGACGGGCGCATCGACCTGGCAGCCCTGCGCGACGCGGTGGGTCCGCGCACCGCCGGCATCATGATCACCAACCCCAACACCCTGGGGCTGTTCGAGAGCGACATCCGCGAGGTGGCGGACATCGTGCACGCCGCCGGCGGCCGCCTCTACATGGACGGCGCCAACCTCAACGCCATCATGGGCCGCGCGCGCCCGGGGGACATGGGCTTCGACGTGGTGCACATGAACCTGCACAAGACCTTCAGCACGCCCCACGGCGGCGGCGGTCCGGGCGCCGGGCCCATCTGCGTCACCGCCGAGCTGGAGCCTTTCCTGCCCGGCCCGCGCATCGTCGGCGACGACGAGACGGGCTGGTCCTTCGACCGCGTGCCGGCGACGCCCGACGCCACGGCCATCCACACCTGGTTCGGCAACGTGGGCGTCTGCCTGCGGGCCCTGGCCTACATCCTGCGCAACGGCGGCGACGGCCTGAAGCGGGTCACCGACTGCGCCGTGCTCAACGCCAACTACCTGCTGGTCAGCCTGCGGGACATCCTGCCGGTGCCCCACGACACCGGCTGCCTGCACGAGTTCGTGGCCAGCGGCACCAGCTGGAAGGAGGAGTTCGGGGTGCGCACCCTGGACATCGCCAAGCGCCTGCTGGACTACGGCGTGCACGCGCCCACCATCTACTTCCCGCTCATCGTGGAGGAGGCCTTCATGGTCGAACCCACGGAGACCGAGTCCCGGGAGAGCCTCGACCAGTTCATCGCGGCGATGCGGGCCATCCGCCGGGAGGCGCAGGAGGATCCCGACCTGCTGCACGGCGCGCCCTACACCACGCCGGTGGGGCGCATGGACGAGGCCCGGGCGGCCCGCGAGCCGGACCTGCGCTGGCTCGGGCCCTGCAACTGCGGCTGACGTGGGACGCCTGCGGGTCCTGCTGGACGGCGCCTGCGACGGCGCCGCGAACATGGCACGGGATCGCGCCCTGCTGGCGGACCACCGCCCGGGGGACGATCCCGTGCTGCGCATCTACCGCTGGGATCCGCCGGCGGTGACCATCGGCTACAACCAGCGGCTGGAGGACTTCGACGCCGACGCGGTCCGCGCCGCCGGCTACGACGTGGTGCGCCGGCCCACCGGCGGCCGTGCCATCCTGCACGCCGAGGAGCTGACCTACGCCGTGGTGGGCACCTCGCCCGGGCCGGTGTTCGGCGATTCCCTGCACGCGGTCTACATGACCATCAACCGGGCGCTGGTGGATTTCCTGGCCGGCCAGGGCATCGCGGCGGAGATCTGCCGAGGGCGAGTCCCGCGACGACGCCCGCGGCCTGGTCTGCTTCAAGAGCGCGGGCCGCTACGAGATCGGCGTGGGGGGCCGCAAGCTGGTGGGCAGCGCCCAGCGGCGCACCCGCGGCTGCTTCCTGCAGCACGGCTCCATCCTGGCGGGGCCGCGGCACCTGGACCTGCTGCGCTTCCTGCGGCCCGGCGCGCCGGGCGCGGACCTGCCCGCCCAGGTGCTGGCCCTGGCCACCACCGACCTGGGCCAGCTGCAGGGCGCGCCCTGCACCGGCGCGGACCTGGACGGCCTGGCGCCGGTGCTGGCGACGGCCTTCGCCGCCGCCCTGGACCTGGAGCCGGCGGCCGGCTGAAGGCGGCCCGGCCTTTGCTTGACCGCCGCGGCGACGGGTCCCTACACTCAGCCCCGTCCCGATCCACCCCCTGAAGGTGCCCGATGCCCGCCTGGCTGTTCCGCCGCATCGCCGCGTCCCTGCTGCTGGTCCTGGTCCTGGCCACGGCGGTGTTCTTCGTCGTGCGCCTGGCCCCGGGCGATCCCCTGGCCTCCCTGACCCAGTCCGAGCACCTGACCGACGCCGACCGCGACCTGATCCGCGCGCGCTACGGCCTGGACGCGGCCGCTCGCCGGCCAGTACCTCCAGCTGGCTGACGGGCCTGTGCGGGGCGACTTCGGCTGGAGCCTACGCCCAGCAGCGGCCCGTGGCCGCCATGCTGGGCGAGGCCCTGGGACCGACGCTGCTGCTGACCGTCTCGGCCTACGCCCTGCACCTGCTGCTGGCGGTCGGCACGGCCCTGGTCATGGCCGCGCGCCGGGGCCGCTGGCCCGAGCACGTGCTGCGGGCGGTGGGCCTGGCCTTCTGGTCCCTGCCCACCTTCTGGCTGGGCCTGCTGCTGCTGATCCTGGCGGGCCGCATCCTGGGCTGGTTCCCCCTGGGCGGCATGCCGGCGCCGGACGCCGCCTTCCTGCCGGCGGGGGCGCGCCTGGCCGACCTGGCCCGCCACGCCGCGCTGCCGGTGGCCACCCTGGCCCTGGGCACGTTCATGGGCACGGCCCGCTAGCTCCAGGCCTCCCTGGACGAGGTGCTGGGCCAGGACTACATCACCGCCGCCCGCGCCCGCGGCCTCGGCGAAGCCGCCGATCCTGCGGCGGCACGCCCTGCGCAATGCGCTGCTGCCGGTCATCACCCTGGGCGGTCTGCACCTGCCGGCGCTGCTGGGCGGCGCCGTCGCCGTGGAGACCGTCTTCGCCTGGCCGGGCATGGGCCGCCTGACGGTGGAGGCCCTCTGGGCCCGCGACTACCCGGTGATCATGGCGCACGGTGGTCTCGCCGCCGTGGCCGTGGTGGCCGGATCGCTGCTGGCCGACATGCTGTACCACCGCGCCGACCCTCGCGTGCGCCGGCCCGGAGGCGCGGCGCGATGAGGCGCCCGGGGCAGGGGGCCCTGCGGGCGGGGCTGGCGCTGGCGGTCTTCTGGTGCCTGGTGGCCGTCCGCGGCGCCGCTGATCTTTCCCGGCGATCCGGCCGCCCTCGGCCCGGCCGCCGCGCGGCTGCAGCCACCCTCGACGGCCCATCTGCTGGGCACGGACGTGCTGGGACGCGACGTGCTGGCGCGGCTGGCTTACGGCAGCCGGGTCTCGCTCGCCGTGGGCTGGTTGAGCGTGGCGGTGGCGGTGCTGCTGGGCACCGTCGTGGGCATGGGCGCGGGCTCTCGGTCCCCGCTGGCTGGACCGGGTGCTGATGGGCCTGACCGACGCCTTCATGGCCTTCCCCCGCATCTTCCTGGTGCTGCTGCTGGTGTCCCTGGCCGCGCCCTCCCTGGCGCTGGTGATGGTGGTGCTGGGGCTGACCGGCTGGATGGGCGTGGCCCGCCTGGTGCGGGCCGAGACCCTGTCCCTGCAGCGAGCGGGACTTCGTGGCGGCGGCCCGCGGCTTCGGCCTGGCGCCCTGGCGGGTGGCCGTGCGCCACGTGTTGCCCCACCTGGTGCCCACGGTGATCGCGGCGGCCTGCCTGCGCATCGGCGAGGCCATCCTGGCCGAGGCCTTCCTCAGCTACCTGGGCCTGGGGGCCCAGGAGCCTGCCATCAGTTGGGGCGCCATGATCCAGCAGGGCCGGGGCGTCCTGGTGGAGGGCTGGTGGCTGACGGCGTTCCCCGGGCCTGGCCCTCACGGTCACGGTGCTGGGCTACAACCTGCTGGGGGACGGCCTGCGGGCCCGCCTCGATCCCCGCGGCGCGGGGGAGGCGGCGGTGGCTGAGCTGCTGCGCCTGGAGCAGTGGTCGGTGCGTTTCGGCGGGCCGGACGGGACCGCCGCTGCTGGCGGATGTCGACCTGGTCGTGGCGCCCGGCGAGTCCGTGGCCCTGGTCGGCCCGTCGGGCAGCGGCAAGACCCTGACCGCCCTGTCCATCTGCGGTCTGCTGCCGCCCGGAGGCCTGCACCGCCGGCCGCGTGCACTGGCGGGGACGCGTGCTCGGCGGCGCGCGACGGATCCCGGCTGGCGCGGCGTGCGCGGCGCCGGGCGTGACCCTGGTGCCGCAGGAACCGGCCGTGCCGCCCTCAATCCCGTGCTGCGGGTGGGCGACCAGGTGGCCGAGACCGTGCGCCGCCACGCCGGCGGCAGGCGCGCCGCGGCCCGCGCCCGCGCGCTGGAACTGCTGGCGGAGGTGCGCCTGCCCGACCCGGTAGCCGCGGCCCACGCCTGGCCCCACCAGCTTTCCGGCGGCATGCAGCAGCGGGCGCTGCTGGCGGCGGCCCTGGCCTGCGACGCCGCGGCTGCTGGTGGCGGACGAGCCCACCACCGCCCTGGATCCGACGGTGCAGGCGGCCGTGCTCGGCGCTGCTGGACGAACTGCGACGACAGCCGCGACATGGCCCTGCTCTTCATCACCCACGACCGGCACCTGGTGCCCCTGCTGGCGGACCGGCGCGTGGAACTGGCGGCGGGGCGGGTGGTGGCGTCGGCCCGGCGCGGGCGGTCGTCGCGGACGATGCCCCGCGGCGCCGCGCGCGCCGGCCGGGCGGCGCGCGGTCGCGGGACCGGTGCTGGCGGGCCGCGGGCTGCGCCTGCGCTATGCGCCGGGGGCCGCGCCGGCGGTGGCCGGCGTCGACCTGGCCGTGGCGGCGGGCGAGGCGGTGGGCCTGGCGGGGGAGTCGGGCAGCGGCAAGACCAGCCTGGCGCGCCTGCTCAGCGGGCACCGGCGTCCCGACGCGGGCACGGTGCACCTGGCCGGCGCAGACCTCGTCCGCCGCCGCGGGTGCGGAACGTCGCGCGGCTGCGCCGCCGCGTGCAGTTGCTGTTCCAGCACGCGGGCGGTTCCCTGGACCCGCGGCAGACCGTGGCCGCGTGCCTGGCCGAGGCGGCCGGGCGGCCGCGGTGGACGCGGCGGCGCTGCTGGCGGAGGTGGACCTGCGACCCGGCGCTGGCGCGCGCGGCTGCCGCACCGCCTGTCGGGCGGGCAGCGCCAGCGCGTCGCCCTGGCGCGCTGCCTGGCCGCGTGCGCCTCGGGCGCTGATCGCCGACGAACCGGCCAGCGCCCTCGACCCGGCGACCCGCCGGCGCATCCTGGCCCTGCTGCTGCGCGCCGCCGCGGGGCGCGGCCTCGCCCTGCTGCTGATCGGCCACGACCTCGACGAATTGCTGCGCACCTGCGACCGTGTGGCCGTGATGCTCGGCGGTGTCGTGGTGGAGGAACTGCCCGGCGGCGGAAGGCCGAGCCGCGGCACCCCTACACGCGGTCGCTGCTGGCGGCGCAGCCCGCCCGTCTGGTGGGATTGGGGGAGGCGTGGCGGGACGCGGTCGCGGCTTCGGCCGGCGGCGGGCCCGCCGACGCCGCGGCGTGCCCGTGGCCGGCACGTCCTGCCCACTGGTCAAGCCGCAATGTCATAAGGGATTGCCGGACATGGTGGCGGTGGCCCCGGGACATCGCCTGCGGTGCCCCGTCGTGGTCTCGGACGGCTCCATCACAATTTATTGACACCCATTAGGCCAATCTCTATATTCAAACACCAGTTGCGGCAAAGGCCCCGAAGGGGCCGGAAATGCCCATCCGGACCGGCGGAAACGCCTTTGTAGCAGGCACCCCACACTGCCCGGCTAAGGTTCAGTGCGTACTCATAGAAACCAGTCCCCAGGTTCCGCGAGGAACCCCGTTTCGGCCGGATTTGTTCCCTCGGAAAGGAGCGCCAGTATGCTCCGGCATCACCGGATCCAGCGGATTGTGCCCTTCGTCCTGGTCCTGTGCCTGGCTGCGTTGATGCCTGTCGCCGACGCCCTCGCGCAGGGGGCTCCCGGCACCATCAAGGGAGTCGTCAAGGACGGGGAGTCCGGGGAAGTCCTGGACTACGCCAACGTCCTGTTGGTGGGGACGACCCGGGGCACCATGTCCCTGGGCGGTGGTGTCTTCTACTTCAACGGCATGGCGCCCGGCACCTACACCGTGAAGGTGCTGTACCTGGGCTACGCGCCCGGTGGAGAAGACCGTCACCGTCCGCTCGGGCGAGTCCGTCAACGTCGAGTTCGATCTCAAGACCGTGATCGTCGAGACCCTGCAGGCCTTCGAGGTCGAGGGCGCCGAGTACATGGTCGAGGTCAAGAGCGCGGTGAACGAGCACACGGTCAGCTCCGAGACCTTCGAGAAGTACGCCATCGACTCGGTGGAGGACGCCCTCGTCCAAGCAGGCGGGCGTGGTGCATGCGCGCCGGCGAGCTGTACGTCCGCGGCGGCCGCTCGGGCGAGGTGTCGATGCAGATCGACGGCGTCTCGGTGGACAACCCGCTGGGCACCGGCTCCATGGACGTCTCCTCCCTGGCCGTGGACAACATGAGCATGGCCACCGGCGGTCTGGACGCCAAGTACGGCAACGCCCTGTCCGGCGTGGTGAACATCACCACCAAGGAGGGCGGCGAGAAGTTCGGCGGCGGCTTCCGTTTCCTGACCGACGACTTCGGGCGGCAGGACAAGACCTACACCAACTACGACCGCTTCGAGTACGGCTTCGGCGGGCCCACGCCCGCTCAAGGGCCTGACCTACTACTTCGCCGGCGACCTGTCCTTCACCGACACGGAGAACACCTCGGTGGCCAACCGGCCCGAGTACAAGGTGAAGCTGGGCGACACCACGCTGTTCAAGTTCCGCCGCCGCCAGTTCAACCAGGCCAAGGGCTCGGTCAAGGTGGCCTACAGCTTCAGACGAGAACAAGAAGGTCACCGCCGAGTACTCCTACTCCACCTCCCTGGGCGAGCGCTACGCCCCCAACTGGAGCGTCGAGGGCTACGCGCGGCGCGTGCTCTACATGCCCGAGGTGCATCTACACGGCCACCCGCACCTCACCGCCTGGTTCGCCACGGGCCGTTCGATCCCGGTCTACTACGGCCCCTGGTACGAGACCATGCTGCAGAATGCGCGCACGGTCATGGTCATCGACCCGCGCAACGACAGCGAGCGCCAGGTGCCGCTGCCGGTGATCGACGTGCGCTCGGCCACCGACAACCGGGTCTACACGGTGGTGGCCCAGGCCCAGTTCGACGGGTTCCGCTACCCGTACTCGTCCTACTCGACGGTCGCCGAGGACAGTTCCTACACGGCGTTCAACTCGGCCAACCGCCTGAACCAGACCAAGAACATCGGCCAGGTGGCCAAGATCGTCTGGCGCCACAACCTGACCAACTCCACCTTCTACACGGTGCGCCTGGGCCTGGTGGCCTTCGACACGCGCAGCGACGTGCAGGGCAAGGATCCGTGGGAGTACAACCACGGCGGCATCCGCAACCCGGGCCTGTTCTTCGGCCAGCAGCGCATCTACCAGGCGGGCACCGACTACTACACCGACCCGCTGAGCGCCTACTTCGTGACCACGTCCGACAACTTCACCTACCAGGAGGAGTACAGCCGGACCTACAGCCTGGGCTTCGAGCTGGTGAGCAACCGCTGGGACGGGCACCTGGTGGAGACCGGCTTCGGCGTGCGCTACAACGACCTCGAGCGCTACGCGCCTGATCCAGCCGGCCATCATGCGCCAGAGCCGCTTCACCGGCGAGTGGACCCAGGGCCAGAACCGCAACGTCTTCCACACCTACAACCCCGAGGGCTACTGGTACGCCCAGGACCGCTGGGAGTACGAGGGCATGGTGGTGAACTACGGCCTGCGCTGGGACATGTTCTCCCCGGGCAGCGCGGCGGCCATCGACCTGGCCAACGAGGACGTGGACGCCAACGTGGTGAAGTACAAGACCGCGTTCCAGCCGCGCCTCGGCTTCGCCTTCCCCATCACCGAGCGCGACGGCTTCCACTTCCACTACGGCCGCTTCGTGCAGTTCCCCGAGCCGCGAGTACCTGTTCGCCAGCCAGGATCCCGTCGGCAACGCGGGCATCCTGGGCAACCCGAACCTGCAGCCGATGACCACGGTGCAGTACTCGGCCGGCATCAAGCACCAGTTCACCGACTACATCGCCGGCCAGTTCTCGCTCTACAGCAAGGACATCTACGACCTGATCGCGTCCACCCAGGTGACGGACACGTCCGACGGGCCAGACGCTGGCGCGCTACATCAACAAGGCCTACGCCTCGGCGCGCGGCATCGAGATGACCCTGGAGAAGCGCTACAGCGACAACTACCAGTTCATGTTCAGCTACACCTACTCCTTCGCCGACGGCGTGGCCTCGGACACGGCCTTCGGGTCGAACCCCGAGGGCCTGGCCTACCTGCCGAACCAGGAGCTGCCGCTGGCCTGGGACCAGCGCCACACGGCGAACCTGCTGCTGCGCCTGGCCGAGCCCGGGCGTGTGGTCGCACGTCGTTCACCTTCTCCTACGGCAGCGGCTTCCCCTGGACGCCGGTGGACCGTTTCGCCAAGCGGCAGGACCCCATGCTGGAGAACAGCGAGCGCCTGCCGGCGACCTACTCCCTGGACATCCAGTTCGAGCGCAACATCAACTTCTACGGCAAGCGGCTGTCCCTGCAGCTGCAGGGCTTCAACCTGCTGAACCAGGACGTCATCCAACAACCCGGGCGGCGGCGGCATCAGCCCGGGCATGATCAACGGGGCGCGCTACGCCGGGCATGTCCTACCTCACGGAGACGGGCAAGTACGGCGCGGCCCTGCTGCAGGACGCCAACGGCGACGGCGTCGACGAATTCATCCCGTTCTACGATCCGCGGACGTTCGGCCAGCACCGGCTGTTCCGGATCGGGCTCGGCTACTACTTCTAGAGGGGCGAAGCGCGCCGGGTCCCTGCGACCGGGTCCGGCCCGAAAGGATGGCGATGAACAGGACCATCGAGTATCAACGCGGCCAGGCAGCGGCGGTGGCGCCCTCGCGGGGCGGCGCTGCTGTGGGCCTGCTCCTGCTGACGGCCAGCCTCGCCGCGCCGGCCGCGGCGGTGATGCACGGACCCAATCCGGTCCTCGACATGGGCTACAATCCCAGCGGCGCCTTCATCCTGGACGGCAGCTACGTGATGAACGTGGGCGAGGTCCAGATCAACATCACCAACTGGGGCCTGATCGGGTCGGCGCCGTCGATCGGCGACGCCCTTCTCGGACGCGCCCTCCTGCCAGTGGCCCGCCGGCTCCGGCAACGAGTACCTGTGGGCCGCCGGCCTGTGGGTGGGCGGCGTCGTGCTGGGCGAGCGGCTGGTGTCCACCGGCCGGCGGCTTCTAGCAGCGAGATCTATCCCCTGGACGAGGTCGAGGCCACCATCTACGAGGCCATCGGCACCAAGCTGATGCGGCCGCCGGGGAACGTCGACGCCAGCGGCCGCCGGGCGCCCGATGCCCAGTCCCAACGACGACGGCGACTTCAACGACGACGGCTCGCCGCGCATCGACGAGGAGACCCTCAACGGCAAGGACGACGACGACGACGGCCTGATCGACGAGGACTTCGGGCAGATCGGCAACCAGATGATGGTGCTGACCCAGTACGACAACACGCGGCTGGCCCAGGAGGACAACCCGGACCACACGCCGCTGAACCTGGAGATCGTCCAGAGCACCTACCAGTGGGAGAACGACCAGGTCGACGACTTCGTGGGCTTCGAGTACGCCATCAAGAACGTCGGCGTCACCGACATCGAGCGGGTCTACCTGGGCTTCTTCGCCGACAGCGACATCGGGCCCCGCGCGGCCGACGGCATCGCCGACGACGACATGGCCGGCAGCTGGCGCGGCCTGGTGCGCGGCCTCCGACGGCAGCTTCGTGCCGGTCGAGGTCGGCTACATGTACGACGCCGCCGAGAGCGGCCGCATCGACGGCTACTTCGGCATCCTCTTCCTGGGCCACAACATCGACCCCACCGGCACGCACGGCGCCCGCCGCACGTGGGTCTGCGCACGTTCCAGTCGTTCTCGGGCAACGCGGCCTTCGAGCAGGGCGGCGACCCCACCAACGACGACGAGCGCTACCAGCTGCTGAGCGCGGCGCCGGAGGACTGGGACGCCAACACCCCGCCGGGCAAGCAGGCGGACTTCCGCTTCCTGGTCTCGGCGGGCCCGTTCGTGAGCCTCCGCCGGACGAGAGCCTGCGCTTCCAGGTGGGCATGGTCGTGGGGCCGGGGCTGGGCACGGCCGACGGCACCCCCGGCCTGCTGGCCAACTGCGCCGAGGCCGCGCTGACCTGGTACGGCGTCTGGGTGCAGGACGTCGGCACCGGTCCAGGCGGAGTCCGGACTCGAGTTCAACCCGGGCATCAACGGCCGCGAGACCCTGCTCTGCCGCGAGGACTTCGAGTCGCCGGGCAAGGACAACCCCTTCGACACCTGGTTCCCCGGACTTCATGGACACCACGTGCGTCGACCCCCAGTGGCTGCTGGGCCAGCAGCGCGTGACGGAGGACGACCGCTTCGAGTACGACGGCAAGACCTGCGCCATGTTCAACATGGACAACTGCTTCGAGTGTGCGCGCCAGCTGGGCCGGTACTGCGGCCCCGCGGATTTCGAAAGACGGCACCTGGCAGTGCAACCTGCCCAACGGCAACAAGATCGGCTGCACGGGCGTCGGCGGCCTGGATACGCAGATCCACTGGCTGGTGGGCATGGCGCCGCCGCCGCCGGGTCTGCGCCTGTGGTCGGCCGACAGCCGGGTCCACGTGTTCTGGGACGACTCGCCCGAGTACGCCAAGGACATCCGGCTGCAGAAGATCGACTTCGAGTCGTACCGCATCTGGCGCGCGGACAACTGGGAGCGCCCCTACGGCTCGTCCCTGGCCAACGGCCCGGAGAGCGGCCTGTGGCAGCTGATCGACGAGTACGACCTGATCAACAACTACATCACCCATCGCGACGTGCCCAGCGGCACGGTGCTACGACACCATCCCCCTGGGCGCCAACACGGGCCTCGAGAGCATCCGCTACACGCCGCGGATCCTCAGCGATCCCCAGTACGCGGGCCTGGCCGAGGCGATGCAGCAGGTGGTGGACTCCGAGCCCCACAACACCAGCCAGGTGCGGCCGCCGATGTTCAACCAGGACGGCCAGCTCAAGGACGCAGTACGTGGCGCTGGCGGACTGGCAGACCGAGGACGCGGCCCTGGACACCTTCTGGGCCGTGACCTACCGCGCGCCGGATCCGGCCAACGAGGTGGAGGAGAAGCGGGCCACCCGGTACTACGAGTACGTGGACCGCGACATCCACAACGGCTTCATCTACTTCTACTCGGTGACGTCGACCGACCACGAGCTGCTGCCTGCGGGCAACCAGTGGGGGATCACCGGCCCGGCCGGGCCGGGGCTGGTGGGCGACCCCGGATCGTCCTTCGGCAACACCCAGCCGGGCACCGAGGCGCAGACCGGCCGAGCAGCGGGCCGCCGACGGGACGAACATCTACGTCTATCCGAATCCCGCCACCCGCGATGCGCTGGCGGAGTACCAGCAGCTGTTCCCCAACGGCGACGACCCCACCGGCGTCAGGGTGACGTTCACCAACCTGCCCATGGCCCACAACACCGTCAAGATCTACACGGTGGCGGGGGACCTGGTGCAGACGATCGAGCACGACGGGACGACCGGGTTCCGGGCACGTCAGCTGGAACCTGATGAGCCGGAACGGCCAGGAAATCGTCAGTGGAGTCTACCTCTATTCCGTGCAGTCGGACGACAGACCGCTTCAGCAGACTTCGTCGGCAAGTTCGTGGTGGTCAGGTAGGCAGGCGAGGCAGAAGGGGCAGATACGCTCAACTCCGTCCGCGGACGGATCTGGAGGTTTCCATGAAACGCATCGCGATTCTGACCACGATCCTCCTGGCCCTGCCGGGGCTGGCCTTCGGGGCCGGCTTCGCCAAGGTCGGCACCTTCGGGGGTCAGGAACTGAAGATCGGCGTGAGCGCGCGCGCGACGGGCATGGGCTCCGCGTTCACGGGCGTGGCCGACGATGCCAGCTCCGTGTTCTGGAATCGCGGGCGGCCTGGTCAACGTGGTCAGCAACGAGGTCTCCATCAACCACGTGGTGTGGGCGGCGGACACCAAGCTGAGCACCGCGATCCTGGCCTTCAACCCGCGTTCGATCCCGGGCACCTTCGCGGTTTCGGTCCGGTCCTTCTGGATGGACCCGCAGCTGGTGCGCACCGCGTACAACCCCGAGGGGACCGGCGAGACCTTCGACTCGGGCACGACGACGTTCGGCCTGAGCTACGCCCGGTTCTTCACCGACAAGTTCTCGGCGGGCATCACCCTGAACTACCTGCACATGGGGCTGGCCGAGGTCGCCGTGAACACGGGCGCCATGGACTTCGGCATCATGTACCGGATCGGCATCAAGGACCTGAAGCTGGGCATGACCATCCAGAACCTGGGCGGCAAGTTCACGTTCGACGAGCGCGAGTCCAAGCTGCCGGTGATCTTCAAGGTGGGCACCAGCTTCAACGCCATGCGCAACGAGCGCCAGCGGCTGACGCTGCGCCCTCGAGTTCCAGCACCCGGCGGACAACCTCGAGCGCGCCAACGCCGGCTTCGAGTGGGCGCTGAACGAGATGTTCTTCGCCCGCGCCGGCTACCACATCAACTACGACACCGACGGCCTGGCCTTCGGTTTCGGTGCGGCGATCAAGACCGGCGCCAGCACGAAGCTGCAGGCGGACTACAGCGCCGTGGACATGGACGCCCTCGGCTACGTCCACCGCTTCACCGTGTCGGTCGTCTACTAGGTCCGGAATCCTCCAGATCCGGCCCTGGCCCCGAGCCGCCCCGCCTGCCCGCGGGGCGGCTTTTTTCCCGGAACCGACCTTCCCGCTGGCCAAGACCGCCGCGATTTCCTTAGAATCAGGGTAGCCGGCAAAGCCGGCGCCGGTCGAGGGGGATCGGTTCGACACCCGCAGCAAAGGCCCCGTCATGGCACGGATCTCCTGCCGTTTTCCCGCAGTGCGCGCGCATCCTCTGCCCGCCATCGCCGTGTCGCTCGCCGTTGCCGGCGACTTCGGTCCGCCATCGTGCGTCCCCTGGACGGGCGGGGGAACTTCACCGCGGCGTCGACGTGGTCAACCGCTGGCGCGACGAGGCACCCTGGACGTGCTGGTCCTGGTGGAGGTGGCCAACGCCGACCTGGCTTTCATCGGAAGCCGGGGGCGGTCTGCAGGGACGCCTGCGGGTCGATGTGGAGCTGGAGGATCCGTACGGCCACGTCGATCACCGAACGCCGGCCCGTGAAGACCCCGGTGCTGAGCGCGAACGACGCCGCCAGCCCGACCCTCTTCCAGAACTTCGGCGTGGTCCTGGAGGACGTGCCGTTCCGCAGCGGTCGCATCCGCTGCGAGGTCTACGACCTCAACCAGCGCAAGGAGGGGCTGCTCAACATCATCCGGAAGAACAACGAGGTCAGCGCCGCCGCCGGCGCCTGGGCGGCGGACGACGGGCCGCGGCCGGCGCGCGGCCTGGCCGTGGGCGACCCCTTGTACCTGGCCCAGGCGCCCCTGCAGCGCTGGCGGCCCGAGAACGTGGACGCCCGGGGCACCGGCATGGCTGCACGACTACATGCACCCGTCCCGTCGCTACGGCCTGGAGCAGGACCATCTGCAGATCTTCGTGCCGGTGTGGCCCGCCGTCGGCGGCATCGCCGCTGGAAGCCGATTCGGTCGGGCCTGCAGGTGAAGGTGTCCAGCCTCGACCTGGACTTCGCGGTGACCGACACCATCCAGTTCGACGAGGTGGGCCGGGCCGCCCTGGCGGCCGGCCGTCCGGCGGGCATCTTCTACGAGCTGGACGTGAATCTCCTGCCCGAAGGGTCGTTCCTGCTGAGCCTGGCGCCCCTGGACCGGCGGGGGCGGGGGTCGGTGCAGCAGTTCGACGTGGTCTGGCGCCTGGCCGCCCTGGCGCGGCGGCCCGCCCAGGTGCGGGGGGAGGGGCGCACCATCTTCCACGGCAAGCAGCTGGACGCGCTTCCTGGCGTCGAGCGCGGCCGAACAGGAGAACATGCTCAAGGCCTACTGGGCCAGCGTCAACCCGGACCCGGAGAGTCCCGATCAACGAGGCCTACCTGGAGTTCCAGTACCGGCTGGCCTACGTCCGCCAGTTCCTGGGGGGCTTCGACGAGTTCGGCGCCGCCGATCCCCGCGGCGAAGTGTTCCTGGCCCTGGGCAGGCCCGACGACATCAAGCGGTCCCACATGCCCAACGACTACAGGGCCCAGGACGACGCCCGCATCAACGTCTTCAACCGCTTCGCTCCCGAGCGCGAGGTGTACGCGGAGCGCGGCAGAATCCAGGGCCGGGTGAGCACCGCGCCGTCGAACGGGGCCGACCGGCCCGACTGGCAGCCGCGTCGCAGCGGGCGGAGTACCAGCGGGACATCACCCTGCAGAAGGCGTCGCACCTGTTCGGCTTCGAGCTGTGGGAGTACGACAACGGGGGCAAGCCCCTGTGGCCGAGCCGTTTCTCCCACATCGGCATGGGGCAGCGGTTCCTGTTCGTGGACCGGACGGGCACCGGCCAGTTCTACCTGGAATCGTCCAACGTGGTCCAGGGCGAGGAGTGAATACGGGGTGTCGGAAGGACGGGCGCGCGAGGCGGCGCGGAAATGCCCAACCTGCCCGAAACTGTTTGACTTGGTACCCCCTCCTGCACTAATTATATCAACGACTAGACTCCATCGACCGGGTGAAACAAGGGCCCTGCCGGTGCGTGGGCAACCGGCGCAACTGGGCCCGTCTGGTAGTGGAACTTGGGCTCCCCACCTGCCCCGGCCCGCTCCCGGCACCAGCTTCTTAAGGGTCCCATTTCGGAAAGGGAGACTTGCACAATGGCTCGTCACGGTACGTTGAAAAGCGCCATTTTCGGGTTCATCACCCTCGGGCTGCTGGGACTGATCCTGGCGGCCCCGGTGCTGGCGCAGGATCAGCCCGCCGCTGACTCGGCGGCCGACAAGTTCGCCAAGATCCAGGCCACGAGCGACTCGCTGGGCTTCGGGTCGACCGCGTCGGACTCCCTCCGGGAAGTGCCCCAGATCATCCAGCCCGTCGGCGGCCTGATGGGCTACGTGGACCGCTCCCCCCTCGGCAAGACCGGCGCCGGTGAGCTGTTCGTCAAGGGCGGGCAGTTCATGTGGTGGCTGCTGATCGTGGCCCTGGTCGGGCTTCGTCTTCCTCATCGAACGCCTGTGGACCCTCAACCGCGCGCGCGTCAACACCCGGCGCCTGATCGGCACGGTGATCACCACGCTGCGCAACGACGGTGTCCAGGCGGCCGCCGAGGAATGCCAGAAGGTGCGCGGTCCGATCGCGGCCATCCTCTACTCCGGCCTGCAGAAGGCGGACAGGGGCCGCGACGCCGTGGAGAAGGCCATCGCCACCGCGGGCACCATCGAGATGTCCTTCCTGGAGCGCGGCCTGATCTGGATCTCGTCGGTGACCACGATCGCCCCGCTGATCGGCTTCCTCGGCACCGTGTCGGGTATGATCAACGCCTTCGAGGCCATCGCCGCGTCGGAGCAGGTGAACGCCAAGCTCGTGGCCAGCGGTATCTCCGAGGCCCTCATCACCACCGCCACCGGCCTGGTGGTCGCCATTCCCGCGACCATCGGCTACAACTACTTCGTCTCGTCGATCGACCGCTTCGTCATCGAGATGGAGGAGACCAGCGCGGAACTGATCGAGGAACTGGAGCGCCTGAAGGGCTAGTCGCGACCCTGGCACGTCCCGGCCCCGGGCCGGGGAGGATGGACTATCGATGGGCCTCATGAAGAAAAAGAAGAAGGGCGCGCTCGGGGAGATCCCCATGGCCTCCACCAGCGACGTGGCCTTCCTCCTGCTGATCTTCTTCATCGTCACGACGATCTTCGCGGCCGAGCAGGGCCTGACCCTTGTCCTGCCCGGCAAGCAGAAGGAACTGGACGACGTCGTCAAGGTGGCGGAGAAGAACATCGCCACGCTGTTCGTCCACGCGGACAACTCGATCACGCTGGACAACAAGCCGATCGTGGTCAACCACATCGAGCGCGCCATCGAGGACCGGCTGGACTCGAACCCGAAGCTGGTGGTCCTGCTGAAGGTGCACCCGGACGCCGACTACGGCCGCATGGTCGCGTGCCTGGACGAACTGAGACTGGCGAACGCCAACAAGGTGTCGCTGAAGACCGCCGAACGGTAGGAAGGAGGACGAGATGGATTTCAATCGCAACACCAAGAAGGAAACGTTCATCCCGACCTCTTCGATGGGCGACATCGCCTTCCTGCTGCTGATCTTCTTCATGGTCACGACCATCTTCCGCGAGGAGACGGGCCTGCCGGTGGAGCTGCCGCGGGCGGAGGCCGGCGAGGAAGTGAACCGGGAGCTGGTGTCCAACATCTACATCAACCGGCTCGGCCAGATCTCCATCGACGACCGGCTGGTGAAGGTGAGGAACGTGCGGGACATCATCGGCCAGAAGATCAACGACAACGCACAATTGATCGTCGCCTTCAAGACCGACACGTACACCGATTACGGGGTGGTGAGCGACGTGATGGAGGAGCTGAAGGAGGTCAACGCCGTGCGCGTCTTCTTCAACAACGACATCGAGTCCCACCCCGGGGCCAAGTTCTAGGAGCAGGCATGGCGACCGTCCCGGTGATCAACGGACTGCCTTTATCGGCGAACGAAGAGTTCAAGGCGAAGTACAACAAGTACCTGCGCTGGTCGGCGCTGATCGCCGTCCTGCTGACGCTGCTCGGCTTCCTCCTCTCGCCCAACTACACGCCGCACCCGTACAAGCTGCGGCAGGAGGAGTTCGAGGTCGTCGACATCCCCGAGACCCAGGACATCGAGTTGCCGCCGCCGCCGCAGGAAGCCCCGCCGCCGCCCAAGGTGATCGAGGCCGCCCCGGACGACGAGGTGAGCGAGGACGTGGAGATCGCCGACACCCTGATGGACCTGGACACGGCCATCAGCCAGACGACCTCCACCTATTCCCTGGGCGACGAGGGTTTCGTGGCCTCGTCGGAGAACCCGCGGGTGAAGGTGCCGGTCAAGGCCGAGTACCCGGAGATCGCGCGCCGTTCGCAGCTGGAGGGCACCGTGATCGTGAAGGTGCTCGTGGGGCCGGACGGACTGGTCAAGGATGCCCAGGTGATCCAGAGCGTGCACCCGCTGCTGGACCGGGAGGCCCTGAAGGCCGCCCGCCGCTGGACCTTCTTCCCGGGCAAGCAGCGCAACATCCCGGTGAAGGCGTGGATGGCCGTCCCGTTCGTCTTCCGCCTCAACTGATCCTGCCGCGGCCGGGTCGCGAGGCAACCTTTCCCGCGCGGGCCGCGTCCTTGCAGACGCGGCCCGCGGCGTTTCCGGTCGCCGCGCCGGAAGCGGCGGCCGCTGGGAACAATCGCCCCGCGCGTTGGGTAGGGGTCGCGGGTCCGGCGCGCAACCGGCGCAACCGGCGCATCCGGCGCATCCGGCGCAACAGGGAGGCCGGGAATCCGTACGAATCGCCAACGTTCCGGAGAATGCGAATTCCGTGTTAGATTCCCCGCGCGTATCGGCCTATGATCGACGGCGCCGCCGGCGCCGCTCGCCGCCGGCCGCGGGAGACTTCAGCCACCAGGGAGAGACCAGGATGATGCGTATCCGTTCGACCCGACCGCTGCTCGCGGTCGCGGCCCTCTGCCTCGCCGCCGCCGCCGCGCTGCCCGCCGCCGCCCAGGACCAGCCGGCCCCGGAGCAGGACCTGCCGGTGCTGACCCTCAGCCAGTGCGTGGGCATCGCCCTGGGCAGCAGCCCCAGCCTGGCCATCTCCGACGAGCAGCGCAGCGCGGCGTCCCAGGACGTCAAGTCCGCGTACGGCGCGTTCCTGCCGGACATCTCCCTTTCCCGCAACTGGCAGAAGTCCGAGCGCACGGACTTCGACGTCCAGCAGTTCGACACGAGCCTGGATTCGACCTACACCCAGGACTCGGCGGGCGACCTGACCCTGTGGCTGGTGCAGGCCCAGACCCCCACCGGTCTCGCCGACCAGACCGTCAACACCAAGTACAAGGACTGGGGCGGCAACGCGAGCCTCAACCTGTTCGCGGGCTTCTCCAAGTTCAGCAGCCTCAGCGCGGCCAAGAACTCCCTGGCCGCGGCCGATGCCACCCGCGACTACACCCGCGAACTGGTGGTGCAGGACGTGGTCATGGCCTACTACAACCTGCTGCGGGCCAATGAACTGCTCAAGGTGGCCCAGGAGACCCGCGACCAGACCGCCAAGGAGCTGGAGAAGACCGAGACCTACTTCCGCCTGGGCAGCGCCGCCAAGAGCGACGTGCTGCAGCAGCGGGTGCAGCTGGGGAACACCCGCCTGGACGTGGTCGTGGCCGACAACGGCGTCAAGAAGGCCTTCGCCGACCTGGCCTACGCCATGAACCGGCCCCTGGCCGCCACCTTCAAGGTGGACGCCACCGAGCTGGACACCGACTTCTTCGTGCCGGAGATGGGCGAACTCTTCCAGGAGGCGCTGCAGCAGCGCCTGGACCTGCAGAGCAGCGAGTACCAGGTGGAGGCGGCCCGCAAGAACGTCACCACCGCCACCAGCGGCATCTGGCCGCGGGTCGACCTCTCGGTCCGCTACAGCCGCTACAACAACGAGTCGCCCTACAAGTTCGGCGCGCAGGTCTCCGAGAACACGAGCTGGGGCTACGCCGTCACCTGGAACGTCTTCGACCGCCTGCAGACCTGGACCGGCCGCGCCAAGGCCAAGGCCAACGCCCGCATCGCCGAGTACCAGCTGGAGCAGTCCCGCCTCAACGCGCAGGTGGAGATCCGCCAGCTGCACAACGCCCTGGTGGAGGCCCGCGAGCGCGCCAAGGTGAGCCGCGAGACCATCGACCAGGCCGAGGAGGAGGTGCGGCTGGCCCAGGAGCGCTTCCGCGTGGGCGCCGGCACCACCCTGGACATCATCGTGGCCCAGGCCAACCTGGCCAACGCCCGGGGCCAGGAGGTCCAGGCCAAGTGCGACTTCCTCATCGCCCAGGCCCAGCTGCGCCGCGCCACCGGTCAGCTCAGTCCCTGGACCCGGAGCAACTAGGGCATGGCCGAGGGACGCGTCATCGAGGTCCGGGACCTCCACAAGATCTACCTGGTCGGCACCCAGGAGGTGCCGGCGGTGCGGGGCATCGACCTGGACATCGAGGCCGGCGAGTACGTGGCCATCATGGGGTCGAGCGGCTCGGGCAAGTCGACCCTGATGAACATGCTGGGCTGCCTGGACACGCCCTCCAGCGGATCCTACCGGCTGAACGGGACCGAGGTCTCCACCTTCGGGGACGACCGGCTCGCGGAGATCCGCAACCGGGAGATCGGCTTCGTCTTCCAGACCTTCAACCTGCTGCCGCGCAACACGGCGGCCCAGAACGTCGAGCTGCCCCTGATCTACGCCGGGCTGCGGGCCGCCGAGCGCGCCGAGCGCACGGCCCGCGCCCTGGAGGCGGTGGGGCTGTCCGACCGCGCCCACCACCGGCCCAACGAGCTGTCCGGCGGCCAGCGCCAGCGGGTGGCCATCGCCCGGGCCCTGGTCACCAACCCGTCCCTGATCCTGGCGGACGAGCCCACGGGCAACCTCGACTCGGTCACCAGCGACGAGATCATGGCCATCATCGGCGGCCTCAACGAACGGGGTCACACGGTGGTGATCGTGACGCACGAGGAGGACATCGCCGCCCGCTGCCGGCGGGTCCTGCGGCTGCACGACGGCCTCATCGTCGACGATTCCCTGGCCGCCGGCCGCGCCTGACGCCGCGGGGTCAAGTTTCCCGCCCCCCTGCCGATAACTTCCCGGACGATCATCGACATCCACGGGCACGGAACCGGGCCGCAGGGCCCGGGGCCGGGGGCGGCGCATGTACTTCTTCTATTTCTACCCCCTCGGGCTGGACCGGCCGCGCCGCGGCCTGCCCGTGGTTTCGCGCGCCCTCGAGGTGCTGATGGTCCTGGCCTTCCTCTGGCTGCACTACGCGCCGGACCTGGGTCCGATCCGCCCCTGGCAGCTGGTCTTCGTGCCCGGGCAACGAGGCGCCCTGGACGGTGATCACGGCCATCTTCCTGCACGTGAGCTGGCTGCACCTGCTGGGGAACCTGGTCTACTTCCACGTCTTCGCGCCGCCCCTGGAGTCGCGCCTGGGCGGGCTGCGCTTCCTGGTCTACCTGCTGCTGATGGGGGCGGCGGGCAACACCCTGCACGGCGTGGTCTCGATGATGGGCTGGCTGGGCCAGGGGGGCATGGGCGTGCTGGGGGCCAGCGGCGCCATCGCCGGCATGCTGGCCTTCAGCCTGGTGCGCTTCTACGACGCGCGGGTGCAGGTGGGCTGGTGGGTCTTCGCGCCCCTGGGCGGGCAGAACCGGGCCGGGCCGCTCCGAGGTGCCCGTGGTGGCGGCCGTGGGCCTGTGGCTCGTGCTGCAGGTGGTGCAGGCGGCGGTGGCCGGCGAGACCGGCAGCGGCACGTCGTTCGGGGCCCACTTCGGCGGCTTCGCCATGGGGCTGTTCCTGGGGCTGGCCATGGGCCAGTTCAAGGAGGCCCGCGCCGAGTCGCGGGCGGCGGCGGCCCGGCGCTACGCCCGGCACGGCAACGTGCACGCGGCCGTCGGCGCCTGGCTCGAGTACCTGGAACTGCAGCCGGACGACGAGGAAGGCCGCCTGGAGCTGGCCCGCGCCCGCGCCCTGGCCGGCCAGCACGCCGCGGCGGGCGAGGACTACCGCCGGGTCTTCAACCGCCTGCAGCGCGAACGCGGCGACGTGACCGGGGCCCTGGACGTGTACCGCGAGGTGGACCGCGGACCCGGCAGCCGCGTGTTCCGGCCCGACGAGCTGGCGCGCGTGGCCTACTGGCGGGAGAAGCTGGGAGACGACGCCGGGGCCCTGGACGCCTACGAGAGCCTGTTCTGGAGCTATCCCCGACCACCCGGAGGGGCACCGGGCCCTGGTGCGGGTGATCGTGCTGCTGCACGGCAAGCTGGCCGATCCGGGCCCGGGCGCGCCGGTTCCTGGCCGAGGCCGCCCACCGCCTGCCCCGGGGCGGCTGGCGGCACTTCCTGCACCGGGAATTCAATCTCGAACCAGCGCCGCGTGCAGGGCGGGCGGCGCCGCCGGCGTCAGCTCGCCGCTGAAGAGGATCCGCAGGGCGCTGCCGTCGGCGCGCAGGCGCCAGGGCGGCGTGTCCAGCCCCGCCAGCAGGCCCGCCACGTGGCGCTGCACCTCCAGCCAGGAATCGGGCCGGCCCCCGGCCAGGCTGACGCAGGTCAGCCCGTCCTCCCAGGCCACGGCCGCCGGCGCCAGGGCCGCCAGGACCTCGCGCACCGGCGCCAGGGCCGCGGCCGCGGCCACCACCTCCCAGCGGAAGTCCGGCCCCGGCGTCCAGCCACTCGGCCACCGCGCCGGCGGGATCCCAGCAGCCCAGCACCGCGTCCCGCAGGCGCATGCCTTCGGCCGGGTCGGCCGTGGCCAGGCGCAGGCGGGCCGCGTCCGCGCCGCACGTGCATCACCAGCGGACGGTAGCGCGACGTCCCGGTCGCAGGCCGCCGTCGGGGGCACGGGCACGGGTCGCCGGCCCGCCGGGGCGGCGGCGGCGCCGGGGCCGATCACCGTGCCCGGGCCGTCGTGGAAGCTGGAGCGCACCACCAGGGGCACGCGGTGCTGCTCGGCGTACTCCACGGCCCGCAGGTGGACGACGCCGCAGCCGGAGGCGGCCAGGTCGCGCATCTGCTCCCAGCTCAGCTGCTCGTGGCGGCCGGGCGTCGGGCACCTGGCCCGGGTCCGCGGTCATCACCCCGTCGACGTCCTTGAGGATCTCGCAGCGCACCGCGCCCAGGGCCGCGGCCAGCGCCACGGCCGTGGTGTCGCTGCCGCCGCGGCCGAGGGTGGTGATCTCCTTCTCGCGGCTGACGCCCTGGAAGCCGGCCACCACCACGGTGTAGCCCCGGGCCAGGGACGTCGCGCACCCGGTCGCCCCGCACCTCGAGGATGCGGGCGTCGGTGTGGCTGGTGTCGGTGATGATGCCGCACTGGCTGCCGGTGAAGCTGATGGCGGGGCAGCCGGCGTCGTCCAGGGCCATGGAGAGCAGGCTCATGGTGATGCGCTCGCCCACCGACAGCAGCATGTCCAGCTCGCGCCGGGGCGGCGCGGGCGAGGCCTGCCGGGCCAGGTCGGCCAACTCGTCGGTGGTGCGGCCCATGGCGCTGACCACCACGACGACGGCGAAGCCGGCGTCGCGGGCGGCGCGCAGGTCGGCGGCCACGGCGCGGATGCGGTCGACCGTGGCCAGGCTCGAGCCGCCGTACTTGCGGACCAGGACCGGGGGCGGGGTGGCGGCGGACTGGGCAGGCATGGCTCCATCCTTGCTGGCGGACCTGCGCCGGCGGCTCCGGCGCGCGCGGTACGGGCCCATGGTAGCGGAGGGCGCGGTCCGGCCACAAGAACGAGCCGCGCGGCGCCGCGGTTCCGGCAAATACGTCGCCGTTCGCCGGACCCCGTCTGTTACTGTGCACACGCCTCCCGGGACAGGTGAATTGCCTTGGATTCCAAACGACATAACCCAGGGCGGAGCCGGGCCCGAGCCCGGCGGGTCGGGGCGGGCCCGGCGGCGAGCGTCTGCGCCGCCTGGGGGCCGGGGCCCTGGCGGACTGGGAGCTGCTGGCCTGGGTGCTGGGGCCGGGACGGCCCGCGGCCGGGAGCGACGGCCCGCAACCTGCTTGCGCAGGGCGGCGGGCTGGCCCGCCTGGCCCTGGAGCGGCCGGCGCGTGCTGCGCCGCCTGCCGGGCGTGGGCCCGGTGCGGGGCGGCCGCCTGCTGGCGGCCCTGGAACTGGGGCAGCGGGCGGCCGAGGCCGGCCCGGCCCACGGGCCGGCGGTGCGGCGGCCCGAGGACTGCCACCCCCTGCTGCGCCGCGAATTTCGCGGTCTTGACAGGGAGCGGTTCCTCGCGCTTTATCTCGATACGAGGCACAGGGTCACGGACGTCGAGACGGTCTCCGTGGGCTCGCTGAACGCGTCGCTGGTGCATCCGCGCGAGGTGTTCCGGCCGGCGGTGGCCATGCGGGCGGCGGCGGTGATCGTGGCCCACAACCACCCCTCGGGCTGCGCGGAGCCCAGCGGGGACGACCTCGAGCTCACCGCGCGGCTGGACCGCTGCGGCGAGCTGCTGGGCATCGCGCTGCTGGACCACCTCGTGGTCGGGGCCGCCGAGATCGTCAGCATCAGGGAATACGGCTGGCCGTCGGCAACCCGGCGCCTGAGACGGCCGCCACCTCCGGAAGGATTCGGAAACATGCTCAAGCGCCTGCAGGGGATGTTCACCAACGACATCGCGATCGATCTGGGCACGGCCAACACCCTCGTCTACATCAAGGGCAAGGGCATCGTGCTCAACCAGCCGTCGGTGGTGGCCCTGGACAAGAGCACGGGCAAGGTGTACGCGGTGGGCGCCGATGCCAAGGCCATGCTCGGCAAGACCCCCGAGGGCATCGCCGCGATCCGGCCCATGAAGGACGGCGTGATCGCCGACTTCGAGGTCACCGAGTACATGCTGCGCGAGTTCATCAAGATGGCGCAGAAGAAGCGCCACTTCATCGCGCCGCGCATCGTGATCTGCGTGCCGTCGGGCATCACCGAGGTGGAGAAGCGCGCGGTGCGGGACAGCGCCAAGCACGCCGGCGCGCGGGAAGTCTTCCTGGTGGCCGAGCCCATGGCCGCGGCCATCGGCGTGGGGCTGCCGGTGGACCAGCCCTCGGGCAACATGATCATCGACATCGGCGGCGGCACCAGCGAGATCGCGGTGATCGCGCTGAACGGCATCGTCTGCGACACCTCCATCCGCGTGGGCGGCGACGAGCTGGACGAGGCCATCGTCAACTACGTGAAGAAGAACCACAACCTGCTGATCGGCGACCAGACCGCGGAGAACATCAAGAAGACCATCGGCTCGGCCCACAAGCACGGCGAGGAGCGCGAGATGGAGGTCAAGGGCCTGTACCAGGTGTCGGGCGTGCCCAAGACCCTGAAGATCTCCTCGGTGGAGATCCGCGAGGCCCTGCAGGAGCCGATCCAGGCCATCTGCGACGCCCTGAAGCAGTCCCTGGAACAGACGCCGCCCGAGC
This sequence comes from Candidatus Krumholzibacteriia bacterium, assembly GCA_963825035.1. Lineage (GTDB taxonomy): Bacteria > Krumholzibacteriota > Krumholzibacteriia > LZORAL124-64-63 > LZORAL124-64-63 > JACZKN01. Next base: position 231,129 of record CAWGRT010000008.1, on the reverse strand, counting down.
TGGCCGCGGACATCAAGGACCGGGGCATCGTGCTGACCGGCGGCGGCGCCCTGCTGAAGGGCCTGCCCGAGCTGCTGCGCGAGCAGACCGACCTGCCCATCAACGTCATGGACGATCCCCTCTTCTGCGTGGTCCTGGGCACCGGCAAGATCCTCGACGACTTCGAGCGCTACCGGCCCGTGATCATGAAGGGCGGGCGGTCCTGATCCCATGCAGACGCGCTCGCCGAACCTGCCCCTGGACCGCGAGACGCTCGTCCTCGCGGTCTGCCTGGCCCTGTCGGTGACCCTGCTGGTCCTGCCCCGCGACACCCGCATCCTCGTGGCCGACCGCCTGGGCGCGGTGATCACCGGCCCCTACTGGTCGGTGCGCAACTTCGGCGAGGACGTCAGCCGCGTCCACGAGGAGAACGCCTGGCTGCAGGAGCGGCGTGGTGCAGCTGGAGATGCAGGCCGCCGCCGCCGACCGCATGCAGCGCGACGCCCTGCGCATGGCCGGACCCGCGCTGGAGCCGGGCTACGACGGCGACCTGGTGCCCTGCCGCGTGGTCATGCGCGAGCGCGGCCGCTTCGCCACCATGATCAAGATCGAGAGCCTGGTGCCGGTGGACTGGCATCCCTGGCTGCCGGTGATCTCGCGGGCGGGCTACCTGGGCCGGCTGCGCACGGTGATCAACGACCGCGAGGCCTGGGTCGAACTGCTGACCGCGCCGGACTTCGCCCTGGGCGTGGAGTTCGAGCGCACCGGGCTGCTGGGCATCCTGCGGCCGCGGGCCGACAGCTACGTGGTGGAGATGGTGGGCCGCGACGAGGACGTGCGCGTGGGGGACGTGATCATCACCTCGGGCATCGCCGAGGTGGGACGCGACGGCGGACGACCCGGCCGCCGGCGACGCCACGCCGCGGGGCTTCCCCGTGGGCACGCGTCAGCCGCGTGGACACGCCCACCGACCAGATCTTCAAGGGCATCGAGGTCAAGCCGGCGGCCTCCTTCGACTACAACGAGACGGTGTTCGTGGTCACGCCTTTCGCCGCCGAGCGGACGGAGGGCCGCCGGTGAGGGGATTTCGTCGCGCATCACCGTGGCTCTGGGTGCTGGTGGCCTTCCTCGGCGACACGCTGATCGGCCCCGTTGATCGACATCCGCGGCATCGCGCCCGACTTCTCGATCATCGCCCTGGTCCTGCTGGGGCTGGCCGCCGGCGCGGCGCCGGCCACCGTCGGCGGCTTCGTGCTGGGCCTGGTGCAGGACCTGGCCAATCCGAACCTGCTGGGCCTGCACGCCCTCTGCAAGACGGGGCTGGGCTTCCTGGTGGGGCGCCTGCGCGGGCGCCTGGTCTACGGCATGCCCGTGGTCGAGGCCATGGTCCTGGTCCTGGCGGTGGTGGCCCACGACATCGTCTTCCTGCTGGTGCAGAGCCGCATGAGCGACGACGCCTTCCTCACGCCCCTCTTCACCCAGACCCTGCCGGTGGCCCTGTACACGGCGCTGGTGGGGGTGCCGGTGATCCGCCTCGCGGGATTCCTCGGCATCCTCGGCCGGGAGGACTGACGTGGACGTCGAACCGCGACCTCTACCTCCGCAGCCGGGTGCTCCGGGTGGTGGTGACCGCGGCGCTCCTGGTGCTGGTCGTCAACCTCTTCGTCATGACCGTGCCGCGGCACGCCTACTACCAGGGCAAGGCCCTGCGCAACCGGCAGGACCGCTTCCGCGTGCGGGCGCCCCGGGGCCGCATCCTCGACCGCCACGGCGCCGTCCTCGCCGACAACATGTTCATCGCCGACATCACCGTGCCCCGCTCCGCCCTGACCGACGCGGGACCCGACTCGACCCTGGCGCGGCTGATGGCCTGGTTCGACCTGCCCCGCGACGAGACCCTGGCGCGACTGGAGCAGCAGAAGGAGCGGCGGCGCGGCCGCGCTGGTGCTGGTGCCCAACGCGGGCATGCCCCAGATCGCCGCGGTCGAGGAACGGGGGCGGCAGCTGCCGGACGTGCGGGTGGAGGCGCGGGCGCGGCGGCGCTACGCCTACGGCGACCTGCTGGCCCACGTGGTGGGCTACGTGGGCGAGGTCGGCCAGGCGGACCTGGACACCACCGGCGACGCCTTCGGCTACCGCCTGGGGGACCAGGTCGGGCAAGCAGGGCGTGGAGGCCGCCATGGAGGACCGCCTGCGCGGCGCAGAACGGCATCAAGCTGGAGGAGGTCAACGCCACCGGGCGCATCGTCGGGCGCGAGCCCGTGTGGCTGCGCGACGTGGTGCCCGGGCCAGGACGTGACCCTCGTCCATCTCGCCTGCCCCTGCAGGCGCAGCTGGCCGAGGCCCTCGGCAACCGGCCCGCCTGCGCCGTGGCGCTGGACGTGCGCACGGGCGCAGGTGCTGGCGGCGGTCTCGCATGCCCTCCTTCGATCCGAACCTGTTGACGGTCGAGCATCTCGTCCGAGGACTGGAACCGCCTGGCCGACGACCCGGCCAAGCCCTTCTTCAACCGCATCGTCCAGGCCACCTACCCGCCGGGCTCGCTGCTACAAGCCGGTCACCTCGCTGGCCGGCCTGCAACTGGATCTGGTGGGGCCCCACAGCGTGCTCGAGCCCTGCAACGGCGGGCTGATGTTCGGCGACCGCTACTTCCGCTGCTGGAAGCGCGGCGGCCACGGCTCGCTGGACCACATGGAGGCCATGGCGCAGTCCTGCGACACCTACTACTACCAGCTGGGCCTGCGCCTGGACATCGACCAGCTCGCCTGGGCGGCGCGGGCCTTCGGCCTGGGACGGCGCTGCACCAGCATCTTCCCCGAGGAGGTCGAAGGGAACGTGCCGGACCCGGCCTGGTACGACAAGCGCTTCGGCAAGAAGCGGCTGGACCCGGGGCGTGCTGCTGAACAACGCCATCGGCCAGGGCGAGCTGCTGGTCACGCCCCTGCAGATGGCCGTGCTGGCGGGACGCCTGGCCTCGGCCGGGACCATGCCCGACCCGGTCTTCGTGATCGATCCGGCGCCGGAACGGACGCCGCCGCCGCCGCTGCCCTTCTCGGCGGCGAACCTGCGCTGGGCGCGGGAGGCCCTGCGCACGGTGGTGGCCTCGGGCACCGGCCACGGCGCCGGGCTGGAGGACGTGCCGGTGGCCGGCAAGACCGGCACCGCCCAGAATCCCCACGGCGAGGACCACGCCTGGTTCATGGCCTTCGCCCCGGCCGACAAGCCGGAGGTGGCCATCGCCGTGATCCTGGAGAACGCCGGGTCGGGCAGCGCCGAGGCCGCGCCCGTGGCGCGCCAGTGGCTGGAGGAGTATTTCCGCATGAAGGACGAGCTGGGGTTGGAGGTGCTGCCGTGATCAGCCTGCTGGTGCCGCCGGGCGACAAGCGCATCTTCCTGGCGTGGTTCCTGCTGTGCCTGGCCAGCCTGGCGGTGCTGTGGTCGGTGACCGAGCCGATCCGCGGCCCCTACGAGCAGCCCGACCCCGGCCTGGCCAAGTCGGTGTTCTGGCGGCAGGCGGCCTGGCTGGTGGTCAGTTGGGTGGCGCTGCTGATCGCGGCGCGGCTGCCCCTGCGCTACCTGGAGCACGCCTCGCTGCCCATCTACCTGGGGGTGGTGCTGCTCTTGGCCCTGGTGCTGGTGGTGGGACCGCGAATCGGCGGCGCCCGGCGCTGGCTGGCCCTGGGACCGGCGCGGCTGCAGCCGGCGGAGCTGGCCAAGGTCGCGGTGGTGCTGCTGACGGCCAACCTGCTGGGACGCGGCGGCGACGGACGCAGCCTGGGCACGACCGTGCTCTCGTTCGTGCTGATGATGGTGCCCATGGTGCTGGTGCTGCGGGAGCCGGACCTGGGCACGAGCCTGGTCTTCCTGGCGGTGTGGGTGGGCATGATCTTCTGGTACGGCATGCCCGGCATCCTGCTGGTGGGGGCGGCCAGCGCGGCCCTGAGCGCGGTGATCATGTTCTACTCCGAATCCATCGTGCAACAGCCCTGGCCCTGGGGCGTGTACCTGCTGCTGGTGGTGGGGGTGCTGTACCTGGCGCGGCTGGGCGTGGTGGCGCGGGTCTCGCTGCTGGCCCTGAACGTGGCCACGGGGGTGGGCATCCCCTTCTTCTGGGAGCGGCTGAAGCCGTACCAGCAGGACCGCATCTTCACGTTCTTCGACCCGAGCAAGGACGAGTACGGCACCGCCTACCAGGCCATCCAGTCGAAGGTGGCCATCGGCTCGGGCGGGCTGTTCGGGACCCACTACCTGCAGGGCACCCAGAAGGGGCTGGCCTTCCTGCCGGAGCGGCACACCGACTTCATCTTCTCGGTGGTGGGCGAGGAGCTGGGCTTCTTCGGGGCCGTGGTCATCCTGGTCCTGTTCGCGGTGATCGTGCTGCAGGGCATCCGCCACGCCGAGGCGGCCCGGCGGCCCTTCGCCAGCTTCCTGGCCGTGGGCGTGGTCTGCTACTTCACGTTCCATGTCGTGGTGAACGTGGCCATCACCACGGGGCTGCTGCCGGTGACGGGGCTGCCCCTGCCGCTGCTCAGCTACGGCGGCTCGAACCTGCTGGCGAGCTCGGTCATGCTGGGGCTGCTCCTGAACGTCAGTTCGCGCACCTTCGACGACTGAGGCGGGCGCCCGCGTCGCCCCGGGAAAGGCATCATGCATCCGGAACTCTTCGGCATCATCAAGAGCTACGGCCTGCTGCTGGCCGTCAGCTTCGCCCTGGGCATGTGGCTGAGCGTGCGGCGGGCGCGGCCCCACGGCATCCCGCGCCGAGCCCATCCTGGACCTGGTGTTCGGCGTGCTGGTGTCCAGCCTGATCGGCGTGCGCCTGTTCTACGTGATGACCCACCTGGGCACCTTCCACCCCTGGTACCGGGCCTTCTTCATCTGGGACGGGGGGCTGACCCTGTACGGCGGCGTCCTGCTGGCGATCGTCACCGTGTGGTGGCAGGCGCGGCGGCGCGGCATCCCGTTCCTGGTGATCGCGGACATCTTCGCGCCCGGGGTGGTCCTGGGCATCGGCATCACGCGCATCGGCTGCTTCCTGGCGGGCTGCTGCTTCGGCCGCGAGTGCAGCACCGGCCTGGGCGTGCACTTCCCGCCGGGGTCGCCGGCCTGGCTGCAGTACGGTCCGGCGGCGGTGTTCCCGTCGCAGCTGTTCAGTTCGGCGGGGGGCTTCGCCATCTTCGGCCTGCTGCTGCTCCTGGAGCGTTGGCGATCGCCCCGGGGGGCCACCTTCGGGCGCTTCCTGGTGCTGTACGGGGTGGCGCGCTTCCTGGTGGACTTCACCCGCTACTACGGTCCGCACCAGATCATGGCCCTGGGCTGGACCAACAACCAGTGGATCAGCGTGGGCATGATCCTGGCCGGGACCGTGGTGCTGGTGCGGGCCGAACGGCGCCGGCGGACGGGGGCGCCGACGTGAACCCGGACGTGGTGACCTACGGCCGCGGCGGGTGGCGGCGAGGCGGTGAGCCCTGGCGGCCGGACCAGCCGTTCTACGCCGTGGTGGGCGATCCCATCGGCCACTCCCTTTCGCCGGCCATGCAGAACGCCGCCCTGGACGACCGCGAGTTGCCCCACGAGTACGTGGCCCTGCAGGTGGCGGCCGCCGACCTGGCGGCGCTGAAGCGGGAGACCCGCGACGGCCTGCTGGCGGGGTTCAACGTCACCGCGCCCCACAAGGAGGCGGTGGCCGCCCTCTGCGACGGCCGCACCGATCAGGCGCGGGACCTGGGCGCCGTCAACACGGTGAAGGTGGAGGACGGGCGCTGGTTGGGGCACAACACCGACAGCGGCGGCGTGCTGGCGGTGCTGACCCAGGCCTGGCAGGGGGAGACGCCGCCCCTGCGGGGCGTGGTCCTGGGTGCCGGCGGCTCGGGCCGCGCGGGCCTGGACGCCCTGCTGCGCTGGGAGGTGCCGCAGCTGGAGCTGCGCAACCGCTCGGCGGCCGGGCGCGAGCGCGCGGCCGCCTGGCTGAAGAGTCGCGGCCTGGGCGAGCGGGTGGCGGTGCTGCCCCTGGAGACCGAAGGCGAGGCGCCGCCCCTGGTGCCCACGGTCTGGGTGTGCTGCCTGGCCGGTGGCGTGCCCTGCGTCCCCTACCTGCCGGTGGCCGCCGGGGCACAGCACGCTCTGCTGCTGGACCTGCGCTACGGCGACCAACGACCCGCCGAGTCCCTGCCGCTGGGGGTGCGCGACAGCGACGGTCTGCCCGTGCTGATGATGCAGGGGGGGCTGTCCTTCGCCTGGTGGTTCGGGCCGCCGGTGCCCTGGACCGCCATGCGCTCCGCCCTGTTCTGATCCCGATCCCGCCTCCCGGAAAGGCGGCCGCCGTGCCGTCCCTCCTCGCACCCCTGACGGCGCTGCTGGACCTGGCGGCGCCGGAACGCTGCGTCCGCTGCGGTGCCGGCCGCACCGAGCGCCCCTGGTGCGACCGCGGTGCGGTCGTGCCGGGGCTGCGTCCCTGGACGCGCCCCACCTGTGCCGGCCCTGCGCGCGCCGCCCTGGACCAGGGGCCGGCCGTGAGGCGCCGGCCCGCGCGACGGCTGTCCCGCCGTGTGGGCGGCGCGCGCCACCGGCGCCGACCTGGTGGCCGTCGTCGGCGCCGTGGAAGTACCACGGGCTGCGGGGGCTGGCCTGGCCCCTGGCCGCGCTGCTGGCGCCGGCGGCCCGCGCCCTGGCCGCGGGGCCTGGGCGCGCCGGCGGTGCTGGTGCCGGTGCCCCTGCACCGCCGCCGGCGGCGGCAGCGCGGCTTCAACCAGGCCGAACTGCTGGCGCGGCTGCTGGCCGGCGACGCCGGGCGGGACCTGGGTGCCGGGCCCTGCGGCGCGGTGCGGGCCACGGCCCAGCAGGCGCGGCTCGCGGCGGACGACGGCGCGGCGGCGCAACCTGGCCGGCTGCTGCCGCGCCGACCCGTGCGCGCCGCTGCGGAGGGGCCGGCTGGTGCTGGTGGACGACATCGTCACCTCGGGCGCCACCCTCGCCGAGGCGGCGCGGGCCCTGGCCGCGGCGGGCCGGGCTCCGGTGGCGGCGCTGGCCCTGGGCGTGCGCGTCGGGTCCGGTTGACACACCCCGGGGGCCCTCCTAACATGGTCCGGCGGCGCCATGCCGCGGCGCCCCGTGCGGGCGCGCAACCGCAGACACGGATGGTGGACCATGGCGAAGAAACTGGGTCTCGAAGGTTTCGCGCCCGAGGGCAGGCGCGTGCTGATGCGCGTCGATTTCAACGTGCCCCTGGACGCCGACCGCAACATCACCGACGACACCCGCATCCGCGCCGCGCTGCCCACGCTGCGGCGGCTGCTGGGCGGCGGCGCCCGGGTCGTCCTGATGAGCCACCTCGGCCGCCCCAAGGGCAAGATCGATCCCGCCGCGTCCCTGCGCCCGGTGGCCGACCGGCTGGCCGAGCTGGTGGACGCGCCGGTGCGGTTCGCCGTCGACACCGTCGGGCCGGACGCCACCGGCCAAGGCCGCGCGCCCTGCAGCCGGGCGAGATCCTGCTGCTGGAGAACCTGCGCTTCAACCCGGGGGAGACGGCCGAACGACGACGCCTTCGCCCGGGCGCTGGCCGCCTTCGGCGACGTCTACGTCAACGACGCCTTCGGCACCGCGCACCGGGCCCACGCCTCCACCGTCGGCGTGACCCGCACTTCGTGACCGAGGCGCGCGCCGGCCTGCTGATGGAGAAGGAGCTCGAGCACCTGGGCGCCCTGCTCGACGATCCCGAGCGCCCCTTCGTCGCGGTGCTCGGCGGCGCCAAGGTGGCGGGCAAGGTGGAGGTGATCCTCAACCTGCTGGACCGGGTCGACACGCTGCTGCTGGGCGGCGGCATGATCTTCACCTTCTTCAAGGCGGCGGGCCTGGGCATCGGCAAGAGCCTGCTGGACGAGGACAGCCTGGACGTGGTCCGCGAGATCCAGGCCAAGGCCAAGACGAGCCCGGGCCGAGCTGGTGCTGCCGGAGGACTGCGTGGTCGCCGACGAGTTCGCCGACGGCGCACGCGCGACGCGAGGTGCTGGTCACGGACATCCCCGACGGCTGGATGGGGCTGGACATCGGGCCGAAGACGGTGGCAGCGCTACGCGGGACATCCTGGCCGGCGCGCGCAGCATCTTCTGGAACGGGCCCATGGGCGTGTTCGAGCTGCCGTCCTTCGCCGCGGGCACCCGGGCCGTGGGCGAGGCGGTGGCCGCGGCCACCGACGGCGGCGCCCGCAGCGTGGTGGGCGGCGGCGACTCGGTGGCGGCGGTCAACCAGATGGGCCTGGCCGACCGCATCAGCCACATCTCCACCGGCGGCGGCGCCTCGCTGGAGTTCATGGCCGGGCCTGGAACTGCCGGGCGTGGCGGCCCTTACCGACGCCTGAGCCCGCGCGGCCGCAGGCGGTTTGACAGCCGTGCGGCCGGATGTTAGATTTCCCGTCCCTCACCGGTCCGGCCCCGTCGGACCGGTGATCCGTGTGATTGGTGACGCCTGCGGGAGTTGGACTCATGCTGCATACGCTTTTGATCGTCATCCATGTCCTGGTCGCCCTGGTCCTGAGCGCGGTGGTGCTGCTGCAGTCGAGCAAGGGCGGCGGCCTGGCCGGCGCCTTCGGCGGCGCCGGCGGGGCGCCCCAGCAGCTGCTCGGCTCCCGCGGCATGACCACGCTGCTGCACAAGGCCGACCATCTGGCTGGCGGCCGCCTTCTTCGTGACGAGCTTCCTGCTCTTCGTCACCGACAACGCGGGCGAGGCCGCCGGGTCCGCCACAGAGCATCATCGGCGAGGCCGCGCGCAAGGGCGAGCTCGACCTGCCGACGCAGCAGGCGCCCGCGCAGCTGCCGGCCGACGTCCCGGCCAGGTCCCGCGGAGACGCCGGCGCAGACGACGCAGTCCGGCGGGCGGCGGCGGCGACGGCGGCGGCAATTAGTCGCGGGCCCGGGTGGTGAAACTGGTAGACACGCTATCTTGAGGGGGTAGTGGCCACAAGCCGTGCGGGTTCGAATCCCGCCCCGGGCACCAAAAAAAAGAGGGAACCGTCGCCGACGGTTCCCTTTTTTTGTTGACACATTTTCTGAGCGGTCGAAATAATGTCGTTGCTTCCGCTGGCAGCCTGACGCCAAACGAGGCGAAAGCAACGTCCGTGACAGGAGGTCTTGCTCGATGGTCCCAAGGGTGCGGGAGTCGGGCGGACGCAGGAACTCTCAACAAGCGAGGTCCGGTATGGAGGAGAGGAAAGTCTTGACGGCGGCTGCTACCGCCAAGAAGACGACCAAGAAGAAGGCGACCAAGAAGAAGGTCGCCAAGAAGGCTCGCCAAGAAGAAGCCGACCAAGAAGAAGGTTGCCAAGAAGGCCGCCAAGAAGAAGGTCGCCAAGAAGGCCGCCAAGAAGAAGGTCGCCAAGAAGGCCGCCAAGAAGAAGGTCGCCAAGAAGGCCGCCAAGAAGAAGGTCGCCAAGAAGGCTGCCAAGAAGAAGGTCGCCAAGAAGGCCGCCAAGAAGAAGGTCGCCAAGAAGGCGACGAAGAAGAAGGCCGCCAAGAAGACCGCGGCCAAGAAGAAGTAGCTGCGGGCCCTCGCACGGGGGACCGTGGCCAAGAGAAAACCGCCGGGGTTGAGACCCCGGCGGTTTTTGTTTGTCCGTCTCGGCGCGGCGGCGCCCTGCCGCTGTCGCCGGCCTATTCTCCTCGGCCTCGCGGTCGGCCACGTGCCTGGCCCGCACGGCCTCGGGCAGCACGTCGATGAACCAGCTGACGCCCACGCTGAAGGTGGCGTAGTTGACCATGTTGGGTAGCCCAGCTCCTCGACCTGGAAGGCGAAGTTCACCACGTCCGCCTGGAGCGACGAGGCCCAACCGGTCACCGAAGTGCCGGGTCAGGCCGAGCCTGCCCTCGAGGTACAAGCGAGGTGTTGTCCTCGAGCACCGTGAAGCGGTTGATGATGCCGCCGATGCCGAAGCCGATGCGCGGTACCAGGCCCAGGAAGGTGGCGGGCCGGGCGTCGTAGTTCAGGGCCAGCCCGCCGCTTGTACACGGCGAAGCCGGGGTCCTCGTCCACCACGTAGCGGGTGTTCTGGACCAGGTCCTGCGTCGGGCCGGGTCGCCCCGACGTAGAGCATGGACGTGTGACGGCCTTGCCCTTGGCGTAGGCGCCGACGATGTCCAGGTGGAAATCGTCGGAGATGTAGACGCCGATGCGGGCGCCGTAGGCCGGACCCGACTTGATCTCCTTCTGCACCGCGTCGTAGAGCAGCTTGCCGTCGCCCGATGGCCCGGGCCACGGCCAGGTAGTGGCCGTCGTAGCCCCGCACGTCGGCCGGCGCCGAGGTTGTCGCCGACGCCGATGGAGACCTCGGTCTTGGGAGCGCGCTCGTGCAGGTCCAGGTAGGTCGCGCCCGAGAAGTTGCCGCGGAACACGCTCAGGCTGTAGGCCTTGACCGTGTAGTCGGCGTAGTCGAGGGCGTCCTCGGCCGCCTCGACCTCCGCGCTGTCGGCGGCGGTCGGCGCGGGGCCGGGCGCGTCCTGCGCGGAGGCGGCCGCGCCGCCGAGGACCAGCAGCAGGGTCGGCACCAGGGACAGAGCTGTGCTGAGCTTCATCGAATCACCTCGGCCGGACACGGGCCCGGGGCCGCGTCGGTCGCCTGACGGCTCGTATGTGGTGGGGCTGCAACGGTCATGGGACGGCCGGAAGGGCCGGATCCGAGACCCGGATAACATTAATGAGCCGCCTGCGGGGTGTCCAGAACTTTCCCCCCGCGATTCCCACCGGGGTCTGTTGACACGCATATTGCGGGCTATTAACATTGCCGTTCGTCGCGAAATCCGGCCGCCGGCAGGGGGCTTCGCCTTCCTTCCGCCGGTCGTATCCCTCTGCGTTTCCGGTATCCTGCCGCCGGCTCCCCGGCGACGGGTCCCCGCGCGCACTCCGGCGCGGCGCCGGGACCGGACGCGCTGCCTCCAGCCCCTTCGAACTGGGAGGATGACCGTTGAAGACCTACCCGATGGACAAGATCCGCAACGTGGCCCTGGTCGCACCCCACGGGGTCGGCAAGACCAGCCTCGCCGACGCCATGCTCCACGTCACGGGCAAGGTGGGCCGGCGCGGAAACGTCGACGACGGCTCCTCGGTCTTCGACTACCTGGAGGAGGAGATCGAACGCAAGCAGACCATCAGCGGCAGCCTGGCCTGGACCGAGTTCGGGGGCGCGAAGATCAACATCATCGACACCCCGGGCGTGGACGACTTCCGGGGCGACGTCTACGCGGCCCTGCGCGTGGTCGAGGGCGTGCTGTTCGTCGTCAAGGCCGACGGCGGCTTCGAGGTGGCCTCGGAGAACCTCTGGAACCACCTGCGCAAGACCGCGCTGCCCACCTTCATCGTGATCAACCGCATGAACAAGGAGCACGCGGACTTCGCCGGCACGCTGGCCGGACTCAGCGACCGCGTCTCCGGCGTGGCCCCCTGCCAGCTGCCCATCGGCATCGGCGAGGACTTCAAGGGCGTCGTCGACCTGATCGAGATGAAGGCCTTCCAGTTCGACGGCGACAAGGCCGTCGAGGTGGACATCCCCGGGGACATGGCCGACCAGGTCGAGGCGGCGCGCGAGCAGCTCCTCGACGCCGCCGCCAGCGCCGACGACGCCCTGACCGAGAAGTACCTGGAGGAGATGACCCTCTCCCGCGAGGACATCATCGCCGGCCTGAAGAAGGGCACGGCCGAGGGCACCGTCTACCCGGTCTTCCTGACCGCGGCCGACAGCGAGGTGGGCGTGACCGCCCTGCTGCGCTCGGTGGTGCACCTGATGCCCAGCGCCAACTCCCGCACCCGCTCCGAGCTGAAGGGCGTCAAGGCCGGGCACCGACACCGCGACCTCCTTCACCCCCGGCGCGGACGGCCCGGTGGTGGCCTTCGCCTTCAAGCGCCAGTACGAGGCCCAGGGCGGCGACGTCACCTGGCTGCGGGTCTTCAGCGGCTCCATCAGCTCGGGCGACACCGTGGACTGCAGCGACGGCCGCAACAACGAGCGCATCGGCCAGTTGAGCGCGGCCATCGGCAAGCAGAAGGAGAAGATCGACACGGCCACGGCCGGCGACATCGTCGTGGCGGCCAAGCTCAAGAACACCCACACCGGCATGACCCTCTGCTCGGGCGTGGACATCGCCCTGCCGCCCATCGACTACCCGGTGCCCACCAGCGCCGACGCCATCCGGCCGGCCACCAGCGGCGACGAGGACAAGATGGCCGCCGGCCTGACCAAGATCCACGAGGAGGACCCCACCTTCGAGGTGAGGCACCAGGCCAACCTGTCCCAGACCCTGCTGGCCACCCAGGGCGAGATGCACACCGGCTTCATCCTGGAGAAGCTCAAGCGCCAGACGGGCGTCGAGGTCGAGCGCAGCCGGCCGCGCATCGCCTTCAAGGAGACCATCCGCGGCACCACCGAGAAGCAGGGCCGCCACAAGAAGCAGACCGGCGGGCGCGGCCAGTTCGGCGACGTCCACCTGCGCATCGAGCCGCTGCCGCGCGGCTCGGGCTTCGAGTTCGCCGACGAGATCGTCGGCGGCGTCGTGCCCAACAAGTTCATCCCCGCCGTGGAGAAGGGCTGCCGCGAGACCCTGGCCCACGGCCTGATCGCCGGCTACGAGATGGTCGACGTCAGGTGCGCGCTGTTCTTCGGCTCGTACCACAACGTGGACTCGAGCGAGGCCGCCTTCAAGGCCGCCGCGCGCATCGCCCTGAAGCACGCCGTCGAGGAGGACGCGGCCAAGCTGCGCCCGGTCCTGCTCGAACCGGTCATGAAGGTGCGCATCGTCGTCCCCCAGGCCTACATGGGCGACGTGATGGGCGACATCTCCACCCGGCGCGGCGCCATCCAGGGCAGCGACGCCGACGGGCCGTACCAGGTGGTCACCGCCAACATCCCCGAGGACGAGCTGTACCAGTACGCCACGAGCCTGCGGTCCATCACCCAGGGCACGGGCACGTTCACCATGGAGTTCTCCCACTACGCCGAGGTTCCGGGCGACGTCCAGTCCCGGCTGGTGGACGAGTACAAGAAGCACAGGACCGACGACGAGTAGGAGATCCGCCGATGTCCGGTCATTCGAAATGGGCGAACATCAAGCACCGCAAGGGCGCGCAGGACGCCAAGCGGGCCAAGGTGTTCACGAGGCTCATCCGCGAGTTGACGATCGCCGCGCGGCAGGGGGGCGGGCGACCCCAACGCCAACCCCCGCCTGCGCGCGGCGGTGACCAACGCCCGGGGCAACAACATGCCCAACGATACGGTCGAGAAGGCGATCAAGCGCGGCACGGGCGAGCTCGATGGCGTGATCATCGAGGAGATCAACTACGAGGGCTACGGCCCCGGCGGCGTGGCGGTCGTGGTGGAGTGCGCCACCGACAACAAGAACCGCACCACCGCCGAGGTGCGGCACGTCTTCACCAAGTACAACGGCAACCTGGGCGCCAACGGCTGCGTCTCCTTCATCTTCGACCGCAAGGGACTGATCCAGCTCGACGCGGCGGAGTCGAACCTGGACACGGTCATGGAGGCGGCCATCGAGGCGGGCGCCGAGGACGTGGAGGAGGAGGACGGGGTCATCTCCGTCACCACCGCCATGGCCGATCTGCACGCGGTGGCCGACGCCCTGCGCGAGGCCGGCCTGCCGGTGGCGAGGCCGAGCTGGCGATGATCCCCAACACCTACGTCAAGGTGGAGGAGAGCGACGCCCTGAGCCTCATGAAGATGATCACCCACATGGACGACCTGGACGACGTGACGCGGGTGTCGGCCAACTTCGACATCGACGACGCGCTGATGGCCGGAGATCGAGGAGAAGCTCTGAGCGACGGCGGGCCCGCAGTGATCGTCCTGGGAGTGGATCCCGGATCCCACGCGACCGGCTACGGGGTGATCGCCACCGGGCCGGTCGCCCGCATGCTGGCCGGCGGCGTGATCCGCGCCGGCCGGACGGCGTCCCTGCCCGAGCGCCTGCTGGCCATCCACGCGCAGCTGGCGGAGGTGATCGCCGCCCACGAGCCCGACGCCATGGCCGTCGAGGACCTGTTCAACGCCAAGAACCCCCGCAGCTCGCTGATCCTGGGCCACGCCCGCGGCGTCATCCTGCTGGCGGGCGCCGCCGCCGGCCTGCCCGTGGCCGAGTACGCGCCCCGGGAGATCAAGCAGGCCCTGACCGGCAACGGCGCCGCGGCCAAGGAGCAGGTGCGCTTCATGGTCATGCGCCTGCTGCGCCTGAAGACCGAGCCGCCCCTGGACCAGAGCGACGCCCTGGCCGTGGCCCTGGCCCACGCGGGCCGCGCCGGCCGCCGGTTCGGCTGAGCGGCGCCCGCCGGCCGCCGGCGTCCGATCGCCGCTGGCGCCCCCGCCGCCATGGGCCATAATGCCCGCGGCCATGCACCCGAAAGGACCCGACGACGATGATCGCCTTCGTGGACGGCATCCTGGTCTCCGGCGGCACCGAGGCGGTGGTCTCGGTGGGCGGCCTGGGCCTGGACGTGCACGTGTCGGCCCTGGGCGCGGAGCGGCTGCCCGCGCCGGGGGAGGCGGTGCGCCTGTGGACCCACCTGGCGGTGCGGGAGGACGCCTGGTCCCTGTACGGCTTTCCCGACCCGGACGAACGCGCCATGTTCCGCCTGCTGATCTCCGTGTCCGGGCGTGGGGCCCAAGGTGGCCCTGGGCATGCTGTCGGCGGCCGCGCCGGCGGAGGTCGCCCGCTACCTGCGCACCGGCGACGAGAAGTCCCTGGCCAAGCTGCCGGGCATCGGCAAGAAGAGCGCCGCCCGCCTGGTGGTGGAGCTGGGCCAGCGGGTGCCCGGCGGCACTGGGCGCCGGCGTGCCGCCGGCGGCGACGCCGCACGCGGCGGCGGGGCCGGCCTGGGCGATGCCCTGGCGGTGCTGGGAGCCATGGGCCTGCCGCCGGCGCGGGCCGAGGCGGCCCTGCTGAAGGCCCGGGAGGCCGACCCGGACGTCGAGCGGACAGACCGAGCGCTGGGTGCGCGCCGCCCTGCGCGTGCTGTGAGACCAGCGGCCCGCGGGCCGCGGGAAGGATCCCGGTGGACGACCAGAGGCTGACCGACCCCCGCGAGCAGGAGCCCGACGGCGAGCTGGACCGCACCCTGCGGCCCCGCCCCTGGACGACTTCGTCGGCCAGGAGGCCATCAAGGAGAACCTGCGGGTCTTCATCGCCGCGGCGCGCCAGCGCGGCGAGGTGCTGGACCACGTGCTGCTGCACGGGCCTCCGGGCCTGGGCAAGACCACCCTCAGCCAGATCCTGGCCGCGGAGATGGGCCTGGAGATCCGCCTGACCAGCGGCCCGGCCTTCAGCAACGCCGCCGAGCTGATCGCCCTGCTGAGCGAGCAGGTGGAGAAGCGCGCCGTCTTCATCGACGAGATCCACCGCCTGGGGCGCGTCATCGAGGAGCACCTCTACCCGGCCATGGAGGACTGGCGGGTGGAGCTGATCATCGACAAGGGGCCCAACGCGCGGCACTTCAACCTGCAGCTCGAGCCCTTCACCCTGATCGGCGCCACCACCCGCGCGGGCCTGATCACCCCGGCCCTGCGCAGCCGCTTCGGCATCGTCTGCCACCTGGACTTCTACCCGGCCGAGGAGCTGGCGGTCATCGTCAAGCGCTCGGCGGGCATCCTGGGCATCGGCCTGGACGACACGGGCGCCGTGGAGATCGCCCGGCGCAGCCGCGGCACGCCCCGGGCGGCCAACCGCCTGCTGCGGCGGGTGCGGGACTTCGCCCAGGTGGAGGGCGCCGGCGTCATCGACGGCGTCGTGGCCGACCGCGGCCTCACCCGCCTGGGCGTGGACGCCCTGGGCCTCGAGCCCCTGGACCGGCGCTACCTGCAGGTGGTGATCGAGCACTTCGCCGGCGGGCCGGTGGGCATCCAGAACCTGGCCGTCTCCCTGGGCGAGGAGTCCGACACCCTCGAGGACATGGTGGAGCCCTTCCTGATCCAGGCCGGGCTGCTCAAACGCACGCCCCGGGGCCGGGAGGCCACCGCCCACGCCTGGACCCACCTGGGGCTGGAACCGCCCGCGCCCGGGGCCGGCGGGCCCAGGGCGCCCTCCTCTGACGTTTCATATCCGCGAAATTGTTTTTGCCATAACAAGATCACATGCGTATGGTATGACTTGTGCTGCCGGGCAGCGGCGAAGCATCCACCGGGCAACGCCCGGCCACCTTCAGGAGGAATCGGTCATGAAACGGACTCACCTTGCCGCTGTCGCCCTCGCAGGCTGCATGCTCATGGTCGCGCCCCGCGGCGCCGATGCCACCAGCACCTACCGCAACGCGTGGCTGAACGCCTACCCCGACGCCTGCAGCACCCTGGTCGCCGCGGCCAACAACTGCACCCTGTGCCACACCTCCGTGCCGTCGCGCAACGCCTACGGCAACGACATCCGCAACAGCAACGGCCCCGCCATCGAGAGCCTCGACTCGGACGGCGACGGCTACACCAACGGGCAGGAGATCCTGCTCGACTGCACCCTGCCCGGCAGCGCCGGCGACCACGGCACCGTGCCCAACGAGTCGACCACCTGGAGCGCCATCCTCGCCCTGTTCCGCTGACGGCGAAGCGGTTTGGCTCTTGGCGGCCCCGGTCGCGGCGCTTAGTTTGACGGCACCCGTCAACCGCGAACCGGGGCCTCCGGGCCCGCCGCCGGAGTGCCGTGACCGACACCGCCTACCATTTCGATCTGCCCCAGGAGCTGATCGCCCAGGAACCGGCGGCCCGCCGCGGCGACGCGCGCCTGCTGCTGGTGGCGCCGGGCCGCGGGCCGGTGGGGGAGCGGGTCTTCCGCGACCTGCCGCTCGCTGCTGCGCACCGGGCGACCTGCTGGTGCTGAACGAGAGCCGGGTGCTGCCGGCGCGGCTCTTCACCCGCCGGGCCGACACGGGCGGCCAGGTGGAGATCCTGCTGGTGCAGCCGGCCGCGGCGCCGCGGACGTGGCTGGCCATGGCGCGCCCGGCCCGCCGCCTGCGGGCGGGGCTGGAACTGCGGGTGGAGATCCCCGGCGCGGGCGAAGGGCCCGGACTGGCCGTGGTCGGCCGGGACGAGGACGGCCTGGTGACGGTCACCGCCGCCGAGGATCCCGGCGCTCCTGGCCGAGCGCCACGGGGTCATGCCCCTGCCGCCGTACATCCGGCGCGACCGCCGGACGACCGGCGGGCCGCCGCCGACCGCGAGCGCTACCAGACGGTGTACGCGGCGCGCCGACCCGGAGGCCGAGCGCTCGGTGGCCGCGCCCACGGCCGGCCTGCATTTCTCGGCGGCGGTCCTGGACCGGCTGGCCGCGGCCGGGATCGGCACGGCCCGCGTGCGCCTGCACGTGGGGCCGGGCACTTTCCAGCCCCCGTCGGCGGACCAGATCGCCGCGCGGCGCCTGCACGCGGAGGCCTTCACCTTGCCCTGCGCCACCGCGGCGGCGGTGGCGGCGACCCGCGCCGCCGGCGGCCGCGTGATCGCCGTGGGCACCACCAGCCTGCGGGTGCTGGAGACGGTGGCCCGCCTGGGGCTGCCGGCCGCCGGCGGCCCCGACCATCGCGCGTGGCCCGGCGGTGCCGTCGGCAGCCGGCCGCCCGGTCTTCACCGGCGGCGCCGAGCGCCGGGACGGACACTGGGAGGTGCAGGGCACCACGCGCCTGTTCGTGGCGCCGCCGGACGCCGTCACCGGGGCCGACGGCCTGTTGACCAACTTCCACCTGCCCGACTCGTCGCTGCTGATGCTGGTGGCGGCGGTGGTGGGCGACCCGGCCTGGCGCCAGACCTACGACCACGCCGTGGCGCAGCGGCTGCGCTTCTACAGCTACGGCGACTGCATGCTGGCCCTGCCGGGCCTGCGAGGAGACGCCACGGTGAGCGAACCCGGCCCTGGACACCCCCTTCGCCTTCACGGTCGGCGCCCGGTCCACGGAGACGGCGCGCCCGCTGCGGCCGCCTGGTCACCGGCCACGGCGCGGTCGACACGCCCGTCTTCATGCCCGTGGGCACGGTGGGCTCGGTCAAGGCCGCCACCTTCGAGCAGGTGTGGGCCACGGGCTCGCGCCTGATCCTGGGCAACACCTACCACCTGTACCTGCGGCCGGGCCACGAACTGATCGCCCGGGCCGGGGGCCTGCACCGTTTCCAGGGCTGGGACGGCGCCCTGCTCACCGACAGTGCGGGCTTCCAGGTCTTCTCCCTGGGCGAGCTGAACAAGGTCGGCGACGACGGTGTCGAGTTCCGCTCCCACCTGGACGGCAGCCGCCACTTCTTCAGCCCCGAGCTGAGCATGGCGGTGCAGCTGGCCCTGGGCTCGGACATCGTCATGGCCTTCGACCAGTGCGCACCCTACGGGGCCGACCGACGCGAGGTGGAGCGGGCGGTGGCCCGCACCACCGCCTGGCTGGGCCGCTGCCGGGACGTCTTCGGCGGGCGCACCGAACGCGACGGCTGGGAGCGCGTGCTCTTCGGCATCATGCAGGGGGGCGTCGACGAGGCCCTGCGCCGGCGCTCGGCGGCCGAGGTCACGGCCTGCGACCTGCCGGGCTACGCCATCGGCGGCCTCTCGGTGGGCGAGCCGACCGCGGCCATGCGCGAGATGACCGAACTGGCGGCGGGCCTGCTGCCGGACGACCGGCCGCGCTACCTGATGGGCGTGGGCTTTCCCGACGACATCCTGGCCGCGGTGGCCGCCGGCGTGGACATGTTCGACTGCGTGCTGCCCACGCGCATGGCCCGCACCGGCACGGTGCTGACCCGCGACGGTCGGCTGGTGGTCAAGAACCAGGAGTACGCCGAGGACCCGGCGCCCCTGGACGCCGGAGTGCGGCTGCCCCGTGTGCGCCCGCCACTCGCCGCCGCTACCTCCGCCACCTGTTCCAGGCCCGCGAGATCCTGGGGCCGACCCTGGCCACCATCCACAACCTGCACTTCTACCAGGAACTGATGGCGGGCATCCGCGCGGCCATCGCCGCCGGATCGCTTCGCGGCCTACGCCCGGGCGGTGGCCGGCCGCTGGACGCGAGGGCGAACGGCGCCGCCTGGAGGACGTGCGCCGCCGGGGCAGTGCTGAGGCGCCGGGGCTTGCCTGCACCGCGGCCTTGATGCATCTTGGTAGCCCGCGAGTTTCGACACGAGGGGCCCGGCCGCCGCAGGCGATCCGGCCAGCGCCCCTGCAAGGAGAGACGCATGCTGACCTTCCTCGCCATGGCCTCCCCGCCCGCCGAGGGCGGCGGCGCCGGTTCCGGCCTGATCAGTTCCTGCCCATCATCCTGATCTTCGCGGTCTTCTGGTTCATGATCATCCGCCCCCAGAAGAAGCAGCAGGACCAGCGCAAGGCCATGATCGAGGCCCTCAAGCGGGGCGACCGGATCGTCACCAGCGGCGGCCTCTTCGCCATCGTGAGCGACGTCAAGGGGGACCGGGTGGTGGCCACCATCGCCGACAACGTGAAGGTGGAGATCAGCAAGGCCGCCATCAGCGGCGTCGTGCCCGAGGAATAGTCGCTTGGCCGCTGCCCCGCCGCGGATCCGCCTCTACGGCAGCCGCTGCCTGCGTCGGCGGGCGGCGCCGGCGGCTGCGGCCGACCCCGGGACCCGCGACCTGCTGGACGCCATGTGGCGACGCCTGCGGGACGAGGGCGGCGTGGGGCTGGCGGCACCCCAACTGGGCTGCGACCTGCGCCTGGTGGTGGTGCGCGACCCGCAGCAGCCGGCGGGCAAGCAGCGGCTCGACCTGATCAACCCGGTGGTCAGCGGCACCTTCGGCCCGCGGGAGCCCTTCGAGGAGGGTTGCCTCTCCTTCCCGGGCCTCTACATGAAGGTGGTGCGGGCCCGCGGTGCGGAGATCCGCTGGGAGACCGCCGACGGCGGCACCCGGACGCTGCGCGACGAGGGCCTGGTGGCCCGCATCGTGCAGCACGAGGTGGACCACCTGGACGGCGTGCTGTTCATCGACCGGGTGGGGCGTGCCCGGCGCCTGACCCTGCTGCCGCGCCTGCTCTGGCTGCGGCTGCGGGCCCTGTTCGCCGGGAGGGGGGATTGACGATGCGCATCGTGTTCATGGGTTCGCCGGACTTCGCCGTGCCGTCGCTGGACGCCCTGGTGGAGGCCCGCTTCGACGTGCGCCTGGTGGTGACCCAGCCCGACCGCGGCGCCGGCCGCGGCCGCAAGCTGCTGCCCACGGCGGTCAAGGCCGCCGCGCAGGGCCACGGCCTGCCGGTCATCGACTTCGGCAAGGGCGACCGCAAGGCGGTGACCGCGGCGGTGCTGGCCGAGCAGCCCGACGCGGTGGTGGTGGTGGCCTTCGGCCACATCCTGCGCGAGCCTCTGCTCTCGGGCCCGCCCTACGGCTGCATCAACGTCCACGCCAGTCTGCTGCCCCGCTGGCGCGGCGTCTCGCCGGTGCAATACGCCGTCATGCACGGGGACAGCTGGACGGGCGTGACGATCATGCGCATGGACGAGGGCGTCGACACGGGCCCGGTGCTGGCCGAACGCAGCGTGGGCATCGGTCCGGAGGACACGGCGGGCGAACTCCTGGACCGGCTGGCGGGCCAGGGGGCCGACCTGCTCATCCACACCCTGCGCCGCCTGGGCAACGACCAGGTGGTGCCCCGGCCCCAGACCGACGACGGAGCCGTCTACGCCCCCAAGCTGACCCGCACCCTCTCGGCGGTGCGTTGGGACCGCCACTGCGTCACGGTCCACAACCAGATCCGGGCCCTGGCCCCCTGGCCCGGGACCAACACCTACCTGGGCGAGCAACTCCTGAAGGTCACCGAGGCGCGCCCCTGCACCATGCACACGACCGGCCGCACGCCGGGGACCGTGCTGTCCTGCGGCGACGACGGCGTGGTCGTGGCCTGCGGCGAGGGCGCGGTCCTGCTGACGGGCCTGCAGGTGCCGGGGAAGAAGCCCCTGCCGGTGGCCGCCTTCCTGCGGGGCTTCGCCATCGTGCCCGGGGACGTGCTGCGCTCGTGAAGGCCGATCCCGTCCGCCGCCGGGCCCTGGACCTGCTGCTGCAGGTGGACGACGGCGGCTCCCTGGACCTGCTGCTGGACGGAGCCCTGGACGACCTGCGGGCCGCCGGCGCCGACCCCCGCGACCGGGCCTTCCTGGCCGAACTGGTGCGCGGCACGCTCCAGTGGCAGCGGCGCTACGACCACCTGATCGCGCGCTACGCCCGCCGCAAGGCGCCCACCGATCCGCGCCTGCTGGCGGTGCTGCGCCTGGCTTTCCATCAGCTGGTGGCCCTGGACCAGGTGCCGCCCTACGCGGCCGTGCACCAGGCGGGCGAACTGTGCCGCGCCGCCGGCGCGCCCCGGCTGGTGGGGTTCGTCAACGGCCTGCTGCAGGCGGCGCGGCGTGAACTGCGCCCCGACGACACCGTGGACGCCGCCGGCCGCGAGGCGCGCCTGCGCGGGGCCTTCGCCGACCTGGCCGAGGGCAGCCCGGCCTGGCTGGCCGCCTGGCACGCCCACCCCCGCTGGCTGGTGGACCGCTGGCTGCGCCGCTTCGGCGCCGAGGACACCGCCGCCATCCTGGCCTGGAACAATCGCCCGGCCCCGCCGGCCTTCCGGGTCCTGGCACCGGCCGATCCCGACGCCGCGGCCGCCGACCTGGTCGCGGCCGGTTGCCCGGTGACCCCGGCGGACGACGATCGGCGCATCCTGGTCTGCGACGGGCGGCCGGACCGGGCGGCCATCGCCGACCTGCTGGCCCGGTTCCCCGACCTGCTGGTGCAGGACCCCAACGTGCAGCGGGCCACCACCTGGCTGCTGGAGGATGCCGGTTCGCCCGCCGGTCCGGTGCTGGACCTGTGCGCGGCTCCCGGCGGCAAGACCCGCCGACTGGCCGCGGCCCTGCCCGGGCACGACCTGCTGGTCGGCCGCCGACCTGAAGGCCCCGCGCCTGCGCCTGCTGCAGGCGGCGACGGCCGCGGTGGGCGGGCGGCCGACCGCGCTGGTGGCGGCCGACGGGACGGCGCCGCCCTTCGCCCCCGGCGCCTTCGCCGCGGTGCTCCTGGACGGCCCCTGCTCCGGCACGGGCGTCCTGCGTCACCACCCGGACGCGCGGCTGCACCTGGGGAAGGGCGCCCCGGCGGCCAACGGGCGCCTGCTCGGCGAGCTGGCGCGGCAGGCTGCGGAACTCCTGCGTCCCGGCGGTGTCCTGTGGTACGCCACCTGCAGCCTGGAACCCGAGGAGAACGAGCAGGTGCTGGACAGGCTGCTGGCCTCCGGCTTACCCTTGACCCCGCTGCCCCACGCCGACGGGACCTGGCGCCGCACCTGGCTGCCCGGACGCCCCGCGGGGGACGGCTTCTTCGCGGCGCGGCTGCGCCGCACGGCCTGACGCCGACCGACAAAGGACGCGTGCCCGGTGAAACTCTGGAAATTCCTGCTGCTGCTGGCCGCCCTCGTCGTCGCGGGGGGCGCCGCCGTGTTGGGGATCAACTTCCTGGTGATCCCGGCCATCGTCCACCACAACGAGGTGGTGGTCATGCCCGACGTGCGGGGCGAGACCCTGGGCCAGGCCATCAAGCAGCTGCAGCCCATGGGGCTGGAGGTGGCGGTGGCCCGGCAGCGGCCCCATCCCACCGTGGCCGAGGGCCTGATCCTGGACCAGCTGCCGCCGCCGGACGCGCGGGTGCGGGGCGGGCGCCTGGTCAGCGTGATCACCAGCAGCGGTCCGCCTGCCGGCGCGCTGCCGCGGCTGGCGGGCCTGTCCCTGCGCCAGGCCGAGATCACCCTGCAGCGCGAGAACTACCGCCTGGGCCGGGTCCTGCGCATCCGCCGCGTCCGGGGTCACCGAGCCGGTGGTGGCCTACCAGAATCCCGATCGAGGGCACCGAGACCTACAAGGGTGCCGCCGGTGGACCTGGTGGTGGCCGAGCCGGCGCCGGCCCAGCTGCTGCGCATGCCCAACCTGGTGGGGGTGCCCATGTACCGGGCGCGCCAGGCCATCGCCGCGGCGGGCTTCGTGCTGGGGCCGGTGCGCTTCGAGCGCACCGGGGCGCGTGGCGCCCAACACGGTCATCGAACAGGATCCGCCCGCCGGCCACCGCATCGCGAAGGGAGACCGTCTTGAGCTGGTTGCCTCGTCCCGCTGACGGCACGGCCTGGGTCGGCGCCGTCCCTGCTGTCGTCGGACTTCGCCCACCTGGCCGACGACATCGCGTCCATGACCGCGGCGGGCTGCGACCTGCTGCACCTGGACGTGATGGACGGCCACTTCGTGCCGAACCTGACCATCGGGCCGGCGGTGGGCAAGGCCATCCGCCGGGTGACGGACCTGCCCCTGGACGCCCACCTCATGCTCACCAATCCCGAGCAGTACCTGGAGCCGTTCGCCGCCGCGGGGGTGGACGCGCTGACCATCCACACCGAGAGCGACGCGCCGCTGCGGGAGACCCTGGCCCGCATCGGCGACCTGGGCCTGCGGCGGGGCATCTCGCTGAACCCGGGCACCGACCTGGCCGCGGTGACGCCGTGGCTGGACCAGGTGGACCTGGTGCTGGTGATGACGGTGCAGCCGGGCTTCGGCGGGCAGGCGTTCAACGACGCCGGGGTGGAGAAGATCGCCGACCCTGGCCCGGCGCCGCGCCGAGGGCGCCGGCGACTACCTCATCAGCGTGGACGGCGGCATCAACGCCGACACCGGCCGCACCTGCCGCGAGGCGGGGGCGGACATCCTGGTCTCGGGCAGCTGGCTGTTCGGGGCCGAGGACCGGGCGGCGCGGATCGCGGCGCTGCGGGGCGGGGTGGATTGACGCCGGGTCCCGGCAGACGGTAGACTATCCTGGATATCGCGATGCCTATGGTTCCCACCGGGAGTCCGCCATGAGCCGCCGGTTCCTGTATGTCCCGTTGAGCGTGATGCTGATGGCCGGCTCCGCGGCCGCGGTCACGTACTTCCCTTCCGACGCCGGACCGGTGTTCGAGTACACGTCGGGCGAGGTGACCATCGGGGGCGGGCCGGTGTCGTTCACGAGGGCCCACGTCACCGGGAGCGGGACATTCTGGTTCTCAAGCTTCGAACGGTTCGCGGTGACCGAAGGCGGCGACGTCCTCAAGGCCGAGGAGGGTGGCGGCTGCAGCGCCTGTCCCGACCCGGACATCACCTACTTCGACCCGCCCTACCTGCTGCTCGACTTCCCCTTGACTGCCGGCAAGACCTGGCGGTCCGACACGATGACCACGGCGCTGTGGGGCTACGAAGACCCGGTGCCGGTGACGGTCATCGGCACAGTCGTCGGGCCGGCCACCGTCACCGTGCCGGCGGGCACGTTCGAGGTGATGCAGGTGCGGATCGTCCGGCAGTGCGTCCAGAAGCCCCAACTGAACCGGGACTTCGTCTACTGGCTCCATCCTCAACTCGGCCCGGTCGAGGGGCTGGTCTCCTGGGAGGGCGTCGTGCCCGACGCGCCGTCCACCTGGGGCGGCGTCAAGGCCCTCTATCGGTAGCGACTGTTACAGCACCACCTCGTAGCCCTCGAACTGGGGATGCCCCAGCATCGTGCCCTCGGGCGAACGCGCCTGGCCGTGGGCCTGGCGGAAGGCGTCGGAATCGGTCCAGGCCGTGAAGGCCGCCTGCGACGCCCACACCGAGTGGGACACGAACATGGTGAACTCCTCGCCGGGGGCGCCCCGCAGCAGGTGGAACTCCTTGAAGCCGGGCACCGTGTCCAGGTACGAGTTGCGCT
Organism: Candidatus Krumholzibacteriia bacterium; assembly: GCA_963825035.1. Taxonomy (GTDB): domain Bacteria; phylum Krumholzibacteriota; class Krumholzibacteriia; order LZORAL124-64-63; family LZORAL124-64-63; genus JACZKN01. The sequence continues at coordinate 206,460 of CAWGRT010000008.1, read as the reverse complement.
CGCGCCAGATGTTCTCGAAGACGTCCTCGCGCCCGGGCGCGATGCGGAAGCGGTTCATGGCGATGTACACGGGATCCTCCCTGAAGATCGACGGCCGGGCGGCCGGTGAGTGGCTGACCGGAAAGCCCCATGATAGGTCGCGGAGGGGCGCGGGCCGCCGCCCGCGCGGCGGGCGATCGGAACCGCTGAGTATGCAACGCTTTGCCATTGTGCAGGTTGGGTGGGCGGTGCCCCCCGGGGGGCCGCGAACGGCAGGCCCCGCGCGGGCCGTTCGCGCCGGAGGGCCGGACCCGCGGCGGCGGCCGCCCGTCGGCGACTTCTTGCCAAAAACCCCCGCAAAATGTTAGTTTTCCCGTCCTGCGCGCAACGGATGGCGGGCCATGGGTCCGCCGTCGTGTTGTTGTGCGCGCGGTTCTTACCGCGGGCGGCGTGTCCGTGCCGCGGGATGGAGAAGGAAAGAGCCCGTGTTCCAGGACCTGACCAGACGCCTCGACCAGGCCATGAAGAAGCTGGCCGGCAGCGAGCGTCTGACCGAGGACAACATCAAGGAGGCCCTGCGCGAGGTGCGCATGGCCCTGCTCGAGGCCGACGTCAACTACGGCGTGGCCAAGAAGCTGGTGTCCTCCATCGGCGAGCAGGCCCTGGGCCAGGAGGTGCTGGGCAGCCTCACGCCGGCGCAGCAGGTGGTGCAAGATCGTCCACGACGAGCTGACCGAGCTGCTGGGCGGCCAGGCGGCCGAGCTGAACCTGCCGACCGGGGGCAAGGATCCCGCGACGGTCATGGTCATGGGCCTGCAGGGCTCGGGCAAGACCACCTTCTGCGGCAAGCTGGCGCTGAAGCTGAAGAACGAGGGGCGCAGCCCCATGCTGGTGGCGGCGGACATCTACCGTCCCGCCGCCATCGACCAGCTGCACGTGATCGGCGACGCATCGGCGTGCCGGTGCACAGCGACCGCGAGCGCCGCAACGCCGCGCAGATCGTCAAGCTGGGCCAGCGCCGCGCCCGCGACAACAAGTGCGACGTGCTGATCGTCGACACCGCGGGCCGCCTGCACATCGACGACGAGCTCATGAGCGAGCTCGAGTCCATCGTCAAGACCGTGCCGATGGACGAGAAGCTGCTGGTGCTGGACGCGATGACCGGCCAGGAGGCCGTGAACATCGCCAACGACCTTCGCCGAGCGCCTGGACTTCGACGGCGCCGTGCTGACCAAGCTGGACGGCGACGCCCGCGGCGGCGCCGCCCTCAGCGTGCTGGAGGTGACCGGCCGCCCGGTCAAGCTGTGCGGCGTGGGCGAGAAGCTGGAGGACCTGGAGGTCTTCCACCCCGAGCGCATGGCCGGCCGCATCCTGGGCATGGGCGACGTGCTCACCCTGATCGAGCAGGCCGAGGAGAAGATGGACATGGGCGAGGCGGAGGAGCTGGCCTCCCGCTTCGCCGACGGACAGTTCACCCTGGAGGACTTCCACCGGCAGATCCGGCAGATGAAGCGGATGGGTTCCCTGAAGGGCGTCCTGGGCATGCTGCCGGGCATGAACACCGGCGTGCTGGACAAGGCCAAGGTGGACGACGGCCAGCTGGCCCGCGTCGAGGCGATCATCAACTCGATGACGCTGCAGGAGCGGCGCCGGCCCGACATCATCAACGGTTCGCGGCGCAAGCGCATTGCCCGCGGCAGCGGGACGAACGTCTCGCAGGTCAACAAGCTGCTGAAGCAGTACCGGGACATGCGGCGGATGATGAAGCAGATCAACGCCGCCGGCGGACTCCAGGAGTTCGGCCGCCGCGTCCTGGGCGGTTGACCGCACAGCCGGCCCCGCGGGGCCGGGCACGCGCGTCGGGCATGGTGCCCGGCGCGATACCACGACAGTGGAGGTTGATACGTGGCTACGACGATCCGACTGACCCGCATGGGCCGCAAGAAGCGTCCCTTCTACCGCCTCGTGGTCCTGGACAGCCGCAAGCGCCGTGACGGCGCCTACCTGGCGAACCTCGGCTACTACAACCCCTTCGCCGAGCCGGCCGAAGTGGACCTGCACACCGACGAGATCCTCAACTGGCTGGGCAAGGGCGCCACCGTGAGCGAGACCGCCCGCAGCCTGTTGCGCGCCGAGGGCGTGCTCTACAAGTTCTCCCTCGTCAAGCAGGGCCTGGACGAGGGCCGAGGTCGATGCGAAGATGGACCGAGTGGCGCGAGGCCGCCGCCGGCCGCAAGCAGAGCCAGGCTGACGCCGCCGCCGCCCGTCGCCAGGCCGAGCGGGACGACCGCGACAAGCGCGAGGCCGAGGCCAAGGCGAAGGTCGCCGAGGCCGAGGCCGCCGCGGCCGCCGAAGCCGCGGCCGCCGCCGCCGCCGCCGCCGAACCCGCGGCCGCCGAGGGCGAAGCCGCCGAGGGCGCCGAGGTCGCCGCCGACGCCGCCGCCGACGCGCCCGCAGCCGAGGCCAAGGACCAACCTGAGCGGGGCACCGGAGAACGGGACGGCTTCCCGAGCAGGTGACGCCGGAGCACGAGGACGAGCTGACCATCGGCCAGGAGCGGGTGCTCGAACTCATCTCCTACGTGGTGGTCAACCTCGTCGAGCATCCCGACGACGTGACCGTGGACATCGCGCGCCGCGAGGGCCGGGACGTCTACCGGGTGAAGGTCAACGACGAGGACCTGGGCAAGGTGATCGGCAAGGGCGGGCAGACCGCCCGCGCCCTGCGGGTCCTGCTGGCGGCGGTCAGCGCCCGCACGGACCAGCGCATCGGGCTCGAGATCGTCGAGTAGCGGCATGGACGCGTTCGTGGCCATCGGGGAGATCGTCAAGGCGGTCGGGCTCAAGGGAGAGGTCAAACTCTACCCGCTGCTCGATTTCCACGAGCCCCTGCTGGACTCGGACTTCCTGGTGTGGGCGGACGGCACGCCGGCGCGGCTGCACGGCCACCGGCCCGCTGGCGGCGGCTGCGTCGCCCTGCGGCCCGAGGGCAGCGACGACCGCGACGGTGCCGAACGGCTCGTTGGGCCGGGAGCTGGGCTTCCTGCGCGCCCGCTACCTGGACCCGGATTTCCCGCGGCCGGCGGGCGGCCTGGCCTTCCGCTACCTGGGACGCCGCGTGGTCACCGCGTCGGGCGACGTGGTGGGCACGGTGGACGAGGTGCGGCGGGCCGGGACCCAGCTGCTGCTGGTGGTGCCCGACGACGTCGGGGGAGATCCTGATCCCCGCCGTCGCGCCCATCCTGCGGCCGGACGACGGCCTCGACGGCGACCTGGTGATCGACCCGCCGGAAGGACTGCTCGATGTCCACCGCACCTGAGGCGCCGGTCATCCGCATCCTGACCCTCTTCCCGGAGATGGTCAGGACGGTGCTGGCCACCAGCATCCCCGGCCGCGCCGAGCGGGCCGGACTGGTCCGCTACGACGTCGTGGACATCCGCGACTTCGCCGTGGACAGGCACCGCACCGTGGACGACACGGCCTACGGGGGCGGCGCGGGCATGATCATGATGGCGCCGCCGGTGGTCGAGGCGGTCGAGGCCAGCCGGGCGCGGGAGGACGCCACCGTCATCCTGACCACGCCCCAGGGCGAGACCTTCGACGAGGCCCTGACCCTGGACCTGCTGGCGGAGCTGGAGAACGCGGGCGAGCTGATCCTCGTCTGCGGCCACTACAAGGGCGTGGACGAGCGGGTCCGCGAGCTGGTGGTCACCCGCGAGATCAGCCTCGGCGACTTCGTCCTCTCCGGAGGCGAGCTGCCGGCCCTGGTCATCGCCGACGCGGTGGTGCGGCGCCTCGAAGGGGCGCTGCACAACGAGGACTCGGCGGCCAACGACAGCTTCACGGTCGAGCGCGGCGGCGGGCTGGACTGTCCGTGGTACACCAAGCCGCCCGCGTACCGGGGCCTGGCGGTACCGGAGATCCTGCTCTCGGGCCACCACGCCAACATCGAGGCGTGGCGCCGCGAGCAGGCCGACCGACGCACGCGGGAACGCCGGCCCGAGCTGGCCGGAACCGACGACGGCGCCTGAGGGCGCCGCACGAGATCGACAACAGGACGTCCCGGGGGGTTCCGGGGCGGTGAGGACGCCGGATGCGACGCGCGAGCGCGAGCTCCCGACCCCCGGCAGAACTGGAGGCAGAGATGAACACCGTCGAGACCATGCGGCAGGAAGGCCTGCGCGGCGATCTTCCCGAGTTCAACATCGGCGACACCGTGAGCATCGCCGTGCGGATCACCGAGGGCGCCAAGACCCGGATCCAGAACTTCGTCGGCGCCGTCATCGCCGAGCAGGGCACCGGCCTCGAGCGCACCATCACCGTGCGCAAGATCTCCGGCGGCATCGGCGTGGAGCGCATCTTCCCCGTGGAGTCCCCCAATCTCGAGGGCATCACGGTGACCAAGAGGGGCCGCATCCGCCGCGCCAAGCTCTACTACCTGCGCGGCCGCACCGGCCGCAAGGCGCGGATCCGCGAAGCCCGCCGCTAGCGCGGTGGACACCGCCGGCGCCCTCGCCCGTTTCGACCGGTCCAAGTCGGACGCCGGCCGCCTCGTGCTGGCGGGCGTCGACGAGGCCGGGCGGGGCTCCTGGGCGGGGCCGGTGGTGGCGGCGGCCGTGGTGCTGCCGCCGGACTGGTGCCCCGCGGGCCTGGACGACAGCAAGAAGCTGACGGCCCGGCGGCGCGAGCGCCTGGCCGGCGAGATCCGCGCCGGGGCCCTGGCCTGGGGCGCCTGCGCCGTCTCGGCCGGCGAGATCGACGCCACCGACATCCTGCGCGCCACCCTGCGGGCCATGGTCCGCGCGGTGGCGCGCTTGCGTCCGGTGCCGGACCTGGTGCTGGTGGACGGCAACCGCCTGCCCGACCTGCCGGTACCCGCCGAGTGCCTGGTGCGGGGCGACGGCACCAGCGCCGCCGTGGCCGCGGCCTCGGTCCTGGCCAAGGTCTTCCGCGACCGCATCATGACCGCCTGGGAACGCCACCATCCGGGCTACGGCTTCGCCGCCCACAAGGGCTACGGCGCGGCCACCCACCGGGAGGCCCTGCAGCGCCTGGGACCCTGCCCTCTGCACCGCCTCACCTACAAGCCCCTGGTCGAGCTGGACCAGGGCCGCCTCTTCTGACGATCCGGCCCGTTTCTTCCTGGGCTGTCGGCGACAACCTCCTCCCGGACGGGACGGCGCCATGGGTGCGCGGCACGACCTGGGCGAGGCCGGCGAGGCGCTGGCCGCCGCCTTCCTCGCCTCATGCGGCTACCGGGTGCTGGACCGGCGCTGGCGCCGGCCGGGGGGCGAGCTGGACCTGGTGATGGAACGGCGACGGGCTGGTGGTGTTCGTGGAGGTCAAGACCCGGGGCGTCGGCGCCCTGGACCGGCCCGAGGCCTGGGTGGGCGGCCGTCAGCAGGCCCTCCTGCGGCGCCTGGCCCGCCGCTGGCTGGCCGAGCATCCCGGCGCGGCGCCCGCGGGCTGCCGGTGCGACGTGGTGGCCGTCGAGCATGGAGGCGACGGCCGCGGCTGCCGGCTGCGGCACTTCCCGGGCGCGTTCTGAGCGCACCGTGTTGCGGGGGTCGCGGCGGCTCCGTAATTTCATCCGGTCCCGGCGGGCGCCCGCGCAAGCTACCCCGGCTCCCCGACAGGCGCGTCCCGCGAAGGATCGTAACCCCGGCCGCGCGGTTGCGTCACGTGGTCGTCGCCGGTCGTCACCTGCCGGTGAGGGTGACTGGCTGCGGCGACAGGTGTTCCGGAGGAGCCCACCATGTCCGCGACCTGCACAGACTGCGCCCGGCTTCCGACCAGCGGTCATCCCAAAGATCGCCCGGTCCCTCGCGCCGGCGCCACCTGTCGGCCGGCCTTGACGGTCGGCATCGGCCTCGCCCTCATCCTGGCGATGGCGACCTCGGTCAGGTCGGCGGCCGCGGGTTACCCTTCTCCCTCGGACGATTCCGCGGCGATCTTCGCCGCCACCCTCGACCGCGACGGCAACGGCGTGGAAGACCTGCTGGACGCCTGGTCCCGGGGCGAGTCCGCCTGGACGGCCCTGCGGGAGGCCGCGACGGCCGGGCCGCGCCGGGCCGCCAAGGCCGGCGCCCTGGCCGACGAGCCGGCGACGGTGCCCAAGGCCCTGGCGGACCAGGGGGGACCGTGGGCCGCCGGCCGCGTGCGCCTGCTGTGGTTCTCTCCGCCCGCCGGCGCCGTGGACGGCGCGGCCAAGGCGGCTCCCGGCGGCGTGGCCGTCCTGCACCGGATCGACGCCTTCGACACCGCGGTCCTTTCCTGCGACGCCACCGGGTTGGCGACGGTGCTGGCGCGCGCCGGCGGCGGCCGCCTCATGCTCGACCGGGACGGCGTGCCGGCGGTGACGCCCCAGCAGGCCATGGCCGGCGTGGCGCGGGTGCGGGAACGCGGCTGGAGCCTGGGCCGGGACTGGTCAGGCACCGTGGCCATCCTCGACTCGGGCTGCGACACGGCCCACGGCGACCTGGGGGACCGGGACGACGACGACGCGGACGGACCGCCGCCCGCGGTGGGGGACGCCGGCGACTGGTACCCGGCCGACGCCGGCTGGCCCCTCTACGCGGGCTACAAGGTCGTGGGCTGGACCGACGTCACCGACGACTTCCCCTTGGCCCAGGGACCCTGGGACTACCACTGGCACGGCACGGCCCTGGCGTCGGTGGCCGCGGGCAGCGGCCACCTGGACGCGGCCTACGCCGGCATGGCCCCGGCCCTGCGCCTGACCGTCGTCAAGTTCTACGACTTCGACCAGACCTGGCATGCCTGGGCGGGCGACTTCCTCGCCGCCTGCGCCTGGGTGCTGGAGAACCGCGAGACCTACCGCGTGCGCAGCGTGCTGGTGGCGGTCAACTGGGACAGCGAGGCGGGCACCAGCCTGGCCCTGGGCCGCCTGGTGGACGAGGGCGTGACGGTGGTGGCGGCCATGGGCAACCAGGGCGACGATCCCGCCGGCCCCGGCTACCCCGCCCGCCTGCCCTTCGTGCTGACGGCCGGCGGTGTCGACGACGCGGGTGCCGTGGCCGCCTTCAGCGGACGCGGCGTGCCCGGCCAGGGCAAGCCGGACCTGGTGGCGCCCGCCGGCGGGCTGCTGGCCGACGCCGGCCGGGTGACGGCCGCCGACAACGACCCCAACGACACCTACTCGCCCCGCTGGGGGACGAGCATGGCCGCGGCCCACACCGTGGGCGCGGTGGCGCTGCTGGACGAGGCGTTGCGCACCCGCGGCGTGGATCTGCCGGCCGATCGGACGGCGGCCCTGACCCGGGGGGTGCTGCTGACCGCCACCGCCGAGCCCGTCGCCACCGCCGAGACCGCCGACGGGTTGGGGACGACCCCGCTGCCGGCCTGGAACGGACCGGACGCGCAGCAGGGCTGGGGCCTGCTGCGCATCGACGCGGCGGTCCGCGCCGCCTGCCTGCCCCTGCTGCCCGGGGCCGACCAGCTGGACACCCTGTCCGCCGACTTCGTGCGCCCGGTGGCGGCCCGGCGCCTGGACACCATCGCCGGCGTGCGCTACCTGGTGGAGGCCGTGCCGGCGCCGGGCCTGGATGTCATGCTGGATGTGGTCGATCCGGCGGGACGCATCAGCGGCCTCGACGACGTGTCCGTACACCGGGATGCGGCCGGCGCAGGCGTCTCGGAGTTCGTGTACGTGCACCCGACCGCTTCCCACTGGCTTTTCCTGGCGGTCAAGCGCAAGACGGGTTCCGGAACGGTCACGCTGCGCCTGCGCGAGGCCGACGGGTTCGCCGCCCAGGGCTTCCGGTACGAACTGCCGGGGCGCCTGACCGGCAGCCCCAACGTGGGCAGCCTGGGGCCGGACCTGCGGACGTCGCTGGTGGTGCCGTCGCTGGTGGCGGTGGACGACGCCGCGCGCGCGATCACCGTCCTGGAGGCCGACGGCACGATCCGCCCGGGCTGGCCGGTCTACCTGTTCCCGCCGGTGTCCGCCGACGGCGGCCTGGCGCGAACCCCTCGTCTGGGACCTGGACGGGCAGGCGGGGGACGAGATCGTGGCCACCACCGACTACGGAGCGGCCTATTTCTTCGCGCCCGACGGTTCCCGCACCACCTTCAGCTTCGCCTTCAACGTGCCCCTGTCCACACCGGTGGGCATCGCCGGACCCACGGAACGGCGGGTCGTGAGCGTGGACGGCACCGGTCTGGCGCGGGCGTGGGCGGCGGGCGGCGTGTTGCGGCAGCAACGCGGCCTCGGCCACGCCGCGCCGCTGGCGCCGGCGGCGGGCGCCCTGACGCCCGGCGGCGACGAATCCCTGGTGGTGGCCTTCGCCGACGGCCACGTGTGCGCCCTGGACGAGGACCTGGCCGATCGTCCCGGGTGGCCCCGGGACCTGGGTCTGGCCCTGACCAGCCCGCCGATCCTGGTGGACCTGGACGGCGACGGCGGCCTGGAGGTGGTGCTGCCCGCCCGCGACGCGGCCGGCGGGCTGGTGACCATGCGGGTGCTGGGTGCCGACGGCGCGCCGGCCGTCGGCGACGGCACGGCCCTGGCCAGCCCGGGCGGCGGGCCCTGGGTGGCCGTGGGGCCGGCGGTGGTGACGGGCCGCTACGGCACCGGCGAACTGGGCGTGTCGGTGCTGGGGCTGGCGGCCAACGGCGCCACCGGATCCCGAGCCGCCTGGGAACTGGCGCGGGGCGTGCTGCGCCCGGACGGCACGGCCTGGGCCGAGATCTGCCCCGGCCTGGAGATCCGCGCCAGCACCGACGAGGGCCGCCTGGTGCTGGACAGCCACCGCCTGCCGACGCCCTTGACCTGGAACATCCTGGGGGGCACGGGCACCGAACCGGCGGTCCTGGCCAGCTTCCACTGGACCGAGGTGATCTCCGGGGTGACGTCGATCCCGGGCGGTGTCGCGGCCTGGTACGTGCCCGATCCCGGCGGCCGGCCCCTGGCCTCCTGGCTGCCGCGGGAACAGGGTGGCCCGGACGCCATGCCCACCGGCAGCGCCGGTACGGTCCTGGTGCCCCGCAGCGACGGCACCCTGCTGCGGGTGGATGTGCTGGACGAGTTCCTGGCGGCCACGCCCATCCCCGTGGCGGCGGCCACCGTGGCCCGCTGGCCCTCCGCCCGGCGGGACGGCCGCAACAGTGCCGCCTATCCCGTGGACACGCCCGTCAGTGCGGCGCCGCCGGTGACGGCGGCGTCGCGGTTGACGGTGTTTCCCAACCCGGGGGCGGGGCGCTTCCGCTTCCGCCTGGCCGGCGGCGGCGACGTGCCGGTGCAGGTGACCATCTACGACCTGCGGGGGCGGCGCGTGCGCACCCTGGCCGCGGGGACGGTGGACGGGTTGCTCTGGGACGGTCGCGGCGGCGACGGCCGGATCATGGCCGCGGGCACCTACCTGGCCGTGGTGCGCAGCGGCGGACGCAGCGACACCACGCGGATCGTCCTGACCCGGTGATCCCGCCGGCGGCGGGTCTCGTTTCGGCTTCCGGTGCCCCGGGCCTCCGTGCTAGATTCCGTCCATGGAGTACGACCGGACGAAGGATCGCAGCTACTGGCACCTGCTGGACGACGCCGAGGGCGCCCTGGGTCGGGGCGACCTCCCGGCGGCCGAGGGCCTGTACCTGGCGGCCGAGCAGCGGCGGGACGGCTCGCCCGGCCGCGTCTTCCTGACCGAGAGCCTGGCGGACGGCCTGCGCCGCCTGCTGCGGGGGCGGCATCCGCCCGAGGACGCGGCGGCTGCGGCGGGGCGCTGGGAGCGGCGCGCCACCACCTTCCGCGGCGATTTCCTGACCGCCGGCGAGCGCGCCGTCCGCGACGGCGTGCGCCTGGCCGAACTGCGCCCCGAGGACGACGCCGAGGCCAATCAGCCCGTGCTCGAGACGGCCCTCTTCCTGGTGGTGCGCAGCCGCCTGTTCCCGGAGGAATTCGCCTCGGCCGTCCCTCTCCTGAAGGGGCTGTTCCGCACCGCCGCCCGCACCGCCCGGGTCTTCGACGTGCGGCTGATCCGGCACGACGTGCCCCTGACCGAGGAGGATCGTCTCTGGCTGGCCCGCCGGGGCGGCGACCTCCTGGAGATCTTCCTGGACCAGGGGCGCCTGGAACGGGGCTCGGGGCCGGCGCGGGAGTGGGCGGCCGCGGTGCTGCAGCTCCTGCAACCCCGCTACTTCGGTTCGTCGGGCCGACTGGCCGAGGAGCGGGCGTGGCTCGAGGCCGTGACCGCCGACCGTCTGCAGGGAGACGCCGAGGCCAGCGTGCGCCTGTACCGGGCCTACCTGCAGACCAACCCCGAGCCGGGCCCGCGGGCCGACGAGGCCCGGGTCCGCACCCTCGAGCTGCTGGCCAACGTGGACGCGGCCCACTTCCCCGTCCCCCGCTACGAGGAGGCCCTCGGCGCCCTGCAGTCGGCGGGGCTGGCCGCGGGCAGCGAGCAGGCGGGCCGGTACGGCACGGCCGTGGCGCGCATCGAGTTCCGCCGGCCCGAACCCGGGGCCGGGGCCGTGCCGGCGGCCTGGGCCAGCGCCGCCCTGGGGGGCGACGGCACGGTGACGGTGGTCTTCTGGTGGGGCGCCGAACCGCGCGACCTCGCCCGCTGGACCCCCGGGAACGACCCTTCCGCCCTCGACCTCTTCCTCGAACCCTGCGGCGACCGCATCGTGGCCCGTGACGTGGCCACCCTCGCCGCGGTGGGCGACTGTTGGGACGAGGCGCCGGCGGCCTGGCCCGTGGGCTCCTTCGTGGAAGCCCTGGCCGAGCCCGACCTGCCCCGGAGCGGGCTGGACGAGGCGACCCTGCGCCGCCTGGCGGCGGGCGAACGGGGGCCGTGGCGAGCCGGCTGGCGGCGCGAACTGGGCCCGCCGGACCTGCGGCCCGCCGACGACTGGGCCACCGATCCCCGGGCCGACACCGGCCTGGGGCGCGCCCTGCTGGCGGGGCTGGCGGTGCTGGCCCTGCGCACCCGGGTGGCCCAGGGCGATCCGTCCCTGCGGGCCGGACTGCTGGCCCTGGCCGGCCGGGGCGACGCGGCGGCAGGCGTGCTCCACCGGTTGCTGACGGTGGGGGACGAGGCGGCCCGGGCCATGGACGCCTCCTTCGCGCCCTGGACCGTGCCCCTGCTCTGGACGCGGCCGGATCCCTTCGCCCGGCCCGGCCGTGGCGCGGGGGCGGCCGAGACCGCGGCCACGTCCCATCCCGACCTGGGCCGCAACGACGTGGCGGTGGTCACCACCGGCGATCCGGCCGCGGTGCTGGCAGCCTGGGGCGCGGGACGCTCCCGCTGGCGGGTGGTGCTGGACCGGATGGGCCGCCTGGCCGAGCTGGCTCCGGCCGCGGCGGACGTGGTGGGCCCGGTGACGGTGATTCCCCACGACGGGTTGGTCCACCGTCTCGACGCGGCCCTGGCGCGACTCGACGACCTGGTCCGCACGCGGTCGGCTCCCGACGATCCGGCGGAGGGATTGCTGGCGGTGTTCCACTGGACGCGGGTGGTCTCCACCCACAACGGCGACCTGCTGGATTTCCGGGCCGTGCGCCCCTGGCACGCCGGGGCGTTCCCCCTGTACGACCGCTACGCTGCGAGCGTGGCTGACCTGCCCCGGGAGGAACCCTCCCTGGCCGGCGGCGACGGCGGCGACGGCTGGGGCGCCCAGTTCGGCCAGCGGGCCCGCAAGGCCGGCTTCGTGGCCGGACACGTGGACCAGCTGCCCCGGGACCCGGCCCGGCTGGATGCCCTGTGGGGCGTCTTCGAGGGCAGCGACGCCTCGTGGGTGTTCCTGGACGCCGCCGCGGTGCACGCCCGCCTGGCCGCGGCCGGCGAAGCCGGACTGCCGACCCGCCACGACGGTCTGCTGCAGCGGGGGCGCCGTCACCTGTCCCTGCTGACGGGGGCGGTGTGGTGCCGCGAGGACCTGGAGGATCTCCTCGGCCGCTGGCTCGGCGCCCTACGGGCCCACCTACCGCCTGGCCCTGACCGACCTGCGCACGCCGCGGCCTGGCCCTGGCCGACCGGGGCGCCGGTCCCGGGCGGCCGCCGGCTGGGGGCCGAAGCCCTGGCCGCCGCCCTGGCCCACGTGGTCGAGACGGCGGCCGACGGGCCGCGGCGCCTGGTGGCCGTGCCGGACGGCGCGACGGCGCGGGCCTTCTGGCGCGCGGCGCGGGACGGGCGCTTCGCCGTGCCCACCGATTCGTGGGATCTGCTGGAGGACGCGGGGACCGGTCCCCCGGCGGGGACCGCGGCCGTGCTCGTGGTGCCGGAGCTGGCGGCGCTGCAACGTGAGCTGCCCGCCCCGGCCGGACCGGACGCCGCGGACTGGCGGGCGGCGGACGCGGAACGGGCCGGCCGCGTGGACGAGATCGTCCGCCGGGCCGGCCTGGAACTGGCCGCCTACCTGGCCGGAGGCTGGAGCGCGGTCGAGGTGCTCGATCCGCGCTGGTGGCGGCTGCTGCGCGACGGCCGGCGCACGACGGTGACCAACCGGAAACCGCGCCCGCGCCGGCAACCTGGAGCGGTGAACCCGCAGCGGCGCTCGCCGCCGGGGGCGGGCCCGCTGCTTCGACCTGCCCGAGACCAGCGGCGAAGCCCGCCGGCGCCTGGCGCCGTCCCTGGTGGCGGAGGTTGCGGCGTGGCTGGCGGCCCGGGGCGAGCACCAACCGGCGGATGCGGCGACGGTGGCCTGGCCCGCGACGGGTGCCCGGCTGGAAGTGGGCGCATCCGGCCTGTCTGCTGACGCCTTGCTCGCCGGCGCCGAGGCCGCCTGGGAGCGGGGCCGGCTCGACGCCTGGATCCTGGTGGTCGCCCCCCGGGGCTGGGCTGCCGCGGCCGAACTCGTCGCCCGCTGCGGGGCGGCCGGCTGCTCCACCTGGCCCGCCCGGACCCGGGCGCCGGCGCCCGTGCTCTGGGTCCGGCCGGAGGATCTGCTGGACGGCAGCGTCGCCGCCTACACGGCGCGCCACCGGCCCCGGCTGGTGCTGGTGCCGGACCTGCCCGCCTGGCTGCCCGCCGGCCGCGGGACGTGCCCAGGTGCGGGCTGCGGCCCTGCGGGCGGTGCTGCGCCTGGAGGCGCCGGCCGTCGTGCTGCAGGCGCGGGATCTGCCCGGTCCCTGGCGCGATTTCCTGGCGGAGGCCACGGGCGTCACGGTGAACGGTCCGCCGGCCGCAGTCGAGGCCGGGGAAACCGGCGCCCTGCGGGCGGCCACGCTGGTGGCCCGACTGCGCCGGCTGCTGGGCCGGCTGCGGCCCCTGCTGGAGGAACGGCGGGAGGCGGCGGCTCCCGACCGCGCGTCGCCCGACCTGGACGGGGAACTGGTGTCGGCGTCGCAGCTGGCGGTCCAGGCGGGCCTGGCCGCGTCCCAGGTGGTGGCTGCGGTGCGGGTGCTCCGCTGGGCGGCGCGCCTGGCCGGCGATCCCCTTTCCGCCGCGGGTGACGACGCCCCAGGCGACCGCGACGGACGTGCCCGCAGCCACGCCCTGCTCATCCCGGCCCGCTTTGCCGAACTGGAAGGCCGGCTGGATCGCCTGGGGGAGACCCTCGGACTCTTCCTGCCCCTGTGGCTGGGGCGCACGCCGGCGGGCGGACGCACGTGGATCGACCTGGCCCAGCCGCCCGCCCGGGCCGACGCGGGAGCCCTGCAGGATGCGGACACCTGGCTCCTGGGCGGCGGCGTCGGCACCGCGGGCCTGGTCTATGCGGCGCCCCGCGGCACCCTGGCCTCCACCCGGCGGCTGGCGGGACCGACCCGGCCCCTGGATCAGGTGCTGGCGGCGCTGCAGGCCGACGTGGACCTGTTCCGGCGCCGGATCAAGGACGTGATGGGCGCGGCGGTGGAGACCGGCGGCGGTTTCCTCGTGGACACGGGCCTGGTCGAACTGCGTCCGGACGAGCAGACGTTCCTGGACCTCGGGACGGCCCTGGGCTTCTGGCGCTGGTTCGGCCCGGCAGGAGACGAGACCCTGCCGCTGGTGGACCTGCTGACCCTCGCTGACAGCGCGACGGTGCGGACGCGGCACGAGGCCTGGACCCTGGCCGGCGCTCTCGGCGGCCGGCCGACGCCCCCGGACGCGGACCGGGACGTCGGCGGCGGCGGCCTGCGCGCCCTCTTCGGGCAGGGGAACCACGGCGGCACCGCGGCGGCGGAGGCCGTCGACCGGACGGCCCGCCTCGGCGGCGAGACGGCGGAGCCCGCCTTCCTGGTGCTGCGGGGCCTGGCCGGATCGGGCCGCCTGGCGAGCACGATGGCCGGGCTGGCCCGGGCCGCGGCGCGGGGCGACGACCCGGGCGACGTGACCGTGTACTGCCCCGACGTCGCCGCGGCTGCGGCGGCCGCGCGCGCCGCCCTTGGCGCGGGGCTGGCTCTGGACCTGCGCCTGACCGACGAAGGCGACCTGCCCGAACCCGCCGCAGCGCCGCCGCCGGCCGGAACCGGTTCTCCGGGCCGGGACGACGTGGTGGTGATGCTGGAGATCCAACGCTTCGCACCGGAGGTGCGCTACCGCATCGCCCAGCACGGCCGGGGCCGGCGCCTGCTCATGAGCGTGGACCCGGCGGCCGGGGTCGAGTCCTGGGAAAACCTCTTCCTGACCACGCCGCGCACCAGCGACGTGCTGGCGCTGGAGGAGCAGCAGCGACCAGGCACGGCGCCTCTGGGAGCAGGTGCGCAACCTGGTGCCCGAGCCCCTGGCCGGGCCCAATCGTCCGCGACGCCGCGAGCGGGGCGAGGTCGTGGCCGAGTACGCGGCCAACCTGGACCAGGGCGTGGCCCGCATCCTCACCGCCCGCAGCGACGGTCTGCTGCCGACGCGCCTGCGGGTGATCGCGCCCCTGACCTCGGATCTGGACTACCTGGCGGCCGCCCTGCGGAACCACGGCTGGCTGGCGGTGGACGAGGAGAGCCTCGATCGGCTGGCCCTGCCGGGTCCCTGCGACCTGTTGGCGGCCGCCGCCGACGTGCTGGCCGCCGCGGGCGCATGGCGCCGGGACGGCGCCGCCGCGGGGGAATCGACCGCCGCCGACGAATCGAAGGAAGACGCGGCCGCGGCGCCCGCCGGGCCGCCGCCGGCCGCGGCCGACGGCATCCTGGCACGCCTGGCCCCGGGCCGTGCCGCCGGGGCGCCCTGGCCGCCGGCGCCGCTGCCCGATCCCCGCGGGACGACCCTGGCGGACCTGGCCGCACTGCTGCTGCGGCAGCCGGACGCCGCGCCGGCGCTCGTCCTGCCGGCGGCGCGACGTCGCCTGGACGCCCTGCTGGCGGAGTGGGGCGGGCGCACCCTGGCCGAACTGCCGGACGATGCCCTGTGGCAGGCGTGGTGGACCACCCTCGCCGGCGACCTGGGCCTGCCCGACCCGGCGCCCGACCGTCCCTTCGTCCGCCTGGCCCCGGCGACGCGGGCTCCCGGCGTGCCCGTGGCCGGCGGCGTGTACCTGTGCCTGGGGGGCGAGGACCCGCGCCAGCACTACCGGATCCTCTCCCGCCTCACCGACGCGGCACTGGTCCTGTATCAGGACCGTTCCCCCCTGGCCGAGGCCTGAACCCACCGCCGCCGCGGCCGCCCACGCGGACCTTGTTCGCCGCACCCCGGCGGGCTAGTTTTGCGGGGACGCCACGGACCGGGGCCCGCTGCGGCCGGCCCACCACCCGCAGCGCGCGAGGAGCCCTGCCATGGAACTGCCGTTCGAGCCCTACCGGATCAAGGTCGTCGAGAGGATCCGCCGGGTCAGCCGCGAGGAGCGCGCCCGCCTGCTGGAAGAGGCGGGCTACAACATCTTCAAGATCCCGTCCGCGGCCATCTACGTGGACCTGCTGACCGACAGCGGCACCAGCGCCATGAGCGACCTGCAGTGGGGCGCGCTGATGACCGGCGACGAGGCCTACGCCTGCAGCACCTCGTTCCTGGGGTTCCGCGACACCATCCGCGAACTCTTCGGCTACAAGCACGTCATCCCCGCCCACCAGGGCCGCGCCGCCGAGGGGCTGCTCTTCACGGCCGTGGTCGAACGAGGGCGACGTGGTGCCCAACAACATCCACTTCGACACCACCCGCGCCAACGTCGAGTTCCGGGGCGCCATCGCACTGGACTGCATCGGCGCCGAGGGCCTGGACCCGCGCCTGGACGCGCCGTTCAAGGGCGACATGGACCTGGGCAAGCTCGCCGCCGCGTTCGAGAAGTACGGCGCCGACCGCATCCCCTTCGTGATGCTGACGATCACCAACAACAGCGGCGGCGGCCAGCCGGTGTCCATGGGCAACATCAAGGCCGTGTCCGAGTTCGCGCACGCCCGGGGCAAGCGCCTGATCTTCGACGCCTGCCGTTTCGCCGAGAACGCCTGGTTCATCCAGCAGCGCGAGGCCGGGTACGCGCGACCGCAGCATCAAGTCCATCGCCCAGGAGATGTTCTCCCACGGCGACGGCTGCACCATGAGCGCCAAGAAGGACGGGCTGGCCAACATCGGCGGCTTCGTCTGCCTGGACGACGACGAGTGGGCCCAGAACGTCACGAACCTGCTGATCCTGCGGGAGGGCTTCCCCACCTACGGCGGCCTGGCGGGGCGCGACCTGGCGGCCATCGCCCAGGGGCTGCACGAAGTGCTGGACCAGGACTACCTGGACTACCGCATCGGCCAGGTGGCGCGCCTCGGCCGACGCCTGGACGAGCTGGGGGTGCCCTACCTGCACCCCACCGGCGGCCACGCCGTCTACCTCGACGCCAAGGCGGCGCTGCCCCACATCCCGCCGTCCCAGTTCCCGGCCCAGGTCTTCACCGCGGCCCTGTACCTGGAGGGCGGCGTGCGGGCGGTGGAGATCGGCAGCCTGATGTTCGAGCACAAGGATCCCGACACGGGGGAGCTGGTGCACCCGGCCAACGAGCTGGTGCGCCTGGCGGTGCCGCGGCGGGTCTACACCCACACCCAGCTGGACTACGTGGCCGAGTGCTGCGCCGACGTGGTGGCGCATGGCCGAACGCCTGCGCGGCCTGGAGATCGTCTGGCAGCCGCCGCAGCTGCGGCACTTCACCGTGCGCCTGAAGCCGGTCACGGGCGGCGGCCATGGTGGTCGGGGCCTGATCCCGTGGACGACCGCGACGGCAACCCCGGACCGGAGGTGCGCTGCCTGGCCTGCGCGCCCGAGCTGGCCGAACTGGTGGCGCCCCGGGCCCTGGCGGCCCTGCGCCACCTGGAGCTGAGGGATGCCCTGTCGGCGGTGGTCGTCTGCTGCGACGACCTGCCCGACGGCGACGACGGCTGGCTGCGCCTGGACCCGGGCGGTCCCGGCGCGGTCGGCCCCGGTGCTGACCCTCTACTGCGCGCCGGCCGCCTTCTGCGATCCGGGCCGCGGGCGCGGTCGAGCCGGGCCGCGCGGTCTGGGAGCAGGTCGCCGCGCCCCGGGACGAGGAGCCCTTCGTCGACGCGCGCTTCTCGCCGGCCGAGACCAACGCGTTCCTCCACCACCAGCTCGCCCTGGCCGGCGACCTCCTCGACGGACGGGTGGTGCCGGAACCTGATCCCCGCGGCCCTGGCCGAGGCCTTCGCCGCGGCCTGGGACGTGGTGCGTGGACGGCCGCCTGCAGCGGGCGGGCCTGCCCGGCTATCCGCCAGGGCCGGCGCCGGGCGCGGTTCTCGCGCCTGTTCTCCTCGGCGGGCGTCCTGATGCCGGGCCACTGGCAGATCTTCCAGTCCCTCTGGGAGGGCGGGATCGAAGGCGCCGCGCGCCGTGCTGGCCGCCGTGCGCCACCTGCCCCGGCTGTGAACGCCGGTCCGCCCGGACAGCGCGCCGCCGCCGGCGCGAATGCATTTGCTTTTTATGCCGAGCTATGCCCCAATTTCATGGGGTTGAGACGGCGAGTCATTCGTTGACCTTGCCTGGCGCCGGGCCTAGGATCACCCGGTCCGGCCCGGTGTTCCGTCGATCGCCGCCCTGCATCCCACCGGCGGGGCGAGGGCATGTACCAATTGGGAGGTTCGTTCATGTTCGGTGTGTCTACCCTGCGTCGCTGGGTTCCCGTCATCCTGCTCGGCCTGCTGGCCGTGACCCTGGTCGGCCTGACCGGCTGCGGCGGCAAGAAAGAGGTGGACCCCTACGTCTACGACTCCCTGCGCCGGGTCATCTGCGGCGACACCCTGAGCACCAACTTCCTGTTCGAGATCGACGCGCCGGAGTTCGACTACGTGCAGGGCAACGTCGCCATCATCCGCGGCCGCGGCAACGACAAGAACCTCCTCGAATTCCTGGTGGGCGACGACCTGGAGAACCGCTACCGGAGCCTCGACGCGGCGACCCTGCTGGGCGTCCAGAAGACCTTCACGCCCCAGCCCACGCACCTGGTGCTGCGCCGCATCAAGCAGAACGGCGTGGTGGTCGCCGACAGCCTGCCCACGCCCAAGGACTACGTGCTGCCGGCGCTGCTGCGCTCGGGCGCCATCGACAACGAGATGCCGGGCGCGCCGCTGCCGGAGATCGGCTGGAACCGCAAGGACATCGACGAGGCCAAGCGCCACCTTCCTGCCCGAGAACGAGGGCGATCCCGTCAAGACGATCAAGAGCGCCTTCGCGAACTTCGTCTACGTGCCGCGGATCGACCTGCCCGACAGCGCCAAGGCGAACCCGGGCCCCGAGGACTACGCCTGGTACGCGGTGGGCGACGAGTGCTCCCTGCAGCATGGTCGGACCTGACCCCCGGCGCCGAGTGGATGCTGGAGCTGCTCAAGGCCAAGGACCTGCCCCTGATCGGCGCGTTCACGGTGCTGTCCCTGACGAAGACTACACCGCGCGCAAGATGGAGTACGAGGTCTGGGCCACGTGGTGGGCACGATGCGGGTGAACTGGTTCCAGTACGCCAACACCTACGTCGAAGGGCAGCGCGGAACGAGTAGCGCGGCACCGCCGCGACGACCGACACAGCGAACGGGCTCCCCGCGGGGAGCCCGTTCGCGTCCGGCGCGCGGCCGCGGTCAGGTCGGGATTCCGTTCAGGCCGAGGATCTCCCTCAGGCCAGGATCTCCTGGCCGCGTCGCGCAGCACCGCCTTGGCCGACATCCGGCCCTTCTTGTCCAGGGACGTGGTCTTGAACTTGTTGGCCACGATGCCCACCATCACGCCCGACTCGCCGGCGAACAGCAGCTCCGTCGCCCGGTGGCCCAGGCGCGAGGCCAGGATGCGGTCGTAGCCCGAGGGCGAGCCGCCCCGCTGGATGTGCCCCAGCACCGCCATGCGCACGTCCCGCTGCAGCCGCTCGCGGATCTCGAAGGTCACGTGGCTGGCCTTGCCGGCGCCTTCGGCCACGATGATGATGGCGTGCTGCTTGCCCCGGTCGTAGCCGGCGGTGATGCGTCGGCAGACCTCGTCCAGGTTGTAGGGGATCTCCGGCAGCAGCACCTCCTCGGCGCCCGAGGCGATGGCCGTCTGCGCGGCCAGCAGGCCGTACTCGCGCCCCATGACCTCGATCACGAAGATGCGCCCGTGGCTGGTGGCGGTATCGCGGATCTTGTCCACGGCGTCGATGGCGATGTTCAGGGCCGTGTCGAAGCCGATGGACATGTCGGTGCCGGGGATGTCGTTGTCGATGGTCGCCGGCACGCCGATGCAGGGCAGGCCGAACTCGCGCTGCAGCTTCGACGCGCCGCGGAAGCTGCCGTCGCCGCCGATCACCACCAGGCCGTCCAGCTTCATCTTCTTCAGGCTGCGGGCCACCGGCGCCGTGCCCTCGGGCGTGGCGAATTCCGGGTAGCGGAAGGTGCGCAGGATGGTGCCGCCCTGGTGCAGGATGCCGCTGACCGAACCGGGCGTCATGGTCTCGAAGGCCCCCTCGGCCAGGCCGCGCCAGCCGCGGCGGATGCCGATGACCTCGGCGCCGTGGTGCCAGGCCGTGCGCACCACCGCGCGCACCGCGGGGTTCATGCCGGCCGAGTCGCCGCCGCCGGTCAGCACTCCGATACGTTTCATGCAGGTCCTCCCGGACTCGTGTGTCACTCGTTCCCGTCCCCGGCGGAGGGGTCTCCCCGCCGGGCGTGCCAGTTGCGGAGCTTGTCGAGGCGGTCCTTCAGCTCCCGTTCGAAACCGCGGCCGCGCGGGTCGTAGAACTGCCGGCCCGCCAGGCCGGGGGGCAGGCAGTCCATGCGCGCGATGCCCTCGCGGGTGTCCGGGGCGTAGACGTAGCCGTCGCCCATGCCCAGGTCCTTCATCAGGCGCGTGGGGGCGTTGCGCAGGTGCATGGGCACCGGCGGGCTGGCGCCGCGCCGCACCTCGGCCTCGGCCTGGGCGCCCGCCCGGTACAGGGCGTTGCTCTTGGGCGAGAGGGCCAGGTACACCGTCGCCTGCAGCAGGGCCAGCCGACCCTCGGGCATGCCGATGAAGTGGACCGCATCCCGGGCGGCCAGGGCCTGGACCAGGGCCTGGGGCTCGGCCAGGCCGATGTCCTCGCTGGCGAACCGCACCAGGCGCCGCGCCAGGTAGAGGGGGTCCTCGCCGCCTTCGAGCATGCGCACCAGCCAGTACACCGCGGCCTGCACGTCGCTGTTGCGCAGGCTCTTGTGCAGGGCGCTGATGAGGTTGAAGTGCTCCTCGCCGGCCTTGTCGAAGCGCACCGCGCGGCTGGCCAGCACCCGGGCCACCGCGTCCGTGTCCAGGGGGCCGTCGGCCGCCTCGGGCACCGCGCCCGCCGCCATCGCCGCGGCGAGGGTCTCGAGCTGCCCCAGGGCCGCGCGGGCGTCGCCCTCGCTGGCCACGGCCAGGGCGTCCAGGGCGTCGCCGGTCAGGTCCAGGGCGCCGGCCAGTCCGCGCTCCCCGGCCAGGGCGCGCTCCAGCAGGACGCGCACCGCCGCCGGGTCCAGGGCCTTGAGCACGAACAGCCGCGTGCGCGAGATGCAGCGCGCTGTTCACCTCGAAGCTGGGGTTCTCGGTGGTGGCCCCGATCAGGGTCACGTCGCCCCGCTCCACCCAGGGCAGCAGGGCGTCCTGCTGGGCCTTGTTGAAGCGATGGATCTCGTCCAGGAAGAGGATGGTGCGGGTGCCGACGGCGCGCTTCAGCTTGGCGGCTTCGGCCATGACGCCCTTCAACTCCTTGGAGCCCACCGCCACGGCGCTGTACTCGAGGAACCGCGCGCGGGTGTGCCTGGCCGCCAGGCGCGCCAGGGTCGTCTTGCCGCAACCGGGCGGGCCCCACAGCAGCAGCGAGGGCAGGCTGTCCGCCTCCAGCAGCAGGCGCAGGGGCCCCCGCGGTCCCAGCAACTCGTCCTGGCCCACCACCTCGTCCAGGCTGCGCGGGCGCATGCGGTCGGCCAAAGGCGCGGCGGACGCGGGCGCGTCGGCCGCGCCGGGCGCGGGCTCGCGCTCCGGCTCGGGGTTCTCGGGGTTGAAGAGGTCTCCGCTCATGGGCGCTATTGTAAGCCGCGCCCGACGCCAGGCAAGCGGAAGCTGTGTTGACGGGGGCAGGGGGGCGCAACTACCCTTGGAGGATTCCGTTGCGCCCGGTGGACCCCGGCGCGCGGAGGACAAGGAGAGACATCATGGCACGCGCCATCCTCATCGTGCTCGACGGCGTCGGCGTGGGCGGGGCTCCCGACGCGGACCGCTACGGCGACGCCGGCAGCGACACCCTGGGCAACCTGGCCGCCGCGGTGGGCGGCCTGCACGTCCCCCACCTGGCCTCCCTCGGCCTGGGCAACATCCATCCCCTGCCGGGAGCGGACCCCGCCGACGCGCCCCTGGCCGCGTGGGGTCGCCTGCAGGAGGTCTCCGCGGGCAAGGACTCCACCACCGGCCACTGGGAGCTGATGGGCCTGGTCACCGCCGAGCCCTTCCCCACCTACCCCGACGGCTTCCCGGCCGCGGTGATCGACGAGTTCACCCGCCGCACCGGCTGGGGCGTTCTCGGCAACAAGGCCGCCAGCGGCACCGCCATCATCGCCGAGCTGGGGGACGAGCACATCGCCACGCGCAAGCTCATCGTCTACACCTCGGCCGACAGCGTCTTCCAGATCGCCGCCCACGATGCGGTCTGCCCCCTGGCGGAGCTGTACCGGGTGTGCGAGAAGGCGCGGGAGATGCTGGTGCCGCCCCACGGGGTGAGCCGCGTCATCGCCCGGCCCTTCACCGGGCCCAGCGGCGCCTACGAGCGCACCCCCTACCGCCACGACTACTCCGTGCCGCCGCCGGCGGGGCTGATCCTGCCGGTGCTCCAGGAGGCCGGGGTCAAGGTGCGTTCCATCGGCAAGATCTACGACCTGTACGCGGGCGTGGGCATCGACGAGACCTTCGCCTCGCACAACAACGGCGAGGGCATGGCCAAGCTGGACGAGCTGTGCGCGCAGCCGGCCGACGGGCCCGAGCTGATCCTGCTGAACCTCGTGGACTTCGACATGCTGTGGGGCCACCGCAACGACCCCGAGGGGATGAAGGGCGGCCTGGAGGCCTTCGACGTCTGGCTGGGCGGCTTCCTGGACCGGCAGCCGGCGGGCGAGCTGCTGCTGATCACCGCCGACCACGGCAACGACCCCACCACGCCCAGCACCGACCACTCGCGGGAGCAGGTGCCCCTGCTGGCGCGTCTGGTGGGCCGCGAGCCCGGCGTGCCCCTGGGCGTGCGCGAGGGGTTCATGGACCTGGGCGCCACGGTGGCCGACTTCTTCGGCTGCCGGCCGCCCCGCAAGGGCGCGAGCTTCCTGCCCGCGCTGACCAAGGGAGACACCCCGTGACCGAACGCGAGAAGAGCCTGGTGGCGGCCGCCTGCGCCGTCCGCGCCCGCAGCCATTCCCCCTATTCCCACTTCAAGGTGGGGGCGGCCCTGCTGACCGCCGGCGGCGACGTGCACCTGGGCACCAACGTGGAGAACGCCAGCTTCGGCCTGTCCATCTGCGCCGAGCGCAGCGCCGTGGTGCGCGCCGTCACCGACGGGCACACCGGGTTCACCGCCATCGCCATCTGCGCCGACGGCCCCGAGCCCACCCCTCCCTGCGGCGCCTGCCGCCAGGTGCTGCTGGAGTTCGCCCCCGACGCCGTGGTGCTGATGGCGGGCGAGCGGGGCGCGGACGGCCCGGTGCTGCGCGCCACCGTGGCCGAGCTGATGCCCAACGCCTTCCGCGACTTCCGGACCCCCGGCCCGGAGGTCCAGGCTTGAACGTGCTGGAGATCATCGAGGCCAAGAAGCGGGGCCGCGAACTGGACGAGGCGCAGATCACCCGTCTGGTGGACGGCTTCACCGCCGGCGAGGTGCCCGAGTACCAGATGTCCGCCTTCCTGATGGCCGTGTGGTTCCGGGGCATGACGCCCGCGGAGACCGCCGCGCTGACCGGCGCCATGCTGCGCAGCGGCGAGGAGCTGGACACCTCGGGCCTGCCGGCCCCTTCGGCCGACAAGCATTCCACCGGCGGCGTGGGGGACAAGGTCAGCCTGCTGCTGGCGCCGCTGGCGGCGGCCTGCGGCCTGTGCGTGCCCATGCTCTCGGGACGGGGCCTGGGCCACACCGGCGGTACCCTGGACAAGCTGGAGGCCATCCCCGGCTATCGCATCCACCTGGACAACGACGCCTTCCTGCGGGTGGTGGCCGAGCAGGGCTGCGCCATCGTGGGCCAGAGCGGCACCATCGCCCCGGCCGACGGCCGCATCTACGCCCTGCGCGACGTGACGGCGACCGTCGACTGCGTGCCCTTGATCACCGCGTCCATCATGTCCAAGAAGCTGGCCGCGGGACCGCGCACCATCGTCATCGACCTGAAGACCGGCTCGGGCGCCTTCATGACCGACCTGGACCGGGCCCGCGAGCTGGCGGCCGCCCTGGTGGCGGTGGGCCGCAGCTACGGCCGCAACATGGCCGTCGTGTTCTCGGACATGGACCAGCCCCTGGGCCGGATGATCGGTCACGCCCACGAGACCATCGAGGCCTTCGCGGCCCTGCGGCCCGGCGGCCGCGCCGCGGCGCCCGCCGACCTGGTCGACGCTGACCGAGGACCTGACCGCCGAGATGGTGCGCTGCGCGGGCCTGGAAGCCGACCGGGAGCGCGCCCTGGCCCGGGTGCGCGCCGCCTGGGACGACGGCGCGGCCTTCGCGCGCCTGCGGGCCTGGGTGGCGGCCCAGGAGGGGCGCATCGATCCGGAACGGGACGACTTCGGCCTAGAGACCGCGCCCCTGGCGACGGAGATCACCGCGCCCCGGGACGGCTGGCTGGCCGGCGTCGACTGCCGTGCGCTGGGCCTCTCGCTGGCGGACATGAAGGGCGCCCGCCGCACCGTCGAGGATCCCCTGGACCTGACCTGCGGCCTGGAATTCCTGCCCCAGGTGGGCGACCGGGTCCGCCAGGGCGAGGTCCTGGCGCGGGTCTTCTGCACACGCCGGGACGAGGCCGAGGCCGCAGCGGCCCGGGCCCTGGCCGCGCTCACCTTCGCGGACGAGTCGGTGCCCGCCCACGACCTCATCCTCGGTCGTCTCGACTGAAACGGCGGGGGCGGGGCCCGGAGGCGCGAGGCTCCCCCGGGACGCGGTCGGCCTGCGGCCTCCAACGCGTCCCGGGGGGAGCCTCGCGCCTCCGGGCCGGCAGCGGGTGCCGGTGCAGTCTCGACGTGCGGTGAAGAGGGCCGCGCCCCTCCGGCCCGGCGACGCCAAGGCTCCGGGCACGAGTAGCGCAGAGGCTCCGGTGCCGAGGTGCGACGAGAGGACCCCGGGCGCGTTGGAGGCCGCAGGCCGACCGCGCCCGGGGTCCTCTCGTCGCACCTCGGCACCGGCACCCTACCGCTTGAACTCGTCCCCGCTGTCGTCCAGCGTCTTGAACCCCTTGTCCAGCCCCTGGAAGTCGTGCAGCTGGCCGCCGTGGACGTCGCACACCTCCTGGGGGGTGTGGCCGGGCAGGAAGATCTCCGTGGCCGTGGAGTCGCAGCCGCTGGTGGCCAGCATGCCCGAACGCAGGCAGATGGTGGCCTCGACGATGCCGGGGGGCGGACGAAGGGTTCGTCGCCCTTCTCGTCGGTGATCTTGCCCATGAACGAAGCCCAGACGGGCAGGGCCATGTGGGCGCCGGTGGCCCCGCGGCCCATGGGCACGGCCGTGTCGAAGCCCACCCACACGCCGCCGCAGAAGCTGGGGGTGAACCCGCAGAACCAGGCGTTGGTGCTCTCGTTGGTGGTGCCGGTCTTGCCGGCGCCGGTCTTGGTGAAGCCCCGCCAGCGGGCCGACTTGCCGGTGCCGTCCACCAGGGTGGTGTGCAGCAGGTCGGTCATCACGTAGGCCTCGGCCGGATCCAGGGCCTCACGCTGCTCGATGCGCGTCTCCTCCAGCACCTCGCCGTCGGCGCTCTCGACCCGGGTGATCAGGTGCTGCTTCACGTAGACGCCGTGGTTGGCGAAGGTGCTGTACGCGGCGGTCACCTCGCGCAGGGTCACCTCGCCCGCGCCCAGGAACAGGGCCGGCACCCGGGGCAGCTCGGTGGTGAAGCCCAGCTTCTGGATGTTGGCCAGCACCGGGGCCAGGCCGAAGTCCAGGTAGAGCTTGGCCGTCGGCGTGTTCACCGAGCGGCTCAGGGCGTAGCGCAGGGTCATGGGCCCCTGGAAGCTGCCGCTGAAGTTCTTGGGCCGCCACAGGCTGACGCCCGTGTCCAGCACGAAAGGGCGTGTCCATCAGCACCGTGGCCGGGGTGTAGCCGTTCTGCAGGGCGGTCAGGTAGACGAAGGGCTTGAAGATGGAGCCCGGCTGCCGGGTGGCCTGCGTGGCCATGTTCCACTTGGAGTCGGCGAAGGATCGGCCGCCCACCATGCCCAGGATGGCGCCGGTGCGCACGTCCTGCAGCAGGGCCGCTCCCTGCAGGTAGTCGATGCTGGTGGGCCGCTCGCCGGCCGCCACCAGGCTGTCGTAGCGCGCGCGGGTCATGGGGTACCGGCGCTTGGTCTCCTCGTCCTGGAGATGGCTCTCCAGCGCGTCCTCCATCCAGCGCTGGTAGCGGGGGACCAGGGTGGTCCAGACCCGCAGGCCGTCCTTGTAGAGCTTCTCGGCGCCGTACCTCTCCTCGAGCTCCTTGCGGACCTCCTCCACGTAGTAGGCGGCGAAGCCCGCCGACCGGTCGGCGGCCGTCGTCCCCTCCACCGGGTGCACCTCGGTGGAGCCGATGGTCTCGGCCTCGGCCCGGGTCAGGTAGCCGGCCTTGATCATGGTCTCCAGGACCGTCGCCCGGCGGGTGTAGGCCCGGTCCAGGTGGTTCAAGGGGGAATAGCGCTCCGGCAGCTGGATCATGCCGGCCATCATGGTGCACTCGGCGTCGCCCAGGTCCCAGACGTCCTTGCCGAAGAAGGTCCGCGCGGCCGCCTGCACCCCGTACGTCCCCTTGCCCAGGTAGATCTGGTTCAGGTACATGGCCAGGATCTCGTCCTTGGTGTAGATGGACTCGATCTGGGCGGCCACGATCCACTCGCGGATCTTGCGGGTGATCAGCTTCTCGCTGGGCAGCAGCTTGGGGAAGAGGTTGCGGGCCAGTTGCTGGGTCAGGGTGCTGCCGCCGGGGCTGCGGCTGGTGGTCAGGTTGATCCACACCGAGCCCACCAGGCGCCGCAGATCCACGCCGTAGTGCTGGTAGAACCGCCGGTCCTCCACCGAGATCACGGCCTCCTGCAGGCGGCGGGGGATCCGGCTCAGGGGGACGATGGTGCGGTTCTCCGTATAGAATTCCCGCAGGGTGTCCCCGTTGGCGGCGAAGATCACCGTCTTGACCGACGGGTCGATGGTCTGCAGGGAGTCCAGGGAGGGCAGGTCCCGCGAGAGATGGTCCAGGCCCGCGATGGTGCCCACCAGGATGACGAAGAAGAGCACGAGCACCGACCAGAGCACGCCGCGCACCGAACTGTGGGGGATGGTGATGTCCAGGAACCGGCGCATGCTGCCTCCGTGCGGTAGGGTTGCCGGGGGGCCGAACGGCCACTATGGGGCACGGACGGCGCCGCCCACAAGCCCCGATTGGGCTCCAATGTGGACGGTGGGGGGCGGTCCGGCAAGGCCCGCGACGCCCGTGCAAGCCGCGGACCACCGCCGAAGTTCCCCAAATTCCGCCCCGAGACGGGATTGCCCGAACCCGCCGGCGGGCCGTGTCCGGCGGTCCACGGGGACATCGGGCCGACCGGACACGAAGCGCCGGGGCCGGGAAACGGCTTTAAACGGCATCTGGGCAGGGATTTGCGCGGCGTGTGAAATTTCCGGCAAAAATCGAACTTTCTTTTTGACAGGGGCCTGGCGCCGATATAACTTCCCGCCCCGTTGCCCGGGTGACGACCGGCAGGTCCTCCCGGGCAACGATCGTCCGGAAACCGGCCTTCGACAGGCGGAATTCGGGCGGCTCGAGAAACCGAAAAAAGTCGAAAAACTTGTTGACTCTGCTTCGGTTCTTGAGTACATTGCTTGCCCCTGCTCAAGGGGGACCAGCGGCAGCGAACGCCTGGGACTGCTCTTTGACAACAGAATAGCGTGCGATGGCCCGAATGCGATTCCGAGTCATACGCGACCCGCGAGGGGGTGCCGGCTTCGGCTGGCGGCCGCCCGAGCGGTGAGTGAATGGTTCTTGCGAAAAAAAGCAGGGAAAACCCTGTTGTTGATTTTTGACAACGGAGAGTTTGATCCTGGCTCAGAACGAACACTGGCGGCGTGGATTAGGCATGCAAGTCGAACGAGAAAGTTCCCTTCGGGGAATGAGTACAGTGGCGAACGGGTGAGTAACGCGTGGGAAACCTACCCTTATGTGGGGGATAACAGTTCTAACGAGCTGCTAATACCGCATACGACCCTTGGATCACCTGGTCCGGGGGTGAAAGGTGGCCTCTCTTTGAAGCTGCCGCAGAAGGATGGTCCCGCGTCCCATTAGCTTGTTGGTGGGGTAATGGCCTACCAAGGCGACGATGGGTAGCCGGCCTGAGAGGGTGTCCGGCCACACTGGGACTGAGATACGGCCCAGACTCCTACGGGAGGCAGCAGTCGAGAAGCTTCGGCAATGGGCGAAAGCCTGACCGAGCGACGCCGCGTGAGCGAAGAAGGCCCTATGGGTTGTAAAGCTCTGTCAGATTGGGAAGAAAGCTCCGGGGTTAATACCCCCGGCGTTTGACGGTACCATCAGAGGAAGCACCGGCTAACTCCGTGCCAGCAGCCGCGGTAATACGGAGGGTGCTAGCGTTGTTCGGATTCACTGGGTATAAAGGGTGCGCAGGCGGCCCGGTAAGTCAGGGGTGAAATATGACGGCTCAACCGTCAAACTGCCTCTGAAACTGCCAGGCTTGAGTCCGGGAGAGGAAGGTGGAATTCCTGGTGTAGCGGTGAAATGCGTAAATATCAGGAGGAACACCGGTGGCGAAGGCGGCCTTCTGGCCCGGTACTGACGCTCATGCACGAAAGCCAGGGGAGCGAACGGGATTAGATACCCCGGTAGTCCTGGCCGTAAACGATGGGCACTAGGTGTTGGAGGAGTCTACCCCTTCAGTGCCGCAGCTAATGCATTAAGTGCCCCACCTGGGGAGTACGATCGCAAGGTTGAAACTCAAAGGAATTGACGGGGGCCCGCACAAGCGGTGGAGCATGTGGTTTAATTCGATGCAACGCGAAGAACCTTACCTGGGCTTGACATGCAGGGGACAGGTGTAGAAATACATCCTTCTTCGGACTCCTGTACAGGTGCTGCATGGCTGTCGTCAGCTCGTGTCGTGAAATGTTGGGTTAAGTCCCGCAACGAGCGCAACCCCTGTCTTCAGTTGCCATCAGGTTATGCTGGGGACTCTGGAGAGACTGCCGGTGACAAACCGGAGGAAGGTGGGGACGACGTCAAGTCATCATGGCCCTTACGCCCAGGGCTACACACGTGCTACAATGGCCGATACAATGGGCTGCGATGCCGTGAGGTGGAGCGAATCCCAAAAAGCCGGCCTCAGTTCGGATTGTAGTCTGCAACTCGACTACATGAAGTTGGAATCGCTAGTAATCGCGTATCAGAACGACGCGGTGAATACGTTCCCGGGCCTTGTACACACCGCCCGTCAAGTCACCCGAGTTGGCTGCACCCCAAGTCGCTGAGCTAACCCGAAAGGGAGGCAGGTGCCCAAGGTGTGGTTGGTAAGGGGGACTAAGTCGTAACAAGGTAGCCGTATCGGAAGGTGCGGCTGGATCACCTCCTTTCTAAGGAGAAAGACCTACCCGGTCCGTCCGGAAAGGTCTACGGTAGGCGGAATTGCTCTAGGCCTCGCACGCTATTCTCTTGCCAAAGGCAGGACCTTCCGGTCCTGCCGCTGGTATGTTGGGCCTATAGCTCAGTTGGTTAGAGCGCACGCCTGATAAGCGTGAGGTCGGAAGTTCAAGTCTTCCTAGGCCCACCACCGATCAGCCGTACGCCGGGGATATAGCTCAGTTGGGAGAGCGCCGGCTTTGCAAGCCGGAGGTCGTCGGTTCGATCCCGACTATCTCCACCAACTCACGGTCTGACAGTCTTCCCGTTCTTTGACAACCGAATATGGAGAGTAGCACTTTGAGATGCACTCTACTTGCCTTTGATTAAGTTACTAAGGGCGCATGGTGGATGCCTTGGAGTCGTCGAGCGATGAAGGACGTGGTAAGCTGCGTTAAGCCTCGGGGAGTTGCAAACAAGCGTTGATCCGGGGATTTCCGAATGGGGAAACCCACTGCGGGCAAACCTGCAGTATCCCTTGCCTGAACACATAGGGCTTGGGAGGCGTACGAGGGGAATTGAAACATCTCAGTACCCTCAGGAACAGAAAATAACAATGATTTCCTAAGTAGCGGCGAGCGAACGGGAATCAGCCTAAACCGATCACGTGTCAAGCTGACGGGCGTTGCGTGATCGGGGTTGCGGGACCCATCTGGGAAGGCCGTTGACCTCCCAGGGAGTTACAAAGTCGATACATAGCCGAGCGGTCTGGAAAGTCCGGCCAAAGAGGGTGACAGCCCCGTAGGCGAAATGTATCGATCTCCCGATGGTGTTCCCAAGTACCGCGGGACACGAGAAATCCAGCGGGAATCCGGCGGGACCATCCGCCAAGGCTAAATATCCGACGACTACCGATAGTGAACCAGTACCGTGAGGGAAAGGTGAAAAGCACCCCTGGCGGGGAGTGAAATAGTACCTGAAACCGTGTGCCTACAAGCAGTCGGAGGGTCTTCGGACCTGACGGCGTGCCTTTTGCATAATGAGCCGGTGAGTTATCGTACGCAGCAAGGTTAAGCGTCGTAGGCGCGGAGCCGTAGCGAAAGCGAGTCTGAATAGGGCGTATAGTTGCGTGCGGTAGACCCGAAGCTGAGTGATCTAGCCATGGCCAGGAGGAAGCGCGAGTAACATCGCGTGGAAGTCCGAACCAGGGTCGGTTGAAAACGGCTTGGATGAGCTGTGGCTAGGGGTGAAAGGCCAATCAAACTCAGTGATAGCTGGTTCTCCCCGAAATAGTTTTTGGACTAGCCTCGTGAAATGTTTGACGGAGGTAGAGCACTGAATGGGTTAGGGGCCCTAAAAGGTTTACCGACCCCAATCAAACTCCGAATGCCGTTTAAATGAATCACGGGAGTCAGGCTTTGGGTGATAAGATCCAGGGCCGAGAGGGAAAGAGCCCAGACCAACAGCTAAGGTCCCCAAATCTGTGCTAAGTGGTGGAAGGATGTCGAACTGCCCAGACAGCTAGGAGGTTGGCTTAGAAGCAGCCATCCTTTAAAGAAAGCGTAATAGCTCACTAGTTAAGTGGTTTGGCGCCGAAAATAATCGGGACTCAAGCACAGTACCGAAGCTTTGGATTTGCGCGCTTCTGCGCGCATCTGGTAGGGGAGCATTCCGTAGGTGGTTGAAGTCGTGCCGTGAGGCACGGTGGACACATCGGAAGGGCTTATGCCGGCATGAGTAGCGATAAAACAGGTGAGAAACCTGTTCACCGTAAACCTAAGGTTTCCTGAGGAAGGCTAATCCGCTCAGGGTGAGTCGGCCCCTAAGCCGAGGCCGAAAGGCGTAGGCGATGGGAATCCGGTCAACATTCCGGAACCTGGTTTGTCTCGTTTGTACGATGGGGTGACGCAGAAGTGAAAGCAGAGCCAGCTGATGGATGCTGGTCCAAGCGCGTAGGTGTGGAGCTTTGGCAAATCCGGGCTCCTTATACACCGAGACGTTATGGAGGAACGACCCTTCGGGGAAGCCAATTCTGCCTAATCAGGCTGCCGAGAAAAACCTCTAAGGAGAGACAGGCCAGACCGTACCGCAAACCGACACAGGTAGGTGAGGAGAGTATCCTAAGGTGCTCGAGAGAACCCTGGTGAAGGAACTCGGCAAAATGGCCCCGTAACTTCGGGAGAAGGGGCGCCACAAGTAGGTGAAGCGGTTCGCCCGTGGAGCTGGAAGTGGCCGCAGTGAAAAGGCGTTGGCGACTGTTTACTAAAAACACAGGTCTCTGCGAAATCGTAAGATGACGTATAGGGACTGACACCTGCCCGGTGCCGATCTGTTAAGAGGAGGGGTTAGCCTTCGGGCGAAGCTCTGAATCGAAGCCTCGGTAAACGGCGGCCGTAACTATAACGGTCCTAAGGTAGCGAAATTCCTTGTCGGGTAAGTTCCGACCTGCACGAATGGTGTAACGATCGACGCACTGTCTCCACCAGGGACTCGGCGAAATTGAGTTGGCGGTGAAAACGCCGCCTACCCGCGACTAGACGGAAAGACCCCGTGCACCTTTACTGCAACTTCACATTGGGTCTAGGCATTGCTTGTGTAGGATAGCTGGGAGGCTGTGAAGCGGGCACGCCAGTGTTCGTGGAGCCAAACTTGAAATACCAGCCTGGTAATGTTTGGATTCTAACCCCGTTCCGTTATCCGGGCGGGGGACAGTGTGTGGTGGGTAGTTTGACTGGGGCGGTCGCCTCCAAAAAAGTAACGGAGGCGCGCAAAGGTCACCTCAGCGTGTTTGGCAATCACGCGTCGAGTGCAAAGGCATAAGGTGGCTTGACTGTGAGACCTACAAGTCGAGCAGGAGCGAAAGCTGGTCTTAGTGATCCGGCGATCCCGTATGGAAGGGTCGTTGCTCATCGGATAAAAGGTACGCCGGGGATAACAGGCTGATCTCCCCCAAGAGTCCACATCGACGGGGAGGTTTGGCACCTCGATGTCGGCTCATCACATCCTGGGGCTGGAGAAGGTCCCAAGGGTTTGGCTGTTCGCCAATTAAAGTGGTACGCGAGCTGGGTTTAGAACGTCGTGAGACAGTTCGGTCCCTATCTGTCGTGGGCGTAGGAGATTTGAAGGAACCTGTTCCTAGTACGAGAGGACCGGAATGGACGTACCTCTAGTGTACCAGTTGTCTCGCCAGAGGCATTGCTGGGTAGCTATGTACGGCAGGGATAAACGCTGAAAGCATATAAGCGTGAAGCCCCTCCTGAGATAAGATCTCCCGGGACGCAAGTCCCCTGAAGGCTCGAGGAAGACTACCTCGTTGATAGGCTGCAGGTGTAAGCGCAGTGATGTGTTCAGCCGAGCAGTACTAATAAGCCGTGCGGCTTAATCATCTCCTTCTCTTTCCGGCTTGCCGGAGGACAAGGGGACTGGTCAAGTCGAGAGCATCTCATAGCTACTCTCCATATTCCGTTGCCAAAGAGCGCGAAGCTTTTCGGCGGCGATAGCGCGAAGGAACCACCTGTTCCCATTCCGAACACAGTAGTGAAACTTCGTAGCGCCGATGGTACTGCAGGGTCGCCCCTGTGGGAGAGTAGGACACCGCCGGATTCTCCGAAGCCCCCGATCCGCATGGGTCGGGGGCTTCCTTTTTTTGGGGGGGGCGCCGCCCGTCCCCGCCGCGACCGCCCGCCCCGCCGACGCCGAAAGGTCGGCCCGGCGGGCCTTTTTTGTTTCGGGCCGGCGGCCCGCGGCCTATCTTGGTTGCCGGGAAGGGGCTGCGGCGGCGCCGCGGCGTGAAGCGGACACCCGACAAGGAAGGTCGACGTGACGCCGGTGCAGGGGATCGACGCCTACCTGGATGCCATCGCCGCTCTCGCGGCCGCCCCGGACGGGGCGCAACGTCTCAACGAACCCGAGGTCTACGGGCTGCTGGACCTGCTGGGCATCGGCCGCGGCGCCGCATTGGTGCTGCCGGTCGGCGCCGACGCCGAAGCCCGCGCGGCCTGGTCGCGCGAGGCGGCGGCCCTGGTCGACGCCGACGGGCGGCTGCTCCTGAAGGCCGTGGGCCGGGACATCCTCCACAAGACCGAAGCCGGGGGCGTGCGGGTGTTGCGTCTGGCGACCCCGGACATCGCCGGGGAACTGGAGGCCCAGGCGGTCGATCTGCTGTCCAGTCTGGCGGACGGGGGGCTGGCCGACCTGGTCGAGGGTGTGATGGCCGCGGCCTTCGTGCCCCACGCACCCAATCGGCCGGGCCAGGAACTCCTGCTCAGTCTCCGCCAGGATCCCGCCTTCGGCCCCTGTGTCGTGGTGGGCATCGGCGGCACCCTGACCGAGTGGTACGGCAAGGGGAGCGACGGGGGCAGCACCCTGATCCTGCCGGCGGTCGGCCTGGACGCGGCCGTCGCCGAGGACGCCCTGGCCGCGCACCCGTGGCTGCGGCTGGTCTGCGCGCCTTCGCGCCTGTACCCCGTGCCGCCTTTGGCCGCTGCGAGCGTCGTCGACGCCGTCCTGGCCCTGGCCCGGCTGGGGGTGCACTGCGGCCCCGGCGGCGCCTCGGCCTGGACCCTGGAAGAACTGGAGATCAACCCGGCCGTGGCCAGCGACGGCCGCCTCGTGGCCCTGGACGGGGTGGGGCTGGTGTCCCGGCGCAAGTGGAGCGAAGCGCCCCGGCCCCTGGCGCGCATCGACAACCTGCTGGCGCCCCGCAGCGCGGTGGTGATGGGGGTCAGCGCCCGCGGCGCCAACCCCGGCCGGATCATCCTGGACAACCTGCTGCGTTCGGCCGGTCCGGTGAAGGAACGGTTGTGGGTGGTGCACCCCAGCGAGGACAGCATCGCCGGCGTGCCCTGCGTGGCGACGGTGGCGGATCTGCCGCAGAAGGTGGACCTGGCGGTGGTCTCGATCCCGGCCGAGGGCGCCCTGGCGGCCATCACCGACCTGGTGGACCACGACAAGGCCGCGTCCATCATCCTCATCCCGGGCGGCTTCGCCGAGGCCGGGCAGACCGACTTGGCGGCAAGCATCGAACGCGTCCTGGCCGACAGCCACCGCGCGCCGGGGGGCGGCCCGGTGCTGGTGGGAGGCAACTGCCTGGGCATCGTCAGCCGCGACCAGTACAACACCTTCTTCCTGCCCGGGTACAAGCTGCCCTTCCGGCCGGGGCGGGGCGGCAACCTGGCGGTGGTCAGCCAGTCGGGCGCATACGCGGTGACCTTCGCCAGCAACTACGACGGCGTGATCAATCCCCGGGCGAGCATCAGCTTCGGCAACCAGATGGACCTGACGGCCGCCGACTTCCTCGAGCACTTCGACGGCCGGGACGAGGTGGACGTGGTCGCCTGCTACGTGGAGGGGTTCCGCCCCGGCGACGGCGCGCGCTTCCTGGCGGCCGCCCGGCGCGCCCGCGCCCGCGGCAAGCGGGTCATCGTCTTCAAGGCGGGCAAGACGGCCCTGGGGGCCCGCGCCGCCGCCAGCCACACCGCGTCCCTGGCCGGGGACTACGCCGTGGCCCGGTCCTGCCTCGAGGCCGCCGGCGTGACCGTGGCCGAATCCCTGGACGAATTCGAGGACCTGCTCAAGACCTTCACCCTGCTGGCGGGCCGCGATCCCGGCCGGGGGCGCGTGGGCATCATCAGCAACGCGGGGTTCGAGTGCTCGACGGTGATGGACCGCCTGGAGGACCTGGAGCTGGCGGTCTTCGACGACGAGGCCCAGGGCGTGCTGGACCGGGTGCTGCCGTCCTTCGCCCACCGCACCAACCCCATCGACTGCACCCCGATGACGGGGACCGACGCCTTCTGCGCCAGTTGCGGCGCCATCCTGGACTCGGGCGCCGTGGACGTGGCCATCCTCAGCTCGGTGCCCGTCACCCCCGCCCTGGACAACCTGCCGGCCGACCCGGAGGGCCGACACCCCGAAGACCTGGACGGCCCCGGCTCCCAGGCCTCCCAGTTGATCCGGATCCTTGCGGCCAGCGCTAAACCCGCGGTGGTCGTGGTCGATTCCGGAAGGATCTACGACCCCCTGTGCCGCCGGCTGGAGGAGGCGGGCGTGCCGGTCTTCCGCAAGATCGACCGCGCCGCCCGGGCCCTGGCGGCTTTCTGCCGCAGCTAGCGGGCGGGCCGGCGGGCCCGCCAAGGAGCGGATGATGAAAAAGTTCTGGATCGTTTTCGCCGTCGTGGCCGTGCTCGTGGGCGGGGGGTTCGGCACCCTGTGGTACATGATGAGCCGGCTGGAGAGGTCGGTGTCCGTGGACGGAGGCGTGCTGGTCTGGCACGTCTCCGGCGCCTTCCCCGAGGAGCTGGACGACTCCTTCTGGGGCCAGGTGCAGGGCGGCGACCAGCTGACCCTGGGCGAGTCGGTCCTCGCCCTGGACCGGGCCGCCAGGGACGACCGCGTCACCGCGCTGGTCCTGGACCTGCAGGGCGTCAAGGCCGACTGGGCCAAGGTGGGCGAGCTGGCCGACGCCGTCGGCCGTTTCCGCGCCTCGGGCAAGCCCGTGGTGGCCTACCTGGACGGGGCGGGCACCCGGGACTACGTGCTGGCCGCCCAGGCGGGCCAGGTCGTCATGTCCCCCGAGGCCAACCTCATGATCCTCGGCGTCTCGGCCCAGCTGGAGTTCTGGAAGGACATCCTGGGCAAGCTGGGCATGAAGGCGGACTTCATCCACATCGGCCAGTACAAGTCGGCGCCCGAGCGCATGACCCGCCGCGAGGCGTCGGATCCCAACCGGGAGATGGTGACGTCCATCGTCGAGGATCGCTGGGACGATCTGCTGGGCCAGCTGGCGGCCGCCCGCGGCCGCGACCGGGATCAGGTGGCGGCCTGGATCGACCAGGGGCTCTTCGACGCCACGTCGGCGCTGGAGTCGGGCGTGGTGGACACCCTCGGCTACTGGCAGGACCTCATGGACGACCGCTACGGCGACGACGACGTGACCGACTTCGCCGACTACTGCCTGGACCGGCCCAAGGGGCGGCCACGGCGCCGCCACGGTCGGCCTGGTCTACGTGACCGGCGTCATCATGCCGGGCGAGAGCCGCTTCGACCGCTTCCAGGGCAAGATCGCCGGCAGCGAGTCGGTGGTCGACGACCTGGCCGGCATGGCCGACGACGACGACGTGGACGCGGTGATCCTGCGGGTGGACAGCCCCGGCGGCAGCGCCCTGGCCAGCGACCTGATCTGGAAGGAGATCCGGCGCCTGCAGGACAAGAAGCCGGTGATCGTCTCCATGAGCGGCATGGCGGCCAGCGGCGGCTACTACGTCTCCTGCCCGGGCGACTCGGTCTTCGCCGATCCGGCCACCCTGACCGGGTCGATCGGCGTCTACGCCGGCAAGATGGACCGCACCGCCATGTACGAGAAGATCGGCGTGAACCGCGAGTTCATCACCCGCGGCGACAACGCCCTGCTCTTCAGCGACGCCGGCGGCTTCACCGCCGCCCAGCGCGCCCTGTTCACCAGCCCAGATGGAGCGGTTCTACGACCGTTTCGTGGGCAAGGTGGCCGAGGGCCGCGACCTGGACCCGGACGCGGTGCGCGCCGTGGCCCAGGGCCGGGTCTGGACCGGGCGCCAGGCCCTCGGGCACGGCCTGGTGGACGGGCTGGGCGGCCTGCAGCGCGCCATCACGTCGGCCAAGTGGACCCTGGGCCTGGCCGCGGACGACCGCATCAGCCTGAAGTCCTACGGCAAGCAGATGAGCCTGCTGGAGCGCGATGATCCTGAAGTCCCTGCGGAACGACTCGGGCATCCGCGCCGGGCCTGCAGGACCTGTCCGCCGGCTGGGCCGGCCTGCCCGGCGCCGCGGAGCTGCCGGTGCCCACGCTGCTGGCCGCCCTGCGCCAGGACGGCACCCTGGCCCGCATCGCCCTGATGGACGGGCGGCCGGTGGCCATGGCCGATTGCTGGCTCAAGGTGGAATGACCGGGCCGTAGCGCCCCAGGTCGCAACCCTCGGGAAGGCCGTGCCACAGGTGCGCGGCCTTCCTTTCGTCCGGCGACGGGCCGATCCACCAGGGGCGGCGCCGCGCCCCACAGCACGTGGGATCCGGTCGCGGGAGTGCCCCCACAGGAAGAGGGCGTGCCCCAGCTCGTGGACGAAGCCCCGGACGGCGTAGATGCTGTCGCGCCGGTCGTCGTAGTTGTCTCCCGACCACGATGTGGACCCGCAGGGGCCGTCCCTGCGTCGTCGAGCCGGGTGATCTGGGCCCGCAGGGGCGGGCTCGAGCCGCCGCCCGGCCAGGTGCACCAGGCGCACGCCCCAGGCGGCCGTGTCGCAGGGGACGAACCACGGCGCCGCTTCGCCCTCGTTCCAGCGGTCGACCGCCGCGCGCGAGGCAGGCTGCCAGGTCCAGTTCGCCGGAGCGGGCCGGGACGATGCGCACCGGGGACGGGGCGTGCCCGGCCAGTGGACCACCACGGCGCCGAACTGGGGGGTGGTCAGCTCGCGCAGCAGCGCGCGAGGTGGGGGTAGGCCGGGCGAATCGACCGGCCAGCGGGGCAGCGGCAGCCAGGCGGTCCCGGCGGCCCCGGCCGGGACGGCCGCGGGCAGCCAGACGGTCGTATCCGCAGGCACGAGCCACAGATCCCGGCCGGCGGGGGGAAGCCCGTCCGGGAAGCGCCAGGACCAGCGGGCCCCGGCACCGGCGCCCGTGACCGTCAGTTCGGCCGGTCCCGATGCGGATCCCGCTTCTGAGCCCGTGGTGACGGTCCAGCGCCAGGCCCAGCGACCCGGCGGCCAGACCAGGTCCGGGTGGCCCGGATCCGGCACGTCCCCGGCCGCGCCGGCGGTGGGGGCCGACGGGCCGGGACCGCGCCCGCAGGCGAAGCCGCCGAGGGCGGTCGCCAGGAGCAGCAGGCAGCAGCGGAAGCAACGGGCGCGGTCCACTCTTTTTCCTGGCCGGATGGCGGGTTTGCGTGTTGACTAGGCGGGTTCACGGGACCGTCGGCAACGACGGTGCCGGGGCAGCCGGGGAGCGGGAACCTGCACTCCCGCTCCGGGTTGGAGGAAATCCGTTACGGTTCGGCCCCGTCCGGCCGACAATGCCCGAAGGCGCGCGGGGCGCCGATGTCCACCCCGGGAGACGCACGTGGCGAACGACCCCTTCCTCGACGAGGACCAGAAGAAGAGCACGTCCATGGACCTGGGCGGGCTGATGCGCGCCTTCTGGCGGCGCAAGCTGCTGTTCTTCGTGCCGTTCGTGGTGTGCCTGGCCATGGCGGTGGTGGCCATCAAGACCATGACGCCCATCTACGCGTCCCGGGGCCAGCTCCTGATCAAGACCGACTTCTCCCGCAGCCAGCTGCTGATCGACCCGGCCCAGTCCTACGGCGTGCGCGCCCGGGACCTGGAGAACGAGGTCTACACCGAGCTGGCCACGATCCTGACCTCGCCCAAGTTCCTGCAGTCGGTGGTGCGGGAGCTGGGTCTGGACAAGACCGTCAAGGCCAGCCTGGAAGCGAACGGCCAAGGGCCGGTGGACGACTCCCAGGCGGTGATGATCGCGGAGAACAAGCTCCACCGCATGATCCGCCTGATCCAGGTGGCGCCCCACCTCTACGACATCGAAGTGCGCGACACCGACCCGCAGCGGGCCTACGACCTGGCCAAGTACGTCGTCTCGCGTTTCGTGGACGAGTACCGGCAGGCTCGCCTGGCCTCCCGCGCCTCCACCCGCGAGTTCCTGGAGAAGCAGAAGGTCCAGGCGGAGAAGGACCTGGCGGCGGCCGAGAACGCCCTGAGCGATTTCGCGGCCAACACCTCGGCCACGGACGCGCTGGACGGGCGCATCACGGCGGGGAACCTGTCCGCGGTGGACGAGCGGCTGACGCGGGAGCAGGCGCGGCACGACGGGTCCGACGCCGCCGAGTACGACAAGCTGGCGGAGGTGGCCCGGCGCATCCTGGGCACCGATCCGCCGGCCGCCAGCTACGCCCGCGACGCGACGGTGAAGTCCCTGGACATGGAACTGGAGGACCTGGGCGCGGACCAGCTGACCACCGACGAGGATTCTCCCGACTACCAGGACCTGGAGACGCGCCTGGGCCGCCTGCGGGTCCAGCTCAACAACCGCGTCGAGCAGATGGTGGCGGCCAACAACCCGGAGATCGGCGTGCTCGACCGCAGCCGCCTGGTCCAGTACTACTACCAGTACCTGTACCGCAACGTGGAGCTGCAGGTGCTGCGCAAGGTCCGGCAGTCGGTGGCCGACTACCGGCGCGTGATGGCCCAGCGGCCCCTGCAGACCGCCCGCCTGGACGAGCTGCAGGAGAACCTCACCAAGGCGCGCGACCTGGTCAGCACCCTGGAGCAGGAGATCACCCAGCAGCGCATGAGTTTCGAGGCCGGCATGTCGGACGTGGGGATCAACGTCACCGTGCGGCGCCAGCCCGCGTTCCACCCCGAGCCGGTGGAGCCCAACAAGCTGAAACTCAGCTTCCTGGCCGTGGTGCTGGCCTTCGGCCTGGGCACCGGCCTGGTGGTGTTGGCCATCTTCATGGACCGCTCGTTCCGCACGGTGGCCGAAATCGAACAGGTGCTGGGCGTGCCGGTGATCGGCACCCTGCCCCTGGTGCAGGACGACCACTTCGAGCGCCGCCGCCGCCGCCGCACGCTGCTCTGGACCGCCGTCATCCTGGCGATCCTGGCCGTGGCCGCCGTGGGGCTGCTCGTGGTCTATCCCTCAATGAACATGTAGGGAGCGAATCGAGATGAGCCGAACCGCCAAGCGCCGCAGCGAGCGGGAGACCCCCGAGGCGGCCGCCGTCCGCGGCGGCCTCTTCGACAGCGAGTCGCCCATGTCCATCGAGCTGCGGCGGATCATGATCCGCATCGGCCGCCAGCTGGACCTGGACCGCAAGCGCACCCTGCTGATCACCAGCGCCGAGCGGGGCGAGGGCAAGAGCCTGTTCTCCCTCCACTTCGCCCTGGTGCTGGCCTCCCACCTGCCCAAGCGCGTGCTGCTGCTGGACGGCGACGTGCGCCGCCCGGTGCAGCACACCGTCTTCCAGAGCGCGCTGTCGCCCGGATTCTGCGACCTGCTCAAGGGCGAGGCGCCGGTGGAGAAGGCGGTCCGCTCCACCAAGGTCAAGAACCTGGACTTCATGCCCGCGGGCGAGACGGGCGGCCGGCCCAGCCGGCTGTTCGGATCCCACCGCATCTTCGCGGCGCTGGACCAGCTCCACAAGGTCTACGACCTGATCATCCTCGACTCGCCGCCCGTGGTGCCGGTGAGCGACCCCCTGCATTTCCTGGAGGCCGTCGACGGCGTCCTCTACCTGGTGATGGCCGGGCACACCCCCAAGGACCTGTCGCCGCCGCGGCGTGGAGATCCTCCGCGGCGCCGGCGCCAACATCCTGGGCGTGGTGGCCAACAACCTGGCCGAGGTGCTGCCCTACTACTACGACCAGAAGTACTACGGGTACGAGGGGTCGCGGAAGAAGCGACGGGCGTAGGCCCGGGAGTGCCGCGAGGCGGAGCGCACGGTCCTCGGCCCTGCGGGCCTGCGGAGTGTGCGCTCCGCCCCGCGGCACTCCCGGGCTTGCACCCGTGGTTCCCGGACTGCGCACCCGATGGCGAAAACGGAACCGCGACGCGGCGGTCGGCAAAGCGAAAGCGCACCGCCCCCGCTATCTCCGCGGACGCGCCGCCCGCCGGTGATGCGTATTCCCAAGGTTGTCTTCTCCACCTGCCGCAAATGCGGAAACGCCCACCCTCCTAGCCGTCCCGAGCCGGGAGTTGCACGACGGTGGGCGCGCACTCCGCAGCCCCGAAGGGGCGAGGACCGCGCGCCCACCGTCGTGCAGCTCCCGGCGTCTAGGCCTGCGTCTTGAAGTCCTTCCCCACCCAGTTCTTGGCCAGGAACAGTCCCAGCGGCGTGAGCATCGCGATGATGGCCGAGATCAGCCACAGGGTCTCGGGGTGCTGGGGGCCTTCGGCCGGGACGAACTTCTGCATCAGGTCGCCGGAGTAGAGAGGCACCAGCATCTTGGTCATGTACCAGGGGAACTGGGCCACGCCCATGTAGGCGCCGGTGCGGCCTTCGGGGGCGATCTCGGCGGCGTACTGGAGGAAGCGGGGCTGCCACATGGCCTCGCCCAGGGTCATCAGGACCAGGTAGCCCAGCAGCAGCGGCAGGCTGGTGCCGAGGGAGAGCAGGAAGGCCGGCGCGGCCATCACCGCCGTGCCCAGGACCATCATCTTGTAGACCTTGGCCTTCTGGGTGAGGGCGGCCACCATGGGCACGCCGAAGAAGATCAGCAGCGGATTGAAGTTGGCGAAGGCCTCGTAGTTGTCGCCGACGACGGTGCCGCTGAAGGCCCGTTCCAGGTACTGGGGCAGGACCAGCCAGTTGTAGGTGAACAGGGTCTGGACGAAGAACAGGATGAAGATGAAGAAGAAGAACTTGCCGTCCGTCAGCGGGTGGTTGGCCAGCCAGACGTAGGCCTTGCGCGTGAAGGCGCGCCGCGTCAGGACCACCACGGCGACGATGCCCAGGGCGCCCAGGCTCAGGGACCAGTCCCAGGGGGAGGGCAGGACGACGCCCACCAGGGAGCGGAGGAAGGCCACGACCACCCAGCCGATGAAGGGCAGGGCGATCCACAGGTGCACCGGGATCCTGCGGTCCTCCTCCAGCGGGGCCGGGGCCGGGGCGGGGGCGGCGTCCGCCTCGCCCGTCGTCTCCCGGGCGGCGGCCTCCTTCGTCTCCGCGGCCTCGGCGCGTTCCCGCTGGGCCCGCTCGATGGCGCGCTTGGCGACGCCGGGGGTGAGGATCACCAGCGTGGCGAGCAGGGCGACCAGGGTGATGCCCGTGTACACCCAGAAGGCGCCGGTGATGCCGTAGTGTTCGCGGATCGGCGTGAAGAAGCTGGGCAGCCAGCCGCCCAGGTTCATCAGCGCGTAGAGCATCGCGTAGTTCATGGCGGCGGTCTTGGGCGAGCTGAACTGGCGCACGCCGGCGTAGGCCGCCGGCTGGTAGAGGCCGTAGCCGAGGACCACCAGGATGATGCCGATCGTGGTGGTGATGTGCATGCCGCTGCGGAGGCCGGGCTCGGGGAACACGTAGGCCGCGGACGACCAGATGATGCGGCCCGCCAGCAGCAGGACGAAGGCCATGATCAGGGTCTTGCGCACGCCCTTGCGGTCGGCCACCGATCCGAAGAAGAACATGGACAGGGTGATGCCGGCGGTGAGGATGCCCACCATGTGGTGGGACTGCACGTCCGGGTTCGCCACGCCCTTGAAGACGAAGTCGGAGAAGTGGATGGCCAGGTAGCCCAACATGCCGAAGTAGACCCAGCCCTCGAGGCAGTAGGCCAGGTTGACGCCCCACAGGGCCCGCGGCGCCCGTGCCAGGTCGATGAACGGCTGCCAGAGATCCTCCAGGGGGGCCTTGTAGTCGGGATCGACCAGGGAACGGGCCATCATCGGCAGATAGAACAGGTCGTAGAGCCAGAACAGGCGGATGAACGCCGCAAAGATCACCAGGGGGACGGGGCCCTGGTACGAGACGGCGAGCGCCAGGGGCACGGTGCCGATCAGGGCGGCGACGCCCGCCAGGATGCCGCTCAGGATCAGGTACCCGATGCCCGATTCCCTCCGCCCGAGGTAGAACCGGTGCAGGCCGAAGTTGCCGAAGAAGAACCAGAGGATGTAGGCCAGCACCAGGTTCTTGGGCTTGCCCACGGGGCGGGTGGGTGTGCTCTCCATCTCGTCTCCTAGCTCGGGGGGCGTCGCACGGCGGGCCGGATCGCCCCGGCCCGCCGCCGGACATTGGAACAGATTCGCGGTCAGCCGTCCAGCGCCGACTCCAGCCGCGAACGCACCGCCGCGCGCGTGGCGGCGGCCTTCTCCTCGCATCGGGCCAGGGCCGCGGCGGCGGCCCGGCGGGTGGCGGCCGGGAAGTCCGGCTCCTCCGCCTGGTCCAGGGCCCGCAGGGACTCGAGGTTGATGATCACGTTGTAGTAGGCGCCCTCGGCGCCGGCCAGGGCGGTCAGCACCGCCACGCCGGCGTCGCTGAGGCTGGGGGCGTTGCCGATCTCCGCGATCTCGGCGGCCAGGTCCAGCAGTTCGGGCACCGCCTCCAGCACCGACAGGGGCACGCGGGTGGCCCCGCGGGTGGCGGCGGCGATGGCGCGGTCGCGGGCGGCGGCCTGCTCCGCGGTGGCCTTGGCCAGGCCGAAGCAGGCCATGACCTCGTTGAAGGCCGCGGTGTCGTGGTCCATGGCCGCCAGGAAGACGTCCTTCAGCTCCTGGCCGCGTTCGGCGATGGCCTTCACCCGGTCCTGGACGTCGGCGTACTTCTGTTTGCCCACGGTCAGGTTGCCCACCATGGCGGTCAGGGCCGCCGCCTGGGCGCAGCAGAGGGCCGCCACCGAGCCGCCGCCGGGGGCGGGGCTGTCGGTGGAGAGCTCGTCGAGGAACGCGCGGTTGGACATGGAGACCAGGGGGCCGTCCACGAGCCCGGCCCGGTACTCGATGATCTTGTCGGCGGGATCGAAGGGGCCCAGGTCCCGCAGGCCGAGGCTCTGGATGGCCGTCTCGATGAGCTGGCGGCGGGGGACACCCGGCGACTGGTCCGCCTGCCGCTGGTAGAACCGGCCGGCGGCCAGCAGGTCGCCCTCGGGGATCAGCCCCACGAGCTCGCTGCCGGTGACCCGGGCGCCGCGGTCGCGGGCGCCGGCCCGGCAGGCCTCGAAGGCCTGGTGGGGCTTGGTGACGGCGGTGTTGACCAGGTTGATGGAGACCTGGGCCCGGTCGT
This sequence comes from Candidatus Krumholzibacteriia bacterium, assembly GCA_963825035.1. Classification (GTDB taxonomy): domain Bacteria; phylum Krumholzibacteriota; class Krumholzibacteriia; order LZORAL124-64-63; family LZORAL124-64-63; genus JACZKN01. The sequence goes on along the minus strand of CAWGRT010000008.1, from coordinate 162,639 downwards.
ACTCGGGGATGACCCAGCCCACGGCCTTGCAGGCCTCCAGGCGATAGGGTCCCGGCACCAGCACCGGCTTGCCCTTGGCGTCGCGGATGATCGTGCCGTTCTCGTCCCGGTCGGCGCGGCCGGCCTCCTTGATGTCCAGCGCGATCTGGGAGGCCACCGACTTGTTGCGCGTGTTGAGATTGACGTTGTAGGCCACCAGGAAGCCCCGGGCCGAGACGTTGGTGGCGCCGGTGCGGCGGCTGCGCTCGTTCCAGGCGTTGGGGCCGAAGTCGGGCGCCCACGGTTCGGTGCCCAGCTTGTTGGGCAGGGCTTCGTACTCGCCCTTGCGGACGTCGGCCAGGTTGCGGCGCCCGGGCCGGCTGGCGGCCTCCTCGTACAGGTAGACGGGGATCTCCAGCTCGCGGCCGATGCGCTCGCCCACCCGACGGGCGATCTCCGCGCACTCGTCCATGGTGACGCCGCGCACGGGTACGAAGGGGCAGACGTCGGTGGCCCCGTGGCGGGGATGGGCGCCGTGGTGCCGGCTCATGTCGATGAGCTCGGCCGCCCGCTTGACCACCCGGAAGGCGGCCTCGGCCACGCCGTCGGGATCGCCGATGAAGGTGATCACGGTGCGGTTGGTCTCGTACCCCGGGTCCACGTCCAGCAGGTGCACCCCGGCCACGTCCTTGATCACGGCGGTGACGGACTCGATGACCGCCGGGATCGCGGCCCTCGCTGATGTTGGGAACACACTCCACCAGTTTCTGCATGGGTCGACACCCCTTCGGCTTAGGTTCCGGGCGGCCGCGCCCCGGCGGCCAGACGGCGAAGCTCCAACATAGTCCGCGCCGGGGACGATTTCCACCTCCGAGCGGCGCTCGCCGGCGCGGCCATGCAACCTCCGCGGCGGGGCGTGCGTCTTCTCTTGCGGCGGCCGGGGGGCCGCCCCTCAGCCACGACACCTGACCCGATCCCGGGAGATACGTGACATGAACAGGAAAGCCGTCCTCTGGAGCGCCGTCGCCCTGGTCCTGGTGCTCGGCGCCGGCATCGTCCTCTGGCGCACGGGCGCCCTGCCCTTCCTGGCCGGCAGCAGCGTCGCCGTGGCCGACACCACCGCGGCGGCGCGACGTCCAGGCCCAGGCGGCGGACAAGGACAAGGACAAGGACGAGAAGGCGGAGCCGGCCATCCCGGTGGAGCTGGCCGTGGTGGCTGCCCGCGGCATCGCCGCCTACTACCGCGCCGCCAGCGTGGTGGAGGCCGACCGCCTGGTGGACCTGGTGGCCCGCACCGAGGGCCGCGTCCGCACCCTGGCCGTGGAGGAGGGCGACTGGGTGGAGAAGGGGCAGGTCCTGGCCGAGTTGGAGAACGACCGCGAGCGGATCCAGCTGCGCAAGGCCGACCTCGACCCTGCAGCGACAAGTCCCGCCAGCTGGAACGCAGCCGCCAGATGCTGGACGAGCAGCTCATCTCCCGCCAGGAGTACGACGACCAGGACTCGGCCTGCAAGCTGGCCGAGGCCGAGCGGGACCTGGCGCGCATCGCCCTGGAGGACACGCGGATCCGCGCGCCCTTCGCCGGCCGCATCACCGAGCGCAGGATCGTGCCAGGGCCAGCAGGTCAGCCCGGGCGCGTCGGCCTTCACCCTGGGGGACTTCACGCCCCTGCGGGTGCGCGTCCACCTGCCCGAGGCCGTGGCCCGCAAGGTCAGCGCCGGCCAGCGGGTGCTGGTGGCGCCCGAGGCGTCGGACCGAGCCGGTCGAGGCCGTCGTCGAACGGGTGGCCCCGGTGGTGGATCCGGCCACCAGCACCGTGCGCCTGACCCTGCTGCTGGACGACGCGTCCGGCCTGCACGTGGGCGGCTTCGTCAAGGTGCGCATCACCACCGACCAGCACCACGATGCCCTGGCCATCCCCAAGACGGCCCTGGTGGAGGAGGGCGCCCTGCGCAGCGTGTTCGTGGCCGAGGCCGACACCGTGCGCAAGGTGGAGATCCGCACCGGGCTGTACGACGAGAGCCACGTGGAGGTGCTCGACGGCGTCTTCGCCGGCGACCGCGTGGTCACCATGGGGCAGGGCGGCCTGCGCACCGGCTCCCACATCGACGTCCTGAACCCCGAGGCGGTCGGCCTGCCGGCGGCCCGGCCCGAGGCCGCGGCCGACGCCGCCTCGACCACCCTGGCCCGTTCGGAGTAGCCCATGAAGGTCATCCGCTACGCCGTCACCCATCCGGTCACCGTCTGGATGGTCACCCTGGCCGCGGTGGTCTTCGGCCTGACGGCCCTGGGCCGCCTGGACATGCGCCTGCTGCCGGAGATCCGCTACCCCAGCCTGACGGTGCAGACCGACTTCCCGGGCACCGCGCCGGTGGACGTGGAGAACCTGGTCACCCGGCCCCTGGAGGAGTCGGTGGGCGTGGTGGCGGGGCTGCGGCGGGTGCACTCCATCAGCCAGGCGGGCCTGTCCCAGATCACCCTGGAGTTCGACTGGGGCACGCCCATGGACTACGCGGCCCTGGACGTGCGCGAGAAGCTGGACCTGGTGCGGCTGCCCGACGAGGCGGCCATCCCCGTGCTCCTGAAGTACGACCCGTCCCAGGATCCGGTGCTGCGCGTCGGCCTGTCCGGCGGCACGTCGCTGGTGCAGCTGCGCGCGGTGGCCGACGACGTGCTCAAGAAGGAGATCGAGGCCCTGAGCGGCGTGGCGGCGGCCCAGGTCTCGGGCGGTCTGGAGGAGGAGATCCGGGTCGAGGTGGACGAGACGCGTCTGGCCGCGCTCGGCCTGACCATCGACCAGGTGAACACGGCCCTGGCCCAGGAGAACATCAACGCCTCCGGCGGGCGCCTGCGCGACCGCAACGCCGAGTACATCGTGCGCACCCTGAGCCGCTTCGAGGACCTGCACGACATCGAGCGGGTCACCGTCGGCACGGCCGCCGGCCAGCCGGTCCGCCTGTCGGAGGTGGCCCAGGTGGTGCGGACCCACAAGGAGCGCAGCACCGTCACCCACATCGACGGCCGCGAGAGCGTGGAGATCGCCGTCTACAAGGAGGGCGACGCCAACATCGTGGAGATGGCCCGGCGGGTGCGCGCCGACCTGGACCGGTTGCAGGAGCGCCTGCCCCGGGACATGCGCCTGGAGGTGCTGTTCGACCAGTCCACGTTCATCGCCTCGGCGGTGCGCGAGGTGCGCAACAACGCCCTGCTGGGCGGCGCGCTGGCGGTGCTGGTGCTGTTCGTGTTCCTGCGGGACATCCGCAGCACCCTGATCATCGCGCGTGGCCATCCCCGTGTCCATCATCGCCACCTTCATCCTCATGCTCACCCGGGGCGTGTCCCTGAACGTCATGTCCCTGGGCGGTCTGGCCCTGGGGGTGGGCATGCTCGTGGACAACTCCATCGTGGTGCTGGAGGCCATCCACCGGCGGCGCGAGGAGGACGAGGGTCGCCTCGACGGCGCCGAGAGCGCCGCCCGCGGGGCCGGCGAGGTGGCCGGTGCCGTGACCGCGTCCACCCTGACCACCCTGGCCGTGTTCGTGCCCATCGTCTTCGTGGTGGTGGGCGTGGCCGGGCAGATCTTCCGCGACCAGGCCCTGACCGTCACGTTCAGCCTGGCGGTGTCCCTGGTCGTCGCCCTGACCTTCACGCCCATGGCGGCGGCCTTCGGCCGACGCGGGGAAGGCACCGGGCCTGCGGGGGGCGGGCCGTTCGCAGCGGCCGCCCAGGCGGACGGGACCTCGGCCGTGGTGCCGGAGGCCGGGTCCGGCTGGTTCGCCTCCTGGTCCTTCCCCGCCGCCGGCGGCCGCCGCTGGCTGCGGCCGCCGAAGCTGGCCGGACTGTTCCTGGTGCTGGGCCTGCCTCTGCTGCTGGGCCGGGCCCTGCGCCTGGCCGGCCTGGTCCTGCGGCGCCTGGTGCTGCTGCTGCTGTGGCCCCTGACGCGGCTCTTCGAGGCGTCCTTCCCCGCCCTGCAGGCCTTCTACGGCCGCGCGCTGGCGGGGGCCCTGCGCCACCGGCCCCTGGTGCTGCGGGGCCACCCTGGCCCTGGTGGCGGGCGCGGTCCTGCTGTGGCCGCGGCTGGGCACGGAACTGGTGCCGCCCCTGGCCCGGGGCGAGTTCACCCTGGCCCTGGAACTGCCGGAGGGCACGCCGCTGAGCCGCACCGACGCGGTGGTGGCGGCCTTCGAGAAGCGACCTGACCGCCCTGCCGGGCGTCGACGATGGTCTCCGGCGCCGTGGGCGTCTCCCGGGACGGGCGAGACCACCGCCCAGCGCCGCAAGGAGAACCGGGCCGAGGTGCACGTGCGCCTGACCGGCGCCACCGCGGCCGAGGCGGAGGCCGCCGCCCTCGAGCGGATCCGCGGCGCGCTGCGGGCCTACCCCGACCTGGAGATGAAGCTGCGGCGGGAGACCCTGCTGGCCTTCGGCGCGCCGGTGGAGGTGGATGTCTACGGCTACAACCTGGCGGACCTGCAGCGGACCGCCGACGCCGTGGCCGCCGAGGTGGGCGCCGTGCGGCGGCGTGCGCGACCTGCGGGTCAGCATGGTGCCGGGTTCGCCCGAGGTGCAGGTCAGCTTCGACCGGGACAAGCTCAACCGCTTCGGTCTGAGCCTGGGTGCGGTCTCGGAAACGGTGCAGGGCAAGGTGCGGGGCACCGTGGCCAGCCGCTTCCGCGACCGGGAGCGCCACGTGGACATCCGCGTGATGAACACCGACGACCAGCGCAACACCCTGGCCGCGGTGCGCGACCTGATCGTCGCCGAGCGCGACGGCGTGCCCATCACCCTGGGCACCCTGGCCGACACCCGGGTGGTCGTCGGGCCGGCGGAGATCCACCGCCTGGCGAGCAAGCGCGTGGCCATCGTCTCGGCCGACCTGGCCGGGCGCGACCTGGGCTCGGTCAGCCGCGATATCCGGGCGCGCGCTGGCGGGGCTGCCGCTGCCGGCGGGGTGACCGTGGCCATGGGCGGCCAGAACGACGAGATGGACAGCTCGTTCCGCTCCCTGCGCCTGGCGGTGCTGCTGGCGGTGTTCCTGGTCTACCTGGTGATGGCGGCCCAGTTCGAGAGCTTCGTCTACCCGCTGATCATCATGTTCACGGTGCCGCTGGCCCTGACCGGCGCGGTCTACGGGCTGTACCTGCGGGGCCTGCCGGTGAGCGTGATCGCGGTGATCGGCGGCATCATGCTGGCGGGGATCGTGGTCAACAACGGCATCGTGCTGGTGGACCGCATCAACCAGCTCCGGCGGGCGCGGCTGGACCTGGCGGCGGCGGTGGAGCGGGCCGGCGCCGAACGCCTGCGGCCCATCCTCATGACCACCGCTGACCACGGTGCTGGGCCTGGCGCCCATGGCCCTCGGCCTGGGGGAGGGCGCCGAGCTGCGCGCGCCCCTGGCGGTGACGGTGATCAGCGGCCTGCTGCTGGCCACCCTGCTGACCCTGGTGGTGGTGCCGGTGATCTACACCCTGCTCAGCGGGCGCGAGGCCCAGGCCCAGCTGGCGGTCGCGGCGGAGCCGGCGCCCGGCGTGCCGGGCCTGGCCGCGCGGCCGGCGGCGGCCGGCGAAAGGACCCGCTGAGATGAACTGGCTGACCACCCTTTCCCTGCGGCGGCCGGTGACCCTGGCCATGGCCCTGGTCTCGGTGCTGCTGCTGGGCGCCGTGTCCATCCTGAAGCTGCCCCTGGACTTCCTGCCCCGCGTGGAGTTCCCCTTCATCGGCGGTCTACATCCCCTACCAGGGCGGCATCCCCTCGGAGAACGAGCGGGAGATCGTGCGGCCGGTGGAGGAGGTCCTGGCCACCCTGGGCGGGGTGCGCGAGATCCAGAGCTACAGCGACGCCAACGAGATGCAGGTGGGCGTGAGCTTCGACTGGGGCCGCGACGTGAACCTGCTGCGCATGGAGGTGAAGGAGAAGATCGACCAGATCCGCGGGCAGCTGCCCCAGGACATCCGGCAGATCTACCTGCTGACCTTCAACTCCAACGACATCCCGGTGATCGAGGGGCGCATCTCGGCCAAGGGGCGCGACCTGTCCGAGAGCTGGGACCTGCTCGACCAGAAGATCGTCGCAGCCCCTGTCGCGCATCCCCGGCGTGGGGCGGGTGAACATCGACGGCGTGCTGCCGACGCAGGCCTCGGTCTACCTGCGCTTCGACAAGATCATGGAGCACGACGTGGACGTGACCCGGCTGTTCCAGGAGCTGGAGGCGGCCAACGTCGAGCTGACCGTCGGCCGGGTCACCGACCGCGGCCTGCGCTACGACCTGCGCACGGTCAGCGGCCTCTCGCTCGGTGGAGGACCTGCGCGAGCTGCCCATCGACGACCACGGCCTGCGCCTGGGCGACGTGGCCGAGGTCGTCTACGGCGCGCCCGCCCTCTCCTACGGGCGCATCCTCAACCGCGAGCCGGCCATCGCCTTCTGGGTCCAGAAGGCGTCGGGATACAACACCGTCGAGGTGTGCCGCGCCGTCGAGGCCGAGCTGGAGCGCATCAACCAGGACCCGGCCCTGGCGGGCATCAACAGCTTCGCCTTCTTCAACCAGGCCGACCAGATCACCGACTCCCTGCGCAGCCTGCTGCAGGGCGGGCTGTTCGGCTCGCTGCTGGCGGTGGCGATCCTGTACCTGTTCCTGCGGCGCGTGAGCATGACCCTGGTGGTGTCCATCGCCATCCCCGTGTCCATCCTGGGCACCTGCATCTTCGTCTACCTGAGCGGCCGCAGCCTCAACGTGCTGACCATGATGGGGCTGATGCTGGGCGTGGGCATGCTGGTGGACAACGCGGTGGTGGTGCTGGAGTCCATCCACCGGCGCCAGCGTCGGGGCGCCGGCCCGGTGGCCGCGGCGGTGCGGGGCACCCGCGAGGTGGGCCGGGCCATCACGGCCTCGACCCTGACCACGGTCATCGTGTTCGCGCCGGTCGTGGTCAGCCGGGCCGACGAGCTGTCGGTCTGGCTGGGCGAGGTGGGGGTGACCATCAGCGTGACCCTGCTCCTGTCCCTGGTGGTGAGCCTGACGGTCATCCCCGCCCTCTCGGTGCGCCTGACCCGCGACGGGGGCCAGCGGCGAGGACGCCCGCTGGCTGACCTGGCTGCGCGCCGCGCTACCTGCGCGTGCTGGACTGGACGGCCCTGCGCCATCCGCTGCTGACGGCCCTGGTGATCGTGCCGCTGGTGCTGGCGGTGACCGTGGGCGCCATGCAGGTCACGAAGTTCAAGCCCGACGTCGAGGGCGACCAGGGGCCTGCGCCGCGAGAGCCTGCGCATCGAGTTCGACTTCACCGCGCCGGTGGACAAGGACACGGCCAAGGACATGGTCGTCGCAGGCGACCGACTACCTGGAGTCGCGCCGCGACGAGCTGGGCCTGCGGGACATCTACGCCTACTACGCGGCCGACGGCGGCGGCATCTCCCTCTTCTTCAACGACGGCGTGGTGAGCGACGACTACTACCGCCGAGCTGCGCGAGGACCTGCGGGAGCACCTGCCGGTGCAGGCGGGGCTGCGCTACCGCTTCGGCGGCGACGACGGCCAGGACTCGGGGGCCAAGACCTTCAGCGTGACCATCGCCGGCGAGGAGACCGAGTTCCTGCAGGAGTACGCCGACGAGGCCAAGCGCCGCCTGGCCCTGATCGACGGCATCGGCGACCTGCGCAGCGACGCCGACCGGGGCAAGGCCGAGATCCAGGTGCACGTGGACCCGGACCAGGCCGGCCGTTTCGGCATCGCCCCGGCCACCGTCTCCCAGATCATGGGGCTGACCTACCGGGGCGTGCAGCTGCCGCGGCTGAAGACCGGCGAGAAGGAGATCGACATGGTGGTCTCCCTGCTGCCGGAGGACCGCGAGTCCATCGAGAACCTCTCCCTGCTGACCGTCGGCGCGAAGGACGGCCGGCCGGTGACCCTGGCCCAGGTGGCCGACTTCCGCTTCGGCGCGCAGCCCCGAGCGCATCTTCCGCCGCGACCAGCGCACCGGCGTGACCGTCACCGGCACCTGGGACGGCGACAAGCTGGACGACGCCCTGGCGCAGGTCCGGCCGATCATGGACGGCCTGGACCTGCCCCTGGGCTACGGCTGGAACTTCGGCTCGGAGATCCAGCGGGCCCAGCGAGCAGCAGGCCGAGATGGGCGCGAACATGCTGCTGGCCCTGGCCTGCGTGTTCTTCGTCATGGCCAGCCTCTTCGAGTCGCTGCTCTACCCGCTGGTGGTCATGGGCACGGTGCCCTTCGCCTCGCTGGGGGTGTTCTGGCTGATGATGGCCACCGGCACGCCCTTCAACCTGATGGCGATGATCGGGATGGTCATCCTCATCGGCATCGTGGTGAACAACGGCATCGTGCTGGTGGACCACATCAACAACCTGCGGCGGGCGGGCTGGAGCCTGGACCGGGCCCTGGTCGAGGGCTGCGGCGACCGGATGCGGCCCATCCTCATGACCGCCGGCACCACCATCCTGGGCCTGCTGCCCCTGGCGGTCCTGGGCGGGGCCCACGTGGGCGACGCCGAGTACTACCCCATGGCCCGGGCCATCAGCGGCGGCCTGGCCTCGAGCACGCTGCTGACCCTGCTGGTGATGCCCACGTACTACCGCCTGGCCACCGTCTGGACGGCCGGGCTGGCGGCGGCGTGGCGGACCTGGACCGGGCGGCCGCCGGCGGCGGCGTATCCGGCGCGAGGCGCGTGGAAACATCCTGATCGGCCTTTTCAATATCGATTTGCACGGATATCCAAGGACGGTTATCTTGGGTCCCGGCAGGGGAGGAGAGTCGACTGCGAGGGACGCCCTTCCCACTGGTTTACCTGCCGGATTCCACGGCCTTCCCGCGGCCGTGCGACAAAGGATGGATGAGGCCCCATGTATACCCCCAACGAACGCGATCGGGTCGCGATCTTCATCGACGGCGAGAACATCCACTACAGCGCCAAACACATGAACATGCGCCTGGACTATCTGAAGATGTGCCGCAAGCTCGCCGGCCCGCGCCGCCTGGTGCGGGCGTATTTCTATACGGCTCTCAGCACCCAGTCCGAGGGCAAGATCGACTTCGTGAACTTCCTGAAGCTGAACGGCTTCACCGTGGTCACGAAGGAGGTCAAGTCCTTCAACGACCAGGAAGGCGGCCGCAACGTGCGCTCGTGCCTGGACATGGAACTGGCCATCAACGTGATGGAGCTGTCCGAGCAGCCTGGACACGGTGATCCTCTGCACCGGCGACGGCGACTTCAAGCCGCTGATCGAGGCCGTGGCGCGCGCGGGGCAAGCACGTGGAGGTGTGCGCCCTGCGCGAGATGACCAGCACCGACCTGATCGCCAGCTGCGACGTCTACACGGACCTGGGCCAGATCCGCAACGAGGTGGCGCTGGACGCGCCGCCGCCCCGGGAGATCCGCAACGACCTCCCGGTCGGACGACGACGAGCTTCAACTCGTCGTTCAAGGTGCAGGACACGAGCTTCGACTTCTGAGCGGATTGCCGCGTGCCGTACCCGATCGCCGCGGCCGCGCCCTAGGGTGCGGCCGCGGCGATCGTTTGCCGGTAGGCCTCCTGGATCCGCCGGGTGACCGGCCCCGGCGACCCGCCGCCCAGCGGCGCCGCCGTCCACCGCCACGATGGGCAGGATCTCCCGCACGCTGCTGGCGGTGAAGGCCTCGTCCGCGCCCGCCAGGTCGGCGCGGCCCAGCACGTCCTCGCGCACCGGCAGGCCCAGGCCGCGGCCGATGGCCAGGATGCGTTCGCGGGTGCGGCCCGGCCAGGAACTCGCCCTCGGCCGCCGCCGGGGTCGCACCGCGCCGTCCCGCACCAGGAACAGGTTGCTGACCGCCCCCTCCAGCAGGTGCCCGTCGCGGGCCGGTGAGCAGCGCCTCGACGCAGCCGGCGGCCGCGGCCCGGCGCTGGGCCAGCACGGCGGTCACGCACGTTGAGGGTCTTCAGCTCGGGCAGGTTGCCCCGGGCGTAGCCGGGGGGCAGGCAGATGACGCCGATGCCGTCCCGCTGCCAGGCGGCCAGATCCGGCGGCAGGGGGCCCAGGGTCACCAGCAGGGTCGGCCGGATGCTGTCCAGGCGGTCCAGGGGCAGGGGGCGGTCGGGTCGCCGCCGCGGGTGACGGTGATGCGCACCCGGCCGTCGCGGCCGGCCCAGGCGTTGCGGGCCACCAGTTCGGCGATGATGGCGGCCAGGCCGTCCCGGTCCACCGGCAGCGGCAGGTCCAGGGCCGCCGCGTGGCGCGCCAGGCGGGCGTGGTGGGCCAGCCAGGTCCAGCGGGCGTCCGCCGTAGAGGCGCAGGGTGGTGTAGACGCCGTCGCCGTAGAGGAAGCCGCCGTCCCAGATGGAGATCCGGGCGGAGGCGCCGTCCTCGTAGCGGCCGTCGAGGTGGACGATCACCGGGCTGCCTTTCGCCGGGGCCGGGCGCCGGGGAGGTCCCGGCGCCGGCCGAGCATGGCACAGGGCCGGGCGGTGGGCAAGGGGACGCCGCCGGCTGCCACCGGCGGCGTCGGGGGAGGCGGAACGGCGGCGGGTCAGCTCGTGGCGGCGGCGGCCATCAGGTCCCGGGCGCCGGCCAGGGCGCGGCGGGTGGCCTCGGCCTTCAGGTCGAAGCAGCGGCGGGCCACCTCCGGGTGGTCGTACCCGGCCAGGAAGGCGTCGCAGGCGGCGACGGCGGCGTCCGGACGGCCGTCGGCGATCTCGACGTCGCACAGGTTCAGCACCGCGTCGGCGTGGTCGGGGCGCCGGGCCAGGACGCGGCGCAACTCGCGGCCGGCCTCGTCCAGGTGGCCGCGCATGAAGGCCGTCACGGCCAGGTTGTTGCGGGCGTCGGCGTCGTCGGGCAGGAGGTGCGTGACGGCGGCGAAGTCGTCGTGGGCGGCGTCGAAGCGCCCGCCCTGCAGACGGACCACGCCCCGGTTGTAGCGGGCGTCCGCGTGGTCCGGGGCCTGCGCCAGGATATGGTCGTAACAGGCCTCGGCCCGGTCCGCGGCGCCCACGGCGGCGTAGACCGCGGCCAGGTTGCCCCAGCCGGCGGTGCCGTCGGGAAGGTCGGCCACCACGGCCTCGAAGTGGGCCAGGGCCGCGTGCAGGTCGCCGGCATCCAGGGCGGCCTTGCCGGCGGCCAGGGCGTCGCCGGGGGCGGTCACGTTTGTCTCACGATTCGCGTGCATGAAGATCTCCTTGGTTCACGGCACGGCGGGGCGCCGGCCGGCCGCGGCTCGGTACGCGGGTTACGCACCGCAAGGGTCGTGCCCGGGGCCGCGGGCCGGCCCGGGAGGTGGGCGGCCGGCGATCCGCTTGGCGTCATGCGGGTTGCGGACCCCGGCAGGCCGGCCGCGGGCCCCGCGGCGTTGCGCGGCGTGGCAGGATTCCTGGCTCCGGTGGGGAATTGCCGGACGGGGCGCGTGGACGGTTGACACACCTAAACGTTCTGTTATTTTTGCAACAAGATTACCCGGAGCCCGCGCGGCCCGGGCGGGAACCGGCGGTGTGCGGTCGTCGCAGGGCGCCTCGCACCGCGTCCTTCTGCAGGGAGTTTCCATGTTCGAACAGTTCATCCCGGTGCTCATGGTCCTGGCGGTGGCGGCCCTCTTTTCGGGCGCCTTCCTGGGCCTGAGCAGCTGGCTCGGACCGCGCCGATCGAATCCCCTGAAGGATTCCACCTACGAGTGCGGCATCCCCGTGCGGGGAACCACCCAGATCCGCTTCTTCGTGCGGTTCTTCCTGGTAGCCATCTTCTTCCTGCTGTTCGACCTGGAGGCCGTGTTCCTCTACCCGTGGGTCATCCTCTACAAGGGCCTGCTCGCGGCCGGCCACGGTCCGTTCGCCCTGGCCGAGATGGGGACCTTCGCGCTCGTCCTGCTGGTCGGCTTCGTCTACATATGGAAGAAAGGCGGCCTCGAATGGCAGTAGACCTGGAGAACCCCAGCAACTACATCACCACGCGGCTGCGCCAGGCGGTCAACTGGGGGCGGAAGTACAGCCTGTGGCCGCTGCCCTTCGGCGTGGCCTGCTGCGCCATCGAGTTCATGAGCACGGTGTCCAGCTACAACGACATCAGCCGTTTCGGCGCCGAGCTGGTGCGCTTCTCGCCGCGCCAGAGCGACCTGCTGATCATCGCGGGCACCATCAGCTACAAGCAGGCGCCGATCCTGAAGACCATCTACGCCCAGATGGCCGAGCCCAAGTGGGTCATCGCCATGGGCGTCTGCGCCAGCAGCGGCGGCTTCTACAACAACTACAGCACGTTGCAGGGAGCCGACCGCGTGATCCCGGTGGACATGTACGTGGCGGGTTGCCCGCCCACGCCGGAGAACCTCCTCTATTCGCTGACGCTGATCCAGGAGAAGGTCGAAAAGGAGGGCCTGGTGCCCTCGACGGTGCGGCACCAGGGCTTCAGCGAGGCCCAGGTCTGAGTCCCCGCATCCGGACCATCGCGGACCATCCGGAAGATCGGGACCGGCCTCAACACCCTCAGCCCGGGCGGCACCGCGTCGGCGGCCCGCCCCAGGGACGGACAAGCATGAGCCAGAAGCTCGTCGAACGACTGCAGCACGCATTCGGCGCGGACATCCTCGCGGCCGGCGCCAACCACGGGGACGAAACCGTCACCGTGGCCGGGGAGCGCGTGCACGACGTGGTGCGCCACCTGCGCGACAAGGAGGGCTGCGAGCAGCTCTCGGACGTGATCGGCGTGGACTTCCCGGAGCGGGACAAGCGCTTCCAGGTGGTCTACCTGCTGCGGTCCTGGCAGCAGAACCACCGCGTGCAGGTGAAGGTGGACCTGGCCGAGGACGAGCCCGTCGACACGGTCAGCGACCTCTACCGCAGCGCCGACTGGTCCGAGCGCGAGGTCTGGGACCTGTTCGGCATCCCCTTCCGGGGCCACCCGGACCTGCGCCGCATCCTCTGCCACCACGAGTTCGAGGGCCACGCCCTGCGCAAGGACTACCCCATCGAGCAGGGGCAGGAGTGCAGCAGGCCCGAGAAGCTGTTCACCGACGAGGACATCGCGCGCGCGGCCCAGCGGGCCACCGCCCTGGTCAGCGATCCGGCGGGGGTCACCGACGAGGTGCACCCGTCCGACCTGCTGACGGTGAACATCGGGCCCAGCCACCCGGCCACCCACGGCGCCCTGCGCGCCGAGGTGCTGCTGGACGGCGAGACCATCCTCGAGGCGCAGGACGGAGATCGGCTACATCCACCGCTGCTTCGAGAAGGAGGCCGAGGACCACACCTGGGCCCAGGTCATGCCCTACACCGACCGGCTGAACTACTGCTCGGCCATGCTCAACAACTCCATCTACGCCATGGCCGTGGAGAAGCTGATCGGGGTGGAGGCCACGCCGCGCGCCCAGGCGGTGCGGGTGATCGTCAGCGAGCTGTCGCGGATCATCGACCACCTGGTCTGCGTCTGCGCCAACCTGGTGGACATCGGCGCGCTGACCAACTACTGGTACCTGTACAACGTGCGCGAGAGCATCTACGAGTCGCTGGAGAAGCTGTGCGGCTCGCGGCTGACCACCAACTACGCGCGCATCGGCGGCATGAGCCACGACCTCTACGACGGCTTCGCCACCGAGATCCGCCACAAGCTGGACCAGCTGCTCGAGGGCCACGGCGACGTGATGAAGCTGGTGGCGCGCAACCGCATCTTCCTGGACCGCACCGTGGGCGTGGGGGTCATCGGCCGCGAGGACGCCCTCGGCTTCGGCTACACCGGGCCCTGCCTGCGGGCCACGGGCCTGGCCTAGGACCTGCGCAAGCACGCGCCCTACTCGGGCTACGAGCAGTACGATTTCGACATCCCCACGGGCGAGAACGGCGACACCTTCGACCGCATCATGGTGCGCATGGCCGAGATGCTGCAGAGCCGGTCGATCGTGCTGCAGGCCCTGGACAAGCTGCCCGACGGTCCCATCAACATCGACGACCACGGCGTCGTGCTGCCGCCCAAGCGCACGGTCTACGACAGCATCGAGGGCGTCATGAACCAGTTCAAGCTGGTCTACGAGGGCATCCGCGTGCCCGCGGGCGAGGCCTACGGCTTCGGCGAGGGCGCCAACGGCGAGCTGGGCTTCTACTGCATCAGCGACGGCACCGGCCACCCCTACCGGATGAAGGTGCGGCCGCCCTGCTTCCCGATCTTCTCGTCCTACGCCCACCTGATCCAGGGCGGCATGATCCCCGACGCGATCGCCGACCCTGGGCAGCCTGAACATCATCGCCGGCGAGCTGGACCGCTAGGTCCCGTCGGCCGGGAAAGGTCATTGCCGATGAGCAAGCAGCTGGACACGGGCACTCCCTGGTCCCCCGCGCCCGAGACGCAGGCGCGCATCGACGAGGTGCTGCGGCGCTACCCGACCAAGGCCAGCGCCATCATGCCCTGCATCTGGGCCATCCAGGACGAGCTGGGCTGGGTGCCGCCGGCGGGGATCGACCTCCTGGTCGAGACCCTGGGGGTGACCCGGGCGCGGGTGCACGAGGTGCTGAGCTTCTACACCATGTTCCGCACCGAGCCCCAGGCCGACCACGTGCTGCAGGTCTGCCACAACATCAGCTGCCACATCATGGGCGCGCGGCCGGTCATCGCCCACCTGGAGAAGCGGCTGGGCGTCCGCCTGGGCGAGACCACGCCCGACGGCAAGTTCGCCCTCGAGGGCGTGGAGTGCCTCGGCGCCTGCGGCCACGGGCCCTGCCTGCAGCTGGGCAAGCACCTGTACGAGAACCTGACGCCCGAGAAGATCGACGACCTGCTGGAGAGCCTGCGCCGGGGCGAGATCCCGCGCGCCGACACCGACCGGGAACTGGAGGACTGAGTTGGCAGCCAACGAATACCGCATGCTCTCGGCGCGCTTCGGCCGCAAGGACGGCCACAAGCTCGCCGTCTACGAGGCCGAGGGCGGCTACCGGGCCCTGCGCAAGGTCCTGGGCGGGATGTCGCCGGCCGAGGTCCGCGACCAGGTCAAGGAGGCGGGCCTGCGCGGCCGCGGCGGCGCCGGCTTCCCCACGGGCGTGAAGTGGGGCTTCGTGCCCGCAGCGCGCCGAGGAGGTCTACTTCTTCGTCAACGCCGACGAGTCCGAGCCCGGGCACCTTCAAGGACCGCTACCTGATGGACTACGACCCCCACCAGACCATCGAGGGGACCATCATCAGCTGCTACGCGGTGCGGGCCCGAACCTGGCCTTCATCTACATCCGCGGCGAGTTCGGCTGGCTGGTGGACCGCATGCAGAAGGCGGTGGACGAGGCCTACGCCGCCGGCTACCTGGGCAAGAACATCCTGGGCAGCGGCTTCGACCTGGAGGTGATCGTGCACAAGGGCGCCGGCGCCTACATCTGCGGCGAGGAGACCGGGCTGATCAACTCGGTCACCGGCACCAAGGGCCAGCCCAGCATCAAGCCGCCCTTCCCGGCGGTGTCGGGCTTCCTGGGCAAGCCGACCATCGTCAACAACGTGGAGTCGGTGGCCTCGGTGCCCTTCATCGTCAACGAGGGCGCGGCGGCCTACCGCCAGTGGGGCACCGAGAAGTCGGCGGGCACCAAGCTCTTCTCGGTCAGCGGGCCGGTGAAGCGGCCGGGCGTCTACGAGATCCCCCTGGGCCTGCCTTTCCGCGAGTTCTTCAACGACTGGCTGGGCGGCATGGCCGAGGGCGAGAAGCTGAAGGCGGTGATCGTGGGCGGCAGCTCGGTGCCCGTGCTGCCGGCCGAGGAGATCATGAACTGCAACCTGGACTACGAGTCCCTGGGCGCAGGCCGGCACCATGCTGGGCTCCGGCGGCATGATCATCATCCCCGAGCGCTGCGACATGGTGGAGCTGATCCAGGTGCTGATGCACTTCTACTTCGACGAGTCCTGCGGCCAGTGCACGCCGTGCCGCGAGGGCACGGGCTGGCTGCACCGCATCGTCAAGCGCCTGCGGGGCGGCGAGGGGACCGCCGAGGACCTGGAGCTGCTGGAGCACGTCTGCAACGGCATGGCGGGGCTGACCATCTGCCCCCTGTCCGACGCGGCGGTCATGCCCATGCGCAGCTTCCTCGCCAAGTTCCGCCCCGAATTCGAGGCCCTCATCCAGGAGACCGCGTCGGCCGGGCCGCAGAGCCGCTGGCCGCGCGGCGAGCGGGAGAACTAGCATGGCCAAGCTCACCATCGACGGCCAGGAGATCGAGGTTCCCGACGGGACCCGGCTCTTCGACGCCTGCACCGAGGCGCGGGGCCAGACGCTGCCGCACTTCTGCTACCACCCCGACCTGTCCATCGCGGGCGTCTGCCGCCTGTGCCAGGTCGAGGTGGAGGGGATGCCCAAGCTGACCATCGCCTGCAACACCATGGTGCGCGACGGCATGGTGGTGCACACGAAGAACGAGCGGGTGCGCACGGCGGCGCGGCAGATCCTGGAGATGCACCTGATCAACCATCCGGTGGACTGCCCCATCTGCGACCAGGCCGGCGAGTGCGGGCTGCAGGACCAGTACATGAACTACGGCCTGTACGATTCGGAGATCGAGCAGGGCGACAAGGTCCACAAGGCCAAGGTGGAGGTGATCGGGCCCCACGTGATCCTGGACAAGGAACGCTGCGTGCTGTGCAGCCGCTGCGTGCGCTTCTGCGACGAGGTCACCGGCACGGGTGAACTGGGCATCTACAACCGGGGCGACCGCGCCGAGATCGGCGTGGCCCCGGGGGTGGAGCTGGACAACAACTACAGCCTCAACACGGTGGACATCTGCCCGGTGGGCGCCCTGACCAGCCGCGACTTCCGCTTCCAGAAGCGGGTGTGGATGCTCAAGAGCACCCAGTCGATCTGTCCGGGCTGCGCCACCGGCTGCAACGTGCGCGTGGACCACGAGGCCGGCCGCGTCTACCGCCTGAAGCCCCGGCGCAATCCCGAGGTCAACGGCCCCTGGATGTGCGACAAGGGTCGCATGATCTACAAGGCCGTCCACGACGAGAAGCGGCTGACCGACCCCGAGGCCGGCGGCGAGGTCCTGACCTGGGCCGACGCCGGCGAGCGGCTGGCCGGTCTCGCCCCGGGCGTGGACCTGCTGCTGAGCGGACCGCACCAGTCCCTGGAGGAGCAGTGGCTGCTGCGGCGCGCCGCGGCCGGCGCGGCCGTGGGCGGCGGCCTGGCCGGCGCCGACCGGGGCAAGGGCGACGACATCCTGCTGGACAGCGACCGCAGCCCCAACCGGGCGGGCCTGGCCCTGCTGGCCATCGGCCAGGACGAGCCGGCGGGCCTGGCGGCGCGCATCGCGGGCGGCACCGGCACCGTGTTCGTCCACGGCGGCGACCCGGCGGCCGAGCCGGCGGTGCGCGAGGCCCTGGCCGGTCGCACCGTGGTCTACCTGGGCACCCACCGCGGCGAGACGGCCAAGCTGGCGGCGCTGGTCCTGCCCGGGGCGACCTGGGCCGAGAAGTCCGGCATCTTCGTCAACCGCCAGGGCCGCCTGCAGGAGTTCCGGCAGGCCGTCGCGCGGCCCGGCAACGCCCGGGAGGACTGGCGGGTGCTGGGCGACCTGGGTGACGCCCGCGGCGCCGGCGACCCGCCGGCGAGCCTGCGCTCGGTGCGCGCGGACGCCGGGGCCGACCTGGGCCTGGAACTGACCAACCTGCCGGCGCTGGGGCTTGCGCCCGCGGGCGCGGCCGCCCCCGAGACCGGAGGTCACGCCTGATGGCGATCGTGCTGGAATCCCTCCTGAAGATCCTCTTCATGTTCCTGCTGATCATGGGGATGGTGCCGGCCCTGATCTGGGCCGAACGCAAGGGCGCCGCCTTCATCCAGGACCGTACCGGACCCAACCGCGCCGCCATCGCGGGCGTCCGTCTCGCCGGCCTGGTGCATCCCATCGCCGACGTGCTGAAGCTGGTGTTCAAGGAGGACGTCACCCCCGAGAACCGGCACAAGGCCCTGTACGCCCTGGCGCCGTGGCTGGTGATGGCCGTGGCGGTCAGCACCTATGCGGTGATCCCCTTCGGCGACTTCATCACCGTCGCCGGGCAGCGGATCCCCCTGGTGGTGGCCAACCTCAACGTGGGCATCCTCTACGTGCTGGCCGTGGCCAGCCTGGGTACCTACGGCATCGTCATGGGCGGCTGGGCGGCCAACAACAAGTTCACCTTCCTGGGGGGCATCCGTTCCACGGCCCAGATGATCAGCTACGAGATCACCATGGGCCTGGCGCTGATGGGCCTGGTGATGGTGTTCGCGTCGCTGCGCATCACCGACATCGTGGCCGGCCAGGGCGATCTGCTGTGGGGCTTCCTGCCCAAGTGGGGCGTGGTGGTGCAGCCGGTGGGCTTCATCATGTTCATCACCGCGGTGTTCGCCGAGACCAACCGCAACCCCTTCGACCTGCCCGAGGGCGAGTCGGAGATCGTGGCCGGCTACCACCTGGAGTACAGCTCGCTGAAGTTCGCCCTCTTCTTCATGGCCGAGTATTGCCACATGGTGGTGGGCGCGGCGATGATCGCGGCCCTCTACTTCGGCGGCTACCAGATCCCCTGGCTGCCGCGCCCGGTGCTGGAGGCCCACGCGGGCCTGGTGCTGACCATCGTGCTGGTGGGCCTGGCCGCGTTCTCGGTCTGGATCGCCCTGCTCTTCCTGCGCCGCGTGCAGCGGGAGAAGGGCAAGTTCGGCGACAGCCGCGACCGCGAGCCGGTGCTGGGCCTGCTGTTCTGGCTGGCCCTGGCGGCGGTGGCCGCCGGCGGGCTGCTGCTGCAGCCCTGGCACGTGGGCTCCACGGGCGCCGACCTGACGGCGACGCTGCTGCAGGTGGGGGCCTTCGTGGGCAAGGTCGTGTTCTTCGCCTGGCTCTTCATCTGGGTGCGCTGGACCCTGCCGCGGTTCCGCTACGACCAGCTGATGCACCTGGGCTGGAAGGTCATGCTCCCGCTGGGGCTGGCCAACCTGGTCGTCACCGCGGTGGTGATGGCCCTCGTCTGACCACGTCGCCGGCGGTGGCCGGCGTTCGACCCTCGACCCGACGGGGAGAGATATGAGTTTCGAAGGATTGCCCCTGGGTTCGGCGAGCAAGAAGCGCTCGTTCCTGGAGAACATCTACCTGGTGGAGGTGGTCAAGGGCCTGGCCGTGACCATGCGCCACCTGGTGGGGAACATCCTGCACACCGACGACATGCCGACCATGCAGTACCCGGAGGAGAAGCGCGTCTACAGCGATCGCTTCCGGGGCCGCCACCGGCTGATGAAGCGGGAGGACGGCTCGCCCCGCTGCGTGGCCTGCCAGATGTGCTCGACGTACTGCCCGGCCGACTGCATCACCATCGTCGCGGCCGAGCACCCGGACCCGACCATCGAGAAGTACCCGGCGTCGTTCGACATCGACCTGCTGCGCTGCGTGTACTGCGGCCTCTGCGAGGAAGCCTGCCCCTGCGACGCCATCCGGCTGGACACGGGCATCTACGAGATCGCGGCCGACGACCGCGAGAAGTTCATCGTGGGCAAGGAGTTCCTGCTGAACAACACCACCGACGGGACCCTGTGAGCCCGGAAGGAAGACCGTCATGGAGATGTTTATGTTCTGGTTCTGCGGCGCGGCGATGGTGCTGGGCGGTCTGATGACCGTCACCCAGCGCAGCGCCGTGGTCTCGGCGGTGTGGCTGGTGTTCGCGTTCATCGCGGCGTCCGGCATCTTCGCCCTGCTCCACGCGCCGTTCGTGGCCATCCTGCAGGTCCTGGTCTACGCCGGCGCCATCATGGTGCTGTTCCTGTTCGTGATCATGATGCTGCAGGGGCCGGTGCTGGACGGCGAGCGGAAGCTGCTGAAGCCGGCCCTCTGGCCGGCGGTGGCCGTCCCGCCCCTGGCGGTGGTGGTGCTGATCGTCACCTGGCTCTCGCGCCACGGGACCGCGGCCGTTCACGCTCGACCGTGCCGGCGGGCTTCGGCTCGCCCGCGGCGGTGGCCGAACTGCTGCTGGGCCGGTACCTGCTGGCCTTCGAACTCATTTCGATCGCGCTGCTGGTGGCCATCGTCGGCGCCCTGGCGATCGGCAAGGAGGAGAGGAAGCTGCCGTGGAAGTGACCATGACCCACTACCTGCTGCTGGCCGCCGTGCTCTTCCTGACCGGCATGACCGGCTTCGTGGTCCGGCGCAACGCGCTGGTGATGCTGATGTGCGTGGAGCTGATGCTCAGCGCGGTGAACATCGTGTTCGCCGTCTTCGCGCGGCAGAACGCCGACATGGGCGGCCACGTGTTCATCCTCATGAACTTCGCGATCGCGGCCGCCGAGGCGGCCATCGGCCTGGCCATCCTGGTGGAGATCTACCGCCGCCGCCGGACCGTGAACGTCGACGACCTCAAAGCCCTGATGGAGTAGTGACGTGGAAGCCACCACCGAAACCCTGCTGCGCTGGATCGTGCTGGTGCCCCTGGCGGGCGCGGTGCTGAACGGCCTGCTGAACCGGCGGCTGCCGAAGCAGGTCGCCGGGCTGCTGGCCTGCGCCACGGTCGGCGTCAGCTTCGCCCTGTCGGTCGTCGTCTTCCTGCGCCTGGTGGGGATGGATGCCGAGCACCGGCACGTCTCGGACATCGTCGCCACCTGGATGGGCTACGGCGCCTTCCGGGTGGACCTGGGCTTCGCCATGGACCAGCTCTCGGCGGTGATGGCCCTGATCGTCACCGGCGTCGGCTTCCTGATCCACATCTACTCCCTGGGCTACATGGCCCACGACGACGGGCTTCCAGCGCTTCTTCGCCTACCTGAACCTCTTCATCTTCGCGATGATGACCCTGGTGCTGGGCGAGAACCTGCTGATGCTCTTCGTGGGCTGGGAGGGCGTGGGCCTCTGCTCGTACCTGCTGATCAGCTTCTGGTTCGACAGCGAGGCCAACGCCGCCGCGGGCAAGAAGGCGTTCGTGGTCAACCGCATCGGCGACTTCGGCTTCCTGCTGGGCATGTTCCTGATCGGCGCCACGCTGCTGCCGCACCTGGCGCCGGGCGAGGGCGTGTTCTCCTTCGCGACCATGCAGCACCACGCGCCCCTGCTGGCGCCCGTGGCCACGGCCATCGGCCTGCTGCTGTTCCTGGGCGCGACGGGCAAGTCGGCCCAGATCCCCCTGTACATCTGGCTGCCCGACGCCATGGCGGGCCCGACCCCGGTGTCGGCCCTGATCCACGCCGCGACCATGGTCACGGCGGGCGTCTACATGATCGCCCGCATGAACTTCCTCTACGTGCTGACGCCCACGGCCATGGCGGTGGTGGCGGCGGTCGGCGCGGCCACGGCCCTCTTCGCCGGGACCATCGCCGTGGCCCAGAACGACATCAAGAAGGTGCTGGCCTACTCCACGGTCAGCCAGCTGGGCTACATGATGCTGGCCTGCGGGGTGGGGGCCTTCGGCGTGGGCATCTTCCACGTCATGACCCACGCCTTCTTCAAGGCCCTGCTCTTCCTGGGCTCGGGCTCGGTGATCCACGCCATGAGCAACGAGCAGGACATGCGGGTGATGGGCGGCCTGCGCCGCAAGCTGCCGGTCACCTACTGGACCTTCTTCGTGGCCACCCTGGCCATCTCGGGGCATCTTCCCCCTGTCGGGCTTCTTCTCCAAGGACGAGATCCTCTGGCAGGCCTGGGCCCACGGCGACAAGCTGCTGTGGTTCATCGGCTTCGCGGCCGCGGGGCTGACGGCGTTCTACATGATGCGCCTGGTGTCGCTGACCTTCTACGGCACCAACCGGGCCAGCGAGGAGGTCAAGCACCACATCCACGAGTCGCCGGTGACCATGACGGTGCCGCTGGTGGCGCTGGCGGTGCTCTCGCTGGTCGGCGGCTGGGTCGGCATCCCCGCCTTCATGGGCGGCGGCGCCCACTTCGAGCACTGGCTGGAGCCGGTCTTCGCCTCGGCCCACGCCGGCGGCCCGGAGGCGGCCCACGCCGCGCTGGCGGGCGCCGCGGGTCACGCCGTGCACGCCGCGTCCACGGAGTGGCTGCTGGCGGGCGCCTCGGTGGCCTTCGGCCTGGTCGGCCTGCTGCTGGGCTGGGTGATCTACACCAGGCGCCTGGACGTGGCCGAGGCCGGGCGCCGGTTCGCCGGCGGGTTCGTCCACCGGGTGCTGGAGCACAAGTACTACGTGGACGAGGCCTACGAGGGCGCGTTCATCAGGCCGGGGTACCGGCTCAGCCGGCACCGTCCTGTGGAAGGGCGTGGACGCGGGTCTCATCGACGGTCTGCTGGTCAACGGCACGGGCTTCGCGGTGGCCATCGTCGCCGCGGTGCTGCGCCTGTTCCAGAACGGGATGATCCGGTTCTACGCCTGGTCCATCACGATCGGGCTCGCGGTCTTCGTCCTGTACCTCAGTTTCTCGGGCTAGGAGGACGCTGGTTTGTCGTTCATCACCGACCATATCCTGAGCTGGGTGACCTTCGTGCCCGCTGGTGGGGTCGCTGCTGCTGTGGACCGTGGTGCGCCGGGACAACCACGCGCGCGTGCTGGCGCTGGTCTTCGCCCTGGCCGACTTCGTGCTCTCGCTGCACCTCTGGTTCCACTACGACGCGCCCGACGGCGCCGACATGTTCGTGGAACACGTGCCGTGGCTCTTCGGCGGCAAGGTCAGCTACCACCTGGGCATGGACGGCATCAGCCTCGTGCTGGTGATGCTGACCACCTTGCTGGGGCCCCTGGTGATCCTGTCCACCTGGAAGGCCGTGGCGAACCGGGTGCGCGAGTTCATGGCGTTCCTGCTCTTCCTGCAGACGGCCATGCTGGGCACGTTCTTCGCCCGGGACATGCTGCTGTTCTACGTGTTCTGGGAAGCCATGCTCATCCCGATGTACTTCATCATCGGGATCTGGGGCGGGCAGCGCCGGATCTACGCCGCGGTGAAGTTCTTCATCTTCACCATGTTCGGCTCGGTGCTGATGCTGGTGGGCATCCTCTGGATGTACTTCCAGGCCGGCGGCATGGGGCTGGACGAGTTCCTGGCCCTGGAGCTGCCGCACCAGGCGCAGATGTGGCTGTTCGGCGCCTTCATCCTGGCCTTCGCCATCAAGGTGCCGGTCTTTCCCCTGCACACCTGGCTGCCCGACGCCCACACCGAGGCGCCGACGGCCGGCTCGGTGATCCTGGCCGGCGTGCTGCTGAAGATGGGCACCTACGGCATGCTGCGCTTCGCGATGCCCCTGTTCCCCGACGCGGTGGGCGCCTTCGCGCCGGTGCTGAGCGTGCTGGCGGTGATCGGCATCATCTACGGCGCCCTGGTGGCCATGGTGCAGCCCGACGTCAAGAAGCTGGTGGCCTACTCCTCGGTCAGCCACCTGGGCTTCGTGGTGCTGGGCCTGTTCTCGCTGTCGCCCCTGGGGGTGGCCGGCGGCGTGTTCCAGATGCTGGCCCACGGCCTCTCCACCGGCGCGCTCTTCCTCCTGGTGGGCGTCATCTACGAGCGGCGCCACACCCGCGAGATCAGCGAGTTCGGCGGCCTGGCCCACCAGATGCCCGCCTACGCCACCCTGTTCATGATCACGACCCTGGCCTCGGTGGGCCTGCCCGGCCTGGCGGGCTTCGTGGGCGAGTTCATGATCCTCTTCGGCACCTTCGGCAGCCGGACCCTGGGCCACGCCCACCTGCTGGCGGCCCTGGCGGCCACCGGCGTGGTGCTGGGGGCCATCTACATGCTGTGGATGTACCAGCGCGTGTTCTTCGGGAAGCTGGCCAACGAGAAGAACAAGGGCCTGGCCGACCTCAGCGCCCGCGAGTTCGTGGTGCTGGTACCCCTGATCGTCTTCATGTTCTGGCTGGGCGTGCGGCCCGGCCTCGTTCTCGACCGCATCGAGCCCAGCATCGAGCGCGTGCTCGCGCCGGTGACCGCGACGGTCGATCCGTCACTGCACCACGCCCTGGGCGACGGCGGCGCGGCCTCGCCGCATCTCGTCGTCGGTGAAGGGGAGGCCCGCTGATGAACAACTTCGCCAACGTCTTCTCGCCGGCGGACACGGGGGCCCTGCTGCCCTACCTGGTCGTCGCGGGCGGGGGCCTGCTGGTGATGCTCGTGGACGCCTTCGTGCGCACGCTGAAGAAGGACCACCTGTCCTACCTGACGCTGTGCGTGCTGCTGGCGACGGTGGTCGTCCAGCTGACGAACGACGCCGGGCACGGCACCGTGCTGGGAGGCATGCTCCTGGCCGGGGACTGGCCCCGGTTCTTCAACTTCCTCTTCGCGGGCATCGGGGTCATGACCACCGTGTTCGCCACGGGCATCTTCGACCGCGACGGCCGCTACCGGCCCGAGTTCTACCCGCTGCTGCTGTTCACCATCCTGGGCATGATGGTGCTGGCGGCGGCCAACGACCTGATGACCGTGTTCCTGGGTCTGGAGACCATGAGCCTGGCCACCTACATCCTGGCCGGCGGGGTGCGCGGCAACGTGCGCAGCAGCGAGGCGGGCTTCAAGTACCTGATCCTGGGCGGCTTCAGCTCGGCCTTCCTGCTCATGGGCATGGCCCTGGTCTACGGCTACGCCGGCGACACCGGGTTCGCGGCCATCGCCGCGGCGGTGGCCCGGGGCGGGGGCGACACGATCCTGCTGACCCTGGGCTCGGCCCTGATGCTCATGGGCTTCGGCTTCAAGGTGGCGATGGTGCCGTTCCACATGTGGACGCCCGACGTCTACGACGGGGCGCCCGCCTACGTCACCGGCTTCATGGCCACGGCGGTCAAGGCGGCGGGCTTCGCCGTGCTGGTCCGGGTGGCGCTGCTGCTGCGGCCGGAGCTGGCCCACGCCTGGTTCGCGGTGCTGACCGCCTTCGCCATCGCCACCATGAGCCTGGGCAACCTGGTGGCCATCGTCCAGAACAACATCAAGCGCATGCTGGCCTGGTCGAGCATCGCCCACGCGGGCTACCTGCTGCTGGGCGTGCTGACGCTGCTGTCGCCGGCGGCGACGGGCGGTCCGCAGCCGAGCTGGCGCGCCACCTCGGCGAGTCGGCGGGCAGCGCCGTGCTGTTCTACCTGGTGGGGTACAGCCTGATGAACCTGGCGGCCTTCGGCGTGGTGAACATCCTCTCCAACCGCGCGGGCGAGGACGCCGACGACATCAATCGCTACGCGGGCCTGAGCCGGCGCCGGCCCGTGGCCGCGGCCACCCTGGCCGTCGCCATGTTCTCCCTGGCGGGCATCCCGCCGACGGTGGGCTTCATGGCCAAGTTCTACCTCTTCAGCGCCGTCGTGAAGGCGGGCCTGCTGCCCCTGGCCATCGTCGGCGTGGTGAACTCGCTGGTCTCGGTCTACTACTACCTGCGGGTCATCGTGGTCATGTACATGAAGGATTCCGAGGCCGACAGCTACGAGGGCGTCGAGTGGGTCTCGGTGGTCACGGCCGGCGCCCTGGCGGTGCTGGTGCTGTACCTGGGCATCCGCCCGGACGCCTTCCACGCGGCGGCGGCGGCGGTGGTGCGGCAGTTGCCCTTCTAGGCGCCCCGGACCGCGCACGTGCAAGGCCCCCCGCCACGGCGGGGGGCCTTCTTTGTCCGGCGGCGCGCGGCGACGGGTCAGACCCGCACCGAGAGCAGGCGGGTCAACACCGCGGCGAGGGTCTCCGACTCGACCGGCTTGGTCACGTGGTCGTCCATGCCGGCGGCCAGGCAGCGCTCCCGGTCGCTGGCCATGGCGTGGGCCGTCATGGCGATGATGGGCACGTCCCGGTCCAGCGCGCCGCCCTCGGGTCGCGGATGCGCCGCGAGGCCTCCAGGCCGTCCATCCCCGGCATCTGCACGTCCATCAGGACGGCGGCGTAGCGGTGCTCGCCACCGCCCGCACCGCGGCGTCGCCCGAGGCCACCACGTCGTGGTCGTAGCCCAGCTTCTCCAGGATCAGTCCGGCCACCCGCTGGTTGATGGGGTTGTCCTCGGCCAGCAGGAGGCGCGGTCGCTCGCCGGCGCGCCGTGCCGGGCGGCGCGGCGCGCCGGGGCGGCGGGCGTCGCCGGCCGGCGCCGCGTGGACCGTTCCAGCGCCTCCAGCAGCTTGCGGTGCTTGACCGGGGGGCGAGGCACTCGGCGAAGCCGGACTGCCGTAGCTCTCGCGCTCGGTGTGGTCGCCGAGGGCGGACACCAGCACCAGGCGCGTCCCCGCCAGGCCCGGGTCGCGGCGGGTCCGGCGGCGAAGGCGGCTGCCTCGTCCAGCCCGCGGCCGCCCGACCAGGACGGCGGCGTAGGCGGCCGGCCGCCGCCGCGCGGCCAGGGCCCGCGCGCCGGCGCGGGCCCGTCGACGACCTCGCGCCGTAGCCGGCGTGGTCGAGCATGGCCGCCCAGGGCGGCCCGCTCGGCGGCGTCGTGGTGGATCACCAGCACCCGGCGCCGCTCGCGCCGGCGGCGGCGGGCCGTCGTCGGCGCCGGCTCAGCGGAATCTCGAACCAGAAGGTGGAACCCTCGCCCTCGCGGCTGTCGCAGCCGATGGCGCCGCCCATCAGCTCCACCAGCTGGCGGCTGATGGCCAGGCCCAGGCCCGTGCCGCCGTAGCGGCGGGTGGTGGAGGCGTCCAGCCTGGGAGAACGAGCGGAACAGGCGGTCGCGCTTGGCGGCCGGGATGCCGATGCCCGTGTCGCGACCTCGCAGCGCAGGCGCCGGGCGTCGGCGCTCGTCGACGGCCGTCAGGCGCGATCTCGATGCGACCTCGCCGGGTGGTGAACTTCACGGCGTTGCCGGTCAGGTTCAGCAGCACCTGGCGCAGCCGGCCGGGGTCGCCGCGCGACGCGTCGGGCA
Organism: Candidatus Krumholzibacteriia bacterium; assembly: GCA_963825035.1. Taxonomy (GTDB): domain Bacteria; phylum Krumholzibacteriota; class Krumholzibacteriia; order LZORAL124-64-63; family LZORAL124-64-63; genus JACZKN01. The sequence goes on along the minus strand of CAWGRT010000008.1, from coordinate 135,961 downwards.
CGGCGGCCGTCGACGATGGTGGTGAAGGCCAGGCCCTTTTCCCAGGCCTGCAGCGCCAGCATGTCGGCGACCTCCTCGACGACGTCGCGCAGGCGCCATGGTGACGGTCTCCAGTTCCAGCTTGCCGGCCTCGATCTTGGAGAAGTCCAGGATGTCGTTGATGACGTTCAGCAGCGCGTTGGCGCTGGACTGGGCCATCTCGCAGAACTCGCGCTGCTCGTCCGACAGGACCGTGTCCAGCAGGGCCCCGGTCATGCCGATGACGCCGTTCAGCGGCGTGCGGATCTCGTGGCTCATGTTGGCCAGGAACTCGCTCTTGGCGCGGGTGGCGGCGACGGCCTCCTCCTTGGCCTGGCGCAGCTCGGCCTCGGCGCGGCGGCGCTCGGCGATCTCCTGCTCGAGGTCGGCCGTGCGCAGGGCCACGTGGCGCTGCAGCTCGCGGTTGCGGCGGCGGATGAAGCGGGTGCGCGATTCGTGGACGCCAGGCACCAGGCCGACGATGGCCAGCAGGCCGGGCCCGCGGAACCAGCCGGTCCGCCAGTAGGGCGGGGTGACCACCAGGGCCAGGCGGGCCTCGAAGGGGCTCCAGATGCCGTCGTGGTTGGTGGCGCGGGCGCGGAAGACGTAGTTGCCCGGGGGCAGGTTGGTGTAGGTGGCGTGGTGGCGATCGCCCACCTCGTGCCAGTCGTCGTCGAAGCCGTCCAGGCGGTAGGCGTAGCGCAGGGCGCCGGGCGCGGCGTAGTCCAGGGCCGTGAACTCGAGGGTCACCACGTTGTCCCGGTGGTCCAGCACCACGCGGTCGGTCAGGTGCGCCGGCCGCTCCAGGACCGGGCGGCCGTCCACGGCTCGCCCGGCCGCACCGAGCGGTTGGCCAGCTGCAGGTCGGTGATGGCGACCCGCGGCCGGTTGCGGCTGTTGTGGATCTCCTCGGGGCGGAACACCGTCAGGCCGTTGATGCCGCCGAAGTACATGCGGCCGCTGGGGCCGCGGCGGCAGGCCTGGGCGTTGAACTCGTTGTCCTGCAGGCCGTCGCTGATGTCGTAGTTGTCGAAGGTGCCCGTGGCCGGGGTGTAGCGGCTCAGGCCCATGTTGGTGCTGATCCACAGGCGGCCGGGGTCGTCCTCGAGGATGCCGTAGATGGTGGCGTTGGGCAGGCCGTCGCGCACGCCGAAGCGCTCGAAGCCGCCGCTGGCCTCGTCGTAGCGGTTCAGCCCGTTGGTGGTGCCGATCCAGACGTTGCCCCGGCGGTCCTCGGCGAAGCAGATGACCACGTTGCTGGTGGGGCTGTGGGGGTCGTCCGGGTCGTGCTGCCAGGTGGTCCAGCTGCCGTCGGCCGGGTCGAAGCGCTGCAGGCGCTCGCCCCAGGTGCCCACCCAGATGCGGCCGCGGCTGTCGGCGAAGACGGCGCGCAGGGCGGCCTCGCGGCCCGAGACCCCGGCGGGCAGGTCGGGCACGAAGCGGTCGTGCTCGCGGTCGTAGTGGTGCAGGCCGCCGAGGGTGGCCACCCACACGGTGCCCTCGCGGTCCTCGCTCAGCCCGAAGACGCGGCGTGCAGGAGGCCGCGGCTGGTGTCGGTGCCGGCGGCGTAGTTGACGAAGCGGTCGTGGTCGCGGTCGTACCAGCCCAGGCCGCCCCGGTCCGAGCCCACCCACAGCCGTCCCTGGGATCCTCGAAGACGCAGCACTGGCCGGTGTTGCAGACGGAGGTGCTGTCGGCGTCGTCGTGGACGTAGACCCGGACCGTGTCCACGCCCGGGACGATGCGGTTCAGGCCGCCGTCGGTGCCGACCCACACCTCGCCGCGGCTGTCCTCGCAGATGGACCACACCGTGGGGTCGGCCAGGCGCCCCTCGGCGGGGTCGCCCGGCCGCACGTGCAGGAACCGCTTGGCGTGCAGGTCCAGCAGGCTGGCGCCGTTCTGGGTGGCCACCCACAGCATCCCGGCGTGGTCCACCGTCAGCCGGTTCACGCGGTCCGAGCCCAGGCTCATGGGCACCAGCGGGTCGTGGTGGATGTGCCGGCAGCGGCCGGTCTCCGGGTCCAGCAGCTGCAGACCGCCGCTCATGGAGGCGATCCACATCCGGCCCGACGGGTCGTCGGCGATGCCGCCGATGGACGACCGGGCCAGGGAGTGGGGGTCGTCGGGGTCGTGGACGAAGTGGCGGAAGGTGCCGGTCTCCGGGTCGAAGAGGTCCAGGCCCTTGACCTCGCCGACCCACAGGCGGCCGCTCCGGTCCAGGTGCAGCCGGTAGATGGTGTCGTCGTGGCAGGCTGCCCGGGTCGTCGGGGTCGTCGTGCCCCAGCGTTCCACGGCGCGGGTGCCCGGGTCGACGCGGCAGAGGCCGGCGTCGGTGCCGGCCCACACGCGGCCGTCGGTGCCCAGGGCCAGGGACCAGACGTCGTTCGAGGGGATCGAGCCGGGCTCGTCCTCCAGGTGCTTCCAGCCGGTGAGGGTCGAGTCGGCCGGCTCGAAGCAGAGCAGGCCGTGCTGGCTGGTGGCCAGCCAGACGCGCCCCTGGCGGTCGATGGCCAGGTCCTGGACCTCGTAGGCGTCCAGGCTGGCGGGTGCCCGCGGATCCCAGCGGAAGTTCACGAAGCGCTCGCGGGTGGGGTCGAAGTAGCCGAAGCCCGCCCCCTCGGTGCCGAACCAGATGCGCCCGTCGCTGTCCTCGCCCAGGCACCACACGCAGTTGCCGCCGATGCTGGAGGGGTCGTCGGGGTCGTTCTGGAAGACGCGGATCGTGTGCCCGTCGTAGCGGTTCAGCCCGTCCTGGGTGGCGAGCCAGACGAAACCCTCGCGGTCCTGGAGCACGTCGTTGACCACGCCCTGGGACAGGCCGTCCCGGGCGGTGATCCGCTGGAAGCGGGGCGCGTCCTCGAGGCCGGCCGCGGGCCGGGCGGCCGCCAGACGGCGAACAGGAGCGGCAGCCAGGCGGATCGGGGCAGGCGGTGCGGCATGGGTGCTTCGCTTTCTGGGCAGGGCCCGGCGGGCCGTGGTGCTGTCGGGTCGCCTCCAGCGGACGGACGGGACCGCGCGGGTCCGTCCCCCGTGATCGGCCGGAGGGCCGCAAGCTTGAGCCTGGAGGCCGGTTGGGGCTCCTCTCCCGGTTGCGTCGGGCCGGCGGATCGGCGACAGTCCGCCGGGGGGCGATCGCCCCCCGGGAGGCCGGGATGCTGCTGATCGTCAATTCCACCAAGACCATGGACCTGGAGCGGCCGGTGCCGCCGCGCCTGCGCCCGGGCGAGCCCGCCTTCGCCGCGGAGGCCGCCGGCCTGGTGGCCCGGTTGCGGGGCCTGGGGGCGGCCCGGCTGGCCCGCGCCGTGGGGGCCTCGGGGGCCCTGGCCGACGCGGCCCGGGCCGACCTGGCCCGCTGGGGCGCGCCCGGCCGCCCGCGACGCCCGGCGCTGTACGCCTTCACGGGGCTGGTCTACCAGGGCCTGGCCCCCGAGGCTGGATGCCGCCCGGCGCCGCCGGGCCCAGCGGGACCTGGTCATCCTCTCGGGGCTCTACGGGGTGCTGCGGCCGCTGGACCTGGTGGAGGCCTACCGGCTGGAGATGGGCAGCGACCTGGCGGCGCCCGGGGGCGCGCCTGGCGGCCTACTGGCGGCCCCGCATCACCGCCGCCCTCGACGCCCGCCTGCGGGACGGGGAGCCCGTGCTGACCGTCGCCGCCCAGGAGTACATGAAGGCCGTGGACACGGGGGCCCTGCGCGGTCCCGTCCTGGCGCCGGTCTTCAAGGAGGAGCGCCCCGACGGCAGCCTCAAGACCGTCACCGTCCACGCCAAGCGGGCCCGGGGCGCCCTGCTGCGCCATGCCCTGGCGGTGGGGGCCCGCCGGCCGGCGGACCTGCTGGACTTCGCCGACGACGGCTGGGCGCCGGCCACCGAACCGCCGGACGAGGGCCCCTGGCTGTTCACCCGCCCGGCGCGGGACTGATCCGGCCCCCGGGCCGCCCCGTGTGACGGCCGGCCCGGGCGCATCTATCATGGGGGCACCGGACCGCGCCCGGATCGGGCGCCGCCAGAAAGGACGCGACATGGGGATCACCACCGTCAACCCGGCCACCGGCGAGGAACTGCGCACCTACGACCTGATGCCGCGGCGGCAGGTCATGGCCCTGCTGGGGGAGGCCGACGCCGCCCAGCGCCGCTGGCGCTTGAAGTCCGCAGCCGAGCGGGCGGCCCTGCTGCCCCGCCTGGCGGGGGTGCTGCGGGAGGACGCCGACCGCTACGCGCGCCTGATGACCGAGGAGATGGGCAAGCCCATCTCCGAGGCCCGCGCCGAGGTGGAGAAGTGCGCCTGGCTCTGCGAGTTCTACGGCGAGATGGCGCCCCGCTGGCTGGCGGACGAGCCGGTGCAGGCCGACGGCCTGGAACACCTGGTGGTGTACGAGCCCCTGGGGGTGGTGGTGTCGGTCATGCCCTGGAACTACCCCTTCTGGCAGGCCCTGCGCTTCGGCGTGCCCACCCTGGCCGCCGGCAACGCCAGCCTCCTGAAGCACGCCAGCAACGTCACCGGCTGCGGCCTGGCCATCGAGGAGGCCTTCGCCCGGGCCGGCTTCCCCGAGGGCCTGTTCCGCACCGTGGTCACCGACCACCAGACGGTGGCCGAGCTGATCGGCCGCGACGAGGTCCGGGGCGTCTCCCTGACCGGCTCGACCGAGGTGGGCGCCCGCGTGGCCGAACTGGCCGGCCGGCACCTCAAGAAGGTGGTGCTGGAGCTGGGGGGGAGCGATCCCTTCATCGTCCTGGAGGATGCGGACCTCGAGTCCACCGCCCGCGGCGCCGTGGCCGGCCGCATGCTCTGCACCGGCCAGAGCTGCATCGCCTCGAAGCGCTTCATCGTGGTGCGGGAGATGGCCGAGGCCTTCAGCCGCCGCTTCGCCGAACTGATGGCCGAGCTGCACGTGGGCGATCCCCTGGAGGAGCGCACCCGGGTGGGGGCCATCGTCAACGAGAAGGAGCTGGCGGCCCTGGAGGAGCAGCTGGCCGAGGCGGTCGGACGGGGGGCGCGGGTGCTGACCGGCGGCCGGCGCCTGCCGGGTCCGGGGTTCTTCCTGCCGCCCACGGTGGTGGTGGACGTCACCCCCGACATGCGCCTGGCCAAGGAGGAGGTCTTCGGCCCCATCGCCCCCATCCTGGTGGTGGACGACGAGGACGCGGCCGTCGACCTGGCCAACGACTCGGACTTCGGCCTGGGGGGCAGCGTCTGGACCGCCGACCTGGCCCGGGGCCGGCGGCTGGCCCGCCGCATCGAGTCGGGCGCGGTCTTCGTCAACCACTTCACCAAGAGCGATCCGCGCATGCCCTTCGGCGGCGTGAAGAAGAGCGGCCTGGGCCGCGAGCTGGCGCGCTTCGGCCTCCACGAATTCGTCAACATCAAGGGGATCAACGTCTACGAGGCCGAGAGTTGAGGAACCACGCGAGGCGCCGGCCGGGCCGCCCCCCCCTAGCGGAAGGCGGCGTGCCCGGTGATCTCCTGCCCCACGATCAGGGCGTGGATGTCGTGGGTGCCCTCGTAGGTGGAGACCGACTCGAGGTTGGCGACGTGCCGGCCGGGGGAGAACTCGTCGGTGATGCCGGCGGCGCCCAGGATGTCCCGGGCCATGCGGGCGCAGTCCAGGGCCATGGCCACGTTGTTGCGCTTGGCCAGCGAGACCAGGGGCACCTCGTTGACGCCGCCGTCCTTGAGCCGGCCCAGCTGCAGCACCAGCCCCTGGGCCTTGGTGATCTCGGTCAGCATGGTCACCAGCTTCTTCTGCACCAGCTGGAACGCCGGCGATGGGCCTGCCGAACTGCTCCGCGCTGGCCGGCGTAGCGCAGGGCGGTCTCGTAGCAGTCGGCCGCCGCGCCCACCGCGCCCCAGGCGATGCCGTAGCGGGCCTCGTTCAGGCAGGACAGCGGGCGCCTTCAGGCCGCGCGCCCCGGGCAGGCGGCTGCTCTCGGGCACCCGCACCCCGTCCAGCACCAGTTCGCCGGTGTCGCTGGCCCGCAGGCTCCACTTGCCGTGGATCGGGTTGGCCGCGAAGCCGGCCGTGCCCTTCTCCACCAGGAAGCCCAGGACGCCCTCGGGTCCCGGGCCCAGACCACGGCCACGTCGGCCAGGTCGGCGTTGGTGATCCACAGCTTGGCGCCGTGCAGGATCCAGTCGTCGCCGTCGCGCGTCGCGCGTGGTCGCCATGCCGCCGGGGTCCGAGCCGTGGTCCGGCTCGGTCAGGCCGAAGCAGCCCACCTTGCGGCCGGCCGCCAGCTCGGGCAGCCAGCGTTCCTTCTGCTCGTCGCTGCCGTAGGCGGCGATGGGCCACATCACCAGGCTGCCCTGCACCGAGGCGAAGCTGCGCAGGCCGCTGTCGCCCCGCTCGAGCTCCTCGCAGATGATGCCGTAGACCGTGGCGCTGAGCCCGGCGCAGCCGGGTCCGTGCACCGCCGGCCCCAGCAGGCCCAGGGCGCCCATCTCGGGGATCAGCTCGACGGGGAAGGTGCCGGCGCGCAGGTGGTCGCGCAGCACCGGCAGGAACCGCTGCTCGACGAAGCGGCGGGCCACCGCCCGCACGCCGCGCTCCTCGTCGTCCAGGAGCCCGTCGAAGCGGTAGAAGTCGACGCCGCGCACGCCGGCCACGTCAGATCGACTCGACGGCCTGGACTTCGGGCATGCGCGCCTTGAGCCGGGCCTCGATGCCGTTCTTGAGGGTCATCATGCTCATGGGACAGTTCCCGCAGGCGCCCTTCATGCGCACCATGACCACGCCCTCGTTGAAGTCGATGAATTCGAGGTCGCCGCCGTCCGCCTGCAGGGCGGGGCGGATCTCCTCGAGGACTGCCTGGATGCGGTCGATCATGGCGGTTCCTTTCGCTGGACGCCGGTCGCTGCGGTCACGCCACAAGCTACCCGCCGGACGGGCGTTGTCAACCTCCGGCGCACGGTCCGCGCCGGCAGGATCACCGTTGTCCCGGGGCCGACGCGCTGTTAGGATCGGGCGGTCCGTCGCAGCCCCTGCCCGCACCCCCGAACGGAGAGCCTCTTCCCATGACTTCCCAGCCACTCTCGTCCGCCGGTTCCGCCGAACTGCTGGCCGCGGCCCGCGACATCGCCGTGCGCGCCGGAGCGCTGCTGCTGGAGCGCCTCGGGCACGCCGGGCGGGTCGAGGCCAAGGGCGGCACCGAGTTCGTCACCGAGGCGGACCGGGCGGCGGAGGACTTCATCCTGGGCGAGCTGTCGCGCCGTTTTCCCGGCGACCACGTGCTGGCCGAGGAGTCGGGTGACAGCGGCGCCCCGGAGCACGGCGGCACGCGCACCTGGTACGTCGATCCCCTGGACGGCACCACGAACTTCGCCCACGGCTACGCCTTCTTCTGCGTCAGCATCGGCTGCGCCGACGACGCGGGCCTGCTGGCCGGCGCCGTGTGCGCCCCGTACCTGGACGAGCTCTACCTGGCCGGGCGCGGCGGCGGCGCCGTGCTGGAACGGCCGGGCCACGGCAGCCGCACGGCGCTGGGCCGCCGCGGGAACCGACCGAACTGCAGCAGGCGCTGCTGGCCACGGGCTTTCCCTACGTGCGGGACGCCGTGGTGGACCGGAACACGCGGCTGGTGCGGGACTTCCTCAAGGCGCCGTGCCACGGGGTCCGCCGGGGCGGCAGCGCCGCCATCGACCTCTGCCACACGGCCGCCGGGAAGCTGGACGGCTACTGGGAGTTCCGGCTGCGCCCCTGGGACACGGCGGCCGGCACCCTGATCGCCCGGGAGTCCGGCGTCCAGGTCACCGACGCGGCCGGTGCCGCCGTCGAGGTGCCGACCGACGGCATCGTCGCCGCGCCGCCGGGGCTGCACGAGGCCATGCTGCGCATCATCGCCGCCGGCGAAGGGAGCGACGCGTGAGCGACCACGGCCTGCTGGTGCTGGCCACCACCTTCCCCGACCGGGCGGGTGCGGAGACCGTCGCCCGCAACCTGGTGGCCGCCGGGCTGGCGGTCTGCGCCCAGGTGGGAGCGGACCTGGTCTCGTTCTACCGCTGGCAGGGCGAGGTGCGCCGGGACACGGAGGTGGCCCTCGTGCTGAAGGTGCTGCCGGATCGCTACGAGCTGTGCGCCGGCGAACTGAAGCAGCAGCATCCCTACGACGTGCCCCAGATCATGGCCTGGCCCGCGCCGCGGGTGGACGCGGACTACCTTGCCTGGGCGCACGGCCGGAAGGACGGGGGTTCATGAGGAGGCGTCTGCTGCTGCTGCTGCTGGTCCTGCTGGTGCCCGTGGCGGCTTGGGCCGCGGACGCCGATCCCGCCCGGAGCCACGGCTGGCTGTCGGTGGTCCCGCCCGTCCTGGCCATCGGCCTGGCCCTGGCCACGCGCCAGGTGATCGTGGCCCTGCTGCTGGGAGTCTGGGTGGGGGCCACGATCATCGAAGGCAATCCCTTCACGGCCTTCCTGCGCCTGGGCGACCGCTACCTGACCGACGCCCTGGCCGACCGCTCCCACGCCTCGATCATCATCTTCTCGACCGTCCTGGGCGGCATGGTGGGGGTGCTCTCGCGCAGCGGCGCCACCGGCGGCGTGGTCCACTGGCTGGCCGGCAAGGTGGGCGGTCGCCGCGGCGGCATGACCGCGACCGCCGCCATGGGCACGCTGGTCTTCTTCGACGACTACGCCAACACGCTGCTGGTGGGCTCGACCATGCGACCTCTGACCGACCGCCTGCGCATCTCCCGGGAGAAGCTCTCGTGGCTGGTGGACAGCACCGCCGCGCCGGTGACCACCGTCGCGGTGATCTCCACCTGGGTGGGCTTCGAGGTGGGGCTGATCCAGGAGGCCATGACCCGGCTGGGGGGAGACCAGGCCGCGTACACGTTCTTCCTGCGCACGATTCCCTACAGCTTCTATCCGCTGCTGACCCTCGCCTTCGTCTACATGGTGTCCATCACCGGTCGGGACTTCGGGCCCATGCTCCACGCCGAGCAGCGGGCGCTGCAGCAGGGGCTGGTGCTGCGACCGGGCGCGCGGCCGGCCAGCGACGTGGACGAACTCGAGAGGCAGGACGCCTCCGACCTGCCGCCGGCCCACCCGCTGCTGGCCGGGCTGCCCATCCTCGCGGTGATCGTCACCACGGCCCTGGGCCTGTACTTCGGCGGCCTGAAGGCGGCGCACGCGGCGGGGATCGCCGCGCCGTCGCTGCGGGAGATCCTCAACAACGCCGACAGCTTCGCGGTGCTGACCTGGGCGGCCCTGACGGGGGCGCTGACGGCCGTGGTGCTGACCGTCGCCGGACGGCGCCTGTCCCTGGTCGATGCCCTGGACGGCTACCTGCAGGGGGCCGCGGTCCATGGTGATCGCCGTGACCATCCTGGTGCTGGCCTGGTCCATGAGCGCGGTCTGCGCGGGCTGGGCACGGCGCCGTACCTGGTCGAGGTCAGCCACCAGGTGCTGTCGGCCCGGCTGCTGCCGGCGGTGGTCTTCGTGCTGGCCGCGGCGGTCAGCTTCTCCACCGGCACGAGCTGGGGGACCATGGCCATCCTCATGCCCCTGGTCTTCCCGCTGGCGCGCGCAGCTGCCCGGCGGCGCGGGCCTGCCGGTGCCGCGCCGAGGGCATCCACCTGGCGGCGGTCAGCGCGGTGCTGGCCGGGGCCGTGTTCGGCGACCACTGTTCGCCCATCAGCGACACCACGATCATGTCGAGCCTGGCCTCGGGCGCCGACCACGTGGACCACGTGCGCACCCAGCTGCCCTACGCCCTGACCGTGGCGGGGGTGGCCCTCGTCCTGGGCTATCTGCCGGCCGGCTGGGGCCTGTCGCCCTGGCTGTCCCTGGCCGTCGGGCTGGCGGCGCTGCTGGTGCTGGTGCTGCGCCTGGGCCGGCGCGCCGAGGACAAGCCCTTCGCGGTGCTGCCGTGAGCCGCGCGGTGGTGCTGGTGACCGACTTCGGTCTGGCCGACCCCTGGGTGGCCGAGCTCAAGGGGGCGCTGCTGACGGTGTGGGCCCGCTGGCCGGAGGCGGCGGCGCGGCCGCTGATCGTCGACGGGGGCCACGGCATTCCCCGGGGCGACGCGGCGGCCGGCGCCTGGTTCCTGCAGCGCCTGCTGCCGGACTTCCCGCCCGGGACGGTCTTCGTCGCGGTGGTCGACCCGGGCGTGGGCTCGGGACGCGCGGCGGTGGCCTGCCGCGCCCGCGGCCGGCTCTTCGTCGGGCCGGCGGGGCCGCTGCTGTCCTGGCTGGCCGGTGCGCCGGATCTGGCCGTGGTGGTGCTGGATCGCGATCCCTGCCGGGGTGCGCCCGACGGCTCGGGCGTGCTCGAACACCTTCCACGGGCGCGACGTGTTCGCCCCGGCCGGAGCCCACCTGGCCATGGGCGCGCCCCTGGAGCAGGTGGGCAGCCCGGCCCCGGCGACGGTCCTGGGCCCGGCTCCGGTCGCGGCCGGCGGCTGGTCGCTCCGCTGGATCGACCGCTTCGGCAACGCGATCAGCGACCTGCCCCGGGACTCGGCGCAGGGACGCCGGCTGGACGCCGGCGGCGCCGTGCGCGTGGGCGGGACGCTGGTGCACGGGCCGGCGGCCACCTACGCGGCCGCGCCGCCGGGCGTCCCCTTCTGGTACTGGGGCAGCGGCGGCACCCTGGAGATCGCGGTGCGCGACGGGGACGCGGCGGCCCGCCTGGGACTGGGCGCCGGGCTGGATCTCGTGGTGCCCGGACCGTAGATTGAAACGTGGAACCGTGACCCCGCAACCCCAGGAGACGTCATGAGAAGGGACCCGACGGCGATGCCGATGCTGCCGCGCCGGGGCGTGTTGGCCCTGCCGCTGCTGCTGCTGGCGCTGGCCGGCTGCTCCACGCAACCGCATCGTCTTCGTCTACCCGGACGAGGCCATGGACTTCCGCTACCAGGAAGGCGAGCCTCCGGCCCTGTACTTCGACGGCGTCACGGACATGCGGCCGCCGGAACAGCGGCAGGGTCAGGGGCACTTCTTCAACATCACCTTCCCGAAGGACAGCTCCTGGGAGGTGCCCGCCACCCAGGTCTACGCCGAGGCCCTGGCCCAGGACCTGGAGCAGACCAATCTCTTCGCCCTGGTGCCGCTGCGGGGGCAGGCCGACTACGTGCTGTCGGCGGACCTGCTGTCCATGGGCTGCCGCCTCGAGCGCTCGCCGGGTTCGTTCCTGCTCACCGGCGCGGTCGGCGCCGGCCTGGGCATGGCGCTGGGGAATGACGGCTCGCACCGGGCGAAGCTGGCGACCGCCCTGGCGGTCGTCGGGATGCTCGCCATCCCCGTGCCCACCACGGACAAGGCCGAGGCGGAGGTGCGGCTGACCCTGAAGGACACCAGCGGCAACGTGGTCTGGCAGGCGTCCTGCCTGGGCCAGTACGAGGGGAAGAAGGCCATCACCCCGACGGCCCGGCTGGATCAGCAACTGGTGAACGAGCACCTCACGCGCGCGGTGAAGCGGGCCGACGCCTGTCTCATGGGACAGCTGCGGCAATTCCTGGTCCAGGGCGACTCCTGAGGCGCGTGCCGGCACCGGCGGCGCCCTGTGGCAGAAAGGTTGCGTTGCGCAACTAACAGGGTTATCCTGCCGGGCAGGAGGTCATCATGGGCAGGAAGCGGGACACCGGCCGGGCGGCCGAGGCGCTGGCGGACCTGATCTGGGAGCTGGGAGCCAGGGGTCTGGACGGCGTCTGCTGCGCCGATCTCTCGCTGGTGGAATTCCACACCCTGAGGCAACTGCAGGTGGCGGGTCACCTGTCGGTCCAGGCCGTCGGCGAGGCGACGGGACTGACCAAGAGCGGCGCCACGCGCCTGGTCGATCGACTGCAGCAGCGGGGATTCCTGACGCGGATGCGTTCCGAGGCCGACGGACGGGTGTGCTGCGTGGCGCCGACGCCCGCCGGAGAAACCGCCCTGGACCAGGCTCGGCGGGCCTTCTCCGGTCGCCTGGCGGCGCTGCTGGCGGGGCTGGCGGCAGGCGAACGGGACCAGTTGCTGGCGGTGCTGCCGCGCCTGGCGGGCGCGGCGCGCCGGGGGACGGGGCCCGCCTGCTGCGGCCCCTCGGCCTGATTTTTTGGGGAAAAGGTTGCGGTAATCAACTGACAACGAACGGTGACGACCATGACGCAGGACAACGAGACCGATACCCGAGCGGATCCGTGAACTGGTGCAGGCCCACTACGGCGCCGCGGCCGTCGGGTCCGGCGGCTGCTGCGCCGGCGGCTGCGGCGACGGCGCGCTGACCTTGCGCGACGCCGCGCGGCGCCTGGGCTACGAGGAGGCGGACGTGGCGTCCCTGCCGGCGGACGCGGCCCTGACCCTGGGCTGCGGCAATCCGCTGGTGCTGGCCGCCCTCAAACCGGGCCAGACGGTGCTGGACCTGGGCAGCGGCGCCGGGTTCGACGCCCTGCTGGCCGCCGCGCGGGTCGGTCCCACCGGCAAGGTGATCGGAGTGGACATGACCCCGGCGATGGTCGCCCGCGCCGGCAGCGCGGCCGGCCGGCGGGCGGAGGTCGAGTTCCGCCTCGGCCGGATCGAGGAATTGCCGGTGGACGACGCGTCCGTCGACGTCGTCATCTCCAACTGCGTCATCAACCTTTCGCCCGAGAAGGACCGGGTGTTCGCCGAGGCCTTCCGCGTGCTGCGGCCGGGGGGCCGGCTGGCCGTCGCCGACCCGGTGAAGATCCGCTCCCTCGTCGGCACGCCGTGGGAGGGGGCGACCCACCTGGCGGCATGCATCAGCGGTGCCATGACCGTGGCCGAGTACGAGGACCGGTTGGCCGCCGCCGGGTTCGTCGACGTGCGCATCGCCATCCAGGACGGGAGCGTGGCGCACATCCGCGACTGGGATCCGGGGTCGGGCGTGGAGCAGTACCTGCGATCGGCCTACGTGGAGGCCCGCAAGCCCTGAACGAGCGCGCCCCGGACCGGGCTGGCCGGCCCGCGGCGTCGTGCTGCCGGGCGCGCTGAGGAGCGCGGCCGCCAGGCTGGCCAGTTCGCTGCGCTCGCTCTTGGCCAGGGTGATGTGCCCGTGGATCGCCCTGGTCCTTGAACCGCTCCACCACGTAGGTCAGGCCGTTGGACGAGGCGTCCAGGTACGGGTTGTCGATCTGGTAGGCGTCGCCGGTGAGGATGACCTTGGCGCCCTCGCCGGCGCGGCTGACCACGGTCTTGACCTCGTGGGGCGTCAGGTTCTGGGCCTCGTCGATGATGATGAACAGCTTGGGCAGGCTGCGGCCGCGGATGTAGGTGACCGCCTCGACCTCGACCACGCCCGTGTCGTACAGGTACTGCACCTTGTCGCCGCGACTGCTCGAGCTTGGGGTCCACCAGGTACTGCAGGTTGTCCGAGACCGGCTCCATCCAGCTGGAGAGCTTCTCCTCCTTGCTGCCGGGCAGGTAGCCGATGTCCCGGCCCAGGGGCATGATGGGCCGCGAGACCATGATCCGCCGGTAGCGCTTCTCCTCGGCCACCAGCTGCAGGCCGACCGCCAGGGCCAGCAGGGTCTTGCCGGTGCCGGCCTGGCCCAGCATGGTGACCAGCTGGATGTCCGGGCGCATGAGCAGTTCCAGGGCGAACTGCTGCTGCAGGTTGCGGGCCGACAGGCCCCAGGGGTGGCTGTCGCCGTGCTGCAGGGGCTCGACCAGGCCGCTGTCGGCCCGGTAGATGCCGCGGGCGGTCTGCTTGGGGTTGTCCTCGGACTTCAGCAGCACGCCCTCGTTGGGCTGCAGCTCGGCCTCCAGGCGCACCGGCTCGTGCCGGTAGAAGGCCTCGACCGTCTCGTGGGCGACCTCGTGCTCGGACCAGCCGGTGATACAGCTCGTCGAAGTTGACGCGGGTGGCCAGGAAGTCCTGGGCCTTGATGCCCAGGGCGTCGGCCTTGACCCGGGCGTTGATGTCCTTGGTGACGAAGACCACGTCGGCGCCGGCCTTCTTCAGGGCGCACCGCCGCGGCCAGGATGCGGTTGTCGGGCACGGAGCGGTCCATGCCCTTGGGCAGTTCCTCGACGAAGCTCTTGACCGTCACGTACAGCTTGCCGCCGCCGGGCACGGGCACGCCGTGGCTCAGCGGCAGCCCGTTGCGCAGGGAGTCGATGTCGCGGATCACCCGGCGGGCGTTGCGGGCCTTCTCGTCGTTGCCCCGCTTGAAGCGGTCCAGCTCCTCGAGCACGTCGATGGTCAGGATCGACGTTGTTGCTCTTCGAAGGCGTGGAGGCTGTCGGCGTCGTGCAGCAGGACGTTGGTGTCCAGGAGGAAGCTGCGGCCGGCGGGGGCGGGGATGGTGTCCTGGTCGTCGAGCCAGTGACCGGTGCCTTCGGACATGGAATCCCTCCATGATGATGACCGGCGTGCGCGCCCGCGGGCGCGGTGGATCCTTCCGCGGCCAGCATACACCCGGGGGCGCAGCTTGTCGCGCAGTGTTTTGAACCCTTATGCTATCGGCCGGAACCCGCCCCGGCTTAGCAAGTCAAGGAGGACGCCCGTGGCCGCCCGCAACCTGTTCCGCCTCATCCTGTTGATCCTGCCGGCGCTGGCCGGCGCCGCCGGTTCCGCCGCGCCGGCCCGGTCGCTCCGCTGGCCCCTGGACCTGCCCACCCGCTACCTGACCAGCAGCTTCATGGAGCCCCGGCCTGGCCGCTACCACGCCGGCCTGGACCTCAAGACCCAGTCGCGCACCGGGTTCGCCGTCCACGCGGTGGAGGACGGCTGGATCAGCCGGGTGCGCGCCGAGAACGGCGCCTACGGCCGCGCCGTGTACGTGCAGGGCGTCTCGGGCCGGACCACGGTCTACGCCCACCTCTCCCGTTTCAGCGACCGCATCCTGGCCCTGGTCGGGCGCCAGCGCGGCCGGCGAGCGGCGTCTACCGGGTGCGCCTGCAGCTGGAGCCGGAGCGCCTGCCGGTCAAGGCCGGCGAGGTGCTGGGCCTCAGCGGCGAGAGCGGCACCACCGGCCCGCACCTGCACTTCGAGGTGCGCGACGCGGCCCAGCGGCCGCTGAATCCCCTGGAGTGGGGGTTCGCCGCTGCCGGACACCTTCCCGCCGGTGATCCACGCGGTGACCGCCCACCTGGCGGCGGCGCCGGCGGCGGGCAGCCCCTGGCGGCGGCCGTCGGCGGCGACGGCGCGCCTGACGGGCACGACCGCCGCCCCTGACCGTGCGCGGCCCGGTGGCCTTCAGCGCCCGCATCACCGACCAGGTCGGACATCCGCGGCCACGTGCTGGCGCCCTGGCTCATCGAGGTGCGCCTGGACGGCGCGGTGGTCTACCGCTGCCGCAACGAGCGCTTCGCCTTCGCCGACAACAACCAGCTGCGCCTGGAGCGCTGCGACGTGGTCGACGGCGACGGCGCCGCAGCGTCCTGGACGAGCACTGGCTCTTCCGGCGGCCGGCAGGTGGACGTGCCCGGGCGCGAGGGCGGCCTCTGGTACCTGGGGACCGGACGGCGCAGGGCCTGGCCGCCGGGGAACCACGAGCTGGAGATCGTGGCCGAGGACCGGGCCGGCGGCCGGGCGCGGTGACGGTGCCGCTGGTGGTGGCGGCCGCGGAGCGAGCGCGGCGGTGCGCGCTCGGCGGCTGGGACGCCGGCCGACGCCGAGGTGGACGACGGCCGCGGCGGCCGCCTGACCCCCTTCCTGGAACTGCCGGGCGGTCCGCCGGCCGCAGCGCCGGGCCCTGGACCCGGCCGCCGGCGATCCGGTGCTGGCGCCGACGGTGCTGTGGACCGTGCCCTGGTCCGCCGCGGCCGACCCGACGCCGCGCCCCGCGCCGGAACTGGAGGGGCCCTTCTGGGGCGCGCGCTACCTGGCCGCCGACTGGCCCCTGGACGGGGACGCTGCGCGCCGCGGCCGCCGGCGCGCCCGCTGACGCGCGGTCTGTGGGTCTTCCGCTGGGACCGGCGACGCCTGGAAGCCGGTGGGCCCCCTGCGACCCCGGCGCGACGGCAGCGGCGCCCGGGTTCGCCCTGGCCGACCGCGGCCTGCACGCCGTGTTCCGCCGACCGTCGCCGCGCCCTGGATCGATCCGGCCCCGCTGGCGGTCGACGGCGCAGGAGCCGTCGACGGTGCCCGGGGGTGACCCTGCCCCGCTGGACCACGGTGCCCGTGGCGGTGGTGGACAAGGGCACCGGCGTGGCCGACGGCAGCCTGATCGGCGGCCCTCGACGGCGCGCCGCTGATCGTCGAGCCCGACCTGATCCGCGACCGGGTGCTGGTGACGGTGCCCGACGCGGCGGCGCCCGGCCGCCACGAGCTGCGGCTGGAGGCGGCGGACCAGGCGGGGAACCGCGGCGGTGCGGACCATCGCGGTGCAGTTGCGGTAGGCCCGCCGCGCGGGGGTGGCCGGGCGGGCGCAGCCCCGGTTTGGCGGCTCCGTCGCGGCGGGCCGGTTGTTCCGCCGTGCGGCTATCCTGCTATGGTATGCCCGACGCCTCCGCCACGCGGCGATCGACCAAGAACCAGTTTCAACGGACCGGAACTGCTCGACCCATGGCGCCCGACACCTTCGTCCACCTGCACAACCACTCGGACTACTCGCTGCTCGACGGCGCCATGAAGACCAAGGCCATGGCCCGCCGCGCGGCCGAGTACGGGCAGCCGGCGCTGGCGCTCACCGACCACGGCAACATGTTCGGCGCGGTGGAGTTCTTCCTGGCCTGCCGCAAGGAGAAGATCAAGCCGATCATCGGCATGGAGGCGTACGTCACGCGCCGACCGGCACCGCCGGATCGCCGACCCGTCCAACCGCTCCTACCACATGGTGCTGCTGGCGCGCAACGAGACCGGCTACCGCAACCTGGTGCAGCCTGAGCTCGCCTGGGCTTCCTCGAGGGGTTCTACTACCGGCCGCGCATCGACCGCGAGATCCTCGAGCGCCACCGCGAGGGCATCATCGGCCTGTCGGCCTGCATGAGCGGCGAGCCCAACTGGCACATCCGCCAGGGCAACCTGAAGGCGGCCACCGAGGCGGCGGCCTTCTACACGCGAGGTGCTGGGCCGGGACAACTACTTCCTGGAGATCCAGAACCACGGCATCGAGGAGGAGGCGCTGATCCGGCGCGAGGTGCCGGGCATCGCCAAGGAGGTGGGCTGCGGCATCGTCGCCACCAACGACTGCCACTTCCTCGAGCGCGGGCACCACGAGGCCCACGACATCCTCATGGCGCTGCAGACGGGCAAGACCCTGAACGATCCCAACCGCTGGCGCAGCAACACCCCCGAGGTCTACTTCAAGTCCACCGACGAGATGCTCGACCCTGTTCCAGGACTGGCCCGAGGCCTGCGAGAACACCCTGCGCATCGCCGACATGGTGGACTTCGACCTGGAGCTGGGGAAGCTGCTGCTGCCGAAGTTCCCCCTGCCCGAGGGCTTCACCGAGCCCGACGACTACCTGGCGCACCTGGCGCGCGAGGGCCTGCACCGCCGCTACGACACCATCACCCCGGAGCTGGAGGAGCGCCTGGAGTACGAGCTGGGCGTCATCCGCCAGACCGGCTACGCGGGCTACTTCCTGATCGTCTGGGACTTCATCGACGCGGCGCGGCGCATGGACATCCCCGTGGGCCCCGGCCGCGGCTCGGCCGCCGGCAGCCTGGTGTGCTACGCCATCGCCATCACCGACATCGATCCCATCCGCCACAAGCTGCTGTTCGAGCGCTTCCTGAACCCCGAGCGCATCTCCATGCCGGACATCGACGTGGACTTCTGCTTCGAGAAGCGCGGCCAGGTCATCGAGTACGTGGCGAAGCAAGTACGGCCGGGAGAACGTCTCGCAGATCATCACCTTCGGCACCATGGCGGCCAAGGCGGTGCTCAAGGACGTGGCGCGGGTGCTGGAGTTCCCCTTCGCCGACAGCAACCGCATCAGCGCGCTGGTGCCCGAGGAGCTCGGGCATCACCCTGCAGAAGGCCATCGACGAGGCGCCGGGCCTGAAGGAGGTGGCCCAGGAGTCGGAGCAGCACGCCATGCTGCTGCGCAACGCCCTGGTGCTGGAGGGGCTGAACCGCAACACGGGCATCCACGCGGCGGGCGTGCTGATCACGCCCAGCCCGCTGATCGAGCACGCGCCCCTGTACAAGTCGACCAAGGGCGACATCACCGTCCAGTTCGACATGAAGATGAGCGAGGCCCTCGGCCTGCTTGAAGATGGACTTCCTGGGGCTGCGCACCCTGACGGTCATCGACAAGGCCCTGGACCTGATCGCCGAGACCACGGGCACGCGCCTGACCGCCGACGCGATCCCCACCGACGATCCCGCCACCTACGAGCTGCTGCAGCAGGGCACGCACCGTGGGCATCTTCCAGCTCGAGAGCAGCGGCATGCAGGAGCTGGTGCGCAAGATGGCGCCCACCTGCTGGGACGACATCACCGCCATCTGCGCCCTGTACCGCCCCGGCCCCCTGGGCGCGGACATGGACAAGGTCTACGTCGAGCGCAAGCACGGGCGCCTGAAGGTGGAGTACAAGGATCCCGGTGCTCGAGCCCATCCTGCAGGACACCTACGGGGTGATCCTCTACCAGGAGCAGGTCATGCAGATCGCCTCGGCCATGGGCGGCTTCACCATGGGCCAGGCCGACACGCTGCGCAAGGCCATGGGCAAGAAGAAGATGGACATCATGGCGGAGATGAAGGTCCAGTTCCTCGCCGGCGCGCAGGAGGGGGGCTTCGACGAGCGCGCCGCCCGCGAGATCTACGAGGAGATGGAGTTCTTCGCCCAGTACGGCTTCAACAAGAGCCACTCCGCCGCCTACGCCCTGCTCTCCATCCAGACCGCCTGGCTGAAGGCCCACCATCCGGCCGAGTTCATGGCCGCCACCATGACCACCGAGATGAGCAAGGCCGAGCGCATCACCCAGCTCATCGACGAGGTCAAGGCCCTGGGCCTCGGCATCCGCCCGCCGGACATCAACCGGCCCTTCAGCGAGTTCGGCGTCGTCGACGGCGAGATCGTCTTCGGCATGGGGGCGGTCAAGGGCGTGGGCGCCGGCGGCCATCGAGGTCGTCCGCGACGCGTGGCAGGAGCTGGGCCGCGACTTCACCGACCTGTTCGACCTGTGCGAGCACGTGGACCTGCAGAAGGTGAACCGCAAGGTGCTGGAGGGGCTGATCCACGCCGGGGCCATGGACCGGCTGCCGGGCCACCGCCGCCAGCAGCTGGTGAACCTGGACCGGGCCCTGGCCTACGGCCAGCGCCAGGCCCGCGACCGGGCCGGCGGCCAGGCCTCCCTGTTCGGGGGCGGCGCGGCGGCGCCCACCCTGCGGCCCACCCTGGCCGAGTGCGAACCCTTCGATCCCCTGGTGGAGCTGAGCAACGAACGGCGGGCCGTGGGCTTCTTCCTCTCGGGCCACCCCTTCCACGAGTACCGCGAGCTGATCGAGTGCCTGCCCGTGGGCACCACCGCCGGCGCCCACCAGCGGGGCGAGGGCTCCTGGGTCGACCTGGTGGGGGTCATCACCAGCCACACCAAGCACCGGGACCGCCACAAGCGGGTCTACGCCCGGGCCCACTTCGAGGACCGCGCGGGCGTGGTGCCGCTGACGGTGTACGCCAGCCTCTACGAGACCGCGCAGCCCGCTGGTGGAGAGCGACTCGATCCTGGTGGTCGGCGGCCGGGTGCAGGTGCGCAGCGACGGCAGCCGCGAGGTGGTGGCCGACCGCATCACCCGCATCGACGAGGTGCTGGGCACCTGGGTCAAGGATGTCTACCTGCCCATGGACCTGGAGGTGGCGGGCCAGGCCGGGGTGGCGGCCTTGGGCGGACCTGTTCGTCCGGTTCGGCGGCCCTGCGCCGCTGCGGCCCCTGGGGGGCGAGGAACGCCGCCGCCGGACGAGCCCGCGGCCGAGGCCGCCGCCGGCGCCGGTGGCCCCGGGCTGCTCCGCCGACACCGGTGGGCCAGGGCGGCTCGCCCGACACCGGCGCGGTGACGGCGAGGGCGGCGACTGGACCGCCGAGGACCCCGGCCCCGGCGGCATGGCCGGCGGGATGGGCGGCGGCATGGGCGGCGGCGATCCCGACCTGGCGCCCGCCGCGGTGCTGGCCCAGCCGGTGCCGCTGGTGGTGGAGGTGGAGCGGGACGGCCGCAGCTGGCTGATCCGCTCCGGCGGTCGCAGCCTGGCCCTGACCCTGGACAGCCTGCGGGCGTTGCGCGAGGTGCCCGGCGCCCGCGGCCTGCGGCTGCGGGCCGAACTGCCGCCGCCGGTGGAGCGGAAGATGCGGTTCGGGCGGGGCTGAGCCCGGCCCGCACGGGTCTGCCGGCCTTGACACACGGCGGCCGGGGTGCCTAAATCCCCGGATGCCGCCGGTCGTTTTTTCGGTGACGGAAGAACGGCCGGTCGCTTATGCTGAACAATCGTGCGATGCCCCCGGGCCCGCTCGGTGCCGGGGCGCTCCTGACCGCGCGGCCGCGGCGGGCTCCACCGCCCGGCCCGCGCCCGGAAGGCGACCGGATGGACTGGAAGAAGAAGGGCCTCTGGCTCGATTTCGAGATGCCCCTGGTGGAGCTGGAGGAACGCATCCAGACCCTCCAGGACTCGGCCGCGGTGCGGGGCGTGGACGTCTCGGACGAGGTGCGAGAAGCTGCGGGCCAAGGCCCGCAAGCTGGGCACCGACATCTTCGCCAAGCTGGAGCCCTGGCAGCGGGTGCAGCTGGCCCGCCATCCCCGGCGCCCCACCACCAACGACTACATCGACCACATCTTCACCGACTTCGTCGAGCTGCACGGCGACCGCATGTACCGGGACGACGAGGCCATCGTCGGCGGCATGGCCAGCCTGGGCGACCGTCGCGGTCATGGTCATCGGCCACCAGAAGGGCCGCGACACCAAGAGCAACATCCGCCGCAACTTCGGCATGGCCCACCCCGAGGGCTACCGCAAGGCCCTGCGCCTGATGGAGATGGCCGCCCGCTTCGAGCGGCCCGTGATCACCCTCATCGACACCCCGGGCGCCTATCCGGGGCTGGGCGCCGAGGAGCGCGGCCAGGCCGAGGCCATCGCCCGCAACCTGCGGGAGATGGCGGACCTGCCGGTGCCCATCGTCTGCGTCGTCACCGGCGAGGGCGGCTCGGGCGGCGCCCTGGCCCTGGGCGTGGGGGACCGGGTCTACATGCTGGAGAACTCCATCTACTCGGTCATCAGCCCCGAGGGCTGCGCGGCCATCCTCTGGCGCGATCCGACCAAGAGCAAGGAGGCGGCCAAGGCCATGAAGCTGACCGCCGCCGACGCCCGCCGCCTGGGGGTCATCGACGGCATCGTCGGCGAGCCCATCGGCGGCGCCCACCGGGACCACCCCACCATCGCCCTGGCGGTGAAGGGCCAGATCCTGGAGGCCCTGGCCGAACTGGACGGCGTGGAGCCGGGCGACCTGCTGGACGCGCGCCTGCAGAAGTTCCTGGGAATGGGGATCTTCGAGGAGAAGAAGGGCGACTGACGGCCCGCCGCCGGCGAAGCGGGGGGTTGACGCCGGCACGGCGATCTGTTGTACTATCCTCAGGCCAACCTCTTCCAGACTCCGGTACTCCCGCCCATGGTCGGTCGTCCCTGCGATCGGCGCCCGTGCGGAAGCGGAGAGCTTCTGTTTCCAACCCTTCCCAAATGGACTAGGATGAGCGGGTTGCCCCGTTTCCGTGCCTGAATGTCCGGAATGTCCGGAATGCCCCAGGAGGCCGTCGATGCTGGACCCGAAACTCCTCGAGATCCTGGCCTGCCCCAAGTGCCGCGGTCCCGTGGTGCCCGACGACAAGCACACCTGGCTGTATTGCCGCACCTGCTCGGTCCGCTATCGCGTGGACGGCGACATCCCCATCATGCTGCCCGACGAGGCGGAGAAGGTCACGGGACGGGAGTAGAACCTATGTGCCTGTTCACCCACTTCGCGGCGGGCGCCCTGGCGGGCGGGGCCACGGGCAACGTCTGGGCCGGGGGCGTGGCCGGCCTGGCCTCCCACGCGGTGCTGGACATGATCCCCCACTGGGACCACCCCGACTGGCGCTTCGAGCTGGCGGCCGGCCTGGCCTCCCTGGCGCTGCTGCTGCTGATGCCCTTCGCCACCCTGCCCGCGGTGATCGGCGGGCTCATGGGCATGGCGCCGGACCTGGAGAACCTGTTCCAGAAGCTGGGGTGGATGAGCCGCAAGCGGTTCGTGTTCCCGACGCACACGGGCCTGCTGCCCCACGGGCGCACGCTGGGTCCCCGCTCGGTGGTCTGGCAGGTGCTGATCTACGCCGGCTGCTTCGCCCTGCTGGGGCTGGTGACGCCGACTTCGGCCCACGCGGCCGGACTGCCCCGCAGCGACGGCCGCGCGGCCCTCGGCCGGCCCGAGGTGACGGTGCTGCAGGCGGACGAGCAGCGCACGGTGGTGCGCGTGTACCTGCCGGCGGACCGGCAGCCCGAGGACTGGGCCGCCGTCGATGCCCGCCGCGCCCGCTGGGCGGTGCCCGGCTGGACGGGGGAGGCCGGCGTCGAGGACCGGCCGCCCCAGTGGACGCTGGCCCTGGCCGTGCCCACCCGCAAAGCCGTCCAGGGCCAGGTGCTTTCGGCCTCGTGGTGGAAGGAACCCGACGCGCCGGTGGACCCGGCGGCGCTTCTGACCGTCGCGGCCCCGGGCGTGTTCCGCGGCGTGCCCCTGGCCGGGGCCACGGTGGATCTGTCCGCCGGCGGCGGGATCCTGCGCGAGTGCGTCGTGGCGATCACCCATCCGGCCTCCGGTCGTGAACGGGGGCTCCTGGACCTGGTCGCCCGCGACCTGGTCGGCAAGGCGGCGACCGCGCCGGTGCCGGCGGGCCTGCTGAACCCCGACCTCTACCGCCGCCTGGCCGCCGGCGACCGCGAGCAGGCCCTGGCCGACCGGGCCGCGGTCGCCAAGACCTCGGCGAGCACGCTCTTCTCGGCACCAGCCACTGGCTCAAGCTGGACGTGCCGACCACCGGCCTGTACCGCGTCACCGGCCAGGACCTGGCGGACTGGGGCGTGGCCACCGCGGCGGTCGATCCGGCCAAGCTGCGCCTCTACCGCGGCGGCGGCCTGCCCCTGGACGCCAATCCCGAACTGCCGGACTCGCTGCAGTCCCGGCGGATCGGTCTGAACGAGGTGGCCGTCCAGGTGGTGGACGGCGGCGACGGCGAGTGGAACCTGGACGACGAACTGCGCTTCTACGGCGTCAGCACGAGCACGTGGCGGGACCGCTTCGATCCCGCCGCCGAGCACCTGGACCACTTCGACCATCCCGGTGCCGCCCAGGCGACGTACTGGCTGACCTGGGAGGACGACGCGACGACCAGCCCGCTGCCGGGCGCGCCGCGGCGCGTGGTGGTGCAGGCGGCGCCGGCCCAGGGTGCCGCGGAATCGACCATCGGCCTCGGTGAGACGCCACTACGAGGAGCAGAACTCGGGACGCCCGGGCGTTCGCGGACGACGGGTTCGTCTGGGACCAAGCGACATCACGTCCGAGCACTACGGTGAACTTGCCGGTGCGCAGTCGTGGTGGTCGGCAGCCCCACGCGGTTCGTCGTGACGATCCGGGGTGCCCGCTTGGCACGGTACGGTGCCGTCACGTATGTCGCCTCGGCCTGGCTGAACTCGGACCAGGCCGACGCGGCGAGCCTGACCTTCACGACCTATCAACAGGCTGACAGCCTGCAGGTGCGCGTGATCGGCACCAGCACGCAGGCCTTCGCCGGCGCCAACGGCCTGACCCTGAGCAACGACACGCGCAGCGGCGAAACCCCGCTTGATCTGGACTGCGTCGACTATGACGACGGCGCCCCTGAACGTGAACGATGGCCAGGGCGCCCTGGCCTTCGCCTCTGGGGTGACGAGGTGGCCGGCCCCGGGCAGCAGGCCGACCTCAGGTAGCGGCGGCGACGCCGGGCGCACTGCTGCTGTGGGACGTCGAGCGTCCCGACGCGCCGGTGGTCGCTGGACGGGACCCACGGCCGCTGGAAGCGGTGGCGTACGGCCTCGATGCGGGATCCGGGCCCGTGACCGGCACTTCGTCACCGTGCTGACCGGGACGATCTGGCCCGACCGGCCGGGCGCCCGGTGGCGCCGGTGGATCTGCGCGCCGGCAGCACGGCGCTGGACTACGTCGTGATCGCGCCCGAGCGGCTTCATGAGCGCGGCGCGGGACCTGGCCGACTACCCGGCCGACGAACCTGCCCGGCATGCCCGGTGCGGCCACGGCCGCCGTGCTGGTCGATGACATCTACGACAACTTCTCCGGCGGCCAGAAGGATTGGCGGGCCATCCGCAACTACCTGCGCTGGGTGTAGGAGCAGGGCGGGCCACCGCCTGGCGTTACGTGTGCCTGCTGGGCAACGCCAGCCGCGATCCGCGGAACTGGCAAGGCAGGACCGCCTACGTCAGGCGACCTGTACGATCTCCTGCCGACGGATCTGCGGACACAGTTTCCCGAGGACGCCCTCCTCGACGAGTATCTCCGGGCTTGCCCTACGCCTCGGACGACGGCCTGGTGTCCTTCGATCATGGGATCGTTCTACTTCCCCGGACATCCCGGAGCTGGCCTGCGGTCGGCTGCCGGCCCTGACGCCGGCCGAGGCCCGGGCGCATGGTCGACCGGGCCATCGCCTACGCGCGGAACCCGGAGCCGGGCGCCTGGCGCAACCATGCTCCTGTTCACGGCCGACGACGCCAACCGGCCGGCCTTAGCCTCGGTGCCGCGCGAGAGACGAATCGGAAACCGGCACACCGAACAGGCGGAGCACCTGGCCGAATCGGTCATGCCGCCCGCGGTCGACGTCGAGAAGATCTACGCAGCCGGCTACCCCCTGGACTCCGGGGCGCGGCAAGGCGGGCAGCCCACGGGCCATCCTGGCGGCCCTGGACAGCGGGCACCACCATGTTCTACTACGTGGGCCACGGGTCGCAGCGCAACCTGGGCGACGAGCACTACTTCTCCACGGACGACATCGCGGGACTGGCCAACGGCGACGAGCGGTTCCTGTTCCTGGCCTTCAGCTGCGACGTGGGGGTCTTCGACAGCCTGACCCTGCGCAGCATGGCCGAGCGGTTCGTGGCGGCCGGCAGCGGCGGGGCGATCGCGGCGCTCGGCGCCAGCGAGGTGAGCTACGTCAGCTCAACGACGCCCTTCTCCGACGCGTTCTTCGCCAACCTCTATCCGGGCCGGCACGTGGCTCCCGGCGGACCCGGTGGGCACGGCCCTGACCGCGGGCAAGGCCTGATGGGGCCGTGCCAACCTCAACTGCCAGCGCTACAACCTGTTCGGCGACCCGGCGATCCGACTGCCCAACGCCGTCGACGACCTCGCCTTCGCCGCGGGAGCCTGGACACCCTGCGCACGGGCCGGTTGCACCAGGCCGTGGCCGACGCCGGTCGTACGCGCCGGGCGCGGCCTACGACCTGATACGCGGGACTCGGACCGATTCCGATCGATCGTCCTGTACGCGCAGGATGGGACCGGCGGTCCTGGGTCGCCACACGTCGTCCCGCCTGGAGCTGGTACGGACACCGGCGCCACCGTCTTCCACGGCACCGGCGACGTCGCCGGCGACGAGGTGACCGTTCCGTTCAAGGCCCCCCTGCAGCTGAGCCTGGGGGACCGGGGCCGCGTGCGGCTGATCGAGGAGGACGGCGCCGAGGCCCACAGCGCGGTGGCCCGCGTGCCCGTGGTGCGCGCGGGGACCGGAACCGTGGACGACGTGCGCGGGCCGGCCATCGCCATGGGCTTCCAGGACGACCGCTACCGGGTGCAGCCGGGCACGCCGCTGGTGGCCAGCCTGACCGACACCAGCGGCATCGCCATGGTGGGCACCAGCCCGGGCAACTCCATCCTGCTGGAGTTCGACGGCGGCGGCTTCATGACCAACGTCACCTCGAGCTTCGAGTACGACGCCAACAGCTACACCGCCGGGCGGCTCTCCTTCGCGCTGCCCGGGGACCTGGCGCCGGGGCGCCACACGGCCGCGCTGTACGCCGCCGACGCCCTGGGCAACGTGGGCAGCGACACCCTCAGCTTCCTGCTGGTGCCCGCCGGCGTGGCCGACATCGCCGACGTGACCCTGTTCCCGAATCCCACGCCCGGACCCTGCCGGCTCATTTTCGATTTGAGTGACGCCATGGAAGTGCGATGGGACATCTACACGGTGGCGGGCCGGCGGGTCCGCAGCGTTACTGAACGGTTCCCGAACGCGGGTCCGGGCATCCTGGAATGGGACGGCCGGGACACCGAGGGCGACGAGATCGCCAACGGAACCTACCTTTACGTCGTGCGCGGCCTGGCCGCCGCCCGCGATGGACGCGACATCACCAGGACGGGCAAGCTCGTCATCATGCGGTAACGACCGCGCAGGCGGGGACGGATCCCGCACATCGACCGACCGAACCGGAGGTAACCGACCCATGAAGAGGACGACGATCGCGACACTGCTGGTGGTCGCGCTCACGGGCGCCTTGGCCGCCCCGGCCCTGGCCTCGGGCGCCGGCGCCATCAGCCTGACCTTTCCCATCGGTGCGCGCTACAACTCCCTGGGCGAAGCCGGCACGGCCCTGTCCCAGGACGCGACCGCCATCTGGTGGAACCCCGGCGGCCTGGCCTTCCTGCCCCAGCGCCCCGAGCAGCACGACGTGCAGATCATGCAGTCCAGCCTGGCCGCGGGCCTGGCCAACGACATCGCGCTGTACTGGCTCGGCTACGCCACGCCCATGGGCAACCACGGCGCCCTGGGCTTCGCCATCAACTACCTGGACATGGGCACCCAGGAGGCCACCGACGAGACGGGCGCCAGCAAGGGCACCTTCAGCTCGTACGAGGTCTCGTTCAACGCCACCTACGGCGTGCAGGTCAGCCGCACCCTGGGCGTCGGCCTGGGCGTGAAGTACTTCCGCGACAAGCTGGCCCCCGACGCCACCATCCAGGACCCCCGCGGCGGCGGCAGCGGCGACAGCTTCGGTGTCGACCTGGGCGCGCTGTGGAAGGTGCCGGCCATCCGCTCCAACATCGGTCTGGCCGTCAGCAACCTGGGCCCGGACATCACCCACGTGGACCAGGACCAGAGCGACCCCATGCCGCGCAAGGCCACCCTGGGCATCGCCTACAGCATGTACCACAGCGAGGCCATGGGCCTGCTGCTGGTGGGCGACTACCTGGTGCCCCTGTACAAGTGGAAGGGCAACGACTACGGGTTCGGCCTGGAGACGAGCCAGGCGGTGTACGGCGGCGGCCTGGAGTGGAACTACCTGCGGTCGCTGTTCATCCGCTTCGGCTACAAGAACGACAAGACCGGCGACATCAAGGACACCACCTGGGGCTTCGGCGTCGACCTGGACCGCTGGGTCGGCCAGCCGATCATCTTCGATTTCGCCCAGGTGCCGCAGGCGTCGGGCCTGGACCGGGTCAACCGCCTGACCCTGGGTTACCGCTGGTAGCCGCGGACGCAACACCCCTGGGAAGGAGCGCGGAACTTGACTCCGCATAGTCCCCGTCGCCGCCGCCCGGCGGCCCGCCTCTCGTTTCTGTTGCTGGTGATCGGGGCCGCCCTCGCGGCGGCCCCGGCGCCCGGCGGTGCCCGCGCCGCCGACAAGCCCCATTACGGCCGCCTGCCGGTGCTGCTCCGGGACTGGCAGCACCTGCCGGCGCAGCCGGACGGCACCGACCCGGTGGCCGCCGAACAGCGCCGCCAGGTCGAGGTGACCCGCCGCTGGCAGCAGGTGCACGAACTGGTGGGGGGCGCCCACGTCTCGCACCGGGCGTGGGACCAGCTCAGCCGCCGCGGCCTGGGTCCGGCCCTGCTGGCCGGCGGTCCGGACAAGGCCGAGCCCAGCTCCATCACCGACACCCTGCGGGTGCTCATCGTCCGCATCTCGTTCGAGACCAACCGGGATCCGGCGCTGACCACCATCCCCGCCGACGGCAACTTCATGCTGACGCCGGACCCGGAGCCCGCGCCCATCCCCATCGACCCGCCGCCCCACGACAAGGCCTACTTCGAGTCGCACCTGCAGGGGCTCTCGGAATTCTACCGGTACCAGTCGGGAGGACGGCTGCACATCCAGGGGCGGGTGCTGCCCGACGATCCGAACGGCAGCTACAAGGTGAGCGACATCGCGGACTACGGGCCGGGGGCCGACGGCTACTGGACCCTGGAGGGTCTGGAGAACCTGGTCCGCCAGATGATGCTGACCGCCGATGCGGGCACCCCCGCCGACGGGGTGCGACCTGGCCGACTACGGCGACGGGCATCCCTTCACCTACGTGATCTTCGTCCACGCCGGCAGCGACTGGCAGAGCGACATCAACGGGGACTCGCCCAACGACATCCCCACCTTCTTCATCACCCTGGGGGAGATCGCAGCCCCTGGCCAACGGCAGCCTGACCGAATGCTCGGTCATCCCCGAGACCACCACCCAGGACGGCTACGAAGGCTCCATCGCCGCGGCCTTGTACCACGAGTTCGGCCACGCCCTGGGCCTGCCCGACGTGTACAGCACCGACAGCGGCCTGCCCTCGGTGGGCATCTGGGACCTGATGGACTCGGGCACCAACCTGCCGGTGACCCTGGGCGCGGTCATCGCTCCCGGCGACACGGCGGTGACCATCGCCACGGGCGTGCTGCCTCCGTCCATCTCGGCGTGGAACAAGTGGTTCCTGGGCTGGCTGGACATGGCCGAGGTCGAAGAACGGCGACGACGGACGTCTACCTGCCGGCGGTGGGGGTGCCCAAGAGCCAGTACGTGGACTACCGCGAGTCCAATCCCAACTTCGACACCCAGTACCCGCAGGCGGTGCGCGGCGGCGTCTCGCCCCGGGAGTGGTTCCTCATGGAGAACCGCTGGGTGCCCGCCGGACCGGCGGTCACCGCCTGGGACAGTCTGCAAGTTCGAGCGGGACGAGGACACGGGCGTGATCCTCTACCTGGCCGGCTATCGTCAGGGCACGTGGCAGAACTCGGGGCTCTACGACTACTTCCTGCCCCTGGGCGGCGTGCTGGTCTGGCACGTGAACATGGACCGCATCGAGGCCGGGCTGCCCGACAACACCATCAACACCGACGGCGACGGGCTGCGGCTGGTGGAGGCCGACGGCATCCAGGACATCGGCGTGCTGGACGCCTACGTGATGGGCTGGTACGGCTCGTACCTGGACCCGTTCACGGCGGCCACCGAGCAGGCCAACCTCTACGCCGAGGGCCATCCCAACTCCCGCTGCTTCGACCGCTCCTGGACCGGACTCAGCCTGACCGACGTGCGCAACTTCGGCGGCACCGACGGGGTGGTGCGCTTCGGCGCCCACATCGACGGCATGGCCAAGGGCTTCCCCTGGGAGACCACGCCGGTGGACTCGGTCGAGGCGGCGGCGTCCGGCGGCGAGCCCGGGGCCCGCGCCATCGATCCGGCTTCCCTGACGCCGTTGGTGATCGGCGGCCGGCCGGTCATGATCTTCGCCGACGCGGCGCCTGCGGGGTGGACCGGAGGGGCCTGGCCCACGGGCCTGAACTCGGGCAGCAACAGCGGCGCCTTCGGCGTGATCGGCGGCGCGCCCGCGGGCCGGCCCAGCAGCGAGTTCGCGCTCCTGTCGGCGCCGCTGGCGGGATCGCCCCAGGGCTGGACCAGGCCGACGGATCGGCGCGCCTGCTGGTGGGCACGACCGACGGCCAGGTCTCGTTCTTCTCCTTCGCCGCGGCCAACGGCTGGCCCACGCGCGCCTGGTCCGTGGACGTGGGCGACACCCTGACCTGCGCGCCCCTGGCCGCCGGGCCCCGGGGCGACCACGTGTTCCGCGCTGGTGGCGCCGGGCTCCCTGGTGACCCTGGACCTGGCCGACGGCACCACCACCACGCGCACCATCACCGGCGAGACCGGCTGGCGCGGCACGCCGCGCCTGGCCGCCGCCGGCGACGGTCTGCGCCTGGTGGCCTTCGGCGCCGACTCGTGGCGCAGCCTGGTGCCCGCGGGATCGGCGGCGGCGGGCGAGTACGCGGCGGCCTACGCCCGGACGCCCCGCGGCCCGGTGCACACGGTGGCCGTGGGGGACTGGTCCGCCCTCTACGACGACGATGGTCTGGTGGGCGCCTGGGACCGCACGGGCACTCCGGTGGCGGGGCCCGACCCCGGCGCGCCCCTGGTGGCCGAGCCCGCGGTGGCCGACCTGGACGGCGACGGCCGCCAGGACGTGCTGCTGGCCACCGCCGAGCGCGTCTTCGCGGCGCGCCCGGACGGCACGATGCTGACCGGCTTCCCGGCCCAGCTCCGGGAGTTGTTCCCCTTGGCCGACACCACGCGCATCGCCACCCCGCTGGTGGTGGTGGACGCGGACGGCGACGGCGTGGACGAGCTGGACTTCGGCACCAACGCCGGCCACCTGCTGAGCCTGAACGCCCGCGGCGAGCTGCGCGCCGCGCTTCCCCTTCCGCTGGGGCGACCGGGCCGGCTCCGGCTTCGCGGTGACCGCCACGGAGACCGGCGGCGCCGGGCGCGTCCTGTGGCTGGCCTCGGCCGGCGGCTACGGCGGCCAGGACCGGAACCACGTGATCACCGGCGGCCGCCTGACCGGCCTGCGCCTGGCGCCGGCCGCGGCCGCGGACGCGCGCACCAGCGAGTGGCTGGCCGCCGCCGGCGGCGCGATCCGCGGCTGGGCCCCGAGGGCCTGCCGCAGGACCTGGGCGGTCTGGCGCCCGCGGCGGCCGAGGCCGGCCGCGTGGTGCTCTACCCGAACCCGGTGGGCGGCAACAGCGTGACCGTGCGCTTCGCCGGCCCCGTGGACGGCACCGCCCGCGTCACCCTCTACGACCTGGAGGGGGAGGCCGTGACCGACCAGACCTTCGCCGTCACCGGCGGCGTGGTCAACGAACACACCCTGGACCTGCCCGGGATCGCCTCGGGCCTGTACCTCTGCCGTCTGCGGTGGCCCACCGCCGGCGGTGACGAGACCCGGACCATGACCCTGGCGGTCGAACGCTGACCGCCGCCCCACGCTGGAGGACACGATGAGCAAGCCGAGAGTGATCTTCGCCGTCACCCTGATCGCGGGCCTGGCGGTCGCCGGCGGCGCCCTGGCGGGCACCGCCTCCGTCGAGCGCGCGGCGTGGCTGTTGCAGCGGGCCGGGTACGCGGACAACCCGGTTCCCGACACGCGCCTCTTCCAGAGCGAGATCGGCACGGCCGGGGCGCCCGTGGCGGAGGACATCGCGCCGGGCGAGGGCGCCAGCACCGGCCTGCGGATCCTGGCTTCGGCCGTGCTGCCGGGCACGGGCGAGGTGCTCTCGGGCAAGAAGTACGGCTTCCTGCTCATGGCGGCGGACGTCTTCGCCTGGACCCGCGTGGCCAAGTACCACAGCGACGGCAAGGACCTGAGCGACGCGTACTACGCGTATGCCGACCAACACTA
This sequence comes from Candidatus Krumholzibacteriia bacterium, assembly GCA_963825035.1. GTDB lineage: Bacteria > Krumholzibacteriota > Krumholzibacteriia > LZORAL124-64-63 > LZORAL124-64-63 > JACZKN01. Next base: position 104,628 of record CAWGRT010000008.1, on the reverse strand, counting down.
CAGCGACCTCTACCTCTGGTACGGCTACAACGCGAATTTCCAGAACGACCCCGCCTACGCCGAGCGGGAAGGCGAGGGCCAGTACTACTTCGGCAGCGAGTTCAGTTCTTCCGAGTTCAACGAGCTGGACTTCGTGGGGGTCCTGCCGCTCTACGTCTCCAAGGAGAACGACCGCCGGGAGTACTACGAGAACCTGGGCAAGTGGGACCAGTTCATCTTCGGCTGGGACGATTACCAGAACCCGCGCGTCCACGCGTCCGAATACGGCTACACTCCCGCCGACCCGACCAACGCCATCAGCGACCTGCACCAGCTCTGGGTCTCGCGGAACCGCGAGACCTACCGGGACATGCGCAACGCCGCCAACGACGCCTACAAGAAGCGCGACCGCTGGCTGTACGTGAACATCGGCCTGCGGGTATTCTCGGTGCTGGAGACGGCCTGGATCAACGGCCTGCTCGGCGGCGGCGACGACGGCCTGGCCGTCCTGGGCCACCGGGTGGACGTGGCGGCCACGCCCACCGGCCCCTACAGCGGCAACGTCCACGCGGCGGTGTCCTTCTGAGCGCGAAACAGCAACCGACCCCTGGCAACGGCGGGAGGCCAAACGTGAAGCGAACGATGCGATCCGGCACGGGACGACGGCGGGCGGCGGCGGTCGCCGCGGCGCTGGCGGCGCTGCTGGCGGCGGCGGCGGCGACGGCGGCGGACGGTCCGGGCTTCCTGCGCACCGAGCGCGAGGTGGCCGGGGCGGCCGCGTCCGGCGACTGGCGGGCCCGACTGGGCCTGGAGACCGGCGTCGTGGCGCAGATCGGCGACCAGGGCATCGGCAAGCAGCAGCCCGTGGAGATCGGCGGCGGCGGGGAGTCCCGGGATGCCGAGGGTCCGTCCGTCAGCGGCGACAAGATCAAGGCCGGCGCCCTCTCCCTGATCCTGCCCGGGGCGGGCCAGTTCTACAACGGCGACCGCGGCAAGGCCTACCTCATGGCGGGCATCGAGGCCGGCATCTGGACCGCCTACTTCGTCTTCGACACCCAGGGCGACAACCGCATGGGTTCGGCCCGGGAGTACGCGGGCATCTACGCCGGCACCGGCGGCGACCATCCCGAGTCGTACTGGCAGGCGGTGGGGCGCTACCTGGACAGCGACGCCTACGAGGACTACCTGCGCCGGGAGGCCCGCGCCACCGGCGAGACCGCGCCGGCGGACCTGCCCGCGGGCGACACCTGGCAGTGGGTGAACGGCGACCGCAAGTACGACTACCAGAAGCTGCGCGCCGACGCCAACGCGGCCTACGACCGCCGCGACTTCATGATCCTGTTCGCGGTGGTCAACCGCGCCGTGGCCGTGGTGGACGCGGTCATCGGCGCCGGCGACAAGCCGGGCACCGTCGAGGCCGAGGTGCTGGGCCTGAACGTCAGCGTGGGCGTGGTGCCCTCCTGGCGCGATCCCGGGGCGCGCTGCGCCGTCTCGCGGAGCTTCTGATGGGCGGGCGCGGCACCGCCGCTGCTGCTGGCGACGGCCCTGCTGCTGGCCGGGTGCGGCGGCGCGCCGACGCCGGGCACCGGCGCGGCGGACGGCGGCCGGGACGCGACGCCGGCCGCGGCGCCCCGGCCGGGCACCACGGTCACCGCCCTGGAGTTCGTGGAGGCCTGGGAGAACCTGCCCAAGGAAGTCTACTACCCCCTGGACGGCCTGGCCGGCTGCACCTGGACAGACGACGGCACCCTGGTCATCTGCGACGAGCGGCGGGGCAAGGTCTGGGGCCTGGACCCGGGCGCCCGCACCTGGTACGAGTTCGATCAGCCGGGCGTGCGGCCCTACCGGCCGGTGGACGCGGCCGTGGACGGCTTCAAGGTGCTGGTCCTGGACATGGGCAGCAACGCCGTCTATCGCTTCGACCTCAACGGCGCCTACCGCGACCAGGCGGTGGACGTGCAGCGCCTCGAGCCGGCGATCCGGCCGCAGGTGTCGGCCTTCGCCGTGGACCGGGACGGGCGCATGGTCATCACCGACGTCAGCGAGCAGCAGGTCCTGCTCCTGGACTCGTTCCTGGATCTGACCATGCGGGTGGCGGGCCCGGGGGCGGGCAGCGACCAGCTGCGCGATCCCAGCGGCCTGGCCTTCCTGCCCGACGGCAGCTTCGCCATCAGCGACCGGGCCAATCGGCGCCTGAGCCTGTACGGGCGCCTCGGCTTCTTCGAACGCACCGTGGGCGGCGAGTTCATCGTGGACAACCCGTTCGTGGCGCCCCAGGGCCTGGACTGCGACCGGGCCGGCAACCTCTTCGTCGCGGACATGGGCAGCGGCGAGATCCACGTGCTGGACCGGCGGCAGCGGCTGCTGTTCTCGGCCGGCCCGGAGTTCGGGTTGCAGGCCATGCCCAAGGTGCCGGTGGACGTTGCGGTCGGCCCCGATGACCTGCTGGCGGTCACCGATCGGGCCCGCGCGGCCGTCCTCGTCTATCGCATCATCTACGACTGATGGGCCGGCGGCCGGGGCGGGGCGCAGGGGTCCTGCTGCTGACCCTGCTGGCGGCGACCACCTGGGCGGCGCCGGGAGCGCGGGCCCAGGCCGTGGCGCCCGCGGCGGTCGACACGATTCCGGCACCCGACGGCCGTCTCACCGAGCGGGAATTCCATCTGATCAAGGGGGGCAGCGGTCCCCTGCGCCTGGCCCACGGCTTCGTGGACGCCGCGTCGGTGCGGGTCAGCGTCGACGGGCGGCCGTGGCACGCGGAGACGGACTTCAAGCTCCGCGCGCGCACCGGCGTGGTGGTGCCCCAGCGGCCGTGGCGGCCGGCGGCTACGGCGCCCGACGGGCCGGCCGCGGTGGTGATCGTCATCTACCGTTTCCTGCCGGTGCCGGCGCCGCCGCGGCGCGACCTGCGGCCGGTGATCGCCGCCCCCGGCCGCGACCGGGAGACCGGGGCGCCCCTGTTCGCACCGCCGACCGAGGGCGAGAGCTGGCGCTCGGACAACCTCCGCATCAGCGGCAGCAAGACGGTGCAGGTCTCCTCGGGCACCCAGCACGAGTTGACCGTGGACCAGAACCTGCGCCTGACCCTGGCCGGGCAGCTGACCCGGGACATCGCCGTGCGGGCCTTCCTCTCCGACGACAACCTGCCGGTGGTGCCCGAGGGCAACACCGAGGAGCTGCGGGACGTGGACAAGGTCCTGGTCGAGCTGCGGAGCCGCACCTGGTCCGCCACCCTGGGCGACTTCGTGGCCGAGCGCAGGCGCAGCGAGTTCGGCGACTACCGGCGCAAGCTCCAGGGCATCTCGGTGCAGGCGTTCCCCGGCCGCGCCCGCGCCGAGTTGCTGGCGGGCTCGCCCCGGGGCCGCTACCGCACGCTGCAGATCCGCGGCCAGGAATCCAACCAGGGTCCCTACTTCCTGGGCGGCGGTTCCGCGGGCACCAACCTCTTCGTGGTGGCCGGCAGCGAACGCGTGACCCTCGACGGGCAGCTCCTGACCCGCGGCGCGGAGCGCGACTACGTCATCGACTACGTGCGGGGCACGGTCACCTTCACCTACCGGCGGCTGGTCACCGCCGAGTCCACCATCGTCGTGGAGTTCGAGGAGGGCGAAGGCCCCTACGGGCGCACGGTGGTGGGCGGCGGCGGCGGCGCCACGGTGGACCTGCCGGGGCTGGACGCGCCCGCCAGCCTGGACGTGCGGATGATCCAGGAAAAGGACGATCCCCAACGCCTGCGCACCGGGCAGCTGGGTCCCGACGACGAAGCCATCCTGCGGGCGGCGGGCGACGACGCCCTGCGGGCGGTGGCCCCCGGCGTGACGGCGGCCGACCCGGGCCGCGGCCTCTACGATCAGCAGGTGGTGGGCGGCACGATCATCTACGTCTACAACCCGGCGGGCGGCGACTGGAACCTGGAGGCCTTCTACGTGGGGCCGGGGCAGGGGAACTACGACCTGGACCGGCTGACCGCGATCGGGCAGAGGGTGTACGTGTACCGGGGCGACGGGCTGGGCGCGTACCGCCTGGGCCGGCTCCTGGACCTGCCCGGCAGCCTGAGCATGGTGACCATGCGGGCGGCGGTGGGCGACACCGCCGGCCCCCACGTCAACGCCGAATGGGACGTGTCCCGGGAGGATCGGAACCTGCTGTCGGATCTGGACGACGAGGACAACGCCGGCCAGGCCTTCGCCCTGCGGGCGGTCCTGCCGAGTCGCGACCTGGGCCCGGGGCGGGCCGCGGCCTCGGCCTTCTACACCGCGCGCCAGGCCCGCTTCCGCGCGTTCCAGCTCCACAAGGACGTCTTCGCCTACGACGACTGGGGCCTGGCCGACCGCGCGCGCCGCGAGGGGTTCCTGCAGGAGGGCGAGCACGAGGCCGGCTTCGCCGCCGACTGGAAGGTGGGCGGCAGCGGCGGCGGCACGCTGGCCCTGGGCGGCAACGGCGGCACCCTGCGCCACGGCCTCGCCATCCGCGCCGGCCGCCTGCAGGGGCGGGCCGCCTGGAACTGGCGCGGCGGCGAGGGCGAGAGCACCGCGCTGGGCGCCGACGCCCGCGACGACCTCGATCCCCTGGACGTGCGGCGGCGCACCCAAAGCCACCGCCTGAGCTGGAGCGTGGGGCCGGTGCGCCCCTCGGCGCGCTGGCGGAAGGAGAGCTGGGAGGACGCCCGGGCGGCCGCCGGTCGCGCCGCGGGCTACCGCCTGGAACGGTGGGCCTGGGGCCTGTCCGGCCGGGGCGGCAGCCTGGACTGGCGGGCCGAGTTCGAGCGAGGCCTGGCCGACTCCCTGCGGACCGGCGCCTGGCAACGCCAGCGGGACAGCCGCACCACCACGGCCGGGGTGACCACCGGCCGCTTCGGCGGCATGCGCCTGGTGGGCGAGGCCACCGTGCGGCGCACCGTCCGGCCGGGGGGCGCGGACGAGTCCACGCGCCTGGCGCGGATCGACCTGAGCGGCGCCTGGGCGCGCACCGCCAGCGACTGGACCCTGGGCTACCGGGTGGACAACAGCCGCGCCGAGGTGCTGGACCGGCAGATCGTCTTCGTGGGCGAGGGCAAGGGCGACTACAACGCCGACGGCGACTACCTGGGGCCCGAGCAGGGCGACTACAACGTGGCCCTGGCCGGCACCGACAGCCTGGTCGCCACCACCGCCGTGCGGGCCGACCTGCAGTGGCGCCAGGGATTCCGCTTCCTGGGGGCGGACCGCTGGTACGGCGCCTGGTCCGTGCTGACCACCGGCGGCGTCGAGGGCCGCAGCACCACCGACGACGTGGGCGGCCTGCTGGCGCTGGACCGGTCGGTGCTCTTCGACCGGGCGACCGCCGTGCTGGCGGACGTCAACCTGGGCGAGGAGGTGGCCCTGCTCCAGCACCTGCGCTGGATCGACCTGCGGGGCAAGTTCGATTACCGGCAGACCCGGGACCAGCAGTTCGTCGACCACCCCGAGGACCGGCTCGAGCGGTCGTGGCAGGCCGTCACCAGCCTCAACGTGAGCGCCGTCTCCTCCCTGCGCCTGCGCTGGACCCGGGAGGACCAGCAGCGCTACTCGGCCGAGAGCGCCCTGAGCGCCCGCCGCAGCTACGCGGCCCTGACCCGCCGCTACGAGGCTGGTTGGACCCTGCGCCCCTCGCCGGACCTGCGGGTGGGCCTGCAAGGCGAACTGCTGCGGCGCAGCGACGCGGTGTCGGGGGTCGCCCAGCGGGAGTCGGCGGTGCGCCCCACCCTCCGCCAGCGTTTCCACCGGGCCTGGACCCTGCAGGCGGACCTGCGCCTGGCCGAGGTCACCAGCGACGAGCCGGCCGGCGCCCTGCGGCCCTGGTTCTTTCCCCAGCCCGGGCGCAACGTGGAGTCCTCCCTGCGCCTGGCCTGGCAGCCCAACGAGTTCCTGACCGTCAGCGGCACCTGGTTCTCCCGCAAGCGGGGCGAGGGGAGGTGGCAGCATGATTTCCGGCTGGAGACCAGCGCGCGTTTCTAGGCCGCCCTTGTCCTGGCGGCGGTCCTGACCCTCGGCCCGGCCGTGGCGGGGGCGGCGGCGGGCGCCGCGGCGCCCGTGGTCCGCTTCGCCGCGGACGCGGCACCGAGTCCGTCCGAGACCGGCTGGCTGACGACGGACGGGGCCTGGGTGGCGCGGCTGCCGGCCGCCGCCCGGATCGCCCTGCCGGATTCCCTGGCGGTGCCGCCCGCCGGCTCGGCGGCGCGGGACGCCTGGCTGGACCGGCTGCGCCGGACCTTGGACCGGGCCGCCGCGGCCGGTACCGACAGCACCGTCGTCGCTGCGCCCCCTGACCGCCCGCCTGCGGGACCGGTGGCTGGCGCGGGGCTACCTGGAGGCGGTGGTGGCCCGGTGGCCGGGCGCCACCCTGCCCAAGGGGGCGAGCGGCCCCCGACACCCTCGTGGTGGCGCCGGGCCGGGCCTACACCTATCGGCCGCCTGGAGGTGGCCGGCGAGGACTTCCCGGGGCGGGAACAGCTGCTGGCCACCTGGCTGCCGCGCCCGGGCGACCGTTTCGACGGCGCCGAACTGGACCTGGCCGTGGACCGGGTGCTGGCGGCGGCGGGCGAGGCCGGCCATCCCTTCGCCCGTTGGGTGACGCGATCGGTCCAACTCGATGCCGGACAAGGCCGTTGTCGACATCGAGGCGTCGCTGCTGGCGGGCTACGCCGCCTGGATCGGCCCGGTGACCACCAGCTTGCCGCCCGGTCGGGCTTCGGCGTTCGCGGTGCGCACGGCGGGGCTGCAGAAGGGCGCGCCCTTCCGCCAGTCGGACCTGGGCCGGGCGGTGGACCGGCTGCTGGCCCGGGACCTGTACGCACGGGTGGACGAGCCCATCGTCTACCTGACATCGGCGGTGGACACCGTGGGCATCCACCTGCCCATCGTGCCCCGGCGCAAGGTGAACCGGGCGCAGGTGATCCTGGGGCTGAGCAAACGCCAGGAGGGGGGCAGCCGGCTCAGCGGCCAGGTGGACCTGGACCTGCCCAACCTGGCGGGCACGGGTCGTGCGCTGGCCGTCCGCTGGCACGACGACGGCGACCGCACCAGCCGCTTCGGCTTCCGGTACCTGGAGCCCTTGGCCTTCGGCACGCCCCTGGACACGGACCTGGCCCTGGACAGCGAGGTGGAGCAGGACGCCTACACCCGCTTCCGGGTGGACAACCGCTGGCGGCTGCCGGTGGTGGCGCTCTGGGGCCTGGAGGTGGGCATCGGCTGGGACCGGTCCACCTACCCCACCGGCAGCCTGGAGCGCACGGCGCGCACCCGGGTGCGGGGGGCGCTGCTGCACCGCCGCGGCGACCGCAGCCGCAGCGGCTGGGAGGGCACCTTCGCCGTGGAGGAGGCCCGGCGCACGTCGTCCCTGCGGCCGGACTCCACCGGCGGCACCGTGGACGACCCGTTGCCCCAGCTGGGCGAGGCCGAGACCCAGCGCATCTTCGAGGTGGACGCCGCCGGCGAGCTGTGGGTGTCCGGTGGCGCTGAGCCTGTTCGCCCGGTCGTCGTTCCGGGAGCTGACCGGGTCCCGGGGGCATCGTGCCGCTGAGCGAGCAGTTCCGCTTCGGCGGGGCCAACTCCCTGCGGGGCTACCGGGAACAGGAGTTCCACGGGTCGCGGGCGGCCTGGGGCGCGATCGAGCTGCGCGTGGGCGCACCCCGGGGCTCGCGGCTTTACACCTTCTACGACCTGGGGTACTTTGCCTTCGAGGCCCAGGACCCGACACCCGAGGATCCGGAGCGCCGGACGCTGCGCAAGGGCTGGCCCCGGGGCTACGGCCTGGGCATCCTGGCCCGCACTCCCGGCGGCGACCTGTCCCTGGCCGTCGGCTTCCCCGGCACCGTGGATTTCGACCTGGCCAAGCTGCACGTCACCCTGTTGGAGACCTTCTGAGCGGCGGCGCCCACGCGACCGGAGCCGGTCCGCCCGCGGAGCGCCATGGACCGCGATACCGCCCGGCGGGAGATCGAGCGCCTGCGCGCGGAGATCGATCGCCACAACGATCTCTACTACAACCGGCAGGCCGAGATCGGCGACGCCGAGTTCGACGCCTTGGCCCGCCGGCTCGGCGAACTGGAGGAGTCCTTCCCCGAGTTCGCCGTCGCCCGACAGCCCCAGCGCCCGCGTGGGCCGCGACCGGGACGAGCGCTTCCCCTCGGCGCCCCACAGCCGTCCCATGCTCAGCCTGCAGAACAGCTACGACCTGGACGAGGTGACGGCGTTCGCCGAGCGGATCCGGACGACCCTGGACACGGACGACCTGCTCTACACCGTCGAGCCCAAGATGGACGGCGTGGCCCTGGCCGCCCGCTGGCGCGACGGCCGCCTGACCATGGCCCTGACCCGGGGCGACGGCAGCCACGGCGACATCATCACCGCCAATGCGGCCACCATCGACGGCGTGCCCGAGCGCCTGCCCGGCGACTGGCGCAGTGCGTTTCCCGACGGGAGCGTCGCGGCGTTCGAGGCCCGGGGCGAGGCGTACCTGGGCCTGCAGCGCTTCCGCCTGGTGAACGCGGAGCGGGAGGCGGCCGGCCTGGACGTGCTGGCCAATCCCCGCAACGCCACCGCCGGCACCCTCAAGACCCTGGACACGGAGGAGGTGCGGCGCCGCGGCCTGTCGGTCTTCTTCTACCAGCTCTTCCCCCTGGACGCGGACGACCGCCCGGCACCCGATCCCTGCCCCGACCACCGCACGGAGATGGCGGCCCTCGCGCACCTGGGCCTGCCGGTCAATCCCTTCCTGCGCACGGCCCGCACCGTGGCGGAGCTGCGGGCCCACCTGGCCGACCTGGAGGCGATGCGCGGCGACCTGGACTACCAGATCGACGGCGCCGTCATCAAGGTGGACCGCCGCGAGTGGCAGGACGCGCTGGAGAGCACGTCCAAGGCCCCCCGCTGGGGGCTGGCCTACAAGTTCGCCGCCGAGGAGGCCACCACCAGGCTCCACGGGATCTCGCTCCAGGTGGGGCGCACCGGCGTCATCACACCGGTGGCGGAACTGGAGCCGGTGCGGCTGGCGGGCACCACCGTCTCGCGCGCCACCCTCCACAACTGGGAGGAGATGGAGCGCAAGGACATCCGCGAGGGCGACATGGTGGTGGTGGTCAAGGGCGGCGACGTCATCCCCAAGGTGCTGCGGGTGCGCACCGACCTGCGCACCGGTGCGGAGACGGCCAAGCCGCGGCCCGAGACCTGCCCCGAGTGCGGCCGGCCCACCCGGCGCCTGGAGGGCGAGGTGGCCGTGCGCTGCGTCAACCCCCTCTGCCCGGCGGTGGTGGCCGGGCGTCTGCGCCACTTCGCCGGCCGCGACGCCTGCGACATCGACGGCCTGGGCGGCCGCTCGGTGGAGCTGTTCCTGGAGCGCGGCCTGGTGGCCCAGCCCGCCGACCTGTTCCGCCTGGAGCGCGGCACCCTGACCGAGCTGCCCGGCTGGGGCGAGAAGTCCGCCGATCGTCTGCTGGCCGGCCTGGCCCGGGCCAAGACGCGGCCCTGGGCGGCCAAGATCTTCGCCCTCGGCATCCCGCAGGTGGGCGTGACCACGGCGCGCACCCTGGCGACGCGCTACCAGCACATCGACGCCCTGCTCGCCGCCGGGCGCGAGGACATGGCCGAGTTGCCGGACATCGGGCTGGTGGTGGCCGACGCGGTGCTGGCCTACCTGGGCTCCGAGGGCGGCCAACGCCTGGTCGACGGTCTGCGCGCGGTGGGCTTCTTCCTGGACGAGGAGGACGTGCCCCGGGCGGCGCCGAGCCGCGGCCGTCGCCGAGGGCTTCTTCGCCGGCGGCACCTTCGTGCTCACGGGCACCCTGGAGGCGATGACGCGCAGCGAGGCCAAGCGGGCCATCGAGGCCCGCGGCGGCAAGGTGTCCGGCAGCGTGTCGAAGAAGACCACCGCCGTGGTGGCCGGCGGGAGCCCGGGCAGCAAGCTGGACAAGGCGCAGGAACTGGGCGTGGAGGTGCTGGACGAGGCCGCATTCCGGTCCCGCCTGGCCGAGACCGGGGACGGTGCCGGTGACCCTTGACCGCCACCTGCTGCTGGCCCGGCCCCGGGACGCCGCGGGCAGCCGCTGGCTGGCCCTGGACCTGGTGGGCGGCGAGCGCGTCTTCGAGACCGCCGATCCCCGCCGCCCGGTGACCGGCGCGCCGGGGGCCGTGGTGATCGCCGGCCGGGGCGACGCCTGCGCGGGCCACCCGTCGGGCGGCCTGACAGTGACCGAGGACGTCTTCTGGTCCCTGCTCGAACCCCTGGGCTCGGCCTGGGACGCCGAGCCCCTGCCGGCCGACCGGGTGGAAGCCGAGGCCGAGCTGCGTCGCGTGCGCCGCCTCGCCCTGGCCGGGGTCCACCGCTGGCAGGCGCGGCCGCCCGAGCTGCGGGACGGCTGCCGGGATCTGCTCAAGAGTTTCCGCCCGGACCTGGGCGTGCTGCTGGACCTGCTGGACGCCCTGCCGCCGGCGCCGCCGCCGGCGCCGCCCGCCCCGCCACCGCCGGCGTCGGGAATCGTGCCCGCGCCGCTGCCCGCGGATCCCGACGGCATCGCTTCCTGGCTGGGGGACGAGGCCGGCCTGGGTGCGCTCTACGGCCCCGCGTTCGCCCCCCGCTGGGAGCAGGCGGACATGGCCCGGGCGGTGGCCTCGGCCCTGCGGGATCGGCGCGCGCTGCTGATCGAGGCGGGCACGGGTGTGGGCAAGACCTTGGCCTACCTGGTGCCCCTGGCTGCGGCGGTGGTCCACGGCGGCGGCCGCGCCGTGGTCTCCACCCACACCCGGGCCCTGCAGCGGCAGATCCTGGAGCAGGACCTGCCCCGGCTGGCGCCCCTGCTGCGCGAGCACCGCTGGGCCCTGCTCATGGGCCGCCGCAACTACCTGTGCCTGCGGCAGCGCCAGGCCTACCTGTCGCGCTCCCTGGAGGATCTGGCCGACGCCCTGCGGGCGGTGGCCTTCCGGCTCTGGCTGGCGGACACCCGCGACGGTTTGCGGGAGGAGGTGGCGGCCCACCCGCTGCTGGTCCGCGACCTGGCCGAGCTCTTCGACGGTGGCGACCTCTGCCTGCCCGGCCTCTGCTACGAGGGGGATCGCTGCCACGTGCAGACGGCCCGCCGCCGCGCCCGCGAGGCGGATCTCCTGATCGTCAACCACGCGCTGCTGCTGGCCGACCTGTCCCAGGGGCGCACCCTCATCGGCGAGCGGGACCACCTGGTGGTGGACGAGTCCCATCGCCTGCCGGCGGTCACCCTCGAGACCCACGGCGTCAGCTGCGGCGTCGGCCGCTGGCAGGACGTGGAGAAGCTCACCGGCCGCCTGGCCTCGGGCGGCCGCCTGCCCGAACGTGCGGTCCTGGCGGCGCGGCGCCTGGCTGTCCTGGGCCCGGACGGCGAGCGGGCGGCGGCGGCCTGCGAGGACTTCGGACGCGCCCTGGCCCGGGCCGGCGACGCGTACCTGGCCTGGTGGCAGGGGTTGGGAGCCCTGGTGGACCGGTCCCTGCCGGCAGCCGGCCGCTCCTTGCAGCGCCAGCGGGTCCGGGACAAGGACGAGGCCTTCGGCGAACTGCGCGCCGAGACCGCCGCCGCCCTGGACGCCCTGACCCTGGCCGCCGAGACCTTCGCCCGCCTGGCCGCGGCCACCGGCGACCTGGAGGACCTGGGCGGTGCCCTGGAGGACGACCTGGCCCAGCTGGCCCAGGCCGGCCAACTGGCGCGGCAGCTCCACCACGACCTGCGGTTCCTGATGACCGGCGAGGACGAGCACTGGGTCACCTGGCTGGAACCGGCGCCCCGCCACGGCGCCCGCCTGCTGGGGGCCACCCCGCTGGAGGCGGGGGATCTGCTGCGGAACTATTGGACCGAGGCCGACAGCCACCCGGTGATGACCAGCGCCACCCTGGCCGTGGGCGAGGACTTCGGCCACATGCTGGGGGAGCTGGGCCTGGACCGGCGCCGGCCGCCCACCGAGGCCCGCTCGAGCCCCTCGCCCTTCGACTACCACCGCCAATCCCTGGTGCTGGTGCCCAGCCGCTTCGCCGCGCCGGAAGCCCCGGACTTCGGCCGCGCCGTGGGCGAGGTGGTGCGCGACCTGGCGCTGCACACGGGCCGCAAGACCCTGGGCCTGTTCACCTCGTACCGCATGATCGCCGACGCGGCCGAGGTGCTGGAGGCCGCGGGGCTGGACGATCGATCCGACGCCGCCCGGGGCCGGCCCGCGCTGCTGGTGCAGCGGCCCCAGGGCGCGACCGGAGCCCTGGCCGAGCGCTTCCGCCGGCTGGACCGGGCCGTGCTCCTGGGCACGACCACCTTCTGGGAGGGCGTCGATTTTCCCGGGTGAGGATCTGGAGATCCTGGTGGTGGCCAAGCTGCCCTTCCTGGTGCCCAACGATCCCTGGGTGGAGGCCCGCTGCGACCGCCTGAGCGCCGCCGGCGAGAACCCCTTCACCAGTTTCATGGTGCGCGACGCGGTGCTGCGCCTGCGCCAGGGCTTCGGCCGGCTCATCCGCCGGCCCAGCGATCGGGGCGTCGTGGTGATCCTCGACACCCGTTTGCACACGCGGGGTTACGGCGCTACGTTTCTGGGCGCCCTGCCCGTCATGCCGACGGGCTTCGGTGACTCCGCGGATATGCTGGAGCGGGTCGACCGCTTCTTCCGCGGCGCCTGACCCCGACCCGCCGGAGCTGCCACGGTGAACGACCCGGTCCCCTTCGTCATCGGCTGCGACACCCTCGACCTGGCGGCCTTCCGCGCGGTGACCGCCGGCCGCCGGGCTGCGGTGCTGGGCGAGGACGCCCGCGGCCGCATCGTCCGCTGCGACGCCTTCCGCCGCGAACTGCTGGCCTCGGACCGCCGCATCTACGGGGTGAACACGGGCTTCGGGAAGCTGGCCGACACGGTCATCCCCGCCGCGGACCAGGCCCAGCTCCAGCGGAACCTGGTGCGCAGCCACGCGGTCGGCTGGGGACCGCCCCTGGACCGGGTCCAGGCCCGGGGCATGGTGCTGCTGCGGGCGCTCAGCCTCTCGCACGGCTATTCCGGCGTGCGGCCCGCGGTGGTGGAGCAGCTCCTGTGGCTGCTGGACAGCGGCCTGCACCCGTGCATCCCTTCGCGGGGATCGGTGGGCGCCTCGGGGGACCTGGCGCCCCTGTCGCACCTGGCCCTGGTCCTCATGGGCGAGGGTCACCTGCTGGACGAGGACGGCACCCGGATCGACACGGCGCCGGTCTTCGAGGGGCTGGGCCGCGCGGGCCTGGTGCTGGAGGCCAAGGAGGGCCTGGCCCTCATCAACGGCACCCAGCTCATGAACAGCCTCGGCCTGCAGGCGGTGGGGCGCGCCCTGGACCTGGTGGGTTTCGCCACGGTGGCGTCGGCCCTGTCGCTGGAGGCCCTCGAGGGCAGCGCCCAGCCCTTCGGCGCCGCCTACCACGCCCTGCGCCGCCACCCGGAGATCGCCGACGTGGCCGCCTGCGTCCGCGCCCTGCTCGAGGGCAGCGCGGTGCTGGCCGGCCACCGGGACTGCGCCCGGGTGCAGGACCCCTACTCGGTGCGCTGCGCCCCGCAGGTGATCGGCGCCACCCTGGGGGTGGTGCGCCAGGCCCGCGACGTGCTGCTGCGGGAGGCGGCCTCGGTCACCGACAACCCGGTGCTCATGCCGGAGACCGGCGAGGTCGTCACCGGCGGCCACTTCCACGGCCAGCCCCTGGCCCTGCAGCTGGACTTCCTGTACCAGGCCGTGGCCGAGCTGGCCAACATCGCCGAGCGCCGCATCAACCTCATGATGGGGGGCAACGGCGGCCGCCTGCCCCGCTTCCTGGCCGGCGAACCGGGCCTGGAGTCGGGCCTGATGATCGCCCAGTACCTGGCCGCGGGCCTGGTGGTGGAGAACCGGAGCAAGGCCTTCCCGGCGGCGGTGGACTCGGTGCCCACCAGCGACGGCCAGGAGGATCACGTGAGCATGGGCTCGGTGGGCGCGGTGAAGCTGGCCGGCGTGCTCGAGCGCACCACCGCCGTGGTGGCCATCGAGCTGCTGACCGCGGCGCGGGCCCTGCAGTTCGTCACCCGCGATGGCCTGGCGGCGCGGCGCGAGGGCGCCGTCGGTCCCCTGGCACCGCCCCTGGCGGACGTCCTGACCCACCTGGGCAAGTTCGTGGACCTGGGTCCGGGCGACCGGCCGCTGACCGACGACGTGGCCGCCGTGGCCGGCTGGGTGCGGCGCGGCCGCCTGCCCGCATCGGTCGAGGCCTGTCTGGCCCCGCTGACCGCCCCCCGGGGCGCGTGAAAGGACCACCATGACCGAACACACGCCTCGCGAACCGGCGGTCGTCGACCTGCTCGTGACCAACATCGGGCAGCTCTGCACCGTCCACGATCCGCAGCGGGACGCGGCCGGGCCCCGGCGCGGTGCCGCCCTGGACGATGTGGGTGCCGTGACCGGCGCCGCGTTGGCGGTGGCCGGCGGCAAGGTGGCGGCGGCGGGCACGGAGGCCGGCGTGCGCCGGGCCCTGTTCGGTGAGGGTCCCGTGCCCGACGGCGTCGCCGTGGTCGACGCGGCAGGCTGCGCGGTGATCCCGGGCTTTGTCGATCCCCACACCCACGCCGTCTTCGGCCGCACCCGCCAGGACGAGTACGAGCGACGCATCCGCGGCGAGAGCTACCTGCAGATCGCGGCCGCGGGCGGCGGCATCCACAGCTCGGTGGCCGACCTGCGCGGGCGCAGCGAGGACGAGCTCGTGGACCTGGCCGTGCCGCGCCTGCGGGAGATGCTGCGTCACGGCACCACCACCGTGGAGATCAAGAGCGGGTACGGCCTGAGCCTGGACGACGAGCTGAAGATGCTGCGGGCCGCCGGCCGCGCCGCCGCCGCCGCGGGCATCCGCTGCGTGCGCACCTGCCTGGCCGCCCACGAGATGCCCAGGGAATACGCCGACCGCCGCGCCGACTACGTGGCCCTGGTCACCGACACCATCCTGCCCCGGGTGGCGGCGGAGGGGCTGGCCGATCGCTGCGACGTCTTCTGCGAACCCACCGTCTTCACCCTGGACGAGACCGGGACGATCCTGCGCCGCGCCGCGGAGCTGGGCCTGGGCCTGACCGTCCACGCCGACGAGCTGGCGGCCTACGGCGGGGCGGCCCTGGCCGCGCGCCTGGGCGCGTCGTCCGCCGACCACCTGATCCGCATCGACGCCGCGGGACGCGAGGCCCTGGCCGGCAGCCGCACGGTGGCCACCTTCCTGCCGGGCACCGTCTTCACCCTGGGCCTGGACCACGGGCCCCCCGCCCGCGGGATGATCGACGAAGGCTGCGCCGTGGCCCTGGCCAGCGACTTCAACCCGGGCAGCTGCCCCATCCTGTCCATGCCGCTGATCCTGGCCATCGCCTGCACCCAGCTGCGGCTGCTGCCGGGCGAGGCCCTGGTCGCGGCCACCCTCAACAGCGCCTGGGCCCTGGGCCGACAGGACCGCGCCGGCTCCCTGGCCCCGGGCAAGGACGCCGATTTCCTGGTCCTGGACGGGGACGATCACCGGCTGGTGCCCTACCGCGCGGGGCACAATCCGGTACGGAAGGTGTTCGTGGGGGGGCGCGAGGTGGTCTGGGCCCCCCGCGGGGATTTCGCGCCGGATCCGGATATTAGTGCTTAACCCGACCCCGCCGCGGGCGATCTAAGGTCATGGCAGCCGCCCGAAAGCGGCGCCGGGAAACCGGAAATGCGCATCGTCGAGCCGCACGCGCGGGGGTCGCCTCTTGTCCAAACTCAGCCAGCTCAAGCAGGAAGCCTACCAGGCCGCCAAGAAGCGGAACTGGCAGCAGGCCATGGCGGCCTACGAACGCATCCTCGAGCTGGACAAGAACAATCCCACCGTCATCAACGAGCTGGGGGACGTCTGCCTCAAGGGCGGCGACACCCAGGCGGCCGTCCGCCACTTCCTGAACGCCGCGTCCAAGTACCGCAGCACGGGCCTGCTGAACAACGCGGTGGCCATCTACAAGAAGATCCTGCGCTACGACGCGGAGAACCTCAACGCCCACTGGTACCTGGCCGAGACCCGCGCGTCCCAGGGCCTGAGCGTCGAGGGCGAGAACCACGGCCTGCACTTCCTCGAGAACTCGGGCAAGGTGTCCGGGGATCTCAAGGAGATCTTCATCAAGCGCTGCAACCAGCTCTTCGAGCTGTACCCCCAGAGCGATCCCATCCTGGAACGCCTGGTGCAGATCTACCGCATGTGGAAGATGCCGCTGGAGGCCTCGCGGGCCGCGTGCCTGATCGCCTGCCGCGCCCACGATGCGGGCGACCGGGACGAGGCGGCGAAGGCCGTCGAGCAGGCCGTCGGCCAGACGCCCGAGGTGCAGAACTACCCCGAGTATGCCCAGTGGCTGCGACGCACGCAGCCCAAGGGCGCCGGCGGCGGGACCTTCGCCGATTTCGGCACCGTGAGTCTGGACAACGAGGCCGCGCCGGACGTGGCGGCCGCAGCCGCGTCCGCGCCGGCGACGGACTTCGGCGAACTGGACCTGGACGGGACGGCGGCGGCGGCGGCCGTCGAGGACGACGCCTACGTGATCGACGACGCCGGCGACGACGACGTGGTGGTCGAGTTGGACGACGAGGACCCGGGGGACGACGCCATCACCATCGACGAGGGCGGCGCCGACTTCGACGCCCTCATCGCCGCAGCCACGAGCGAGCTCGGCTCCGGCGGCCGTTCCGCGAACGCGGCGGCAGCCGAGGTCGCCGCCGAAGCCGAGGCCGAGGCGCCCGCCGCGCCCGAGCCCGCGGCCGCGTCGGTGGACCTGCTGGCGGAGATCCTCGCCGACGACGCCAACCTGCTGGCGGGCGGCGAATCGTCCCAGCTCGAGTCCATCACCCGCGAGATCGGCACCCAGGTGGGCGGCGACGAGAGCGACCAGGACCCGGCCAGCCTCTACGAGATGGGCACGGTCTACCTGGAGATGGGCATGCACCTGCAGGCCTGCGAGAGCTTCGCCAAGGCCACCAGCACCGGCGAAACGTCCTACGCCCTGCGTTCCTACGAGATGTGGGGCGTGACCCTGCAGCGGGCGGGCCGCTTCGACGAGGCGGTGGAGGTCCTGCGCAAGGGCCTGGCCCTGGCCGAGGAAGACTCCAACGAGCACCTGGGCCTGCTCTACAACCTGGGCAAGTCCTTCGAGTCGGCCGAGCGCACCGACGAGGCCGTCGTGGCCTACGAGGAGATCCGCGCCAAGGATCCGTCCTACCTGGACGTCGAGCGCCGCCTGGTCCGCCTCAGCACCGTCTGATTCCCCCTCGAGACGATGGAACCTTGCCCGCCCGTGGCGGTTGTCCTACCATGCCGCCATGGACGCACCTTCGAGCCCTCCGCGCCGCGAGAGACCGGTCCGGCAGCCCATCCTGCTGGGCCTTTTTGCTGGGGTCGGGGTCGCCGTCGGCTACCTGCTGGCGGGCGTGCCCGGAGTGGAGCTCATGACCCTGACCGCGTGCCTGGCGGGCATCGCCCTGGGACCGGCGCGGGGCGCCCTGGCCGGGGGCCTGGCCGAGGCCATCTACTCGGTGGGCTCGCCCTACGGCCTGGCCGCGCCGCCGCTGCTGGTGGCCCAGATCCTGGGCGTGGTGCTGGCGGGCGTGCTGGGGGGGCTGGCGGCCAAGAGGCTGACCCGGCCCGGCGGCGGCCGCCGGACGGTGGTCCTGGCCGGCGGGCTGGGCGTGGTGACGGCGCTGGTCTTCGACGTGCTGACCAACCTGGGCATCATGGCCGGCTACGGCCTGGAATGGTGGGTGCTGGTGGTGCAGGGAGCGGGCATGGCGGCGGTCCACGCGACGGCGAACCTGGTGGTGTTCGGGGCGGTGCTGCCCGTGGCCGCGCCGCGGGTGGCGGTGCTGGGTCGGGGTGCCCTGCGGGGCGGGCCGACGGCCGGTCTGGCCCTGGTGCTGCTGCTGACGGCGGCCGTCCCCGGACGGGCGGCGTCGGCCCAAGAACCCGTCGCCGCGGCCGCCGACACCGCCCTGGCTCCGGCTGTGGCCGACACCCTGGCCGCTGCGCCCGCGGCGGCCGATTCGACCGCCGGCGGCCGCCGGCGGCCCCAGCCGCCGCCGGCCGACCAGCCCGCGGCCCCGCCGAAATCGGGCCCGGCAACCCTGGGCTGGAAGCGGCCCCTCTGGCAGCCCTTCACCCGCCACGCCCTGGAGTGGCTCGACTGGCACTCGCCGCGGGTGGTGGTCGCCGAGGCCGGCACCGGGGCCCCCGCCTACGTGCTGGGGGAGGCCGGCACCTCGCCGCTGCCCCTGGTCACCGTGGACGGCGTGCCCTGGGGCACGGGCCACGCCCTGGCGGATGATCCCTGGCTCATTCCCCAGCAGGGTCTGCGCTGGACCGACGGCGGCTGGTTCGCCGACGGGCTGGGAGGAACCGACGGCCGTCTGGCCCTGGTCACCGCCGACCCGGACCCGGCCCGCTCGGTCTCCGCGTACATGGGCACCAAGGGTCCCCACGAATCCTACATGCGCGGCGTCGACCTGCTGACCGCCGCGGCCCCCTGGCGGGTGGGCTTCGCCTTCGACGAGCTCCTGGACAACGAGTCCTGGGACTACACCGACGGCCAGCGCCAGGGCTTCGTCCACGACCCGATCCACTTCTCGGGCAACGCCAAGGTCCGGCAGAGCCGCACGCGCCTGCAGCGGGTCCTGGACGCCGACAATCGCCTGACCCTCGACTTCTCCACCGGCCGCAAGACCCGCAACGACGTGCCGTCCTGGGGCGTGGACCAGCAGGAGATCTGGGATGCGGGCGTGTCGGCCACCATGGACGGGACGGCCGGGGACGTGGCCTGGCGGGGCATCGCCTACTGGCGGGACCGGGACGTGATGTGGGCCGACCTGACCGACAGCTACAGCCGGCTCGTGCGGGTCAGGAAGCTGGAGACGGGCCGCGAGGGGATCATCCTGGACCTGCGCCCGCGGGACCGTTCGGCCGAGCCCGATTCCCTGGGCCTGCGGGGCCCGTCCCGGGCGCCCCTGGCCGACCTGCGCCTCAGCTACCTCCAATGGTCCGTGTTCGACCGCAGCGACACCCTGTCCTACCTGCGCCCGCCCCTGCTGGACCCGGCCCTGCTGGGCCCCGCTTCGGGCCGGGGACGCCAGGTGCGGGTGGAGGCCACCGAGGGCGCGCGCTTCGGGCCCCACCGGCTGGTGCTGACCGCGGGCGGCACCTGGGACGAGCGCATCGACACCGCGCCGTCCTGGCGGGCGGTGCTCGAGGAGGATGCGGCCCGGCCCCGCTGGCACCTGGAACTGGCGGGCGACGGTCGCGCCCCCCGCAGTGACGAGCTGTTGACGACCTGGCGCCGCTACGTCACCGGCCGGAACCTGCTGCTCCTGGCCAACGAGGACCTGGGACGCGAGCACACCGTGCGCGCGGGCCTCGTGCTGCGGACGCGCCTGCTGGGCACCGACCTTGCGCTGGACGCCGCGGCGCGCCGCCTCACCGACGGCATCACCTGGGTGGCGCTGCCGGGCGAGGTGGTGACTCGGCCGCTGGCAGAACGCGCTCGCGCTGGACAGCGCGCGCCTGACCGGCCGCATCGAGCGCCAGGGCCGCCTGCTGGGCTGGGGGCGGGCGCTGCTGGAGGGCACGTGGCAGAGGTTCGACGAGAAAAGCGGCCGGGCCTCGTTCCTGCCGCCGGAGCGGTCGGGGCGCCTGGGCCTGTCCTGGGAGCACCACTGGTTCCAGGAGGACGGCATCCTGGAACTGGGCCTGGAGGGCTGGTGGCGCGGGCCCATGGACGACCCCTGGGACGTGACCCGCACGGCGGCCCTGCCGTCGTTCTCCCAGCTGGACCTGCTGGTGGGGTTCCGCCTGGTGGGGGTGCACCTGTCCTTGGGCTACCGCAACCTCACGGGCAGCCGGCGGCAGCTGAGCGCCGGGACCTGGAGCACGGGCCAGCAGGTGGACATGCGCCTGATGTGGAACTTCCGCCACTAGGGGACGCGGGCCGGGGCGGGGGCCTGCCCCGCCGGGAGGCCCTGGGGCTGGTGCTGGCCTTCCTCCTGCTGCTGGGGGGCCGCTGGCTGCGCCGCCGGCTCCTGCTGGGCCCGGACGGGCGCTGGCGGGACGACCTCTGGGCGGCCGACCTGCTGGCCGCCGATCCCGCCGACAGCGCCGCCGCCGGCCCCCCGCCGAAACCGCGCCTGACCGCCCCCCTGCCCGTGAACACCTGCAGCGAGGACAGCCTGACCCTGCTGCCGGGGGTGGGGCCCAGGCTGGCCGAGCGCCTGGCGGCGGCCCGCCGGGAGGGGGGCCCCTTCCGGGATGCGGCCGACCTGCAGCGGGTCAAGGGCATCGGGCCCACCCTGGCGGGCCGTCTGGGTCCCCTGGTGGACTTCGGGACCGCGCCGGCCGCCGCGACGCCGTCCCCGCGCAAATCTCCTTAAAGTCCGTCCTTTCCCATCCGAACAAACCACAGGATCGGCAGGATCGCGTCGCGCCCGGCGTGACGCCTCGGCCGCTCCCGCCGGCCCGGCCGGCGAATCGCCCAGTCTGCGCACCCAAGGGAACGGGGACGTCCAGCATGAACAACGGCAGCGGCACGGCTAACCGGGACAAGATCGCCGCGAAACTGCTCGAGGCCGGCCTCATCGACGCTGCCGGCCTGACCAAGGCGCAGGAAGTCCAGAAGAAGGACGGCGGGTCCCTCGGTTCGGCGCTGGTGCGCACCGGCGCCGTGGACGAGGCCACCTACACCGACTTCCTGGGCAAGGTCTACAACCTGCCCGTGCTCGACCTGGACAAGGTCGACATCGCCCTGGATTGCATCGACCTGGTGCCCGGCGAGGTGGCCACCAAGTTCCAGGTGCTGCCCATCAGCCGCCGCGGCCGCGTCATGCTCATCGCCATGGCGAACCCGAGCAACATCTTCGCCATCGACGACATCAAGTTCATCACCGGCCTGGACGTGCAGCCCGCCGTCGCCGGCGAGATGGCCATCAAGAAGGCCATCGACAAGTTCTACGCCACCACCGACTCGCTGGCCTCGATCATGGAGGGCATCGAGGACGACATCGAGCTGGTGGAGGACAACGACGACGACGACATCACCGGCGCCGAGGGTCAGAACGCGCCGGTGGTGAAGCTGGTCAACACCCTGCTGGCCGAGGCCGTGCGCATGGGCGCCAGCGACATCCACATCGAGCCCTACGAGAAGAACATGCGCGTGCGCTACCGCATCGACGGCGTGCTGCACGAGGTCATGGAGCCGCCCATCAAGCTGCGCAACGCCATCATCAGCCGGCTGAAGATCATGTCCGAGCTGGACATCGCCGAGCGGCGGATCCCGCAGGACGGCCGCATCAAGCTGAAGATCGGCGACAAGAAGGTCGACCTCCGCGTCTCGACCCTGCCCTGCATCTTCGGGGAGAAGGTCGTGATGCGTATCCTCGACAAGGGCAACCTGAACCTGGACCTGGCCGACTTCGGCATGGAAGAGAAGGCCATCGAGGACATCTACCACGCCATCGCCCAGCCCTTCGGCATGGTGCTGGTGACCGGCCCCACCGGTTCGGGCAAGACCACCACCCTGTACTCGTGCCTGTCCAAGCTGAACAACCCGGACCTGAACATCATGACGGCCGAGGACCCGGTGGAGTACAACATCGACGGCATCAACCAGGTGCAGGTCAGCGACGAGGTGGGCCTGACCTTCGCCGCCGCGCTGAAGGCGTTCCTGCGGCAGGATCCGAACATCGTGATGGTCGGCGAGATCCGCGACCTGGAGACCGGCGGCATCGCCACCAAGGCGGCCCTCACCGGCCACCTCGTGCTCTCGACCCTGCACACCAACGACGCGCCCAGCACCGTCAACCGCATGATCGACATGGGCATCGAGCCCTTCCTGGTGGCGAGTTCCACGGTGCTGATCATGGCCCAGCGCCTGGTGCGGCGCATCTGCAAGAACTGCAAGGAACAGTTCGATATTCCCGAAGAGGCCCTGAAGGACATCGGGATGGAGCCCGGTACCCCGGTCTTCCACGGCAAGGGCTGCGAAAAGTGCGGGGGCACGGGTTATGCTGGTCGGCAAGGCCTCTACGAGGTCATGCCCATCACGCCCGAGATCCGCGATCTCATCCTGGACCGGGCCTCGACCACCGAGATCGGGCACATGGCGCGCCGCCAGGGCATGCTGACCCTGCGCGACGACGGCCTGGTCAAGGTGCGCAAAGGCGTGACCACCATCGAAGAGGTGCTGCGCGAGACCGCCGTGGCGGACTGACGCGGCCCATGACAGGAGATACGACGTGGCTGGAATGAGAGAACTGCTCGAGGAGATGGTCAACAAGGGCGCCAGCGACCTGCACCTGACGGCGGGCCTGTCGCCCCAGTACCGGATCGACGGCAACATCGCCGCCGACCGATTTCCCGGTGCTGACGGGGGAGGAGACCCTGCGTCTGGCCTACAGCATCCTCAACGAGGAGCAGAAGAAGCGCTTCGAGAACGAGAAGGAACTCGATCTCAGTTTCGGCGTGCAGGGCATCAGCCGCTTCCGGGCCAACGTGTTCCAGCAGCGCGGCGTCGCCGGCATGGCCATCCGCCAGATCCCCTACGAGATCCTCACCTTCGAGGAACTGGGGCTGCCGCCGGTGGTGCGCCAGCTCATCGGCCGCAACCAGGGCCTGATCCTGGTGACCGGCCCCACGGGCAGCGGCAAGTCCACGACGCTGGCGACGATGATCGACACCCTGAACACCTCGCGCAAGGGTCACATCATCACCATCGAGGACCCCATCGAGTTCGTGCACCACCACAAGAACTGCATCGTGAACCAGCGCGAGGTCAACAGCGACACCAAGAGCTTCGGCGCCGCGCTGAAGTACGTGCTGCGGCAGGATCCGGACATCATCCTGATCGGCGAGATGCGCGACCGCGAGACCATCGGCGCGGCCCTGACCATCGCCGAGACGGGCCACCTGGCCCTGGCCACGCTGCACACCAACAGCACCTTCGAGTCCATCAACCGCATCATCGACGTCTTCCCGCCGGAGCAGCAGAACCAGGTGCGGTCGCAGCTGTCGTTCTCGCTGGCCGGCGTGCTGACCCAGCAGCTCATCCCCCGCCAGCGCGGCGGCGGGCGGCAGCTGGCGCTGGAGATCATGGTCTGCACCCCCGCCATCAAGGCGATGATCCGCGACGACAAGGTGCACCAGATCTACGGCCTCATGCAGGCGGGGCAGAAGCACGGCATGCAGACCATGAACCAGTCGCTGTGCCAGGCCGTGATCAACAAGTGGATCACCATGGAGCAGGCCATGGGCCGGAGCCCGGATCCGGCGGAACTTCAGCAGATGGTCGGCGAACCCGTCGGCAAGGGCGTCTAGGACAGGGAGGCTACCCGTGAGCGCCACCACCGTTTTCCTCTGGAAGGGCAAGTCGGGCAAGGGCGAGATCCTGTCCGGCGAATTCGAAGCCCGCACCCGCGACGACGTGGGCGAGTACCTGCGCAAGCGCAGGATCACCATCACGTCCATCAAGAAGAAGCCGAAGGAGATCAAGCTCTCCTTCCTGCAGAAGAAGGGCGTGGGCGTGAAGGACCTGTCGGTCTTCACGCGCCAGTTCGCCACCATGGTCAACGCCGGCCTGCCGCTGGTGCAGTGCCTGGACGTGCTGGGCCGCCAGCTGGAGAAGCCCCACTTCAAGGAGGTCGTCCAGAAGGTGACGGCCGACGTGGAGGGCGGCTCGACCCTGGCCGAGGCGCTGGGCGAGCACCCCAAGGTCTTCAGCGACCTCTACGTGAACATGATCGCCGCCGGCGAGGCGGGCGGTATCCTGGACGTGATCCTGCAGCGCCTGGCCGTCTTCCTGGAGAAGGCCGACGCGCTGCAGCGGAAGGTCAAGGGCGCCATGACCTACCCGGCCATCGTGCTGACGGTGGCGGGCGGCGCCTGCATCTTCATGCTCATGTTCGTGATCCCGGTCTTCGCCAAGATGTTCAGCGACTTCGGCGGCACCCTGCCCGCGCCCACGCGCATCGTCATGGGGCTGTCGGACTTCCTGCGCGACTACTGGTGGGCCCTGGCCGGCGGCGTCGCCGTGGCGACCGTCGCCTTCAAGCGCTTCCGGGCCACCCCGCGGGGCCGGTACCTGACGGACAAGGCCGGGCTGCGCTTCCCCATCCTGGGCAACGTGATCCGCAAGTCGGGCGTGGCCCGCTTCACGCGCACCCTGGGCACCCTGATCGGCTCGGGCGTGCCCATCCTGCAGGGGCTGGAGATCACCTCGCGCACCGCGGGCAACAAGGTCATCCAGCAGGCCATCGAGGCCACCAGCAAGTCCATCAGCCAGGGCGACACCATCAGCAGCCCCCTGAAGGAGTCGGGCGTGTTCCCGCCCATGGTGGTCCAGATGATCGGCATCGGCGAGCAGACCGGCGCCCTGGACGAGATGCTCTCGAAGATCGCCGACTTCTACGACGACGAGGTGGACGCGGCGGTCGAGGCCCTGACCGCGGCCATCGAGCCCATCATGATCGTGGTCATGGGCGGCATGGTGGGCTCCATGCTGGTCGCCATGTACCTGCCCATGTTCAAGATGTCGAGCATCGTGGGAGGCTAGGAGTTGGACACGGGGGCGCGCGCGGGGTCGGCCCCGCGCGACGACGAGCGCCCGGCGGCGGCCGATCCGAACCTGCGGCTGCTGCTGTGGCGGGGCCTGCTGGCGATCTTCCTGACGGGCTCGTCCATCTTCGTCCACTACCTCGATTCCGAGCGCATCGCGGGCCCCGGCCTGATCGGTGCGCTCGGCCTCCTGTACACCAGCCTGGCGGTGGCCTGGGCGGCCCAGGCCGCCGGGGCGCCCCGCCGCCTGCTGGCGGGGGTGCAGATCTCCAGCGACCTGGTCTGCATCGGCCTGCTGGTGCAGTTCACCGGCGGGCCCTACTCGGCCTTCCCCCTGATGTTCTGCGTCTCGATCCTGCTGGCGGCCCGCTACCTGGGGCCCCGCGGGGCGTTGACCGCGGCGGCCACGGCGGCGGTCTTCACCGGCGGCGGCCACTTCGGCCTGGCCGTGGGCTGGCTGGTGGTGGGCCGCGATTCGCACCTCGACTACCTGCAGGGCTGGCCCCTGCTGGTGACCTGCCTGCACATGGGGGTGTTCCTGATCACCGGCCTGATCGCCGGCGACCTGGCGCGCCGCCTGCAGCACAAGCGCAGCGCCGGCCTGGCGGCGACGGCCGCGACGGCCGCGGCCCGCGACGCGGCCTGCGAGGTGCGCACGGTCCTGGACAACATCCGCAGCGGCATCCTCATGGTGGATGCCCACGGCGCCGTCAGCCGGGTCAATCCCACCTGCTGCCGCACCCTGGAACTGAGCCGAGGCCGAGATCGTGGGCCGGGACGTGCGGGTGGTCACCGCCGGCGGCCTGGAGCCCCTGGCCGACGCCCTGCTGCAGGTGCTGCGGGGGGGCGACCCCCTGAGCCGCGCCGAGATCACCGTGCGGCGTCGCGGCCGCGAGATGCCCCTGGGCCTGGCGGTCAACCACGTGGTCGGCACCGACGGCCGGCGCGGCGGCGCCATCGCCATCTTCACCGACCTGACCCGGGAGAAGGAACTGTCGGCCCGGGTGCGCGACGCCGACCGCCTGGCCGCCATCGGCGAGCTGGCCGCCAGCATCGCCCACGAGATCCGCAATCCCCTGGCCAGCATCCGCGGCAGCGTGGAGATCCTGGCCGGCGACCTGGAGCTGGACGGCTACCAGGCCCAGCTCCTGGACCTGGTGCTCAAGGAGAGCGCCCGGGTCAACACCATCATCAACGACTTCCTGGCCTACAGCCGCATGCGCCCGGCCACCCGGCGCCGCTTCGCGGCCCACGAGTTCCGCGACGAGATCACCCTGCAGATCCGCCAGCACATCGTCGCCAAGGACGGCAAGGTGGGGGTCACCTGCGACGTCTATCCCGAGAACCTGGTGGTGGTGGCGGACCAGGGCCAGCTGACCCAGATGGCCCTGAACCTGGCCATCAACGCCTGCGAGGCCATGCACTACCAGGGGCAGCTGAAGATCGCCCTGAACCTGCGCGACGGCGGCGAGACCTGCGAGCTGATCGTCGCCGACACCGGCCCCGGCATCGATCCGGAGATCCGCGACGACCTGTTCAGTCCCTTCAAGACCACCAAGGAGGGGGGCACCGGGCTGGGCCTGTCCATCGTGGCCCGCATCGCCGCGGCCCACGGCGGCAGCGTGCGCGCCGGCGAGGCTCCCGGCCGGCGGCGCCGTCTTCCGGGTGCGCTGGCCCGTGGAGTCGCCGGACGCCGAGGACGCCGCCGAAGCCGGCGCCGGCGCCGCGGCGGCGCCCCGCCGTACGGGCGAGCCGGCGGCCGTCTGACGACCGGATATTCCTGCCGGTCCGGTGCAGTTTGCACGGAATCGCCGCCGGCGGCCTCCCCGCACCGCAAAAATCCACGGCCGGCCCCCAAACTTCCCTCAAGACGCCCGCATTCCGCGCCGATAACCGTCTTGCACAACGCAATCCGGCCACCCCCCCACGAGGAGCGATCCATGGTTTTGGGCAGGATCCTGGTCGTCGACGACGAAGACTCGATGTGCCAATACCTTTCCATCCTCCTGCAGAAGGAGGGCTACGAAGTCGACACCGCCAACGGTGGCGCCGAGGCCCTCAAGCTGCTCGAGGCCGCGCCCCTGCGACGTGGTGATGACCGACATCCAGATGCCCAAGATGGACGGCATCCAGCTGCTCAAGGGCATCAAGGGCATGGACCCCACCATGCCGGTGATCATCATGACCGCCTACGCCAGCGAGCAGTCGGCCATCGACGCGGTGAACCTGGGCGCCTTCAGCTACCTGCAGAAGCACTGCAAGAACGACGAGATCAAGATGGTGGTGCGCAACGCCCTGCAGCTGCGGCAGGCGCGCACGCGAGAACGCCCAGCTCAAGAAGGAGCTGACCAAGAACCGCACCCGCAAGCAGATCATCGGCCAGAGCCCGCGCATGCGCTCGGTCTACAAGATGGTGGACAAGATCGCCGCCTCGGCCGCGACGGTGCTCATCAACGGCGAGAGCGGCACGGGCAAGGAGCTGATCGCCCAGGCCATCCACCAGCGCAGCGACCGTGCCGACAAGCCCTTCGTGGCCATCAACTGCGGCGCCATCCCCGAGACCCTGCTGGAGAGCCAGCTCTTCGGCCACGTCAAGGGCTCGTACACCGGCGCGGACCGGGACCACGACGGCTTCTGCCGCCAGGCCGAGGGCGGGACCATCTTCCTGGACGAGATCGGCGAGACGCCCCACGCCATCCAGGTCAAGCTGCTGCGCATGCTCCAGGAGCGGGAGATCTACCCGGTGGGCAGCAGCAGCCCGGTGAAGGTGGACGTGCGCGTGATCGCCGCCACCAACCGCGACCTGGAGGAGGAGATCGCCCGCGGCAACTTCCGCACCGACCTCTTCTACCGCCTGAACGTGATCCCCCTGCACCTGCCCGCCCTGCGCGAGCGGGTGGAGGACATCCCCCTGCTGGTGGACCACTTCCTCAAGCGCACCTGCGCCGAGTACAAGGGCAGCCTGGGCTCCATCCTGGACGAGAACGCCCTGCGCGCCCTGCAGGCCTACGAGTGGCCCGGCAACGTGCGCGAGCTGGAGAACGTGATCGAGCGGGCCAGCATCATGCGCGACGGCGACCGCATCACCGTGCGCGACCTGCCGCCGGAGCTCTCGGACGAGCAGTCGGCGGGCGACCTGCCGGCCGCCAGCCTGACCGTGGGCAGCCTGGTGACCCTGGAGGACCTGGAGAGGGCCCACATCCTCTCGGTGCTCGAGGCCACCGGCGGCGCCCGCAAGCAGACCTCCGAGATCCTGGGCATCAACGCCTCCACCCTGTACCGCAAGCTCAAGAAGTACGGGGTGCAGGACGAGGACGGCGAGGGCGACGAGGACCAGGACACCGAGGTGCCCGGCGCCGAGCTGCTGGAGGCGGTGGACGACGTCCTGCGGGAGACCGCCGATGACCGCGGCGAAACCGTCCGCACCGCCGGGGACGCCAACGCGGTGACCGAGGCCGACGCGGACGAACCGGCGCATGGTCTGAAGCTTGCACCAGGCAGGAACTGCACGGTGGAAACCTTCGAATCGGGCACCCTGCACGGGAAATTGCGGCCCGGAACCTGTGAGAAGACTTGTTCAACGGTGCTAACTTGTTGGCAGAAAGCAAATAGACAGATTGCACGATACCGTGAGCAGATGGCACGCGCATTGCTCTATCCCCCTGCCGTTGGCAGGTTCACCGACGCCGGAGGGTATCCGGAGTCGAGCTTGAGGGCCCGAGGGGGCCGTTCTAAGGAGGACGTCATGTTCAATCGTAAGGGCTTCACTCTGATCGAGCTGATGATCGTCGTGGTGATCATCGGTATCCTGGCCGCCATCGCCATCCCGAACTTCATCTCCATGCAGGATCGGGCCAAGGAAGCCAAGGTCAAGGGCGGCGCCCACACGCTGCAGCTGGCCGCCGAGGACTACGCTGTCCGCAACGACGGCATCTACTCGGACCAGGGCGGCATGGTGGGTCCGCTGCTGCCGCAGGATCCGAACGGTGGCAACAACCTGCAGAACGCCTTCGACGGTACCTACAGCGAGCCCCAGTGGGCGGCGGCTGCGGCCGGCGCGGGTCAGATCGGCATCGTGGCCATCCAGGACGCGAACGGTATCAACGTGGGCTACACCATCACCGGCTACGGCAAGGATGCCAACTCCGGCAACGCCGGGGTCATCCTGACCCTGAGCAGCGGTCAGTAGTCGACGGTCCCTGAGCGACGACGGGGCGGGACCGGATCACCGGTCCCGCCCTTTCCCTTCCCCGCGGAGGCCGAGCCCGTGAAGCCGAATCTGGACAGCCTGGGAGCCGGCCGCCTGCGCGGCCTCGCCGCGCGGCGCCCCGCCGCGCCCGACCTGGTGCTGGCCGTCGGCGCCGCCAGCCTGCTGGCGGCGGTGCTGTTCGTCTTCGCCTCGCCCACCCTGGACGCCCTGGGCCGGGCCGTGACCGACTCGGCGATCCGCGGCAACGCCGCCACGGTCCAGCTGGCCGTGGAGACCTGGGCCGCCGCCAACCTGGGGGCCTACCCCGACGACGTGCACCGGGTGCTGCCCTGGCTGCCCCACGACCGGCCGCCCCGGAACCCGGTCACCGGCCGGCCCGTGGAGTTCCGGCCGGCTCCCGGCGACGTGACCTACCGCCCCCTGGCGGACGGCCGCGGCTACGTCATCGAGGCCTTCGCGCCCGACGCCGGCCCCGCGCCCCGCGTGCTGCTGCGCCTGGAGGGCCGCATGGCGCCCGACGCCCCCGCCCGCGCCGCCCTCTGAGCCGCGCCCTGCCCCTGGCATCCTCGTTGCAAACCCTTCGGGAGAATCGGTCTGCGGCCGTGTGGAACGGCCCGGACGGGCCCATCGAGTCCGGAGGTGGACGTTGAACAGGCAGAAGCTGGCAATTTCCGATCCAGGCGCGGGCGTCGCCACGGCGACCCGGCCGGCCGCCGCGTCGCCCGCGGCGCCGGCGGTCGCGGCCCCGCCGGCCCTGCAGGTGGCGGATCTGGGCAAGAGCTTCCGCTCGGGGCTGCTGCGCCGCCGCCTGCCGGGCATCGAGGGGGTCTCGTTCACGGTGCCGCCCGGCGAGATCTTCGCCCTGCTGGGGCACAACGGCGCCGGCAAGACCACCACCATCAACTGCATCCTGGACCTGTGCCACGCCGAGACCGGCGCGGTGTCCATCTTCGGCGTCGACCACCGCCAGGCCCACAGCCGCCGGCGGGTGGGTTACCTGCCCGAGCGCCCCTACTTCTTCGATCACCTGACCGGCGCTGGAGCTGCTGCGCTTCTACGGCAAGCTGCTGGACCTGTCGGGCGCGGACCTGGACCGGCGCATCGACGCCGTGCTGGCGCGGGTGGGCATGGCCGACCGCGCCGACGGACGCCTGCGCAAGATGTCCAAGGGCATGCTCCAGCGTCTGGGCCTGGCCCAGGCCATCCTGGGGGACGCCGACCTGCTGATCCTGGACGAGCCCATGAGCGGGCTCGACCCCATCGGCCGCCGCGAGGTGCGCGAGCTGCTGCTGGAGCTGAAGCAGCAGGGCCGGACCATCCTGCTCTCCAGCCACATCGTGCCGGACGTGGAGCAGCTGGCCGACACGGTGGGCGTGCTCAAGAGCGGCCGGCTGGCCCGCACCTGCACCCGCGCCGAGCTGGCGGGCGGGGCGGCCTACGTGGTCAACGCGGCCGACGCCGCGGGGCGGCCGCGAGCGCTGGCCCGGCTGGCTGCGCGACGCCGTCACCGAGGCCGTGGCCGGCCGGCTGCGCATCGCCGCCGCCGACACCGCGGGCCTGCGCGAGGTCCTGGAGCGCTGCCACGCCGACGGCCTGACCGTGTCCGGCGGTGGAGACCCGCAGCGGCGGCCTGGAGGAACTGTTCGTGTCGGTGCACGCCGAGCCGGAGGTGGTGCGATGAGAGCCCACCTGGCCGCCCTGGCCCTGAACACCTTCCGCGAGACCGTGCGCGACCGGATCTTCTACCTGGTGGCCATCTTCGGCTTCATCATGCTGGCCAGCACCGCCGTGCTCTCGCCCCTGACCGTGGGGGCCCAGGCCAAGATCATGTCCGACGTGGGCCTGGGGGCCATGGTGGCCTTCGGCCTGCTGGTGGTGGTCTTCGTGGGCAGCGGCATGGTCCGCAAGGAGATGGACAAGGGCACCATCGTCACCGTCCTGGCCAAGCCCGTGGGCCGCCGCACCTACCTGGTGGGCAAGTTCCTGGGCCTGAACCTGACCCTGACGGTGATGCTGGCGGTGATGACCGTCATGTTCCTGCTGCTGCTGCTGGTGGCGCCGGGCGCCTTCAGCCTGCGCTTCCTGCCGGTGGTCTGGCTGTGCTTCCTCGAGCTGACCCTGGTCAACGCCGTGGCGGTGTTCTTCTCCACCTGCGTGTCGCCGGTGCTGGCGGCGGTCTTCACCCTCGGCGTGTTCATGGTGGGGCACCTCAGCCAGTCCATCCGCGACTTCGGCCAGATGCAGGGGGGCGATTTCCAGCGGGTCGTCAGCGACGATCGTCTACTACCTGACGCCCAACCTCGAGGTCTTCAACCTGCGCGCCGCAGTGGTGCACGGCGAGCGCGGTGCCGGCGACCCACCTGGGCGCTGGCCACCCTCTACGGCCTGGGCTGGACGGTGGTGCTGCTGGTGCTTCGCGGGCGCCGTGTTCGCCCGTCGGGAGCTGAAGTGAGCCGCGCCGGGAGCGGCGGCCGCGCGCTGCGGATCGCGACCCTCCTGGTCGCGGCCCTGGCGGTGTTCGGCTCGCTCCGGGTCATGGACCGGGAGCAGGTGCGGTCCGGCGGCGACGAGCGCCTGTACTTCCCCTCGGGCCGCTTCCTGGTGGAGTCCAGCCTGGGCTTCCGCGCCGAGATGGCCGACTGGCTGTGGTTCCGCTTCATCCAGTACTACGGGGCCTACAAGAAGGGCCTGAACGACCTGCGCTACCTGGACCTGCTGGTGGACAGCGTCACGCGGCTGGACCCGCAGTTCATCGAGGCCTACCACCTGGCCTCGCTCATCAACTGGTCGGACTTCGGCCGCCTGGACGCCTCCTACGACATCCTGCGCAAGGGCATCCTCGCCAACCCGGACAACGCGGCCCTGCGCTTCCAGGTGGGGTTCATGCACTACGTGATCGACCACGACTATCAAGCGCGCCGCCCACTGGTTCGAGATGGCCACGCGCTGCAGCGACGCGGGCCCGCGCGAGTACCGCTTCGCCGCCTTCGCCCGCTACCGCGCCGGCGACGACCGGGTGTCGCTGGCCCTGTGGGAGGACCTCAAACAGCACAGCAAGAGCCCCCAGATGCAGGCGCTGGCCGAGAAGATGATCGCCAAGCTGAGGCACAAGCTGGAAGTGCGCGCCCGCTACGGGCCGGACTTCATCGGCCCGATCCCCGAGGATTGAGCGTGAGCGAGACCCTGGCGCTGCTGCCGGTACCCTTCGCCCTGGCCGGCGGCCGCCTGGCTGGGCGCGTGCTTCGGCAGCTTCTCCAACGTGCTGATCCACCGGCTGCCCCGCAACCTGAGCGTGGTCACGCCGCCCTCGGCCTGCCCCGCCTGCGGCCGGCGCGTGGCCTGGTACGACAACGTGCCGGTGCTGAGCTGGCTGCTGCTGCGGGGACGCTGCCGCGGCTGCGGCGCGGGCATCAGCCCCCGCTACCTGGTGATCGAACTGGCCGGCGCCGCCTGCGCCCTGGTGGGCGTCGTGGCGGTTCGGCTTCACGGTCCAGGGCCTGGCCGCGGCGGTCTTCCTGCTGGTGCTGCTGGACGTCGCGGTCATCGACTGGGAGCACATGATCATCCCCCACACCCTGAGCGTGGGGGGGATGGTGCTGGGCTTCGGCCTGGCCCTGGCCGGCGCCCGCGATCCGGTGACCGCCCTGGCCGGGCGCGGCCCTCGGCGCGGGTCTGATCTTCGCGGTCTCGGGGCTGTGGCGCCTGGTCCGCGGGCATGTGGGGCATGGGCTTCGGCGACGTCATGCTCATGGGGGCGATCGGCATGTTCCTGGGGCCGTGGGGGGTGCCGGCGGCCCTGTTCGGCGGGCGCCCTCCTGGGCACGGTCTGGGCCCTGGCGGCGGGCCGCGGCCGGGTCGAGGGTCCGGCCAAGCTGCCCTTCGGCACCTTCCTGGCGGCGGCGGCGGCCCTCTGGCTGCTGTGGGGCGATGCCGCCCTGGCCTGGTATCTGGGACTCATGCGGTCCGGTTGATCCGGCCCGGGGGCAATTCCTGCCGGGCCACGGTGCAGGACGCCCCGCCGGCGCCGCGGCGTCCGGGGGCACGATCGGCCGCCACGGGAAACGATCCGGTGTTTTGCGCTCAAGGCGCGGACCGCACCGGGTCGAACATGGGGCTGGCACACTTGTTGCGGACCGACCCCGGGACGGACCCGGGGCGACCGGGTCCCCAGCAAAACGCACGAACAGCAAGGCAGGCTTGAGATGTTCGGATTCCTGAAACGGAAAAGGAAATCCCTCATCGGCATGGACATCGGCTCCAATGTCGTCAAGGTCCTTCGCCTGGATCTGTCCGGCGACCGGCCCGTGCTGACGCACTTCGGCATGGCCGATCTGCCGCCGGAGGCCATCGTCGACGGCGAGATCATGGACCGCGAACTGGTGATCGAGGCCATCCGCGAGGCGGCCGACAAGGCCGACGTGCCGGCCGAGGCCGTCGCCACCGCCGTGAG
Source organism: Candidatus Krumholzibacteriia bacterium (assembly GCA_963825035.1). Taxonomy (GTDB): domain Bacteria; phylum Krumholzibacteriota; class Krumholzibacteriia; order LZORAL124-64-63; family LZORAL124-64-63; genus JACZKN01. Next base: position 71,418 of record CAWGRT010000008.1, on the reverse strand, counting down.
CGGCCGTGCGGTCATCGTCAAGAAGATCGTGATGGACAAGATGAGCGAGGAGGACGCGCGCGAGGCCATCTACTGGGAGGCCGAGCAGCACGTGCCCTTCGACATCGACGACATCACGCTGGACTTCGAGATCCTGCAGCCGGACATCGGCGCGGGACAGATGGAGCTCCTGCTGGTGGCGGCCAAGAAGGAGATGATCCAGAACTGGGCCGAGCTGATCCGCGACGCGGGCTTCCACCCGGCGATCATCGACGTGGCCTCGTTCGCCAACCAGAACGCCTGGGAGTACGCGAGCGGCGGCCTGCTGCACGCGCCTGCCGAGGAGGAGCCCGCGGCCGGCGGCCGACGAGGACCTGGACGACCTCGAGCCCTTCGGCGAGGCCGAGGATGCGGCCGGCGGCGACGTCGGCGAAGAGGCGCCGTCCGAGTTCGTGGCCCTGCTCGACGTGGGCGGCGGCGTGACCAACGTGCACATCGTGCGCGACGGCGTGCCCTACTTCACCCGCGACCTGCCCATCGGCGTGGCCCACTTCGTCGAGGAGTTCCAGAAGCAGCTGGGCCTCACCTACGAGACGGCCGCCGAGGTGGCGCGCGGCGCACATCGAGGGCGTGGACGCCCAGCTCGTCGGCGACATCGTGCGCTCGGTCGGCTCGGAGATCTACCAGGGCCTCGAGCCCAGCCTCAGCTACCTGAAGACCTCCGGCGAGGCGGACGGCATCGACCGCATCGTCCTCTCCGGCGGCGGCGCGCACCTGCCCGGCCTGCGCGAATACCTGGCCGACAGCTACGGCGTGCCCAGCGAGATCGCCGATCCCCTCGCGGGTCTCGACTACGCTCCCGAGCTGTTCGGCGACGACGATCCCCAGGCGCTCAGCCCGCTGCTCACCGTGACGGTCGGCCTGGCGCTCAGAGAGGCGGTGGAAGCATGATCAGGATCAATCTTCTCCCGCGCGACGAGCAGCCGGTGCAGCGCAGCATCGCCCTGCCCAAGGTCGGCGCCTTCGCGCCCCTGGCCCTGGTGCTTCGTGGCGGCCGTGGCCATCGGCGCGGCCCACGTCTACCAGAGCCAGCAGATCTCGTCGCTGAAGCACGACCATCGCCCAGGAGGAGGCAGGAGAGCCGCCAGCTGGCGCCCGAGATCGCCAAGATCAAGCGGCTGAACCAGCAGCGCCAGGACCTCAACGACCGCCTGGACGTGATCACGCGGCTGGACACGGACCGCTACTTCCGCGTGCACCTGATGGACGAGCTGAACCGCAGCCTGCCCGGCTACATGTGGCTGACCCGGTTCGAGGACACCGGCGGCGACAGCTACGCCATCGAGGGCGTCACCTTCTCGAACTTCCTGGTCTCGGACTTCCTGCAGAACGTGGCGGACAGTCCCTACTTCGCGGGCATCGACCTGCTGGTGACCGAGAAGGGCGTGATCAGCGACGTGCAGGTCGTGAAATTCAAGGCCCGGGCCCGCGCGGTGCGCAAGGCCGCGGCCCCGGACGTCTTCGAAGGCTAGGAAGGAACCGTCATGGACATCGATTACAGGGATCCCAAGTTCCTCCGCTGGGCCGGCGCGATCCTCCTGGTCGTGGTGGTGGTGCCGATGTACTTCATGTCGGCTTCCTACCCCTTCACCTGGGCGGCGCGCAAGGGCCAGATCACCGCAGCTGGACGCCCGGCACCAGCAGCTCTCCCGTGACCTCGAGAAGGCGCGCCTGCTGGTGCGGAACCTCGAGCGCGTGGAGCAGGAGTACGCCATCCTCCGCGAGCAGTGGGAAGTGGCGCAGACGCTGCTGCCCGAGCAGAACGAGATGCCCAACCTGCTGCGCAAGGTCACGGCGGCCGGCCAGCAGTCGGGCATCGAGTTCGAGCTGTTCCGGCCCTCGACGCCGGTCAACCAGGGCTTCTACCAGGACAACCCCATCGAGGTGAGCATCAAGGGGGGCTACCACCAGACGGCGGTGTTCCTCAGCCGGCTGGCCAACCTGAACCGGATCGTGAACGTGTCGGACCTCAAGGTCGAAGGGCATCGACAAGCAGGAAGACACGCCCTACACCATGACGACCGACATGGTCCTGACCGCCTACACCCTCGGTGCGCTCGCCGGCCTGGCCGGTGACGGCACCCAGAACCTTCAGGCCAATGCGGCCGCCGCCGGCAAGGACGCCCCCGCGCGTCCGGCCGCCGCGGCGGGCGTGAAGCACTAGGGAGGAGAAGACGATGTTCCACGCGAACAGGCATTTCGGCAGCCCGGCCCTGGTGCTGGCCCTGGCCCTCGTGCTCGCGCTGCCGGCTGGGCGGCGCCGCGCGGGCGGACGAGGATCCGGCCGACGGCAGCTCGGTGTCCCCGTCCCAGATCACCCGCGACCGGATCAACGCGATCCGCGCCAACGAGTTCTTCTACCAGTCGTACGGCAAGGAGGACCCGTTCAAGGTCCTCGTCGCCGGCGACTTCGAGCAGAAGACCGCGGCCGAGCTGGTGGACATGAACAGCGCCCGCCTGGTGGGCGTGATGTGGGGCCAGGACGACCGGTTCGCCCTGGTCGAGGACGGCGAAGGTTTCGGTTACATCCTGCGTGTCGGTGACCGCGTCCAGCACGGGCGTGTGGTCAGCATCCGCAAGAATTCGCTCACCGCGCGGGTCACCCTGTACGGGATCACCAACCAGGTGGTCCTCAAGCTGGAAAAAACGGAGGAATAAGTCATGTACGGAAGGACCCGCTGCCTGGTGTGTGCGGTCATCGCGCTGGCTCTCGCGGCCATGTTCGTCCCGGCGGTCGCCGCGGCGCAGGACTCCGCGCCCGCGCCCGCGACGGCGGTGGCGCCCCCGCCGCCCGCGGCCAGCGACTACAAGCACAAGCCCATCTCCCTGGACGTCCAGGACGCCGAGATCGGCACGGTCCTGCGCTCCCTGGCCGGCTTCTCCGGCACCAACATCGTCGCCTCGCCCCGGGTCGAGGGCAAGGTCACGGTCAAGCTGGAGGACGTGCCCTGGATCGAGGCCCTGGGCGTGATCCTGAAGGCCCACAGCTTCGACTACGTCGAGGAGAACGGGATCTACCGGATCGACACGGCGGCCGATCTCCGCGAGGAGAAGCTGGCGGTCGAGCGGGCCCGCAAGCAGGTCGAGGACCTGGCGGCCCTGCAGCTCGCACGTGGTGCCCCTGCACTACGCCAACGCCGAAGAGGTCAAGAAGGCGCTGGAGAAGATGCTGACCGAGCGCGGCGACATCGACATCGACGCGCGCACCAACAGCCTGCTGATCAACGACCTGCCCGAGCGGGTCGACATGATCGCGGCGATGGCCGTGAAGCTGGACAGCGAGACCCCGCAGGTGGAGATCAACGCCCGCCTGGTCGACCTGGACTCCCGGGCCTCCCGCGAACTGGGCTTCAACTGGTCGGTCGCCAACTTCATGAGCCCCGGCAACAACGTGGCCGGCGGCATGTCCATCGACAACCCGGTCCAGAGCCCGGCCGGCGCCCTGAAGGTGGCCACGGTGCAGGACTGGGGCGAGCTGATGCTGAAGGTCGAGGCCCTGGAGAGCGGCAACAAGGCGCGCCTGATCTCCAACCCGATCATCACCACCACGGACAACCGCGAGGCGAGCATCCTGGTGGGCCAGAAGATCCCCCTGATCGTCGTCCGACGAGGCGGGCAACGCCATCACGCAGCTGACCACCATCGGCATCATGCTGCGGGTGACGCCCCACATCAACAAGGACAACAACGTCACCCTGGACATCCACAACGAGGTGTCCGACCTCTCCAGCCAGGCCACGGTGCAGGGCGGCGTGATCATCAACACGTCCGAGTCCGACACCCGCGTCCTGGTGGAGGACGGCGAGACCGCGGTCATCGGCGGCCTGATCCGCAAGGTGGAGAGCAAGCTCGAGAGCGGCATCCCGGTGCTGAAGGACGTGCCCCTGCTGGGCGCACTGTTCCGGCACACCACGGACGTCAAGTCCAACCGCGAGCTGGTGGTCTTCGTGACGCCGACCATCGTCACCGAGGAATACCTGAAGCGCGACAAGCTGACGGACGAGGTCGAAGTGACCTACTCCCCGAAGGGGATGACGGCCTTCAAGTAGACCGACGGCAGGGAGGTCGGTCGCCCGACCCCTCCCATCCGGATCGGCGGCTCCCGGCGGGGGCCGCCGATTCGCGTTTGGTGCCCGGGCCGCGGCGTATTAGGATGCTGGGCATGTGGACCTCCTTCGTCGGCTTCATGGGCTGCGGCAAGAGCACCGTGACCCGCCTGCTGCAGGCGGCCACCGTCGCGGCCCCTGGCGGTCGAGCGACGACCTGGTGGAGGAGCGCGCCGGCCGGTCCATCCGGGAGATCTTCGCCCGGGACGGGCGAGGCCGCCTTCCGGCAGCCTGGAACTGGAGGCCCTGCGGGACCTCGATCCGGACCGCAACCTGGTGGTGGACACCGGCGGCGGCGTGGTGGAGACCCCCGCGCGGTGGCCCTGCTGCGCAGCCGGGGCGTGGTGATCTGGATCGACGCCCACTGGGAGGCGCTGCGGCACCGCCTGCAGGTCCACGACGACGGCACGCGGCCCCTGGTGGAGCGCCTGGGCTGGTCGGGGCTGGAGGCCCTGTACCGGCGGCGGCGGCCCCTCTACGCGGCGGCGGCCGATTTCCGCCTGCGCTCGGGCGACGCGCCCGGCGGGCGACGTGGCCCGCACCGCCATGCTGCGCAGCCTGCTCTGGGAACGGCGGCGGGAAGGCGGCGGGCCGGTGAGGGTGATCGCCGGCACGCTGGCGCGGCCGGCGCCTGGCCGCCCCCCGGGGCGAGGCCGTGCGGCCCACCACCGACCGGGTCAAGGAGGCCCTGTTCAACATCCTGGGCCCGCGGGTCGGGGGCGCCCTGGTCGCTGGACCTCTGCTGCGGCGCCGGCGGCCTGGGCATCGAGGCCCTCAGCCGGGGCGCGGCCCGGGCGGTCTTCGTGGACAGCGACCGCGGGCTCCCTGGCGCGGGTGCGCGCCAACCTGTGGGCCTGCGGCGCGGAGGCCGCGGCTCCACCCTGGTGCACGGCCGAGGCCGTGGCCTGGCTGGCCGCCTGGCGGCCGCCGGCCGGGCCCGTGGCTGGTGCTGGCCGATCCGCCCTACGCCACGGCGGTGGCCGCGGCCCTGGTGCCGGTGATCGACCGCCTGGCCGCGGACGCGGGCTTCGTGGCCGCGGTGCTGGAGCACCCTGCCCGGGGGCCGGAGCTGCCGCGGGCGGCTCTGCCTGCGGGACCATGCGCCGCTACGGCGAGACCGCCATCACCATCCTGGAGCCCGCGGCGTCCCGGACAGGAGGAGGGACCATGAGCCGACACGTGCTGTATCCGGGATCCTTCGATCCGGTGACCCTGGGCCACATCGACATCCTGGAGCGGGCCCTGCGCCTGTTCGACCGGGTCACCGTGGTGGTGGCCGCCGCGGGGCAAGGCCGGCCTGCTGCCGGTCGCCGAGCGGGTGGACCTGTTGCGGGCCTCGGTGGCCCACCTGCCGGGCGTCGAGGTGCATCCCTTCACCGGCCTGCTGGTGGACGAGGTACGCGGCCGGGGCGCCGACGCGGTGATCCGCGGCATCCGCACCGCCGGCGACTACGAGCACGAGTGGAGCCTGGCCGGCGTCAACGCCCTGCTGGCGGACGGCGTCGAGTACGTCTACTTCCTGGCCCGGCCGGCCATGGCCGCGGTCTCCAGCACCCTGGTGCGGGACGTGATCCGTCACGGCGGTCCCCTGGAGAAGCTGGTGCCCGCCCCGGTGGCCGCCGCCCTGCGCGGCCGCGCCTTCCCGTCGGCCTAGCCCGCACCCGAGGAGCGTCGACACGTGTTCCTGGACATCGCCACCATCACGGTCACCTCGGGCGACGGCGGCGACGGCTGCGTCTCGGTGCGCCGGGAGAAGTACGTGCCCCGCGGCGGACCCGACGGGGGCAACGGCGGCAGCGGCGGCTCGGTCTGGTTCGAGGCCGATCCCGAGATGGGCACCCTGCTGGATTTCCGCTACCGGCGCGAGTACAAGGCGGGCGCGGGCAAGGGCGGGGGCGGCAACCGCCGCACCGGCGCCGACGGCGCAGGACGTGGTCATCCAGCGTGCCCTGCGGCACCCTGCTGCTGGACGCCGCCGACGGCGAGCGCCTGGGCGACCTGACCGACGCCGGGCGAGCGTCTGCTGGTGGCCAGGGGCGGCAAGGGCGGCAAGGGCAACTGGGAGTTCCGCAACGCCCGCAACCAGACGCCCATGCACGCCCAGCACGGCGCACCCCGGGCGAGACCCGCACCGTCCGCCTGGAGCTGAAGCTCATCGCCGACATCGGCCTGGTGGGCGAGCCCAACGCCGGCAAGAGCACCCTGCTGTCGGTGATGACCGCGGCCCGGCCCAAGGTGGCCGACTACCCCTTCACCACCCTGGTGCCCAACCTGGGCATCGTGGACCTGGGCGGACTACGCCAGCTGCACCCTGGCCGACATCCCGGGCCTGATCGAGGGCGCCAGCGAGGGCCGGGGCCTGGGCCACGAGTTCCTGCGCCACGTGGAGCGCACGCGGGCCCTGCTCTTGCTGGTGGACCCGTCGTACGAGTCGCCGGGCGCGGGCCCTGGACGTGCTGCGGGGCGAGCTGGCGTCCCACGGCGACCGCCTGGCCGAACTGCCGTTCGCCGTGGCGGTCACCAAGCGCGACGTGCTGGACGAGGAGGCCGCCGCCGCGGCCCTGGCCGAGGCCGAGGCCTGGGGCGCGGGAGCACGGCGCCGGCGGAGGTGCTGGCCATCTCCTCGGTCTCCGGCCACGGGCTCGACCAGCTGCGCCACGTGCTGCGCCGGCTCTACCGGGCGGGGTCGCCCGGACGGCGACAGCCGCGACTGACCCGCCTCCCGGACGGGACGACTCCGCCCATGCCATCCCCTGCCGCCGACGCTCCGCCGCGGTGCTCGACGCCGCCGCGACGCCGCCTGGCCGCGCCTGCTGGATCAGCTCACCGACCCGCCGGCCCGCCTGCACGTGGCCGGGCGCGCCGGACGTCCTGACCGGCGCCGTGCCTGGCCGTGGTGGGCACCCGCCGCGCCACCGCCCCGGGGCCTGGCCGTGGCCCGCACCCTGGGCGCCCACCTGGCGGCCCGGGGCTGGACGGTGGTCAGCGGCCTGGCCCTGGGCATCGACGGGGCCGCCCACCGGGGCGCCCTGGACGCCGGCGGGCCCACGGTGGCGGTCATGGCCACGGGCCCGGACGAGACCTACCCGCGCGGCCCACCGGCGCCTGCGCCGGGAGATCGAGGCCGCCGGCTGCAGCCTGACCGAGTGCCCGCCCGGGCACGCGCGCCCCGGCAAGTTCGCCTTTCCCCGGCGCAACCGGCTGATCGCGGCCTCTGCCGCGGGGTGATCGTGGTGGAGGCCCCCGAGCGCAGCGGCGCCCTGGTCACCGCCCAGCTGGCCGCCGACTACGACCGGGAGGTCTTCGCCGTGCCCGGCCCGGTGGACCTGGAGACCAGCCGCGGGCTGCCACCGCCTGCTGCGCGAGGGGGCCCACCTGCTGGAGGACGCGCCGGGACGTGGACCGGGTCCTGGGCCTGCCGGAGGTGCACGGGGCCGCGCCGCGGCGGCCGGCTTGCCGCGGATCCGGCGCCGGGCTCGGCCGCCCGCTGGATCCTACGACCGGGTGGACCTGGAGGGCACGCCGCGCGACCTGCTGCGCGGCCGCTGGCCCGGCACCGAGGCGGCCTGGAGCGAGGGACTGCTGGCCCTGGAGCTGGCCGGGCTGATTCGCCGGTTGCCCGCCGGTCGGCTGGCCCGTACCATCTGGCGCTGATGCCGCGGGTCGGGGGCCCGCGCCCCGCCGCAACCCTGGAGACGTGATGACCTCGCCCGCGCGCCAGCGCCTGGACTTCGCCCTGCTCTACGCCCTGTACCTGGCGGCGCGGCCCCTGCCGCGGCGCTGGCTGCTGGCGCTGGGCCGGGGCCTGGGCGGCTTCGTCTGGCGGGTGCTGGGGTTCCGCCGCGCGGTGGTGCTGGACAACCTGCGCCACGCCTTCGCGCCGAACGGGACGAGGCGGCGCTGCGCGACCTGGCCGCGGCGCTTCTACCGCAACCTGGGCATGACCCTCATGGAGTTCCTGGCCATGCCCCGTCTGGCACCGGCGGACGTGGCGGCGCTGGTGGACATCGAGGGCGCCGAGCACCTGGAGACCATGCGGCGCCTGGGGCGGGGCGGCCTGCTGGTCTCGGGCCACTTCGGCAACTGGGAGCTGATGGGGGCCCGCGTCGCGGCCGAGGGCCAGCCGGTGAACTTCATCGTCAAGACCCAGCACAACGCGCGCGTGGACCGGATGCAGAACGAGATCCGGCACCGGCGTGGGCATCGGCACCATCCGCGCCGGCGCCTCCATCAAGGAGATGATCCTGCGCCCTGCGGCGGCAGGAATGCATCGGCCTGCTGGCGGACCAGGACGCCGGGGCCGACGGGATCTTCTGCGAGTTCCTGGGACGGCAGGCGTCGGTCTTCCGGGGCGCGGCCTACCTGGCCTGGAAGCTGGACTGTCCGCTGCTGACGGGCTTCATCTACCGGCAGCCCGACGGCCGCCACGTGGCCCATCTCGACGCGCCGGTCGAGCCGGACCGCAACCTGCCGGAGGACGAAGCCGTACGGCAGCTCACCGAGGTCCACGTCCGCCGGCTCGAGGAGGCGGTGCGCCGGGCCCCGGATCACTATTTCTGGGTGCACCGCCGCTGGAAGACGCGCCCGCCGGGGGAACCGAGAGGAGACAATCCGTGATCGAAGTCCGGGATCTGGTCAAGAAGTACGGCTCCCTGCGCGCCGTGGACGGCATCAGCTTCGATGTGGGCAAGGGCGAGCTGTTCGGCCTGCTGGGGCCCAACGGAGCCGGCAAGACCACCACCATCAACGTCCTGTCCACGCTCCTGCCCGCCGACGGCGGCCGCGCCCGCATCGGCGGCCACGACGTGGCGGCCGACCCCGGGGCCGTGCGCCGCCTCATCGGCGTGGTGCCCCAGGAGATCGCCCTCTACACGGACCTGGGCGCCCGGGAGAACCTGGAGTTCTGGGGCCGCCTGCACGGCCTGTCCGGCCACGCCCTGGCGGCGCGGGTGGGCGAGCTGCTGGAGCTGGCCGAGCTCACCGAGCAGGGCCGCCAGAAGGTGGACACCTTCAGCGGCGGCCAGAAGCGGCGCCTCGAACCTGGCCGTCGGCCTGATCCACTCCCCGGAGGTGCTCTTCCTGGACGAGCCCACCGTGGGCATCGACGCCCAGGCCCGCTCGCGCCTGCTGGAGATGATCCGGGGCCTCGCCGCCGACGGCCTGACCGTCATCTACACCACCCACTACCTGGAGGAGGCCGAGCAGCTCTGCGACCGCATCGGCGTCATCGACCGGGGGCGCATGGCGGCCCTGGGCGACAAGGAGCAGCTCATCCAGCAGATCGGCGACGAGGACACGGTGCGCTTCGCCCTGGACCCGGCGTTGCGGCCGGAACTGGCCGCCGCGGTCGGTGGACTGGTCCGAGGTGACCACGATCGGCGAGCACCGGGGCCTCGTGGACCTGCGCACCGGCGACGCGGGCGCCCTGCTGCCGCGCCTGCAGGACTGGCTCGCCGCGCGCGGCCTGCCCCTGGCGCGCCTGGAGGTGGAGCGGCCCAACCTGGAGACCCTCTATCTGCACCTGACCGGCCGCGGGCTGAGGGAGTAGCGCCATGGTGATTCTCGCCCTGGTCCGCAAGGACCTGCTGCGCCTGGCGCGCGACCGTCGCGCGCTGGTGATCAACATCGCGCTGCCGCTGATCCTCGCGTTCATCATGGGCCTGAGCTTCGGGGGGATGGGGGGTGGCGGGGGCGCGGGCATCAGCGCCATCCCCGTCGATCTGGTGGGCGACGGCGTCCCGGACCTGTTGAAGGACCGCATCGCCGGCGGCCTGGAGGATTCCGGATACTTCAAGGCGACCTGGACCGACAGCGCCACGGCCGACCGGCAGGTCCGCGCCGGCGACGTCGCCGCGGCCCTGGTGCTGCCGCCGGACCTGCTGCGGCGGTTCGTGCGGGGCGACGACCTGGCCATCGGCCTGTGGCAGGACCCGGGCAGCGCAGGTCAAGGCCGGCATCGTCGAGCAGATCCTCGAACGCCTCCTGGCCCGCTACCAGGCGGGCGAGGCGGCGTACGTCGCCCTCTGGCCGGAGGACTCGTACGCCGCGGCCGATTCGGCCGACCAGGCGTTCGAGGGCCTGTTCGACGGCGGGCTGAGCGAGGCCTGGCGTCGGTGGCGCCGGCCCGGCGGCGATCCCGACCTCCAGGAGGCGGCGGACCGGTTCCTGCGGGACATGGACCACGGCACGGCCCTGGGGCGCGCCATGCAGCACGAGCGCATCGCGCTGCGGGTCCACGACAAGGCGCCGGCGCCTGCGGCCGACGGTGAAACCAACCTCTACGACCTGTTCCTGCCCAGCTTTGCGGTGTTCTTCCTGATGTTCGGCGTGGCGGCCGGGGCGCGCGACCTGCACCGCGAGCGCGAGCGCGGCACCCTGCAGCGCCAGCTCCTGGGGCCGGTGACCGGGCTGCAGTTCGTGGCCGGCAAGTGGCTGGCGGCGGCCGCCCAGGGCATCCTGCAGCTGGGGGTGCTGTTCCTGGCGGGCGCCGTCCTGTTCCGCGTGAACCTGGGGCCGGACGCCTGGTCCCTGGCGACGCTGACGGTGCTGGGGGCGGCGGCGGCGGCGGGCTTCTTCGTCTTCCTGGCGCTTGCCACGCCCACCGAAAAGGTGATGGACAACCTGTCGACAGTCATCATCCTCGTCATGGCGATGCTCGGGGGCAACATGGTGCCCATCGACACGATGCCGCAGGCTTTCCACTTCGCGGGGCGGAACTTCTTCAACTACTGGCTGAACCTGGGCCTGAGCGACGTGATCACCCACGACCGCAGCCTGACGGCCGCGCCGCGGCCGGCCCTGATGCTGGCAGCCTTCGCCCTGGGCACGCTGGCCCTGGGACTGGCGGTCTTCCTGGTGCGGCGGCGGCGGGGAGGTCTGGCATGAACGGATCGGTGATCCGTGCGATGATCGTCCTGCGCCTGCGCCGCGCGCTGCGCGACCGTACGGGCCTGGTCTGGCTGCTGGTGATGCCGATGGTCTTCTCCGCCATCATGGGCCAGCTCATGGGCGACTGGAGCGGCGGCGGCGGCAGCCGGCCGCGCTTCATGGTCTATGACGCCGACGGGGGACGGGCGGTGGACCGGCTGCTGGCCGACCTCCGGGACAGCGGGGCCTATCCTGACGGTCCAGGCCGACACCTCGGTCACGCCGGACCAGGCGCGGCAGGCGGTCGCCACCGGAAGCGCCACCGCGGCGCTCCTGGTGCCGGCGGGGTTTTCGACGCGCGTCGCGGCGGGCGAAGCCGACTCGCTCGCCCTCTGGTTCGCCTCGGACCGGCTGAGCAGCCAGACCGTCCGCACGGACCTGGACCGGGCGGTGCTGAAGCTGAACACCGAGGCGGCCGCGCGCACCATCGTGGCCGCGGCGCCCGGGACCGGGCCGGTGCCCGCGGACAGCGCCCGGGCCTTCGACGCGGCGGCGTTCGACCGGCACCTGGCCCATCCGCGGGTGACCCTGGCGGACACGGTGCTGGGCCGGGTGGCCCCGACGGCGGGCTTCAGCCTCACCAGGGCCTCCCAGCACGCGGGGCCCGGCCTACACCCTGTTCTTCATGATGATGTACCTTCTCCTGTCCGCCAAGGACCTGGTGGCCGAGCGGCGCGACCGCACCCTCGCCCGCCTCATGGTCAGCCGCGCCACAACCACGGACCTGGTCCTGGGCTTCTTCCTGGGCGCGCTGATCGCTGGGGCTGGTGCAGGCCGGCATCCTGCTCACGCTCAACGGTGTCCTCTTCCACATCGACTACGGGGACAGCCCGGTCACGTTGGTCCTGGTGGTCGTGCTCTTCGCCGGCGTGAGCGCCGCGGGGTCGGTGCTGCTGGGGTGCGTGGCCCGCACCGGGGGGCAGGCCGACGGGCTCGGGATGGCGGTGACCATGGTGATGGCGGCCGTGGGCGGCCTGTGGTGGCCCCTGGAGATCGTGCCGCCGTTCATGCAGGAGGCCGGCCGGGCCCTGCCCACGGGGGCGGCCATCACCGTCTTCCACGACCTGATCGGGCGGGGCTGGGGCCTGGCGCAGGAGGCGGGGCTGCTGGCCAGCCTGGCGGCCTGGTTCCTGGTGATCATGGCCCTGGCCATGTGGCGGCTGCGGCGGCTGACCGCCGCCGCCTAGGGGCCGCTAGTCGGTCTGGAAGCCGATGTTGTGCCCGGTGCCCGGCTGGCTCGCCAGCTTGATCTCACCGTGGATCTTCTCCCAGTGCTCGAGGTTGGAGTCCAGGAGCTTGGCCAGGGACTTGGCCGACTGGGGGGTCAGGATCACCCGGGCGTGGACCTTGGCCTTGGGGATCCCGGGCACGAGGCGCGCGAAATCCAGGATGAACTCGGCCGGGCTGTGGGAGATCAGCGTCAGGTTGGCGTAGATTCCCTCTGCCTCCTTCTCGCCGAGGTCGATGGTGATCCGCTGCTGGGGGGCGTTGCCGCTCATTTGCGCTCCTTGGGGCCGGGGGGCCGCGTTGACACCCGCCGGGGCGGGTGATAGCTTCCCGGACGACCCCGCGCACGGCGGGGCCTTGCCGTCCCCGAAAGAACGGAACCATGGACCCGAAACACAAGGACATCATCGCCGGCTTCGCGGGCCGCCGCCTGGCCGTGGTCGGCGACAGCATGGTCGACCGCTTCCTCTGGGGGCGGGTGGACCGCATCAGCCCCGAGGCCCCGGTGCCCGTGGTGCGCCTGGAGCGCGAGACGGTCAAGCTGGGCGGCGCGGCCAACGTGGCCGCCAACATCCGGGCCCTGGGCGCCGAGGTGGTGCTCTTCGCCCTCTGCGGCCGGGACGAGGCGGCGGGCCACCTGCGGGGCCTGCTGGCCGAGCGGGGCATCGGCGACCAGCGGGCCTGGTGGAGTCCGACCGAGCGGCCCACCACCATCAAGACCCGCATCATCGCCCACAACCAGCAGGTGGTCCGCGCCGACCGGGAGGACGACAGTCCCGCCGGCGCGGACCTGGTGGCCGCCCTTCTGGACCGCTTCGCCGCCGGCGGCGCCTTCGACGGCGTGGTCATCAGCGACTACGGCAAGGGCCTGCTCACCGGAGCGGCTCTGGCGGCGCTCATCGCCCGCGGGCGCGAGCTGGGGGTGCCCGTGGTGGTGGATCCCAAGAAGGGCGACTACAGCCAGTACCGGGGGGCCACCAGCCTGACACCCAACCAGAAGGAGGCCGGCCCAGGCCTGCGCCCTGGTCATCGCCTCGGACGAGAGCCTGCGCAAGGCGGGCCGCACCCTGCTGGAGCGCACCGCCGCCGAGGCGGTGCTGATCACCCGGGGCGAACACGGCATGGCCCTCTACGAGCGCGACGGCGCCGAGCACCACCTGCCCACCGAGGCCACCACCGTCTTCGACGTCACCGGCGCCGGCGACACGGTCATCGCCGCCTACACCACCGCCCTGGCGGCGGGTGCCTCCTTCGCCGACGCGGCCTTCCTCTCCAACCACGCGGCGGGCATGGCCGTGCGCGAGCTGGGCACGGCCGCGGTCACCGCCGACCAGCTGCACCGGGCCCTGCGGCGGGGACGAGGCGTGAGCGGGCCCGAGCGCGGCATCGTCCTGGCGCGGGACGAGCTGGCCGCCTGGAGCGCCGCCGTCCACGCGCCGCCGGCCGGACCATCGCCTTCACCAACGGCTGCTTCGACCTGGTGCACACCGGGCATCTGGCGGGCTTCCGGCAGGCGGCCGCCGCCGCCGACGAACTGATCGTGGCGATCAACAGCGACGATTCGGTGCGCGACCTCAAGGGCCCCGGACGGCCCGATCCTGCCCCAGGCCGACCGGGCGGCCCTGATCGCCGCCTTGCGACCGGTTTCCGCGGTCACCATATTTGCCGAGCCGACACCGCTGGAGACCATCCTCCAGGTCCGGCCTGACGTGCTCGTCAAGGGGTCCGAGTACGAGGAAGCGGATATCGTGGGCGCCCGCGAGGTCAAGTCGTGGGGCGGCCGCATCGTCCGCGTGCCGATGGTGCCAGGCTGGTCGACCTCCGCAATCATCGCCGCGATCCGCCGCCAGGCCTGATCGCGGCCGCCAACCGCGGGCCCGCCCGGGCCCAAGGAGTCATCATGAGCAGGAGAAAGGTCATCATCCTCGGCGCGGCTGGACGCGACTTCCACAACTTCAACTGCGTCTACCGCGACAACGAGGACTTCGAGGTCGTCGCCTTCACCGCCACCCAGATCCCCGACATCGACGGCCGCCGGTACCCCGCCGAGCTGGCCGGCGAAGCTCTACCCCGAGGGCATCCCCATCCACGACGAGTCCGACCTGGTCGCCCTGATCGCCGAGACCGGCGCCGAGTTGTGCGTCATGTCCTACAGCGACCGCTCCTACCAGCAGGTCATGAGCCTGGGCTCCATCGTCAACGCCGCGGGCGCCGACTTCGCCATGCTGGGCGAGCGGCTGACCCAGCTCAAGAGCAGCAAGCCCGTCATCTCCGTGTGCGCCGTGCGCACCGGCTGCGGCAAGAGCCAGACCAGCCGCCGCATCTGCGAGATCCTGCGGGCCGCCGGCAAGAAGGTGGTCGCCGTGCGCCACCCCATGCCCTACGGCGACCTGGCCGCCCAGAAGGTGCAGCGCTTCGCCGAGGTCGCCGACCTCGCCAAGCACAAGTGCACCATCGAGGAGATGGAGGAGTACGAGCCCCACATCGTGGCCGGCGGCGTCATCTACGCGGGCGTGGACTACGAGGCCATCCTGCGCCAGGCCGAGGCCGAGGCCGACATCGTGCTCTGGGACGGCGGCAACAACGACACGCCGTTCTTCAAGAGCGACCTGCACATCGTCGTGGTCGACCCGCACCGGCCGGGCCACGAGCTGAACTACTTCCCCAGCGAGACCAACCTGCGCCTGGCCGACGTGGTGATCATCAACAAGGAAGTGGAGGCCGAGTTCGAGAACATCGAGCAGGTCCGCGAGAACGTGCGCGACGTGAATCCCAAGGCCGTGATCATCGACGCCGCCAGCCCGCTGACCGTCGAGGGCGACGTGGACCTGGCCGGCAAGCGGGTGCTGGTGGTCGAGGACGGCCCGACCCTGACCCACGGCGAGATGACCTACGGCGCCGGCGTGGTCGCGGCCATGCGCATGGGCGCCGAGGAGCTGGTCGACCCGCGGCCCTGGGCCACGGGCCGGCTGGCCGAGACCTTCGCGAAGTACCCGGAGATCGGCACCCTGCTGCCGGCCATGGGCTACGGCGCCGAGCAGGTCGCCGACCTGGAGAAGACCATCAACGCGGTCGACTGCGACGTCGGTGGTCATCGGCACGCCCATCGACCTGAACCGCATCGTCAAGATCAAGAAGCCGACCGTGCGCGTGAAGTACGAGCTCCAGGAGATCGGGCAGCCGAACCTGGACCAGCTGCTGGCCCGGTTCCTGGGCTAGCCACATCTGGGGGCGGCCGGGACGGCACCGGCCGCCCCGCCACACCGGGGAGGAGTCGCGTGAACATCCACGAGTACCAGGCGAAGGAGATCTTCGCGAGCCATGGGCTGCCGGTGCCCGGCGGCAAGGTCGCCACGACGGTCGACGAGGCCGTGGCCCTGGCCGAACGAGTTCGGGCTGCCCGTGCATGGTGAAGTCCCAGGTCCTGACCGGCGGCCGCGGCAAGGCCGGCGGCGTCAAGTTCTGCCCGACCATCGACGACGTGCGCACCCACGCCGGCAACATCCTGGGCATGGACATCAAGGGCCACATCGTGCGCAAGGTGCTGATCACTCCCGGCGGTGGACATCGCCAGCGAGTACTACATCGGCATGCTGATCGACCGCAACACCCAGCGCGTGCTGCTGATGGCCAGCGCCGAGGGCGGCGTGGAGATCGAGCAGGTGGCCAAGGACACGCCCGAGCTCATCTTCAAGCAGACGATCGACCCCCGCTACGGGCTGCTCGACCACGAGGCCATGGGCATGGGCCTGCGCCTGTGTCCGGACGACGTGAAGAAGGCCCGGCAGCTGGCCGCGGCCATGCAGAAGCTGTACAAGGCGTTCGTCGCGGCCGACGCCAGCCTGGCCGAGATCAACCCCTTCATCTTCACGCCCGACGGCCAGGGCCACGCCATCGACGCCAAGGTCAACCTGGACGACAACGCCCTGTTCCGGCACCCGGACTACGAGGCCCTGCGCGACCTCGAGGCCGAGGATGCCAGCGAGCGCGCCGCCCGCGAGGCCGGCCTCAGCTTCGTCAAGCTGGCGGGCAACGTGGGCTGCCTGGTCAACGGCGCCGGCCTGGCCATGGCCACCATGGACCTGGTCAAGTACTACGGCGGCCAGCCCGCCAACTTCCTGGACATCGGCGGCTCCTCGAATCCGGAGAAGGTGGTCAACGCCCTGACCATCATCCTCCAGGATCCCGAGGTGAAGGCCATCCTCTTCAACATCTTCGGCGGCATCACCCGCTGCGACGACGTGGCCAACGGCATCATCAAGGCCACCAGGATGATGGACATCAACGTGCCCATCGTGGTCCGGCTGACCGGCACCAACGAGGCGGAGGGACGGGCCCTGCTGGCCAAGACCGACCTCGTGCCGGCCGAGACCATGGACGAGGCCGTGCAGAAGGCCATCGAACTCGCGGGCAAGTAGCGCGCCGACCGGAAACCCGCGGGCGCACCTGGTCCGCAATCGTTCAAGGAGAGGAAACCATGGCGATTTTCGTCGATGAAAATACGAAGGTGGTCGTGCAGGGGATCACCGGCCGCGACGGCGGCTTCCACACCCGCGAGATGATGGCCTACGGCACCAAGGTCGTGGCCGGCTGCACGCCGGGCCGCGGCGGCCAGAAGTTCGACGACAAGGTGCCGGTCTACGACACGGTCAAGGAGGCCGTGGCCGAGACGGGCGCCAACACGTCGGTCATCTTCGTCCCGCCCTTCGGCGCCGCCGGCGCCATCATGGAGGCGGCGGACGCCGGCTGCAAGCTCATCGTCTGCATCACCGAGGGCGTGCCCACCGTGGACATGGTCAGGGCCATGCCCTACGTGCGGGAGCGCGGCGCCCGCCTGGTGGGGCCCAACTGCCCCGGCCTGCTGGCCCCGGGCATCGCCAAGCTGGGCATCCTGCCCGCGTCCATCGTCAAGGCGGGGCCGGTCGGCCTGGTCTCCCGCAGCGGCACCCTGACCTATGAAGTTGTCTACCAGCTCAGCGCCGCGGGCCTGGGCCAGACCACCTGCCTGGGCATCGGCGGCGACCCGGTCATCGGCACCACCTTCATGGACGCCATCGTGGCCTTCAACGCCGATCCCAAGACCGAGGCCTTCGTGATGATCGGCGAGATCGGCGGCGACGCCGAGGAACAGGCGGCCGAGTACATCAAGGCCAACGTCAAGAAGCCCGTGGTCAGTTTCATCGCCGGCCAGACCGCGCCTCCGGGCAAGCGGATGGGCCACGCCGGCGCTATCGTGTCCGGCGGCTCGGGCACCGCGGCCGAGAAGAAGAAGGCCCTCGAGGCGGCGGGGATCCCCGTGGCCGCGCGGCCCATGGACATCGTGCCCCAGCTCCAGGAGATCTGGAAGCGGTAGCCCGGCACGACGCTCCGCGCCAGCGGGCGCGCCTCCGGGTGCGCCCGCCGGCGCCACCCGGCCTTCGGGCCCGACCTGAAAGGAACGACGCAACTCCATGCAGCAGACGTACTTCATGATCAAGCCCGAGATCGTCGCCGCCGGCGAGCAGAAGATCGGCGAGATCCTCGCCGATGGTGAACCGGGCGGGTTTCCGCATCACCGCCCTGGAGCTGCGCCCGCTGGACCGCGCCGTGGTGGAGGACTTCTACGGCGAGCACAAGGGCAAGGGTTTCTACGCGGACCTGTGCGACTACATCAGCAGCGGTCCCGTGGTGGCGGTGCGCCTGGAGCGGGCCGACGCCGTGGCCAAGCTGCGCGAGCTGATCGGGGCCACCAACCCCGCCGACGCGGCCATCGGCACGATCCGCGACCTGTACGGGGCCTCGCTCCAGAACAATGCCGTGCACGCCTCGGCCAACCCGGACGACGCAGCCCGGGAGCTGGGCATCATCTTCGGCTGAACCGCCTGCGCGGGGCTGCCTTGACAGGCCCCGGTCCGGCTATTAAGGTGTGGCGCTTGCATGAAACTGGATCTCGACAGGCAGGAACACGGGCGCTCCGAGCTCCCGGTCGAGGGTGACCTCGCCCTGGGCCTGGGGGACGGACGGCCCGACCACGCCACGGTCCGCGGCAACCTGCTCGTGGACAACGTGGAGAGCCGCTTCCTGCTGAACGGGACCCTGCAGGCCCAGGGACGGGCGGAGTGTTCCCGCTGCCTCGCCGCGTTCGACCTCCGCTGGGACGTGCCGGTGGAGATCACCGTCCTGCGGGATGTGGCCACGGACGAGGGGGAGGGCGACTCCCTGGTGATCCGGCAGCGCAAGGGTGAGGTCGACCTGACCGAAGCCGTGCGCGAGTCGGTCGTGCTGGCCCTGCCGCTGGCGCCCCTCTGCCGCGAGGACTGTCGGGGGCTGTGCCCCCGGTGCGGCATCGACCGCAACACCGGCACCTGCGACTGTGCCGAAGAGGACATCGACCCCCGGTGGGCTGGGCTGCCCTGACGGCCCGCCGCCGCAAAGCAAAGGACATGGAGACATGGCGGTTCCCCGCAAAAAGACCAGCCCTTCCCGCAAGGGCCTGCGCCGGGCCAACTGGCACCTGACCAAGCCCGACCCCAACAAGTGCCCCCACTGCGGCGCGCCGCGCCTGCCCCACCGGGTCTGCCGGGAGTGCGGGTACTACGGCGAGCGCGAAGTGATCGTCGTCGAGTCGTAGTTCCGCCGCGGGCGCCGGCGTTCCGGCCCGATCCGGATCGTCCGCCCCGGCACCGGCAGGGAGGTCGGTCCGATGCAGGAGCAGCAACGCGCGACCCGTCATCGCGGTGGACGCCATGGGCGGCGACCACGGCCCGGCCGTGGTGGTCCCCGGCGCACTGGCGGCCCTGACGCCGGACTCCCCCTTCGCCGTCGCGCTCTACGGCGACGAGCAGGCCGTCGCGGCCGAGCTGACCAAGCTCGACACCGACGGCCTGCCCGTGTCCGTGGTGCCCACCACCCAGGACATCGAGATGGGCGAGTCGCCCGGCCGCCGCCATCCGCGGCCGCCCCGACAGCCCCATCGTCAAGGCCATGACCGACCACAAGGCCGGCCGCGCGGCGGCGGTGGTCTCGGCCGGCTCCACCGGCGCCATGGTCGCGGCCAGCCTCATCGTCCTGGGCCGCCTGCCCGGGGTCGATCGGCCCGCCATCGCCACGGTCATCCCCACCGTCAGCGGCCGCCTGCTCCTGCTGGACGCCGGCGCCAACACCCAGTGCAAGCCCGAGCACCTGGTCTCCTTCGCCCGCATGGGCGTGGTCTACGCCCGCGAGCTCTTCGGCGTGGCGGAGCCCCGGGTGGGCCTGCTGAACATCGGCGGCGAGGCCAAGAAGGGCAACGAACTGTCCGTGGCCAGCCACGCCCTGCTGGCCGGGGCCGGCCTGAACTTCACCGGCAACGTGGAGGGCAACGAGTTCCTCCTGGGCCCGGCCGACGTGGTGGTCACCGACGGCTTCACCGGCAACAACACCCTGAAGCTGGTGGAGGGGATCGCCCGCTTCCTGGTCGCCCTCAGCCAGCGCCCCGACCTCAGCGACCAGGAGCGCGCGGCGTTCCGCCCGGTCCTCGGCTACCTGCAGCGGGAGTTCTCCTACGAGGTGGCCGGCGGCGCCATGCTGCTGGGGACGACCGGCGTCAGCATCATCGCCCACGGCCGCAGCAGCGCCCGTGCCCTGACCAACGCGGTCAAGGTGGCCTGGGAGCAGATCCACGCCGATCTGCCCGCCAAGGTCGCCGCGGCCCACGCCTGACCGCGCGCCCGGAGGCCCGCCATGCAGCGCATCCCCATGCTCTTTCCCGGACAGGCGTCCCAGGCCGTCGGGATGGCCGCCGACCTGTCGGACGCGGGCGGCACCGCCGCCGAGTTCCTGGCCACGGTGGACGACGCCGTGGGGACCGGCCTGCTGGCCGTCATGCGCGAGGGGCCGGCGGAGGTCCTGACCGAGACCCGCAACGCCCAGCCGGCGATCCTGGCCCATTCGGTGGCCGTGACCCTGGCCCTGGGCGACCTGGGCATCCTGCCCTCGGTGGTGGCCGGCCACAGCCTGGGCGAGTTCTCCGCCGCCGTGGCCTGCAGCGCCCTCTGTCCCCAGGACGCCCTGCGCACCGTGCGCCGCCGCGGCGAGCTGATGTTCGCCGCCGGCCGGGAGGTCCCCGGCACCATGGCGGCGGTCATGGGCCTGAGCGCGGCCCAGGTGGCGGAGGTCTGCGCCGGCATCGACGGCGTGGTGGTCCCGGCCAACCACAACTCGGAGAACCAGGTGGTCATCAGCGGCGAGGTGGCCGCCGTGGCCGCCGCCGGCGAGGCCCTCAAGGCCGCCGGCGCCCGGCGCGTCGCGCCGCTGAACGTGAGCGGCGCCTTCCACTCGCCCCTGCTGGAGGGGGCGGCGGCCGCGTTCCGGACCTTCCTGGCGGACATCCCCGTCAACGCCCCGGCGGTGCCCCTGGTGGCCAACGTCAGCGCCGCGCCGGTGACCGACGCCGCGGTCCTGCGCGAGGGCTTCGCCCGGCAGCTCACCGCCCCGGTGCTCTGGCACGACACCATGGAGCGCATCTGCGGCGGCGCCGACCGGCCCCGCGTGGTCCTGGAGGTGGGGCCGGGCAAGGTCCTGACGGGCCTTGCCAGGCGCGCGTATCCGGATGTAACTTTCGTCCCCGTGGGGACCGTGGCCGACCTCGAGGCGCTGCCCGGGGTCCTGGCCGGGCACGCCGGTTGACCGGCACCGACGCAAAGGAAGCGCCGCTCATGGAGCCGACCATGGACAAGGGAGCCGTCATCGTCACCGGAGCCAGCCGCGGCATCGGCCGCGCCATCGCCGAGGATCTGGCGGCGGCGGGCTGGCCCCTGGCCCTGGTGGCCCGGAGCGCCGACCAGCTCCGGGAGGTGGCCGCCGACCTGCCCGCCGGCGTCGAGGTCATGACCTGCCCCGCGGACATCGCCGACTGGGAGCGGGTCCAGGCGGTCGTGGCCGAGGTCCAGGAGCGGTTCGGCGCCGTCTGGGGCCTGGTGAACAATGCCGGGGTGACGGCCGACGGCCTGCTGGTGCGGATGAGCCCCGAGAACTGGAGGCTCCCGCTGACGGTCAACCTGGACGGGACCTTCCACTTTACAAGGGCCGTGGCCCCGCTTATGATGCGGCAGCGCGAAGGGCGGATCGTCAACATCTCGTCCGTCATCGGCATGACCGGCAATGCCGGCCAGGCCAACTACGCGGCCAGCAAGGCCGGGATCATCGCGCTGACCAAATCGGTAGCCAAGGAACTGGGCGGGCGGGGGATCACGTGCAACGCCGTCGCGCCGGGTTTCATCACCACGGACATGACCGCGGATCTGCCCGAGAAGGTCCGCACGGACATGCTGTCCCGCATTCCCCTGAAGCGCTTCGGTGAGGGGAAGGACGTGGCGGGCGCGGTCAGGTTCCTGTTGTCTCCGGAGTCCGCCTACATCACCGGCCAGACGCTGGTGGTCGACGGCGGCATGATTGCCTAGTCGAACGAAACAACACACGTACGCAGGAGGAAAACGCGAGATGGCTTCGATTCAGGAACAGGTCTACGAGATCATCCAACGGAAGCTCTCGGTCAATCCCGAGCAGATCACGCCCGAGGCTTCGTTCACCGAGGATCTCGGCGCCGACTCCCTCGACACCGTGGAACTCGTGATGGATCTCGAAGAGCAGTTCAACATCACGATCCCCGAGGAAGACCAGGAGAAGCTGCGTACGGTGCAGGACGCGATCGACTACCTCGAGCAGCACCTGGACTAGCGCGGGACCGCATCCAGGACCGGCGGGCGGCTGCCCGCCGTCCGAAGCGACGTGCCCGGTCCCATCCGCAGCGGGGTGGGACCGGGTCCGACTATAGGAGCAGGGAGGTCGCGAGTTGGAACCGCAGAATGTCGTCGTCACCGGTCTGGGCATGGTCACCGCCGTGGGTCTGGACCGGGATTCCAGTTGGGAGGCGCTCAAGCGGGGCGAGTGCGGCATCGCGCCCCTCACCGCCCTCGACGCCTCGGATTTCAAGACCACCTTCGCGGGCGAGCTGAAGGGTTTCGACCCCGAGGTCGCCATGGATCCGAAGGACGCCCGCAAGGCCGACCGCTACGCCCAGATCGCCGTGGTGGCCGCCGACCAGGCCATGAAGCAGGCGGGCCTCGACGCCGCCCCGGGCGACCCCTACCGGGCGGGCGTGATCATCGGCTCCGGCATCGGCGGCATGATCACCTTCGAGGAGCAGCACTCCAAGTTCGTCAGCCGGGGCTCCCGCGGCGTCTCGCCCCTGTTCATCCCCATGATGATCAGCGACATGGCGGCCGGCCTGGTCTCCATCCGCTACGGCTTCCGCGGGCGCCAACTACTGCACCGTCAGCGCCTGCGCGTCGGGCGGCCACGCCATCGGCGCCGCCTACGACCAGATCAAGCTGGGCCACGCCGACGTGATGATCACCGGCGGCGCCGAGGCCGCGGTCTGCAACATGGCCCTGTCGGGCTTCGGCAACATGAAGGCCCTGTCCACGCGCAACGACGATCCCGCCAAGGCTTCGCGCCCCTTCGACGCGGACCGTGACGGCTTCGTGCTGGGGGAGGGCGGCGGCATCCTGGTGCTGGAATCCGAGGCCCACGCCGCGGCCCGCGGCGCCGCCGATCCTGGGCGAGATCCGCGGCTACGGCATGACCGGCGACGCCTTCCACATGACCCAGCCGGACAACGACGGCCTCGGCGCCATCGGCTCCATGCAGCAGGCGGTGCGCACCTCGGGGCTCGAACTCGGCCAGATCGGCTACATCAACGCCCACGGCACCTCGACCCATTTCAACGACAAGATCGAGTCCAAGGCCATCCGCACGGTGTTCGGCGACCACGCCGACCGCCTCAAGGTCAGCTCGACCAAGTCGATGGTCGGCCATCTGCTGGGCGGCGCCGGCGCGGTGGAGGCCGTGATCACGACCCTCGCCCTGCGGGAGGGCATCCTGCCGCCCACCATCAACTACGAGACGCCCGATCCGGAGTGCGACCTGGACTACTGCCCCAACGAGGCGGTGCGGGCGCAGGTGGACTTCGCCCTGTCCAACTCCTTCGGTTTCGGCGGCCACAACGTCACGCTCTGCTTCGGCGCGCGGCGATAGGGGAGCGGAGGCGGAACGACCATGGGCCTTGGCGGCGGGATCCGTGCGGTGCTGGCGAAACTGACGGGCTCCCCCCGGGCGGGGCAGGAACCCGTCGCCGTCCCCGCGGACGGCGACGCCAACCTGGAAGCCCTGGAGAAGAAGCTGGGTCACGAGTTCGCCGATCCCACCCTGCTGCGCAACGCCCTGCTGCACCGCTCCCACATCCACGTCACCGGGCAGGAACGCGAACAGTCCAACGAGCGTTTGGAATTCCTGGGTGACGCGGTGCTGGGCCTGGTGGTCAACGAGATCCTCTACCACCGCTACCCGGACCGCTCCGAGGGGGACCTCACCAAGATGAAGTCCCTGCTGGTGTGCGGCGCCCGCCTGTCCGAGGTGGCGATCGAGTTCGATCTGGGTATTCATATCCGCATGAGCCGGAGCGAGGCAGCCACCGGGGGACGTCGCCGCTCCTCGATCCTCGCGGACACCACCGAGGCCATCATCGGGGCGGTGTACCTGGACGGGGGCCTGGCGGCGGCCCGCGGCATGATCGAGCGGGTGATCCTCGCCGGCAGCGACCGGGTGCTCTCGCGGCGGTCCCTGCGCAACTACAAGAGCCGCCTGCAGGAGATGATCCAGGCGCGTTTCAAGACGCCGCCCCGGTACAAGGTGCTGGAGGTGGACGGACCCGATCACGACCGCCTCTTCCGGGTGGCGGTCACCCACGGCGGCAACGTCCTGGGCGTCGGCGAGGGCCGCAACAAGAAGACCGCCGAGCAGAACGCGGCCCGCGAGGCCCTGGCACAGATCGAACGCGAACCGGAGCTCCTGGACGGCGGGCAGGAGTGAGACCGCACCGGTCCCCGCCAACCGAAGGAGCCCCCTTGTCCCTGCACCCCGCGCGCCGCACCCCGACCCTGGTTCCGCTGCTGGTCCTGGCGGTCACCGCCGTGGCCGGCCCGGCGGCGGCCTCCGCACCGGGCACGGTCCAGCCGCCCGTGCCGCCCGTGACGTCGAGCGCGGCGGCCAACTGGGCCCTGGGCCGGCAACTCCTGGCCGACGGCCACACCCAGGATGCCGTCGCCTACCTGCACCTGGCCTACCGCGCCGAGCCGGACGAACCGGCGGTCGCCCTGGACTTCCAGCAGGCCTTGGCGGCAGCCGGCGCCGTGGGCGACGCCATCGGTGTGCTGGACCGCTTGATCGCCGCCCACCCTGACAGCCTGGATTGGCGCTTGCGCCGGTCCTCGCTGCAACTGCGGGCCGGCCAGACGGAGAAGGCCCTGGCCGATCTGGAAGAAGTCCGCAACCAGGGCGGGGCCACCGCCGAGGTGCTGTCGGCGGAGGCCCAGATCCTGGCCCGCATGGGACGCACCGGGCAGGCGCTGGACGTGTATCGGGACGGCCTGCTGCGGCTGCCGGAAGACGCCGCCCATCTCTATCTGGGCATGGCCGACGTCTACCAACAGGCCGGGCAGACCGATCAGGTGCCGCCCCTGATGGAGAAGGCCATCGGCGAACACCCGCGGGATCCGGGCCTGCGGCTGGTCCTGATCCGTTCCCTGGCGGCCCTGGACCGCCACGACGAGGCCCTGGCCGCCGCCCGGCAGGCGGACGCGGATCTGCCCGCCGACGCCGCCGGCCCCGAGCCCGGCTACGATCCGGCGACCGGGGACAACCTGGTCATGCCCGATGCCGAGGCTCCCACTGTCCCCGTGCCGGCGGACGGTTTCCAGGTGGAGCTGGCCGACTTCTACGCCCGGCAGGGGCAGACCGACCAGGCCGTGGCCGTGCTCGACCCCATGTGGCAGGCGGGCACCCTGGGCGAGCAGCCGAGCCTGTGGCTGGCGCGGCTCCTCTTGGGCAGCGCGCGGCTGGAGGAGGCCGCGGGCCTGGTGGCCACCATCAACGACCGCTGGCCCAGCTCGGCCCGGGGCTGGTTCCTGCGCGGGCGCCTGGCGGAGAACCGGGGCGACTGGCCGGCGGCGGTCACCTTCCACCGCAAGGCAGCCGGTCTGGCAGAGCGGGATCCGGAAATCAGGGTGGCCCTGGTGCGATCCATGCTCGTGGCCTTCGAGCGGGAACTGACCGTCCGCGATCCCGACGCGGCCGCCCAGGCCGTCCGGGACGACCTGGAAAAGCAGGCCCTGGCGACCCTGACCCTGATTCCGGAAGGCGACAGCCAGGGGCAGCTGGTCCTGGGCTATGCCTTCCGTGCCCTGGGTCAACTCGACCGGGCCGCCGAGCGCTTCGGCCTGGCGGCGGACGACAAGGGGCTGAGGCGCACGGCCCTCATCCAGCAGAGCATCTGCCTGGACGAGAGCGGCCACCCGGGCAAGGCGCGGCAGGCCCTGGAGACCCTCCACCGGGACCTTCCCGACGATCCCGAAGTCGCCAATTCCCTGGGCTATTTCCTGGCCGAGAAGAACGAGGACCTGGACAAGGCGGCGACGCTGGTCGGGCAGGCCCTGGCCGCCGAGCCGGGCAACGGCGCCTACCTGGACTCCATGGGGTGGGTGCTGCACCGCCAGGGCAAGCAGGACGAGGCCCTGGACCACCTGATCCGCGCGGTCAACGTGCTGCCGGAGGACCCGGTGATTCTCGAACACCTGGGCGCGGTGCTGCAGGCCCTCGGCCAGTTCGAGCAGGCCAGCGCCACGTTTGCCCGGGCCCTGGCGGCCGGGGGCGATCCGGCGCGGCTGGAGCCCGCGATCGCCGCGGCCGACTCGGCCCTCGGCCGGAGACCCTGACCGTGCCCCGCAACCTGGGGACCCTGCTGTGGCTGCTGGTGCTGGGGGCGGCCGCCGCCCCCGCGGCGGCGCAGGCGCCGGACGATCTCCGCGACGGCACCTTGGTCCTGGCCGACTGGCGCGGCGCGTTCCTGGGGCGGGGCATCGACGGCCGGTTGGCGCTCCTGGCGGGGCCCGCCGGATCCTTCCGGGGCGAGGTGGCACGCGGCCCCGCGCCCCTGGCGGTCCTCCTGGACCGCGCCGGCGGCGGCTGGACGGTGGTCCTGGCCGGCAAGGGCGATGGCGTGCTGCAGCCCTGGGGCCGGGAATGGTCCCGGCTCGATCCGACCGCAGCCGCCGGTTTGCGGACCATCGCCGGGGCCCTGGCGTCCGCCGCCCTCGGGACGGAAGCCGGCCCTCGCGGCGCCGTGCGCCGGGTCGATCCTGCCGCCGGCCCACCCCGAGGATTTCCGGGACGCCAACGTCCGGCGCGGCCGCGGCCGGGGTGGTGCGGGGGAGGTCCTGGTCCTGGTCCGGGTGGACGGTGGGGCCGCGCTCGCGGTGCGCTCGAGCCGGCGCCCGGGGGGCCTCCGTTTCTCGTCGTTCCGCTGCCTTCCCGTCCGTTACCCGTCCGCCGAGGCCTTCGTCCCGTTGTGGCCCCTGCGCGGACTTCTGGAAATGGCGAGCGAAATACCGGGAACCTGCCGCGCCGCCGGGGGTTGATTCCCCTGCGGTTCCGTTCCGATAGGCAGCCGAGGGAGCAACACGATGAACCTGTCCCGCGACGAGCACGTCCACGGCAGCCCCGCCCAGGCGAGGGCTGATCTGCGCGATGTGCGCGACGAGGATCTCATCGTCCTGGTGCAGAACGGTCAGCGCAAGGCCTTCGACGAGCTCGTGTCCCGCTACAAGGGCCGGCTCTTCAGCTTCATCATGCGCATGGTCAAGGATCCGGTGCTGGCCGAGGAGCTGACCCAGGAGACGCTGATCCGGGTCTACCTCCACGCGGACAAGTACCGGGAGATCGCCAAGTTCTCCACCTGGGTCTTCACCATCGCCACCAACCTGGTGCGCAACAAGATGCGCCAGCGGTCGCGCCGCCCCCTGCTGCTGAGCCTGAATCCGGCCCCGGAGGACGACGAGATGCCCGTCGATCCGCCGGACCCCGCAGGCCGACCCGTCCGAGAGCGTGCACCGGGAGGAACTGGCCGAGCTGATGGCCGAGGCCACCAGCAAGATTCCGGAAAAGTACCGGGTGCCGTTCCTCCTGAGGGAGGTGGAGCAGCTCAGCTACGAGGAGATCCAACAGGTCACCGGGCTGAAGCTGGGCACCGTGCGCTCGCGGATCAACCGCGCCCGCAACCGATTCCGCCAGGCCATCAAGCCCCTGCTGCGCAACGAGGCGCTGCTGGCGGAACTGGAGCAGATCGAGGCGCGCGCCGCCGAGCGCGATGAAGACCATGACTGAAGGCAAGGAAGGTTCCGATGCGTTGCAGCAAGGCTAGAGAAGACATCAGTCTCGATCTGGACGGGCAGTTGCCCCCGGACCGGGCCGCCGGCCTGACCCGCCATCTCGACGACTGCGGCGAGTGCCGGGAGCTACCGCGCGGACCTGGTGACGGGTCACCGTCTGCTGGCGGCGGGCGAGCCGGAGCTGTCGGAGAACTTCGAGTGGCGCCTCCAGCTGCGCTTGAACCAGACCCTCGCCCAGGCCGCGGCCCAGGCCATCCATCCCTGGGACGACGGAGGCGCCGAGCGCGGCGCCTGGTGGCGCAACTTCGGCGCTGCCGCCGCCGTGGGCATGGCGGCCGTCCTGGCGGTGGCCATGATGGTCGGCCCGCGCGCCGTCGCACCCGGGCGACGTCGCCGATCACCGGGCGCGTCGCGCCCGCGGCCGCGCGTCGCCAACGGCGCCGACCGGCTCGACCTGGAGACGCTACGGCACCTGGGGCGGGCTCGGCCCGGCCCCCGGCCAGCGCACGGTCGCCACGACGACGGCGCCGCTCCTGGGCGGTCGGCCGTCCTGGCTGGACCGGGGCTGGTCCGTACCGCAGCGTGGATGACCTGCGCAACCTGGCGCGGATCCAGCAGGAGAACCGCCAGCTGCGCGGCCTGGTGGTCCAGCTGCAGCGGCAGCTCCAGGGCATGCAGAGCCCACTTGACACGGCCAGCATTCCGGCCGTAGATGTCACAACGGGCGGGCAGTAGGCAGGGCAGCGGCACTCCGGCAGGCTGTCCCCGGAGTCGGCCCGCCACACCCGCGGAGTGACCTCTTGCGCAGGACCCTGGCCCTGACGGCCTTGCTGGCGGCCACCGCCCTGGCCGGCTGCGCTCGACAAGAACAAGAGCATCCTCATGGCGGCCGGATCCTACGGGGATCTGGCCGTCGTCGTCTCCGACGAGTCCCTCGAGCCCCTGGCGAACCGGTTCCTGGCGAGCCTTCAACACCACCCACACTTCGTCATCAAGGAGGAGCCGGAGTTCAAGGTCGACGTCTTCCCGCCGGACAAGTGGAAGCTGGCCCAGGGCTACAAGAACGCGCTGCTCATCGTGGCATCGGCGGGGGACGGTGGCCCGGTGGAGAAGGCGGCCCGTTCCATCGTCTCCAAGGACGCCTGGGCGCGGGTGGCCCAGGGGGTCGGCGGCATCGGTCCAGGTCAAGGATCCCTGGTCCACCTACCAGCAGGTGGTGGTGGTCGCGTCCCGGGACCGCAACACCCTGGGCAGCGCTGCTGCTGCACGAGGCGGTCAAGTTGCGGGAGGTCTTCGAGAACAGCGCGCGCGAGCGCATCCTGCGCCGCAACCGCTACGACGGCCTGGCCGACGGTCTGATGACCACCCTCTGGGACCGCTTCGGCTTCTTCATGGAGATCCCCGACTCCTACCACCAGAACCAGGTGGAGCCCAAGGGCTTCCCGGGTATCGAGCTCATGCGCAACGCCCCGTCCCGCGGCATCACCGTCAGCTGGGAGCAGGCGGCCGATCCCGAGGCCTGGCTGGCGGACCACGAGGTCCTGGCCGCCATGCGCGAGCGCCTGGGCCGGTCCATGCACGACGAGGAGATCGTGCCCTCCAGCTTCGTGTGGAGCCCGGCCGAGATCGGCGGGGTCGCCGCGGTCAAGCTGGAGGGGGCCTGGACCAGCAACCGCTTCGCCGGCGGGGGGGCGTTCTGGTGCTACTTCATTCCCGACCCGGCCCACCAGCGGCTCTGGTGCCTCGACCTGCTGGTCTACGCCCCGGGCATGGAGAAGATGGATTTCTTCCGGAGGATGGACGCCATCGCCAGCACCTTCGCCAACACCCGTCCCCGGCCGTGAGGGCGCGCACCGCGTCCCACCGGTCCCTTCGCCTGCGAGCCCTGGTCCTGCTGGCCGCGCTGCCGGCGGCGGCCGCCGCCTCCGCCCAGGACACGCCCCGCAGCCCTACCGGCCGCCACCGCCCGCCGCCGCCTGCGGTCCGGCGCGCCGCCACCGCGCCCCCGACCGGCGGGCGCTGGTTCTTCACCGTGGGCGCCGGCGCCCTGGACGGGGGCGACCTGTTTCGGGTGGAGACCCTGGACGGGCTGCCGGTGACCTGGCAGGCCGTCAACGGGGGCAGCTTCCGCACCGAGCGCTTCCGCACCACCCTCGAACCGGGGCCGGCCGTGGCCCTGGGCCTGGGATACCGCCTGGGCCGGCGGCTGGTGGTGCGGGGGGACCTGGCGTGGACCAGGGCCGATGTGGCGGCCGAGGCGGCTCTCGGCGAGCACGGGGCGGTCTACACCTTCGACCGCTTCGGCCTGCTGGCCGCGGGCCTGTCCCTGGAGGCCCGGCTGACCCGGGGCGCCTTCGCGCCCTACGTGTCCCTGGGGGCGTCCCTGGTGCGCCTGGCGCCGGACGGGGCCGAGGACCTGGGCCGGACCAACCTGGGGGGCGGGCGGCCCTGGGCTTCGCCCAGCGGCTGGACGACCTGGTCACGCTCCGGCTGGAGGCCTTCGCCGCCCGCACGGGCTTCTCCCTCGGGTCCTGGCGTCCGGTGGCCGAGAGGGCGGTCCAGCCGGACTTCACCCTGTCCGGCGCCACCGGCCTGACGGTCTCCGGGCTGCTGGCGGTGGTGGCGGTGAACCTGGGCTCCTAGGCCCGGGGTGTCCTCGAAAGAGGACAAAACCGGCGCTGTGCGGCTTTTTCCTTTCGGCCCCCGGGCAATGCACCTATATTGAACGCTTGCCGTTACCTACCGGAACCTCATTTCAACAGGCAGGGGACATCCTCCATGAGCAATGTCATTGCGGTCGTGAACCACAAGGGCGGGACCGGCAAGACCACCACGGCGATCAACCTCGCCGCCGGTCTAACCCGATACAGTGACGTCACTTCCTCGTGTCTGCTGATCGACATGGATCCGCACGGGTGCGCCACCAGCACCCTGCTCGGGAAGCTGGACGGCGAGCCGCCGGCACGCAGCGTCTTCGACGTGCTCCGGCGGGCCATCACGCCCCAGGACGGCATCGCGTCCACCATCTACGACGAGAACATCGACATCCTGCCGTCGAACCCGTCGCTGGAGAGCATGGCCAAGACCCAGATCACCGACCGGCTGGCCAAGGTGGTCGATTCCCTGTCCACGTCCTACGGCTGGATCATCATCGACACCCCGCCCAACCTGGGGGTGCTGACCCAGAACGCGCTGGTGGCGGCGGACTACGCCCTGATCCCCACCCAGTGCAGCGGCCTGGCGGTGCCGCCCCTGCACCAGATGAAGACCCTGATCGAGCGGGTGCAGGAGCGCCAGAACGTCTGGCTGCAGGTCATGGGCGTGCTGATCACCCAGAAGGACGGGCGCACGCCCGCTGCAGCGGCAGGTGCGCCGGGAACTGGGCCAGGTCTTCCCCGCCGGGGACATCTTCAAGACCGTGATCACCAGCAACATCAAGATCGAGGAAGCCCCGGCCAACTTCCAGAGCATCTACGCCTACGACTCGGGATGCCTGGGCGCGAGCCTCTATCGGGACTGGATCAAGAAGGAATTCCTCAAGAAGCACCAGAAACTCGAGAAGCTGAAGGTTGAGAAGCGCGAGGCCGCCGAGGCCGGCGCCCTGGCCCTGGCCGAGGGCGAAGCCGAAAACACCGCCGTAGGATCCCTCAGGCGCGGACGAACGGGTTCGTCGCCTTCTCCCTGCCCACGGTGGTGTCGGGCCCGTGCCCGGGCACCACGACCGTTTCGTCCGGGAGCGTGTAGATGCGCTCCCGGATGCTTTTTTCCAGGATCCCGAAATCGCCGCCCGGCAGATCGGTCCGGCCCACCGAGCCGGCGAACAGGCAGTCGCCCACCAGCACGTGCCCCGGCAGGACCAGCGACACGCCCCCGGGCGAGTGGCCGGGGGTGTGGCGCACCTCGATGACGCCGCCGGCGAAGGCGATGGCGGCGCCGTCGGCCAGGTCCGCGGCGGTGCGCGGCACGCGGGTGGCGGGGAATCCCCACTCGGCCTGGATCTCGGGCATGCGGGCGATGAAGGGCTCGTCGCCCGGATGGCAGCGCAGGGGCAGGCCGCAGGCGTCCTGCACCTCGGCGGCGGCGCCCACGTGGTCGAAGTGGCCGTGGGTGGCCAGCAGGTGCACCAGGCGGCAGCCCGAGGCCTCCACCCGGGCCAGCAGGCGCGGCCCCTCGTCGCCGGGATCCACCAGGACCGCCTCGCCCGGTCCTCCGTCCGGGGCCGGCGAGGTCAGCAGCACGGCATTCATCTGCAGCGGCCCGACGGGCAGCACTTCCAGGGACCAGGGGCGCACGGGCTCTCTCCTTCGGCGTGTCGACCGACGGTGGCGGAAAAGGTCCGCGCCGGCCCCGGGCGTGGCCGGGACCGGCGCGGTTCGCGTCCAACCGGGCCCGGAGCGCTACTCCTCGTAGTACTCGCGGCCCAGGTGGGTGATCAGGTCCTCGCCCATCATCCAGCGCAGGGTGTTCTTCAGCTTGGTCTGCTGGATGAACAGGTCGTGTTCCGGCTGCAGGCCGTCGGGCATGACCGGGCTCTTGAAGAAGAAGGACAGCCACTCCTGGATGCCGCCGGGCAGCGAGTCGCAGCGTCCCGCCAGGTCCAGCAGCAGCGCCAGGTCCAGCACCAGGGGCGCGGCCAGGATGGAGTCGCGGCACAGGAAGTCGACCTTGATCTGCATCGGCCGGCCGCACCAGCCGAAGATGTCGATGTTGTCCCAGCCCTCCTTGTTGTCCCCGCGGGGCGGATAGTAGTTGATCCGCACCTTGTGGTAGAGCTTGCCGTAGAGGTCGGGGTAGAGCTGGGGCTGGAGGATGGTGTCCAGCACGCTGAGCTTGGACTCCTCCTTGGTCTTGAACGACTCGGGATCGTCCAGCACCTCGCCGTCCCGGTTGCCCAGGATGTTGGTGCTGAACCAGCCGGCCAGGCCCAGCTGGCGGGCCTTGAAGCCCGGGGCCAGGATGGTCTTCATCAGGGTCTGGCCCGTCTTGAAGTCCTTGCCGCAGGTGGGCGGAGCCGGTCTGCTTGGCCAGCTCCATCAGGGCGGGCACGTCGGCGCTCAGGTTGGGGGCGCCGTTGGCGTAGGGGATGCCCAGCTTGAGGGCGGCGTAGGCGTAGATCATGCTGGGCGGGATGTCCGGATGGCTGTCCTTGCAGGCCCTGCTCGAAGGTGGCCAGATCCTTGTGGACGTCCGAGCGCTTCATGAAGATCTCGGTGGAGCCGCACCAGACCATGACCAGGCGGTCGCAGCCCTTCTCCTTCTTGAAGGTCTCCATGTCCTGCATCAGCTGCTCGGCCAGCTCCATCTTGTTGGCGCCCTGCTTGACGTGGGTGCCGTGGAGCTTCTTGACGTAATGGTTGTCGAAGACCGCCGGCATGGGCTTGATGGCCTCGAGCTCGTCCTTGAGCTCGTGCAGCAGGTCCTTCTCCAGCACGCCGGCGTTCAGGGCGGACTGGTAGACGTTGTCCTCGAAGATGTCCCAGCCGCCGAAGACCAGCTGGTCGAGGTCGGCCAGGGGGACGAAGTTCCGGACCAGCGGCTGGCGGTCGTCGGTCCGCTTGCCCAGCCGGATGTGCCCCATCTGGGTCGTGCTGCCGATGGGCAGTCGCAGGCCCTTGCGGATGGCCACGCACGCCGGCGATGAAGGTGGAGGCGACGGCGCCCATGCCGGGGGTCAGGACACCCAGCTTGCCCGCGGCCGGGCGGATCTGCTGCTGTTCGGCCATGACAATAGCTCCTCTCGGAATTGCAATGCCCTCGTTGGCGAAAGCCGTGCCGACAGGATAGGCGGCGGCCGGTCCCGAGGCAAAAGAAATGTTGGTTCCGGAATCGGGCACCGGGGCGGCTGCCCGGCGGACTGACCAAATGGCAATTTCCGGACCGCGGTTGGCGGGGGATTAACAA
The DNA here is from genome assembly GCA_963825035.1 of Candidatus Krumholzibacteriia bacterium. Classification (GTDB taxonomy): domain Bacteria; phylum Krumholzibacteriota; class Krumholzibacteriia; order LZORAL124-64-63; family LZORAL124-64-63; genus JACZKN01. The sequence goes on along the minus strand of CAWGRT010000008.1, from coordinate 37,976 downwards.
AAATTTTTCCAGATTGGGGGTGGACGTTACGTTTCGTGATGTGCTATACTCGCCGGAGTCGAGGTCGGAAAGGGGATTCCCGGCCGCCCAACCACGCCACGAGAAAGGACCTGGATGACCCGAAGCTAACGCGTTCGTAGCCTTTCAGCAACACAGACATCGTCTTTGCTTCGGCAAAGGGAGCCAGTGCATCATGAAGGAAGACGCGGCAGCTTTCGCGGTCGTTGACAGCGAGTTCGTCCTTTCCGCACCCAAGCTCTACATCCCGGCGGACACGTCCCGCTACTACGGGCGCCTGGCGTGGCTGAAGCGGGGCTTCGACGTGCTCGGCGCCGTCGTTGCTGCTGCTGCTGCGTCTGCCGCTGATGGCCGTCATCGCCCTGGCGGTCAAGCGCTCGAGCCCGGGCCCGGTCCTGTTCGTCCAGGAGCGTCTCGGCCGGGACGGCCGGCCGTTCCCGTTCTTCAAGTTCCGCTCGATGGTCCACAACAGCGACGACGCCATCCACCGCCAGTTCGCCGCCATGTTCATCAACGGCGACGACGACGGCTGCCGGGAGACCAACGACGGCGACGAGGTCTTCAAGCTGAAGGCCGATCCCCGCGTCACCGCCGATCGGCGCCTGGCTGCGCCGCACCTCCCTGGACGAGCTGCCGCAGCTGTTCAACATCCTCCGCGGCGAGATGTCCCTGGTCGGGCCGCGCCCGCCCATCGCCTACGAGATCGAGAACTACCAGCCCTGGCACATGGAACGGCTGAAGGCGGTGCCCGGGCTGACGGGCCTCTGGCAGGTCAGCGGGCGCAGCCAGGTCTCGTTCGACGACATGGTGCGCCTGGACATCCGCTACATCAACACCTGGTCCCCGTGGCGGGACCTCGCGATCATGCTCAAGACCATCCCGGTTGTGCTGCGGGGGACGGGCGGCTACTAGGCCGCGGCGTCCCTCGTCCGCCGCCAGGGGCGCGTGCGCCCGCCGTCGGACGGAGCCCGGCTCCGTACCGGCCGAACGCGCGCGCCGGCTGCGTGGAGACGAGGGGAGGCGCCGCCGCGGCGCCGACACCAAGGAGAAGGCATCATGCTGAAGGTCGGCGTCATCGGCTGCGGCTACTGGGGACCCGAACCTGATCCGGAACTTCCACGGACTGCCCGACGCCGAGGTGGCGGCCATCGCCGACCTCGACGAGAAGCGGCTGGCCCACGTGGGCCTGCTCTATCCCGGCGCCCGCAAGACCACCGACCACCGCGAGGTCATCGACGACCCGGCCGATCGACGCCGTGGTGGTGGCCACGCCCATGTCCACCCACTTCAAGCTGGGCCGCGCAGGTGCTGGAGGCCGGCAAGCACCTGTTCCTCGAGAAGCCCATGGCCACCACGACGCGCCGACTGCGCGGCCCTGGTCGAGCTGGCCGCGCAAGCACGACCGCGTGCTCATGGTGGGCCACACCTTCATCTTCACGCCGGCGGTGCGGAAGATCCGCAGCCTGATCGAGGCGGGCGAACTGGGCGACATCTACTACGTGAACATCCAGCGGGTGAACCTGGGCATCTTCCAGAAGGACGCCAACGTGGTCTGGGACCTGGCGCCCCACGACGTCTCCATGGTCAACTACCTCTTCGACGCCGACCCGGTGCGGGTCAGCGCCACGGGCCGCTGCTACGTGCAGCAGGACCTGGGCATCGAGGACGTGGCCTTCCTGACCCTGGAATACCCGGAAGGACGGGTTGCGCACATCCACGTCTCGTGGTTGGATCCCAACAAGATCCGCAACTGCACGGTCGTGGGCAGCCGCAAGATGCTGGTCTACGACGACGTCTCGCCGGCGGAGAAGATCCGCGTCTACGACAAGGGCGTGGACGTGCAGCCGCACTACGACAACTTCGGCGAGTTCCAGCTGCTGTACCGTTCGGGCGACGTTTTCATCCCGCGGCTGGACACGGTGGAGCCGTTGCGGGTCGAAGCCCAGCATTTCGTGGACGTGATCGCCGGCAAGACCGAGCTGCTGACCACCGGCGCCCACGGCCTGCGCGTGGTCCAGGTCCTCGAGCAGGCCTGCCGCTCCATCAAGGAGGACGGCCGGCCCGTGGACCTGACCTACGCGGTCTGACGCTGTCGGGAAAGGACGGTCCGGGCGGGGTGACGGAGCGACCGCTGCGCGTGGCCATGATCGGCCAGAAGGGCTATCCGCCCGTCCACGGCGGGATCGAGAAGCACGTGGCCGAACTGGCCGCGCGCCTGCCGGCCCTCGGCGTCGAGGTCGACATCTTCAGCCGGCCCCACTACAGCGCACGCCGACGGTCCCGACGGACCTGCCCGGCGTGCGGGTGCGCCGCCTGCCCAGCATCCCCACCAAGCACCTGGACGCCATCAGCCACACGGCGCTGGCGACCCTGCGCGTCGCTGGCCGGGCGCTACGACCTGATCCATTACCACGCCCTGGGGCCCGGGCTGCTGGCGGGGCTGCCCCGCTGGCTGGCCCGCAAACGCACGGTGGTGACCGTCCACGGGCTGGACTGGCAGCGGGACAAGTGGGGCGGCTTCGCCCGGGCGGTGCTGCGGGCTGGGGGAGGCGGCGGCCGTCCGCTGCCCGACGGCACCATCGTGGTCTCGAAGGCCCTGCGCGAGCACTTCCTGGAGCGCCACCGGCGCGCCACCACCTACATCCCCAACGGCATCGCGCCGCCGGTCTACCGGGAGCCCGCGCGAGATCCGCGGCCGGGGTGTCGACCGGGCCCTACGTGCTGTTCGTGGGGCGGCTGGTGCCGGAGAAGGGCTGCCACCTGCTGCTGGACGCCTGGAACCGCCTGCCGCGGTCCGTGCGCGACGGGCTGCCAGCCTGGTGGTGGCCGGGGACGCCGGCTTCACGCCGGGCTACGTGGCGCGCCTGAAGGCGGCGGCCCCGGCGGGAACCCTCTTCCTGGGCTACGTCCACGGCCCGATCCTCGAGGAGCTGTACACCAACACCGACCTGGTGGTGCTGCCGTCGACCCTCGAGGGCCTGTCCATCACGCTGCTGGAGGGCCTGAGCTACGCCCGCTGCTGCCTGGTCAGCGACATCCCGCCGAACCTGGAGGCGGCGGCCGACTGCGCGGTGTTCTTCCCCAGCGGCGACGCCGGCGGCGCTGCGCGACGCCCTGGCCGGAATCCTGGCCGATCCGGCCCGGCGGGAAGCCCTGGGCCAGCGGGGCGCAGCTCCACGCCATCGAGAACTATTCCTGGGATCGCGTGGCGGCGCAGACCGCGCGGTTCTACAACGAGTTGGTGGAAAAATCCATTTGACAAAGGGGGGGTCTCGCATTATCTCTCTCCTACCTTTCGAGCGGGCATAGCTCAGCTGGTAGAGCACTACCTTGCCAAGGTAGATGTCGCGAGTTCGAGTCTCGTTGCCCGCTCCATCTCATGCGGGGAAGCCGGGTCCGGCTTCCCCGCAGCGCTTTCCGGGGCAGCCGGCGGGGCCGGGTTGACACCGGCGGGAAGCCCTCCCATAATTGGAACGCCAAGTTTGCGACCTATCTGGAGGCGGCATAGCCAAGAGGCTAAGGCGACGGTCTGCAAAACCGTTATCCCCGGTTCGAGTCCGGGTGCCGCCTCCACCTTCGACGAGCCGCCCGGCGGCTCGTTTTCGTTTGTCCGTTGACACCCGCGGCGGCGCCTGCCGAAGATCGGGTCCCGACGGTGCCGGGATGGCGAAACTGGTAGACGCAGGGGACTTAAAATCCCTTGGGGCGCTGCTCCGTGCCGGTTCGATTCCGGCTCCCGGCACCACGCCGCGCCCGGTCGGCCGGGCCGCCTCGCCCAACCGTTCCAGGGGGTCCCCGTGCGCCTGGCCTTCCTCTCCATCGGCCGCCACATCCACACCGAGCGCTGGATCCGCTGGTTCGCCGAACGCGGCCACGAATGCCATCTGCTGACGGTGCAGCCGGGGCCGGTGCGAGGGCGTGCAGCGTGCACGACATCACCAGCGGCTTCGGGCCCAAGCCCTGGCGCTACTGCGCAGTCCTTGCGCAAGGTGCGGCGCCTGCTGGCGCGGATCCGGCCGGACCTGCTGAACACCCACTTCCTGACGGGCTACGGCTACTGGGGGCACTTTTCCGGGTTCCAGCCCAACGTGCTGACCGTCTGGGGGGACGACGTCTACGTCACGCCGTTCGAGAACCACGTGAAGCGCCGGCTGGCCCGGGCGGCGCTGGCCGGCTGCGCCGCCCTGACCGGCGATTCGGCCGACATCCTCGAGCGGAGCGTCGAACTGGGGGCCGACCCGGCCACGGCCTTCCGGGTGCTGTGGGGCGTGGACTTCCAGCGGTTCCGGCCCCACGACGCCGGCGCCTGGCGGCGGGACCGGGGGTTCGGCGACGACGAGATCCTCTTCTTCTCGCCGCGCAGCTACACCCAGCCCTACTACAACATCGACACGGTGATCGCCGCGGCGGCCCGGGTGCAGGCCGCGCGAACCCCGGGCGCGCTTCCTGTTCTCGGGCTACGAGGGCGATCCCGAGCCGTTCCGGCGCATCGCGGCCGCGGCGGGCATCGAGGAGCGCACGGTCGTCCTGGGCCGCCTGCCCCACGAGGAGTTCGCCACGGCGCTGGCCGCCTGCGACGTGTTCATCTCCGTGCCCTCGGTCGACGCGACGGCGGTCAGCCTGCTGGAGGCCATGGCCACCGGCACCGCCATCATCGTCTCGAGCCTGCCCTCGTCCTGCGAGTGGGTGACCGACGGCGAGTCGGGACTGGTGGTGCCGCCCCGGGACGCAGGAGCGGCTGGCCGACGCCATGCTCCGCTACGGCGGCGGATCCGGGGCTGCGACGGGTCACGGGGGCGGCGGCTGTGGCGGTGGCCCACCGCTGGGCCGGCTTCGACACCAACATGGCGGCGGTGGACGCGCTGTTCCGGCACTGCCTGGACGCGGCCAGTCCGGCGCCCGAGGACTTCGCCCTGACCACCCTGCGGGGCGGGGACGCGGGGCGGTCGGCGTGAACCTCTCGGTGGTCATCCCCACCCTGGACAAGGAGCCCCTGCTGCGCCGGACCCTGGCCGCCCTGGCGGCCCAGGACGCGGGGTCCGGGCGCACCTGGGAGGTGGTGGTGGTGGACGACGGCAGCCGGGACGGCACGGCCGGCCTGCTGGCCGCGGCGGCGGCCCGGCCGGGGGCGCGGCTGCGGGTGGTCAGCCCCGGCCGCAACGTGGGGCGGGCGCGGGCGCGCAACCTGGGTGCGCGGGCAGCCCGGGGCCGCTGGATCCTCTTCCTGGACGACGACATCGTGGCGCCGCCGGGCCTGCTGGCGGCCCATCTGGACGCTGCTGGAGGCCCATCCGGGGTGGCGGGACCATCGGGCGGGTGGTGACGGCCCCCGAGGTGGTGGACGGCCCCGCTCTTCGACTACCTGGACACCCGCGGCGTGGCGGCGCCTGCCCGCCGGCCCGGCCCCGGCCCGCTTCTTCGTCACCCAGAACGCGGCCGTGCCCCGCGCCGCCTTCCTGCAGGTCGGCGGCTTCGACGAGGACTTCGCCGGCTACGGGTTCGAGGACATGGAGGTGGCGTTCCGCCTGGAGGACCGGGCCGGCGTCCGCTTCCTGGCCCTGACCGGGCCCGTGCCCGCAGCACGTGCACCACCACACCCTGGCCCAGTACTTCGCCAAGAAGGTGGAGTGCGGGCGCCAGTCCCTGCCCCACCTGGCCCGGCTGCACCCGCAGCGCCTGCGGGAGATGTCGCCTCCACCACGCCCTGGACGCGCCGGGGGACCGGCCCGGTCCGACGACGCGCCTGCTGCGCACCCTCGCCGACGGCCCCCTGGGTCGTGCCTTGTGCCGCCGGCTGGCCGGCTGGCCCCACCGCCGGGACGGCAGGCCCCGGCTGCGCGGCTCTGCACCACCGCCTCATGTCCTTCGCCGTGTTCGCCTGCTACCGCGAGGGGCTGCGGCGCGTCCTCCTGACATGCCAACATGACATGATAGACTGCCGTTATGGCTGTCACGCCGGGACCTGTCAGGGCGGCACCGCCCGCACGGCGTGCTGCCGCCTGTTCCTTAGGTTATTTCCTGATAATAGACTTAGAGAGGATATCGGCCAGGATCCCGTCTCGGCACGGCGGTTGTATAGCTGAAGACGTGCAAACGATTTACGCTGACCCGAACGACGAAGGAACAGGAGAAAATCATGGGCAAGATCATCGGCATCGATCTGGGCACCACCAACAGCGTCGTCGCGGTCATGGAAGGCGGCGAGGCCAAGGTCATCCAGAACAAGGAAGGCAACCGCACCACCCCCTCGGTGGTCGCGTGGAACAAGAACGGGGATCGGCTGGTGGGCCTGCTGGCCAAGCGCCAGGCCGTGACCAATCCCCACGACACGGTCTACTCCATCAAGCGCTTCATGGGGCGCGCGCTACGACGAGGTCGCCAACGAGATCAGCGAGGTGCCCTACGAGGTGACCAAGGGCGCGGGCGGCGAGGTGCGCGTCAAGACCAGCCACGGCGAGTTCACCCCGCCGGAGATCTCGGCGCAGGTCCTGCGGGCCCTGAAGGAGACGGCCGAGGAGCACCTGGGCGAGACGGTGACCGAGGCGGTGATCACCGTGCCCGCCTACTTCAACGACAGCCAGCGCCAGGCCACCAAGGACGCCGGCAAGATCGCCGGCCTCGAGGTCAAGCGCATCATCAACGAGCCCACGGCCGCGGCCTTCGCCTACGGCCTCGAGAAGAAGAAGGAAGAGGTCGTCGCGGTCTTCGACCTGGGCGGCGGCACCTTCGACATCTCCATCCTCGAGATCGGCGACGGCGTCTTCGAGGTCAAGGCCACCAACGGCGACACCCACCTGGGCGGCGACGACTTCGACCAGAAGATCATCGACCACCTGGTGGACACCTTCCTCAAGCAGGAGGGCATCGACCTGAGCAAGGACGCCATGGCCCTGCAGCGCCTGAAGGAGGCCGCCGAGACGCGCCAAGCGCGAGCTCAGCTCCAGCACCCAGGCGGAGATCAACCTGCCGTTCATCACCGCCGACCAGAACGGCCCCAAGCACCTGACCCTGACCCTGACCCGGGCCAAGTTCGAGTCGCTGGTGGACGACCTGATCGAGCGCACGGTCGCAGCCCTGCCGTGCAGGCCATGAAGGACGCGGGCATGAGCCCGGCGGACATCGACGAGGTGCTGCTGGTGGGCGGCTCGACCCGCATGCCGGCGGTGCAGGCCAAGGTCAAGGAGCTGTTCCAGAAGGAGCCCAACCGCACCGTGAACCCGGACGAGGTCGTGGCCATGGGCGCGGCCATCCAGGGCGGCGTGCTGGCGGGCGACGACGTGGGCGACATCGTGCTGCTGGACGTCACGCCCCTGAGCCTGGGCATCGAGACCCTGGGCGGCGTGATGACCCGGCTGATCGAGCGCAACACGACCATCCCCACCCGCAAGAGCCAGATCTTCTCCACGGCGGCCGACAACCAGCCGACGGTGGACATCCACGTGCTGCAGGGCGAGCGGGAGATGGCCCTGGACAACAAGACCATCGGCCGTTTCCAGCTGACGGGCATCCCGCCGGCGCCGCGGGGCATCCCGCAGATCGAGGTCACCTTCGACATCGACGCCAACGGCATCCTCTCGGTGAGCGCCGTGGACAAGGCCACGGGCAAGGAGCAGTCCATCAAGATCCAGGCCTCCAGCGGCCTGAGCGACGACGAGATCGACCGCATGGTCAAGGACGCCGAGTCCCACGCCGAGCGAGGACAAGCAGCAAGCGCGAGCTGGTGGACGTCCGCAACGAGGCCGAGGCCAGGATCCATGCAGGCCCGCAAGAGCCTGAAGGACCTGGGCGACGACCTGGACGACGCGGTCGAAGCAGGACGTCGAGACCAAGATCAAGGCCCTCGAGGAGGTCGCTCGCCAGCGAGGACGCCGGCCATGATCCGGACCGCCAGCGACGCCCTGATGCAGGCGGTGCAGAGGCTGGCGGCCAAGGCCTACGAGAAGGCCGCCCAGAAGGAAGCGGCCGCCGGCGGCGCGGACCAGCGAGCGGCCGGGCCAGCGGCAGGCCGGCGGCGACGGACGGCGACGACGGCGGGGCCGTCGACGCCGACTACGAGGTGGTTGACGACAAATAATCGTTGATCATTTTCAACACGGGGTGTAGGGTCGGCTGGCGGCAAGGAGATGCAGATCCACGGCCTGAGCCTGCACTCCAGCGCATCGGTCGGCGTCAAAACGGGAGAAAAAAAGTCTTTGACTGCGACGATCTGAAAGATTACAGTTCAGGTCAAGTTATACGTGCGCCTGGAATCCATTGCCACAGCATCAGTTTGATGATCTCGATAGCGGATTTCTGGGAACTTTCTTCCGGTGCCGGCGTCGTAGCGAGAGACACCAGCACGCGGCGCGAAATAGGACTTGCCGGAGTCGCGAAAGTCAGGGCAGACCCGGTTGGCGGGGGCCGACCACAGGAGGGATGCGGCGTGTACGAAGTCGAACTCAGCAGCGACCGGCGGGAGGACCCGAGCCTCCAGCACTACCTGCAGACCATCGGCAAGCACCCCCTGCTGACCAAGGAGGAGGAGTTCGAGCTGGCCCGGCGGATCCGCGGCGGCGACAAGGCCGCCCTGGACAAGCTCGTCAACTCGAACCTGCGCTTCGTGGTCAGCGTGGCCAAGAAGTTCCTCAACCAGGGCCTCAGCTACATGGACCTGATCGCCGAGGGGAACATCGGCCTGATCACCGCCGCCAAGCGCTTCGACGAGCGGCGTGACTTCCGGTTCATCTCCTACGCCGTGTGGTGGATCCGGCAGGCGATCCAGAAGGCCATCGCCGAGCAGACCAACACGGTGCGGCTGCCCATCAACCGGTCCCAGCAGGCCCAGAAGATGAAGCGGGTCTCCCAGAAGCTCGAGCAGAAGTACGGCCGCACGGTCCGGCGAGGACGAGATCGCCGAGGAGATGAGCCTGGACCCGCGCAAGATGGGGCAGATCCGCGCCGCGAGCCGTCCGCTGATGAGCCTCGACCAGCCCATCTACGACGACGAGACGACCCTGGCCGACACCCTGTCCGGCGAGGAGGACCTGACCCCGGACCAGGGCTACGAGGCCGGCGAGCTGGAGAAGGAGCTGGCCGACGCCATGAGCCTGCTCTCGCCCCGGGAGAAGGACATCGTCTGCCGCTACTACGGCCTGGGCAGCCGAGGAGACGGCGTCCCTGGAGACCATCGGGCAGGACATCAACCTGTCCCGGGAGCGCGTCCGCCAGATCCGCAACCAGGCCCTGGCGAAGATGCGCCAGCAGGGCCACGGCGCGCGGCTGGTGGACTACCTGTCCTGAGGCCGGCCGGCCAGAGACGGCGCCCCGGGCCGTGCACGGTTTTCCGTTGACACGGCCCGGGGCGCCTGTTTTATTTCGCCGGTCCCGGTGGGCGATTAGCTCAGTTTTGGTTAGAGCGCTTGTTTGACAGACAAGAGGTCACTGGTTCGAGTCCAGTATCGCCCACCACCCGAGACTTCCGACTGCCCGTCGCGCCCCGCCGCACGGGCTTTTTCGCATCCGGGCGCCCGGCGATCCCGGCCCTTCCGTTTCGACCGGTTTGCAGGTACCTTTTCCGGCGACCGCGACGCGCTGGACCACAACGCAAGGATGGACGCCGCACCATGTCCGAACTGAACGTGAAGCTGCCCGACGGGAACGCGCTGCGGATCGAGGAGGGCCAGCCCTGGGGCGAGGCCGTGCGCGCGCATCGGCGAGGGCCTGCTACCGCAACGCCCTGGCCGTCACCGTCGACGGCGTGCACCATCCCCTGGCCGAGCCGGCCCGCGCCGGCGGCCGGATGCTGGTGATCACCCGCGATTCGGACGAGGGCCTGTCGGCCCTGCGCCACTCCACCGCCCACCTGCTGGCCTGGGCGGTCCAGGAGCTGTACCCGGGCGTGAAGTTCGCCTTCGGCCCGGACATCGAGAACGGCTTCTACTACGACTTCGACCGCGACGAGCCCTTCAGCGAGGAGGACCTGGCCCGCATCGAGGCCAAGATGGTCGAACTGGCCAAGGCGCAAGCTGCCCCTGGTGCGCGAGGAGGTCAGCCGCGCCGAGGCCGAGCGGATCTTCGCCGACCAGCCCTACAAGCTGGAGGAGATCGCAGGCCCTCGGCGACGTCGCAGCTCTCCATCTACCGCCTGGGGGACTTCACGGACCTCTGCAAGGGGCCCCACGTGCCGGACACCGGGGAGCTGAAGGCCTTCAAGCTGCAGAGCGTGGCGGGCGCCTACTGGAAGGGCGACAGCAGCCGGCCCATGCTCCAGCGCATCTACGGCACCGCCTTCTTCAAGAAGAAGGACCTGGACGCCCACCTGCAGATGCTGGAGGAGGCCAAGAAGCGCGACCACCGCAAGCTGGGCCGCGAGCTGGACCTGTTCGGCATCATGGAGGAGGCCGGCCCGGGCCTGAGCTACTGGTTCCCCCGCGGCGACGTGCTGCGCGAGGAGATCATCGCCTACTGGAAGGACATCCACCGCAAGCGGGGCTACCGCACCGTGACCACGCCCCACATCTCCCAGGCCGCCCTGTGGGAGACCTCGCGGGCACATGCAGTTCTACCGGGAGAACATGTACGTCTTCCAGCAGGACGACCGGGACTACGTGGTCAAGCCCATGAACTGCCCGGGCCACATCCTGATGTACAAGCGCAAGACCCGCGGCTGGCGCAGCCTGCCCGTGCGCTACGCCGAGCTGGGCACCGTCTACCGCGCCGAGCTCAAGGGCACCCTGCACGGCCTGATGCGCGTGCGCGGCTTCACCCAGGACGACGCCCACATCTTCTGCACGCCCGAGCAGCTGGAGCAGGAGGTCAGCGGCTGCATCGAACTGGTCAAGGAGATCCTGGGCACCTTCGGCTTCCGCGAGTTCAAGGTCGAGCTGTCGGTGCGCGACCCGCGAGAACAAGGACAAGTACGCCGGCACCGACGAGGAGTGGGAGGCGGCCGAGCGCTCGCTGGTCCAGGCCATCGAGGAGCACGGGCTGCCCTACCGGCGCGTGGAGGGCGAGGCCGTCTTCTACGGGCCCGAAGATCGACGTCAAGCTGGTGGACGCCATCGGCCGCACCTGGCAGACCAGCACCATCCAGTTCGACTTCAACCTGCCCCGGCGGTTCGGCGTGACCTACACCGACCAGCACGGCGAGGAGCGGTACGTCTACATGGTGCACCGGGCGATCCTGGGCTCGCTCGAGCGCTTCATCGGGATCCTGACCGAGCACTGGGCCGGGGACTTCCCGCTGTGGCTGGCGCCGGAGCAGGCCCGGGTGATGTCGGTCAGCCGCGACCAGCACGCCTACGCCGAGCAGGTGGCCGCGGAGCTGCAGAGCCGGGGTCTGCGGGCCGAGGCCGACGTGCGGGACGAGAAGATCGGTTTCAAGATCCGCGAGGCCGAGGTCATGCACGTGCCCTGGATGCTGGTGGTGGGCGGCCGCGAGGCCGAGAACGGGCGAGGTGGCCGTGCGCCTGCGCCACGGCGGCGACCGGGGCAGCCTGTCCGTGGCGGCGGCGGCCCAGGAACTGCTTGACGCCGTGGCGGCGAAAAGCTAGATTGGTACGATTACGGCGGGCCGGGGGACGGGAAACCCCCGGCCGGACGCCAAAGCAGAGGTCCGCCCTCTCACCGTAGCTGGCCCGTGCGGTTCGTCCCCGGCAGCCGGAGCGGTTACCCAAACCCGGGGGCGGACCATTGTGTCCGCTTTTTTCGTGCCCGCGGGCGGCGAACGGCGGACCGGACAGGACCCTGCAGGAGGTATGGGCTTATCAAGGGCAACACAGGCAAGTTGACCCGTGTCAACAGGATGATCCGGATCCCGCGCGTGCTGGTCGTCGACGAGGACGGCACCCAGCTCGGCATCCTGGAAACGTCCGAGGCGCTGGCGATCGCCGAGGAGAAGGGACTCGACCTGGTGGAGGTGGCGCCGACCGCTCGTCCGCCCGTATGTCGCATCATGGACTACGGGAAGTTCAAGTACGAGCAGAGCAAGAAGGCGCGCAAGGCCAAGCAGGCCTCCCACACGGTCAAGGTCAAGACGATCCAGTTCCGTCCCAAGACGGACGAGCACGACTACGACTTCAAGAAGAAGCACATCGTCAGCTTCCTCGAGTCGGGCAACAAGGTGAAGATCGTCATGCGGTTCCGGGGGCGGGAGATCTCGCACCTGGACCTGGCGCTGGAGTTCCTGAAGCACCTGGTGGAGGAGATCGCCGAGTACGGGGCGCCCGAGTCCCAGCCCCAGCGCGAGGGCCGGCAGATCAGCTTCGTCGTCGCGCCCAAGAAGAAGACCGTCTAGCAGAACCCGCGGCAGCCGGGCGGGTCGAAGGGGCGCGAGCGCCGGCATGCCGCGCGCCACCCGGCACAGCACCGAAAGAGGCAGACCATGGGAAACGCCAAGATGAAGACCAACCGGTCGGCGGCCAAGCGGTTCAAGGTGACCGGCAGCGGCCGGGTCAAGCGGGGCAAGGCCTACCACGGCCACCTCTTCACCGCGAAGAGCCCCAAGCGCAAGCGGAACCTGCGCAAGTCCGGCATGCTTGACCACGTGGACGAGGAGCGTGTCAAGCGCATGCTCGGCGGCGGCCGCTGACACCCGAATCCGGGAGCGCCGCGGCGCCCCGATCCGAATAGCCATCCAGGAGGCAAGACGATGCCGAGGGCAACAAACAATCCGGCCGCCAAGGCGCGGCGGAAGAAGTATCTCAAGCAGGCCAAGGGCTTCGTCGGCGGCAAGAGCCGGCAGTACGTCATCGCCCGCGAGACCGTCGACCGCGCGCTGGCCTACGCCTACCGGGACCGCCGCAACAAGAAGCGCGACTTCCGGCGGCTGTGGATCACCCGCATCAACGCCGCGGCGCGCCTGAACGGCATGAGCTACAGCCACTTCATCAACGGGCTGAAGCGGGCGGAGATCGAGATCGACCGCAAGATCCTCGCCGACCTGGCCGTGCACGACGCTCCCGCCTTCGCCAAGTCTGGCCGAAGCCGCCAAGGCCGCGCTCTAGCGCGGCCGGCGGCCGGAGCGGCCCGACCTCGAACCCGCCGGCCCCGCGCCGGCGAGGGGGATCCGCACATGAAGGAGACCATCGAGCGGCTGCGGAGCGACGGCGCCGCGCGCATCGCCGCGGCGGCCGATCCGGCGGCCCTGGAGGCGGTGCGGGTGGCCCTGCTGGGGCGCAAGGGCGAGATCACCGCCCTGCTGCGTGGCCTGAAGGACGTGCCGGACGCCGAGCGCCCCGCCGCGGGCGCCGAGCTCAACCTCCTCAAGGCGGAGTTCGGCGACCTGCTGGACGCGCGCGCCGCCGAGCTGGCGGGGGCCGCCGGCCCGGCCGCCGGCCCGGGCTGGGACCTGACCCTGCCGGGGCCGCTGCCCGCGGGACTGGGCACCCAGCCATCCCCTGGCCGCCGTGCTCGAGTCCATCTGCGACATCTTCTACGGCATGGGCTTCGCCCGCCGGCGACGGGCCCGAGGTGGAGCTGGACCACTACAACTTCACCGCCCTGAACTTCCCCGACGACCACCCCGCGCGGGACATCCAGGACACCTTCTACATCGACGAGAAGGTCCTGCTGCGCACCCAGACCTCGCCGGTGCAGGTGCGCTACATGGAGCGCCACCAGCCGCCCCTGGCCTGCGTCTTCCCCGGGCGGGTGTACCGCAACGAGAACGCGGACGCCTCGCACTCGTCGGAGTTCTACCAGATCGAGGGCCTGGTGGTGGACAAGGCCGTCGGCATGGCCGACCTCAAGGCCACCGTCGACACCTTCGTGCGCAACTTCTTCGGCGCCGACGAGCCCACCCGCTTCCGGCCCCACTACTTCCCCTTCACCGAGCCCTCGGTGGAGGTGGACATGCAGTGCGTGGCCTGCCGCGGCGCCGGCTGCGGCGTGTGCGGCCAGACGGGCTGGCTGGAGATCATGGGGGCGGGCATGGTCCATCCCAACGTGTTCCGGGCGGCGGGCTATCCCGACGACGCCTACACGGGTTTCGCCTTCGGCATGGGCATCGACCGCATCGCCATGCTCAAGTACGGCATCGGCGACATCCGCCTGCTCTACGAGAACGACCTGCGGTTCCTGCAGCAATTCCGAGGTGTGCAGTGAAGATCAGCCTGGACTGGCTCCGCGAGTACGTCACGTGGGACGACACGCCCGAGGCCCTGGCCGCCAAGCTGACCGCGGCCGGCCTGAACGTGGAGGGCGTCGAGCCCGTGGTTGTGGGCTTCCCCGGCGTGGTGGTGGCCAAGGTCCTGCACCGGGAACAGCACCCCGACGCCGACCGCCTCAGCCTGTGCCGCGTGGACGACGGCAGCGGCGAGGAGGTGCAGGTGGTCTGCGGCGCCCCCAACGTGCGCGCCGGCCTGACCGTGCTCTTCGCGCGGGTGGGCGCCGTGCTGCCCGGCGGCCTGAAGCTCAAGAAGTCCAAGATCCGCGGCGTCGAGAGCCGGGGCATGATCTGTTCGGAAACCGAGCTGGAGCTGGGGGGCGACGGCTCGGGCATCATGGAGCTGGAGACCGATCTGCCCCCGGGCACCCCCGCCGACGAACTGTACGGGTTCCGGGACACGGTGCTGGACATCGAGGTCACCCCCAACCGCCCCGACTGGCTGTGCCACGTGGGCGTGGCCCGCGAGGTGGCCGCCATCTACGGCACCAAGGTGGCCATGCCGGCGGTGTGGAACACCCAGCAGACGGGCGAGAACCTGGGCATGCGGGTCAAGGTGGAGGACTGGGCCGACTGCCCCCGCTACCTGGCCTTCGGTGCCAGCCGCGTGACGGTGGGGCCGTCGCCCCGCTGGATGCAGAACCGCCTGCGCGCCGTGGGTAGCCGCCCCATCAGCAACGCCGTGGACATCACCAACTACGTGATGCTGGAGCTGGGGCAGCCCATGCACGCCTTCGACCGGGCCAAGCTCACGGGCGAGACCATCACCATCCGGCGGGCCGAGGCCGAGCAGACCGTGGTGACCCTTGACGACGCCGAGCGCAAGGTGGAGGCGGGGACCCTCCTGGTCTGCGACGAGGCGGGGCCGGTGGCCCTGGCCGGCGTCATGGGCCTGGCCAACAGCGAGGTGGAGGCCGGCACCACGGACATCCTGCTGGAGAGCGCCTTCTTCGCGCCCATGCTGGTGCGGAAGGCCAGCCGCGGCATGGGCCTGATCAGCGAGAGCAGCTACCGCTTCGAACGGGGCGCCGACTGGGACATGGTGGAGAAGGCCGCCTGCCGGGCCATGTACCTGTTCCAGGAACTGGCGGGGGCACGCGTGGTGCCCGACTGGGTGGACCGCCGCGATCCGGACCGGCGGGCGGCGGCGCCGATCCCCCTGCGCCTGTGGCAGGTCAACCGGGTGCTGGGACTCGCCGTCGGCGCCGACGAGGCCGCCACCATGCTCCAGTCCCTGGGCCTGAAGGTGCAGCCCATGGGCAACCCCGAAGCCATCAGCGCCAACGCCGTGAACATCATGGTCGAACCGCCCAGCTTCCGGCGCGACCTGGACGGGGAGATCGACCTGATCGAGGAGATCGCCCGGCGGTACGGCTACGACAACCTGGAGGGCGGCGCCGGCTACCGGGTGTCCGGGGGCGCCGTGCGGCGGCCGCGCGACCTGGCCCTGGGCCGCACCCGCGACTGGCTGGCCGCCGTGGGCTACCACGAGATGGTCACCTCCAGCTTCCAGGCCCCCGGCGAGGCCGACCGCCTGGACCTGCCGGCGGACGATCCCCGGCGCGAGGCCCTGGCCGTCATCAACCCGCGGCACGGCGGCGATACCGGGCTGCGCACCTGCCTGCTGCCGTCCCTGCTGACGGTGGCCCGCCACAACCTCAACAGCGGGGCGGCGGTGCCCCTGCGCCTGTTCCAGGTCAACCGCACCTACTGGCCGGCGGGCCGCAAGGCCGAGGCGCCGCGCCACGCGGACGACGTCCTGCTGCCCGAGGAGCCCCTGTTCCTGCAGCTGGGGATCGCCGGCTGGCGGGAGTCGGGCCTGGGTGGCGTGCCGTGCGACCTCCTGGAGCTGAAGGGCACCCTGGAAGCCCTGGCCGGGCACTTGAGAATCTCGTTGAGCCTGGTCCCGGAAGACGTTGAGCCCTGGTTTGCTGCAGGCACCCAGTGGGCGATCCTCGACGGCCGCGGCGAGCGGGTCGGCAGCGCCGGGCACGTGAGCGCGACGGTGCGCGGGGCCCACGACCTGGACCAGCCCCTGGCGGCCGCCGAGATCAACCTGGACCTGCTCGGGCTGGATCCGGAGGCGCTGCGCTGCGCGCCCTTCGCCCGGTTCCCGGCGGTCAAGCGAGACCTGTCCCTGCTGGTGCCCGCCGGGGTGACCTACGGGGCCATCGCCGGGGTGGTCCGCGACAGCGCCGGGGCCCTGCTGGCGGGCGTGGAACTCTTTGATATCTATTGCGGCAAGGGACTTCCGGCAGGCCGCGCGGCCTATGGAATTCGCTTGAAGTTCCAGTCGGCCAAAGGTAACTTGAAAGGGAAGACGGTCGATGTGGCCGTGGCGGCCGTGCTGGAGGCGCTGGCCGGCCGGATGGGCATCGAACCGAGGACGCAGGACTAGGGCAGGAACCGGCGGGGGCCGGACCCGGCTGGACGCGGATGCCGCACCACCGGGCTCAGGGAAGAGAGCGGGACACCATGGAAAGCAATCTCAACGTCTTGGAAGCCAAGGTCCTCGAAGCCATCGGCCTGATCAAGGAGCTCCGCCGGGAGAATTCCGGTCTGACCGATCGCTGCGGGGAGCTGGAAGCTCGCGCCGCGGAGCTGGAGCAGGCGAATGCCCGTCTGCAGCACGAACTCGAGGAAGCCAGCCGGCAGGCGGGCGACCTCGAGGTTTACGAGACGAAGAGGAAGGAAATCGAGGACAAGGTCGGGGGGCTCCTGCAGCAGCTCGAGGCCCTCGGCTGACGGACCGGCACCGGACGGTCGGGGGTACCGGCGGTCCGGCTCGGGGACACCGGCTTGAAACGGGATGCGGTCCATGGAGCGATCCGACAGCGTCACGGTGACGATCTTCGGCCAGGAGTACACCCTGCGGGGTGACGCCGACCAGGAGTACGTGCAGCGGATCGCGGCCTTCGTGGACGAACGCATGGGCGAGGTTGCCCGGAGTTCCGCGGTGGCGTCGACGGCCAAGGTGGCGATCCTGGCGGCCGTGAACATCGCGGACGAACTGTTCCGGGAGCAGCGGCGGAGATTGGAGACGGAGGCGTCGGTCGAGGACCGTTCGGACCAGATCGCGCGCCTCCTGACCCGCGAGGTCGGCGATGGGCCGGCCCGTGACAACGGTGGTGATTCCCTGCCCGGTACGTGATGTGTCGTACAAGTGAGCCAACACTTCAATAAGGGGACTTCCGACGTCCGCGACCGGCGGCCACGCCCTCCGGGGAAGGCCAAGGGAAGCGGCAGAGGTCCCACCTGAAGCAACTCGGTTCAGTTGCTTCCGACTCACACGGCCGGGCGGGGTGTCCATCCCGCCGGCTCGCCTGCCCGCCTTTCCGTCTCTCCATAGACAACCAAGGGAGGAGCACCCATGCCGCATATCCCGGCGTACGCCCCGCTGGCGGCGGTCGCGGTCGTCTGCTTTGCAGCCGGCTGGTGGGCCAACAGGAGGCGCTACGAACAGCTGCACGGGCAGGCCGAGCCAGGTGCGGGATAAGCTGCTGCAGGAAGCAAGGGACGCGGCGGAGGCCACGGTCAAGCAGGCCGAATTGGCGGCCAAGGAGGAGTACTTCCAGGCCCGCCAGCGCTTCGAGGTGGAGACCGAGGCGATGCGCCAGGAGAACCGGCGCCGCCTGGAGACCCTGGACCAGCGCGAGGAGAACCTCGACAAGAAGGTGGCCTTCATCGACCAGAAGGAGGCCCGGCTCGAGCACATGGACGCGTCCCTGCGCCAGCGCCAGGAGGAGATCGAGCGGCGGGAGAAGGCGACGGCCGACGCTGCTGCAGGAACAGACCGAGACCCTCGAGCGCATCGCCGGCCTGACCGCCGAGCGGGCGCGCCAGACCCTCATGGAGCAGATGGTGGGCGACGCCCGCCACGCCGCCGCCCGCACCATCCAGCAGGTGCGGGAGGACACCGAGCGCCAGGCGCGGCGGGAGTCCATGAAGATCATCAGCCTGGCGGTGCAGCGCTATGCCGCCGAACACGTGGCCGAGAGCACCGTGTCGGTGGTGGATCTGCCCAGCGACGACATGAAGGGCCGGATCATCGGGCGCGAAGGCCGCAACATCCGCGCCTTCGAGCTGGCCACGGGCATCGACGTGATCATCGACGACACGCCCGGCGCGGTCATCGTCTCGGGCTTCGACCCGGTGCGGCGCGAGGTGGCGCGCCAGTCCCTGGAGATCCTGGTGCGCGACGGTCGCATCCACCCGGGCCGCATCGAGGAGGTGGTCAAGAAGACCACCGAGGAGATGCAGGAGAAGGTTCGGGAGATCGGGGAGCAGAGCTGCCTGGACCTGGGCCTGCAGCAGGTGCACCCGGACCTCTGTCCCTACATCGGCCGGCTGAACTACCGCACCAGCTACGGGCAGAACCTGCTCAAGCACAGCATGGAGGTGGCGGCGGTGGCGGCGGCCATGGCCGGCGAGCTGGGCCTGGACCCGCGCCTGGCCCGGCGCTGCGGCTTCCTCCACGACATCGGCAAGGCCGCCGACCACGAGGTGGACGGCCCCCACGCCGCTGATCGGCGCCAAGCTGTGCCGCAAGTTCGGCGAGAACGACACGGTGATCAACGCCGTCGGCGGGCACCACCAGGACGTGGAGCCCGACCAGCCCCTACACCTTCCTCACCGCGGCGGCGGACGCGGTGAGCGCCTCGCGCCCGGGGGCGCGCCGCGAGAGCCTGGAGACCTACGTCGCAGCGCCTGGAGAACCTGGAGACACATCGCCGACAGCTTCGACGGGGTGGAGAAGTCGCTACGCCATCCAGGCCGGCCGCGAGATCCGGGTCCTGGTCAACCACACCCTCGTGTCGGACGCCGACGCCGCCGTGCTGGCCGGAGCAGGTCAGCCGGCGCATCGAGAACGAGCTGGAGTATCCCGGCCAGATCAGGATCATGGTCATCCGGGAGACACGGGCCACGGCCGTCGCCCGCTAGGGCGGCCCGGGCAGGGAGGAGGCGGTCGTGGGCCGCGGGATCGACACGCTGCTGCTGAAGGGGAAGCCGGTGCGCGACGCCGTCTTCGCCGAGCTGAAGGAGAAGCTGGCCGGCGGCGCCGCGGCGGCCGGGCCTGGCCGTGGTGCTGGTGGGGGACGATCCGGCCTCGGCGGTCTACGTCAGCCACAAGGAGAAGGGCTGCGAGGAGGTGGGCTTCCACCACGTGACCCACCGCCTGCCGGCGGACACGCCCCAGGACCGGCTGCTGGCCCTGATCGGCGAGCTGAACGCCGACCCGGCCATCGACGGCATCCTGGTGCAGCTGCCCCTGCCCGCGCACCTGGACCAGGAGACGGTGCTGCTGGCGGTGGACCCGCGCAAGGACGTGGACGGCTTCCACCCGGAGAACCTGGGGCGCCTGGTGGCCGGGGCGCCGCGCTTCGTGCCGTGCACGCCCAAGGGCATCCTGCGCCTGCTGGAGCACTACGACGGTGCCGGTGTCCGGGCGCACCGTGGCGGTGGTCGGGCGCAGCGTGATCGTGGGCCGGCCCCTGAGCCTGCTCATGTCCCTGAAGGGGGCCATGGGCGACGCCACGGTGACCATGTGCCACTCGCGCACGCCCGGACCTGCCGCGGGTGACGGCGGCGGCCGACATCGTGGTGGCGGCCATCGGCGTGCCGCGGTTCGTGACCCGCGGAGTTCGTCAAGCCGGGCGCCGTGGTGGTGGACGTGGGCATCAACCGCATCGCCGACGCCGAGCCGGCCCAAGGGCTACGCGCCTGGTGGGGGACGCCGATTTCGAGGCCCTGCTGGGCCACGCCGGCGCCCTGACGCCGGTGCCCGGGCGGCGTGGGCCCCATGACCATCGCCATGCTGCTGGCGAACACCTGGGAGGCCATGGTCCGCTCGGAGGCAGGCGGATGGATGACCTGAGCTGCGGGCGCTCCTGGCCGACGAGCGCCGCGCCGTGGACCGCGCCCTGGTGCGGCAGCTGGCCGGCGAGCGGGGCGTGCCCGCGCGGCTGAAACGGGCCATGAAGCACAGCCTGACCGGGGGCGGCAAGCGCCTGCGGCCGGTGCTGCATGCTCTGGGCCCGCGACGCCTTCGCCGCCGGCCGCGGACGTCCCGCCGCGGGATGCAGGTGCTGGCGGCCGCCTGCGGCCTGGAGATGATCCACACCTACTCGTCTGATCCACGACGACCTGCCGGCCATGGACGACGACGTGCTGCGGCGCGGCCGGCCCACCTGCCACGTGGTCTTCGGCGAGGCGACGGCGATCCTCGCCGGCGAC
The DNA here is from genome assembly GCA_963825035.1 of Candidatus Krumholzibacteriia bacterium. Lineage (GTDB taxonomy): Bacteria > Krumholzibacteriota > Krumholzibacteriia > LZORAL124-64-63 > LZORAL124-64-63 > JACZKN01. The sequence goes on along the minus strand of CAWGRT010000008.1, from coordinate 17,581 downwards.
GCCCTGCAGGCCCTGGGCTTCGCGCATACTGGCCCGGGGCGGCGGCCGCCTGGCCGGCCGACCTGGTGGCCCTCGTGGGCGACGCCGTGGGTCCGGCGGGCATGGTCGGCGGCCAGCAGGAGGACCTGGAGGCTGAGGGGCGGCCGGTGACCGGGGACCTGATCCGGCGCATCCACCTGGGCAAGACCGCCCGCCTGCTGGCGGCGGCCCTGGCCGGCGGCGCCCTGCTGGGGGGCGCGGAGCCGGCCACGGTGGACGAGGTGCGGCGGGCGGGCGTGGACCTGGGCCTGGCCTTCCAGGGCGCCGACGACGTGCTGGACGAGACGGCGACCGCGGCCGAGCTGGGCAAGAGCCCGGGCAAGGATGCCGCCGCGGGCAAGGCCACCTGGATCCGGGTCGGAGGGTCTGGAGAAGGCCGCGGCGGCGGGCGGTCGCGGGACGGCCGCCGGGGGCTGAGGCGGCTGGCGGCGGCGGTGCCGCCGGGCGACGCGGGCGAGCGGCTGCTGGCCCTGGGGAGGCTGCCTGTGGAACCGGGACAGTTGACGCGGTGACCGCCGGCGATTGGCCGGTCTGGGCCGTGGTGGCCGCTTGCGGCGGTCCTGACCCAGGTCCTGAAGCTCGCTCCTGTATTCGGTCGCCCGCAAGCGGACTTGCCTTGACCGCCGTGGCCCAGGGCAACGGCCTGCCCAGCCTGCCGGCGGCCCTGCTGGCCTGCCTGACGGTGCTGGTCGGCCTGCGCAGCGGCTGGTCGTCGCCGGAGGCCGGTTTCGCCCTGGTGTTCGCGGTGATCGTGGTCCACGACACCTTCAAGATGGGGTGGCTGGCCGACCGGCAGCGGGAGGTGCTGGCGCATCTGCTCGATCACCTGGAGGAGCGGGGCTGAGCGGGCGCGCGCGGGCCCTGGCCTATCTTGACCCCCGGGCGCACCACCCGGCCCACGTGGCGGTGGGGGTGGTCCTGGGCGGGGTATTCGCTCTGGCATTCGGTATCGCGCCGAGTTAACCTGTTGTGACGTCTGGACCGGTCGCGTGCGGCGGGGCGCGGCGCACCGGGGGAAGGATAGAAGCATGGCGGCAGTTCTGCCCGGGATCAACGGTCCCGAAGACCTCAAGCAGCTGACGCCCGCGCAGCTGGAACTGCTCTGCGCCGAACTGCGCGAGGAGATCATCGCCACGGTGTCCCACTCCGGCGGCCACCTGGGCGCGAGCCTGGGGGTCGTGGAGCTGACCGTGGCCCTGCACCGGGTCTTCGACTCGCCCCGGGACAAGATCCTCTGGGACGTGGGGCACCAGGCCTACGGCCACAAGCTGCTGACCGGGCGCCTGGCGCGCTTCGCCACGCCTGCGGTCCCGCGGACGGCATCGCCGGCTTCCCCAAGCGCAGCGAGAGCCCGCACGACATGTTCGGGGTGGGGCACGCCAGCACCGCCATCAGCGCGGCGGTGGGCTTCGCCGCGGCCCGGGACGCCCGGGGCGAGGACCACTCGGTCGTCGCCGTGGTGGGCGACGGCGCCCTGACCGGCGGCCTGGCCTACGAGGGCCTGAACAACGCCGGCCAGCTGCAGACCGACCTCATCGTCATCCTCAACGACAACAAGATGAGCATCTCGCCCAACGTGGGCGCCATCGCCAAGTACCTGACCCGCATCACCAGCGGCAAGCACTACAACCGCCTGGAGGCGGACCTGTGGGACCTGCTGGGGAAGCTGCCCAAGGGCGGCAAGGCCCAGGTGCTGGCCGGCCGCATCAAGGAGAGCCTCAAGCAGCTGGTGGTGCCGACCATCCTGTTCGAGGAGCTGGGCTTCAAGTACTTCGGGCCCATCGACGGCCACGACCTGCCCCTGGCTGATCCGCACGCTGCGACGGCGGTGCGCAAGCTCAAGGGCCCGGTGCTGGTCCACATGATCACCAGAAGGGCAAGGGCTACCGCTTCGCCGAGGAGGACGGCCAGCGCTACCACGGCGTGGGCAAGTTCGACCGGCAGCGAGGGCATCAAGGTGGTCAAGCCGACGGTCGCCCAGCCTACACCGGCGGTCTTCGGCCAGACCCTGGTGCGAACTGGCGGACCGGGACGACCCGCATCCACGGCGATCACCGCGGCCATGCCCTCGGGCACCGGGCTGAGCCGGCTGCGAGGAGCGCCATCCCGACCGCTTCCACGACGTGGGCATCGCCGAGGCCCACGCGGTGACCTTCGCCGCGGGCCTGGCCTGCGCGGGACGCCGCCCGGTGGCCGCGATCTACTCCACCTTCCTGCAGCGGGCCCTGGACCAGATCATCCACGACGTGGCCCTGCAGCACCTGCCGGTGGTCTTCGCGCGTCGACCGGGGCGGCCTGGTGGGGGAGGACGGCCCGACCCATCACGGCGTCTTCGACCTGACCTACCTGCGCATGGTGCCGGAGCATGGTGGTGATGGCGCCGCGCGACGAGGACCAGCTGCGCCACATGCTGGCCACGGCGCTGGCCCGCGAGGACGGCCCGTCGGCCCTGCGCTATCCCCGCGGCTCGGGCGTGGGCGTGGCCATGGACGGGCCCGGCGCTGCCGCTGCCCGATCGGCACGGCCGAGACCCTGCGCGAGGGCGACGGACGTCTGCATGCTGGCCGTGGGCTCGATGGTCCATCCGGCCCTGGCTGCGGCTGCGTCCAGACGAACTGAACGAAGTAACGGGCAGGGCAACTGATTGCTTCTACTACAAGGACCGCCGCCGCATGCAGCATGCCCAGGTGCTGGTGGTGAACCACGCGCTGTTGTTCAGCGACATCGCGCTGCGGCGGGCCGGCGTGAGCATCCTGCCCGACTACGACGTCGTGGTGCTCGACGAGGCCCACACCGTCGAAGGCGGTGGCCGGCGACCACCTGGGCATCGCGGTCACCAACGGCCAGGTCGAGTACATGCTGAACAAGCTCTACAACGACCGCACGCAACAAGGGCCTGCTCGTGCATCACGGCCTGATGAAGAGCAGCAGCAGGTCGAGACGCTGCCGCTTCCAGGCCGACGAGTTCTTCGGCGACGTCTGGGATTGGCGCAGCGCACTACGCCCCGCCCAACGGCCGGGTGGCAGAGCCGGGCATCGTCGCCAACCGCCTCGGCGAAGAACTGCAGATGCTGGCCAAGCAGGTGAAGTCGGCCGGCAACAAGCTAGACGACGAAGTGGAGCGGCAGGACTTCACGGCCGCCCACGATCGGCTGTCGCGCCTGGCCGGCGAGATCGAGGCCTGGCGGACGCAGGCCCAGGACGGGGCCGTCTATTGGATCGAGGCCTACGACCGCCGCCGCGGCGGGCCGCGGATCAAGCTCTCGGCCGCCCCGGTCGACGTCGGCCCCGCCATGCGCGCAGCAACTCTTCGACCGGGTGCCCACGGTGATCCTCACCAGTGCCACGCTCGTCGGTCAGGGAGCGACCGGCAGGCCGTTCGACTTCTTCCAGTCGCGCGTCGGGCTGACGCAGTGCGACACGCTCCAGGTCGGCAGTCCGTTCAATTACCGCGAGCAGGCGGAGCTGGTCACGCTCCGCGACATGCCCGACCCCACCGGCCGCGCGAGGCGCTTCGAGCGCCGTGCCGCCGAAGTGATCCAGCACTACGCCGGCCGGACCGACGGCCGGACGTTCGTGCTGTTCACCAGCTACGACATGCTGCGCCGCGTGGCGCCGGCTCGCAGCCGTGGCTGGCGTCGCGCAACCTGCGCCTGCTCAGCCAGGCCGACGGCACGCCGCGGACCCAGATGCTCGACCAGTTCAGAGCCGATCCCCGGACCGTGCTGCTGGGCACCGACAGCTTCTGGCAAGGCGTCGATGTGCCGGGCGACGCGCTGCAAAACGTGATCATCGCCAAGCTGCCGTTCGCCGTGCCCGACCACCCGCTGCTCGAAGCCCGGCTCGAAGCGATCCGCGCCGCCGGCGGCAACCCGTTCCGCGACTACCAACTCCCCGAGGCGATGCTCAAGTTCAAACAGGGCTTCGGCCGCCTGATCCGCACGCGCACCGACCACGGCACCGTGGTCGTGCCTCGACCCGCGCGTGGTCACCAAGCCCTACGGCCGGCTGTTCATCGAGTCGCTGCCGGAGTGCCGGCGAGCAGAAACGGCGGGGCACGGCGAGAGAGTATAGGTGACGCCCATGTATACGTGTCCGTGCTGCGGCTACAAAGTGTTCGATGAGCCATCGGGGTCAGACGAGATATGCCCGATTTGCTTCTGGCAAGATGACGGAGTTCAGCTTGCCTTTCCCGACGTGGCTGTGGGCGCTAACAAATGCGCTCTCATTGAGGGACAGCAGAACTTCGCTACATTCAAAGCGTGTGAACAGAGAGTCAAGCAGCACGTTCGTCCAGTGTTAGACACCGACACGCGAGATCCAAGGTGGCGACCACTTGATACGGCCCATGACCGATTCCTGAAGTGGAGCGATCGAGACGACCATGACTTGTGGCAGAGCGTGAAGAATCGCAATAACATCTGCCCATATTACTGGCTCCCGGAGTATTGGCTCCTCCACGAGCACCAGTAGTCGTCAGCATTGCTCGTCTCGATCCGGGCCGCCAGCTGTTGTGGATCACACGACAACGCTGTTTGCTACAGCGTCTTTTCGTGATCCTGTGCCCCATGCAGTACCGCGCACCAGCACAATTCCGTCTTTCAGGGGACGGTAGTAGATGACGTAGCTGCGGTAGGTGAACCGGCGGTACTTGCCGTCGGCCAGCAGCGGCTGAAGCTCACCGATCTCTGGGTTCTTCGCCAAGAGGAGAAACCGCTCGTTGAGTGCGTCGAGCATCCGGTCGGCGGCAGTTGGATTGTCGCGGGCGATGTAGTCCCAGATGGCATCGAGATCGGCGACTGCTTCCGACGTGCGGAGAATCGTCGGCGCCGGCATTATTGCCCCGCCTTTCGCTCTCGCCCGCGGCGCTTGAAGTCTTCGATATCAAGCGGCTCATACTCGCCGCGTTCAACTTGCCCGATGGCGGTTTGAAGCTGCTCGTATTCCCGCTGGCGATGTTGGAGCAGGTTCAGGGCAGCGCCAACGACTTCGGCCGGCCTGCTGAAAACGCCCGCCGCGATCTGGGCATCGACGAACTGCTGCTGTTCAGGAGTGAGCTCGATCATGGCGGCTGCCCCAGACGTTTGGTCGACCAGTCTCTTGAGCGTATCACCGGCCCGGCGCTTCGTCAAAGAAGCCTCCCCTGGGCTTCGATCCCTACCCCCCGCCGGTTGACCGGCCCCTGGGCCGAATTTAGACTAGGTAGTTTACGGCAGTTCCGTCGATTGCCGCTTTGTTCCCTCCCGCCTGGGCAGGTGCCACCGGACCCTGCGACTCATGCTCGCCAAGCGTGTGATTCCTTGTCTGGACGTCGACCGCGGCCGCGTGGTGAAGGGCACGAATTTTGTCAACCTGCGCGACGCCGGCGATCCGGTCGAGGTGGCCGCGCGGTACGAGAGCGAGGGTGCCGACGAGCTGGTGTTTCTTGGACATCACGGCCAGCCACGAGGGCCGCGACATCATGCTCGACGTGGTGCGGCGCACGGCCGAGCAGGTGTTCATGCCGCTGACCGTGGGCGGCGGCATCCGCACGCTGGAGGACATCCGCCAGCTGCTCTTGGCCGGCTGCGACAAGGTCTCGATCAACTCGGCGGCGGTGCAGCGATCCGCAGTTCGTGTACGAGGCGGCCCGGCGGTTCGGCAGCCAGTGCATCGTGGTGAACATCGACCCCAAGCGGGTCCAGCACGACGGCCGCGAGGTGTGGGAGGTGCACATCAACGGCGGCCGCATGGCGACCGGTCTGGAGGCGGTGGCCTGGGCCCGCGAGGTCGAGCGGCTGGGGGCGGGCGAGATTGTGCTGACCAGCATGGATGCCGACGGCACGAAGGACGGCTACGACCTGGAGATCACGGCGGCCGTGAGCGAGGCCGTGAGCATTCCGGTGGTGGCCAGCGGCGGGGCGGGCAAGCCCGGAACATCTGGCCGACGCGATCCTGCTGGGCAAGGCCGACGCCGCCTTGGCGGCCAGCATCTTCCATTTTGGGGAGTATACGATTGAGGAAACCAAGCGGATCATGGCCGAGCGGGGCATTCCCGTGCGATTGGCGTGTGAGGTAGAAGCTGTCAGCTGTTAGCTATCAGCCAGAGAGTTCTACATTAGCTATCTAAGACACAGCGATTAGAGCGTGTGGCAGACAGGTGTCGCTTGCTTCAAAATACACCGAACCGCTACTGGCTGATAGCTGAGAGCTGACAGCCGAGAGCTAGATTCCCCATGGCCAAAGACGACGCATTTAAGAGCAGCTTTATCAATCGCGACAAAGAGCTGGAGGTCGACAAGCTGTTTCGCGCTTGTGTGAAGCTCGCAGGCGAGCGACCTGCATCTGAAGGTGGGCAAGCCGCCGATGGTGCGGGTCGACGGCACGCTGCGGCCGATGAATCGCGGCCCGATCGACGACGAGGAAATGGTGCGGCTCTGCTTCCCGCTGATGAACGAGCGGAACCGCAAGATCTTCGAGCGCGACGGCGGGGCCGACTTCGCCCACACGTTCGACGTCGACGGCACCATGTGGCGGTTCCGCGTGAACTTGCTGCAGCAGCTCGGCCACGTGGGCCTGGTGGCCCGCCGCGTGAACAGCTGGATTCCCGACTTCGAGGGTCTGAACCTGCCGCCGTCGATCGAGAAGCTCTGCACTTTCGACCAAGGGCATGATCCTGCTGGCCGGCGTCACGGGTTCGGGCAAGAGCACGACGATCGCGTCGATGCTCAACTGGATCAATCAGCGCTATCCGCAAGCACATTCTCACGCTCGAAGACCCGATCGAGTTCGTGTTCACCGAGGACAAGTGCCTGATCAACCAGCGCGAGATCGGCCTCGACGTGGTGGACTTCGAGATCGGCATGAAGCACGCCGTGCGCGAAGACCCCGACGTGATGCTGGTGGGCGAGATGCGCGACAAGGAGACGTTTCATGACGGCCATCCACGCGGCCGAGACGGGCCACCTGGTGTTCGGCACGATTCACGCCTCGCAGCGCCGCGACCACGATCGGCCGTATTCTCGACCTGTTCCCACAGGACATGCACTCGGCACTGCGCAGCGCGATCGCGTTCAACATGCGGGGCATCATCGCCCAGAAGCTGCTCAAGAGCATCAAGCCGGGCGTCGGCCGGGTGCCGACGGTCGAGATCATGACCTTCAACGCCAACGGTGCGCAAAGCTGATCCTCGAGGAGAAGACGAGAAGCTGCCCGACGCCATCCGCATCGGCAAGCCACGATGGGATGCAGGACTTCACGATGAGTTTGAAGAATTGGTGGACGACGAGTTGATCGACCGCGAGGTGGCGATGGAAGTGGCCCCGAACCGCGAGGCCCTGAAGATGGCACTCAAGGGCATCGAAGTCAAAGATCCGGGTATTCTCTGATGCGGCGTTGGGTTGTTGATTTAGCTTTGTTGGCCGGCTGGGTCGCGGTGGTATGCCTGTCGTCGCCGGCGCCGAGGCTCTGCGCAACAGGCCGACGGAGCCGCGGCCGCCGACGCGGGCGACCAGGCCGAGGCGGCACCCGCCGCCGCAGCTCGACAAGCTGGAACGACCAGCACTCGATTCCGCCGGCTCAAGCCGCCCGATCGATCGCGTTGGCTCAAGCTGCTGGTCGATCTGGCTGCTGTTCCTGCTGTGGGTGAAGTCCGGCCGACTGGGTGAATCGCGACACGCAGTTCTTCGAGCTCGGCTACGGCATGTGGAACCCGATCCTGTTCTTCCCGATTCTGGCGGTATTGCTGCTGCTTACTCTTTCCGATCGTGATCGGGCTGGCCAATTCATCGCGGCCGTGTCTGGCGCTGAGCGTGATCTACCTGGGCACGTTCATCGCGTACGTCATCGTCCGCAACAAGGCGGTCGAGTCGCACGAGAAGGTGTTTACGCCGGACTGGTTTCGGTACGAGGCCGCCAACATCGGCAGCCGCGTCGGCCTGAAGATATCGACTGAGCGCAAGGAGGACTATGAGAAGGGCCCGCCGGTCGATCTGATCGCCGTCGCCGCCGAAGAGGAGCACCTCAACCAGGCCAACCTGCTCACCGCCCGCCAGTCGCCCGGCTATATCCTGGTCAAGGAGCTGATCGCCGAGATGTGCGACGCGGCGCAGCGACCGCGTGGTGCTCGACTACACCCAGCAGGCGGTGATGGCGCGGCATCACATCGACGGCGTGTGGCACAACGGCAGCGGCCCGCGACCGCGAGTCGGGCGACGTGATGCTGGCCGTGATGAAGACGCTGGCCAACCTGGACATGCGCCGAACGACGCAAAAAGCAGAGCAGCATGTTTGCCGCCAAGTTACGAGGGCAACTCGTACGTCTGCCCCATCGTCGAGCCAGGGAGTGAAGACGGGCGAGCGCGTGGTGGTCGATTTGCTGGCCGACCGCCGCGACAACTTCCGCACCTACGCGGACCTGGGCATGCGGGAAAAGCTCGCCGAGCAATGGGCCGAGTTGATGGCCCGCGACCAGGGCCTGCTCGTCATCTCCGGCCTGCCGGAAGGCGGCCTGACCACGCTCACCGACGTCTCGCTGATGGAAACCGACCGCCTGCTTCGCGACTTCGCCTCGGTCGAAGACGAGCAGCATCGGGAGCGCGAGATCGAGAACATCGACGTCGTCGACCTACGACGCGGCCAAGGGCGAGACGCCCGCCACGGTCTTGCCGAAGCTGATCCGCAAGTATCCGAACGTCTACGTCGTGCGCGACCTGACCAATCCGGAGGCGGCCAAGCTGCTGTTCGACGAGGTGAGCGACAACCACCTGGTGATCACCAACGTCCGCGCCAAGGAAGCCCCGGAGGCGCTGCTGCGGATGCTGCAGAAGAAGGTGCCGCATCGCGAGTTCGCCGAGCACGTGACCGCCGTGCTTTGCACGCGGTTGATCCGCAAGCTCTGCGAATCGTGCAAAGTGGCTTACGAACCGACGCCCGACCTGCTGAAGAAGCTGGGAATCCCCGCCGGCAAGGTGACCAAACTGTATCGCACGCCCAAGCCCGAGGAGGCCGAAAAACCCTGTAAGAACTGCGGGGGTCTCGGCTTCTTCGGCCGCACCGGCCTGTTCGAGCTGCTGGTGGTCGACGACAAGGTCCGCGAGATTCTCCGCAAGCAGCCCAAGCTCGACCTGCTGCAGAAGGCGGCGCGGCCGGCAGGGATGCACTCGTTCCAGGAAGAAGGGTTGCTGCTGGTGGCCAAGGGCGTCACTTCGCTGGCCGAGCTGCAGCGTGTGTTGAAACAATAAGGAAGTTCTCAGTTGTCAGCGGCCTTGTTGACTAACTCCATTCGAACTGAGGCAGTCCGAGATGGGTGAATTGGTTGAGTATTTTGCAGCGGATTCGGGATTCGGTTTTTTGGTTTTCGAGTTTTCGGTTCTTTAACCTGTGTCCGAACGTCTGTTTGAAGCGGAACATCGCGGTTTCGGCGAGGCTGCGACGATGATAGCCAACCTCCTCTTTCCAACGTCGGCGACCCAGGCGGCGAATGCCGCGGATCGCTTCGTCGCGCGGGAGAGGCGCGCTCGTCGAATTGCCATGCTGCTTGATCTTGGCATTGTGCTGGGGAGGAATCACAGGCTGAATGCCTCGGGCAGCCAACGCCTCGTACACCTTCCATTTGTCGTAACAACCATCGCCATAAAAGGTCTGGATCGGTCGGTCGATTTGACCCAGCAGGGCCTCAGCCTGATCCGCATCGTGCCCGCTGTTTTCCGTCAATACTTCCGCTTCGATCTCTCCGGTATCCGGGTTCACCGACAGGTGGACCTTACGCCACGTGCGTCGCTTCGTCTTGCCGTGAGCCCGTGTTTTCCACTCTCCTTCCCCAAAGACCTTCATACCCGTGCTGTCCACGACGATGTCGATCGGCCCCCGCTGCTGGGCGATGTGGAGCGACACGTCGAGCCTGGCCGCCCTTTTGGCCAGCGAAGTAAAGTCTGGAATCGCCACGTCGACCTGAAGCAATCCAGCCAACGAACGGCCGAATCCTTCCGTTTGCCGGTAGGGGAGCTTGAACAACTCGCGAATCGTCAGCAGGCATTCGATCGCCGTGTCGCTATAGACAAACGGCCGGCCTACCTTCGTGCCGTCGTTCGGATGCTCCCAGCTCTCCAGTGCATCCTCACTAAACCAAATCGTGATGTCACCTCGACGCACCAGCGACTCGTTGTACTGTCTCCAATTCGTCACCTTGTACGTCAGCTTGTGTTTCGTAGCCATCAACTATCTCCGTAAAGCAGAACGTGGGTTTCCTTGCCACGGCTGAATTACGCGAGATTCCGAATAATTGTTCGATGTCAGTTATCAGTGGTCACTTCCCGTTCGCCGCTGCTACGCATTCCTCGCTGACATCTGACAACTAACGACTGACGACTGACAACCAACAACTGGTGAATCCGCCATGTTCTGGGCCGTCTATGGTGCCGTATTGTTTGCCTCCTTCGCGATGATGGTTCGCGAGGGCCTGTGGAGCAACACCATCTCGCTCGTCAACATCGTCATCAGCGGCCTGGTGGCGTTCGGGTTCTACGCGCCGCTGACGATCTGGTTGGACGAAATGACCGGCGGCGCGAACACGTATTGGCTCGACTTCGTATGCATCTGGGTGTTGTTCACCGTGACGATGCTCATTTGCCGGCTCGTCGCCGCGATGGCGTCCGGCACGCGGATGCGGTTCAAGAATCCGATCGACCCGGTGGGCGGTCCGCTGGTCGGACTGATCGCCGCTTGGGTGCTGGCGGCGTTCGTCACGGCGACGCTCTACACCTCGCCGATGCCCGCTGACGCCTTCGGAGGCAAGTTGCTTCACGACGATAGCGAAGTCGTCTCGGCCTCGGCGCTGACCAGCCCCGACCTGGGTTGGCTCCGTTTTGTGGAGCATATGTCCTCCGCCAGTGCCTTCGGTGCGCCGTCCACCGCAACATTCTCGGCGGAGGCGTTCGTTAAGATCTACGAGGACCACCGCTCCAAGTACAAGACTGCTGGGGGGCTGCGGGTGCAGCGCCATTAGTTCCGTGGGACCGCGGCGGCGGCCCCCTCGTCATGGAGACAGACACGTGCAATCGAGCGGCCAGACGGATGTTGACCTCTCGCCGATGGCGGACGATCGGGCCGTGGAGTCGGTCGACTATCATTCCCTCAGTGTGCTGGCCGTCGTCAGCCTCGTCATTGGCATCGTGCGCCGCTGTGTCTGTTCGCGCCGCTGCTGTGGGTGGTCCCGTTGTTCGGCGCGGCGCTGGCCCTGGTGGCGATCCGCCACATTGCCCTTAGCGACGGTGTCGTGGTCGGCCGCGGCGCTGCGCTGGTGGGATTAGCGCTGTGCGTCGCCTCGTTTGCCGCGGCGGCCAGCCGCACTTGGAGCGTCGAATACCTGCGCACCAAGCAAGCCGCCGCGACCGGAACTCGCTGGGTGGAGCTGCTCTGCACAGGCCATATGCTGCAGGCCTACAACATGACCATCCAAAGCATCGAGCCGGCCAATCGCCACGAGCAAGAAGGCCCGGCCGAGAACTCCCTCGACCCGGTCGCCGAGTTTGCCGCCAATCCCGCGGTCGAGGCACTACTGGACGTCGGCGCGTCGGCCAAAGTGCAGTTCGCGGGCAATCTCAGTTACGCGCCATCATCCGGTGGGCTGTGCGTCATCGAGCAGCGGTACGTGGTCACGCCGAGCGGCGACCGGGCAGATCACACCCCGATCGCCGTCAAGCTGAGGATCCAGCGCGGTTACCGGCCCGGTGTGCCGCTGCTGCAATGGCTGGTCGCGTCGTACCAGCGCGACGATCAGGCCGACGCCGCCAGCCCGGCCGGCTGACCGGCCCGCGGCCCAGTCCCGGAGGCCGCCTCGTACCGCTCTGATTCCGGCGATCGGCCTGCCGGCGCGGCCGGCACCGCCTCTTCTCCAGCCGCCGGCGGATACCCAATCGGCTCCCGCCGCCGGTCGGTCCTCGCAGCCGTCCCACGCCCCCGACGCCAGTGGCTCGCGCAACCGCGGAGGCGTTACAGCTTACCCGGCTCGACTCTTCAGAGGCGGCACGGTCTCAGTATCCCGCAAAGTTTGCCAAACCTGCCGGGGAGGCGGTCGGATTTCGCCTCCGGCCGCGAGATTGTGCAATCACGCTGCGTCGCCGTTGGCCGATATGTTCCACGAGGCGATTGACTGATTCGCGGGAGCCGCATGTCGGCGCTGTTGCCCGGCGTGCTGGTGCACCCTGAACCAAATTGTTCGCGACATACGTTGGACCGGCCGTCGCGGGATTATCGAAGAAGGAGTCGAAAGGTGAGCATGGCAAAGTGGTTTTTAGGCGCGGCCTTAGTGGCCTGGTGTGCCGTACCGGCGATGGCGCAGTTGCCCATCCAGACGGCGTTCAACTGCGATCTGGCTAGCTGCTGCGAAACGGGCAGCGACTGCGGAGCCGTCTTGTGGGTGCGAAGAGCCCTCCTGCGGCTGCGACACTTGTTGCTCCGACCCCTGCTGCTGACAGCGGCTTGGGCTTGTTCGACTGCTGCCTGGGCGATGCCTGGACGCTCCAGGACGAGCTGACTCCCTGCTCCGATATCAACTACGGTGGCTGGTTCCAGATGGGCTACCACAGCGATCACACCCGGCTGTCGGCCGACCGATGGCGACGGCCTGCCGTTCAACGACTACCCAGACCATCTGAACCTGCACCAGGCGTGGTTTTACGCCGAGAAGGTCGCCGAGGCCGGCCTGCTGCTGTGCCGACTGGGGTTTCCGCTTCGACATCCTCTACGGTACCGACGCCCAGAAGACCCAGGCCTTCGGCAACGAGAACAACGTCTGGGACGTGTCGCTGGACCACGGCGTCTACGGCTGGGCCATGCCCCAGCTTACGGCGAAGTCGCCTACGGCGACTTGTCGGTCAAGGCCGGTCACTTCTACACGCTGGTCGGCTACGAAGTCGTGCCGGCCACCGGCAACTTCTTCTACAGCCACGTCCTTCACGATGTTCAACAGCGAGCCGTTCACCCACACCGGCGTGCTTGGCACCTACACCGGCAACGACGACGTGACGCTGTACGGCGGCTGGACGCTCGGCTGGGACACCGGCTTCGATCAGTTCGACGGCGGCAGCAACTTCCTGGGCGGTGTCGAGCGTCGACGCTGACCGACGACGTCACCGTCACCTACATCTGCACGGCCGGCAACCTCGGCTGGCGTAGGCGGACAGGGCTACAGCCACAGCATCGTGTTCGACGCCAACCTGACCGACAACCTGGAATACGTCCTGCAGAGCGACTACGTCACGACCGACGACTTCCCGACGACGGAGTTCGACAACGAGGACGTCGGCATCAACCAGTACCTGTTCTACACCGTCAACGATTGCCTGGCAGTTCGGCAGCCGCTTGGAATGGTGGAAGAGCAACAACGGTCAATCCGGCATGACGCAGTCCACCTCGTTCTACGAAGTGACCTGCGGCGTGAACTACAAGCCGCAAGCCAACGTCGTGATTCGGCCGGAAATTCGCTACGACTGGACTCCCACCGACGTAGTGTTCAGCGACGGGATCGAATGGCGTCAATTACGACCAGACGGTGTTCGGCATCGACATGATTTTCACCTACTGATTTCGATAGCTGGTTCGATAACTCCCCGCCGGGCGTCGCCCTGGCGACGGAATGTCCCTCCAACCGGGGCCGCACCTGCAGCAGCCCCCGGTTTTCTGGCCGATTCACGTCCCTCGGCAGATCGCCGGCACGATTCGGGATGGCCACTCAGGCCGCCCGTTCCGTGCCGACGCGGCATCGCCCAGGTCCGCCGTTGCCCTTTGCATGCGATCTTCCTAAGATGCGCTTGACCGGCGGGCGTACGTTCCCGCCGTGCCGCCCGGATCGAGTCCCCCGCCACCAACGTGCCCCGTCGCCCGACGTCCCCGGCGATGACCGACTATTACGCCATCCAACCACTGCCCCCGGCCCCTCGCTGGCAGCCGCTTCCGCCCGTCGAGCGCCGCGTGCTCGGCGTCTTGGTCGAAAAGGCGAAGACCACGCCCGAGAACTATCCGCTGTCGCTCAACGCGCGTCGGCAGCGGCTGCAATCAGAAGAGCAATCGCGCTCCGCTGATGCAGTTGGACGAGAGCAGATCGAGGAAGCCCTGGAACAACTTGCGGCAAGTGGGTGCCGTGACGCTCGTCCAGGGTGTGGCCGGGTCGACAAGTATCGCCACCTGGCCTACGAGTGGCTGGGCGTCGAGAAAGTCGAACTGGCGGTGATGGCCGAGTTGCTGTTGCGCGGCGCCAGACCGTCGGCGAGCTGCGCGGTCGCGCGGCACGCATGGAACCGATCAAGGACCTCGCCGAGCTGCGGCCGATCCTCGACGAGCTCGCATGCCAAGGGGCTGATTCAATACTTGACGCCGCCCGGCCGCGGCTGCGTCGCTGACGCACGCGCTGTATCGCGACCAGGAACTGGACAAGCTGCGCGGGCAGTACGCCGAGGGCGGCGGCGCCACCGGCCCCCCGCCCGGCGGCCGCACCCGCCACGCCCGCCGCACCCGTCACGCATACACCAGCCCCGGCGACGTCGCCGGCGGCGTCTCCGGAGGCCTCGCGGCTGCGCGAAGAGATTCATCGCCTGCGGGAAGAGATCGCGACGGTCAAACGAGAGTTTCTCGAGATGCGCACCGAAATCGAATCCACCTCCCAGCAGCTCCGCCACGACCTGGACGAACTGAACCGACAGCTCGGCGTGTAGGAGAATTCGTACTACTGAGTTGGTTTGCGAATTCACCTCCCGCGAAAAAAAACGGACAGTTGTTTGGGTGGGCAGGCTCCTTTGGAACCACATCCAACTGACTGATCGCGTGGCGACAACTCGGTCATTTCCGCCTTCCTCTCAAGAGTCGGCGAGGCGTGCCAAAACATACGAGACAAATCTCGAAGAGACATACACTTGACGGTTCTGCTATCGCTTGGCCAATCGTTAGATTGTCGATTCCTATGCCGTCCGTAGCATTCGGGCCAACTCCAGTTACCGGATTGATAAAAGTGACCTTAGTAAAAGGACTGTCGGGGTCAATGACACCGAAAAACATCACGGACGCATCACGTACCGTGGTCACGTCAGTTGTGGGTAGCAGGTCCAGCAAGGTACTGCCACTCGATCCTTCAAGTTGAATGCAACGGTGGCGTTGTTGTCGGAACGCCGGCACCAAAGTAGTCGCTCGGGTCGGTGGCGTAGAATCCAAGAGCACCTATCGGCGCACTGAAGGTAAGTGATAAGAACTGAGTGTTCTCTGCGGTTGTCGTGAGCAAGTACCGGTCGCCAAACGCAGCATACTGATGCTGGGCAGTCACGCCGCTGGCAATACTGGATGCAGCTGATAAATCCGTGAAAGAACTTGTGACTGTGGAGGCTGAAAAGCCAAATGTTGCCGGCACAGTCCCAAGCGAAAGGCTCTCAAAGTCCTGCAATCCAACGGAGTTGGGGGCCAGGGCTGCAATGAACGATGCCTCAGCCGCATCGGCATTTGGATGAGTCAACAAAGGCACCGTTCCCGAGAGATTGTTGTCCAGTCCGAAAAATGTCGTAGGAGCAGTATATGCACCGCGGACGCATATTAGAGTGATGATCCAAGCGACGACGCTCTTGCTGGGTCTGACTGTCAACATGTTTGCCCCCCTTTTTAGCAGTGTTCAGTCATCGACAATTCACACCCTTCGGAGTCTATTCCTCGAAGCAAATCCGTGTCAAGTTCCTGCGTGCATGCGAATTATTCGTGCCCGATAGCCGCCTTTTTGTTCTGAAGCAGTTTTTGAACGATCCCCCAACACTTCCCGTCGGCTCCCGCCTCAGCCACTTCGTGCATCGCCGCTTCCTGTGGCTGCTGATCGGCTGCTACGTGCTGTCGGCCGTTTGGCCGGAGCCTGGCCTGGCGATGCGCGATGGAGGCTGCCCCACTTGCTGGGCAGCAGCGAACCCCTGACCCTGCCGCTCTTGCTGTTGGCCCTGCTGTTGTTTTGCGCGGCCATCCTGACGAACCTGACCCAAATCCGCTCCGTGCTCCAGCACCCCGGCACATTGGTGGCCGGCCTGGCGGCCGTGTGGCTCGGCCCGGCCCTGCTGGTCGTTGTGGCCGGACCGCTCGTGCCCTGGATCGCCGACGGTCGGCGACCGCCGGCCTGCTGGTAGGCCTGGCCCTGGTCGCCACGATGCCGGTCGCCAACTCGTCGGTCGGCTGGGCACAGAATTCAAACGCCAACCTGGCCCTCAGCCTCGGGTTGGTCGTGCTCAGCATTTCACTCAGCCCGTGGACCACACCGCAATTGCTGGGGCTGTTGGGGCTGTCGCTCTCGCCGGCCGAAAGGATGCTTTGCCAGGAACTCGTCTCGCGATTCTCCGGCACGTTCTTCATCGTCTGGGTGATTCTGCCCACGCTGGCCGGTTTCGCCTGCCGCCACCTGATCCGGCCGCACCGCGTCGAGCACTGGCCGTCACTGGATCGTGTTCGCCGCGCCGCCGCCCTCCTGGTGCTGAACTACGTCAACGCTGCACTGGCCCTGCCGAAGGTGTTTGACAAAACACCCGCCCTGCTGGCGACCACCGCCGTGCTCGCCTTCGCGCTCAGCCTCGTGGGCATCGGCATGGGCTGGGTGCTCGCCTGGCTGCTGCGATGTCCGACGACATGCGCTCCTGCCTGCTGTTCGGGCTGAGCATGAAACACACCGGCCTGGCGCTGATCCTCGCCGGGGCCGTGCTCGAAGACCAGCCGCTGGCCATCCTGCTGATCGTGCTGGCCACGCTCGAACAGCACCTCGTCGCCGCTGTCGTCCAGTGGTGGCTCGGGGCGCGGCGATAGCAAAGGCGCCGCCGCGTAGCGATGACCCGCAGGGCGTGCTTGAGCCGACAGAACCAATGCCATGCGAAGCGGGGTTCTCACGCGACCTCGTCGGCCCGCTGAATGCCGCTCGGCCGATCGCCCCGATAGCTGGCCACCGTCTGGAACATGGCGCGAATGGCTTCGTCCGGGGTGCCGTAGTCCATGTTGATGCAGCAGAGGCCCACCTTGTTCCAGGGCTCGCCATGCGCCTTGAGCACCGTTTCCACCGCTGCCGCGGCCTGGTCGGCGGTCGAATTGAGCATCTTCACCGGGTCCAGCCGCAGGCCCAGCCACGCCTCCGGCAGGGCCGCTCGGCAAGCGGCGATATCCGACCCGCAACCCACGTCCAGGTACACCGCCCCGGCCTTGGCATAATAGGGCGCGAACAGATGGGCGTTGTCCCCACAATGATGGAAGCCCACCGGCGGCAGTTGCCCGCCCATCCAGACGTCGTACTCCAGGAAGTGCTGTTCGTACATCTCGGCTGAGATCATTTGCAGCGAGCAGTTCGGCAACGTCAGGATGCTCGGGTCGAAGCTGGCGATCGTGCGATTGACGCTGATCGACGTGCTCCCGGTGCGAGCCTTCATGTAGCTGGCCACGGCAATGATCGTACGCGAGATGACCGTGTGTAGATGGGCGATCAGATCCGGGTTGTCAATCAGATCGATGAAATAGTCTTGTCCGCGCAGGTCGATGCCGACGTTCATCAGGCTGTGCAGCGGCA